>NZ_JACIAZ010000002.1:0-1272096 GCF_014195045.1 Rhizobium sp. BK591
CCGAAGCCGAGGAGCAGTACTACGCCATGCTGGACGAACCAGCCATGGCTGCATAACTTAAACCAAACGGCCTCCGGCAAACCCGGTGCGGTTCACACGTAAGAGATCCAAATTTACCGAACTTTACTCGAGCTTTGCGTCACTTAGCATTCGCGCGGCTATTCTCTTGGCCAGATTGCAAGCGGTATCCGTTTCTGACCCAACGTCAGGCCAAACCAAAGTGACCGATAAAATGTACCGGCCCTACGTCCCGATTTTGGCAACAGTGCTTGCCATTGCTCTTTTGGTCGGCGCCACCGACCAGCCGAAGCGCATTGCTCGCTATCCCTGTAACCTCAATTTGGAAGGCCGATGCAACGGGCCAATGTCGCTGATACCAGCGAAAATCTGGCGCGGCGAGCTGGCGACTGATATTGCTGGACAAGCGGGACGCTCACCATCCTTGCAAGCCAACCCCTTCCAATTTGATCTCTCTCGCACCAGACGTCCGGGACCGCACTAGCAGAGATAGGATCTGTGCTCTGGAATTCGGAGCAGACGATTACCCGGCAAGCCGTTCAATCCGCGAGAACTTGTAGCGAGGATCAGGGCAGTCCTGCGACGAGCCGCTAACGCTGAGGACGCTGACACCGACAAGGTCTTCAACTTCGCAGAGTTTGTCGCTGACACAAGTACCCGGCGGGTTTGCAAGTTCCTTGGCCCGGAAATCGAGTTGACCGGGGCCGAATTTGACCTTTTGGTGGTCTTTCTTGAGAGACCGGGCCGACAGCCTGCCGAAGTGCCCTGCCTGCGGCCGCGCCTGTAGCATGCTTGCATATTGTTCATGAGCCCCAGACCACTGACTGCTCATGCCGCTTTATCAGGTGCTTGAGGTTATCGAAGCCCGTGCGGATGTGACGGGCGAAGTGATCGACGGCGGGCGTGCGGGGTGCGTCCGAGCGCTTCAGCAAACCGAGCGCGCGTTCCGGATGGGGGATGGGGACGGGCAGGGCGGTGATGGATTTGTCGTTGCGCAATGCGAAGACGACGCTGTGCGGCATAATGGTCAGCGCATCAGCCGCCCTCATATAGTGGATGACGCTCATGAGGGAGCCGCCCGAATAGCGGATCTTGACTTCGGTTGCGCCGAAAGACAGGAGCATGCTGCGCAAGTCGGCGAGAAGCGGGCTACCCGGCGGCGGCGCGACCCAGGGAAAATCGAGCAGATGCGCAGGCTGTGGACGTCGCTTCATGAGCAGCGGATGGGTGACCCGACAGGCAACGACGTTGCGGCCAGGCAGGATGTGCTGGAATTCCAGGCCGGACCCTTCGTCGAGAATATCGATCGGACAGATGGCCAGATCGATCTGGTCGGCGTGAAGTGCTGCGCGCAGGTCCGGGAAATAGCCGTAGGTCTGATCGATACGCACGTCGGAATGCTGGTTCTGGAACTCGGCGATCATGCCGGCGATTAGCGCATCCATGAAGAAGGGCGTGCCGCCGACGCGCACGACGCCGCTCTTGCCGACCCGAAAACTCTCGACGACATCGGACGCCTTGCGCGATGCCGAGAGCATGGTCTGACCGTGGTCGGCTAAGGCTCGGCCGAGCGGCGTCGGCTGCAGCGGACGGCGGCCCTTGATGAAAAGCGGTTCGCCGATCCGCGCTTCCAGCATGGAAAGCGTGCGCGACACCGCCGGCTGGGAAAGGCCGAGCAGGGCCGCGCCCTCGGTGACGCCGCCGGTTTTGACGACCGCAGCCAGTTGGACAAGATGTCGTTCATCTATTTTCATAACGATATGATATATTAAACTGGAATAAAATCATCATGGGCAACCTGATCTCGCGCTAATTTATCTCTACCAGCCAATGCCCTGGAGGAGACGCATGACGCCGGGACCGACGGCGCTGCATTTCAGCGAGGCCACCTCGCATGACATGTTCGCGCAACGACTTCCGCATTCGAAGGACGACAGTCTGCCGCAGATTCTGGCGGCTGCGGTGACGCATCTTCATGCCCTCATCCGGGAATTGCGGCCGACCCAGGCGGACTGGCGCAAGGCGATCGAATTTCTGACCGATGTCGGCCATGCCAGCGACGAGCGGCGCCAGGAGTGGGTGCTGCTGTCGGATCTGCTCGGTGTTTCAGCACTGGTCGAGGAGATCAATTCGCGCCGTCCGAAGGCGGCCACCCCCAACACCGTGCGCGGACCCTTCTTCCGCGCGGACGTTCCGCAACTGGCGCTCGGCAGCAATATCTCGCTCGATGGCGTCGGCGAGACGGTCGATGTGTCTGGCCGCGTGCAGGATCTCGATGGCGATCCCATCGCAAATGCCGAGATCATCACCTGGCAGGCCAATGCTCAAGGCTTTTACGAAAACCAGCAGCCGGACCTGCAGCCGGAGTTCAATCTGCGCGGCAGCTTCCGCACGGATACGGATGGACATTTCCATTATCGCACCATCAAGCCCTGCGGCTATGGCGTGCCGGACGATGGTCCGGTGGGAAAGCTCCTGCGACAGGCGGGCTATCCGCTGCGCCGCCCCGCGCATCTTCATTTCATCATCAAAGCGCCGGGCTTCGAGACGATCACCACGCATATCTATGACAGCAGCGATCCGCATCTGGCCGAAGACGCGATCTTCAGCGTCAAGCCGGATCTGGTGCGAAGCTTTGAGCGCCAGGGCGAGCGGCAAGGCAAGGGCGCAACGACGTGGCGGCTCGACCTCGCCTTCGTCATGGTCCGCGCCAGACAGGGAGCCGACACATGAGCCGCGACTTCATCTATAGCGGCAGCCCCGCCCATATCGTCTTCGGCCAAGGCAAGAGCGCTGCCGCCTGTGAATGGGTGGAAAAGCTCGGATGCACCGGGGCGCTCGTCCTCTCGACGCCGAATCAGAAGTCGGATGCGGAGGCCCTGGCGGAGCGGCTGGGCTCGCGCGCCGTCGGCGTCTTTACCGGCGCTGTCATGCACACGCCTGTTGATGTCACCGAAAAGGCGATGGAGGTGGTTCGCGAGACGAAGGCCGATTGCATCGTCTCGCTCGGCGGCGGCTCGACCACCGGGCTTGGCAAGGCCATCGCCTATCGCACCGATCTGCCGCAGATCGTCATTCCCACGACCTATGCCGGATCTGAGGTGACGCCGATCCTCGGCCAGACGGAGGGTGGGCGAAAGACAACCGTGCGCCATGCGAGCATCCTGCCTGAGGTGGTGATCTACGACCCGGCACTGACGTTTGGCCTGCCGGTCGGCATGAGCGTCACCTCTGGGCTGAATGCCATGGCCCACGCGGTCGAGGCGCTCTATGCTCGGGATCGCAACCCGATTTCGACGCTGATGGCGGCCGAGGGGCTGCGGGCCTTCAAGACCAGCCTGGCTGACATCATCGCCAGACCTTGGGCTCCCGAGGCCCGCGCCGATGCGCTCTACGGCGCCTGGCTCTGCGGCACGGTGCTCGGCACGGTCGGCATGGCGCTGCACCACAAGATCTGCCACACGTTGGGTGGCACCTTCGATACGCCGCATGCCGATACGCATGCGATCATGCTGCCGCACACCGCCGCCTACAATGCCGCCGCCGTGCCTGAGCTTCTGGCGCCGGTCGCTGATATCTTCGGCGGTTCGGTCGGCGGCGGGCTTTGGGATTTCGCCAGGCAAATCGGCTCGCCGCTGGCGCTGAAGGATCTGGGTCTGAGCGAAGCCGATCTCGACCGCGCCGCTGATATTGCCACCGAAAATCCCTATTGGAATCCAAGACCGATCGACCGCGAATCCATGCGCGCCCTGCTGCAGGATGCTTGGGAGGGCAAGCGGCCGGCATGAGCTGACGACAGACACCACGCTCTCTGGGAGGAGAGAAAAATGGGAGGAGGAAACATGTTTACGAGGCGAGATTTTCTGAAGACCACGGCCGCCACCGGGGCACTGGCGGCTACATCCGGGCTTACCGCCCCCGCAATCGCACAGGATGCTGCGATCAAGCTCGGCTATGTCAGCCCGCAGACCGGGCCGCTTGCCGCCTTCGGCGAGGCCGACAAATTTGTCATCGACAGCTTCCTGGCAACCACCAAGTCGATGGGTCTCAACTATGAGATCGTCGTCAAGGACAGCCAGTCCAATCCGAACCGGGCAGCCGAAGTCGCCAAGGAACTGATCGTCACCGACGAGGTGAACCTGATCCTCGTCGCCTCGACGCCGGAGACCACCAATCCGGTGGCGACCACCTGCGAGGCCGAGGAAATGCCCTGCATTTCGACGGTCGCGCCCTGGCAGCCCTGGTTCATCGGCCAGCAGGGCAATCCCGGTGACCCCACGTCCTGGAAACCGTTCAACTATGCCTATCATTTCTTCTGGGGTCTGGAGGACGTCATCTCCGTCTTCACCAATATGTGGGCGCAGATCGAGACCAATAAAAAGGTTGGCGGCCTGTTCCCCAATGACGGCGACGGCAATGCCTGGGGCGACAAGGTCGTCGGCTTCCCGCCGGTGTTGGAGAGAATGGGCTACGGCCTGATTGACCCCGGCCGCTACCAGAACATGACGGATGATTTCTCAGCGCAGATCAACGCCTTCAAATCCGGCCAGTGCGAAATCATCACCGGCGTGGTGATCCCGCCTGACTTCACCACCTTCTGGAACCAGGCCAAGCAGCAGGGTTTCGCCCCGAAGATCGCCTCGATCGGCAAGGCGCTGCTCTTCCCGCAGACCGTGGAGGCGCTCGGCAATGCCGGGCATAATCTGTCGTCGGAAGTCTGGTGGACGCCAAGCCATCCGTTCAAGTCGTCCTTGACTGGGGAAAGTGCGGCTGAGGTGGCAGCGGCCTTCACCAAGGCGACCAACAGGCCCTGGACACAGCCGATCGGTTTTGCCCATGCGCTGTTCGAGCTGGCGGTGGATGCGATGAAGCGGGCCGGGGACCCCAAGGATGGTGATGCCGTCGCAGAGGCGATTGCCGCCACCAAGCTCGATACGCTGGTCGGTCCGATCGCCTGGGACGGCAAAGGCCTGCCGCCATTTGCCGCCAAGAACATTGCCAAGACGCCGCTCGTCGGCGGCCAGTGGCGGTTGAAGGACGGCGGCGGCTACGATCTCGTCATCACCGACAATAAGACGGCGCCGAGCATTCCGGCCGGCGGCAAGATGGAAGCGATCGCCTGATTTTTGGCGCCTGATTTTTGGCGCGGGGCCTGAGGCCCCGCCTGTTCTGGGAGGAATGGGTTTGGCAATTCTCGAACTCGATGGTGTTTCGAAGAAATTCGGCGCCCTGACCGTCGCCGAGCAGATTTCCTTTGCCGTTGGCGAAGGCGAGGCGCTGGGCATTATCGGGCCGAATGGGGCCGGCAAGTCGACCCTCTTCAATCTGATCACCGGCAATATCGCCGCCGATAGCGGCAGCATCCGCTTTCTCGGTAGCGATGTGACGCGCACACCGCCGATGGCGCGCTGCCTGTCGGGCATGGGCCGCACCTTCCAGATCCCGCAGCCGTTCGAGAAGCTGACGGTCTTCGAAAATCTCCTCGTCGCCGGCGCTTTCGGCTCGCGGCGCCGCGAGGCCGAGGTGTCGGACCGCTGCGCCGAAATCCTGGTGGATACAGGGCTGATCGACAAGGCGAATGTGCTGGCCGGAAGCCTGTCGCTGCTGCAGCGCAAGCGGCTGGAACTGGCGCGAGCGCTGGCGACGGAACCGAAGCTGCTGCTGCTCGATGAAATCGCCGGCGGATTGACCGAGGGCGAATGCCGATCGCTGGTTGCCACCATCCGCGCCATTCACGCGCGCGGCGTTGCCGTCATCTGGATCGAGCATGTGCTGCATGCGCTGAATTCCGTCGTCGAGCGGCTGCTGGTGCTGCATTTCGGCACGGTCATCGGGATCGGCAAGCCGGAGGACATTATGGCCTCGCGCGATGTGCGTGAAATCTATCTGGGGATCGAGATCTGATGGCGCTGCTTGAAACCAGAGGCTTGACTGCCTCCTACGGTGATTTCCAGGCGCTGTTCGGTGTCGATATTGCGGTCGGCGCCGGCGAGACCATCGCCATCATCGGCGCCAACGGTGCCGGCAAGACGACGCTGATGCGCTCGATTTCAGGCGTGCTCACCAATGCGCCGGCATCGATCCTTTATCGCGACGAACCGATCGGCGCGCTGCCGGCGCCCGACATCCTGGCGCGCGGCATCTCTATGGTGCCGGAGGGGCGAAAACTCTTTCCGTCGCTGAGCGTCGAGGAGAACCTACTGATCGGCAACTATGGCCGCAAGGTCGACGGGCCGTGGACGCTCGAAAGCGTTTTTTCGCTGTTCCCGATCCTCAAGGAGCGGCGCAACAATGCGGCCACAGCACTTTCCGGTGGGCAGCAGCAGATGGTGGCGATCGGCCGCGGGCTGATGTCCAATCCAGCGGTGCTGCTCTTCGACGAGATCAGCCTTGGACTCGCGCCTGTCGTGGTTCGCGATATCTACGCCGCTTTTCCGCGAATCCGCGAGACCGGCGCTTCGATCGTCATCGTCGAGCAGGACATCGCCCAGGCGCTGAAGGTGGCCGACCGCGTCTACTGCATGATGGAAGGGCGGGTGACGCTCTCCGGCCGCGCCGCCGATGTTAGCCGCGACGACATCCACAAGGCCTATTTCGGGACGGATCACCATGAACTGGCTTGATACCATTCTCCAGGGCGTGCTGCTCGGCGGGCTCTATGCGCTGTTTGCGGCGGGGCTCAGCCTCGTCTTCGGCATCATGCGGCTGGTCAACCTCGCCCATGGCGACCTGATCGTGCTTGCCGCCTTCCTGATCCTGGTGCTGGTGACGACACTCGGGCTCGACCCGTTCGTTGCCGCGGTGATCGCGATGCCCTTGATGTTCGCCATCGGTTGGGGCCTGCAATATTTCCTGCTCAACCGCACGCTCGGCAAGGACATTCTGCCGCCGCTGCTCGTCACCTTCGGCCTGTCGATCGTCATCCAGAATGGCCTGCTCGAAGGCTTCTCCGCCGATAGCCGCCGCGTCTTTGCCGGCAGTCTCGAGAGCGCCTCCGTCAATCTCGGCCCGGCCACTGCCGGCATCATGCCGCTGATGACCTTCTTTTCGGCCGTCGCCGTCATCGTCTGTCTCAACCAGCTGATCTATCGTACATCCGTCGGCCGCGCCTTCCGGGCGACCTCGGACGATCCGGTGACCGCGGGGTTGATGGGCATCCGGCCACACCGCATCTTCGCGCTGGCGACGGGGCTTGCCATGGTCGTGGTGACGATCGCCGCCCTCTATCTCGGGACGCGCGCCAATTTCGATCCGACGTCAGGGCCATCGCGGCTGATCTACGCCTTCGAGGCGGTGATCATCGGCGGGCTCGGCTCGCTCTGGGGCACGCTTGCCGGCGGCATCATCTTAGGCGTTGCCCAGACGGTGGGTGCAGCAATCAATCCGGAATGGCAGATCCTTGCCGGCCATCTGGCATTCCTTGCCGTTCTCCTGTTCAAGCCGCGCGGTCTTTTCCCGCGCGCGGTCGATTGAGGTGCATCGATGACCATGGCCATTCCATCCTTCATCGTCGAGACACGCACCCGGGCATCGACATTATCCGCCGCAGCAGTGATTGCTCTCTTGCTGCTTGCCTTCGCCGCACCCTTCATTGTCTCGCGCGGCGTCATCCAGGACCTGTTCTTCATCCTCACCATGCTGGTGCTGGCGCAGAACTGGAACCTGCTTGCCGGTTATGCCGGGCTGATCTCGGTCGGCCAGCAGGTCTTCGTCGGCTTTGGCGCCTATACCATGTTCGGCTGCGTCATCCTGTTCGGCATCGACCCGGTCGTTGCCATCCTGATTGCCGGGCTGCTTTCTGTCGCTCTCGCTATTCCGACAGCCTTCTTCACCTTCCGGCTCTACGGCCCCTATTTCGCCATCGGCACCTGGGTCGTGGCCGAGGTTGTGCGGCTGCTGCTCGCCCAGTGGAAGGCGCTCGGCGGCGGCACCGGCACCTCGCTGCCCCGGGATGCGACCCGCGACATGATGGGCGTCGGCGCAATGCGCGATCTCTTCGGCATGAAGGCCTCCGAGGCAGGTGACGCGCTGACCTACTGGCTGGCGCTGATCCTCGTCGTCGCGACCATCGGCTTCATCTATGGGCTGCTGCGCAGCAAGCAGGGCCTTGGGCTTGCTGCCGTCCGTGACAACGAGCAAGCGGCCGGCGCCGTCGGCGTCGATGCGCGGCTGATGAAGACGCTGGTCTATCTCGCCACCGCCTTCATCACCGGCATCGCCGGGGCGCTGATCTATGTGCAGAAAGCGCGGATCTCGCCGGATGCCGCCTTCTCGGTCACTGACTGGACGGCCTATGTCATCTTTATCGTGGTGATCGGCGGCATCGGCACGATCGAGGGACCGATCCTCGGCGTCATCATCTTCTTTCTGCTGCAGAACCTCCTCGCCGATTACGGCTCCTGGTACCTGCTGATGCTGGGTCTTCTTGGCATCGCCATCATGCTTTTCGCGCCGCGCGGCCTCTGGGGGCTGTTCTCCGACCGCACCGGCATCCAGCTTTTCCCGGTCCGCCGCGTCTTGAAGGGCGGGCCGCTCAGTCTCACGCATAAGGGAGGGCCTCATGGCTGACATTACCACCGACGTACTCATCATCGGCACCGGCCCGGCCGGCTCCGCCACCGCGGCGCTGCTTTCGTCCTACGGGGTCGAGAACCTGGTGATCAACCGTTACCGCTGGCTCGCCAGCACGCCGCGCGCCCACATCACCAACCAACGCACAATGGAAGTGCTGCGCGATCTCGGCCGCGACGTGGAGGATGAGGCCTATATGTTCGCGGCCGAGCAGGACCTGATGGGTGAGAACGTCTTCTGCACCTCGCTCACCGGCGAAGAGATCGGCCGGTTGAAGAGCTGGGGCAAACATCCGCTGTCACGCGCCGAGCATCAACTGTCGTCGCCGACCCATATGAACGACCTGCCGCAGACCTTCATGGAGCCGCTGCTCTTCAAGACGGCCTGTTCGCGCGGCAGCCAGTCGCGCATGTCGACGGAATATCTGAGCCATGTACAGGATGAAGACGGGGTCACGACCATCTGTCTCGACCGATTGACCGGCAAGGAACTTACCGTCCGCTCGAAATATCTGGTCGGCGCCGACGGCGGCAATTCCAAGGTTGCGGAACATGCCGGCCTCACCTTCGAAGGCAAGATGGGCGTTGCCGGCTCGATGAACATTCTGTTCAAAGCCGATCTGTCGCGCCTGGTCGCCCACCGTCCATCGGTGCTTTACTGGGTGCTGCAGCCGGGTGCGGATGTCGGCGGCATCGGCATGGGGCTGGTGCGGATGGTGAGACCATGGAACGAATGGCTGATCGTCTGGGGTTACGACATCAACCAGCCGCCGCCTGAGGTGGATGAAGCGCATGCGAAGAAAGTGGTACGCGACCTCGTCGGCGATCCCGATCTCGAAATGACCATCAAGTCGGTCTCGACCTGGACCGTCAACAATATGTACGCCACGACGATGTCAAATGGCCGCGTCTTCTGCATGGGCGACGCCACTCACCGCCATCCGCCCTCGAACGGTCTCGGCTCCAACACCTCGATCCAGGACGCTTTCAATCTCGCCTGGAAGCTTGCCTTCGTCCTGAAGGGAGCCGCAGGCCCGGTACTTCTCGACAGTTATCAAGCCGAGCGCGCGCCTGTTGCCAAGCAGATCGTCACCCGCGCCAACAAGTCGATTGAGGAGTTCGGGCCGATCTTCAAGGCGCTCGGACTGCTCGATTCCATCGACCCGGTGAAGATGCAGCAGAACATGGACGCGCGCTGCAACAACACGACGGCTGCCGAAGAGCAGCGCGCCGCGATCCGCAAGGCGATCGCCGACAAGGTCTACGAATTCGATTGCCACGGCGTCGAGATGAACCACCGCTACCGCTCGGGTGCTGCGATTTCAGATGGGCAGGTGGAGCCGGCTTTTACCAAGGATCCGGAACTGCATTGCCAGCAGACGAGCTGGCCCGGTGCGCGGCTGCCGCATGCCTGGGTCTTCTCCGCCACTGGCGAGAAGGTTTCGACGCTTGACCTCACCGGTCACGGCAAATTTGCCGTGCTGACAGGGATCGGCGGGCAGGGCTGGGTCGAGGCGGCCCGCAGTCTCGGCAAGGAATTCGGCACTGAGATCGTTGCTCATGTCATCGGCCCCCGCCAGCCGTGGCAGGATTTTACCGGCGACTGGGCCAATATCCGCGAAATTCGCGACAGCGGCATCCTGCTGGTCCGCCCGGACCACCACGTCGCCTGGCGGCGCGAGGCGATGGCCGACGATCCCGCGACTGAACTGCGCCGCGTGCTGACAGCAATTCTTGGAAAGTGAGATCGTGATGGACGCGCATGAGAAAGGCTTCTTCACCGAAGAAAACTCCGTCGAGGTCGTCACCGGCCGGAACAAGAACGCCAAGGACCAGCGGCTGAAGCAGATCATGGGGGTGGTCACCCGCAAGCTGCACGAGGCAGTGAAGGAGATCGAGCCGAACCAGGACGAATGGATGCAGGCGATCCTGTTTCTGACGCGCACCGGCCAGATGTGCAACGAGTGGCGGCAGGAGTTCATCCTGCTGTCGGATGTTCTCGGCGTCTCGATGCTGGTCGATGCGATCAACAACCGCAAGCCGTCGGGCGCATCCGAAAGCACGGTGCTCGGACCTTTCCATGTCGAGGGTGCGCCGGAACTGGCGATGGGCGCCAATATCTGCCTCGATGCCAAGGGCGAGGACATGGTGATCGGCGGGCGGATCCTTGATACGGCGGGACAACCCATCGGCGATGCGGTTATCGATGTCTGGCAGGCCAATGACGAGGGCTTCTACGACGTGCAGCAGCAGGGGATCCAACCAGACTTCAACCTTCGCGGCGTGTTCCGGACCGGCGCCGACGGCCGCTATTGGTTTCGAGCGGTGAAGCCAAAATATTACCCGATCCCGGATGATGGACCCGTTGGCAAGCTGCTCGGCGCGCTCGGTCGCCATCCCTACCGGCCCGCCCACCTGCACTACATCATCAAGGCCCTCGGCTTCGAGACGCTCACGACACACATCTTCGATCCGGACGACCCGTACATCCAATCTGACGCCGTCTTCGGTGTGAAGGAGAGCTTGCTTGCCCAATTCCAGCACGTTGAGGATCCGGTACTCGCTAGCGAACTCGGTTTCTCAGGCAAGTTCTGGCAGATAGAGCACGATTTCGTGCTGGCTCGGCCCGAGGAGTAGCATGCTCTTCAGCTGGCGGGTATTCGTCGTTGACCTTACGAATGCGTCAGGATCTTCGAATGGATATGCGCGGGTCAAAGCATCAATCCGTAGGGGGCTGCGCGCGGCAGTCCATCATATGGGCGAAAAGGCGCAGCTTGCTCCCGAGACTGTCGAAGGCGTTTCAAAAATGTGCTTACGCCTCAGGAGTCGATCGCGGCATTCCGCGATAAGCCCTCGGGCCAGGGCTGCCTTTACCGGGTCCTGGTGACGGCTTGGAGACGCGTACTTCTAGCGCTCTGGCGGACGGTGGCCCGCGTGCCGCTCCCTCCGGGCTCGGGTGCGGCTATGGCGGTAGTCAGGTGGTCCACGTTGGTCTCAGGGTGGGATTCGCGTTGGCCTTATGCGGTGACGCGGCTATGGTTGCGACGAGAAATTTTCGCCAAACAATAATCCCGCTACAACGGCGGTGGAGACTGGCCAGCGAACAAGGCAGACATGTCTATCCAACGTACGAGTTTTTATGTCATGCTAGCGGTGGTGACGATCGCGTTCATCTGGCTGCTTATCCCCTATTACGCGGCGGTCTTCTGGGCAGTGATCCTTGCGATCATCTTCTTTCCAGTACACATGCGACTGGCGCAGATGCTAGGGGGTCGACGCAGCATCGCTGCCCTGCTGACGGTGCTGCTATGCATCGGCCTCGTCATCGTGCCAGCGTTGATAATTCTCGTTTCCCTTATCCAGGAAGGCACCAGTCTTTACCAACGGATAAGCAGCAACGAAATCGACCTCAATGACTACTTGGTCCGGATTCAGAATGCGTTGCCTGGCTTCGTCGACAACTGGCTGAACTCATTGAAGCTCGGCGGCTTCGCGGAACTTCGCGCCAACATCTCATCAGGCGCAGTACAGGCAAGCCGGTCGGTCGCCGGGAGCCTTCTGAGTTTTGGACAGAACACGCTGCATTTCTTCATAAGCTTCGGGATCATGCTTTATCTGCTTTTCTTCCTCTTCAGGGATGGGGCTGACCTCGGCCGGTCGATCCGACATGCAATCCCTCTGAATGACGACTATACCCGACAGTTTCGCGACAAGTTTTCCGCTGTTGTTCGGGCAACCGTCAAGGGGAATATCATCATTGCTGTGATCCAAGGAACGATCGGTGGCGTGGCATTCTGGGCCCTGGGAGTCGAGGCGGCCCTTTTGTGGGGCGTCACGATGACGTTCATGTCGATGCTGCCCGCAATAGGAGCAGCTCTCGTATGGGTTCCAGCCGCCATCTGGCTAGCCCTCACGGGTGCCTGGTTGAAAGCATCGATCCTGGTTCTCGTCGGCGTATTTGTCATAGGGCTAATCGACAACCTGCTGCGTCCTCCACTGGTGGGCCAGGGGACGCGGCTGCCCGATTATGTGGTGCTGATTTCAACGGTCGGCGGCATTTCGCTTTTCGGTATCAATGGTTTTGTCATTGGACCCCTGATTGCCGCCTTGTTTATCGCTTCATGGTCGATCTTCGCCGACCAACAGGACGCACACAAACCAGACGCCGGGGATACTAAATAGCGCGGGTCGGGATGGCGAATGGCCAAAGCGCACGCGGGTAATCATGCGCCGGATTGTTGACGACCCGATCGGTCTTGCCGGCTTCGATCCAGATGAATGCTTCGCTTACGGCCAAGACCACGTTCCCCTACGATCGGGTTGTCTCGTGCCGAGCAGCTTCTCACAGCTCAGCTTGGCCTCTCATGACGAGACCAGTCGTCACGGTTATAGCTGAGATTCGAGCGGCAACCACTTGATCAGCCAAGCGGTCGCGCGCCGGGCAATCCCGGCATCCGGCTCGTCTCGGAGGAGAGTATTTTTCCCGTCGACGACCTTAAGCCACCGCACGGATCCCTTTTCGAGCGTTAGGGGATAGCTCAAATCCGCATCGGTTTCTACGGCAAAGATCGCGTCCATTCGCTCGACAAGTTCCTGTGACTCGAACAGGACACCCATTTCGGTGTTTAAGGATACGGACCTCGGATCGAGATTGAGAGATCCGATGAAGCCGTACTTGCCATCCCTGGCAAAGGCCTTCGTGTGAAGGCTGGCCTGCTTGGAACCGCGCAAAGAGAAGGTTCCCATGTCTGCAATCGATTTCAACTCAAAGAGCGCAATGCCGGCTTTCAGCAGGGCGGGGCGGTAGCGCGAATATCCCGCGTGAACTGCGGCAACATCGGTGGCTGCAAGCGAGTTCGTCAGAACGGAAACCTTTACTCCTTTGTCGCGTAGCTTCGTCAGCGCCTCGACGCCGCGTTCGCCGGGAACGAAGTACGGCGAGGTGATATGGATGAACTCGGCCGTGCCCGTGATGACCGGGAGCAGCGTTCCCATCAGCGTGTTTTGCCCGCTGCGCAGCTTCCCGGCCGCCTTTTCGGGGGGGTCTGCCAGAACGTCGAGTTTGTGGACCCAGATGTAGCGGTCTTCGGCAACGATATGCGTCAGCGATGTTTCATCGCGAACTGGATCAAGATATGGCTGGGCGCGCTGTTCGAAATGAAGGCGTTCCATATTGCGGCGAAGCTTCTCCAGCTTGTTAGCTCTGCGTGACAGAAGTGCACGCACGGGCACGGCAACCGAACTGTTCCAGTAGCCGTCGAACAGCCGCTCCGTCTTCGCAACGGCTTCACCGACCATCAAGAGATCGAAGTCCCTGAAGTTAGCGTTCTCCCCGGCATCGAAATACGGATCGCCGATATTGCGCCCCCCGACCATCGCGATCCGGCCATCGGCAATCCATGCCTTGTTGTGCATGCGACGGTTGACGCTTCGGAACCGCAAAGCCATCTCGAGGCCGCGACGTAGGATATGCTCACGTGCCTTTGTGGGATTGAAGAGCCGCAGCTCGATGTTCGGATGACAGTCGATCGCATGGAAGATCTTGTCTGACATGGAGACGCCGAGATCGTCGAGAAGGATCCTCACACGTACGCCACGGTCGGCCGCCGCGACGACCTCCCGCATGATCAGCATTCCGGTCAGGTCCGCATTCCACATATAGTACATGAGATCGAGGCTGCGCCCGGCGGAACGGGCCGCTAGAAGCCTGGCTGCGAACGCGTCCAGGTTGGAGGTGATCAGGACGAGGCCGCTTGCCGCCTCCCGCTTGTGGCACAGCCCAGCGCCGTATCGATCAAGCTCGGTGTCGGCAGCGGCAATCTTGAGGACGTGGGAATCGATTTTCTGGACCCGCTTCAGAAACCCGGCATAGCTTGATGCTGCTGCCAGAGCCCATAGGGCTACCAGCGCTACGGTCGCGATGATGGCAATGCCGAACCAACTCACACGATACCCCTGAGCCGCGGCCAGGAAGCGCTATGCTGACTCGATCCGCCCGGGTAAAATAGGGTCACGCGAGTAGCGAGCAAGATGTCGCCATAGGAGATGCGAAACATGGGCGATTTGACATGATGGCCAGGGTTGCCCCGTCACCGGGAGCGCTGTAAAGCGTCGGTGCCCCTCAACCCGCCCGGGCGCCGGTTTTCGACAAGCGTGTCGCGAACTCAAGCTTAGGTGCTAAGGCGAGCTGAACATGTACGATATTACTCTTCTTTTCCTGGCTGGCTTGTTAGCAGGCAGCATGAATGCGTTGGCGGGCGGCGGGTCGTTCGTCTCCCTGCCTGCGCTGATATCGGTCGGAGTGCCGTCGGTAGCCGCAAATGCGACAAGCACCTTAGCCTTGTTTCCCGGCGGTATGGCAAGCTCGTGGGTTTATCGTGACGGCGTTACGAGTGTGTGCGGCGTCAATGTCGTTCCAATTGCTATGGTGACAATGGTCGGTGGAGTGGCCGGAAGCATTTTGTTACTTCTGACCCCATCCAGGATCTTCGATGGAATACTGCCATGGCTTTTGCTGATGGCGACAGTGATGCTGGCAGTCGGTCCGAGGCTCACCGCCAAGCTCCGGACGCAGGCACGCCCGAGTATTCTGGCCTTCGCAGCGGTTCAGTTCTTTCTCGGTCTCTATGGCGGCTATTTTGGCGGCGCAGTGGGCCTTATGATGCTTGCGGCATGGAGCGCGCTCGGGGGCGGGGACATCAAGAGCCTCAATCCGACAAGAATGCTGATGGTAACTGGCGCAAATGCGGTCGCCGTAGTCACCTTCGTACTCGCCGGAGCAATTGTATGGCAGGAGTGCATTTTCATGACGGTCGGGGCCATTATCGGCGGGTGGATCGGAGCGCATATCGGCCGTAGGCTGCCATCGCCGGCCGTCAGGGTTCTAACCGTCGCGGTCGCCGTTTTGACGACAACGGTGTTCTTTTCGCGAGCTTACCTTTGAACGGAGGCGTGCTTTCTAAATTGCGGACTCTCCACCACAACCAGCTGCAGCGTAAGCGCAGAGCGCATCCCTGATCGCCTGAGTCTGACCAGCGCGGCGCCGGGAACGGGCAGCCTTTGTTTTCATCAGCAGCGCACCCGCGCGTCCGGCTACTTCAATGCTACGTCGACTATCGCGCGTGACCGGCGTAGGTCGAGTGATACCCCTATGCGGGTCATGTTCGGCCTCAAATTGCCTGCGCAAAAGATCATTAGCCATATCAATCAATCCGCCGCTCCGGGCTCCACGCCCTGGCAACCCCTTCCTTAAACAGCGTCTTCCCGATTGCTTTATCGCTCTTTCGGTAGATGTTAACGAGCGGCCGATGTGCTCGTGTCCTGTCGATTGCACGGGGGGACGAAGAATGTCGTCTGGGTTCGGCTCTACGCCGTGGTCATTGGTCTCGCCGCGGCCGGCCTCGAGGCCTCGCAGAGGTGCAAGGCGATCGTAGTCGGCATTCTCGCGGCCACCCTCCTGCGCTTCCTGTTCGCCAGCGCTGCGCGAACGCGGCATGCTAGACACAATGGCAAGTTCCTGTGGTGCAGGACAACGCCGACGGCGCGGCGAACTGGGTAGCCATTTTCTGCAGCCGCGTCCAGCCCATCACGGAAAATCGCTGAACAGACCTGCGTAGGCCGGAACTCACGCCCTTTGTCGGAGTTACGGGGGTGGAAACCGCTGCTAGCCGTCAGAAAAAACGGAAGAGTTCGATGAAGGTACGAGATTACGCCGTTGAAAGTTGCCTGGAAGGATGACGATATCACCGAGACGGCCGAGATGCGGCGGCTGGCAGTCTTCACCAATGAAGGTGAGCTTTAGCCATTATTTTGCTCGGCGATATCGCAATTGAACATCAGGGATATGTCGCTTCTGCTGCGCTTGAAGACATATCGCAGGACGGTTGGCGGTGCAGCCGAGGCCGAAAGACCTTCACACGGATACCAAATGGTAGAGCGCATTGCTGAAGAGATTGAAAGTCGGCGGGCACGGCGCGCCGAGCGCCGCCAAACGCAGCGCGAGGCCAATATTGCGCGCGCCGCTAAAATGCATATAGCCCGTCTGGCGAGCGATCCGCTGATTGTGATCAGCTCCGATGGCAATGTCGCCAGGCGGGTCCATATTGGCTGTTCCGGGTGGTATTACTGGCACTGGAAGGGCCATTTTTACCCGACCGACGCTCCCTCCAATCAATTGTTTTCGATCTACCAGCACAATTTCAAGACCGTCGAGCTCAATGCCCCATTTTATTCCTGGCCGACGGTGGCAACTGTCAAGACATGGAAACGTCAGGCCGAGCCGAGCTTCGTCTATACGATCAAGGTGTGCGAGCTCATCACGCATATCAAACGCTTCGAAGATACCCACGCCCTCATTGAAGATTTCGGATACGTCGCAGACGTTCTTGGAATGCAGATGGGATGTTTTCTGTTTCAGCTTCCACCGAGCGTCCGCTACTCCACAGACATGTTGCAAATGATCTTGTCGCAGCTGGATCCCCGTCGCAGGAACGTCGTCGAATTCCGTCACAAGAGCTGGTGGAATGAGGACGTTTATAGTGCGTTTCAAGCTGCAGGCGCGATCTTCTGTTCATGCAGCGGTCCCCGGTTGCCGGATGAGCTTGTTCGGACAGCCGACGACATCTACATCCGGTTCCATGGGATCAAACAATGGTACCGCCATGACTACAGCGATGCCGAATTGACGGTGTGGGCGGAGCGCATCAAGCTGTCTGGCGCTAAGACCGTGTGGGCCTATTTCAACAACGATCGCGATGGCTATTCGATCAAGAACGCCAAGCGGCTTTTAGAGCTGATCGACGCACCGGCCTGATGGCCCGTCTCAAGATCGCTGCTTGTTTTAGCAAGTGATGATTTCATAGCAGTCGCGTAAATACCATCATCGCCTTCATGCTGCCGCCTCAACGAAATCAGGCGGGGACACCGATTTCGCTTTGGTTAGATGGCGGCAACAAGGGAGCGCCAGCGGGCGTTGCCCAGACGAGCGTTCAAGCGATGGCTTGTATGAAACCGAGGAAATGCTGTGAGACGGAAAATAAACCGCCGAGCAGCCGCCAGATCGGTTGGGCTGATCTCAAATCGTCAAATGCGTGCAAGATCATGGGCCTCACCGCGGGACATGGGTTCAAAGACGCTGGACTTGCGTGGCTCGGATCACGATTTCCTCCTGATCGAAACGAGCCTCAAGCTGTTTTCGGTATGCCGCCCACCAAGTTCGGTCGAGACTTTCAGTCATGACTTCGGCAACAACGATGACGTCATGCTCAACCTCTCCATCGTCTTCCCACAAGCCTTCCGCGGGTGAATTCACATATAAGGTAACGCCGCCAAATTTTGCGGCGAGTTCATCACGGACAGTGCCAACGCTCACCAAGCTAGGGCGCTCGCGCGGGACTGGAAGAAGAAGTTCGATCACGTAGGGCATGGCGCGCCAACTCTGAGCGGCCCGGATTGTTCCGGACCGGTCAACCCAATTGCGATGTGCCATCCGTCGATCGCGCGCTTTAAATGAACCGTGGACATCCTTCGGAGGGCGCAGGCGGACCACGCCTCTCCACTACGAGGAACACACTGCGCCGGCCGGCGTTCCTAGAGTCCGGAGCATGCTGGATTCCGCCGTCGGAAGGGATCGTTGTGTGAACCACTGTCAACGACATCGCGACGCCAAAATTCGTAAGGTCACTGCGGAGGCAAATACGAGAACTTTACATGAGCACGATGAAACAGCATGACCTCTTTGGTGCAGTCCAACCGTCCCTGCCGGACGGATTTCGCTATTCGCCGGATGTGGTCCCCGACGATCTGCAGCAGTCCATCCTGGAAAAGATGCTACAACTGCCGTTCAAGGCTTTCGATTTCCACGGATTCGAAGGCAAACGCAGGACGGTCTCCTACGGCTGGAAATACGAGTTTGATACACAGCGTGTCCGAAAGAGCGAAGATATTCCGCTATTTCTTTTGCCGCTTCGCAAAATCGTATCTGCATTTGCTGGCCTCGACCCCGATCGGTTGGAACAGACTTTGGTAACCGAATATAGTCCCGGAGCTCCGATCGGCTGGCACAGGGATAAATTCGTCTTCGGTCGGGTCGTCGGAGTCTCGCTGCTATCTGCATGCACTTTCCGGCTAAGACGGCGGCAGGGCAGCAAGTGGCAGCGTAGCTCGATCACGCTCGAACCGCGATCGGCCTATGTGATGGCGGGCGAAGCCAGAACCGTGTGGGAGCATTCCATCCCGCCAGTCGCAGAGCTGCGCTATTCGATAACATTCCGTGAACTGAGCCCAGTAACCTGAGGGGGCGTCGCTCATTGTCGCCCAACCTGTTGTCAGCCCATTTGTTCCCGGGAACCTTGATCGCTTCAGCCGATAAAAAAGGGCCGGAAATCCATCCGGGTTCGATGTGAAACTAACGTGATGGCGCTGATCAGGGTTGTTCTCGACAGCATCGCGTGGATGTCAACGGCATCGCGAATGGTGTGAGCGGAGAATGGAGCCATCGTCGTTTCCCGAGGTCGGCAATGACGTCCAACATTCGAGTAATCCCGGTCGGGGCCAATAGGATGAGAATGGGATGATGACCACCGCATTTGGAGACGCACTAAAAGACTGCTTGGTCATCGGGGGCGGTCCGGCTGGCCTCACCGCGGCGATTTATCTGGCGCGCTACCATCTTTCGGTGACGGTCTTCCACGATAATTCCAGCCGGGCTTCCATCATCCCTATGTCACACAACCACGCCGGATTCCCGTGCGGCGTCAGCGGCACTGAGCTGCTGGCGAGAATGAATGCCCAGGCTCAGCTCTATGGGGCAGCCATTCGATGCCGCAAGATCACAGCGCTGCATAAAGTCGACAACCTGTTCGTGGCAGAATTCGAGAACGGCAGCATCCGCTCTCGGGCCGTACTCCTGGCAACAGGAGTCGTCAACCGACCGCCTGCGATGCCACAGGCAACTCATGATGAAGCCGTGGCTCGCGGCCTTCTGCTACTGCCCCGTCTGTGACGGTTATGAGGTGACAGACAAGCCCGTTGGTGTTCTCGGAACTGGAACCAAGGGGTTCAAGGAGGCCGTTTTCCTTCGAAGTTATACGAAGGATCTCACTCTGATATCGCCCGAGGGCGTACATGATCTGTCCGAAGCCGAGACGTCGTCCTTGGCCCACCTCGGAATAAGAATGGAGGTCGGCCCCATAGCCTCGAGCGATCTGGACAATGATATGATGCGCATCACGACGCCCACGGAAACCTATTCCTTCGCTTCCTTATATGCGGCTCTCGGATCCGACATATGTTCGGAACTGGCATCACAAGTTGGTGCCAGGCTATCGGAAGAAGGGTGCGTTACCGTCGATAGTCACCAGAGGACCACAGTGCGAGGATTTTACGCGGCAGGAGACGTCGTCGCCGGTCTTGACCAGATCAGCAACGCCATGGGGCAGGCCGGGGTTGCTGCTACGGCCATCCGCAACGACCTTGGTGAGCAAGCACCCCTGGTGCGTTGTTAACCTTCGGAAACATGACTCCGGCGCATTGACAGCAGGTAAAAAGTGACGTTGCGAGGAAGTTTGCGCTACCGCCAATCGCGTGGCGGATCGGCTGCGCCGGTTCGGGAAAGGGCAGCTCAGAGTCCGACCATCCAATGGCGCTTCCCCGGCGGCGAACCTGGGCTCGCTCGCGGGTTGGGCATCAGCATGGCGGCGGTAAAGGCGCTGATCCAAGTGTGGTAAAGACTCGTTCGCCAGTTTGGACCATGCCTATATCCCAGCACCGGTTGCACGTCGCAGGGGCCGGTGGCCATGGGTGAAGCGCACTGATCTTCTTTCGCTTTGGAGCACGCGTCCCCTTGGTACGCGATCGATTCCTTAGATTTTTAGAAAATCGGGGAACAGAACAGTGATCTGGATGTTGGAGGGCCGCAACGTAACCGACGAAGGAAATGAAAAATGAATATCAAGCTCATCGTCGCGTCTCTGCTAGCGGCTGGAATGGCCACGGGCGCTTTTGCTCAGTCCGGCATGGGAGCTGGGACCATGATGGAACCCAATGCCGTCGGTACCGATGGGGGTGCCAATGTCCAGACAATGCAGCCAATGACCTCCGATCCAACCCCCACCGGCAGCACGACCAACGGATCAATGGGGGCGACCACGCCGGGCGGTTGCAGCGGCGGAAGTGATCCTGCTAGCTCAACCGCTTCGGGCTCCGTCCAGACTCAGGGTGGCTTGAGCGACGCGACCCCACAAGGTCAGGCTTGCGCTCAGTAAGCAGATAGATTTTCCAAAGAGCGAAGAGGCGGCCGGCGTAGGGTGGAGCCTGTGGCAGCACCCTACGCCACCTCAGCGATTACTCGTAGCGTCCGGACCGAATGATGACGTTCGCCGCGCTGGAGGGCAAACAGCGCCTGGGAGAGCTGGCCGACCATGCCGGAATCCGGCGCTAACTGACTATCATCCCGCGCAGCACCGTCGTTGTGGCTCACTTTCGTCATGACAGTACGGCCCGGGGTTCGAGAAAAGCCTCGAGCCCGAAAACACCGAATTCTCGCCCGAAGCCCGACTGTTTAAAGCCGCCGAAGGGTGCCAGCGGATCATGCGGCGCGTCGTTGATGAACACGCGCCCTGCTTCGATCTGGTTTGCGATGCGTTTCGCCCGCTCGATATCGGAGGAAAAAACGTGCGCCTGCAGGCCGTACTCGGTGTCGTTCGCAATGGAGATGGCGTCTGCTTCGTCGTGGTAAGAGATCAGCGAGAGGACCGGCCCAAAGATCTCCTCGCGAGCGATGCGCATATCGTTGCGAACGCCGGTAAAGATCGTTGGCTGTACGAACCAGCCGCGGTGCAGCCCTTCCGGACGTCCTTCGCCGCCTGCCAGCAGTCTGGCGCCTTCCTCCTGTCCCAAACGGATATAGCTTTGTACGCGATCCCACTGCTTCTGGCTCACCATCGGGCCTACCTGGACCTGTTCGTCGGCGGGATTTCCAGCCCTGAAGCGCCTGACCGCGTGGCTGAGACGCTCCTCGATTTCGCCAAACCTGCTTTGAGGAGCGAGGATGCGGGTGCCGGCAATGCAGGCCTGCCCGCTGTTGCGGAATCCCGCCGCCAGCACCTGCGGGATGGCGATATCAAGATCGGCATCATCCAGAATGATGCTGGGGCTCTTGCCGCCGAGTTCCATCGTGACCCTTTTCATGGTGGGCGCTGCGGCCTGAACGATGCTGCGGCCAGTGGCCGTGGAACCAGTGAAGGTTATCTTCGACACGTCGGGGTGGGTCGTTAGCGCCGCGCCGACGACGTTTCCATACCCGGTAACGATATTGAAGATGCCATTGGAAAGACCGGCAGCATGCAGGCATTCAGTGATCACCTGCGTCTGGAGGGCGCTCATTTCGGATGGCTTGATCACCATGGTTGCGCCCGCTGCAATTGCGGCGGAGAGCTTGCCGCAGATAAAACTGTAATTGCTGTTCCAGGGCGTGATCGCCACCGCAACCCCCGAGGGCCGCATCTCCACGTCGGCGCTCCCGGCGCGGCGTCGGAATTCATAATCCTTGAGCGTTCTCGCCATGTCCAGAAAGACGGTACCTGCTCGTGGAGCGGAAAAGTCGATGAAACACGATGGCGCGCCGTATTCTTCGCGCATGGCGCAAGTGAGATCGTCGGTACGGGCTGACACGGCGGCATACAGCCGGTTCAGCATGTCGATCCGCTCTTCCTTGGTTGTATGTGAGAAGGCCGGGAAGGCGCGTTTGGCGGCGGCAACCGCGCGGTTTGCATCGACTGCGTCTGCAAGCCGCACAGTTCCGATCTGCTCCTCGGTTGCCGGATTGAAAAGCGGCGCCCATTGGTCGCCAGTGGGCTTGACGAACGCGCCGTCGATATAGATCCGATCGATGATATGCATGTTTCTTTTCCTTTGATGACTTCCCGGTAAAAGTGCCATGCGATAAGTGTTGCGAGTAGTAGGACAAAATCGGATGAGTTGATGAGCTGGATCGTGCAATGAGGGCAAGCCTGATCGAGCTTGAAGCGTTTGCCGGCGTCGCGCGTCATCGTGGATTCCGGGCTGCCGCGCGCGAGCTGGGGATGTCGTCATCGGCTTTAAGCCATGCGATCGCCGCGCTTGAGGAGCGCCTCGCCGTCAGGCTCTTTAACCGCACTACGCGGAGTGTCGCCTTGTCCGCGGCCGGAGAGCAATTCCTGTCTGAAATCGAACCGGCCCTGCAGACGCTCGAGAAAGCGATCGAGAATGTCGGCGAACACTCGGACCGGCCCACCGGGAGACTCCGGCTGAACATGGCGCCGGGTGCGGCGCGCATTCTGCTGCAGCCGATTATTCTTGAATATAGCTGCCGATATCCGGACGTCGATATCGAGGTCGTGACCGAGAATGCACTTGTCGACGTCATTGGCAAAGGTTTCGATGCGGGCATTCGTCTCACCGAGGCGATCTCACCGGACATGGTCGCCGTTCCGATCATTCCGGAAATGCGGTCTTTCGTCGTCGGATCCCCGCGCTATTTCGATGGTCGTCCAAAACCAATCGTCCCGGGCGATCTGGCCGGGCACGTCTGTATCCAAATGCGCATGACGAGCGGGAGACTCTATCGCTGGGAGTTTGAGAAACACGGCGAAACACGAGTGATTGATGTCACTGGTCACCTTACATTCGATGGGTCTGACCTTATCTTGGAGGCAGCTCTTGCCGGCTTCGGGCTCGCCTATCTGGGTGAACACGCGCTTGCGCCACATATTGCTTCAGGTAATCTCATACCCGTTTTGGAAGACTGGTCTCCCCATTATCCGGGGCTCAGCCTCTATTTCTCCCAACGCCGACACATGCCAGCCAAACTGCGTGTCCTCATCGAGCTAATCCGCCAGCGCGCGACTAGCGACAACTGATAACGACGGTGTCTGGCCTGTCGTGAATCGGCTCGTCACCGCCGACAAGGTCGACAGCGAGATCGATGTCATGCGTAAGCAGCTCGAAATGCTGGTTCTGATAGTCGATCACTTCAACTGCGCCGGGCGACCGTACATGCGGCAGGCTTTTCGTCGCGGCCGTGGCTCAGACGAGCAGCCTGCCTGATCATCGGATTGAATCCGCTGGCGATTTTGTTTGCCTTGCACCGTTGCGCCAGTCCGCTTGGTTGCCGATGAGGCGTCGGTACCAGCAATGGCCTGCACCAATTTTTTGCACCCATGGCATTTTTGAACTTTACAAATAATAAATAATCTGTGAAGTAGTGCACAACTTCACAGATTTGGAATGATCCTTTGAACCCGACACGCTTTGCCACCCGGCTAAATTCGTTCGCCTCCGCTTCCCATATCGCATGGCCCGGCCAGTCGTCGAAGCCCTCCGTCATGCAGATGGCCGAGCGCGCCGCCCAGGTGAAGGGCCTTACCGACCTCGATCTCAATTATCCGGATCACATGAACGAAGATCCGGCAGAACTGGCTCGAAAACTTGGCGATATCGGCCTTTCGATCAACGGCTTCGCTATGCGCTACTACAGCAACCCCGCCTTCAAACTTGGTGCTTTCACCCATCCCGACGAAACGGTCCGCCGTGAAGCGATCGACCTGACGAAGAAGGGCATCGATGCAGCGCGCGAAGCCGGTTCCAATCTGATGACCATCTGGCTTGGGCAAGATGGCTTCGATTATGCCTTTCAGGCGAACTACGCGAAGATGTGGCAACACGAAGTCGATGGAATCCGTGAAGTTTGCGCCCATGATCCGGATTGCCTGATCTCGATTGAGTACAAGCCGAACGAGCCGCGGTCCTACAGCCTGATGCCGGATGCGGCCACGACTTTGCTCGCTATCAAGGAGGTCGGCGCTGCCAATCTTGGCGTCACGCTCGACTTCGCCCATGTCCTCTATGCCGACGAGCAGCCCGCCTTTGCGGCAGCACTGATTGCCCGTCACAGCCGCGTGCTCGGCGTCCATCTCAACGACGGCTACGCCAAGCGCGATGACGGTCTGATGGTCGGCGCGGTGCACACGCTGCAAACGATCGAGCTACTCCGCCAGATACGCCGGGATGGTTACCACGGCGCGATCTATTTCGACACGTTCCCCGATATGACCGGCCTCGATCCGGTTCACGAATGCGAGGTCAACATCCAGACCGTCCAACGGATGTTGAAGGTCGTCGACCGCCTCGAGCAGGACAATCGCCTCGCGAGCGCGATTGACCGACAGGACGCCGTATCCACGCAGGCCATCGTTCAGGAGCTGATGTTCGGCGCGGAGCACTGAACCACCCCAACTTTCCGGGAGGAAAACATGAAGACAATTCTTGCTGCGGCTCTCGCCGCAACCCTTTGCGCTGGCATCGCGTCAGCGCAGGAACTGAAGCCGCTCAATTCGGATTCAGAAGCGGACCGCATGGACTGGTCCGATCTCGACGCTAAACTCGGTGCGCTGCCGAAGCTGCCCGAAGGCCTCAAGGTCGGCGGCGTCTCCAAGACGCTCACCAATGAATATTGGCGCTCGCTCGGCGAAGGCTATCAGAAGTTCGCCGACAAGGTCGGCGTGACCGTCGCCTATCAGGCGGCGCAAAGCGAGGGCGACCAGCTCGGCCAGTTGACGATCGCCGAGGGCATGGTCACTCAGGGCTATAAGGTGTTGCTGGTCTCGCCGCAGACCGATGCCAACCTGCAGCCGGTCATCGAACAGGCGAAAGCCGCCAACGTACCGGTCGTCAACGTCAACGATGCGGTGATCCCGCAGGCCGAGCACTATGTCGGCAACGTCCAGCGTGACAACGGCGTTCGGGTCGCCAAGTGGTTCATGGAAAACCGCGCCAATGGCGGCAAGGTCGCGATCATCGAGGGCCAGGCCGGTGTCTATGCTGCCGTGCAGCGCACCGATGGCTTTAAGAGCACGATCGAACAGGGCGGCAAGTTCACGGTGATCGCCAGCGTTCCGGGCAACTGGGATCGCCAGATGTCCTATGACGCCGCAACCAACATTCTCCAGCAGCATCCTGATCTCGTCGGCTTCTACTGCAACAATGACGGCATGGCGCTTGGTGTTGTCGAGGCGGTGAAGGCCGCCGGCCTGCAGGACAAGGTCGTCGTCTTCGGTACCGACGGCATTTCCGATGCCTACAAGTCGATCGAAGCCGGCGAACTCACGGGCACCGTAGACAGCTTCCCGGTCCTGACGGGCGAGGTGGCGATGGAAGTCGCGTTGCGGCTCGTCTCCGGTCAGAAGCTGCCGCGCGTGGTCGCAACCCCGCAGGCCCTGATCACCAAGGACAACATCAAGGACTACCAGGGCGGCGACGTTCGCTCGGTGCTGATGAAGGCCGCAGGAAAGTAAACGCCTCCCAAGGCAGGATGGCCGGCCCAGCCGGCCGTCCGCACCTCAAAGGTTGGACTGTCATGGCACCTCCCAGACTGGCTTTCGAAGGCATCTCCAAGGTTTTCCCGGGCGTCAAGGCATTGTCCGACGTTTCGTTCAGCGTCGCCCCGGGTGAAATCCACGCGCTGCTCGGCGAGAATGGCGCAGGCAAGTCCACCCTGCTGCGCATTCTGTCCGGTGTCTTCCGTGCAACGGAAGGCGAAGTCAAAGTCGACGGCACGGTGCACCACTTCCGCAAGCCCGACAGCGCTCGCCAGGCAGGGATCGCCATGATCCACCAGGAACTTCAGCAAGTGCCGCATCTCAGCGTTGCCCAGAACATGTTCCTCGGCCATTCCCTGACCCGTTTCGGCGGCATGATCGTCAATCGCCGTGAGCAGGAACGGCGCGCGGCCGAGGCGCTTGCGATGATCGATCCGTCCATCGATCCGGCGGTTCCCATCTCGACGTTGAAGGTCGCCCAGCGGCAGGTCGTCGAGATCGCCAGAGCGCTTCTCGACAAGGCGAAGATCATCGCCATGGATGAACCCACGTCGAGCCTGACGCCGAGCGAATTCGAGAGGCTCGCCGAGATTATCGAGCGGTTGGCAGCGAGCGGCGTCTCGATCATTTACGTATCCCACAAGATGGACGAGGTCTTCCGGGTCTGCCAGCGCGCTACGGTGATGCGCGACGGCAAGGTCGTGGGCGTCGGCATCGATCTGAAAACGACCTCACCCGACGACGTCATCGCGATGATGGTTGGCCGCGAGCTGCTGACTGAAGAGCATCATTCCCACACCACAGATACCGTGAGTGTCGAGGTCCGCAATCTTTCGACGCACCGTATCCGCGACGTCTCGTTCGACCTTCACAAGGGTGAAGTCCTCGGCGTCGCAGGGCTCGTCGGCTCGGGCCGCACCGAACTCCTGCGCGCACTTTCCGGCGCGGACAAGCTTATCTCCGGCACGGTCAACGTCGATGGAAAGGCGTTGACGCTGTCCAATCCGCGTGCGGCGATCGCTGCCGGCATCGGGCTGCTACCCGAGGAGCGCAAACGCGAAGGCATCATTCCAGGCCGGTCCGTCAGCATGAACATGGCGCTGCCCTCGATGAACCGCTTCTCGAAAGCCGGGATCATCAACCATCGGAAACTCAAGCGGACGGCGGAAGACCTGCTCAAGCGCGTCAACCTGCGACCCTTCCAGCTCGACCGGCAGATCAGACTGTTTTCCGGCGGTAACCAGCAGAAGGCGATCATCGCACGCTGGCTGGCGGCCGGATCGCGCATCCTGCTGTTCGACGAGCCGACGCGCGGCATCGATGTCGGCGCGAAATCCGAAATCTATCACCTGATCGAAGATCTCGCTCACGAGGGACATTCGATTATCGTCGTCTCCTCCGAGCTTCCCGAGGTGATGCGGGTCTCCGACCGCGTGCTCGTCATGCGCGACGGCGCTGTTGTGGCTGAACTCGGCCACGAAGACCTCTCCGAAGAAACCATCGTTTCCCACGCCGTTGGGAAGGCCGACAACCGCCGTGGTGCGGCATGACCTACAGGAACATATCCATGTCTGACACGACCCAGAATGCCGGGGCGCCCACTTCCAAACTGTTCGGATCGTTCTCGGTACGCGATGCGGGCACCCTCATTGGATTGATCGCCATCGTCGTCATCTTCGGATTGCTGGCACCCGACTTTCTTTCGCAGAGAAACCTGCTCAACATCCTTCAGCAGTCGAGTATCAACGCCTGCCTGGCACTCGGCATGACGCTCGTCATCATCTCCGGTGGCATCGACCTCTCGGTCGGCCCGACGGCCGCGATCTCTGCCGTGATTACGGCCACGATGCTTGTCGCCGGCGTTCCCGTTCCGCTCGCCATCCTGGCCGGCCTCGCGATCGGCGCTATCTGCGGTCTCATCAACGGCGTACTCGTGGCCTATGCGGGCCTTCAGCCCTTCATCGTCACGCTCGGCACTCTCAGCACCTATCGCGCCATTGCGCTGATTTACACGGGCGGCAACCCGGTTCTCGGTGTGCCCGCGGGCTTCCGTTCGCTGTTCAACGGCTCCCTGCTCGGCCTTCCCATTCCGGTTATCATGGTCGCCGTCGTCGCCCTGCTCGCCTGGGTGCTGCTCAAGAAGACACCGCTTGGCGAATACCTGCTCGCTGTCGGCGGCAATGAAGAAGCGGCCTATGTCGCCGGCGTACCGATCGCCATCACTAAGATCACCGCCTATGTGATTTCGGGCGTCCTCGCTGCCCTGGCCTCGATGATCCTGGTCGGCCGCTTGGGTGCCGCCGAACCGATCCTCGGCAATCTCTGGGAACTCGACGCGATCGCGGCCGCCGCAATTGGTGGGGCCTCTCTGATGGGCGGCAAGGGCAGCGTCATCGGCACGATCCTCGGTGCGATCATCCTCGGCGCAATGCGCAATGGATTGACGCTGATGAATGTCCAGGCCTTCTACCAACTTCTGGCCACTGGTCTTATTATCCTGGTCGCGATGATGATCGATCGCGTCACAAGGGGTAGAGGATGAATTCTGCAAATGATCCCAAGGCGGTAGGCCCGCGCATCCGCATGATGATGCCGCAGCTCACCCCTTTGGAGGCGCGTGTCGTGGAGACGGTGTTCGGATTGAGGGATTTTTCCGAGGACACCGCTCTCAAGGATCTGGCGGCGGAAGCGGGAGTGTCCGAGGCCATGGTGGTCAAGATCACCAAGAAGCTCGGCTTCAGCGGCTATCGCGATTTCCGCACTGCAGTGTCGAATTACAACAGGCTTCCTACCGCTGAAATGCATCAGGAATTGTCAGCCGATGACAGTTCGAGGGAGATCATTCAGAAGGTCTTCCGGACGTCGATAAACGCGCTGGAGGAGACTCTCGCGATCCTGGACGTCGACGGTTTCGACCGCGCCGCCGATATACTCGCCAAGGCGGGGCAACGTGATTTCTACGGGGTTGGTGGTTCGGCACAGATTGCCAGGGACGTGGCTCACAAGTTCCTGAGGATCGGCGTGCGGGCCAATGTCCAGGACGATTCGCACATGATGCTGATGTCGGCGTCGCTGCTCGGAGCCGACGACATCGCGATCGGTTTCTCCCATTCCGGGAACACGACCGCTGTCATCGACGCCATCCAGCTCGCGCGGAAGTCGGGGGCGCGAACGATCGCCGTCACGAATTACGGTGGATCGCCGCTTGCGCAGATCGCCGACATCGTTCTGTGTTCCACCGCGCAAGGATCGCCTCTGATGGGCGAGAACGCCGCAGCCCGGATTGCCCAGCTCAACATCCTCGACGCGCTCTTCATGGCCGTCGCGCAGCGAAACTATCAGACGGCGGAGAAAAATCTCGAGAAGACGATGTCCGCCGTCGCATCCAAACGCAAGGACAGGCTTCCATGAGTTCCGCATCACCCTCCGTCGTCGTCTTCGGCAGCCTGCACTATGACATCATGGTGCACGGCCCGGCACGTCCTCGGAAGGGTGAAACCGTGACGGGGGATCACTGGCACCCGAAATGCGGCGGCAAGGGTGGCAATCAGGCAGTCTCGGCAGCGAAGACAGGGATACCGACGTCGATGATTGGTGCGGTCGCGGACGACGATTTCGGCCATGCCCTCACCGACAACCTGGCCCGCAGCAAGGTCGATCATCGCTTCGTCAAGAAAGTGACCGGGGTCGGTAGCGGCATGAGCGTCGCAATCTTCGACAGTGAAGGCGACTACGGCGCGGTCATCGTTTCCGGTAGCAATCTGATGTTGGGACAAGTGGATGTGGATGCAGCTTCGAAGGCGTTCGTCGACGGAGCGCTGCTGGTCCTGCAGAATGAGGTGCCTGATCACGCCAACGTCTCGGCGGCCAAGGCCATGAAGGTCGCGGGCGGAACAGTGGTTCTCAACGCCGCGCCCGCGCGACCTCTCTCCGCCGATTTGCAGCAACTGGTCGATGTCCTGGTGGTCAACGCCATCGAGGCCGAGCAGTTGGCCGAGCTTCCAGTTGTCGACACACTCGAGGGTGCCGCGAATGCCGCGAAACTGCTCGCGGCGAAATTCCCCGTCGTGGTCGTGACGGCGGGCGGCGATGGTGTCGCCTGCGCGACCCGGGAAGGTGATGCGTTCTCGATCGAGGCGATCAAGGTGGAACTGGTGAGCACCCATGGTGCCGGCGACGAATTCACCGGCGTTCTCGCCTCAGAACTCGCGCGTGGAAGTGGAATTCGTGCCGCAATCGAGGCCGCGAACCATGCGGCGGCGGTTCTGGTGAGCACGCCACGGGCAAACTGAAATCGTCTCGGCGAACATTGGCTTCGCGTCGGTCATTTCGGGGACATGCCGGATGTCGATTGGCATCGATCCACTTGTTCCGCGGGCTGATCTGCGCGCTTTCGCTCCATCCGCACGACAACGCTACCGCCATCGGCAGTCCGGCGCGCGCCAAGCGCCTTGACCGAAAAGAGCGCGTAGATGATCAGCGGAAGGCAGGCGAGATAGGATGTCCTGATGCCTGCATATTCGGCAATTAAACCGAGCAGAGGCGGCGCCAGGAAGAAGACGACGAAGGTCATCTGGCCGAGAGCGGCGACGTTGAGATATGCCGCGCGATCGGTACGCTGGGCGGCCGCCGAGACGGCGAGGGGGTAGACCGCGCTGCAGCCGGCGCCCATCAAGGCGAAGCCCGCCAGTGCGACATAGGAATGCGGTGCGCCCCCGACGGCGCAGATGCCAATCGCCGAAAGAACAAGCAGCATCGTGGCGACGGCGCGCGCACCAAACCGATCGACCAGCGGATCAACGAACAGGCGCGCCAGCGCCATGCAAAAGGTAAAGAGTGTCAATCCCAGTCCGCCGATGAAGGGCTCGACTGAAAACACGTCGCGCATATAGATCGCCGACCAGTCGATCCCGGCACCTTCGACGAGGAAGGCGGCGATGCCGATGACACAGAGCGGCATTAGTCCCCAGGTAGGAAGCGCTACCGGCGGCGCCTTGCCCTCGTCCTCCGTAATCCGCGCTGGCGCATTGCGCATGCCGGCGATCGCCCAGATGCCGATGACGAGGACCGCGACAAAGGTCACGGCGAGATGTAGCTGCATCGAAATACCGGCTTGGCGGACGACCGAAGAGACAAGCGCCGTGACGAAGAAGCCGAGGCTCCAGAAGCCATGGGCTCTGTTCATCACGCCGCGTCCCAGCTGCGCTTCGATGCGGTCGATCTCGACATTGAGATTGATCTCCAGCGCCCCGGCGAGCAGCCCTTCGACGAAAAGCAAACAGAACACGGCCGGCGCAGCGCCGATCCATGGCACGAGCGACAGCAGCGCAGATGTGCCGAGAACTGTAATGAACGCCGTCGTCCGCGCGCCGAGCCGGGCGATCAAGGGCGAAGACAAAGTCAACGAAATCAAGGCGCCGATCGCAGCCCCTATCAACGTCAACCCGAGCTCAGACTTATCGACGCCAAGCGCATCCTGCAAATCCGGCATCCTCGACAGCAGCGCCCCCAGCGACACGGCGAAGAGAAAGAAGCAGACATAGATCCGCTGTTGCGGCGCAATTTTCATGATGCAACTCCGGGGATTGACGCTTCGAAGCAGACGAGCGCTTTTAGATCTGTGATGAATACCTCACATGGCCGGAGATCAGAACTTGTTTCTGAGCGGATGCGACGGAGCACGCGGTTTGCCAGACATTCTTCGTGATCACTCGCCCGGTCGACTGCTCGATCCGGCGAAGGATATAGAAACTCGCAACTGACCGCGGCAGGCGTGCGCCCTGGATCCAGGAGAGGAGGCTGTCGAATGTCTCGTTCCATCGGAGGACGGCGCGGTCGAGCTGCCAATAGCTGTCGCCGAACCGGCGCATGTGATAGAGCATCGCCTGTCGGGAACACATTGTTGCACTGGAGATAGGAAATCGACACGAAGACCGTGAGCGACGCAGCCGGCCGCATTATCGACCTCTATCGTCGCCATGCTGATGCGTGGACAGCGGCGCGCGGCACGGCACTGTTGGAGCGTGCATGGATCGACCGGTTTGCAGAGATGCTGCCACGAATGGCGGCGGTGCTCGATATTGGTTGTGGCTCAGGTGACCCAATCGCTCGGTACCTTGCTGGCGGAGGTCATCTGATTACAGGCGTGGACAGTTCGCCAGAAATGATCTCCATATTCCGGACCAATCTTCCCGGCGAGACAGCGCAAGTGGGGGATATGCGCTCCCTGAAACTGGATCGGAGATATGGCGGGCTGATCGCTTGGGACAGCCTGTTTCACCTTGCTCCTTCCGATCAGCGCATGATCTTCTCCATCTTCCGCGACCATGCTGAACCGGAAGCACCATTGCTGTTCACGAGTGGTCCCGCCTTCGGCGAAGTTATCGGCACGCTGGAGGGGGAACCTCTCTATCATGCCAGCCTCGATCCCGACGAATACCGCATGCTGCTCGACCGGAATGGCTTTGACGTTGTTGCCCAAGTTGCGGAAGACCCAGATTGTGGCGGGCGCACGGTCTGGCTGGCGCGTCAGCGCTATGCGTAAAGCGTCGCGGAAATCCCAAGATCGCCCTGTCACTTTCTGCACCAACTGGAACAGCTGGGCGGGCCGGCAACAGATGGCCACCCGGAGCATACTCAGGCATATTCTGCGTTTTGCGAAGGCCGCCTTAATCCGGTAGAGAGCGGGGCGCCCGTCTCGATTGCCGCCGGCGCGATCAAGCTAGCCCCAGATTCGAACGACTCAAAACTGCTTGCACAGCCACCACCTTGAAAGGCTCACGGATGGTCAACCTTGTTGACGGACTGATTTTCGCAGGGTCGGCTTACGTGCACGGCAAGGCTTCGGGCAATGTTGTTGCAAGCGATCTGGAACTGAGTTTCTGGGGCGGGGTCGATCCCTGGACCGGCGAGGTGATCGATCGGCATCACCCCTTGAGCGGCCGCGGTCTCAAAGACCATATCCTCGCGATCCCGGGGGGCAGGGGGTCCTGCTCTGGCAGCGGCGTGATGTTGGAACTGCTGCTCAATGGCAATGGTCCCAAAGCGATGTTGTTCGAGCGAGAGGAGGATATCCTCACGCTCGGTGTCGTGATCGCCGAGGAGGTATTCGGTCAATCTATTCCCGTTGTAACGCTCGCGCCCGAGAATTTTCGCAAGGTGGTGAGTTCGGCATTTGTCGAGATCGACGGAAACGTTGTTGCCTGTTCCACCGACGGGCTGGCAATGGACGCCATTCCGTCGCATAGCAAAGACTCTGCCCCTCTTTTCGGTGAAGTCGCATTGTCGGAGCGGGATAGAGCTTATCTGGCTGGTGCTCACGGCAAGGCTGCACAATCGGCGATCCGCATCATCCTGCGAATGGCGAAACTGCAGGGCGCCACACAATTGATGGATGTCTCACAAGTCCACGTCGACGGCTGCATCTACACCGGACCGGGCTCGCTTTCGTTTGCCGAAAAACTGCGGGATCTGGGCGGGCGCGTTGTGGTGCCGACAACGCTCAACTCGATTTCGGTCGATCATCGACGCTGGCGCTCGCAAGGTATTGATCCCGTCCTGGGCGAGCCGGCCAGTCAGTTGGGTGACGTCTATGTCGAAATGGGTGCGCGGCCGACCTTCACCTGCGCGCCTTATCTGCTCGAGACGGCTCCCAAGATCGGCGAGCAGGTGGCCTGGGCAGAATCGAATGCCGTCATCTACGCCAACAGCGTTCTTGGTGCGCGGACAATGAAATATCCGGACTTTCTCGACATTTGCATCGCACTAACCGGCCGCGCGCCTCTGGCAGGCCCACATATCGACAGCAATCGCAAAGCCGGGCTGCTTGTCAGTGTCGCTAATATCGAAAACATCGACGATAGCTTCTATCCGCTGCTCGGTTATCACATTGGTGCGCTGGCATCGAACCTTATCCCTGTCGTCTCCGGTCTTGATCAGGCCGGTCCAACCAATGACGATCTCAAGGCCTTCGGCGCCGCGTTTGCGACCGTTTCCAGTGCACCGATGTTTCACATCGTGGGGGTGACGCCCGAGGCAAAGACGCTGGATGCCGTTGTCCCCTCAGCCATCAGCATCCCTTCGATCGATCTTCGGCTCGAGGAACTCGCGCCGAGTTGGGAGGAACTCAACAGCGCCGACGATGAGCGCGTCGATCTCGTCTCGCTCGGCAATCCGCATTTCTCGATCAGCGAAATCGAGAGGCTCGCGTCTCTGTGCAGCGGTCGAAAGAAGCATGTGGATGTGGCGATGGTGGTTACCTGCGGACGCGCAACGTACGATAAGGCCAACGAAGCCGGGCTGATAGCGGCCCTTGAACGCTTCGGGGTGGAGTTCGTGACGGACACATGCTGGTGCATGATCACTGATCCGATTATTCCCACCTTTGCGAAAACCATACTGACGAACTCGGGCAAATATGCCCATTACGGGCCGGGGATAACCGGTCGGCGCTTTTACTTCGGCGGCATTGCCGCATGCGTTGCGGCTGCATGTAGTGGGGTATACAGCAAGGCGGCGCCCAACTGGCTGAGGCAGGCCTAGCTGCCAGCACCAGGTGCGCAGACTTGCGTAACGAGACGGTTGCTGCCTGGGCGGTCGGGGTATCGCCAGCGTGCGCTCGTCTAGAATCTCGATGAAGCAGATGGATCCCCGCGCCGGCTGACATCCGCCTTTCCGATCCTGCGTACCGATGCAGAGGAATGGCGATGAACTCCGGTGCAAGCCGGCCGATCGTCGCCTGACATTTCTAAATAACCATCGCATATTTCGCCCCGAACAGCCACGAACAGATTGCTCGTCTCTCAAGGCGAATTCCCGATCGAGCTCGAACCTGTTTGTCGACTTGCACTCCCCGAAGCGTATTGTTGACTGGCGGTCTCGTGCCCGAGCAACCTAGGCGGTGAAGGTTGAAATACACATCCACCATTCACCGCGATCAGCCAGTTACGATTTCGGTCTTGAGACGCGGCTGGTTCAGGCTGGAGCTCAGCGGAAGCCGAAGAAGCTCAATATAGCCAGTACGATCACAACGGCGCCTACGAGCCAGATCAGGTTGTTCATCTGATTTTCCTTTCCCAAGTTGTTGTCATCGACCTCGATGAATGCGCCGGACGGCGCAATCTCGGCCACCATTACTGCTGCGGCAGGATGATTTTCTGTTCGGTCGTGTTCTTGACGGGCTTCTGGCCGGGCTCGTGCGACATCGTGCGGGTCGTGCTCTGGAGACTGTCGCCATCCGTGCTCGTCTTCGTCCGCGACTTGCTAAAGGTGCCTTTGTCCACGGCCTGGGCCTTCGTCTGAGACCTGAGCTTGTCGCCGTTGTCGTTGACATGGGTCTTGCTCATGGCCTTGCCGTTAGTGGTTGCAGCGCTCCCGCCTGAGCCGACGGAGGAGGTCGTCCCTTCGTCGGTCTGACACACGCCCGCCGTCCCGACGGAACTCGCAGACGTTGCGCCAGCCGCCGCACTTCCGCCCGTTCCGACAGTTCCAGCCGCGTTGCAGTCCTGTGCCGAGACGCCGGCCGTGGTGGACAAAACTGCGATACTGGCCGCGCCGATCAAACTCATGATCTTCATGTCTGGTCTCCTATTTATTGGGTTTCGTGACAGAGCAGGTGCCGTCCGAGCGCTTGGTGATGACGGTTCCGTCGGGCCGCGTGACACTTGCCGTCGAGTAGCTGTCGACGCTGCCCGCGCCTGCCGAGCTAGCTGACGACGAGGATGCCGCAGTCGACGAGCCGGCGCCGGTCGCACTCGAAGAAGACACCTTGCCGTTTCCGGCGGTGACGGTCGTAGACATATTGCCCGATGAGGTCCGGCCTTCGACCACCGTGCAGGTTGTCCCGTCGTCCAGTTTGATATCTTCCGAGGCAGCCTGACCGGCTACCAAGATCGCGGCTCCATAGATGATGCCTTTGACTGTGTTGATCATTTGCTTTCTCCGGTGAAAGGGCCGACGCCTTGTGGCGCCGGCCGGATGCCTCAGCATGAATGACTGGAGCCATTCTTCTTCATCTGGCCCGGAGCGCAGCCCTTCTTCCCATTGTTCTCATGGGATGAACCGGCTTGGCTTGCGCCGGTGCCGACGGTGCTGCCGGTTTTATCGCCGTCAGTCGACGATGCTCCCGTGCCGACTGAAGAGGCCGAATTGGCGTCACCTGACCCTGCGGCCGACCCACCGGTCCCGACAGAACTGCTCGACGTGCCGCCGCCCGCAGAGGAACCGCCTGTGCCGAGTGTCGATGCCGAACCCGAGCCGGAACCGGAGCCTGCAGCAGAACCACCGGTGCCCACGGTGCTGCTGGACTTGCCGCCGCCTGCCGACGATCCACCTGTGCCGATGGTCGAGGCGGAACCGGAACCGCAGTTTTTAGTTCCGGCAGGGCAGTCGCCACCGCCGGCGGAACTTCCACCAGTACCAACGGTGCTGCTCGAAGTTCCGCCGCCCGCCGACGATCCGCCCGTGCCGACGGTGCTGGATGACTGCGCGAATGCCGTCGCCGTCGTGCTTGCCAGCAAGGCTGCAGCGAACGCAATGTGGGTGAGCTTGATCATGTGATTTCCTCCGAATGTTTGTGTTTTGCCTTGGGTCAGTTTGACCGGCGGCTGTCTGGCAAACGAAGGGGAGTGCCGGCTGTTCCAAGGCTACGACCTCAGTCCGGGGTGGATCAGACCAAGGTCTAACCCACTGTAACGCATTGTGAATTTGCCCTTGTTTGGCAGCGGTTGATCGGGCTCGCAAGGTGCAGCATGCAGTTTCAAGGCCGGCTGAAGGTCTGCTCTTTAGCGAATTGGTGTCGCAAAGCAGCCTGTCTGATTCATGCCTACTTCATACCGCACACGCGTGCCGGCGGCCGCAATAAGAAGGCGATCGGAAGGCTCCGCCCTATGAACAACGGCAGGTCAGGTGAGGGATCAGCTCAGAGCGTGTCGATCAGCCCTCCGTCCACGCGCATGGAAGCTCCTGTCGTCGCGGATGCCAAAGGCGACGCCAGATAGGTTACCAGGTTGGCAATTTCCTCGACGCTTGCAGCTCGTTGGATAATCGAACCGCCACGATGCTTCTTGACGAAGTCCGCCGCGACCTCCTCGATCGGCTTGCCCGTCTTCGCACGCTCTTCGGCAAGCATCGCCTCGACGCCTTCGGACAGTGTCGGTCCGGGAAGAACCGAGTTCACAGTAACGCCCGTACCAGCCATGCGCTTGGCAAGCCCACGGGCAACCGCGATGTCCGCGGTCTTGCTGACGCCGTAATGAATCATCTCCACCGGTATGTTAAAGCCGGATTCCGACGCGATGAAGATGACGCGGCCCCAGTCGAGCTTCTGCATGCCCGGAAGATAGGCACGTGAAAGCCTGACGGCCGACATGACGTTTACCTGCCAATGGCGATCCCAGACCTCGTCGTCCGCATCGAAGAAGTCGAGCGGCTGGAAGATGCCCGCATTGTTGATCAGGATATCGACATGATGAACCTTGGCGACGAGAGCGTCACACCCTTCAGCGGTTGCGACATCGGCTGGTACGGCGCTCACGCTTCCCCTGGCACCTTCGCCTTTCAGGCGTTCGGCCGCCTTAGCGGTCTTTTCTTCAGACCGTCCGTTGACCACCACGTTCGCACCAGCCCTCGCAAGCTGGCGGGCGATCGCGTAGCCGATGCCTTCGGTAGATCCAGTAATCAGCGCGGTTTTGCCTGTGAGGTCGATCTGCATCTGCGGCTCCTTCTGAGGTTGGATCAGTGAAGGTATGATCTGGCGGTCGGTCTCGCAACAGCCCGCGACGTCGATGATCCTTTCGGGTGGGACCCGTGGCGGTGCCCTGGAAGCGGGTTTGCAAGCTGATCCAGAAGCAGATGACATTCTCTCAGAGTTCGAGCAGTGATCCGGCAAGCGCGACACTTGGAAAGAAGGCAACAGCTCGATTGGCAGACCTAAGGTGTCCGCCGTCCCTTATGAACCGTCCGGAAACCGGTAATTCATTCTCGTATAAATCTGCTCGAATCCGGCCACAATGAGATTGGCGTGAGAGATATTCGGCTCATCGGCCGACGGTTGGGCGGTTTCGACGACGAATGTCTGAACGCCCTGGCTGGCGCCTTGGTTTAGACGCGCGGCAATCAGGGCCCTCTGTGCCCCGCGATTGCAAAACTCGGGAACGGTCGAGCCACCGCCAAGCCAAGCACAGCCGTCTGCCGCATACATCGCGCCGGTCGCAATCGGCCTGCCGTCCAATTCCGCGAAAAAACAGCTCCAACCGTCCTTCCCGACGATCGCTGACCAAAGCGGGGTCAGGTTTGCCGGAAAGTGAAATCCGGCGCACATCATCGAACCGAAGATCTCGGCTTCGGTGACATTGACCTGCCGGGTCGCGACCTCTCCAGAATGGATGAGTGGCGTGGAAGGCGCTGTTCGCCGTAGTTTTGCCCATCCGTGACCTTGGGCAACAAGGCCTCGTTTCCTTATCCAGTCGTGTGTCCGTTGAGGAGCGGTGGCAGCGTTCATTTGTAAGTAGCGTCGGCCCGCCCTTTTGCTCATCCATTCACAGGCCATGTCGAGATCTTCAGGTGCCACGATGCCGAGCACCCGATTGAGACCGATGGCGGGCGCGCTTGGCAGCGATATTGCGCAACCTCCAGCCAATGGCATGCAGCGAAACTCAGCCTGGTCGACGAACGTCTGCGGCGCGATCATGAAGAGGTCGATAAATGCTTTCACTTCGATGATTTCTTCTTCCGGCACCATTTGGTGCGATGCTGACGGGCGATCCATGCTCGTGTCCTTAACGATCAAACGGCCAAACAGACTTCACCGCAGCGACGTCAGCAGCGGTGTAAGCCGGCGGTTGCGAGCGGGGTTAAGTCAGGAAGTCCGCTATCGCGGTGGCAATTTCTCGGGAATGCGTCTCCAACGCGAAGTGGCCGGTATTGAGGAGCTGGATCTCAGCGTTCGGGAGATCGCGTCTAAAGGCCTCCGCACCTGCGGGCAGGAAGAAGGGATCCTTGTCGCCCCAGATTGCCAGGAACCTGGGTTGATGCCGGCGGAAATATGCTTGAAACATCGGATACAGGACCACGTTGCTCGCGTAGTCGAGCGCAAGGTCGAATTGGATTTCTTCACTATCCGGACGCGCCATGTAGAAGGCATCGAGCGAATAGCCATCGGGAGACACGTTCGATAAATCCGAAACACCGTGTTCGTACTGCCAGCGGATGGCGAGAGGTTTCATGATCTCGCGCAGGGCATCGCGGTTGGCGGTCGTGGGATCGGACCAGTATCGCCTGATCGGATTCCAGACGTCGCTCAACCCCTCTTCGTAGGCATTGCCATTTTGGGAAATGATTGCCGTCACCCGCTCGGGAAACTTCATCGCGACGCGGAAGCCGATGGGTGCTCCGATATCGAAAGCGTAGAGGGCAAATCGTTCGATGCCCAGCACCTCAATGAACCTCTGGATGATGTGGGCAAGATTGTCGAACGTGTAGGCGAAATTTTCGCGCGCGGGCGCCTCCGACTGGCCGAACCCCGGTATGTCGGGCGCGATAAGGTGAAATCGGTCCGCAAGCAGTGGAATAAGATCGCGAAACATGTGGCTCGATGACGGAAACCCGTGCAGCAGTAACAGGGCCGGTTTGGCTGGTTCTCCGGCCTGCCGATAAAATACATCACGACCGTCGATATCAACGCGGTGATGGGTGGTATGCGTCATGTCGTTCTTTCCCCATAGAAACCGAATCGCTGAGACCGGGAGTGCTCTCGCCGTTTATAAGCTCGGACCGGTTGCGCCACCGGCTGTCGTGGCCATAGGCCAGCGCGACCTTTCGGGATTGCTGTTGTTCCAGCCGTCCTCCGCACGCCGTTTCTGTTGCAGAAGCTCGTGAAAACTCCTGCAACTGGGTCTTGTGGCGTTCATTATCTTCCTCGCAAGGCCTCGAGCCGCGTATGCAATTCTGCATTCTCCGACTCCAGTTCGGCTAAGCGTTCACGCAACGCTGCCACCGCTTTCGCGACCTCCTCTTCGGTGTAACGCGGTGTGATATGTTGAGGGCAGTTCCAATCGAAGGCTTCCAGCCGCAGTCGAAAAATCCGCTCTGCTTTTGCTCGGTAGCCGGCGTCGAAAACCAGGTCGGCCAGCGCCGGGTCGGCATCGAGTGTCAGCTTCTCGACATGCATGTAGATCTTGAGGCGGGCTCGTCGCGGGTAATCCACCACAAAGAGACAGGCCCGGTCATTTGCGGCAAAGTTTCCGGTACTGATATATTGGCGGTTGCCCCTGTAGTCGGCGAACGCCAGTGTTTTCCTGTCGACGATTTTCAGAAAGCCCTTTGGACCACCGCGATGCTGAACATAGGGCCAACCGGTTTCCGACACAGAGGCAATGTAGAAGCTGTCCCGTGCAGAGATGAAAGCCAGTTCGCTGTTGGTGAAGCTGTCGGATTCCCGATGGTGGTCGCCTAACCAGATCTGGTCGGCACCCATTTCAGCTTGTGCCAGCCGCACATTCGGAGTGACTGCAACTTCCAAAAAATGGTATGGCATGGGGATCTCCAAAATCGGGAATTTGGTAACGGCTTTTCAGCGGTGCGACCTCGACTTGACGGAAACCTTCGCCACACCGCCGGCAACCATGCCTGATCGTCACTCCTTTGCGACGCGGCGATCCAGGAAATCGTTGATTAGCGGAGCAGCGACGTCCAACTTTTCTTCGAGCAGGAAGTGACCTGAGTTCAGGATATGAAGTTCGGCATCCGGAAGATCCTTGAGATAAGGATGAGCGCCGGCCTCAGGAAAGATGTAATCATTCTTGCCCCAGACGATGAGCGTGGGCGGCTTGCGCTCACGAAAGAAACTTTGGAACGCGGGGTAAAGCGGAACGTTGGTGCGATAATCATACAACATGTCGAGCTGGATATCCTTATTGCCAGGTCGGTCCAGAAGAGCCTGGTCGTGAACCCAGTTGTCAGGGCTGATGCGCGACACGTCTTCCATGCCATCGGTATACTGGAACTTGGTCGTTTCGAGCGTGACCAGACCGGAGAGCGCCCCGCGGCTCTTCTCCGACCCATCGGACCAATAGGTCTTGATGGGATCCCAGAATTCCTTCAGCCCTTCATCATAGGCGTTGCCGTTCTGGATGATCAGCGCACTCACCCGTTCCGGATGTTTCAGCGCCAGGCGGTAACCCACCGGTGCACCATAATCCATGACGTACATTGCGTAGCTTTTGACCGCCAAATGGTCGAGTAACTTGTCTACGATATCGGCGACGCCGCCAAACGTGTAGGCAAACTTACCACGGTCGGGAGACGCGCTTTGGCCATAACCGGGATAGTCCGGCGCGATGACGTGGTATCGGTCTGCAAGAAGCGGGATCAGATTCCGGAACATGTGGGAGGACGTCGGAAACCCATGGAGTAGCAGCACGACCGGAGCGTCGGCCGGGCCAGCTTCCCGGTAGAAGATATCGAGGCCCTCGATCTTTGCGGTTCGGTAGTGGATGGGAACCGGAGCTTCGCGAAGCTCCGCCGTGGCGTGCGCAGGAAGTGCGCTTACCATTGTTGCCGTGGTCATGCTGGCGGTCGCCAACATCAGGCACATGATCAAACTACGCATGATAGTCTCCCCATAGGTCGAGATGAAACGAAAGTTGGTTTCGAGTAAGGGCTGCTTTGGGCCGTTCGGGTCGCGATAAACCACGTCACCGAATGCTGTTGCATCAGTCAGGAAATGGCAGTGATGCAGAATTCCAATGCACGTAGATGTTTGAGTGAGGGCAACGACGGATCAGCCGACGTCGCCATTCGTCAAGGGCTTCTATGGGTAGGAGTAAGCGGGTTTCTGATCGCTCTCAATTGCGATCTAGGTCGCCTGCAACTAGACGGTGGCATTGCAACCATAGACCTTCGTATATCGATTTGTCCTTACGCAACACCTGGAAATCCCGTAACTATTTCCGTCGGACGATCGGCCACCCTTCTCTACTTCCTGACATGAGTCGGAACTTCTAGGCTCGCGAACGTCTCAAACTCTGAACGGAGAGTGCGGTGGAACGAGAGCCGGAAACCGATCCCATTATTGATCTAATCCCCGCCATGGTGTGGTCCGCAACGTCGGAAGGCATGCTCGATTTTGCCAACCAGCATTTTCTCGAGTTCATCGGGGCGCCGCTTGAGGAAATCTCCGGAGTGGGGTTCTACAAGCTATTTCATCCTGACGACACGTCACATCTCGCTTCGGAATGGCATGACATCATGGCCTCGAAGCATGCCAGGGAGGTCGTGGGCAGACTGAGGCGCGCAGATGGCCAATATCGTTGGTGCACGCTCCGCCAGAAGCCGCGGCTCGATGCAGAAGGAAATGTCCTGAGATGGTACGGTGTGGTCCTCGATATCGAGGACCGCAAACAGGCCGAAAACGCATTGAAGGAAACGAAGACTGCGCTCGCGGCCAGCGAAGAGAACCTCAGCCTCATCATCAATTCGCTGCCGGTTCTCGTATGGTCAGCGCGACCGGATGGCAGCGCCGATTTTGTCAATAAAAGCTGGCTGGACTATGCGGGTCGTCCTGCCGACCAAATCCTCGGCTGGGGCTTCCTGGACCTTTATCATCCAGACGATATTCCCGGCATGGTGGACATCTGGAAGAGAGACCTCGAGCATTCCGACCACACTGTTTTGAAAGGACGCATTCGCGGAGCAGACGGCAAATACCGTTGGTTTTACTTCTCCGGACGCAAGCTAGTCGACGCCAACGGCGTCGTTCGTTGGTTCGGCGTCAATATCGATATCGAAGACCTGCAATATGCGGAGAACGCTCTTCGACAAAGCGAAGCTGCGCTCAGAGAAAGTGAACACAAGCTCAATCTAATCATCAACACGATACCCGCCATGGCTTGGTCGTGTACCTCGGATGGCCGGCTTGAATATTTTAATCGAAACTTGATCGATTATGTCGGCCTGCCTTTTGAAGAGATCGTCGGCTTCGGTTTTTATCGCATGTTTCATCCTGATGATGTCGAGCCGATGCGTATGGCCTGGGACGATATCGTAGCTTCAAAAAAAAGTCGTCCGGTGGATGCCCGCATCAGACGCGCCGATGGCGAATATCGATGGTTCAACCTTCGACAAAGCCCACTTCTGGATTCAGATGGAAATGTTGTGCGATGGTACGGCGTCGTCGTGGATATTGAGGATCGCAAACGGGCGGAAGAGTCCTTGCGACAAAGCCAGAGCGAACTCGCGCATGTGACCCGGATGACGGCAACAGGTGAACTTGCCGTTTCAATTGCCCATGAAGTCAACCAGCCGCTGATGGCAATCGTCACGAATGCCGGCACATGTCTGCGATGGCTACAGCCGGGTCACACCGATCTGGAGCAAGCGCGGCTGGCAGCCGAAAGGATCGTCAGGGACGGGCATCGCGCCGGCGACATTATCACCAGTATCCGGGCAATGGCACAAAAGCTGCCTGCGAAAATTGAGCAAACCGACCTCCGACCTGCCGTGCGTGAGGTGCTGAATCTGTTGACTGGCGAACTTCAAAGGCGCGGGATAGACGTTGTTCTTGATATGGCGGAAGTGCCTATTGAAGTCGTAGGAGACCGGACACAACTGCAGCAAGTCGTTCTAAACTTGATCATGAATAGCGCGGAAGCGATGGCAGCTTCTTGCGAGGCACGACGCATCGTCATCCGATGTACTATAGATGAGGAACTTGTGAAAGTGAGTGTTTCGGACACGGGGCGCGGGGTAGCTGTTCACCAGTTGGAGCGCGTTTTCGAAGCATTCTACAGCACGAAGGCCGAAGGCATCGGAATGGGCTTGTCGATATGCCGTTCCATCGTCGAAGCCCATGGCGGCCGGATTTGGGCTACGGCTGCGGAGAACGGGGGAGGGGGACAGTTCACGTTTACCTTGCCTCTGGCAGAGGGCGTGAGCGTCCATGATAGATGATCGCAAAAGAGGCCGGCCGACAGTCATTATCATCGATGACGACCAAAGTGTCCGCGAAGCATTGAGAGGATTGTTCGAGTCTGTCGGACTTGTGGCTGAAACCCATTGCTCTGTGGCCGAGTTTCTTGCTGTGGATGATCCTGATCGTGCAGGCTGCATTGTACTGGATATCCGCTTGCCAGGTCAGAGCGGCCTGGAGTTCCAAGAGGCGCTCGCAAGAGGCGGGCGCCCAAGGTCTGTGGTGCTGATCAGCGCTCATGTGGACGTCGCGATGGCTGTCCGCGCCATGAAGGCCGGAGCTATCGATGTGCTTACCAAGCCAGTGCGGGAGCAGGACCTGCTCGAAGCGGTGAACCGCGCCTTGGCAAGCGATAGCGCTCGCCGGGAAGAGGCAAGCCAAACGGCTGCATTGCGCCAAAGGTATTCCAAACTTACCGACCGTGAGCGGCAGATTATGACACTGGTTGTCGCCGGGAAACTGAACAAACAAATTGCGGCAGAGGTTCAACTCGCTGAGGCCACAGTGAAGCTTCACCGCGGTCATATGATGCGGAAAATGCATGCATCGTCAGTTGCAGATCTGGTCAGGATCGCGGGCATTCTGGAGGTGTGAAAGCAGCTCTTGGAGGAGCGGGCTTCGATCCCTTTCAATCCGCTATCGACGTGGACCGATATCGTTCTTGCCCATTTCAAATCCCTTGAAATCTTGCATCGTTCTGCGTACTTTGATATCAAAGTCATCGTTCGTACGGAGGTGATATCAGTGCCGGCGGTCACCATTCGAAATCTTTCTGACGAAACACATCGTGCTCTGCGGGTGCGAGCGGCACATCATGGCCGCAGCACCGAGGCCGAGATCCGTGACATTATCGAAGCCGCTGTCCGTCCCTCTGAGCGCGTGAAGCTAGGTTCCTTACTGGCAGCTATTGGCCGTGAAGCTGAGCTTTCCAATCTGGATGTCGAAGCGCTTCAGAATAATCGCGATGACACTCCTGCTGTACCGATGCCCTTCGAATGATCTTGTTGGACACCAACGTCTTATCCGAACCGTGGAAACCGGCTCCCGATGAGCGAGTGGTCGCCTGGCTAGATGCCCAAGCCATCGAGACGCTGTTTCTTTCCGTAATAACGATTGCTGAACTTCGCTTCGGGATTGCGGCCATGCCGCTAGGGAAGCGACAAACTATCCTTCGCGATCGACTTGAGGGCGAAGTGTTGCCGCATTTTTCCGAGCGCATCCTGTCCTTCAATCTGGCGAGTTCGCAGTTCTACTCGGAACTGATGGTGCGCGCGCGAGTCTCTGGGAGGGCTATCGGCACGTCTGATGGCTACATTGCAGCTACAGCAGCAGCGAACGGCCTCGCGGTCGCAACTCGCGATACAAGCCCGTTCGAGGCTGCCGGGTTGAAAGTGATTAATCCCTGGGCCCGATAACGATAGTCTGAATCCACCTATGGTTGGTTCACTTCGCTTCAAGTGCTTCCGGTTCGACGAATCTTCCAAGAGGGCTGGTCTGGATCAGGCGTTACGCCGCCAATTGCCAGGCGTGGTGCCGACCATAGCTGCAAAGACGCGCGTGAAATGGCTTTGGTCCGCGAAGCCGCAGGCGATGGCCACTTCGGCGAGTGGAGTGTCCAAGTTCCGCAGGAGGTTGCGGGCCCGGTCTATTCGCTCCCGTAGGACCCATTGATAGGGCGTCATGCCAGTCGTCTCGCGAAAGGCACGAATGAAATAGCCGCGCGACAGGTTGCAGACCTGGGCAACCTCTGAAATCGACACGTTGCCGTCGAGGTTTTCGAGAAACAGGCTTTTTGCCAGATCCTCATGCGCACGCGAAAGGCTACCCGTCCTGTCGCTGGCTTTCGCGGGCCGGCCTCCGTAGCGCTGAACGAGGTAGGTGCCGATGGCAGTCGCCATCTGGTCGACGAACAGCGCGTTCGCCTCGTCTGGCTTTTCCAGTGCCGGGATCAGCGCCCGAGCGAGATTGGCAAGTACGATATCTTTTGATGCAGTTTCAGCTGATAGCGACGTCACGCCGGGCATTTCAGCATCATCGGCGATTTTGGCGAGGGACGCCGGCGAAATTTCAAACAACACGAAATCGAAAGGACCGCGGAGATCCGCCTTGTAGGCGTTCGAGAGATCGCGAATATAGATCGAGTTGTCGGCAAATTCGTGGAAAGTCGCATGATGTTCGTGGAAGATGCGCCGCGTGTGGCCACCGAGCGAGGAAACCCCGACCACGAAACCTCGGTCGCTCGCCGGCGTCATGACCTGATCGAGTTTCGTGTTGTCTGTCGCCTTCCGAAAGATATCGATGTCTGAACCAGGTAGGCTTTGGTTGACCGACAACTGCTTCAACGAGCACCCGAACCCGTCAGTCGAGTTTCCAGTGGAAGATGGGTGGCGGAGGGGGAGAACTTGGACCACGACGCACTTCTTTCATTTTTTAAACACGCGAACACCGGACCTGCCAGCCTTGGCAGCTTTCTAAACCATGTCTACCTCATAATAATTTGCAAAATCTGCCCCGCGAGGATCCTTTTATTCAAGATGGACAGTCGAGACCCGTGTAGGAAAATATCAAGCGCGGCATCTCGTCGGTAGGGCTATATAGTCCCCAGTCAGGATGATCGAGACACATATGAGTGAAGCGTTGACGGTCAGTGAGAAAATTGCGGCGTGTTTTGGGATCAATGCCGCAAGGGCGCTGGCGATCAGGCCTCTTTACGAAGAAACGCTTACTGTCGTCCATCTCGAGCACTCCTATGACAACAGCGAACATACAGTCTTACTGCCGGCCGATGATGCTTTTCTGGTCGTGCTCTATCTCGTCGACGTCGATCATTGTGACATCCTGCCGGACGGGGCACGGACGCCTCTGAAGACCTATTCCAGAGGTTCCATGTGTCTCATCAGTCTGAGGAATGGCGCGGCAATTTCGGTTCGTGGCCGCTTCGAAGCGCTCGCATTTCATATCCCAAGCGCGCTGTTCATCGAGCTCGCCGAGGAAGCCGGCGAGCCGCGTATCGATGACCTTACAACCTGCCGCGGGATTGACGATCAGGTGGTCCGCAACATAGGCGGTGCGCTGATGCCGATGTTCGACATGCCGGACGAGGTCAGGGACACACTGCTTCCTCATATAGGATTAGCGCTAAGCGCCCATCTTGCGCATCGTTACGGACGGTCTCCCATCCAGCACCTTTCAGGCACCGGTCAACTGTCTCCGCTTCAGGAAAAGCGTATCAAGGCGTACATCGCCGCGAACCTGTCGGGCGGCACGCCGGTGGATAAGATCGCCGAAGCGTGCGGGTTTTCAGTCGATGCGCTCTGTTCCGGATTTTTGCGCACGACCGGGCAGTCCGTTTCGGAATGGATTGCGTCATATCGAATGAGCAGAGCCCAGTCGCGGCTGAGCAGAACCGGTGAAACGATTGCCCAGATCGCTGAAGAGTGCGGGTTTCCGAATGAAGATGAATTCGTCGCAAGCTTCACGAAGGCCGAGGGAGTGCCTCCCGCCGCGTGGCGCTTGCGCAACCGGCACTGACAAAAAGCCATCGAGCAGCACTGCGCTTGAGCGAAGAATCAGAAAAGGAAACGCACGGTGACCCACTATAGGCCGAGCTTCTGCAGCCGGATCCGGGTGCGGCGAAAATGGCCCCACCCGGACGGTCCGATTAAGCCTGGATAAATGCCAGGAGGTCGGCGTTCAGGACGTCGGCATGCGTTGTCAGCATGCCATGCGGATAACCCTGATAGACCTTCAGGGTGCCGTTTTGCACGAGCTTGACGGATAGCTTGCCGGCGTTGTCGATCGGCACGACCTGGTCGTCGTCGCCGTGCATGACGAGGGTCGGAACAGTGATTGCCTTCAGGTCGTCGGTCTGGTCGGTCTCGGAGAAGGCCTTGATCCCATCGTAATGGGCCTTGGCGCTGCCCATCATGCCCTGTCGCCACCAATTCTGAATGACCCCGGGATAAACCTTGGCGTCGGGACGGTTGAAGCCGTAGAACGGACCGGTGGGGAAATCGACGAACAGCTGTGCGCGGTTCTCGGCTACCCCCTTGCGAATGCCGTCGAAGACCTCCATCGGAAGGCCGCCCGGATTTGTCTCGGTCTTGAGCATCAAGGGCGGAACGGCTGAAACCAGGACGGCCTTGGCGACGCGGCCGGCCGGCTGGCCGTATTTTGCCACATAGCGAGCAACTTCGCCGCCGCCGGTTGAATGGCCGATATGAACGGCGTTCTTCAGGTCAAGCGCTTCAACCACGGCGAATGCGTCGGCAGCGTAGTGATCCATGTCGTGACCGTCGGAAACCTGTGCAGAACGACCGTGGCCTCGGCGGTCATGGGCGACGACGCGGTAACCCTTTGCCAGGAAGAATAGCATCTGTGCATCCCAATCGTCCGACGAGAGCGGCCAGCCATGGTGGAAGACGATCGGCTGGGCATCCTTCGCACCCCAATCCTTGTAGAAGATTTCGACGCCGTCCTTGGTGGTGATGTAGCCCATTCTATTGTCTCCTTCGACTGGGGTGGGGGTGGAAGAAATGTTGGCGGCAAACCCGAAAGATGTGGGAAGTGCCATGGTAGCTGCGGCGGCAGCTCCGGACAGCAAGGCGCTGCGGCGGGTGATGGAGGGGAAGTTCTCGGTCATTTCGCGTACCGTTGTCCTTTCAAGGCAATGATTTGCGGGCAGCGGTGGATGCCGGTCTGCCGCGTTGTTAGGCGGCTCTCGGCCGGTTGATTGTCAGGAAATGCCGCACGACCGGCTTGTCCGTCCCTGAGTGATAGGCGAGGAGGTGGGCTTGCAGGTCGGCATCGGCATTGGAAACCCTCTTGTGCTGGCGAAGATGCTCGGCCCAGGATTCGACCATGAACCATTCGACAATCTTTTGCGGATCGGCGGAGTCCTCCGTCACCCCCCATCCGTAGGCGCCGTCCCGCCGCCGCTCGTGAGACATCTCATCCAGCGCATGCAGGAAGGCTGCGCGATGATGTTTTTCGACAAGGTATTCTATCAGGATCAGAACAGGTCCACGGTCATGGGCCACAGGCTCGGCGACCAAGGGTTCTGGCCAGTGATTGGAGGGCACCATATCCGCGTCGCCGGCCGGCAGCTTCAAGCGATGCATGACGAAGCCCGCAACGATCAGTCCCACCGCGCCAATCAGCAGCGCTCCCGGCACCCCGGCAGCTTCACCAACGGCACCCCAGCCAAGGCTACCTGCCGTCATCGCGCCATTGAAGACGGTGAGATAGACCGCCAGGCCGCGACCGCGGACCCAGTTCGGAAGCACGGCCTGCGCTGCGCCGTTCAGGGTGGTCAGGGCAGTGATCCACGCGCCCCCGAGAAAGAGCAGGACGATGATGGCAACCGATTTTGGCGGTGAGAGCGACAAAGCGGCCATGACGAGTGCCGTGATAACAGCGGCACCGAGAAGCAGGCCATCGGCATTGAAGCGTTCGCGCAGTTTAGGCATGATCAATGCGCCGCCGATCGCGCCAGCGCCGACAGCGCCAAGCAGGATGCCGTAGAAGCCTGCGTCACCACCGAGCAATTGTCGGGCGACGAGCGGCAGGAGTGCCCAGATGGCACTGGCAAAGGCAAAGAAGATCGCCGCGCGCAAAAGGACGACATGCAAGGGTCTGCTGGCGCGGGTATAGCGCAGGCCCGCACGGAACGCGCCGAAGAAGCCTTCAGCCAGCGCATCATTGGTGTTCTTTGCCCGCGGCCACCAGACGAGCGCCGCGATGACGACGAGATAGCTCGCAACGTCCGCGCCATAAGTGATGCCGGCGCCGAAGGCGGCAAGGAGCAGGCCGCCGGCAGCGGGCCCAATCGACCGGGCGATATTGATGCCGAGCGAATTGAGCGCGACGGCGCTCTTGACGTCCTCTCTCTTCACCAGTTCCGGCACGATAGCTTGCCAGGTCGGTCCCATTAACGCGGCGCCGATACCACCAAGGAAGGTCAGGCCGATCAGCGCACTGACTGAAAGCATGCCGGTATTTGCCAGGATCATGAGGCTTACGCTGACCGACGCGAGCAGGATTTGCACGGCAATCAGGAACCTGCGGCGATCGAGAATATCGGTGAGCACACCCGCAGGTATTGCCAGAAGGAAGATCGGCAGGGTTCCGGCCGCCTGCACCAGCGCGACGGCGGCCGGCGAGGCCGACAGGTCGGTCATCAGCCAGGAACTGGCGACATCACGCATGAAGCTGCCGGTATTTCCGAGGACGGTTGCAGCCCAAAGAACTGCAAAGACTGGCTGCGCAAGGGGAGCAAAGCTGCCCCCGGAGGATTTGAGAGTGCTCATTTGCAAGCTCCCTTGGTCAGATCGTTTGCGGCGACAATGATGAAGGCGCCAGCCAGCCCCAGATGTTCGAAGAAGGCGTTGGTTGCCATGATGCGATCCATTCCCAGGGGCATTTCCCAGAACCGGAGGGCGATAAGGGTGGCAAAGAGCGTGAAGCCGGCGAGCGCCAGCGCTGCCAGCCAACGCAGGAAACCGGACAGGATCATCGCGGAGGCCGTGAGTTCGAACACGATCACGGCGACCGCGAAGAAGGCAGCCGGATGAAGGCCGAAATGCTCCATCTCGCCGATTGCACTCTGGAAGTCGAAGAGCTTGGTCAGCGGCCCCTGGATATAGGCCGCGCACAGGGCAAGCAGCGCAAAGGTTCGGGTGACGGGTGCGGCAACGATCCCGGCAATACGCGGGCGCCAGCTTTTGGTGGAGAGAATGTCGTTCGTCATGTCGGTTCCTGCAATGTTGGCCGCTCCGGCCATGCGGCGGCGTTGTTTCCATCTGATGGAACGATATTGGCCGCAAAGATTAGCGCCAACAATTGCATCAAAAATTGAGATTCTCTTGCGATATTCGCAACAGTCTGCGGGGCAGCGACCTGATGCTGCCCCATGGAAGACATTGGAAAAATCACACAGCCCAACAGGCACAACCAAGCGCGCCGAAGAAGCCCTTGAGATCGGCGATCGGCAGTTTCGATGTCCAGGCACCGGCGTGGTCGTGACCGTGGACGTTGCAGGAAGTGGCGCAACCGCATGTCGAGATCGCAGTCCGGCGCAAGGAATTCATGCCGGCGCCTTGCGGTTCGCCCCATGCCGCATAGCCGCCGAATGTGCGAACGGGTGACCAGTCCGGCATGGCGGGCGGGACATCGTTCTCGTCCAGCCCCGAGAATTCGCCCGCAGCGTAGACGATCTTGCCGCCGACCATGGTCAACTGTGAGGTGAGGTACGAGATCTCGTCTTCCGCGCAGGAGAAGAAGTCCTTGTCCGGGACGACGACGTCGGCGAACTGGCCGTTTTCGATCCGCCCCTTCTTGCCTTCCTCGTTGGAGAACCAGGTGACCTTCTCCGTCCACATGCGCAGTGCCGTCTCGCGATCGAGGCAGTTGGCGCGCGGGTAAAGTTGCATCCCGCCAACCGTCTTTCCGGTCACCATCCAGGCAAGGGAAACCCATGGATTATAGGAGGCGACACGGGTCGCATCGGTCCCTGCCGAGACGTTGACACCCTTCTCGAGCATGCGCCTGATCGGTGGCGTGGCCTCTGCGACGCCATGGCCGTAGCGCTCCACGAAATATTCGCCCTGATAGGCCATGCGGTGCTGGGTGGCGATGCCGCCGCCGAGCGCCGCGATGCGGTCGATCGAACGATCCGAGATCGTCTCGGCATGGTCGAAGAACCAGTTGAGACCTTCGAGCGGAATGTCCTTGTTGACCTTCTCGAAAACGTCGAGCGAACGGGAGATGGTCTCGTCGTAGGTGGCGTGAAGCCGCCAAGGCCAGCGGTTTTCGGCCAACACCCGAACGACGTCCTCCAGTTCGCCCTCCATTTCCGGCGCCATTTCGGGCCGTGGCTGGCGGAAGTCCTCGAAGTCAGCCGCGGAGAAGACCAGCATTTCGCCAGCGCCGTTGTGGCGGAAGTAGTCATTGCCCTGCTTGTATTTGACCGACTGCGTCCAGTTGAGGAAATCCTGCTTCTCTTCCTTCGGCTTCTGCGTGAACAGGTTGTAGGCCAGACGCACCGTCAGTTGATCCTCACCCGAAAGCTTCTGGATCACCGCATAATCGTCCGGATAGTTCTGGAAACCGCCGCCGGCGTCGATCACGCCGGTAATGCCCAGCCGGTTGAGTTCGCGCATGAAATGGCGGGTGGAGTTGACCTGGTATTCGAACGGAAGCTTCGGCCCCTTCGACAAGGTCGAATAGAGAATGCCAGCATTCGGCTTGGCGAGCAGAAGGCCGGTCGGATTGCCGTTGGCATCGCGGGTGATCTCGCCGCCAGGAGGGTTCGGTGTATCTCTGCCATAGCCGACGGCGCGGAGCGCTGCGCCGTTCAGCAGCGCGCGGTCATAGAGATGGAGCAGGAAGACCGGGGTATCGGGCGCGATGGCGTTGATCTCGTCGATCGTCGGCAGGCGCTTCTCCGCAAACTGGTGTTCGGTAAAACCACCGACCACGCGAACCCATTGCGGAGCCGGCGTGATCGCCACCTGTCGCTTCAGCATGTCCATCGCATCGGCAAGCGACCGGACACCATCCCAGCGGAGTTCCATGTTGAAGTTGAGGCCGCCGCGCACGACGTGGGTGTGGTTGTCGATCAGACCGGGCAGCATGCGCTTGCCTTTCAGGTCGATGATCTTCGTATCCGGTCCGGCGAGCGTCATCACCTCGCTGTCGGTTCCCACCTCCAGAAACACGCCGTCCTTGACGGCGACGGCGGTGGCGTTCGGATTTGCGCGATCAAGCGTCGTGATCAGTCCGTTGTGAAGAACGATATCGGCGTGCATGGAAGCAGCTCCCGTCTTGATGGGATCGGCGGCGTTCGCCGGTGAAAAAAGATTTGAAAAGGCAAAGCTCGACGCTGCGCCCAGGAATGTGCGGCGCGTGGTCATCAGCTTTTCCCCGACGTCGGATCTTCACGAGGCAGGGTCAGGTTTGTGCCGCCCTTCGGAAGGTGCCCGAACATGTGCGGCTTGACCTGGTGAAGCCAGGAGACGGCGGCGGGCTCGCGTGCCCAGATGCTTTTTGCCAAGGGCACCAGCTGCTCACCGACGAGGATGCCGAGCAGGCCGATGAGGGCGACAACGGGCGGGGCGGGCGAACGGACATTGAGCAGGCTGTATATTACGCCCACCAACAGGCCGGCACCGAGGGACAGCAGATAGATTTTCATCGCGGATCACCTTCGCTTGGAGAGAAGCAGTTCACCCCGGCTGGCGACCGCCTGCCGGGGTGATGACGGTTTTACTTCGCAGGGTTCGGGCCGATCCGCTTGCCATGGCGGACCCGCTCGGCGCCGCCGTGAACGTGAGTGACCGCATAGTCGATACCCATGCCGTAGGCGCCGGAATGCTCCTTCACCAGCGACGTGACCGCGTCATAGGTTTCCTTGCGTGCCCAGTCGCGCTGCCATTCAAGCAGGACCTGCTGCCAGGTGACCGGAACGACACCCGCCTGCACCATGCGGTCCATTGCATATTTGTGCGCGTCGAGCGACGTGCCGCCGGACGCATCGGCGACCATGTAGATCTCATAGTCTGTGTCGTTCATGCAGGAGAGCGCAAAGGTCGTGTTGCAAACCTCCGTCCAGAGGCCGGCGACGACGATCTTCTTGCGGCCATCGGCGGCATTCTTGGCAAGCGCGTCGCGGACGTTCTGGTCGTCCCAGGAATTCATCGAGGTGCGCTCAAGGATATCATTGTCCGGGACGACGGCGAGCAGTTCCGGGAAAGTGTTGCCCGAGAAGCTGTCGGTCTCGACGGTGGTGATGGTGGTCGGGATGTTGAAGATCCTGGCAGCCTTGGCCAGACCGACGACGTTGTTCTTCAAGACCTGGCGGTCGATCGATTGGACGCCGAAGGCCATCTGCGGCTGCTGGTCGATGAAGATGATCTGACTGTTCTGCGGGGTTAGGACCTGAAGCTTGCTGGACATCTCGTGTCTTCCTTTGACTGGGTTGAAGCTAGGTAATGGGGCAGGAAAGGCGGCACGTCTTGAAAGTTATGCCGCCTTATTGTTGGAAAGCGACGTCAGGCGGCGAGCGGTGTCAGCCCGGCCTCGATCTGGTCACGATAAGGCTCGTAGCGAGCCGGCAGTTTCAAAGCCTCGCCGAGGTGTGCCGTGTCTTCGTCGCGGTCGAAACCGGGTTCGTTGGTGGCGATTTCGAACAGGACGCCGCCGGGTGTCCGGAAGTAGATCGCCCAGAAGTAATCGCGGTCGATGACAGGCGTCACCTGGTATCCTGTATCCATCAGGGCCTTGCGGACTTCGAGCTGCTTTGCGCGGTTCTCGACGGCGAAAGCGATGTGATGCACGGAACCTGCGCCCTGCCTTGCGAAAGGCGTTTTCGGAAGGACTTCGAGGTCGATCGTGTCGGCACCATTGCCGCCGGGGATGATGAAGCGGGTGACGTCACCATCCGTTTCAGTGCGCTGGTAGCCCATGAAACCGAGCAGTTCGGACGTGGCAGCGGCGTCATGCAGGCGGAATCTGGCACCGGTGAAGCCGCGGATGCCGACGCTTTCGTCGATGCCGGCGCCAGTCCAGGCCTTTCGGCCATCGGTTTCGGTTTCGACAAGGGCAAACCCTTCGCCGTCCGGCCCTTTGAACAGGAGGCGGGGAGCGCCAAAGGCAGTGTCGGTCTGCAGGCTGCCGGTTCCCTTTGCCGATAAGCGATCCTGCCAGAAGGACAACGAGCCCTTGGGCACCGCGAACTGTGTGTCACTGACTTCGCCGACGCCGGGACGGCCGCGCATCACGTCGGGAAACGGGAAGTAGGTCATGACGGAGCCGGGGGTACCGGCCTCATCACCGTAATAGAGGTGGTAGACGTTGGGATCGTCGAAATTTACGGTCTTCTTGACGCGGCGCAGGCCAAGCGTGCCCGTGAAGAACGCGTTGTTCTGACGGGCATCCGATGCCATCGACGTGATGTGATGCAGTCCCTTGATATCCTTGATCATGATCCTCGCCCTTCCGCGGCTGTGTTGGTTTGTCTGGTGTGATTGAAAATCTACGTCGGTTGATCAGGCGTGGAAATTGCAATAATAATTGTCAGTGAATTGCCATTGGTGAAATAATCGATGAACGACTACAAGCTGCTCCGAACCTTCCTGCTGGCTGCCGAGAAGCGGAGCTTCGCGCAGGTCGCGCGCGAGCTCGATATGACGCCCGCAGCCGTCACCCGGGCGATTGCGGCCCTGGAAGAAGATCTGGGCGTGCAACTCTTCGTGCGCACCACGCGCCAAGTGTCGCTGACGACCGATGGCGCGATCTTCGCCGCCCAGATACAGCCGGCGGTGCAGGCGCTCGACAACGCGCGCAAGGACGTGATGAATTCCCACAAGGCGGATCATGGCCGCCTGCGCATCAGCGCGCCGACCTGGTTCGGCCAGCAGGTCCTGCCGCCCATTCTCTCGGCATTCAGGGAGCGCTATCCCAAGATCAGCTTCGAAATCTCGCTCGCCGATGGACTCGTCGACATCATCGACGACGATTATGATCTGGCGATCCGCATTTCCGCGGCACCTTCGGACAAGTTCACGATCTGGCGCAAGATCAGCGTCGTGCGCCGTATCCTCGTCGCAGCGCCCGGCAGCCGGTTTTGCGACATGAAGCACCCGAACGAGCTCATTCCCGACGATTGCCTGGCCTATAGCGGCGAAAGCAAACGGGAGACCTGGTCACTGTCGGACGGCAGTGGCAGCGCCACGATTTCTGCAGGCCGTGCATTCAGCGCCAATAGCGGAGAGGTGCTGGCGAGCATGGCGGCCGACGGCGTCGGGGTCGCCATGCTGCCCAAGTTCCATGTCGCCGAGCATCTGCGGACCGGACGGCTCGTCCACGTCCTGCGGGACTGGTCGCCGCCAGACTTATGGCTGACCCTGTACTACCCCCCTTACCAGGCGCTGCCGCCGCGCATCGCCTCCTTCTCGAAGTTCTTCGAGCAACAGATCCCGGCGTTCCTCTCGGCGATCGAATGAACTTTGCCGATAAAGCAGGTGCGGTTGCTCTAACGAGGTCTTTCGAAAAGGAATTTGCACAATCTTAGGCGGCAACAAGGAACCTCCGGTCCATCTCGGTGGCCGGTCGCTCGATCCCGTTCAAGGCGACAATTTGGAACGTCGGCGACATCCTTCTCCCACATTCAATGATCTGCCCGGCTTCCACATCAAAATACGCCCAAGAGCGGGACGACGGAAGGTCTGTGGTTGACACGAACTCGGCCCAGGACATAGTCTTTGCGACATTCACCAGGGGGGTCCCGGCAAGGGGCTGAGATACTGCTGGACAATTTGGCTTTGCCTGTTGTGGCGCAGTGACCCGTTGAACCTGATCCAGTTCATACTGGCGTAGGGACGGTGCAAGCGCTCGAAGGCTTCGGATTCCCGCGTGGATTCCATGCCGGCGTCTTTCCATCATTCCGGCTGATTGACTGGGTCTCCAATTGCAACTTGGAGCCTCAAACCATGACCATTGCCGCAAAGAACGTCACACCCACCGTCACCACCGGCCCGCTACCGGCGTCGCGGAAAATCTACATCCCCGGAGATATGCACTCCGACATCCGCGTGCCGATGCGCGAGATCAGCGTCCATCCGACATCGGGCGAGCCGCCTGTCGTCGTCTATGATTGCTCCGGCCCTTACACTGTCGAGGGCGCTGATATCCGCATCGAGCAGGGCCTGTCACAGTTCCGTCGCGGCTGGGTGCTCGCCCGCGGAGATGTCGAGGCCTATGAAGGCCGCCATGTGCGTCCCGAAGACAACGGCTTTGTCAGCGGCGAACGGCTGACACCGGAATTTCCGGCCAAGCGCCAGCCGCTGCGGGCGAGGGGAGACAATGCCGTGACCCAACTCGCCTATGCACGCGCCGGCATCATCACCCCGGAAATGGAATTCATCGCTATCCGCGAAAATCTCGGCCGCAAGGCACAGGTGGAGGCCATGAGCCGCGATGGCGAAAGCTTCGGCGCCCATATTCCCGATCATGTGACCCCGGAATTCGTCCGCCAGGAGGTCGCCGCCGGCCGGGCGATCATTCCCGCCAACATCAATCACCCGGAAAGCGAGCCGATGATCATCGGCCGGAACTTCCTGGTGAAGATCAATGCCAATATCGGCAATTCCGCCGTCACCTCCTCCATGGCGGAGGAAGTGGAGAAGATGGTCTGGGCGATCCGCTGGGGTGCCGACACGGTCATGGACCTGTCGACCGGCCGCAACATCCACAATATCCGCGAATGGATCATCCGCAATTCGCCGGTACCGATCGGCACCGTGCCGCTCTACCAGGCACTCGAAAAGGTGAACGGCATTGCCGAGGACCTCACCTGGGAGGTCTATCGCGATACGCTGATCGAACAGGCCGAGCAGGGCGTCGATTACTTCACCATCCATGCGGGCGTGCGGCTTGCCTATATCCCGCTGACCGTCAATCGCGTCACCGGCATCGTTTCTCGCGGCGGCTCGATCATGGCCAAGTGGTGTCTGCACCACCACCGGGAGAGTTTTCTCTACGAGCATTTCGAGGAGATCTGCGACATCTGCCGCGCTTACGACGTTTCCTTCTCGCTCGGTGATGGCCTGCGGCCAGGCTCGATTGCCGATGCCAACGATGCGGCGCAGTTCGCAGAACTGGAAACGCTCGGCGCGTTAACGAAAATCGCCTGGGCGAAGGATTGCCAGGTGATGATCGAAGGTCCCGGTCATGTGCCGATGCACAAGATCAAGGAAAACATGGACAAGCAACTCGCGGTCTGCGGCGAGGCGCCTTTTTATACGCTCGGGCCGCTGACCACCGATATCGCGCCGGGCTATGACCACATCACGTCCGGCATCGGGGCTGCGATGATCGGCTGGTTCGGCACCGCCATGCTCTGCTACGTGACGCCCAAGGAACATCTCGGCCTGCCGGACCGCAACGACGTCAAGGTGGGCGTCATCACCTATAAGATCGCGGCACATGCCGCCGATCTGGCCAAGGGTCATCCGGCGGCGCGGGTGCGCGACGATGCGTTGTCGCGCGCCCGTTTCGAGTTCCGATGGGAGGACCAGTTCAACCTCTCGCTCGATCCGGAAACCGCCCGCTCCTTCCACGACGAAACGCTGCCGAAGGAGGCGCATAAGGTGGCGCATTTCTGCTCCATGTGCGGTCCGAAATTCTGCTCGATGCGGATTTCGCACGATATCCGCGCCGAAGCGCAGAAGGAAGGGCTGGAAGCGATGGCGGCGAAATATCGGGAGGGTGGCGACCTGTACATGCCGATCGAAAACCTTCCGGGTAACGCATAATGCCTACGTTTCTCGTCAAAGGGGCTGGTGTTGCCGGCCTCGCGGCAGCCCATGAGCTCGTCAGGCGGGGCTTTTCGGTCGAGGTGATCGAGAAGGCCGGCGCGGCGGGACTTGGCGCCTCGCACTTTGCTGGAGGAATGCTCGCGCCCTATTGCGAACGGGAAGCGGCCGAAGAGATTGTCCTGACATTGGGCCTGGGCGCGGCCGGATGGTGGGAGGAGGTCGTGCCCGGCGAGGTTCGTCGCCGCGGTACTCTGGTCGTGGCGCAGCCGCGCGACCTCCCCGATCTCGTCCGGTTTGCCGCGCGCACCACCGGTCATGTCTGGATCGATCGCAAGGGTGTGGCCGACCTCGAGCCTGCACTAGCCGGCCGCTTCGAAAAGGCTCTTTTCTTCGAGCAGGAAGCGCATCTCGATCCACGCCGCGCACTGGCCAGACTAGCCGGCAGGCTCCGCGAGCGTGGCGTCGTCTTCCATTTCGGCGGATGCCAGCCGCAGGACCGGCGGTTTGCCGGCGTGCTCGATTGCACCGGGCCAGCGGCGATACCGCGACTTTCCGGCCTGCGCGGCGTGCGAGGCGAAATGCTCTATCTGGAAACTGCGGATATTACCCTTTCCAGGCCGGTTAGGATGCTGCATCCCCGCCATCCTATCTACATCGTGCCCCGCGACGATCACCGTTTCATGGTCGGGGCGACGATGATCGAGGCTGACGATGACGGACCGATTACCGCGCGTTCGCTCATGGAATTCCTGAACGCGGCCTATGCGCTGCATCCGGCGTTTGGCGAGGCACGCGTTGTCGAGACCGGGACTGGCATACGGCCGGCGTTTGCCGACAACATTCCGCAAGTCATCGAGACGGAGGAGGGGCTCGCGATCGCCGGCATGCATCGGCATGGCTTCCTGCTGGCGCCCGCCATGGCGGTGCGGGCCACCGATATTCTCCTCGAGCGGCATTCACTTCTGAAAGGCTAACCTCATGAAACTGATAATCAATGGCGAAACCCAGGTCTGCGAGGCCGTAACCCTGGCCGAACTCCTTCATGTTCTGGAATACGAGGGCGACTGGCTGGCAACCGCCGTCAACGGAGATCTCGTGCATCGCGAGGACCGAGCCGATCACCGGCTCGACGATGGTGACCGTATCGAAATCCTGTCCCCGATGCAGGGAGGTTGATCCATGCTTTCTCTTTATGATGCTGCACTGTCTTCGCGGCTTCTGCTCGGCACCGCGCGTTATCCGTCGCCGGCCGTCCTTGCCGAGGCGGTCAGCCGGTCCGGCGCGGAGATTGTCACCGTCTCGCTTCGCCGCGAAACGGCCGGCGGAAAGACCGGTGGAGCCTTCTTCGAACTCATCCGCCAGCTCGCGGTCCGCGTCCTGCCAAATACCGCGGGATGTCACAGCGCGTCCGAAGCGATCCTGACCGCCAAGATGGCGCGCGAGATATTCGGTACCGACTGGATCAAGCTCGAGGTGATCGGCCACCACGACAGTCTCCAGCCGGATGTATTCGAACTGGTCGAAGCCGCACGCATTCTTTGTGCGGAAGGGTTTTGCGTATTTCCCTATACGACGGACGATCTGGTGGTGGGTGAAAAGCTGGTCTCCGTCGGATGCCGGGTCTTGATGCCCTGGTGCGCGCCGATCGGTTCTGCGGCCGGTCCGCGCAACCCTTCCGCGCTCACCGCCATGCGGAGCGCCTTTCCGGACATACCGCTGATCGTGGATGCGGGGATCGGGAGACCGTCGCATGCGGCAACAGTGATGGAATTCGGCTACGACGCGGTGCTGCTCAACACGGCGGTCGCCGTCGCAGGCGATCCGCCTGCCATGGCTGAGGCGTTTGGCAAGGCGATCGAGGCCGGAAGGCTCGCTTATCTTTCCGGCATGCTGGAGCCACGCGACATGGCGGTACCGTCCACCCCGGTTGTCGGAAAGGGCGTTTTCGCATGAGACTTGATCCCTTCTATCTCATTGTCGACAGTTCCAAATGGATCGAACGTCTCGTGCCGCTGGGCGTCAAACTGGTGCAACTGCGGGTGAAGGATCGCCCGGACGAAATCCTGCGCCAGGAAATCCGGCGTTCGAAGGCCGTTTGCGCAGCGGCGAAGTGCCAGCTGGTTGTCAACGACTACTGGAAACTGGCGATCGAGGAGGGATGCGATTTCATCCATCTTGGCCAGGAGGATCTTGGGGAAGCCGACCTTGATGCCATTCGCAGCGCCGGCCTGAAATTCGGCCTTTCCACACATAACGCGTCAGAGCTCGAAACGGCTTTGGCTGCGAAACCTGACTATGTGGCGCTCGGTCCGGTCTATCCCACCATTCTCAAGCAGATGAAATGGGCGCCGCAAGGCCTGGAACGGATCACAGACTGGAAGAGGCGTGTCGCGCCGTTGCCGCTGGTGGCGATCGGCGGGTTGAATGTCGACAGGCTACAGGGCGTATTCGACGCGCGCGCCGACACCGCGGCCGTTGTCACCGACATTACCTTGAACGTCGATCCAGAAGCGCGGACGCGCGAATGGATCGAACGCACGGCACCGTGGCGTTAGGGAGGTGCCGCCACGCGATGCGAGCTTTTGGAAGGATATACAAGTAGATAGCATCCCTAGTGCTAATGTATCTCTTCACTGGCGGGTAGTAAAATGCTCTACAGTGAGCGCCGTTTAAAGGCAAACCACCTGACCCTGCATGGGCTCCTTTGCCGCCGCGGGGATGCGGGCCTTCTTCCTCTGCCGAGTTGCTGACTAGCGTCGCGGGCCTCGCAGATCCAAGAGCCGCCGAGCAGTCACATCTGACAGACCGCTCACAATCGACGAAAGTCGTTACCGCACCCGGAGGCAGTACACGATGGCAGCGCAAAGATATAGCCGTCGCAAGAACCTCAATATTTACTGGACGGTGTTCGATAAAGTCGTCGGACAGCCGGCCGTCGTCAATGGGTTTGTCATGGACATGCTGACCGCCGAGGAGGCGGATAACTTGGTAGATCTGCTAAATCGCGGCAACCAAGCGAGCCTCTGGTGTTACGCTGAATGGTTCTAGAGGCAACCGGCTGCCGCACATTGCGGTGCAACTCGCGCTGGAACGCGGCTACTTCGTCGGAGCATCAATACGGAACGGCGATGGTTTACAAGGTGGGAATATCGTTGTGAAGTTCCAGTCGGACCATCGAATCCTTCGACGTCGAATGCCGGCGAAGTTGTTTGTCGCAACCGCAAAGGAAAATCTATGTGGCGGTGGGTTCTGCTGTGCAGACTATTCCACACCAAAATTCCTGCGCCATGATCGTGCCGCTGGATAATCCCTCGTCGGATCGATTCGCGTTAGAACTTTGCGAAGCCTTCCATCTCGTTCGGTCGTTTGGGCGGGGTCGATATGCTGGACCTCAATTCCCGCCAAGAATATTGAGGGCGTCTTGCAATCTAAGCGCAGCCAGCGCCCTCGTTGCCTCGTCGACGGGCCATCCGGCCCCCATTGCCGCCGACAGCAGGGTGACCTCGGTGTGAAGCTCCAGTCTCTCATAGAGGGGCTCAAGCGCCTCTCTGGCGGTGACAAGATGCTCGTCTGGAGGCGTGATAGGAGTCGGAGATACCGTTGGCATTCTGCGTCCCTTCCTAACGGTTTTGGAACCTGATTGGCCATGGTTCCAAGTGAATGGCTGCCGACGCCGATGCGAACATGACCAATTTGGAGGGGCCAGCACTCAGGAGTAAAAGGTAAAACGAAGAGTGTAGGTCCGCCATCATACTTGTGTATGCGCAAATTATACGGAGGCAGCACACAGGCGGGCTGCTAGGGAGCTATGCCCGGCTCAGCCACTCATTTCGAGCATGAAGGGTGCCCACGTTGCTCCGTGCTCTCCTAGCGGCGCAAACGGCTTCCAAGGTAACGCAGTCCGGGACGACGTTCTATCTGGTTGATGTCATCGACGTGGGAAGAGGAGCGCGCCGAAGGCATCTCATCGCGAGGAGCGGGTGGTGGTCTGATTTCTGGTAGCCGGCCCCGATGAACGGCTAAACCCCCGTATAAGTCGTCTCCTCCTCTTCGCTACTCGATCCTTCCTCGAGATCAATAGCAGGTCGAGCGGCGTCCTGTTACGGTCAGGGTACTTCTCCCGCGCGGCAATGTCATCGAGCTCACGAAGGCGTTCAACACGCCTCCTGATGCCTACATCAATGACAGACTTGAGGCCATTCACCAACGATAGGTGCCGGCGAGCCGATGGGTCGGACCGTTTGCCTAAGGATTGAGACCATGACACATGAACTCCACCGCATCCAAATCGAACTGGTCCCATTGACGCTGTTTCCCAGCGCATATGGGGAAGCTGGGCCTTGCGCTCCGGGCTCTCCGCTCCACACACCGCCCGATATTTCATCATGGCCGCCTACGGACTTGGAGGCCCATTTGATGATGTTCTCCGTCATGCCATTCGAAACGATCAAGTCTCCCTGGGGACAAGCGCTGCACGCCCAGAGATCTGCCTTTACCCTATATGTTACTGGAACCCAGTTCGGTCTTCTGTGCTACTCCGTCGGGCTTGTCCGTCTGTTAGACGGCTTCGGGATCTCTGCCCTTCAGTGATTTCCGCGACATGCCGTAAGCCGGGTTTGGGTCCAGAATTGAGGATCATCGAGCTTGGTGCCTAGCACCTTTTAGCTCGTGCAGGCATCTCCGTCGCCTCGTCCAGTTTCCTGGCGCACGATTTCGCGGCACGATCGATGCGCTTGTTGCTTTCGCCACTGCCGCCCCGTTGGCCCGATGGCTGCGACGTGAACGTGAATTCAGCTTCGGCCGTACCTCATCGTCTCGTGACGGAGAAGCGGGCCAGGTCGACGGCCTTCAGCCTGAGACCTGCCCAGGCTGCGAGAGCTTCAGCCAGTTGTTGGTCCAATCAGTTTCCCAACATTGCCATTTGGTCGGCATGCATTGCGCCAGCGGTTTCGTCTCGTTCGAGAGGCAGGGTGAACAGAAACACTGCCCCACGTGGTTCACCAGCGGTGGCCCACATTCGACCGCCGTGAGCCTCGATAATCGAACGGCAGATCGCCAGGCCCATGCCCATGCCGCTCGATTTGGTCGTGTAGAAAGCCTCAAAGAGACGATCCACTGTCTGCGGGTCAAGGCCCGGACCCTTGTCGCGTATCCTGACGACAACGGTTCCTGAGGCATCTGCCCCGGTGCTGATGAGCAGTTCGCGCTCTTCCTCGTTGATGCTGCTCATCGCCTCGATTGCGTTCATGATCAGGTTTAGGATCACCTGTTGTAGCTGGACGCGGTCTCCTTCCACCAACGGGAGGCCCGCCGCGAATTCTGTCTGCAGCGTGACGCCGTGGCGGAGCACTTCACTGCCGGTCAAGGCAATCACGTGACGAATGGCTTCATTGAGGTCGAACCGCTCCTTGCGAGCCGGCTCCTTCTTGATCAAAGCACGGATCCGGCCGATGACATCGCTGGCTCGATTGGCGTTCTCGACGATCCGGCCCAGCGCCTGTGTCGTCTCCTCCAAATTGGGCGGATGGGTTCCGAGCCAGCGCAACGCCGCCTGGGCGTTGGTGAGCGATGCGGCGAGCGGCTGATTGACTTCATGGGCGATGGACGCTGTGAGCTGGCCCATTGTGGCGACGCGATTTGCATGAGCCAGTTGCCCTTGTACCTCGCGCAAGGCTTCCTCGCTCTCCCGTAACGCCTCTTCGGCCTGCCGCCGCTCCGTCAGATCGAGGACGAAAGAGACACCTTCGTTCCTGCTTTCTTCTAGAAGTGCACCGCCGATCAGCACGGGCAGGCGGGTGCCATCTTTCCGAAAATACTCCTTTTCGAACGGCTGGACGGCCCCCATCATCTTCAGCTCTGCGACGGTCCGTGCGTCGCGGTCGCGCCATTCGACCGGCGTCAGGTCCGTCCAGGATAGCCGACCCGAGGCAAGGTCCTCTCGGTCGTAGCCCAACATGCGGAGAAACGCGTCATTGGCTTCAAAAATGCGACCTTCGATATCCCAGATGATAATGCCGATGATGTTGGCCTTGACAAGGCGACGGAACCTGGCTTCGCGTTCAGCGAGATCGCGGTACAACCGGGTATTCTCCAGTGAGATTGCTGCCTGCGAGGCGAGCAACTTCAGCACCGCGATCCGAGCTGGCGCGAAGACCCGAGGGGCGAGGTTATTTTCAAGATAGAGTACCCCGGTCAGTTGGCCCTGATTGAGCAACGGCGCACAGACGATAGAACGAGCACGGTGCCGACAAATATATGGGTCCGCGGCAAATGGATTCTGAGCTGCTGCGTCGTCGAGGACCACGGTTTCGTTCGTGCGCAAGATATAACGAAGGAGCGATTGTGGCAGCGTAAACTCTGTGACGATCGCGTCGAGCATCTGCACCGCGACCGCTTCACCGCAAGTCGTGGCCTCCGCCGCGATCCGTGACTCACCGCCGCGCGGCAGGATCAGCAGGCCGCGCTCGGCGCCCGCCTGCTCAACGGCGGTGCGCAAGATCGTGTCGATCAGCTTTTGAAGGACGATTTCGCCTGACACGGCTTGCGAGATTTTGATGACGGTTGCGAGGTCGAGTTGCTCGACCGGGGCACCAATAGTGCTTGTTGGAGCGGGACTGCGTTCGTCCCCTCTCAGGTCCGGATAGAGCTGGTCGAGTTGCCGCACCTTACCGTCGGCACCCCAGCGTAAATAGCAGCCTCGCGCGTTGCGGAGATAGAGACGAGTGAAGTCTTCGAAGCCTCCCAGCGCATAAAAGCGGGCGGCGAGTTCATATGCGAGGGCTTCATGATGAAGGAAGCCGTTGGCGCGCGCTGCGCGGATCGCTTGTTCGTATAGGCGCACGGCGTCGATTTCGCGGCCTTCAAGGCGCGCTATCTCGGCGCCGACAAGTGCGGCGCGATTCTCGAAGTTCTCCGGGCAATTCTTCGCATAGATCTGAAGCTGTCGGTGGTGGAAAACCAGAGCCTCCGTATGCCGCGCCCGCTGGTCTGCCACAGCATCGTCGCAGCACGCGGCGCGGGCCAGGGCACCGTAGAAATGATGCTCCGGCGTCTCTTCGAAATGCGCTACGGACGACCATGGCAGCCTCTGCGCCCGCAACGACGCATCGACGGCCGCCTCATAGTCGCCGGCGAAGAACCGGGCCTGGAGTTTTCTGACGAAGTAGCAGATTTCCGCAAGATTCGGATTTTCCGAAAACCGGCGTTCGATCTCGAATTCGTCAAATCCGTCGTCGTCAAAGGAACCGAATTTCCGGGTCAACCCGCGCAGCGTCCGGACGAGCCCGAGCTGCGCGCTGGTGAGATCTACGACGAACTGGAACTGCACCTTTTGCGCAAATGCGAGGCCGGTCTCCGCTTGGTGTTGCACTTCCATAAGCGGATCTCCTGCTGCCAGCAGATTCGAATTCAAACTGGCATAGCTGTATCCGGCAAACGTCAGGTCACCGCTCTGATCGGCAATTTCAAGGGCTCGCCGCAACATGTCGCGGCCGATTCGGACATGTCTCGTCCACGGAATGACGTGAGCCCCGAAGTCTTTGTAAGTCCTGGCCTGAAAGCGTTTCAGGTCGCGCTTTTCGACCAGTTGGCAGCCTAGCTGACCGAAGCGGAAACCGGCCTCATAGTCACCGAAGCGCGGCCCAGCAATATAGCCAAGCGACACGTAATGGTAGCAGGAGCCGTCGCTGTTGCCGCGCTCGAGGCTCAGATTCACAGCCAGGCAGATTGCCATACATGCTAGGTTCGCGTCGGTATGCCATACCGCCCCCACGAGCCGGGCGAGAATATCCAACGTCGCGGAGGATGCTGGGTCGCTCATCAATGGCAGATCAATGAGATCCTTGATCGCGCGGCTCCCGAGCTGCAACCAGATCCGGTCGTATTCTCGTTGCACCTCCGCGTCGGCCGGATGCGGCGACCAGTCGACGCCGAGATACCGCCTCAGATATTCGAGACCGACGTCTGCGGAGCGGCTGGTTTGCCCGAGCGCAGCATAGAGATCAATGCGCAGGCAGGCGACAGCAGCCTGGTCGTCGGCGCCGACAGCACAACTGGAAAGCTGGGCTAACCGGCCCTCCGCATCCGGCAGAGCGCCAAGCAGGAACTCGCATTCGGCCCGGTTCAGTTCAAGCGCAAACGCCAGTTGGTGCTGGCGCTGCCACCGGTCTTTCGAAAGCATCATCGTGCCAGCAACGAAATAGCTCAGAGCGGAAGCGTATGCCGTCGAGGCCTTGGCGCGCTTGCCGGCCATCAGATTAAACTCTGACAGTTGCTCGCGCTCCTTAGCCGAGTTGATCAGTGCGGCTCCGCGATTAAGCTGGCTGACAATCTCGAAGACATGATCGTCAATCCGCTCCGGCGTAGTATTCGCCGCAAGTCGTCTGCCTATGCGAAGGTGTAACTCGCCGCGTCGATCCTCCGGGATCAGCGAATAGGCGGCTTCCTGAACGCGATCGTGGACGAACCGGTACGTGCCTGCCAGACGCTCGAGCAGTTCATGAGCGACGGCAGGCCACAAGGCCCCGGCGACTTGCTCCTCCGGGATCCCGAGCACGAGTGAAAGCACCCTGATATCTGCGGTGTTTCCAAGACAGGCGATCTGCTGCAACGCCTCCCGCGTTTCGGGCGGCTGACGCGCGAGCTTGCCGACCATGAGATGCACGACGTTGTCGGTGTATCCCATGGAGTGAATGCGGCTGAGATCCCAGGACCAGCATGCCGCGCGATAGTCGAAAGCGAGCACTCCCTCTTCGGCGAGCGAAAACAGGAACTGACGGACGAAGAACGGATTGCCGCCGGTCTTGTCGTGCATCATTCGGGTGAGCGGGGCCGCACGATCAGGCTGACAGTGGAGCGTATCCGCGATCAACTGCTGGAGATAGTCCTCAGTGAGCGGCGCAAGCGTGATCTCCGCGACCTTGCCGCCCGCGGTCTTGATCACGTCAAGCGTCCGCATCAGCGGATGGGCGGCAGTGACTTCGTTGTCGCGATAGGCACCGATCAGCATGAGGTGTTGCAGATCCGACCGGGTCAGCAGATCCTTAAGCAGATCGAGCGTCGCTCCGTCAAGCCATTGGAGATCGTCGAGGAACAGCGCCAGCGGATGTTCGGGCCGGGCAAAGACACTGATGAACCGCCGGAATACCAGTTGGAATCGTCGTTGCGCGTCCTGTGGTGGAAGTTCCGGGACCGGCGGCTGGTCGCCGATGACGAGCTTCAATTCGGGGACGAAATCGACCATCAGCTTTGCGTTCGGTCCCAGCGTCTCGCTCAGCGCCTCGCGCCACGGTGCCAAATCCGCCTCGCTCTTGGCGAGGAGCCCTTTCAGCAGACCCTGAAAGGCCTGCGCCAGGGTCGCGTAGGGGATGTCCCGTTTGTACTGGTCGAACTTGCCGGACGCAAACAGCCCGCGCGGCGGCACCAGTACCTTGTGGAGTTCGTTGACCACAGCCGACTTTCCGATGCCGGAATAGCCAGAGACCAGCACTAACTCCGGCGCCCCGCCCAGCACCACACGGTCGAAGGCAGCGAGCAAGGTTTCGACCTCATGCTCCCGCCCGTATAGCCTTTCGGGGATCAGCAGCCGGTCTGCGATATCGCGCTCGCCGAGCGGGAACGCCTCAATCCGCGATTCCATTTCCCATTGGCTGAGACAGCGCCTCAGATCGTGCTCGACGCCGCCTGCCGTCTGGTATCGTTCCTCGGCCGTCTTGGCGAGCAGCTTCATGACGATGGCCGAGACTGCCGGTGAAACGTCCGCCGTCCGCTCCTTGGGCGACATCGGCTGTCGTGCAATGTGGCAATGCACCCATTCCATCGGGTCGGAAGCGGCAAAGGGCAGGCTCCCGGTCAGCATTTCGTAAAGTGTCACGCCGAGCGCATAAAGGTCGCTGCGGGAGTCGATCGAGCGGTTCATGCGCCCGGTCTGCTCGGGGGCCATATAGGCAAGCGTTCCCGCAACCACTTCGGGCGGCTCGAGCGCTTGCCGCTCGCGGGATAGGCGTGAGGCAATGCCGAAGCCGGTTAGCCGCACCTCGGCGCACGTGCCCGCTACCAGGATATTGGCCGGTTTGATGTCCTTATGGACCAGGCCGCGCTGGTGGACTCTGCCGAGCGCAGCGGCGATGCTGATCGCTAGGCGCAAGAAAAGTCCGGTTTCCATTGCCGCTCCGAGCCGGCGGGCGAGCGGCTCGCTGCCCGGATCTTCAAGCACCAGCATGGTCCGGCCGCCCTCGCGCACCAACTCAAGCGGTCGCACCGCCCACGCGCTATCGAGCTCATCCTTCAATCCGTATTCATGGTCGAGGCGGCCGAGGCTTGAAGGCGTCGGATACTCGAGGGCCGAAATCACGACCAGAACCGGGTTCCACGTGCCGTCGGCACCCAGGCGCCGTTGCCTGTGGAACACGCGATCACCGTCCTCCCAAAGAACCTCCAAACTCCCATCTCCACCAACGCGTTTCGGAGATCCGTCCGGTCAAATTGGCCAAAGCGAGCACATATGACGAACCGCAACCACTTCCTCACTTCTTACCACATCTCGCCTGCCCGTCCCAACAACGAGGCCATCACCCGCCCGGTCGATACGTGGTCCACCTCTAGGAAAGACCGCCCAGCGGCTGCTGGGCGGTCGGGCGGGTCGTGGACCCGTAGAGCTTCGGATGGAGGGAGCGCCGAAGCTTGGTGGTAGCAACGGGGGGATTCGCTACCTGTCTCGCGAGGCAACGACTAGTCTAGCGATGGAAGGGACGACGCGACATTATACTGTGGTTTCGCTTTGCGATACCTTGGAATACCGGCACGGACACCCCTCAGCAGAACTTCTGCTCAGCGACTCATGTCGGCGAAGTCATCCTGGCCCGCAATGACTGGGGCGATGGTCTGCTCCTCTAACCCCGCGCATGGGTGCCGTCAGTTCGATTCGGTGTCGGTTTCCGTGTTGGAGTCGAAAGTGTCTTGCAGGGACTGAGGCCAAAAAGAAGCCTCCCGCGGGTGGGAGGCCAAGGCGGGCCGATCGGTAGCGATCCGGCCTGGGAGGAGGGGGAAATGAACGCGCACCATAGAGGAGGGCTTCCGCAGGGGCTATTGGCCACCAGGAAGGATCGATTACCAATGAGCGGGGGATGACCTATACGCGCAGCCAAGACCTTTATCAGTTCGTTTGAGTCTTTCCTGGCGCGAGCATCAGCTTGTCAGCCATACGCGCGAGTTCGGGCAGGGATCTGGTGCCCATCTTCTGCATGACCTGGCTGCGGTGAACCTTCACGGTAATCTCGCTGACGCCTAGAGCGCTGGCAATCTGCTTGTTGAGCCGTCCTGTCACCACCAAAGCCATCACCTCGCGCTCCCGTGGGGTCAGGCTAGCGAAACGAGTGCGCACCGTCGCCAGCGCCTTTTCATTTTCAAGCCATTCGCGGTCGCGCGCCAGGCCGATGTGAATGGCGTCGAGCAAGTCCTGGTCTCGGAACGGTTTCGTCAGGAACTCGACCGCGCCCCCTTTCATCGCTTTGACAGACATGGGGATGTCGCCGTGCCCGGTGATGAAGACAATCGGCAACTGAATGTTTTCTCTCGACAGCTCGAGCTGAAAATCAAGACCGCTTTGTCCCGGAAGCCGGACATCGAGTACGAGACAGGTCGGTCCATCGGGTCGCCCGGACGTGAGGAAGTCGCCCACGGAAGCGAGGAGGTTGACGGCAAAGCCGACCGAACGCAGCAGACTCCCAAGCGCCTCCCGGACCTCGGGGTCATCATCGATAACAATGATGGTCGCTAGCGCCTCGGTCAATCGTCAGAACCCGCAATGTGAATCGACGTTGGCATAATTTACTATCTACGCCTATTGGCCACGAGATGAGTAAACGAATGCCGAAATCGGGTTTCCTTTCGCACGCCACCATGCTCGATAATCACCCCGGCCACAAGGGTGGATGCCGGCGGCCGCAAACGGCGTTTTGCGCATCGTGGAGCGGCCAGCGTCGCCGGCGAACGAACCTTCTGTCGGGGCGCGTCGGTTGGTTCGGGTAGAGTAGGCAGCCTGCAGGACGGCTCTCCACCCTTTCGGCGCGGGCACATTCGAGATGACCGTCCTCCAACCCACATTTTATGCATTAACGAACTTGCCACGCGTATGGCTCTGTTTTCGCAGCGCGCGTCGGTCTCCTCATTTCCATGTTCCGCGCGTTCACATTCCCAATCCGTCGCAGAACTGTTTAGACAGCGTATACGAGCGTATAGCTTGCGGTGCCTTTGTCGCCGCCCGATAATAAGTCCATCCAGCAATTTGCCATAACGCCATTTAGGCGCGACGCCCATCGGCGAAGTCGGGAGGCGGCGGTGCCAACCAAGAAACCTCTGATTGCGATCGTCGACGACGACGAGTCGATGCGGGAGGCTATCAAGGGGCTCATAAGGTCGATGGGATTTGACGCCGAGACCTTTTCATCCGCGGATGATTTCTTGAGATTCCCTGATATCCGCCGCACGGCCTGCCTTGTGACTGACATCAATATGCCCGGAATGAGCGGGCTCGATCTGCACCACCGGCTGGTCGCGCTGGGCAAGAGCGTTCCGACTGTTCTGATCACCGCCTTTCCGGAAAAGAATGTGCGCGCGTCTGCGTTGGGCGCGGACGTCGTCGGCTGCCTGACAAAACCGTTTGGCGAACAGATTTTGCTTGATTGCATCCGTTCTGCGCTAGTTCTCAATAGCGAGGGCGAAAGCGGTTCGTGAGGTCGGAAATTCCAACGGAATTTCACATCAGACGGCTTCGACGAAACTCCGACCTCTCAGCTTCGATCTGCCGCAAGCAGGTCAAGGGAACTTAGGCGAGGGGCGGTACCACTGGCAGGCGCGGGAACGCCGGTGCGGAGCGCATCCAATCTAAAACCGACCGCGTCACATCTAATGTGACCTAAAACGCGAGCTGCAACTGCGGCGTCGCTTCAGATCTGCGCCGCTCCAGCGAAGACAGCGACACGCCGAGCAGACGGATGCCTTTTCGCGGCGGGAAGATTGGCGCGAGAAGCATATCGACCACCTCCTCAAGATTGGCAATTGCTGGCAGTGCTGACGGAACTGTCTTGCTACGGGTGATCTGGCTGAAGTCGGCATACTTGACCTTGAGCGTCACCGTCTTGGCGCCGATTTCATTGGCCTCGCAATAGCCCCAGACCTTTTCGATCAGCGACTGAAGCCCGTCGCGCGCGGGTTCATAAGAATGGATGTCGGCAGAGAAAGTGTCTTCCGCACCGACGGATTTCCGCACCCGGTCCGGTCTGACCTGGCGATTGTCGATGCCGCGGGCGATGCCATAAAAATACGGCCCTGACTTTCCGAAATGTTCGACGAGGAAGTCGAGCGTTTTCTCCTTCAGGTCCGCTCCCGTTTCGATCGCGAGCCGATGCATCTTCTCGGCCGTTGCCGGTCCCACGCCATGGAATTTCTTGACGGGAAGCTGTTCGACGAAGGCGGGGCCGTTCTTGGGGGTGATGACGGCCTGGCCGTTCGGCTTGTTGAGGTCGCTTGCCATCTTGGCCAGAAACTTGTTGTAAGAAATTCCCGCCGACGCGTTGAGCCCCGTCGCCGCCTTGATCCTCGCTCGGATCTCTTCGGCGATCTCGGTCGCAATCTCCATGCCCTTCAGGTTTTCGGTGACGTCGAGATAGGCCTCGTCGAGCGACAGTGGCTCGATCATCGGCGTGTATTCGGCGAAAATCGAGCGGATCTGCAACGACACGGCTTTGTAAACATCAAAGCGCGGCTTGACGAAGACAAGGTCCGGGCATTTCCGCTGGGCGGTCACCGAAGGCATGGCGGAATGGACGCCGAATTTGCGTGCCTCGTAACTGGCGGCCGCCACGACCCCGCGGGCAGCAGGACTGCCGACAGCAACCGGCACACCTCGCAGCTCCGGATTGTCGCGCTGCTCGACCGATGCGTAGAAGGCATCCATGTCGACATGCACGATCTTGCGCGGCCGTTCGCGGTTGTCTTCGCCTGTCATTATCTAGCTTCCATCAGCAAGACCATCACTCAAACATGGGAAGTGTGCTCCACACTTGTCACCTCGCGGCGTCTGCATCCGCTCGCAGCCCATGGCCATGCGCCGGCGGATTTCCGCGAAGGTGACGCTTGCGCCAAACGCTTTGACCAACAGTTTGCGCTCATGTGTACAATGGCGATCGCAGAGGAGGCATATGAGTTCGACCACCGGGACCTGGTGATCTTGCAGTCTCGGGATCGTATCTTCCACAAGCCGCGTTCGGCGCATCCAAAAATATTCCTGTCTCAACATCCGATTGAATCCGCTGGCGATTTTTATCTTTTGTACCGGCGCTCAACTTCAGCGGGTCATATGCGCATTGACTCATTTATCTCTTCGGAACAAATACAGAACATATTGCTGTTACTCAAGCCGAAAACGGGTTGCCCGAGATCATGAAGTCAGCCGTCGCCCCAAACGCCGTCCTCGACGGGCTGCGCGAGCAGATCGCGCACCTGGAAGGCGCCGGTCGGCGCAGCCGAGGCGTTTTGCCTTTCGGTGTCGCGCAGATCGACGAGCGGCTTCCGGGTGGTGGATTGGCCTATGGCGCGCTGCACGAATGCGCCGGCGGCGGGACCGGCACCGTCGACGGGGCGGCGGCCGCCCTGTTCGTGAGCGGGATTGCCGCCCGTACCAAAGGCAAGGTCGTCTGGTGCCTGACACGTCCTGACCTGTTCTTCCCGGCCTTGGCGCAGGCGGGTCTTCATCCGAACCGGGTCGTCTTCGTCGAGTCCGACAAGGAGGAGGACGTCCTTGCCAATATGGAGGAGGGCCTTTCATACGGCGGCCTCGGGGCGGTGATCGGCGAGATCGTCCGGCTGCCGATGGCCGCGTCCCGGCGGCTGCAACTCGCAGCCGAGAAGAGCGGCACGATGGCGCTTGCAGTGCGGCGGTGGCGACGGCAGACCGAGGCCAGCGACTTCGGCCAGCCGACGGCGTCGACCACGCGCTGGAGGGTGAGCGTCATCCCGAGCGAGGAACTGCCGGTTCCGGGCGTCGGGCGGGCGAGATGGCTTCTGGAACTGATGAGGGTGAAAGCGGGTGAGTGCGCCGAGTTCGAAGTAGGAGCCTGCGATGCCGAGGGTCGTATCGATATTTTTTCCCGATCTGGCGACGGACAGGATCAGGCGGGCCGATCCCGCCATTCCCGTTGAGGAGGCGATCGCCGTCATTTCGAAGAGCGGTTCCAAACGCTGGGTGTCGGCCGCCGATCCCGCGGCCAGAAAGGCTGGCGTTCACGTGGGCATGCCGGCCGCCAAGGCGCAGGCGCTCTTCCAGGGCCTCCGGATGATCGACGCCGATGCCGCCGCCGATGCAGCGGCGCTCGATCGCATCACCATGTGGGCGCTCAGCCAGTATTCGCCGATCGTCGCCGTCGACGCGCCGGACGGCATCGTCATGGACACGGAGGGCGCGGACCATCTACAGGGCGGCGAGGAGCGAATGTTGACGAGCATCGCCAACCGCTTCCGCGCCAAGGGCCTGACGACACGGGTCGCCATCGCCGACACGTGGGGTGCCGCCCACGCATGCGCCAGAGCGACCAGCCGCGAGACCGTCATGGTTCCGAGGGGCGAGACCCTCCGGGCAGTGGAAAAGCTGCCGATCTCTCTTCTACGGCTTCCTGAGAAGATCGTCGGCGACCTGCGGACGCTCGGCTTCAAGACAATCGGCGAGCTTGCCAATACTGCTCGCCCACCGCTTACGCTCCGCTTCGGGCCGGAGGTCGGCCGCCGCTTCGACCAGATGTTCGGCCGCACGCCTGAGCCGATCGATCCCATTCGAACAGCCGAACTTGTCGAAGTCAGCAGGGCGTTCGCCGAACCTATCGGCGCCGCCGAGACCATCAACAAGTATGTCGCCCGACTGGTCGTCCAGCTTGTCGATGCGCTGCAGAGAAGGGGGCTCGGCGTCCGTCGCGCAGACCTCATTGTCGAGAAGGTCGACGGCACCCGGCAAGCCATCCGCGCCGGGACCGCCAAACCCGTGCGCGATGTCGCCTGGCTGACGAAACTGTTCAAAGACAGAACCGAGAAGATCGAACCCGGCTTCGGTATCGAGAAGATGACGCTAGTGGCGGTCATGGCGGAGCCGCTAGAGGAAGCCCAGAAGACGTCGTCGCTGGTCGAAGACGAGGGTGTGGACCTCACGCCGCTCATCGACATCTACGGCAACCGTGGCCAGCGGGTCTATCGCGTCGCCCCCTTTGCTTCCGACGTTCCCGAGCGCTCGGTCCGGAGGATCAGTGCCGCATCCGATCCGATAGAGGCTGCCTGGGTCAATCACTGGCGCCGGCCCGTCCGCCTGCTTGCGCGACCAGAGCAGGTCGACGTGATGGCGCTGCTGCCAGACCATCCGCCCGTCTGGATCATGTGGCGGGGCAAGCGCCGGAAGGTGAAGAACGCCGATGGTCCAGAGCGGATCTTCGGCGAATGGTGGGAACGCAACTCCGAGATGGCCGCGGTCCGCGACTACTTCGTCATCGAAGATGATGCGGGCGAGCGTCTGTGGATTTTCCGTTCCGGCGACGGCGTGGATCCTGAAACCGGGAACCATCGGTGGTTCATGCACGGGATCTTTGGCTGATGAGATATGCCGAACTCCAGGTCACGACGCATTTCAGCTTTCTCCGGGGAGCGAGTTCTGCGCAGGAGCTATTCGAGACTGCGAAGATACTGGGAATTGGTGCCGTTGGTGTCGTTGACCGGAATTCGCTTGCCGGGATAGTCCGCGCACTGGAGGCGTCGCGGTCGACCGGGATCCGGCTCGTCGTCGGCTGTCGGCTCGATCTGCAGGACGGGATGTCGATACTGGTCTATCCCACCGACCGCGTCGCGTACTCCCGGCTCACGCGCCTGATCACGCTTGGGAAGTCCCGTGGAGGCAAGAACAACTGCATTCTGCATTGGAACGACGTGGTCGCATATGCCGATGGCATGATTGGAATCCTCGTGCCGGATCTTGCCGACGAGACCTGTGCCGTCCAGCTTCGGAAGTTGGCCGAGATATTCGGCGATCGCGCCTACCTGTCGCTCTGCCTTCGACGACGTCCGAACGATCAGCTCCGGCTCCATGAGCTGTCGAACCTCGCAATCCGCTTCAAGGTGAAGACCGTCGTGACCAATGACGTGCTTTTCCATGAGGCCGGGAGGCGGCAGCTTCAGGATATTGTCACGTGCATCCGGCACAATACGACCATCGATGCCGTTGGTTTCGAGCGCGAGCGCCATGCGGATCGGTATCTCAAGCCTCCCGACGAGATGGAGCGCCTGTTCCCGCGCTATCCGGAAGCGCTCAGGCGCACGATCGAGATCGCCGATCGATGCAAGTTCAGCCTCGAAGAGCTTACCTACCAGTATCCGGAAGAAGCCATCGTCCCCGGCAAGACCGCGCAGGAATCCCTTGAGCACTATCTCTGGGAATGCGTGCCGAACCGCTATCCGGAAGGCCTGCCGCCGGAGGTGCTGAAGACTGTCCGGCACGAGCTCGCCCTCATCCAGATAATGAAGTATGCCCCGTATTTTTTGACGGTCTTCAGCATCGTCAAATATGCGCGCAGCCAAGGTATTCTGTGTCAGGGACGCGGATCGGCGGCGAACTCGGCCGTCTGCTACATCCTCGGTATCACGAGCATTGATCCCTCGACCAACGATCTTCTGTTCGAGCGCTTCGTTTCGCAGGAACGGGACGAGCCGCCGGATATCGACGTCGACTTCGAGCATGAACGTCGCGAGGAGGTGATCCAATGGATCTACAAAACCTATACGCGCGAGAAGGCCGCTCTGTGTGCGACGGTCACCCGCTACCGGGCCAAGGGCGCCATCCGCGATGTCGGCAGGGCTCTGGGGCTGCCAGAGGACGTGATCAAGGCGCTGTCATCTGGCATGTGGTCATGGTCGGAGGAGGTTCCTGATCAAAACATCCGCGACCTTGGCCTGAACCCCGATGATCGCCGTCTTGCACTCACCTTGAGGTTAGCGCAGCAGCTTATGGGCGCGCCTCGACATCTGGGCCAGCATCCAGGCGGCTTTGTGTTGACGCATGACAGACTGGACGACCTTGTGCCGATAGAACCCGCCTCGATGAAGGATCGCCAGATCATCGAGTGGGATAAGGATGACGTGGAGGCGTTGAAATTCATGAAGGTCGATGTGCTGGCGCTCGGCATGCTCACCTGCATGTCGAAGGCTTTCGACCTGATCCGGGAACACAAGGAGGTCGACCTCGATCTCGCGAAGATCGAGCAGGAAGACTCGAAGACCTACGCGATGATCAGGCGCGCGGACACGCTCGGAACTTTCCAAATCGAATCCCGCGCGCAGATGTCGATGCTCCCAAGGCTCCGGCCGCAGACGTTCTACGATCTCGTGGTTCAGGTTGCTATCGTTAGGCCGGGGCCAATCCAAGGCGACATGGTGCACCCCTATCTCCGCCGCCGTGAAGGCAAGGAAAAGATCGAATACCCGACACCGGAACTGGAGGCCGTTCTCGGGAAGACCCTCGGAGTGCCACTCTTCCAAGAGAGCGCGATGCGCGTGGCTATGGTCTGCGCCGGGTTCACGGGCGGGGAAGCCGACCAGCTCCGGAAGAGCATGGCAACCTTCAAGTTCACGGGCGGCGTATCGAGGTTCAAGGACAAGCTGGTATCCGGGATGGTCAAGAATGGCTACACCGCAGAATTCGCAGAGAAGACCTTCTCACAGCTCGAGGGATTCGGATCCTATGGTTTCCCCGAAAGCCATGCGGCCTCGTTCGCTCTCATCGCCTACGCCTCCAGCTTCGTGAAGTGCCATTTTCCGGATGCCTTCTGCGCGGCGCTCCTGAATTCCCAGCCCATGGGCTTCTATGCTCCCGCGCAGATCGTCGGATGTGCCAAGAACCACGGTGTGCAAATTCTACCGGTCTGTGTGAACCGATCTCGCTGGGATTGCACGCTTGAACGCGTCGGCAACGGCGACCGCCATGCCGTTCGTCTCGGGATGCGGATGGTCAAGGGACTGGCGGCCGCCGATGCCGCTCGGATTGTCGCCGCCCGGATGGATACGGTATTCGAGAGCATCGACGACATGTGGCGGCGTTCGGCCGTTCCGTCCGAGGCTCTGAAGCAACTCGCCGATGCCGATGCATATCTGCCGTCTCTGGGGCTTGAGAGACGTGATGCGATTTGGGCGATCAAGGCCCTCCGTGACGAGCCGCTACCTCTGTTCGCGGCCGCTGCCGAGCGCGAGATGAAAGCGATCGCGGAGCAGCAGGAACCGGAGGTCGCACTCCGGCAGATGACCGACGGGCACAATGTCATCGCCGACTACAGCCACGTCGGGCTGACGCTACGCGAGCATCCGCTCGCCTTCCTGCGGAAGGATCTGCAGAAGAAGAACATCGTCACGTGCGCGGCAGCGATGAACGCTCGCGACGGCCGCTGGCTGATGACCGCGGGCCTTGTCCTCGTCAGGCAGAAGCCAGGATCGGCGAAGGGCGTGATGTTCATCACCATCGAGGATGAGACGGGTGCTGCCAACCTGGTCGTCTGGCCATCCTTGTTCGAAAAGCGCCGTCGCGTGGTGCTCGGATCATCAATGATGGCGATCAATGGGAAGATCCAGAGGGAGGGTGACGTCGTCCATCTTGTTGCACAGCAGCTCTTCGACCTGTCCGGCGATCTATCCGGTCTGGCGGATCGCGACACAGGTTTCAGGCTACCGACAGGCAGGGGCGACGAGTTTGCGCATGGCTCTCCCGGAAGTTCGGATTCGCGGGATCGACCGAAGCCTCTGCCCGAGCCGAGGGATATCTTCGTCAGATTATGCCGAACTCGGCATAAGGGCACTTATACCGAGCCGGATACTATGCCGAGCCCATTCCCCAAAGCCCGAGATTTCCGGTAAACGCGCCTGGCAAGCTCGGCATAGTAGCTTGTCTCCGCAACTTCAACTTAGCGGAGACGACATAAAATGACCGTACCTTCTTTCGCGGGGATGCAATGCTGGAAGCTGATCGAGGATTGGCCGCATCGGAAAAGTGTGGATTCCCTGGTTCTATATATGATCGACAAGGGCTACACTCAGCAGTCCATCATTCGATCCGTCCGGCTTGTTGGCGCTTTCATCAAGTTCCAGATCGATCACCACAAGGCAGAGCCTGGAAGGATCGAGCCTGCCGACTTCGGGCGTTTCATCGCCAGACGAGCGGCCGACGGCAAACTTCAGAATGGCAATCGAGCGACGCTGCGACGGCTGCAGGTCGAGCTTGTCGCTGCTGGTGCCCTATGCCCAATGACTAAGCCAGTCCACCAGGCTGAGGCCGTCTTGACTCTCTACGGCGCGGAACTCCGTCGAAGAGGCTATTCCAAGCAATCGATTTCCGGACATATTTGGTGTGCCCGTCGCTTTCTTCTGGGTGTCTGGGACGATTATTCGGGTATTTCCCGGCTCACCCATATCGAAGTGCGGGCCTATCTGACCAAAAGCTTCGCGGGCTGCTCAAGCAACAGCCTCGGAACTTGGTTCGGGCACATCCGGGTTTTGCTTCGCTTCTTGCACACTTCAGGATACATCGAGCAAAACCTATCTCCAGCAGTGCCGAGCCCGAGGAACCTTCGTTTTTCGGCGTTGCCTGCATATATGAGCGTCGCGCAACTCGATGCCGTTTTGAAGAACTGCGATCTTTCCACTGTATCTGGACGCAGAGACCATGCCGTTCTCCTGCTATTATCGAGGCTTGGCTTGCGTGCAAGCGAGGTGGCCCTCTTGTCGCTCGATGACATCGATTGGCAGTCAGGGCTCCTTCGGGTTCACGGCAAGGGCGGCAGGGTTGCGACCATGCCTTTACCGAGTGATGTCGGAGCGGCAATCGCGGATTACATTCTGAACGGGCGGCCGATATCCGGGTCTCGGACGATATTTCATAGGGTTGTAACCCCGTGCACGCCGTTCGCGACAGCGACGCCGGTCATTCTGATTGCTCGCAGGTCCCTAAAGAGGGCGGGGATTACGGGCACCAGGTCTCACCATGCCCATATCTTCCGGCACACCTTTGCAACGGTTGCCGTTAGGTCGGGCGTGGGCATGACCGAACTTGCTCAGCTCCTTCGCCACAGGGACCCTAGCACCACCCGGATATATGCCAAGTTCGATATCGAGCGCCTTCGATCTCTTTCACGGCCATGGGTAGGAGAAGTCCTATGATGGAGATGGCCGAAGCCCTTGAACAATACCTGACCCTGCGACGCTCGCTTGGGTTCAAGCTCCAGAGCCAGGAAAGCCGACTTCGCAATTTCGTGCGATATGCGGCAGCTCATGGGGAGCAGCGGATCACCGCAAAGATTGCCGTCGATTGGGCAGGCCACCAGTGTGGACCTGCGACGTGGTCATCGCGACTGTCGACCGTACGATCATTTGCCCGCCATGTTCAGGTGGTCGACCCCCTGACAGAGATACCGCCCTCTCAAATCTTTCCCCCACAACGAAGGCCTCGCCCATTCGTCTATTCTGACGAACAGATCGCTGATCTGATGAAGTCAATGATCGACCTTCATCCCGGAAGCTTCCGAGGGCCGACCTATCACTATTTCTTCGGCTTGCTGGCATCGACCGGGCTGCGATTCTCCGAGGCGGCGCGGTTGCTCCGGGCGGACGCCGATCTGGAAACGGGGACATTGACGATCCGTGCGACGAAGTTCGGGAAGACACGTATTGTCCCGTTGCACCAGAGCACGACGTTAGCGCTTCGGCGATATGCGTCGATCCGAGACGAACAGCCGATCAGACAGGCGAGCGACTACTTTTTCGTCGGAGATCGCGGGAAAGCTCTTATCCATGCTAACCCGCACTTCTCTTTCATCCTATGGACGCGTCGGGCGGGCCTGCGACAAGCCGACGAGCGCAGCGGCCCCCGTATACATGACCTTCGGCACACCTTCGCCGTTCGGACATTGCTCACCTGGTATCAGGCGGCCGAAGACATCGACCGACGCTTGCCGGAGCTATCGACTTATCTCGGGCACAATCATTCCGACGCGACCTACTGGTATCTGAGCGCCCATCCCGATCTCCTGGATGAAGCAAAGCATCGACTGGAAGCCAAGTGGGAGGCCGTCCAATGACAAATCCTCTCCCAAGGCTGATCGAACGCTTTTTTACCCAGCGTCTTGCCCGCCAACGTAATGTCAGCCCACACACAATCGCCTCCTATCGGGATACATTCAAACTCTTCCTGAAGTTCGCCCATCGTCGAACCGGCAGGTATCCGTCCGATCTGCAATTGGATGACTTCGATGCGGAGCTGGTGGTAGCGTTCCTCGACGAGTTGGACCTGGAGCGCCATGCCAGTCCCGCGACCTTCAACCTTCGGCTGACGGCAATCCGGTGCTTCTTCCGCTTCCTGGCGTTCGAGGAGCCTGCCTATAGCGGCCAAATCCAGCGTGTCCTCGCGATACCAGGCAAGATCGGAGCGAAGCGCGAGGTCCAGTTTCTCATGAGGACAGAGATCGACGCAATTCTCGCCGCCCCAGACCAGAAGACCTGGCTCGGTCGCAGAGACCACCTCCTGCTGCTGACCGCCGTGCAAACAGGAATGCGCCTGTCCGAGCTAGTCGGGCTTGACCGGGCTGCGATCACGGTCGGTACAGCGGGATATATCCGTTGCTTTGGGAAGGGTCGTAAGGAGCGATGCACCCCGATCACCAAAGTCCTGAATGGCGCACTCACAAGGTGGTTGGATGAGCCGCCCATCGCAAATGGAATGATCCTGTTTCCGACCATTCACGGTGGCCGGATGAGCCCGGATGCAGTCCAATACCTTTTGGCGAAGTACGTACTGGCTGCGTCGAAGTCCTGCACCTCGCTTCGCGCAAAGAGAATATCGCCCCATGTTCTTCGACACAGTGCGGCGATGGCACTGCTCGATGCGGGCGTCGCCAGCACGGTTATCTCCTTGTGGCTCGGGCACGAATCCACCAAGTCGACACAGCCATATCTACACGCGCATCTGGCTATCAAGGAGGCCGCACTCGCGAAGATCGAGCCTTTCCATGATTGTTCACCAGGTCGGTTCAGGGCCGGAGACGACCTGCTCTCCTTCCTGGAGAAGCTTTGACCTCTATTGGCCAGCAACATCGCGGCGACGGCCGCGATGTCAGTGAACCCGCAGGCACGCTTCCGAGGCTGGAGGACGTAGGATGTGACTGATCTTCAGGACACCGCTGCAGCATCAATGGCAAGAATGCGCCAAAAGACGACATGTTCATGAGCATCGAAAAAGGTTGTTTTGATCCTCGTTTCTGGCGTTCGGGAACTTTTCTCTTTCCGAAAATCGGATACTTGCGCCGCTCAGTAATTTACATTGGCCTGCCGTTATGCATAGATCACGAACATGAGCACGCAGCGTAACATCGCCGTCAATAATAATGGCCCCTTTGGGGTCGTGGACGGCGTGTGCGCATTTTAGCGTAGCTCACTGATCATCACAGCCCTGCCGGTTTCGGAAGGGCTTCAGGTTTTGGCTTTTCCTCCCGGCTTTTCCGGAGAAAGTCATGTCTGATACTTTATCGTTAAGCCATCCAGCCATTGCCGACCTGTCCCATTGCATTGGGCATCGCGTTACAATTCATGGATTTGTCGACGCCATTCGCGACCAAAAGCGGATGCGCTTTATCGTTCTGCGCGACAAGACAGGAAAGGTTCAGCTCGCTCAAAGCAAAGAAGGTTCAGCGCTGACAGAGGTGGAATGCGGATGATGGGCGACCGTGATGCTGTTGTGGTTAGGCAGATTGTAGAGCTGCCCGACCAGCTTGATCAATTGCTGCTAGAGGCGGAGGCAGAAGGCTTCGAGATGATTTCTGTGCTTCAAGACGAATGGCGCAGCGGGGCCAATCGCTTTGAGCGCCCAGGGGAAATTCTAGCTCTTGCCACAATCGATGGTGAGGTCGCCGGTATTGGCGGCACGACACAGGATTTCATGGATAGCGGTTGGCTGCGTATGAGGCGATTCTACGTTCGGCCAGCCTATCGAAGGCTAGGGGTTGGCAGACAGATCGCGTTATTTGTTCTTGAACATGCGAAAGCTTTCGATCGCCCGATCGTACTTTATACCGCAGGCCCAGAGGCGGAAGCATTCTGGCCAACGATTGGATTTATCCCAATTGAGCGCGATAACACGACCCATATCTTTCGTGGCAAGCAATGACGGCTTTGGCCGAATCCTGCCTTTCAGTGCGAGATATTATGCCGAGCTTGCCAGGCGCGTTTACCGGAAATCTCGGGCTTTGGGGAATGGGCTCGGCATAGTATCCGGCTCGGGATAAGTCAGAGATCTGCACATCGATACGCTGAAAGTGAAGGCGCGAAACTTCAACTGAAACGGCAATCCTACCGAAGGAGACCGTCGCTCCCGAATTCGTCCCATCCGCTCAAGCCGATCGCGGCTTCATCGGCTCGTTCGTTCTGTTTGGCTTTTTCCTTTTTCTTCAGCGAACGCGTCAGCTTCGCCTGATACGCGGCCCGCCTGCGATTTTCCGCTTTCGCCGCTGCGTCGTCCTCTCGCCATTCATCCACTGCGCCACGGTCGAGCAGATCTTCGACGACTCGGGGGTCGAATACGTGAAAGGTGATCTTCCTTGCGCGCCCTTGCAGCCTCACCGTTCGCGTTCCGGCGCTGGGCAGGCGACCGTCTTCGAGCCAGCGCTTCCGCTCTGATGCCGTGATCGTCAGGATATCCTCGATCTCACGAGGGATGATCGGAAGGTCTGCGATGCCGTCCAGTGCGCAGGAAACGGCCGATGCCGTCGCCCTGAATGCTGTCTTCGCAGTCTCTGGCATGACGAGGATGAGCGTGCCTGCCTGCATATCGAGCGACTTCCGCACCGGGGATGGTAGTCGCGAGCGGATTTCCTGCAGAATTCCCTTCACCCTGACACCAGATCCGAGGGTCGCCACCACGGGAAGTAGCCACTCCCTGATCAGCTCGGGATCGTCGGTTTCCTTGCTTTTCGTCTTCGTCTTGGGCATGTCGAAGCAAATGGTGTCCAAGGGGTCAAGCGTCAACGGAACTCGGGAGGATTTCCCACGTTCTCGCAGCGAGGAGGACCCCATGTCTGTGCCAAACGAACCCATCGTGCCGCCGCCATCGCCACCGCCCGTCGACACGCCACCGCGCGATCCTGACCGGATACCCGGCGAGGAACCGCTTCCCGATCCCGAGCCCGACGAGGGCGCTTCTCCAAGAACACGCGCTTCCGTACATCGCCCGACGTGGGACCTTCTTTGCAGAGGCATTCGTCTTCAGCCGGAGAACGGGCAATGACCAAGGACTGGCGCGACGACCTGAGCCTGAAGCTCGAAGATTTCGTCGACACGTTCGTGGTTAAAGGCGCAAAGGCAACGGAGGTCTACGATGCCATACAGAACGAACTTGACCGCCTGAGGGTCGCGTACGACCGGGACCCGGATCCCGCAGACGACCAATCGGACGACGTTGTCGAGGAACCGTCAAACGACTAGCCGGCTTCCCAGGCCTGACCCACGCGCGGGAAGACGGCCGGCAATCCTTCGGGAAATTTTCTAGTTGAGACTTGTTGCGGACACACTTCAGGTAGAACTCTCCCACAGGCCTTGCTGATGCGCGCTGAATTCGCTGCTCGCAACGCCGCATCGCTGAAATGCTTTTGATCGCGGATGTACTGGCACTGGTCAAAACGCGATGATGGGTCGGTGCGGTTTCTACCCGGCCTTTTTTGTTGCCTGAGAGGCCGGGGGGGGGGGTCCTCAGGGCGGATCAGTGCCACGTATCCAACGACGGCTCGTCGTCCTCGAAGTTTCCATTGCTGGCAGCATCGTACGAGTTGATGCTGCGGCCGCCGCCACGCGTGCCATATGCCGTCAACTGAACCATGACCTCTTTCGCACGCTCAATGGCCTCGTCTTCGCTTGCAGCGTGACCGTCTGCGACCTTGATCGACACCACTTCACCGTCGTCGCCGACGAAATCTATCCGCCAGCCCGTCCTCTCGTGTGCAACCTTGGTTTCCAGCAAGTGCATGTGACTACCCGGCCTTCCTGCCTTTGAGATCGGCCTCGACGCTCTTCCGGAGCGCATCCATGATACTGACCACATTCGACTTCGGTGCGGATTCGGCCGCTTTCCCCGTCGCCGTTTTTTTCGGTTTCAACGCCTTTTTCTTCTCGTCGATGAGCTTCAGCAGGCTGGTCTGGATGGGATCGCTGACCATGTCCGGCGACCAGCGCGCGGTCTTCTGCTTGATGAGCTTCTGGACGAGCGGAATGAGATCCGGATCTGCGTGCTCGTCGATTTGCTCGAAGTAATTCTCCTCCGGTCGAACCTCGTCGCCGAAACGCAGCGTCCAGAGCACGATTCCTTCGCCGCGCGGTTCCAGGACGACCGCCCGCTCTCGGCGGCCTATCACGAGCTTCGACACACCGAAAACCTTGTCGGCCTTCATGGCATCCCTGATCACCGCAAATGCCTCGTTGCCGACGGCGTCGCCCGGCATCAGGTAATGCGGCTTCTCAAGGTAGATCCACTCGATGCTGTCGGCCGGGACGAACTTGTCGATGTCGATCGTCTTCACCGTGTCGAGCGCAACGGCATCCAGATCGTCCTCGGTGAGGATAACGTAGTCGTTCTCTCCGCGAGCGTAGCCCTTGGCTTCGTTCTCGTCCTTGACGGGCTTGCCCGTGACGGAATCGATGTATCGGGAGACGATGCGGTTGCCCGTCTCCTTGTTAAGTGTATGGAAGCGAACCTTCTCGCTTTCGCTCGTGGCCGGGGTCATGGCCACGGGGCAGGTGACCAGGGAGAGTTTGAGATAGCCTTTCCAGTAATATTTCGGAGCCATCGTCTAATCTCCCTAGCTGGCTTTGCGCTGCGGGGCAGCCTTTGAAGCGGCGGACTTCGCTGCCGCCCCGCGCGCGGCGCGCTGCCTCCCAGTGCCGGTGTTGGCGTTGGCGGCAGTGCGTTTCGGTTTGTCCGCAGCGGCCTTCATGATGCCTGCGCTCTCGCGCAGCGCGGCCAGCAGATCGTTGGGCTTCGAGACCTGCACCTTCTTCGGCTTTGGAAGCGACTTGCCTTCCAGCTTCGCCTTCACCAGATCGGCGAGGGCGGCTTCGTAGCGGTCGTCGAAGGTCGCCGGATCGAACTCGCCCTTCTTGGTGCTGATGATGTGCTTGGCGAGCTCGAGCATCTCGCCCTGGATCTTGAGCTTGGGCATCTCCTCGAAAGCCTTCTCGGAGGAACGAACCTCGTAGTCGTAGTTGAGCGTGCTGGCGATTAGGCCCTTGCCGTGCGGCCGTATCAGCACCGTGCGCATTCGACGGAATAGGACGGTGCGGGCGATGGCTGCGACCATCGACTTCTTCATCGCATCGCGGAGAGCCGCGAACGCGTCTCCGCCCATCTTGTCGGGCGTGAGGTAGTACGGTTTGTCGAAATAGACGTCGTCGACGTCGGAGCAGGGGATGAACGCCTCGATCTCGAGCGTCTTGTTGCTCTCAGGAATCGCGGCGGAAACTTCCTCAGGATCGATGATGATGTACTGGCCGTTCTCGATCTCGAAGCCCTTGGTCTGGGCTTCCTTCGGCACCGGATCCTCGGTCTGGCTGTCTATGAAGATGCGGTTGACGCGGTTGCCCGTGGCCTTGTTGATGGTGTTGAAGGTGATGCGCTCGCTAGTCGAGGCTGCCGTGTAGAGAGCGACGCCGCAGCTTACCTCGCCGAACTTCAGAAAGCCTTTCCACTGCGCACGCTGTCCTGACGGCATGACAAATACTCCGAATCATTAATACGCGACTCAAAGACGTGTCAGGGTGATTCGTTCCGACTCAAAACGAATCATTTTTCAATACTTTACGGAAATTCTCTCTCAAATTGATTCCGCCGTCACCGCTGGCCGAATTGCGCCCGACAGTAGTGGAAAGGTGGAGATTTGTTCAGTTCGAGCGCCACGGTAACCACCTTCCTCCCAGCACAATGGCGGGCACCGCTTAGGGAATTCCGCAGCCGCTTCAAGCGCAGCATCGCCATCCACTGTCTCCCGGGAACCACCGGAATCCTTGTGAGTTTGTACTGCGAACGTTCATTCGAAGGAGAAGCCCGATGGCACAGACACCGACATCCCGCGGCCGCGCACAGGATCGAGCTCGCGTGGCCGGCGGTCAGGATCACGAGGTCAAGTACGAAGCAACGAAGGAAGGCGTCTCGAAAGATGCTGTCAAGAAGGCCGTGAAGAGCGCTGGAAACGCACGGAAGAAGGTCGAGGCCGAGATTGGTCGCCGTTAGACGGCCAAGCGGTGTTGCCCTATCCATGGACGAGGCAGGTTCCCGTGAAGTCCTGTCTTTGTTAGTCTGAATGATGGCGACCCCGCTGTGGTCGGAACGAAGCAGTCATAGCCGCGCACGCCTGCCGCCGCCATGTCTGGGGTAACGCATGTCCAAGTGCTTACAGGAAGACCACCTGCTGATGTCGAAGGCCGTCCGTGAATGGTATCGGTACTACGAGGTGGAGTGGGACGATCAAGCGTCCTCCTTTTTGTGTGATGCCGCCATCGAACTCTACAACGAGGGCTGTCGCTCTTTAGAGGAGATGGCGACCGTTCTGATCGGCACTTACGTCGGGCTGGCCGCCACGCGCGTAAACGCGCCATCTTCGAGCTCAGTGCATTGACAGGCCAAATCAGATCGGGCTGCACTCGGCGAATTCGCACTGCATGTGATCCGAGCGCGTCTTCTTCCAGCCGTAGACATATTCTCCTGGTCGATTGCGGTCGCGCGCATGTTTCGTCGCACCGCTTAAACGAAGCGCTGGCGGCAAAAATCGCCGCGCTGCTCACGCGTCTTCCTGTTGAGTATTGCCAACGTCCGGGCTATCACCTGCCTGCTGACCGGGCCTCACCCGACCTTTGTCCTGATCCGATTGATGCCATTACTGGGCGGGAAACCGGCTCAGCATCCGGTCCTGGACGTTCTCCTCGCCGACGATCATCGCCGCAAGCGAGATGGCTTTATCACGGTCCGCAACGTTTGTTATGTAGCCTTCGAGCAGGACCACAGGGCCGAGCATCCTGATCTCGATCGCACTGCTGTCGATATCCTGAGCGGCGGAAAGGGTCGCTTTGATCGTCGCCATGGTCGAGGCCGAACTATGGCCCTGGGAGCAGCACTCTTGGTGGCTGGCATTGTCGGAACCGAACTTCATATCGTCCTCCTGGTCGTTGCCCTCCACGAACCGTCATATTACCTCAGAACCTAATATGAGAAGCGGGCTATGGAGTCGCCAGTCCGACTTAGGTCCGTCTTCCCCTCGGCGCGATCCAGCTTAGATTTTCCTCATCCTTGTTAAAAGGACACCAGGGAGGTTTTAGCAATGTTGCCGTTCCCAGTCAGAACCTCCCTGGTGAAGCTTTGTCGATCCATGTCGGGCGTCGCATAAAAAGCGAAGATTCGCCCTGTGAAAACCTGCCTGGATGCCATTCAGGACAATATTCCCCCGAAGACCGTCTGCATGATCTCATTCATGCGCTGGGCCACGAGCGAGATGAGCTTGTCCCCGTCGGGTGCCCGAAAGTATCGTTGACCGCTTTGACTCGATCGAGGTCTATGAACAGTACGCAGTGGCTCTGGCCTTGGGAGCCGCCGCAAGCCGGACGGCGAGTTCGGTGCTGAATGAGCTCGGTTTGAAAGACCGGTCAGAGGATCGCGCGAGGCGAGATGCTGGAGCTCCTCACGAGTTGAGGCAAGCCGTGCTGAACGTCTCACCCTCACCAACCACCGCTTCTTTTACTCGTTGTCATCGCTGAACGACGGTCAGCGCAGCGATACCTGCCTCATCGGCCGCACGCAAGAACGCGTCCCAAAATTGCTCCGGAGCGATCTCACCGCTGATCGCATCGACGCAAGCCTTCACCGCAGTGACATATTCTTCGCCGTCATCGGAAGGCCAGTCCCTGAGCAGCATATATGCCGCGTCGCCGAGGGTGCGAACGATCCTGTGAGCTGGCTGACCGCGCAGAGCCAGCCCGACGGGTGTGAATGCAGACGTTGCGTCCCAGTTCATTGTCGTCGACCTCAGGTCAGACATCGCTATTCGCGGGATAATATACGCGTGTATTCCAAAATCGTAATTGACGATTGGTTACCCGGAGTGACCGGGTGTGAAGGTATGCCGCTGGAAAGGATTGGGCGCTCTACGATTTCGTATCGGAGCGCGCTGAGCAGCATCGGCTATTGTTGCGATAGATGACGACAGCGGCAGGGCATCGAGGTCACTCGCCCAAGGTTTTGAAACTCTGTGAGCAAGGGATGTCGAGGGTAAAGATGAGGCCGATCGATATCATTTCGACGGCCTCCAAAATTCGGATTAGTTTAACGCATCGGCGATTGCCAGAATAAGAAGAGCCGGTTCAAGTTGAACGTGGCCGACCGAGGAGTGCCCAAGCTCGACGTAACTTCTGAAGGCGGGAGGAAATCCGCTGTGGAGGAGGGGCCGATATTCCATTGCGAAAATCAGCTAAGGCTTGAGCCTCCAGCCTCGTTCTCTCGCTTGACCATTGCTGGTCAACTATTGGCTTGCCGGTCTGGTGGTCTATGACCGACCACCTTCCGTTCTCGAGTGCTTGTATCTGGTAGCGCTGCATTCTCAAGCCATAGATTTAGATGTGCCTACATCAGCCTGAAATCTCATTGAAATCAACTGGAACGGAACGCTGCTTCACACATACTTCGGTTAGATGGTGAACCCCCGGTTACCCGAGGGCAAGCGGCAACTTCCATATGGCGTCGAACTATCGACCTTACTACATTGTAGCGGCAATGTTCCCATCGGATATATCGCTTGTTATACGGTGATCAGGTACTTCTGAAGCCCTCAGGGATATCGCGTCTGTCCGGAAGCTACCTGGGAGCGAAATCGGACTCTTTGATCCCGCCAACCTAGCACCTGCGCTCAGGGGCGATCCGCAATATCGCCAGTAAAGCCGTCGGCGGGCCGCCCTCGACTATGGGTATCGGACGAACGTACATCATTTGTTACTTCGCACATGCGGTAATTGTCATACGATTCAAAACGCAAAAAAATAACAAAAATCAGTTGCTTACTCGAAGTTTCTCGACTACGTTTTTTACAGAAAAATTCCGAAATAACCGGCCTCGCCGGCGATACTCAGCGGTCGTTTGATCTCGCTTGAGGAGGATCGTGACGTTGTTTGTCCGACTTCGTTTCTTCGCAATGATCCAGCGAGCGCGTGATCTCGTCTCGATCCGATACGGACCTACGACGGCAATCTGACGCGTCGGAAACCCTTTGTCCCACTTTTGTAAGATGGTGCTCCGGTGTGGTGCGCCCGAGGTTTGTTATGCAAAAGCAAGCTGTCGTATTCAACGGTCAGGAAGTCGGGATCGCGGTCCCAGTCGAAAACCGCCTCAAATTCATCGCTGTCCGCTTCAATGTCATTGACCTGGACAACAGGCTCTTCGACACGGTTACCGAAATCCGGCGCGCCATTACAGAGCATCTCGCGTCCAGCGGTCGTGCGATAACCTCGCACTGAATGGCAGAAGATATTCTTCTACGTCATGCGGCGTCCGTCATGGGAGGCCGACATGAACGCAATCCCATCTGCTTCACAACGCTACCCACCCAGGGCTGCAGGGCAATCGGACGCCGGCCAGCTGCGTCTGCCGCCATGCGATAGGCACTTTCGACGTCACGGCACTGTAGCGATTTCGCGTGTCGTTGATCCCACGTTCAATTCGATTGGCGACATTGAAATTTCGCCCGATCGCCCCGCCTCGTATGACGCTCCCGTGGGGATGTAAAATGATGCCATGAAGCCGGCACCGAGATCGAATGTTGGCCCGCAAAAGAGGACCGCGAAGAAACGTTCGTGCCTAAGCTTGAGCCTCGGCCGGCCGACCTGTCTTCGATTTGTCGAACGTGATGCGCTGCCACTCGCATCCTTGGAATTCTAGCCGGTCCATACCGAGCCGACTGCCTCCTGCGCCTGCCGCCGGTCAGACGAAGCGGAACCAGCACAGCGACGCGAATGCTCCCGTCGGCGCCAGGTTGGCATTGTCACGATTCGCAATTGGCGCTGGATGCAACCCCCTGATGGTACGCGCGGACGGCTTTGCTATGTGTCGTTTGTAAGCAACGAGAATAATCAGGCCCACGGCGACCGAAGTAAATAAAGTTAATTCTAAATTAGCCAATCGGGCGAATTCTCGCAGCTACGTGACCCGCGCGGTCGTCCTCAGGAGCTGGAGATCCGAATGAAGCGCCCGAATGTCAAGCAGGCCCTTGTTGCGGTTTTATCCGTCATTTGTGCCTTCCTCGTTGTCCTGTCCTACAGTTCCCTCAGCACGATCTCGACCTTGAACGACAACACCCAGCAAATTGGTGGCTTCTGGATGAAACGCCTGGTTACCGCGAGGGATATCAAGGGGAATTTCTCCGATTTGAAGCTTGCTTACGCGCGCTATCTGTTGGAGTCTTCACCAGAAAATCAAGCCGTTGAAGCTAAACTGGTCGACGACGCCAAGTCCGCTGTCCAGACCGCGATCGATGAATATGTGAAAGGCGTGCGTACCGAGCGGGGCCGGGAACTGATCACTCAGGTCAACTCGGAACTCAAGAAGTACGGCGAGCTTGCTGAGCATATGGCTAAATTACAGGACGGCGGAAAGGGCGCCGAGGCGGTCAGCTTTTTCCGCGAGAGTATGGAGCCGCAATCCGATCTGGTCGGCCAGAAGATTTCTGATCTCGTGGCCTTCATCTTGAGCCAGACCGAGACCTATGTGGCGGCAAGCGAGGGCGCCGCACGCACGGCATTCGTAATCACAGCAATAATTGCAACTCTTGCCGTTCTGGTCGCTTTAGCCGGCACGATATTCGCCGTGCTCGGCGTCGCGAGCCCGATCCGCCGCATCGCCTCAGCCATGAAGATCTTGTCCGACGGGGATCTGCAAAGCGAGATCCCTTATGCCGGCCGCGCCGACGAGATTGGCGCAATGGCAGCAGCGGTCGAAGTGTTCCGACAGAACGCCATACATGTCCTCCGCCTGGAACAGGAAGCGTCGGCATCGCGAAGCCAGTCGGAGGCCGCACGTGCAGCTGCACAGGAGCGCGCCGAGCATGAGGCGCAACAATTACGGTTTGCGACGACCACTCTAGGTGACGGACTGAGACGTCTTGCAGGCGGCGATGTCTCTTTCCAGCTGGCGGAGCCCTTCGCTGAGGAATACGAGCAACTGCGGGAAGATTTCAACACGTCCCTCAAGCAACTCGGGACGGCAATCGGTGCTGTCCTGCAAACGGTGCACAGCATCGACAATGGAACGCGCGAAATCGCGTCCGGTGCGCAAGATCTTTCCAAGCGTACGGAGCAGCAGGCCGCGTCTTTGGAAGAGACGGCGGCAGCTCTCGATGAGATTACCACCAACGTTGCCACCGCGTCCAAACGAACCGACGAGGCCCGCAATGTCGCGCAGGAGGCTAATGTCAGTGCGGAACGTTCCGCTGCCGTCGTGTCTCAAGCCGAACAGGCTATGAGGCGCATTGAGGACAGCTCGGAGCAAATCTCCAATATCATCGGCGTGATCGACGAAATCGCTTTCCAGACAAACCTTCTGGCGCTGAATGCAGGCGTCGAGGCAGCCCGCGCCGGAGAAGCCGGTAAAGGCTTTGCCGTTGTCGCACAGGAGGTACGCGAACTCGCCCAGCGCGCAGCGACGGCGGCGAAGGAAATCAAGGGACTCATCGAAAAGTCATCAGTCGAAGTCGGCACGGGTGTGAAATTAGTCCTCGAAACGGGCCAGTCGCTTAAGTCTATCGGCGACCAAGTCTCTCAGATCAATCAGCTGATGGCAGCCATCGCAACGTCGGCGCGAGAGCAGTCCACGGGGCTCGCCGAAATCAACACCGCCGTCAATCAAATGGATCAGTCCACCCAGCAGAACGCGGCGATGGTCGAGCAATCGACCGCAGCGGCGGCGTCTTTGTCGAGTGAGGCGAGCAGACTGCGTGAACTCGTCAACCAATTTCATCTCGACAGCGCCGCCGGCCATGTGGCCGCGTTGAGAAGTAATGTCAGGATCAGGGCGGCATGATAATGGCCCGGCCGTTTCGTCGAGCGGCGGTTGCTGAGACTGTCCTCGCGCAGATCTTGGCCTCTTTTCGACTGCAACCTCTCCAAGATCCGACGTGGAGGCCTCATTCGCCTCCATGCCGCTCGGCACAGCGGATGGCGGATTCGAGCGTGGGGAATGGGTGAGCGTGTCGGCACTTCCCGTATAGCCCATCAAAGGTTCGCTGAATGGCGCGCTGCGGCGGTCGAAAACAAGCCGCCAGCCCTTTCGGCTGTTCGGTCCCTAATGTCGTCACCGAGCGCGACGGTTTGAAAATCCTCGCAACGGTATTTTCGGGAAACAATGAGTGCGAGAAACAGGATAGCTCCACCGGTTGTCGCTTAAGACGCGCAAGCCGGAAGCCGTCGCTGTTCTCTCGTTATCTGTGTGTCTGCCAGTCTCCATCACTTGTCCTCCGCAGGGTGGCAAAGGATGCGCGGCGGGTGCAGATGGCCGCCGCCGCGCGTTCGTCTCGATCAACTCTTGATGGCGATGCGCTTGACCTGCGACTGCGCCTCCTCGGTCTTCGGCAAGGTGATCGTCAGTATTCCGTTCTTGAAGGTGGCGTCGACCTGGTCTTCCTTGACCTTGACACCGAACGGGATGCGGCGCTCGAAGCGGCCGTAGTAGCGCTCGGAAAACCGGCGATCCTTATCCTCGCTCTCGGAGTGCTTTTCGCCCTTCAGCGTCAGCACGCCATCATTGAGCAGGACCTCGATGTCCTTCTCCTCAAGACCGGGGACTTCGGCCGTCACCTTGATCTCCTTGTCGGTGTCGGAGATCTCGACGCTTGGCCATCCACCCCCGAGGGCGGAGGCGTTGCCGAAGGACGGCAGGCCGGAGCCAAAGCCGCGGAAGACATCATCGAACAGACGGTTCACCTCACGATGAAGCGACAGGAAGGGATCACGGTCGTCATCGCGCAAGAGACTTGAAACCTGGTTGCCATTGTTGCGGCCCCAGGGAATCAGATCACGAACACTCATGTTTCTTCTCCTTTCTGTTGGTTCGCTTGGCGAAACTTTGCTGCCGGCGCCGGACCAGGCCCGGCGCCTTGCTTGCGGTCTGCTGGGGAAGGCTTAAGCCGCCTGCTGCTTGCCCTCGATCTGCTTGGTCTCGGCCTTCGGCATCTGGCCGGTTCGGATCTCGATCTGGCGCGGCTTCATCTCTTCAGGGATTTCGCGCTTGAGATCGACGGTCAGCAGACCGTTGACGAAACCCGCACTCACGACCCTGACATGGTCGGCTAGTTCGAAGCGACGCTGGAACGAGCCGCTGGCGATGCCGCGGTGCAGATATTGGAGGTCATCGTCGCTCGCCTTCTGTCCCGAGACGATGAGCATGTTCTGCTCTTGAGTCATCGCCAGCTCGTCCTGTGAGAAGCCCGCCAGTGCCATGACAATGCGGTAATCATTCTCGCCAGCTTTGACGATATCGTAAGGCGGCCAACTGTCGCTCGTCTCGGCGCGGCTTGCAGCCTCGAGCGCGTTGAACATCCGGTCGAAGCCTATGCTCGATCGGAACAGGGGTGAGAAATCGAGGTTTGTCCTCATAGCCATATCCTCCTTATAAGCAACATGGATACAAGGAGACGCCAAGAGCAACGGCGTCTCCTGGACCTGTGTCAATCCCCATTGGGCAATCGACTAATATCGATATAATTCAGTGTCTTAGAATTTCAAGGGGAGTGGAATTTCTCGGTGGAAAAAATTGAAAATTTTCCGAGGCGCCACCATATCTGGGCCGAGCGGGAGAGAGGAGAAAGTTGCTATGATAATGACCGCAGACGACGTCATCGCCGTGCTTGGGCCTGCCGACGAAACGCTGGTGGCTGAAGTCATCGCGACAGGTGCGACCAAGACTGAACTTGCCGAGGCATTTGCGTGGGCCAACAACGACGAAGCCTTGATGGGCGAAGGTCGCCGTCTGCCGACAGGCAGGGTTGCCGCGCTCGTTGATCTGCTTTCCGCCGAGGAGGAAGAGCAGGATAGATGACATCACTGGCCGCTGCTCCGGGCGCGATCGACGCAACCGGTCATGCCGTCGCGAGCACGCGGATGTTGCCCTTGCGATCGATCACGTCCACAACGACATTGAGTCCGGAACGTCGAATGGCGATGTCTGCCGAACCATTGCCGATTAACAGGTGTCGCAACGTGACCTCATCGAGGAAGCTCGGAAGGCGCGGCTCGTTCAAGCTGATCTGCAAGGCGTTCGGATCGAACTCAAGACCGAGACACGACTGCAATAACGACAAAGGCGTTGCCGCCGCCCATGCCTGCGGCGAGCAGGCGACCGGATAGAAGGTCGGTCCCTGCGCGCGCCTGCGCGGCAGGCCGCAGAAAAGTTCGGGAAGCCGCCGCAATTCGATATAGGTCGAAGCGGCAAAGAGTCCCTCAAAGATCCGCGCGGCTTCCGCGCGATAGCCATAGCGAGCAAGCCCCCTGGCGATCAGGGCGTTGTCGTGCGGCCAGATCGAGCCGTTGTGATAGCTCATGGGATTGTAGAGCGCCTCTGTGGAGGCAATGGTGCGGATGCCCCAGCCACAGAAGGACGAGGCACTCATCAGAGTGAGGGTGAGCTGTCTGGCCCGTTCGGGATAGGCGATGCCGGTGAACAGGGCATGGCCGGCATTGGAGGAGCGGACCCTGCAGGGTCGCTTGTCGCCATCGAGCGCCAGCACGTAGGTGCCAAGTTCCTCGTCGAAGAAGCTCGTATCAAAGGTGCTACGCAGCCCCTCCGCACGCGCTAAGAAGCCGGCGGCCCGTTCCGGCCGGCCGAGGCGCTGAAAGATCTCGGCCGCCGCCTGCCACGCGCCATAGACGTAGGCCTGAACTTCGGCGATCGCGATCGGACCCTTGGCGAGCGTCCCGTCCGCGTGGAAAATGGAGTCGTGGCTGTCCTTCCATGCCTGGTTGACCAACCCTTCTTCCGTCTGTCGCCCATATTCGACGAAGCCGTCGCCGTCGCGATCGCCATGGTCATCAATCCATGTCAGTGCGGCTTCGATATGCGGCAGGAGACGGTCGATGGTCGCAAAATCACCGGTTCGCCCGAGATATTCACCGGCCAACATCACGAACAACGGCGTCGAATCGATGCTGCCGTAATAGCGGCGAAAAGGAACCTCGCCGAGCTCGGCCATTTCGCCACAGCGCACCTCGTGCAGGATCTTGCCGGGTTCCGCATCTGCGACTGGATCGATCTCCGTTGCCTGGTTGGTTGCCAAGTGGCCAAGAACTCCGCGTGCGATCTCCGGATCGAGCCAGAGCGTCTCCAGCGCCGTAATCAGAGCATCGCGCCCGAAGACTGTGCTGAACCAGGGAATCCCGGCGTAGGGATAGGGGCCTTCTGGCTTGTCGGTCATCAGCATGTAGAGATCGGAGATGCTGCGTTGGGCGACTTCGTTGAAGATTTCGTTCGACGTTGTGATCGAGGCGGCGCGCGACGAAGAGGCGCGCAGGGCTCTGCGCGAATCCCGCAGCGCAAGGAAGAACGAACGATGGCCGGGTTTTCGAGTCTCCTTCTGGTCACAGCCGATTTCTATGAACAGAGACCGGCTCTCGTGCGGCGCCAGCTGGAGATTATAAGTGACATGGCCGGTGGTGAGTTCGGTCGGCTTCGGATCGAAGGAAAGTTGCGTTGATCGATTTTGGTTGTCGAGGCCGATATAGGAGAGAAAGACACAATCCTGCTCAACGACAGGAGAAAGATGGCGCCCTCTTTTTGCCCTTACGGTTCCGCGAACTTCGAAGAGATCGGCGAAATCCGCTCCGAAAGTCATCTCGATACGAATGGGCCGCGGGCGGTCATCAAAATTCCTTATCGACAGTCGCTCGTAGCACTGAGCATTCCAGAGGAAGCGAGACCTGCGCAGGTGGATGACGTCGTGGCCGAGGACAAGCCGACCCTTGTCGTCGAAGAGGTCGGGATTGGTGAGGTCGCAGGTGAGCGTCGCGTTGTCATCGCGCAGTATCGACGACAGCAGCATTGGGGGCTTGCCGTTGATCGTCAGGCTGAGATGCGAGAGATATCGGGTATCGCGATGAAACAGGCCTTCCGGGCTGTCTGGTCCCGAAACTGCATCGCCATTGTGATCAAAGACGGCGAAAGTATCGCCGTGCTTTAGAGTGAGCGGCCGGCGCTCCTGCAGTGATGAGGTAGCCGGAATGAAAAATTTCTCGACCGTTGCCATCGGGCCGGACGATGCTGGCACTGGGCTGCTGTCTATAGAAGACATTGCTCCTCCTGAAATCTCAGACGACGAGCTGCAAGTCGAGCGGCTGCCCGTTCGACCGGCGAACTGGAGCGACTTTGGAACGGACGCCGGGTAGGCTACGGTAGAGGTCGAGGTAGTCGTACGCCATCCTTTCCGCGGTAAAGCGCTTCTCGAACGTGGCCCGCACCTTGTGGCGATCCATCCGAAGCGCCCATTCGACGTTCTCGGCCGCGTCGGTGACGCTGTCGACCAGAATTCCGGACACGCCGTTGTCGATCACCTCCGGCACCGAGCCGCAGCCGAAGGCGACGACCGGAGTGCCGCAGGCCATTGCCTCGATCATCACCAGTCCGAACGGCTCCGGCCAATCGATCGGGAAAAGCAAGGCTCCTGCATTTCCAAGGAAGGTTGCTTTCTGATGCTCATCGATCTCGCCGATGAACTCGACATTGGAATGACGTTTCATCATCGGCTCGATGACCGTTTCCCAGTAGGCCATGTCGGCATTGTCGATCTTGGCGGCGATCTTCAGCTGCATGCCGACTTTTGCCGCGATCTCTATTGCACGATCGGGTCGCTTTTCCGGCGAAATGCGGCCGAGAAACGCAAGGTAATCGCCCTTTGGCTTTTCCGTGAAAGGCAGCAGACCGGTGGGCAGACCGTGGTAAACCGTTCCCGCCCAATGGACCGGTGGCATAGGCCTACGTTGGTCATTGGAGATCGAAACGACCGGAACATCTGCGAAGGTCTGGTAGAAGGGCTTGAGATCCGGCAGATCCAGACGGCCGTGCAAGGTTGTCAGCGTGCGGTCGGCAAAATTTCGGATCAGCGGGAAATGCAACAGATCGATATGGAAATGCAGGACATCAAACTCATGCGCGCGGCAGCGAATTTCCTCCAGCATCACAATCTGATGCGGCAGTTGGTCCTTGACCGCCGGGTTAAGCCGCAGCGCAACGTCCGCGCAGGATACGAGCCGGGCGTCGGTGACGGAGTCGCCGCTGGCAAAAAGCGTGACGTCGTGGCCCTGCGAGACAAGTTCTTCGGTGAGATAGGATACAATCCGCTCCGTTCCCCCATAGAGCTTCGGCGGAACGCTTTCGGGGAGCGGCGCGATCTGAGCGATCTTCATCGGCAAAACCTCCTCAGTTGAGCAAAGAGTCGTCGGTAAAAATCTTCTCCGCGTCCGAAACAGGCACGCGGCGGTCAGGGGGAGCGGTTAGATCTCGAATGGTTGTCTGAGTCCTCGTTTCCAGTAGCTGCACAGACCGAAGCCGCCGGATCGGTGCGACAGCGATCTACGGCGGCGGCTTTGGCTGTCATTGACGGAAGCCGTCTGCTTTTGCGCTGATGTGTTTTGATCGTCACCATCGAGAGCCTTCAAGGTCGCAAGAACCTCATCATAGGAGACAATCCGTTCTGTCCCGGGATAGCGTCGCCAGGCTGGCATGGATTCGATTGCACATACGTCGGACGCCCAAGAGGCCAGAATAGCCCGCTTCTCGTCCTTGCTGATATTGTCCGCCAACAGCACGTGGCGGGGATGATCGAAATGCATGGCCGGGTGCAATAGATGCGCGGCGCTTATTGTTGCTGCGGCATGCTTGGCTGCAGAATTGCTATCAGTTTCCTTTCTCATGTTCTGACTCCACGGATATAGGACCAATGGACGTTGTCGACTCTCCCATGTCACGCGGCCTGGGTGGGTTGCTTTTCGAACAGTCCGCGCGCGGCCCGAACCATGGTCTTCAGGTGTTCGGGATTGCGAACGCCCTGCCGATAAAGCTCCACGACGATTGCCGCGATGCGTTCAGCTTCTTCAGAATTGCGAGGCAAGTCCGCCACAGTTCTGAGGTCATCGAAGACGTGTCGGCAGACTTCGAGGTCACGGGAATCAAGCGGCGCTTGCGACTTCTTGATGATCGTTTGAACCATTTGTTCCTCCATTGCTGGAGGCCCGCCCTTCAAGAGCAGGGCGGGCCGGCGGCCTTAGAAATCCATGCCGGCACCGGCGGGGATCGCCGGAGCGGCTTCCTTCTTGGGCTTTTCAGCGATCATAGCCTCCGTCGTCACCAGCAGGCCGGCAACCGAGGCTGCATCCTGAAGCGCGGTGCGAACGACCTTGGCCGGGTCGATGACGCCCTGCGCATAGAGATCGCCATAATCGCCAGTCTGAGCGTTCCAGCCGTAGGCGAACTCAGTCTTCTCACGCAGCTTGCCGACGATCACGGAGCCTTCCGCGCCGGCGTTTTCGGCGATCTGACGCACCGGGGCTTCGATTGCACGTCGCACGATTTCGATGCCGACGCGCTGGTCCTGGTTCGCGGTGGTGAGATTGTCGAGCGCCTTGACCGACCGCAGAAGGGCAACGCCACCGCCGGGCAGAATACCCTCTTCGACCGCTGCCCGGGTCGCATGCAGGGCGTCGTCGACCCGATCCTTCTTCTCCTTCACTTCGACCTCCGTCGAGCCGCCGACGCGGATGACGGCAACGCCACCGGCGAGCTTGGCAAGGCGTTCCTGGAGCTTCTCGCGGTCGTAGTCCGAAGTGGTCTCTTCGATCTGGGCGCGGATTTGCGCGACCCGGCCATCGATTTCCGTTTTCGAGCCGACGCCGTCGATGATGGTCGTGTTCTCCTTTTCGATCGACACCTTCTTGGCACGGCCGAGCATGTTCAGCGTCACGTTTTCAAGCTTGATGCCGAGGTCTTCGGAGATGACGGTGCCGCCGGTCAGGATGGCGATGTCTTCGAGCATGGCCTTGCGGCGGTCGCCGAAGCCAGGCGCCTTGACGGCAGCGATCTTCAGGCCGCCACGCAGCTTGTTGACGACGAGCGTTGCAAGAGCTTCGCCTTCGACGTCTTCAGCGATGATGAGGAGCGGCTTGCCGGACTGGACGACGGCTTCGAGAACCGGCAGCATCGACTGCAGGTTCGACAGCTTCTTCTCGTGGATGAGAATATAGGGATCTTCGAGCTCGACGCGCATCTTATCTTGGTTGGTCACAAAATAAGGGCTCAAATAGCCGCGGTCGAACTGCATACCTTCGACGACTTCGAGTTCGGTTTCGGCGGTCTTGGCTTCTTCAACGGTGATGACGCCCTCGTTGCCAACCTTTTCCATGGCCTCGGCAAGATACCGACCGATCTCTTCGTCGCCATTGGCCGATATCGTGCCGACCTGGGCGATTTCCGAATTGTTGGAGATCTTGCGCGCGTTGGTCTTCAGTTCCTTGACCACGGCGTCAACGGCCAGGTCGATGCCGCGCTTCAGGTCCATCGGGTTCATGCCCGACGCCACCGCCTTGGCGCCTTCCTTGACGATTGCCTGAGCAAGCACGGTTGCGGTCGTGGTGCCGTCGCCGGCGAGATCGTTGGTCTTCGATGCCACCTCGCGCAGCATCTGGGCGCCCATATTTTCGAACTTGTCTTCGAGTTCGACTTCCTTGGCGACCGAAACGCCGTCCTTGGTGATGCGCGGTGCGCCGAAGGACTTGTCGATCACAACGTTGCGGCCCTTCGGGCCGAGGGTCACCTTCACTGCGTTGGCAAGCACATCGACCCCACGCAGCATGCGTTCACGAGCATCGGTGTTAAATTTAACGTCTTTTGCAGCCATTTCTCTAACTCCTCTAATAGGCAGCTATTTGACTGATAGATTGGTGGGGTGGACGGCTCAGGCGGCCTGCTTCTGCTCTGCCGGGGCTTCGATGACGCCCATGACATCGCTTTCTTTCATGATCAACAGGTCCTCGCCGTTGATCTTGATCTCTGTGCCGGACCATTTGCCGAACAGGATGCGATCGCCAGCCTTGACGTCAAGCACCTGGATCTGGCCGGCATCGTTGCGCGCGCCGGGGCCGACGGCGATGACCTCGCCTTCCTGAGGTTTTTCCTTGGCGGTATCGGGAATGATGATTCCGCCTTTGGTTTTCTCTTCAGACTCAACCCGGCGGACAAGAATGCGATCATGAAGCGGTCGGAACGACATGTTTTCCCTCCGATGGACAAACAATGATGACGTTGTTCCCCCGCCCGGACCGGATGACTAGTCCGGGCGGGTGCAAAACCTCACTCGAGCGTTTTGCGCAAAATGATCTGGTTTGTCGGTTTTTTGATTTCAAGAGGTCAAAACAAAAAAATTAGCACTCTTCATCGCCGGCTGCTAACACACTGGAAAAACACAACAACAACGCCTCCGGTATTCAAAAATCGGTGATGACCGCAAAATTTACAGAACCCTGCAGGCTGTCGCGAAACCGAGATGAATCGGCATGATTGGCCTATGGCGACAGATCTTTTCGCTTCCCGGCGATAGAGCGGTCACGAGCCACGGCGTGGGGCATGTTGCGTCTGCTGACCGACAATACGAATAGTGTCGGCAAGCATTAGGATCGGGGAAGACGCCGATCAACGGCACCCCAAGCGTTCAGTGGAAGGTGGGCCCGCCAATTCGGCCCGAGAACACAGCTAAGATCAACGATTGACGAGCATTTTGACTGGTCGACAAGGCAAGATCAGAAGTGGCCATGCACCAGGTTAACACTGGGAGCTGATCCCCACCAAATATACGCAAAAATCGCCCCGCGGAGACGCGGGGCGCAATGGTGAGCGGACATGGAAAGGCGGACGTTAGCGAAAAATCGCAATCACATCCGCGCTCAAAACGCGACGCTCCAGAAAAAGTTCCAGCAGTGACTAAGTAATTTGAACTGAAATAAATTCCGCGCGACAGAGGGGCACGACCTGCCTTTGACGCTGGCTATGCTCGGATCGGCCGCAAATTGGCGCTCGACAGATCCACCTTTCGCTCGGCGACCGGTTAACGTTGGTTTGCGATGCTCCGCCAGGCTGGCCTCGCCAAATACGCTGTCAGGCCGATGGCGAGACAGCCTGCGGTACTGAACAAGATGATCTCAAACGTGGCGGAGGGTCCACCGGCACTTTGGGCGATCCATCCAAATACAGCCGAAGAGATCGCAACTCCGAAAAACACAAGGGTGTTGAGAAAGCCCAACAAAAGGCCTCGGTGCTTGGAAGGTGCGAGTTCCTGCGCTTCGGCCATAACCAGGGGATGGAGGTTGCCGATTGAATAAAGCAGGCAGATCAGAGCGACGGCGGCGACAATACTGGAACCGGGCGAGACGGCCATTGCGAAAGCGGCGATCGTCGCCGCGACCATCCCAGCCGTCACGATGCTTCGCGGTGACACTTTGGATACGAGCGCGGGAATAGCAAAGGACGTCCCTATGCCGACGGCGCTCACGATCGTCAGCGCGAAACCTGAGACACGCTGATCCGCGGAGAACACCCCGGACAGGTAAGGGGTCGCCCAAGCATTGCGAAAAGTCCCTCCGAGCGACAGGGTTAGGCATATTGGCAAGAGGTAGACTAAGCCCGCTGGCCTGCTCTCAGTCGCCTCTTCCGATTGTCCTTCTTGTGGCGTTGGTGCCATTTGAAAGGCGACGCCAACCGCGCAAAGCGCCATCGCTGACGCTGCAACAAGCATCGCCCCGCGCCACCCGAGGACTTCAGAAAGCCAAACCATAGGCGATGCCGATAGAAGGGCGCCGATGGTGCCAACAGCGCTGACGGCGGTGATCTTTCTCCGCGCGGCCACCCCGTCGCCAAGACTTCCGAACTGATAGACCACTCCCATGAAGATCGGCGCGCATCCCGCGCCCAGGACCGCCTGACCGGCAACAAGCTGTCCGGCCGTTCGTGCCATGGCGACCAACGCGGCCCCCATGGCGCCGACGATCATTAAAACAGTCATAGGCGTTCCTGCGCCGAAGCGGTCGAAGGCTGAGCCCAGTGGCATCTGCAGCAGCCCGAACGAAATGAAGAAGGCCGACGCCGCGTATCCATAGCGGCTGGGGTCGAGATCGATGTCGGCAGCGACCATCGGACCGACCACGCCGAAATAGCTGCGAAAGAACATGCTCATCAGAAAGGCAAGAGCGAGGACGAAGAACTGCTTCCTGTTGTTGTGCATCAAGCGTCCGCCGTTTGCGAGATCCAGAAGCAATGTCAATCGGTGCGAATGGTTCCGAACCGACGACGCCAAGCGCCCCTAACTCTTGCAGATCGTTCTCTCGAATTATTCCTCAGCGTCGGAATACGTTTTGAATTGCAGTTTCAGAAGCGATGCGTCCACCGACAGGACAAAACCTGTCGGCGCGTAGCCAACAGTGACATCGCCGAAGGCGGAGAGACTGGAGTTGATGAGTCGAAAGCCGAACCCCTTCTTATCCGGCGCTTCTACCGCAGGGCCACCGACCTCCCGCCAACGGAAGTCTAGGCGCTTGTCACCCGCCTCGTCGCGCACAGACCAATCGATTTCGACTATCCCGGTCTCTCCCGATAGCGCACCATACTTGTTGGCGTTGGTGACAAGTTCGTGCAGCACGAGGGAGAAGCAAAGAGCCGCCTGAGGACCCAATTCAACAGCAGGACCGCTTGCTTTGAACCGTTCCGACGTCTCTAGTCCGAGATTGATAGCCGTCGCCTCGACAATCGCCGTCAGGGTAGCGCCCAGCCAATTCCGCTGTAGCAAAATTTCGTGCGCTTTGGCATATGCATTGATCCGTGCCGAGATCGCCTGTTCCGCATCCTCTATAGAGCTCGCGTTTCGGAAGGATTGGCTGGTGATAGCCTGAATGACGGTGAGCGTATTCTTCATCCGGTGCGAGAGCTCGTGCATCAGAACGCGCTGTCGTTCCTCGTTCTCTCTCTGCTCTGTCTGATCTCTGAGAATCTTCACGAAGCCCTCGACTTCGCCGTCATCCGTCGTCAATGCCATCATCTGACCCGACGCCCAAAACAACGAGCCGTCCTTGCGAACGTGCCAGCGCTCGTCATTGCCATGACCTTCGGTCAAAGCGGCGGTCATTTCCGTTGAAGAACCCCCGCCTGCCGGTCTTCCTCGGTGAAAATCACGGCCGCAGGCCGGCCGACCATCTCGGCCTCATCCCATCCGAGGATCCGTCGCGCGCCCTCATTCCAGGTGGTCACCAGCCCATCCAGATCTGTCGAGATGATCGCATATTCGATCGCACTTTGGAGAATGGCTTCGAGAAAGCGCTCTCGGGAGCGACTGGAGTTGGAAAAGAGTTTCATGATCATATGATGGCCCGATCCTTCCCAGGGCCCGCAAGAAAAAGGGCCTCATCCTGTTTCTAGGACGCCGCCTGACATTGGGGACGGCGCTGGCGTTTGCAATGGGCTACTCGACGGTTCTGACGGTCCTTGAATGATCGGCTATCCCTAACAATATCATTTCGACAGGACCATTGGTGGCATGAAAGGAGGAAAAAATGCCGCAGAACGATGTCCCATGGACCCAGCCGGTAAGAATCCGGCTGCAGTGCGGTTTGGAGCGCAGTTTCACAGGCGCATACGACGCCTTGGACTTTCTCGAAAACGAATGGCCGTTGCGTCACGGAGAGCGCCACGAGCGAGCAGTCAAGACGTGCCGTGGCGCCCTCAACGACACCACCGCCGGCATTATCGCGCGGGAGGCCTTCGTGGCCGCCTGCTTGGAAGCCGGCATGCCGTCCGTTCTTGTTCCTTGGAAGAGAAAGCCGACCGCGCATCCGGCTCGGCCTGCGCGCCTTGCTATCATCTAGGGGTATCAGTGACGACCTCGCCTCATCGGAGGCGAGGTCCGGCATAGCGCCTTCCCCGGCCGCGCTATCTTCGGCACGGTCGCGCCGGTCTATGACGACATCGTGGTGCTGGGCTCGCCTATCTAAGCAGCCTGGCAAATCTACGACAGCCGATCAGAAGACCGAAACGTTCTCAGCCTTCGACTTTCCGGTCTTGCGGTCCTCCGACCTCGAAGCTGACCTTATTGCCTTCGCGCAGCGAACGGCCGCGTTGCAAGGCAGAGACGTGAACAAACACATCCTGTCCGCCGCCCTCAGGCGTGATGAAGCCGAAGCCCTTGTCGCAGCGCTCAGCCGGCACGTTTCCGAGCACATCCGGCCGATGCGCCTCCAGCTCGCGGAGGATGCGAACGATAAGGGCTCCACTATCCGCCCTGCCTCAAGAACAGGCGCCTGTTTGCCCCTGCTGGATTTTCGTTATCAGTGTCGTTGCCATCTCTGGTCTCCAACATTTGATACAACTGGAACTCAGTTCGATCTGATTCAGCTTTCGAGAGCGGTATGTTCGGTCGCCGGCGCTCCTGACATGGCGAGACAGGCGCCACTCAGCATTACGATGATGCCGATCACATCCATCACTGTTATCCGCTCCGCGAAGACAGCAGCGCCGAGGGCGACAGCGATGACCGGCGAAACGAAGGCATAGCTACCGGCGCGGGATGCGCCGATATCCCGCAGCAAGCGCATGAAGGTCGTGTAGCCGATTAGCGAGCCAAAGATCACAAGGAAGAACCAGCCAAGCCAGGCAATCATGCCCCAGTCGCCGGAGAGGGCGGAAACTGCCCCCGGTTCGAAAGCCAGGGCTACCATCAGCAGCACGAAGCCTCCGAACGAGGTCGTCACACCTGAAACGAACAAGGCCGGATAGGATCGGAGAAGTGGACGGGCCAACACCGAGCCGTAACCATAGGTGAAGGCCGCTGATGCAACCGCCAATCCCCCCCATAGGCTCGCGCCTGGGAAGGCTTCAGGCAGACTTACATAGGCGGAAGCCGGCCAGAACAGGACGACCAGTCCACAGACCCCCAGAGCGATCGCGAAGATCCGCCGGCCATCCAATGTCTCTTCGCCTAGCAGGAGAGCAAATACCAGGAGCGCGATCGGAGTGAGCGACATTTCCAGAACGGCGGCAGTCCCGGAATTGATATACTGCATGCCCCAGAACAATGGGCCGTAGCAGAGCGTAATCATCAGCATACTGGCGGCGGTAAAGCGAATGCCATCTCTCACCTTCAGCCCCGCTATGTTGCCATTCGCCCAAGCGTAGAGAAGAAGCAACATGCCGGCAGCGGTGAACCGCGTGCCGGCGAACACGAGCGGCGGCACGGCTTGGATGCCGGCCTTGGTTCCGATCCAGGTGCTTCCCCAGATTATGCATAACATCAGAAAGCGCAGATGATTTTTGTTGGCACCGCTGGGCATCGGGGCTCCGATCCGTGTAACGTGTAAAAATCATTTAGACCGTTACAACTCGCCCTTGCCCAAATCGTTCCCGGAAACGATATTCAAATTATGAACACGCTAAAGACGATCCATGACATCAGCCTTCTCGGCGGTCATCCAGCGCTCGACTTCGTCAACACGGTCGATAGTCGCGGTGAACGTTGGGGCCCGGATTTCCTGAATAGCTACGATGACCTCGTGGCCTGGGCCCGTCGTCTCGATCTGATCGACGACAAAGAACGCGATACCTTACTAGCTAAGGCCGGCGGGTCGCCGTCCGACGCGAAAAAGGAACTCGGAGAAGCTAAGGAGTTGCGGGAGGCTCTTAGCCGCCTGTTTCTGTCCGAATATGATGCAAGCCCGATCAGCCGGGACGATCTCGACCTCGTTGCCGGCATGGCCCGGCGTGCGCAACTGCAGCAATCACTGAGCTGCGTTGGAGGCAGGATCCAGTGGCGTCCGGCGGATGCCAAAGATTTGGATGCAATCAGTACTCGTATCGCCCAGTCAGCCGCCGAACTGCTGACGTCGCGACACGCACGCCGTCCTGTACGTGCGTGTCAAGGTCCAAATTGCGGCTGGCTCTTTCTGGATCAATCTCGTGGCGGCCTCAGACGATGGTGCTCGGACAAAACCTGCGGATCGCATGCTAGAGTGCGCAGGTTTCGGGCTATCCAAGCCAGTTGATCACCCAGGCTGACCGGCCAAATTCGTCTTCGTCTTCGTCTTCGTCTTCGTTAGCGCAAACGCGAAAGTGGGATTACATGCACCCGCTGACGGCGAAGATCGCCGCGGTATCCTAACCGTGGGCTCGTCAGGGCTTGAGCATCACAAGCTGCTCCCCGCTTCCAGCGTCCCAGATCGTCAGGTCGACGACAAAGTCCCCCTCTTCGCTATCAGGTCGAGCAAGGCTGCGGCCAGCCGTCCCGCGCAGATCGGGTTGGTCGCAAGGTCGAGTGTCTCATTGCTGGTCAGCGCCAACCGAAACGAAAGGTCACTGTCTTCTAGAGGAGAAAATGCAGTGACGCTGTCAGATTCAAGATACGCGTCCGCTTCACCATCGGCATAAGGCCGGCGACGTTCGAAGGCTCGATGAAATTCACTCTTTTGTTCGGCGGAGAGCATTGTGATCCATTCCTCTATCGCGATTATCGGCCAGGCGCCGCTCCGTCGTTGTCGACGGAAAAACACAAGCCCATGGCAAACACAAGCCAATGTCCGTCACGGGCAGTGGAAACGCCGTCTCTTCAAAACAAGCTCGCCGCGGCAGCTCTGAGGTCAGAGCAACGTGCTATGATTCAAAATTCAGGAGATCGCACGTTATCGGCGTTGCTGCTCCAAGGCGAAGCACGCGGAAGCAGCTCTTCGCGATTTCATTGCCAGCCATGGCATACCACCGCGGCCATCGATCCCCGCGGCGGAAACGCCATCTCATCAAGCGACGTGTGGCTTTTGCCGCTATCGCAAGATGGTGCTCGATAGGGGAGACGCCAGCTGCGCTTCAACCCTCCTTGCGCAGCGCGAGGAGGGTTGAACTCGAAGCCGGTTAGATGGCGGTCCGCCGGTACCGGTCGCGCTCTTGCGCAATCTGTTCAGGGGCATATGGATCGAGCGTATCGTCAAACCGGGTCCATCCCTGCTCGTTATAGGCACGCCGACGTTCAACCGGGTCGACCCAGTTCGAACCCTGGAGAATGGCCTGCGCCTCGGAAGCGCGGGCGTCGTCGACCCGGGCCGTAACCAAGCTGCCACCACGGCGGACGCCTTCGGCATAAAGGTGGGCATCATCTTCCGAGACGCCGGAGTCGGTGAGGGCGCCGATTAGGCCACCAGCGGCACCACCAGCGACGGCGCCGGCAACAGCCCCGGCCGCAGTCGCGGCAAGCCAGCCTGCGGCAACCACCGGTCCGACACCGGGAATGGCCATCAGGCCCAGTCCGGTGAGCAGGCCGCCAGCGCCTCCGAGGGCAGCGCCAATGCCGGCACCGGTCGCGGCATCCTCTCCAACGTCGGAGTCGCGATCGATGCGGCCGGCCTTGTTGGAGACGATACTGATGTCGGTTGAGGGAACGCCTGCCGCTTCCAATTTGGTGACGGCGGAGCGAGCGTCAGAGTAGTCATCGAAAAGTCCGGTTACAGTTCTCATCATGCTTCTCCTTGGGTTACTTGGCGACGATGTTGCCTTGATAATCGAGGGCTATGGAGACGGCTTTGCCATCCTTCATGCCAGAGGCCATCCAGATCCCCTTGTCGTCGAGCTTGAGATCCTTGACGTCGGTGTAGCCGGCTTCCGCAATGCGATCCTTCGCCTGAGCTTCGGTAAAGCTGTTGGCACCCTCAACGGGCGCAGTCGGATTTTTGGTATCCGGGGTTGCAACTGCTGGTGTATTTCCATCCGGAGATGGAGCCGGCGGTGTTTGGGCGAAAGTTGCGACGACAGAGGCGCCAAAAATTGCCGCTGCCAACATGATCTTCTTCATATGGTGTTTCCTCCGTTTGCGGATCAGGCAGATCCATGCTCTCAAAACCGCCAGAGAAGATTTTTGTTCCTCGCCGCCGCAGGGAAGTATGCAATTGATTTTTTTAAATATACGGCAACGAGACCCCGAAATAATACTATCCCTCCCGGTGCCGCGGCAAAACGAGCGGACAATGAGGCGTGGAGCGAGCGACCTCCAATGAGCAATTCAAAAGCCTCACATAGGCGATGGGACTTTTAACTCCTAAAGTTGTGCTTTCCTTTGCACAGGAGATTAAGGCGAGACATTTTTTACCGGCCCAAAGAGTCTCGGCCCGGCCGAACCGCTGCCGATTTATTCGCCGAGGTCGCGGCGTGCCAACCGGACGTTACGGAGATGGTGAACGCACCGGTTTTTTCCGAATTCTCGGTGCGCGAGCGCCGTCAAACGCGGGGCCAAGCTCTCTACCCCGAGCAGCGGGCAATAAAAAAGGCCGGGGCGAAATCGCACCGACCTTTCCAACATCGCTCTTCACACCAGTGCCAGTACATCCGTGGTCAAAAGCAGATAAGCGACTTCGGCAGTCGCGAACACTCGCGTGGAGCACTCACCAGCAACGCCGATGATCCGTAGATAGCTTCGGGTTATGTTCAATTCAAGTCCCCCGGCAAAACGGGCGCATAAACCTGCCAACCATCAAATGGACGTCCGGGAACCAAATTGAAATGCGGAGGTTCGCGGTTATGATTCACGGTAATACGGCATGACGCATCCTCACGGAAGGCATGCAGTGCTCGTCGTCGAAGACGAGCCCCTGCTGATGATGATGGCGGTGGACGTTGTCGAAGCGGTCGGACTGGAAGCGCTCGAGGCGACGAACGCGGATGATGCGGTCCTCATCCTGGAACGCAGGAGCGATATCGCCATCGTCCTGACCGAGGTCGAGGTGCCGGGTACGATGGATGGCTTGGCGCTGGCCGCCTTGGTCCGCGAAAGATGGCCCCTGATCGAGATCGTCGTCGTGTCGGGGAGGGTGACGATCGGCAGGGAGGGCCTGCCCGAGCGTGGGGTGTTCTTCTCCAAACCATATGATGCCGACGAGCTCGCTTACACGCTTCGACGGCTGGCGACTTACCAGGTTTGCATCCCACGCGCCGAGCGAATTTAATGCACCGAGTTTCCGCAAGGCCGAGCGCGGCGAAGCCAATCATCCTGTTCCGGTGATCCTCCGAAGGGAAAGCTTGTCGGATTGGTGGTTCACTCGGCGGCATGACGGAGGGGGTATCCGTCTGCGAGCTCTGCCGAAGCGATGATCTCGAAGTCCGCGGGCATGGCGTGCTGATCGGTTCCCACGAGCGCCAGCGTCCAGTAAGCAGGATCCTCCCCGAAAACCGTGGAGACCTGAACGATCGTTATTCGTCCGTCGAAGTGCTTCGAGGACTTCGCCCAGTAAAACGCATCCGGAACCAAACTTGCTGCAACCATGACGCCAACTCCCATGACAAGTGAACGATAGCAGAAATCCTGGAAATGAGAATGCCTCAGCTTGTCGAGGTCGTCATCGGGTGGATAACGGTCACCCGTGGGCTGGCCGGCTTCCCATTGGCGTCTATGAAGCATCCAGGATGGCCAGGCCGCTGAACTAGCCCTCGCCCTAAGGTGCGTTGAGGCAACGCCACGGAACTTCCAGCCACCTGCTGACATTTCATTGTCGGACCGCTTTTTGGGAACGACCATGGCCACGGACAAACTATCGACCTATCGGTCGAAGCGCGATTTTCAGAAAACCGCCGAACCGAGCGGTGAAAAGCGCCTCGCGCGCAGCAATCGTCGTCGCTTCGTCATCCAGAAACATGATGCTACCCGCCTGCATTACGACCTCAGGCTCGAGCTCGATGGCGTCTTCAAGTCGTGGGCCGTCACGAAGGGGCCGTCCCTCGATCCGCATGACAAGCGGCTGGCCGTCGAGGTCGAAGACCACCCGCTCGACTATGGTGATTTCGAAGGCACCATTCCGAAAGGCCAGTATGGCGGCGGCACGGTCATGCTCTGGGATCGGGGCTATTGGGAACCGGAAGGCAAGATGAGCCCGGAGCAGGCCCTGGCGAAAGGCGATTTCAAGTTTACGCTGGAGGGCAAACGGCTGCATGGCAGCTTCGTGCTGGTGCGCATGCGCAACGATCGCGACCGCGGCAAGCGGACAAACTGGCTGCTGATCAAACACCACGACGAGTTCTCCGTCGACGAGAACGGCGCGGCCATACTTGAGGAAAACCAGACATCAGTTGCCTCCGGACGTACGATGGAGATGATTGCCACGGGAAGGGGACGAAAACCCAAGCCTTTCATGGTCGAGGGCGGCGACGTTCAGGCCGATGCCGTCTGGGACAGCAATCAGGGACTGGCGGCCGAAGAGCGAAAAGAGGATGACAGGGCCGGGCGAAAATCGAAGACGGTCACAACGGTCGATCTGCCTGATTTCATTGCGCCGCAGCTTTGCCAAACCGTGGAGCGCCCGCCCCCCGGCACCGGCTGGATTCACGAGATTAAGTTCGACGGCTACAGGATCCAGATGCGGGTGCTGGATGGCGAGACGACGCTGAAGACCAGGAAAGGACTCGACTGGACCGGCAAGTATCCCGAGATTGCCCAGGCAGCGTCGGCCCTGCCGGACGCCATCATCGATGGCGAGATCTGCGCACTCGATGAAAGCGGCGCGCCGGATTTTGCAGCCCTGCAGGCGGCTCTCTCGGAAGGCAGGACCGGCGAGCTCGTCTATTTCGCATTCGATCTTCTCTATGAGGGTGGCGAAGATTTGCGATCCTTGCCACTCGTCGAGCGTAAGGAGCGGCTTCAAAGCCTTCTGTCCGACGCCGGCAGCGATCCGCGCATCCGTTTCGTCGAGCATTTCGAAACGGGCGGTGATGCGGTCCTTCGGTCTGCCTGCAAACTGTCACTGGAAGGCATCGTCTCGAAACAGGCGGATGCACCCTATCAATCCGGCCGCACCGAAAGCTGGGCAAAGTCGAAATGCCGCGCTGGCCACGAAGTCGTGATCGGCGCCTATGCCAAGACCAACGGTAAATTCCGATCTCTGCTGGTCGGCGTCTACCGGGGCGACCACTTCGTTTATGTCGGCCGCGTCGGCACCGGATATGGTGCGAAGAAGGTGGAAACGCTGCTTCCGAAGCTGGAGGCGCTCGAGACGGTGAAATCGCCTTTCACCGGCATCGGCGCGCCGAAAAAGGAGGCCGAGGTCAAGTGGCTGAAGCCGGAGCTCGTGGCGGAAATTGAATTCGCAGGCTGGACGGCCGACGGTATTGTCCGGCAGGCGGCGTTCAAGGGGCTGCGCACAGACAAGCCGGCCAAGGAGGTCAAGGCCGAACGGCCGGCGAAACCCGCGCAGACGGACGTGCCGCAGCCGGCGGCGGAGACGAAGGCCAGGCCGGTCAGGCGAAAGGGCGCCAAGGCGGAGGTCATGGACGTGCTGATCTCCAACCCTGACAAGCCGCTGTGGCCGGATGCCAATGACGGCAAACCCGTCACCAAGGAGGAGCTGGCCCGTTACTACGAAGCGGTCGGTTCCTGGCTGATCGAGCACATCAAGGGACGTCCATGTTCCATCATCCGGACACCCGACGGGGTCGGCGGCGAGCAGTTCTTCCAGCGCCATGCTATGCCCGGCACCTCCAACCTGCTCGAACTGGTCAAAGTCTTCGGCGACAAAAAGCCCTATCTGCAGATCGACCGGGTCGAGGGTCTGGCTGCCGTCGCGCAGATCGGCGCCGTCGAACTGCATCCCTGGAATTGCGAGCCGCATAAGCCTGAGGTGCCGGGACGACTGGTCTTCGACCTCGATCCAGGTCCGGGTGTGCCCTTCTCCGAGGTCGTTTCCGCAGCCCGCGAAATGCGCGACCGTCTCGACGAACTGGGCCTGATAAGCTTCTGCAAGACAACCGGCGGCAAGGGCCTGCACGTCGTCACCCCGCTTGCCGTCGACAAGAGCGAGCCGCTTTCTTGGGCGCAAGCGAAGGGCTTCGCGCATGACGTCTGCCAACAGATGGCGCGCGACAATCCGCAACTCTATCTGATCAAGATGACGAAGAGCCTGAGGAACGGCCGCATCTTCCTCGACTATCTTCGCAACGACCGAATGGCAACCGCGGTGGCGCCGTTGTCGCCGCGGGCTCGACCGGGCGCCACTGTCTCGATGCCGTTGAGCTGGACGCAGGTCAAATCCGGCCTCGACCCCAAGCGCTTTACCATCCGCACTGTTCCGGCGCTTCTGTCGAAATCGTCGGCTTGGGAGGACTATTGCGACGGCCAGCGGCCGCTGGAGCAGGCGATGAAGCGCCTCGCAAAGGCCCGGGTGGCGGCTTGATTGAGAAGTAGTTCATCGCGGATCTGGCTCGAGGTGGTAGCCGGCATTGCTTTGCGAATTCGGGGCCGGCCAAGATCTGCAGAGGACGACCAGCTGGCCAGGCGTCGGATCATTCCGTCAAATCATACACTGCCGCGTTGTCCTGGATCTCCCGAAGCCCCTTGTACGATGCATGACGGAGGTTGCCGTCCCCAGTCCAGCCCCGAAACTCGATCTCAGCGATCAGCGTCGGCTGCACGAAGACGAAGCGCTTGCCCCTCAGCGGAACGACCGGCCGGTTCGTCTTCAACGGATCGAGCGTCTTTTTCAGGTGCTCGGCATCCTTCGCAGTGAATCCAGTCCCGACTGATCCCACAAAAGCCCAATCGAATCCCTTCCTACCGGCCAACAGCAAGCTGCCGATGCCGCCCCGCGCGACTGCCGACTGCTCGTAGCCAACGATCATGAAGCTTTCGCTCTGGACACACTTGATCTTCAGCCAGTCACCGGTCCGGCCGCTTCGGTAAGGTCGGTCACGATGCTTGGCGATGATCCCTTCCAGTTGATGATGGCAGGCGTGCTCGAGCAGGTCTTCGGCGGGCAGTTCTATCTCCTCGGAAAGACGGATCGCGCCGTCGCCGTCTTCCGGCACAAGGTCTTCAAGCAGGTGCCGGCGCACTGCAAGCTCGGTGCGGGTCAGATCATGCCCATCGAGATAGACCAGGTCGAACGCGAAAAGGCTGGACTCGGTCGATACCCGTTTGCCCCCCCGCCCGCCGAGCGAACGCTGGAGGGCGGCAAAATCAGATCGGCCCCGCTCGTCAAGAACGACCGCCTCACCATCGAGGATGGCAGTTGTTACCCCAAGGTCTTTTGCCGCAGCAGCGATGGTGGGGAAGCGGTGGGTCCAGTCATGGCCGCCGCGAGTGATGACCCGCACGCGCTTTGGCTCGATGTGGATTGCCAATCGATAACCGTCCCACTTCACCTCATAGAGCCAATCCGATCCGATAGGCACGGTCGGCTTGAGCAGCGCGAGACATGGCTCGACGCGTGACGGCATTGGATCGAAGGGTAGACTCGGCTGGTCGGGGTCGCGCTTGCGGATCGGACGAGACAGCAGCGTTAAGCGTGACTCGTCGAGCAACGGCAGGGAGGGGCGACGTGGACGCATCATGTAAAGGCTATCCGTTCGCAGGACGATGCCGCTGTGTAAAAGGCAACAGGGAACGCGACCTCTCCAAACTTGATATAGCCTTTCCAATTCGCTCGCGGGGTAACCATCTTCGCGGACTCCTGACGCAACCAACCCGACTCAACCGAATCAGTGACGCTTTGTTCCAAGTCGAAACGAATCTAGTTTCAATGACTTAACGCTGATATCTCGCTCGTATTGCGAGTCGGCAGATGCTCTTGATTCAATGCCTTTTTTGCGGCTGCGTGCGTTCTTGTGCGTTCGGCACATGCGAACTGGTGCGATGAAAGGCGAAAGTGACAATTCATGCCGGAAACAAAAGTTCAACGACGGTTCCCTTGCCCGGCACCGAGGCAATGCGAGCGTCGCCACCGCTTTGGCGTACGAATCCATAAACCACTGCTAGGCCAAGACCGACGCCGCCTTCCGCGTCGCGCGTGGTAAAGTAGGGTTCGAAGGCTTTGTCGACGGCCTCGGGTGTCATGCCGATGCCGTCGTCTGTCACACTGACGCTGACGCCGGCCTCACTGCGGGAACAACGTATGAGAATTGTTCCACCTGCCGGCATAGCCGCGGCGGCGTTGAGGCAGAGATTGAGGATCGATTGTTCGAAGAGCGCCGTGTCGATGAGGACGGTGGGCAGGTCGCCGGCTATTTCGAAGGCGAGCCGGCATTTTTCGCCGATGGCGATTTCCAATACGTCGGCCATGCCGCGCAGCACCGCGCCGATCTCCACCGCGCCGGGATGGATCGGCTGCTGGCTGCCGATGGAAAGCATACTCCCGGCCAGCGACCTGCCGCGGTCGGCAGCCTTACGGATGCGGGCGAGGTGTCGCTTTTGCCGCTCATTGAAGCCGGTTTCGCGCTCCAGCAGGCCGAGGCTGCCGGTGATGATGCCGATCATGTTGCCGACTTCGTGGCTCACCTGATGGGTCATACGCATGATGCCGTCGAGCCGTTGGATTTTTGCCGCCTCCGCCTCCTGCCGGTCCATGTCGGTGATATCGCGCGCCAGCAGCACGACGCCGCCGTCCGGTTGCCGCGATACCGACACTTCGGTTACCTGTCCGACATCGGAGCGATGGCGCAGCACACAGCGGTCGGTGAGCAGCCCCGCATCATCCTCAGCCGGCAGAAGGGCCCGATCAATCTCCGGCAGCGGCGTCACGAAGCTGCGAAGCGGCAATTTCCTGGCCGAACCAGACCAGCCCACCAGCTCGATGACACGCCGGTTCATGGTGATCGGCCGGCCGCGCGGATCGAATAGCGCGATGCCTTCGTTCATACTGCGGAAGGTGGAGCGGATGGTGCGTGCGGCGGCCTCCGCCGTACGCCGAAGCCGCGTCACGCGCTCGACGCTCTCCCGGAATGCGCGGAAAGCTTCGAGCAGGCGCACCAGCTCGGTTTCCGTGCCGTCATAGCGAGGCGTATCAACATCCTTGCGCCCTTCTGCCAGTGCGTTCATGCCGTTCGAAAGGGAGACGATGCCGCGTGAGACACGCATGACCGATCGGATCGAGACCACGGCCATTGCCAGGACCAACAGCGAGGCAACAGCGACGATGACGAGGATGCGGCTCAATGCATCGGAGGTCGAGACGAGGTCGTCACTGAGGTTGCGGGCAACGGCCTCGCTTTGGGTTTCCGTCGCATGCGACAGATCGCGTGAGACGCTGTGCAGGCGCGAGACTGCGGCGCGGATGGCGAACATTTCGAGCAGATAACGCGTCTGTGCCTCGAAGATCCGTTCGTAAGGCGCAAGCTCGGCGGCGGCAACCCGGGTGTCCGGCGCGGCGCGTTCGAGTCGCGGGGCGGTCTCCGAGACGTAGCGCCGGCGCAATTCGCCGAGCTGGAAGAGGCTATCCGAATTGGAGGCGGATTGGACGATGGCGTTCAGCCGACTGCGGAAACCTGCATCCCCAATGCCGCTGCCGGTCGCGATCTCGCCGAGTGCTGCCGCGGCCTCCGCCTTGTGCTGCTGGGCCGATTCCGCGTCGCCCGCAAGCGTCGTCGTCTGCGTGCGGATGGTTTCCAGCAGCTCTACGATGCGGCTGCTGGCAAAACCCCGTACGGCAGCCCGGTCGTTTTCAGGTTGCATCGCGCGCAAAAGCGCATCGACCTGCAGGACGACCGAGCGGCTTTCGCTAGAGACCCGGTAGGGTGAGGTCGAATTCATGAGGAAGGGTGCGCTGGAGACGAGGTCTGAAACCTGCCGCGAGACCAGCGAGGCCTTGGCGAGAGCCGAAAACGCCTGCAAGCCATAGGCGGCCATTTCTTGGCGCGCCCGCTGCAGGCCGTAGACGGCAATGGTCGCAAGGCTGAAGACGAGCACGCAGATGAAGGCGATGGCGAAGGGCAGCCGAAAGGCGATGGAGGAGAGGAACGGACGGCTGATCACGGTGCGGTCTCGCTATCGTCTGTGTCGAGAATATAGCCCTTGCCGCGGCGCGTCTTGATATGGCGCGGCAGGTCTGGATTGCGCTCGATCTTGCGACGCAGACGCAGCACGAGCACGTCGACATTGCGGTCGATATAGCGCTCGCTTTCCGCGCCCAGTCGATCGAGGATATGCGCGCGGCTAACGGGTGTGTTTGGCGTTTCGGCGAGGATTTCGAGCAGCGCGAATTCGGCGCTCGTGAGCGACTTGGCGGGGTCGGTACGGCAGATGGCGCGGCGGCTCTTGAGATCCACCGACCATTCGCCGAGCTTCAGGGATGTGGGTTCATGCTCCCGCTCGCTTTCGCGCTCCGGCTTCAGCGAGGGAATCGTCCGGCGCAGCACGGCTTTGATACGGGCCGTCAATTCGATGGGCTCGAAGGGTTTGACGACATAGTCGTCTGCCGCGGTTTCGAGACCCAGCACCCGGTCCACGGCGCTGCCTGCAGCGGTCACCATGACAATGCCGATATTGGCCTGCGCGCGCAGGCGCTGCGCGAAGGTGCGTCCGGATGTGCCGGGCAGGTTATGGTCGACGAGCACGAGATGCACGGTTTCGCGCGAAAGGACGATCGCGGCCTCTTCCGCGGATGGCGCGGTTAGAGCTGTCCAACCTTCCGCCTCTATGAGGTCGGAGATAAGCTCCGCCATGTCCGGATCGTCCTCGACGATCAGGATGGTTATCCTCTCATTCAACACATGCACGTCCTCCCGTGCCTATTATAGGCAGAGATGTCACGATCTTCAAAGCGAGCTCGTGTTATGCGGTTTGTCACATTTGTAACCTTTGTCATTTTTTCGAGGGTGATACCGGCTCCGGCTGTAAGAACCGTAACCATTCTTCGATTGCGCGGGGAAGCAGATGTGACATCCTGATTACGGAGATTGGGACGCAAGGTCCAATGGGAGGAAGTTGTGAGAGGCATCACCGCTTTCAGCGCGGTAGCAGCTTTGTGGCTGGCGAGCGCCAGCACCGGCATCGCAGCACCGTCGCTCACCGTTCTGTGCGGGGTGGACGAGACGTGGTGTGCCGCGATGAAGACGGCCTATGAGGCGAAGACCGGGCTCGAAATTTCGGTGACACGCAAGAGCACCGGCGATATTCTCAATCAGATCCGCGCGGAGAAAACAGCACCTACCGTCGATGTCTGGTGGGGCGGCACGGGCGATACTCATCTGCAGGCCGGTTCTGAAAATCTGCTCGAACCCTACCAGCCGGCCCATGAGCGCGACATGCTGCCCTGGGCGCAGAACTTCTTCGCCATGTCTGGCGGCCGCTCAGCCGGCATTTATGCGGGGGCGCTCGGCTTTGCCTACAATGCCGACCTGCTGCGCGAGCTGAAGCTGCCCGCGCCGACCTGCTGGAAGGACCTCACGGATGTCGCCTATCGCGGCCGCATCCAGAGCGGTAATCCGAATTCGTCTGGCACCGCCTTCACGACGCTTGCGACGCTGGTTCAGCTCTTCGGCGAGGATGAGGCTTTCCGTTATCTCGCTGCGCTCAATCGCAATATCGAACGTTACACACCCTCGGGGGCTGCGCCGATCAAGGCGGCGGCGCGAGGAGAAACGCTCATCGGCATTTCTTTCATGCATGACGCCGTGACGCAGAAGCAAGCGGGCTTTCCCCTCGTCATCGTCGCACCCTGCGAGGGCACCGGCTACGAGATCGGCGCCGTGAGCATCGTCAAAGGCGCAAGGCATATCGAGGAAGCAAAGCGCTTCGTCGATTTCGCGCTGAGCCCGGAAGGGCAGGGTACGGGCGCGGCGTCCGGCCAGAACCAAGTTCCATCCAACGCGAAATCCACCCTGCCGCTTGCAGCCCCGGATATCTCGATGATCAAGATGGTCGACTATGACTTCGCTACCTTCGGCTCGCCGGATGAACGAAGTCGACTGCTCCGCAGGTTCGATGCGGAAATCGCCGCGACGAACTGATCAAGGCATTCAGACAAACCACAACCCAGAAACATGCACACGCCGACGCGGGCAGGCCGATGGCTCTGCTGTGTCTTGTTCGTGCGAAAATCTAACCCAGGCAACAAGGAGGATGCCCCATGAAAATGAAGACCCTTTCCCTCGTGCTTTTCGCCGGCACGGCGCTCGGGGCGCTACCGGCGCAGGCGGCTGGCGAACTCAACCTCATCTGCTCGGCAGACGTTGTCATCTGCGAGCAGATGAAGGGCGATTTCGAGAAGGCGCATAGCGACATCAAGGTGAACATGGTTCGCCTTTCGTCCGGCGAGACCTATGCCAAGGTGCGCGCCGAGGCTCGCAATCCGAAGACAGACATATGGTGGGCCGGCACGGGCGATCCGCATCTTCAGGCGGCTTCGGAAAATCTGACCCTCGAATACAAGTCGCCGAAGCTCGATGAACTCAACGACTGGGCGAAGAAGCAGGCCGAAAGCTCCGGTTACAAGACCGTCGGCGTTTATGCCGGCGCGCTGGGCTGGGGCTACAACACGGAAATCTTCAAGTCCAAAGGCTACAAGGAGCCAGTCTGCTGGGCCGACCTTTTGGCACCGGAACTGAAGGGCGAAATCCAAATTGCGAACCCGAATTCTTCTGGTACCGCTTATACGGCGCTCGCCTCTCTCGTGCAGATCATGGGCGAGGACCAGGCTTTCGACTACCTGAAGAAGCTGAACGGCAACATATCGCAATATACCAAGTCCGGATCGGCACCCGTCAAGGCCGCAGCACGCGGTGAGACGGCGCTCGGCATCGTCTTCGTCCACGATGCTGTGGCGCAGACGGCCGAAGGCTTCCCGGTCAAGTCGATTACGCCTTGCGAAGGTACCGGCTACGAGATCGGCTCCATGTCGATCATCAAGGGCGCCCGCAATCTCGACAATGCGAGGATCTGGTACGACTGGGCGCTGACGGCGGAAGTTCAGTCGCGCATGAAGGATGCCAAGTCCTTCCAGCTGCCGTCCAACAAGAGCGCCGCAATCCCGAAGGAGGCGCCGCGCTTCGAGGACATCAAGCTGATCGACTACGACTTCAAGACCTATGGCGAGCCGACGAAGCGCAAGGCACTGCTGGAACGCTGGGATCGGGAAATAGGCGCCGCCGCCAACTGATGTCCAGACCGGCGGCGCCCGTCTCCCCGGGCGCCGCCTCCTCACACTCAAGACAGCGAGGTCAGCCATGAGACATGGCAATCGCAGGCTGGACGTGGTCCTGATCCTGGGCGTGGTCGCATTGACCCTATTGCCCTGGTATCGGATCGAGAACGGCTTCTTCGGACTCGGTTGGCTGGCCGGTTTCCCCCTTTCTCCGGAAGCCGCCCCCGGCGTCGTGCAGATTTTCGCGCACGGCCGGCTGTGGCTTGCCGCTGCGCTCGTGCTCCTTCTCCTGGCTATCGTGGCCCGCGGCACGGCAGACCCAATGCGCCGCGGCGCCGTGCTCGCCTGGACCGGCGCGATCGGCGTCCTCTTCCTGTCGCTCCAGGGCCTCGCCGTCGGCTTTTCCGGTTGGACCTGGACGGTGAGCGAAATGCTCTTCGGCCCGCTCTCGAACGGTCAGGCTTCGATGGGGGCGGGTGCGGTGCTCTCTGCGATCACCTTCGTGCTGCTCTTCGCCTTCGGCCTTGCCGAACGCGGTGTCATGAAGGGCGATGCCTTTGTCGTCAGCGCGATCGCGCTGCTCGTCTTCCTCGTCGCGGTCTTCGTCTTCTACCCGATTGGCAGCATGTTCATCGGATCGGTGCAGGATTTCGACGGCTCGTTCAATGCGGATAACTTCATCCGGAACGTGCAGGATCCGAGCATCTGGAGCCTCAACTGTGTGATCGGCGCCGGTCGCTGCGGCGTCGCCTGGCGTACGCTCTGGCTCGCCATCATGACCGGCCTCGGCTCGACCCTGCTTGGCCTCGCCTTCGCGCTTGTCGCCACCCGCACGCGGTTTCCCTTCAAGAAGGGCCTGCGGCTGCTGACGATCCTGCCGATCATCACTCCACCCTTCGTCATCGGTCTGGCGCTCACGCTGCTCTTCGGCCGCGCCGGTGTCGTCACGCAGGGGCTGTCGGGACTCTTCGGCATCGAGCCCGGCCGTTGGCTCTACGGTCTCACCGGCATCTGGATAGCGCAGGTGCTGTCTTTCACGCCGATCTCGTTCCTCGTGCTGATCGGAGTCGTCGAGGGCGTCAGCCCGTCGATGGAGGAGGCGTCCACGACGCTGCGCGCCGACCGTTGGCGCACGTTCCGGCGGGTGTCGCTGCCGCTGATGAAGCCCGGTCTGGCCAACGCCTTCCTCATCGGCTTCATCGAAAGCATGGCCGACTTCGGCAATCCGCTGGTGCTCGGCGGCAGCCATGGCGTGCTTTCGACCGAGATCTTCTTCGCCGTGGTCGGGTCGCAGAACGATCCGTCGCGCGCCGCCGTACTCGCCACGGTGCTGTTGCTATTCACGCTCTCCGCCTTCCTCGCCCAACGCGTCTGGCTGTCGGGCAAAAACTACGCCACCGTCACCGGCAAGGGCGATAGCGGATCGCACATCGCTCTGCCGCGAGGGCTGTCGATCGGCGTTCACGCCGTCGTCATCCCGTGGATCCTCTTCACGCTCGTCATCTACGGCATGATCCTGGTCGGCGGCTTCGTGAAAACCTGGGGTCTCGACAACTCGCTGACGCTCGACCACTACGCCAAGGCCTTCTCGATCAGCTTCGAAAATGGGATCGCCTGGACGGGCGTCGCTTGGAACTCGTTCTGGACGACGATCGAGATCGCGTTGGTCTCTGCTCCGCTGACTGCCGCCGTCGGCCTACTGACGGCTTATATTATCGTGCGTCAAAAATTCGTCGGGAAGAATGCCTTCGAATTCGCCCTCATGATGAGCTTTGCTATTCCCGGCACAGTCATCGGCGTCAGCTACATCATGGCCTTCAATCTGCCGCCCTTGGAAATGACCGGCTCGGCACTGATCTTGATCGCCTGCTTCGTCTTCCGCAACATGCCGGTCGGCGTGCGCGGAGGCATCGCGGCGATGAGCCAGCTCGACAAGAGCCTGGATGAAGCCTCCCTGACGCTGCGGGCCAACAGCTTCCGCACGATCCGCAAGGTCATCCTGCCGCTTTTACGCCCGGCCATCACCGCCGCGCTCGTCTATTCCTTCGTGCGCGCAATCACCTCCATCAGCGCCGTCATCTTCCTCGTCAGCGCCGAGTACAACATGGCGACCTCCTACATCGTCGGCCTCGTCGAGAACGGGGAATATGGCGTGGCCATCGCCTATTCCACCATGCTGATCGTCGTGATGATCACCGTCATCGCCTGCTTCCAGCTCATCGTGGGCGAACGGCGCCTGCGCCGTGAAAACCGCGTCGCCGGCCTTGCCACATCCGCTTCCTCTCGCCAGGAGAAAATCGCATGATTAATCCCAAAGCCGGTTCCGTTGTCTTCCAGAACGTGCGCAAAACATTTGGAGCCTTCACTGCCATTCCCGACCTCTCGCTCACCATCGAGCGCGGTACGCTCGTCACCCTGCTTGGCCCCTCCGGCTGTGGCAAGACGACGACGCTGCGCATGCTTGCCGGCCTCGAACATCCTTCGGCCGGAAAAATACTGATCGGCGGCAAGGACGTCACCATGCTGCCGGCCAATGAGCGCGATGTCTCGATGGTCTTCCAGTCCTATGCGCTCTTTCCGCACATGAATGCGCGCGACAACGTCGCCTATGGCCTGGAATCCTCGGGCTTCAGCCGCAAGGAAGCGCGCGAGAAGGCGGAGGAGGGGCTGGCACTGGTCGGCCTTGCCGGCATGGGCCATCGCCTGCCCGCCGAACTCTCCGGCGGCCAGCAACAGCGCGTCGCCGTCGCCCGCGCGCTGGTGCTGGAACCGCAGGTGCTGCTGCTCGACGAGCCGCTTTCCAACCTCGATGCGCGCCTGCGCCGCAAGGTACGCACGGATATCCGCGAACTCCAGCAGCGCCTCGGCTTCACCGCCGTCTATGTCACGCACGATCAGGATGAGGCGCTTGCCGTGTCCGACCGCATCATCATCATGAAAGATGGCGAAGTCGCCCAGTCCGGCGCCCCGCGCGACCTCTATGAAGCGCCGGCTTCCGCCTTCATCGCGGATTTCATGGGAGAGGCGAATGTGATCCCCTGCGAGGTGGTTGGTATCGATGGCGCCGATGCTGACATCCGCATTGGTGGTTTCCGACATCGTGTGCCGGCGGGTAGAGCGACGCCGGGTGCGGCGAGCCTTGCCGTTCGTCCCGGCGCCATCGCGCTTTCCGAGGGGCGGGGGCACGGGCTTGCCGGCCGCATCCTGCATTCGGCCTATCTCGGAGATCATGTCGAGTATGAGGTCGAAACCGACGTCGGCACGCTCTTCATCGTCGACCACGCCGTCGACCGCATTTTACCGGTCGCGTCCGACGCTACGCTCGGCTTCCGAAGTCGCGGCATCGCCCTTATCAGCACGTGAGAGACTCTGAGGCAAAATCCTGGGCCAGCCTGCGTTCGATGACCGCCTAACAGAACGAGCCTGTATGGAGCCCTTGCGTTAAACCGATGTTCGCCCGCCGGAAGGATTAGGTATGATTGATATTCTATCGCTGGAAAATGATTTCGAGGCCGTGATTTTTGATTGCGACGGCACACTTGTTCACACGCCCCCTGTCTATGCGGACGCATGGGCAGCCGGCTTTGCCCATTCCGGCAAACCGATGAATCAGGCCTGGTATTTGATGCGGGCGGGAATGTCTGAAGGGGTCCTTATGGAGGCCTTTGAGCGAGAATTCGACGTTGTGCTCGATCGCGAATCCGTCATCGCCACCATGCGATCGCACTTTCTTCAGAATCTACACAGAGTGCGTGAAGTGCATGTGGTTGCTGCGACGGTTCGCCGGTTGGCCGGCGTGCGTCCCATGGCTGTTGCCTCCGGCGGTTCGCGGGAAATTGTCACTGCGACCCTGCATGGAACGGGCCTGCGGGAATATTTCGACGAGTTGGTCACGATCGATGACGTGGCAAATCCAAAGCCGGCCCCAGACCTGTTTCTGCAGGCGGCCGCTCTATTGGGAATAGAACCAGCCCGGTGTGTCGTGTTCGAAGATAGCGAACAAGGTCTCGAAGCAGCTCGACGGGCGGGTATGAGCGCCATTGATGTGAATCGGCTTGATCTTCCTGAGCAGCAACGCGAGTTGAACATTCGCGACAGCTTGAAGATGAAGGCCTGAGATTCGGCTGCGCCTTTTCTTGCGCAGGTTCTTGATGTCCGTTGCCGATACATCTGAGCAGCGATTCTAATCACCCCCCTGATCGGCCGCTTCGCCCATCCACTTCGACGCCGACCTCTTAAACCACTCAACGACCTGAACTATTGCAAGGAGTACCAGCATTATGTCGCAACAGACGGAACTTGATACACGCTTTGTCTTTGCCAAAGCCGTTGCGCGGGAGGCGGGCGCTATGGCGCTCGACTATTTCAACGGGCGCGACAGACTCGTGATCGAAACGAAGCGGGATCTGCAGGACGTCGTGTCAATTGCCGACCGCAACGTCGAGACATTCATACGAGAGCGCGTGGCGGAAGCTTTTGGGGCAGACGGATTTCTCGGCGAGGAATACGGTTATCAGGAAGGGGGGTCGGGATTGACATGGGTTGTCGATCCGATTGACGGAACAGCGCCATTCGTCAATGGCATGCCGACATGGTGTGTATCGATTGCCGTTCTGCACCGCGGTATGCCCGTGATCGGCGTGATCCACGTCCCGTGCGATGATGAACTCTACGCAGCGGCGGCGGGCATGGGCGCGAGCCTGAACGGCAAGAAACTCAGCCTCGATCCGTCACGGACTTTGCAGAATGCAATGACCGGCATTGGCTGCAATTCCTATGTAACCCCGGAGCGGGTAGGCGCAATTGTGTCTGCTTTGCTTGCCAAGGGTGGCAACTTCATCCGCAATGGCTCGGGCGCCTTGATGCTGGCCTATGTGGCCGCGGGGCGGCTTGTTGGCTACTACGAGCCCCACATGCGTGCCTGGGACTGCATGGCCGGCTACTGCCTCGTCAAGGAAGCCGGTGGAACCCGTCTAGCCTTCCCGGCTGAGGGCGAAGCCTTGCTGCAGGGCCATCCGGTGCTGGCGAGCAATCCGACAGTTTATGCCGATTTGCTTGCAATCCACACTGGCTGACCTTCAAGGCCGCTCAGTGCACTTTTCTGGCCGATACGGCCAAGGCGGGCCAGACGCATGAGCTAACCCGTCCGGAGGCCTGGGCACAGGGCCAATGACTGGCAGTCCAACCTTGATGGGACGCTGCACTCCGTCCGCTATAGGCATCAGCGCCTGATCGGACCTGCCAAACTTGGCCTTCGAGCTGAAGCGGTGAGCGGCATCCACTTCAGGATCGTCTCGGCGTTGCGTGGCGACGTTGTCGATATCGCCGGGTTACTGGCGCGGCCGGCCAGGTGGGCCTCATTGCCGCGGTCCATCTGCGGCGTGAGCGACGGCCTGACACCTCGCAGATCTGCCACGTCTGCCTGCATCAACACTTGCCGATCCTATTGCGGCCATTGCGTCCTGCCTCGGCTTCTGGTCCTGCCAGGCTCGCGCCGCCCGCAACGGCCTTGCCGTCCTCCACTACGTTGCGGCCCTGCGGGTGCAGGCTGCGCTTGCAGCCTGGCTTTCGGACCGCCGTAGCAGGTCGCGATGGCCGCGACCTCGAAACGGAGGTTCAGACATGAGCAGGCAGCCATCCCATCAACGATCCGATATCTATAGCCGCATCACCACCAAAATCATCGCCGATCTCGAACGTGGCGTGCGGCCGTGGACCAAGCCCTGGACGACGGGACATGCGACGGGCGAGGTCAGCCGGCCACTGCGCCATAACGGTCAACCCTATTCCGGGATCAACGTCCTTCTCCTCTGGTCCGAAGCCATCGCCCGTGGTTTTGCCTCATCAAGCTGGATGACGTTTCGCCAGGCAATCGAGCTCGGCGGCGCCGTCCGCAAGGGCGAAACCGGCACAACCGTGATCTTCGCCAGTTCGTTCATCCGCACTGAAACGACGGAGACTGGCACTGAGGTCGAACAGGATATTCCATTCCTCAAAGCTTACACAGTGTTCAACACCGATCAGATCGCCGGTCTCGACGGGCGTTTTGATGACATCGCACCTGTCGTCGATCCAATGAGCCGCATCGGCAATGCCGGCCGCTTCTTTGCCAATACCGGTGCGCTGATCCGGCACGGAGGTACGGCTGCCTATTATGCCGCTCAGCGTGATTACATCCAGATGCCATGCCTGGATGCCTTCAGGGACGATGCCTCCTATGTCGCCATCCTCAGTCACGAGATGACGCACTGGACCGGCGCACCACGAAGGCTTGATCGCGATCTCAGCCGCTACGCAAAAGGCAGGAGCGAACGTGCCCGTGAGGAGCTGATTGCCGAACTCGGCAGCGCGTTTCTCTGCGCCGATCTCGGCATCGTCCCCGAGCTCGAACCACGACCCGACCACGCAAGCTACCTCGACGGCTGGCTCAAGGTTCTGGGCAACGACAAGCGTGCCATCTTTTCAGCGGCAGCACATGCGCAGCGCGCCGTCGATTACCTGCATTCCTTGCAGCCGAACCGCGACGAGGAGGAGGCGGCGTGAGCCGCCTCTGCCTCATCCATGAGAGACGCGCATCACGGCAACGGTCCGCTAGCCACGCGACAAACGCGGCTAACCACCGTTGCTGTAGATATCGACGCGCTGACAGCCGCAGCTAGCAGAGGGTTCCTGACCTCTTGCTCCCGTCGCCTCCAAGTTCTCCAGACCACGTCCAAGCTCGACAGGCAGCCGGAGCAACAGGTTGAACCAGGAGCGACGAAAAGCCGAGGTGAAGCGAGCTCCTTAACTCCCCACGCCGCACAGGTTCGATCCCTCACAAGACGCTGCCGGTCACCGGTCGAAAGACCTGAACTCCAGCAATCAGCCCCACATAGCATGTCAGCTACATCCGCCTGACGGATGGGCCAAATTTCGCTTGCATTCTTTGCGAGACGAGCCTGGGTCGGACTTCATCATAAAGCCCTCGCCACCGCCGATCACGAGAATGGGATCGGGATCAGTGCCGATTGGACTGATCAGCGCAAGATAAGACGGAGCGCCGCTGCCGCGTCGCTAGGCATTGGTCGTTCGACGCGTCTGTAGACTCGTCCGTTCGGCGTCCGGGTCATCAGCCCGAGATCACAGAGCTCGCGGCGCAGAAGTGCGTAATCGCCGAAGTCATGGCGCTCATTGAGCAGGATGTTTACATCTGGCTCGGAGAGCTCGCGTGCTGCCGGAATCTGCGCCCACAATATCCAAAGCGCAACGATCTGGTCAGTGCGTCGCGCCGGCCAACGCAGCAATCGGCCGCCCTTGTCAAAGCAGCGGGCAATTCTCTCCACCAGCCTCTGATTGATATCGGAAGGTTGCTGAAACAGTTTGTCGTCGGGTGGGCTTGGTGCCGGATCCCCCGCACCTTTCACCGTCGCTCGCAAATTCTGGAAATTGCCGAGCCCAGCAGCTTTGGCGAGGATATTCAACAATTCGAGGTGGGACGGGAGTCCATCTTGGTTGGACAATTGCGATCTCACCGATTTGGCAAACGTCGAAACGTCGCTCAGATTAAGCGGTATCAGTTTTCTGGACATGACCTATCCTTCGGTCGTGCCGTCCAAAAGGATCATCGGCGATCGCCCTTCCGACATGGCACGGATTGGTGTCCATATCTATCTTGACAGGCAGGTTTAGCGTGTTCGGGGGAACGGCGATGCCTGGGTGAACTGCGGACCCGGCGTCGCACATAGCATCCAGTATTAGAGAGTTCAAGTGGAACGGAGGACCCTTGACGGTTCTGCTACGGAGCGCGGAATGATGCGCGTCCATCCTGTCGATTGTAGACGGGCTCTAGTTGTCACCCGGATCATTATGCTGTCCCTCGCGACGATAAGCGGCTCATAATGATCTGATATACCAACCTAATGCGTCCTGATCTAAGGGCTTGCTTATTGAACCCCCGAACAAGGCCGCGCATACTGGAGATCCCCGCTGATTGCCTCGCAAGAGCGACCCAGCACAATCATACGCTTTCGGTCGTGTTTTGAAGCACGGACAGGACATCTCCCTCAACGTCGTGATGACTTCGAGCGGAGGACGATCCGTCAGAGCCGTGTGCATGGCGGGGCGCGTCATGGGTCTAGACCGGCAGCGCGACAGCCGTTATCTACGGAGTCCGTCGCGGTGCTGAAGACATCGCTGGAACATCACCGCAGACACCCAAGGCCTCTTAGTGAAAAAACTCCAACGCAGTTTTGTTGTCGAACACAAATCGGGTCGGCGAAGAACCGAGAGCAAATCGAATTCGATCTGGGGAGACATGGATCTCAAGTCCATCGCTCAAGATGTGCAGGAAGAGGCAATGCTCTTTCCGCCGGTAGGCTTCCAGGTTGGCAAACCAGGCGGTGAGCTATCTCTGCCCGAACGGGGACAGCCGGGAGTGTTGACACTGCCGGCCCGACAGCGGACAACTGAAGCGGCTTTACAGGAGACCATAATGGCCGACGAACGAGATACGACAATTGTTGCTGACGCCCCAGCGGTAACGGCTCCCGCGACGATTAAGAAGCAGCGCAAACCTCGCGCAAAAAAGGTGGCCGTTGAAACCCGGTCAGCCGAAGTTGCGGCAGAGCCCGCGGATGCTGCCAAGACGGCAGCCGGAAAACCGAAGAGAGGACGCAGGGTCAAGGCCGATGACGTCGTGAACAGCGCCAAGCGTGGGCGAATCAAACGGACTCCGAAGGCGGTGCAAATCGAGAGCGCACCTATAACGGGGGTGATCGATGAGATGGCGGACCTACTGCAGCTGGAAGAGGAAAATCGAGGACTGCGTAAGCTGTTGGCTGAGAAGCTTCGCGCCGAAAATGCCGAATTGCGAAAGCGGCTCAACCTCGTTTGACCAACGGTTGCCGGCACATTTCCGTGTTTATGGAGATGTGCGTCTGGCGACAGTTCCCGTTGCCGCCAAGACTTGAATTCGCAACTGCATGTGGGGTAACGCGAGGTCGAATAGAATGGCGTCTCCATGGAAACTTCTTGCTCGGTTGGTGTCACCGCGACGGCTTCCGAAGGAAGAAAACAACTCGACCGGTGATGTGACGCCGGAAATGTCGACCGTCGACAGGCCGACTGCACCGGCGGACGACGAAGGATTGCGATTCACAGACCGCCCAGCAGGCGAGGAGCTGCGGCCTCACGATCAATCTGGTGCGAGGTCTGGTGAGCTGCAGGAACAGGGCGCGCCGGTTATTGAAGGCGCCAAGCCGCTGGAAGCTGCTAATTCGGTTGTATCTGATGACACCGACGTGCTCGCATACGACGCTTCGAGACCCTCGCAGACCCGCCGAGGCGCAACCCGAAAACGGGGCAGCCGCAGCAGGAAAGCCGAGACTGGGGTCGTTCGGCATGAGTCTCCAGGCGTTCCCGCACTGTCTGATGAAGCGATGAGCCTCGATAAAGAGATCAGCTTGCTCCGGGAGCAACTGGCGAACAAGCTTCAACTGCAAAACGCACAACTGAAGCGGATGCTGGCGCGATTTGAACGTTGAAGCTGTCGGTGGCTCGAGCTCCAAGCAGAGGGGCTCGCCATTGCAGGAAGCATTTTCCGCCGCGCGGTTGTGGGGGATGGCTTGGACGACCTAATTGTTGTCGGAGATACATCCGCACGCCAACGGGACCCCCCTTGCTGCGCAGCGGCAGATCGTCTTTTTATGCTTTTTCCGTGATCGGCACATCGGCGGACGAGACACTTCAAACCAATCAAGCCTTTTCCGCATTGGACCATGAGTGCCGCGTGCATCTCAAGGTTACTGCATGATCGAACGAAGCAAAGTCTCGCGGGCGGACGTCAGATGCAGTCGACAGGCGCGATCGATCGAGGCGACGTTGCGGCTTTCAAGGGCTTCGATCAACGCGAGATGTTCCCTGATGGCAACCTCGTTCCGCGCGCGTTCATCGCGCTTGTTCCACTGATAATGGTAGTGGAAGACCATGGCGATAACGTCTTGGAAGCTTTCGATAAAGCGGTTTGGCGCGACTGCCGTAATCAGCCGGTGAAATCGGCTGTCCAGCTCCGAGAAATCCTGAAATCGAGCGTCAATATCTGCGAGCAGCTCCAAATGCGCCGCTCGCATGGCCTGGATCTGTTTCCAGACGGGCGACCCGTCGGGCAGGGTGGCGAACAGCCGGGCGGAGCGCATTTCGAACATCTCTCTGATCTCGAACAGTTCGAGCGCGAAACTGGCCGTGAACCCTTTAAAAACCCAGCCGGCATTCTGACGCTTCTCGATCAGCCCATATTTCTGAAATCGGTTGAGAAATTCACGGATAATCGTTGTCGCGACGCCGAATTTCCGGGCCAATTCCGTCTCATTGATTTCTGTGCCCGGACAGGCATCACCGCGCAGCATCCATTCCATGAAGCTCGTCTCGACCTGTTCCGAAATTGCCAAGGTCTCTTCCTTCGGATAGCGCTCTTTCTGCCGCGGCTGCTTGCGTATAATCCGTCGGTGGGCTTCAGACATAATGATCCCACGTGCGGCCATCCCTGCCAGCACCTTTCGCACCGTTGTTCTGCTCACGCCAAGCTGGGCGCGCAGTGCGTTTTCGGACGGCAATTCCTCCCCAAGATCGAGTGTTCGAATGATCTCGATCATATCATTGAATGCCCGCTTGAATGTCGTATCGGTTCTCATGGCGCAACTCCAGGTATGGTTTGATATCCATAAAAAACAAGTTGACGTACGTGTATCATATGTTTCTTATGTATAAAAAACAGGAGAGGCTAGGGGAAATTGGAAGACTCCGGGATTCTGCCTCAGAATTCGTCGCGGCCTGGTGGTTCGCAAGCAACCTTCCGCCCGAGACAATCTGGCATCTCATTGGGACTGAAGCTGTTGAGCCTTGGCCCGTTGTTGATCCTGATATTGCTCATCGCCGTCGTCAGTTTGATCACGCCGGCTTTTCTAAAGCCCGTTAACCTGGGGAACATCTTGGCGCAGACGGCAGTGATTGCCGTTGTGGCGATGGGGCAGCAGCTCGTTATCCTGACGCGAGGGATCGATCTGTCTGTCGGCTCGAATCTTGCGCTGGCGACAGTCATCGGCGGACTCGTCTACCAGCAGGTTGATTCCTCAATCGTCGTCATTACGGCCATGCTGGTTGCGGGTACGGCTGTCGGTGCGGTCAACGGCGTGGTCTTTGTCTACGGGCGGCTGCCACATCCTTTTATCATTACCCTTGCAAGCTTGAGTATCTGCCGCGGCCTGGCACTTGCATTGGCGCCAGGCCACACCACCATGCGCGGAATGCCCGACGCTGTGACGGCGATCGGCGGCGGTACGACGCTTGGCGTGCCCAATTCATTCTTTGTCGTCGGCATGTTCGGGCTTCTTTTTCTGATCCTGACGAAGTCGATGGTCTGTGGCCGATGGATCTATGCGGTCGGCGGCTCGCCGAGTGCTGCCAGAAGCATGGGCATACCGGTAAGGGGCATTTTGCTTTCGACCTATATTATTTCCGGCTTTTGTGCAGGCCTCGGCTCGGTGCTGCTCGCGGGCCGGACCGCCGCCGCCTCGCCAATCTACGGCAATCTTTTGGAGCTCGACACGATTGCTGCGGTGATTATCGGTGGCGCTAGCTTCCTGGGCGGACGAGGTCATCTCGGCCACGCCCTGATCGGCGCCGTGCTGATCGGCGTCATCCGCAACGCCCTTAACCTTCTCGGCGTCGACGTGTTCTTTCAAATGATCGCGATTGGGCTCGTTATCGTCATCGCCGTGGAGGCTGACGTGCTCCGTAACCATCTTGAAGCACGCGCCCGCGTGCTTCAATCGGCGAGCGCACGATGAGCCCGACATCCATCACACCGGCACTTTCGGTTCGAAACGCCCAGAAGCGCTTCGGCGCAATACACGCCCTGAAAAATGTAAGCTTTGATGCCTATTCAGGTGAGGTAACCGCTCTCTTGGGTGACAACGGCGCCGGCAAGTCGACGCTCGTCAAATGCATTAGCGGGCTTCATAGCCTCGACGAAGGAGAAATCCTCGTGGATGGTGCTCCCGTATCGCTCCATTCGACGGCAGCCGCCCGCCGCGCCGGCATCGAAACCGTCTATCAGGATCTGGCGCTTTTCGACAACCTGACCCCCGTACAGAATTTCTATTGCGGACGGGAAGTCGCTTTTCCCTCTTGGTTGCCGCGTCCGCTCCGCTTCCTCAACACGGCCGCGATGAGGCAGGAAGCGGCGAGTGTTATCGATCGTCTGAAGGTTAAGCTGCCGAGATTCGATGCGCCGGTCGCGCTGATGTCCGGCGGACAACGACAGGCGATCGCGGTCGCGCGCGCCATAGTTTTTGCGCGCAAGCTGGTGATTCTTGACGAACCGACGGCCGCCCTCGGTCTTCGCGAGTCTCGCCAGGTTCTTGACCTTATCAAACAGCTCAAAGCCGACGGCAACGCCGTGATCATCATCACGCACAACATGGAGCATGTGGTCGAAATCGCCGATCGGGCGGTTGTGCTTCGGCAGGGTCGGAAGGTGGGCGAATTGAAGCCAACGGAAGCAAACAAGCAGGACGTTGTCGCGATGATTGTCGGCGCCGAGGCTTAAGGGAGATCGCTGCTTCGTGGGGGCAGCGGACAACGAGATCGCTCTAGAGGAGGGCGGTCGAAAACGTGGGAGGTGTATCATGAAACCGCAATCCCTGCTGGGAGCTCTTGCGCTCCTGGCCGTCGCCGCAGTCCCGTCCTTGGCGCAGGAGCCGGTGAAACTCGGCTTTATAACGAAATTCCCCGTACCGTTCTTTGCAACAATGGAGAACGCAGCCAAAGAATATGCAAAGAGAAATCCCGGGGTAGAGATCATCTACGGCCAGGGTGCGTCCGCAACCGACATCGAGGGCCAGATTGCACAAATCGAATCAATGGTGACTCGAGGGGTGCAGGGCATCGCCCTCACGCCTGTCGATCCCACCGTGTCGACAGCCCTGGACAAGGCAGTGGCGGCCGGTATCAAGGTCGTGCTGATGGATAACAATATTCCGGATTGGAAAGGCAGGACGGCGCTTGCCACGACGGATAATTTCGCTGCAGGCAAAATCGCCGGCGAATATCTCAAAACTGTTCTTAAGGCCGGCGACACCATGGGGATTCTTGAGGGCGTGCCCGGCGTGCCGGCGCTTGATGACCGTGTGAAGGGTATGCTTGAGGGGCTCAACGGTCTTGACGTCAAGATCGTCGGGAAAGGCGCCACAAACTGCAGCGAGGAACTCGGGATCAGTGTCGCCGAGGATCTGCTGACGAAGAACCCAGACCTGAAGGCCATTTATGCCGCTTGCGGCCCGCCCGCTGCCGGAGCGGCGCGCGCCATCAAGAACGCCGGCACTGCCAACGACAAGATTGTGCTGGTCGGTTTCGACTTCTGTTGCGGTGAAGAGGAGGCGCTAAAGAGTGGAGTGGAGGATGCGTCGGTGGCGCAGTTCCCCACCAAGATGGCTGAACTCGGTGTGGATGCACTGGTAAAGTCGATTCGCGGAGAGAAGGTCGAGTCTTTGATCGACTCCGGCGCGGCGCTGGTGACGCCTGAGAATATGGCAAAATTCCAGTGAACCGTTGCTCCTGCGGGTATTGGATCAAGCAAACGGTCCGTCCTTCTCGGGCGGGCCGGACGTTTGACCACTCTTTGCGCCCTCTCCTCAGTTCGCTTGAATTTCCCTGGCAGGCTGGATGCCGATGCCCCGTACCGCAATCGACCTTCGTCGGTCGTCGACTTTTCGTCGCCGCAGCACCTATTGTCTCTTTCGGCTTTTTCAACCGGTGTCGTGACCGGTTCGGTCACGGCCATGTGGTCGCTGCGAACCAGGGAGAGCGGTCAATTTTCCGGCCCAGAGCCGGCCGTGTTTGGCGTTGGCGCAGACCCGAGAGCTATGGCTGAGCATGCGCCCCATCGTGGATCAGCCGCGCTGCGGTTCGCGGCGCGGCGACGGAATGACGCTTCACGAGAGAGCATTCGAGCTTTGCGATCGGATAGCGCTTGCCGGGCACGCTTTCCGGGTTGAGATGTTCGATCGCCCATTGCCCCATGGCGAGATGTGGAAGAACCGAAGTCGTCAGCGGAGGTACGAGATGTCGCGAAATCTCTTCGTCATCATAACCCACCACCGACATGTCCTGGGGAATGCGGAGCCCTGCGTCTTTCAGCGCTTCGTAGCACCCGATGGCCGTGCGGTCGTTCTGGCAGAAGATCGCGGTCGGCGGCTCTGCCAGGGCAAGCAGTTTCATCGTGGCGGCATAGCCGGCGCCAGCCGACCAGTCGCCTTCAACCACCAAGTCCGGATCGAAGGGTATATCGGCGGTGGCCAGCGCCCGGCGATATCCCGTCAGCCTATCCTGCGCAGCCTGCATCCAGATTTCGCCGGTGATCGTCGCGATGCGATGATGGCCGTGCATGATCAGATGCCGCGTCGAGCTTTGGCCTCCGGCGATCTCGCTCGGCACCACGGCAGGAAAGGCATGGTCCGCCGTGTAGCAGTTCAGCAATACTGTCGGGATTTTCAGCTTGTAGATATAAGAAGGGAGCTCGATCTGGCGGGTATAGATCGTCATATAAATAAGGGCCGATATGCCCCCGTTCGTCAACGCCTCGATTGCCTTCGGCTCCATGACAGGATCGCCGAGCGTCTGTGTTACCAGCAGGACATTGCCGGCGTTCCAGGAGGCTTGCCGTGCGCCTTCGATCGCGACGATCGCTTCCGGGCTGGTGGCAAGCTGATCCACCGCAAAACCGATCACATTGTCCGTTCCCGAATAGGAGGCCGTCGTCGTGTAAGTCGGTCCCACATAGCCGAGCGCACGCGCCGCCTCCCAAACCCGGTCGCGCGTCTGCTGCGAGATTCGGGTGCCGGGCGTATCATTGAGGACGAAGGAAACGGCTGCCTGCGAGCAGCCCGCCGCCGCGGCAATGTCTGTCATCGTCACGCGGGCAGGCTTTTCGGCGGGATGCCTGTTCCGCTTTTGGACCGTTGGTTTTCGCATTCTTGGAAATTGTCTCCGATCGGGATTGATGGGCACGGCAGCTAATAAACATTAGCAGTCATTCGAAAGCGCTGACAATGGAGTGAACTGCCGTAACGCTATATATTCTAGCATTTTCCAGTAAAAAAATTGCGCATGATATAAAGTATGATCAAATGTTTTGATGCAGGTTGATAATACTATTTACTAATTAAGATAATTGTATACCGTCGGGGAGCGATCGGAACATATGCCACTCGTCGCTCGCGCGACGGCCCCAGGGAGGGGGCGTGCATCCGGCCGGCCGCTCATCGCAAACGGGCCAATGCAACCGCGGCCCTCGGGAGGTATGTTATGAAGAAGCTGAAACGCAATGCAGCCTTGTTCTTCGCCGGGTTGATGCTGAGCACGGCGCCGATTGCCGTATCCCATGCTGCCGACAAGCCGACACTTGCATTCGTCGTCAACGGCGCGTCCGACTTCTGGAAAGCTGCAGAAGCGGGCGTGAAGAAGGCGCAGGGCGAAATGCCAGACTACCAGATGGAGCTGAAATACCCTGAGCAGGCATCGGTCGCCGTTCAGCAACGCCTGATGGAAGACTTGGTCAGTGCTGGCGTGAAGGGCATCATGGTCTCTGCGGTCGATCCAAAGACGCAGACGGACGGCCTGAATAAAATTGGCTCGCAGACCGCTCTCTTCACCACCGACAGTGACGCCCCGCAGACCAATCGCGTCGCCTATATCGGTTCATCCAACATCGACGCTGGCCTGCAGGCAGCCGAAATCGCCAAGAAGGCGATGCCGGACGGCGGCAAGTGCATCGGCTTCGTCGGCCTGCTCGGCGCCGACAACGCCAAGGAACGCATCCAGGGCATGAAGGATGGCCTGAAGGGCACGAAGATCGAGTTGACCGATGTACGCGGCGACGATATCGATCAAACGCGCGCAAAGAAGAACGTCGAGGACGCGCTGGTGGCCAGCCCTGACGTCACTTGCATGGTCGGCTTCTACTCCTACAACACGCCACGCATCTATGAGGCGCTGCGCGACGCCGGCAAACTCGGCCAGATTACCGTCGTCGGCTTTGATGACGATCCGATCACGCTCGGCGGCGTCAAGGAAGGCACCATCGCGGCGACCGTCGTGCAGCAGCCGTTCGAGTGGGCCTATCAGGGCATGAAGCTGATGGCAGCCTATCTCAAGGGCGACAAATCAGGCGTTCCCAGCAACGGCTTGATCATCATTCCGACCGTGATCATCGGTAAAGATGACGTTGACAAATATGCCGCCAACCTGAAGGCCATGGCTGGTAAATAACCCTCCTTCGCGGCGGGGCACTTGCCGCCGCCGCGAAAGACGTCTCATGCCGACAGCTTTAGCAGCCATGGACAGGCGATGAACCACAGTTCCGACATTCCGTCACCGGACGCGCTTGCAACGCCGTTCCTTTCGCTTTCCGGCGTTGGCAAGACTTATCCAGGTGTCGTTGCCCTTGAGGGCCTGTCGATCGACATCATGCCTGGCGAGGTCATCGGCCTCGTTGGCGAGAACGGGGCTGGAAAATCGACGCTGATGAAGATTCTCGGCGGCGTGATTACCCCCGACCGAGGAACGATCATGCTCGACGGGGCAGAGCTTCGTTCCCTCACCGTGGAATCGAGCATCGCATCCGGCATTGCCTTCGTGCACCAGGAACTCAATCTCTTTGAGAATCTCGACGTTGCCGCCAATATCTTCCTGGGCCGCGAACCGCTGAAGGCCGGACCTTTCAAGCTCGTCGATCGAGATCGACTGCGAGACCTGGTCAAGCCGCTCCTGAAGCGCGTTGGGGCGCATTTTTCCGCCGACACACCAGTGGCATCGCTTTCCCTGGCCGAGCAGCAGATGGTGGAAATCGCCAAGGCGCTATCCATCAACGCCAGGCTCGTCATTTTCGACGAACCCACGTCGAGCCTGCCGCTGGCCGAAACCGAGCGGCTCCTGAGCATTATCAAATTGCTGAAAGCGGATGGCATCAGTGTCATTTTTATCTCGCATCGCCTCCACGAGGTTGAGCGCGTCGCAGACCGGGTCGTGGTCCTGCGCGACGGCACGCTGGTGGGCACACTCGCCAATCAAGACATCGGCCACGATCAGATGGTCAAGCTGATGATCGGTCGGGTGCTTGCGGCGCGAACCGCAAAACCGCAGCGCTCGCCCGGCTCGGTTGCGCTGAAGGCAATCGGCGTGCGCACCGAGGCCTATCCCGGCCGTCCCGTTGATCTGGAAATCCGGTATGGAGAAATCATGGGGCTTGCAGGGCTCGTGGGCTCGGGCCGCACCGAGCTTGCAAGGGTCCTCTTCGGCATTGATCGGTGCTACGGCGGAGCCATCCTGCAGGACGGGCGGCAAATTGCGGTCAAATCTGCCCGGGACGCCGTCGACCGCGGCATTTTCCTCGTGCCGGAGGACCGCAAGCGCAACGGCATTCTTCTTGATTTCCCGATCGCCCAGAACATAACCCTTGCCGATCTCCCCAAACTCTCCAGCCGCTTCATGCTCTCCGCTGAACGGGAGAAGGCGGCGGCCGAAAAGCAGCGCGTTCGTCTCGGTATCAAGGCGCCCTCGGTTTCGACGCGAACCGGCACTCTGTCCGGCGGCAATCAGCAGAAGGTGGTGCTTGCCAAATGGCTATCGATGAGCCCCAAGGTGATGATCTTCGACGAGCCGACACGCGGCATCGATATCGGCGCGAAGAACGAGATCTACGGCCTGATGCGAGCGCTTGCCGATGCGGGAGTGGCGATCCTGATGATATCCAGCGACATGGAAGAGGTGATCGGCGTTTCGGACCGCATCGCCGTCATGCATGAGGGCCAAATCGCCGGCATATTGGAAGAGGACGAAATCAGCCAGGAAAGCGTCCTTTTGCTTGCTGTTGGCAAACGGGTAAAATAGCGGCCTGTACAAATAAGTATCGGGGATGGATCTCGGATGATCAAAAAAGATCTCGGACTGCTGCTTTTGATCGTCGTCGTCGGCATCGTCGTCGCCATCATCAATCCGCGCTTCCTGCTGCCGATCAACCTGGCCAACACGGCCAACCTGATCGGCCTGTTCGGCATCCTGTCGATCGGCCAAGCCTTCGTCATCATTACAGGTGGTATCGAGCTTTCCGTGGGCTCGCTCGTCGCGCTTCTCGGTGTGCTGTTCGTCGATTTCATCGCGGTCCAGGATATGTCATGGATGCTGGCGCTGCCGCTCATTCTCGTGCTCGGTGCGGTCATAGGTGCCGTCCACGGCTGGCTGATCACCCGGCTCAACCTGCAGCCCTTCGTCGTCACCCTCTGCGGCCTCCTGATTTATCGTGGGGCGGCGCGTTTCTATACCGCCGACGGAACGGCGGGTTTTGCTTTTGGCCAAAATTTCCCCGAGCTCGAATTCCTGACCGCTGGGCGGTTTTATGGCGTTCCCAACACTTTCATCGCGCTCGTCATCATTGCCGTGGCCATGTGGGTTGTGCTCCATCGCTCCGTCTTTGGGCGCTATCTTTACGCGATCGGCAAGAACGAGGAGGCGGCCCGCTATTCCGGTATACGCACCGGCCGTATGGTCATGTCGGCCTATGTCATTTGCGGACTGCTGACGGCGCTTTCGGCGATTTACTTCGCCATGTACACGCGCTCGATCTCGCCGGCCAGCCACGGCCAGTTCTATGAACTCTACGCGATTGCCGCTGCCGTACTCGGCGGCTTTTCGCTCCGCGGTGGCGAGGGATCGATCGTCGGCGTCGTGCTGGGAACGGTCCTGCTCCAGGAGTTGCAGAATCTCGTGAATCTCCTTGGCATCCCTTCGTCGTTGAATTTCGCTGTCATGGGTGGCGTGATCCTCATCGGCGTCCTGATCGACCAACAATGGCACGCGATCCGCGCAAGGCGTCGCCTCGTCTCTGCCGCCCGGCAGGCTGAAACTCGTCTTTCAAACGAAAGCAGCCTGCCGGTGGTCGCCAACCAGGACTAGGTCCGGGGACGGGCCACGGTATAGGTGATCTCCTCTTTGCCTCAGTCGAAGAGGGCAAGTGCGGCAAGACAGGCTGCCGCGAAAGAAAACTTCCCTCATGCTTCGCTGCTGACGCAGAAAAATAGGGCCACTGGAAAACCAGGGCCCTTTAAGGTGTGAAGGTCAATGAACCTCCAGAGGGGAACAGCTGATGCGATGGCACTGGGAGGAAAACCATCAGCTGCATCAACTGAAGGCAATATGCACATATTTTGACCGGCTGGTAAAATATTTATTATGCAGTGCAGCTATGCGGAAAAGGGAGAGCCGCATCATCCAGACGGGACGGAGCCCATGTGGAACTGTTCCTCCTACCATTCGCCAGCATACGCGCGCCGACGCAGTACCTGCCGGCGATCACGGCAGTGGCGGCATTTCTCCCTCGGCGATGCGCCAGATCCATGGCGTCATCTCCGGTCTCGCGGCAATTATCTCATTCAGGGCGAGTTCGTAGTCTTTGCCGGCGCTTATCGGGACGATGAACATCGCGACGGGCGCGGGGCGTTGTTCCGGCAAGGTGATCGAGACCACCGGTTGTTCACGCGAGAGATTGAAGCGCAGGCCTTTCACGCTCTTTCGCTTCAGCCTTGAAAGACGTTCCAGGAGATGTTGCTCATGGATGCTCTCGAACGGGATCCAGTTCTCGTTGACCACCATCATGGCGATCTCCTCGATTGAAGCGATCCCCGCGGCGGATATCCCGAAGGTGGCGATCATGATCAGATGGAAGTCTTCGCTCGACCGCCAGAGCTCGAGTTCCGTCTCGTATCTGGCGCTCAATCGCCTCCATGTCCCGCCCTGGATCATGAAAGGAAAAGGGAGGTGGCGAACGACGATTTTCTGGCCGCTGCGGGCAACCGCGAAATCCTTAACCTCAGCCACGGTTACCATAAGCTTCCGGGGGCCATGACCGGCGTCAAGAGCATTTGCTAGCGCGTTTGCCCGGCGAGAAGCTATTCCCTCGCGGTCCTCCTGATGAAACACTTCCGGTACGAACAGAATGTCACTCAACGGTTCGCCGCGAGCGGTCATCTGTGAGGCGGCATTTATGAGGCTTGTCCGAACCCGGCCCCAGCCGCGTTTTCCGGACCACGACGAGCGCCATTCCGTCAACTCTCCCGCCTCCCAGAGATAGTGCAGGACGGCGCGCAACGAGAGCTTCTTTGTCTCATTGCGCAGAGCCGACTCGGATGCCTCGGAAGAAGACGCGGGTGCGCCGCGAGTGCCTTTCTTGGTCAGGGCAAATTCGAGCTTTAGGGCTGCCTTCCCACTCGCGTCGATGTGGATCGCGTTGCCGATCAAGGATCCTAAGCCTGATAATTCGTAAGGCGGTTGGTAGGACGAACATGCGGGGTCATGGCCAGGCCCCGAAAGCGGCATGCGCTTGATGAAATAGAGGTCGTCGACGCGTGCGATGTACATGGGAAGCGGCGGGTTCTTGCACCGGCACAGTGGCCGCAGCTTCTGCGCGTAAGCACGTTCGAGCCGGGCCTGAAGCTCGGGAGCGTCTTCGTCGAATGTCTGGTCGCCGATTAAAAATTGTCTCACAGCGCTCCCATGATCATCTCGCCGGACCGGCTTACCAAACCACGGGCAAAAGTACCACGGACTTCGACCATTATACTAGCGCAAATTAGGAAGTATGTTGTTGCTGGACCAGCGCGGTGAGCGATCAGTTCGACGGCATCGCAGCTTCGCTCGGTCTATAGCCCTTTCGATGTTTCCGGCGTGCGAGGTCGAGAAAATGCGCGACAGCTTCCTGTTCGGTCCCGAACATGTCGGTCCTTTCACCGCCACGCCTGCCGATCCGTCCCCAGTTACGCACGACCGCGGTTTCGCCGAACAAGGTCGGCTGGATCGCAAGCATGTAATAGCGCGCCATATTTCGGCTTGCATCAATGCGCTGGAAATGCAGTTGGAACGACATTCGGTTCATGTCGGGAATCATTCCTGCTGGGGCCGGCCATGTCCAACGAGAGTTTTGAATCCGTTGCATCCGATGGATTCCGTTTTGTGATGTGTTGGCGGGTCAAAGGGCAGCGAAGAGCGCCTGACGAAGCCGGTGCCGGTCTACCGGTGTGGCCCGGGCGCCAGCGTCGGGTTAATGGCGCAACACCATCCATGAGCCGGCGCTGCCGGGCGTGTTGCCAAGGATCACGTATTCGATCCTCGCAGCGAACATCTACACTTGGCATTACCGTACGACCTGTAGCGCCGATGCGATTACCGCGCCGCCCGCCGGGCGCCGACGTATGATGGGCCAACTGGTACGAGTTTCTGGCTTGCCGCGGTCACGGTGAGGGCTTTGTGCGGAATGGCGGCGGGTTATTCCAAGCTCCTGCCTTCTCGCAAGCACTGGACCGAGCGCCATAATGGTTTGTCTCGCCCTTCGGTCGCACGAGGCCATTCCCGTTCTGCATGTCACCTTTCTAAGGGATCGGCCGCCATCAGCGTCAACCCGCAAGGGGTTCCCCTGCGCTGCGCTTCGGTGACGCCTGCGGCTCGGCCCCTTCTTCGGGCGCCATCGGGAATGGTCCCGAGCAACCGAAGGAGACAATACCATGGCCACCACGATCGCAATCCTCACCGCAAAGAGCGACGGTACCCTCGAAGGTATCTTCGCCACCATCCGGGTCAACGCCCCGATCGCCATCGTTCCGAATGCCAACAAGGCGAGCGAGGAAGCTCCCGACTACCGCATCATCCACCGCAAAACCGGCTTCGAGATCGGCGCGGGCTGGAACCGCATCGCCCGCCTGACCGGCGAGGAATATCTCGCGGTGAAGCTGGAGGCTCCGGAGATCGGCGTGATCTTCGGCAACGTCGCTCCAGCCCCCGGTGGCGAGCCCAACCGCAAGGTCATCCTCTGGAACAATCCGAGCTGAACGACAGACCGTCGGCCTCGAGCGATCGAGGCCGACTTCCGGAATGTCTCTGCCGCGAGTCTTGTTGTTATTCGAGCCGTCAAGGGCATCGAACTCGTCGACGGCTCTTCTGGTGCCATACGAGAGGGAAGGTCTGCTCAGTCGATCCGAGGGTGTCATGGCGGCATGAAGGCCTCAAGGATGAGCGGTGCCCCCAATTTTGCCTCCGCTCCGGTCCCCTCCACGTCGACAAAATCGGCTCCCCCACTCGCCGGCTCCGCCGGTTGCTTCGCAATCCTTGACCCCTCCATGCCGCCATGGCCGGGGCGCTCGTCTTTCACAAACGTCAAGGAGACGACAATGACCATTTGCATCGACGAAGTCATCGCACTGCTGCAGGCCGAGCTGCGGAACGCCGATCCAGCCGAGCGTCGCCAGATCGAGAACGAACTCGAACTGGCGCTGGCCGAACGTGAGGTGATCTGGGCCGAGCAGGACGGCCGTATCGACGCCGAGCCTCCGTTCTGACGGAGGCTTATCGCCGTGTCCGTGACCCTGGGCGGCCGGATCGACCAGGCGCCAGGCCATCAGGGGTTTCGCCCCTCGACACTCCCCGCCGGCTGACGCCGGAAACGGTCGCGACCCCTTTGGGGCCGCTGGTCTGTTCTCTCTCTGACGTCCTAATTTACTCCAGCAAATCCGGCGTCAAGGACGGCGCGGTCTCTCCCAATTTTGCCACAAGCGATAAAATCGTTCGCGAGGCGTATCTCGCACCGGAAGAGGCCGAGTTGATGGGTCGGCTCTCAAAGCATTTCCTCAATTGCGGCATCCTGCTTCCCGATGGCGCTGCGGCCTGCATTTCGACGGCAATGACGACCGCTGACGGTGACGCAGTCATCTCAGCCTTCTCAGACTTCCTTTCAATCCTCGAAGTAACTCCAACCGAAGCAGGCATGTGACCATGGCAACCAATAATCTAACCGTCGCCGAGCGGATCGCTCTTTGCCTGAAGAGGCATGGCGTCACCCATATCTTTGCTCAGAGCCTGCCTTCGGCGGTTATCCTTGCGGCCGAAGCAATCGGCATCCGTCAAATCGCCTACCGACAGGAAAATATGGGAGGGACCATGGCCGACGGCTATGCGCGCCTTTCCGGCAAGGTCGGCGTGGTCGCAGCGCAGAACGGACCTGCCGCAACGCTTCTTGTTCCGCCGCTGGCCGAGGCGCTGAAGGCGAGCGTTCCGGTCGTTGCTCTCGTCCAGGATGTCGAACGCGATCAGGCTGACCGTAATGCATTCCAGGAACTCGATCATCTTACCCTATTCCAATCCTGCACGAAGTGGGTGCGAAAAGTTCTCGTAGCGGAGCGGATCGACGATTATGTCGATGCTGCCTTCACGGCAGCCGCCTCGGGCCGGCCAAGACCGGCAGCTCTCCTGCTCCCGGCCGACCTCTTGCGGGAGCAGATAGTCCCTTCGCCCTTTCGTCGTGAGGCTGTCCTAGGCCACTGGCCGCTCGATCGGTTACGTCCGCGCGATTGTGACATCGAGCGCGCGGCCTCAATGATCGCCACGGCCCAGGCACCCATCATCATAGCCGGAGGAGGCGTCCATGCGAGCCATGCCGCTGGCGAGCTTTCGGGGCTACAGGACGAAGCCTCGCTTCCCGTGCTGACGACCAATATGGGAAAAGGCGCCGTCGACGAATACCACCCGCTGTCAGCTGGCGTTCTCGGGGCTCTCGTCGGGCCGCGATCGCTTGGGCGGCACACGCTTGCCCTTGTCGAAGAGGCCGATCTCGTCATTCTGGTCGGAACGCGAACCAATCAGAACGGCACTGACAGTTGGCGCCAAATCCCCCGGTCCGCATCAGTCATCCACATCGATGTCGATCCCACCGAAATCGGGCGCAACTACGAAGCGGTCAGATTGGCAGGCGATGCGGCCGAAACCATTAGCGCACTTCGAAGCGCGCTTGCCCGACGCGATCTCTCGTACCGCGCATCGCAGCGCGATAAGATGACGGCCCGGATCGCCGGTTTCTGGCGCGCGTTTGACACGGAGCGGGAATCCGTAGCTGGTTCGGAGAACAGTCCGATACGTCCCGAGCGGGTCATGTCGGACCTGCAGCAAGTGCTGACGGCAGAGACGACCGTTGTTGCCGATGCGAGCTATTCCTCAATGTGGATAGCTGGCCAATTGCGGGCTCTTTCCTCCGGTATGCGCTTCCTGTCGCCGCGGGGTCTTGCTGGACTCGGGTGGGGCTTGCCACTTGCGCTCGGTGCAAAAGCGGCGAGGCCGGACGAGCCGGTGGTCGCCATCGTAGGGGACGGCGGCTTCGCGCATAGCTGGGCGGAGCTGGAGACCATGGTGCGGAGCAAGCTACCCGTACTCATCATCGTCTTGAACAACGGCATCCTCGGCTTCCAGCGTGATGCTGAAACCGTCAAGTTCGGCAGCTTCACCACCGCCTGCAGCTTCGCGGATGTCGATCATCGACAGATTGCCGAAGCTTGCGGCTGCCCGGCTGTTCGAATCTCTGATCCCGCCGATCTTCCTCGTTGCCTCGAGCGCGGCCTGCGTGAAGAAGGGCCTTTGCTGATCGAGGTGATAACGGACGCCGACGCCCATCCCCCGATTTCGCTATTCGCTGCATTGGATCAGGCAGCATGAGCCAGGATACCCCGCGTGTTGCGGTCGTCAGCGGTGGCACGACCGGAATCGGTCTTGCCGCTGCGTTTCGTCTGCTCAGTGCGGGACATCGGGTTGCCGTCTTCAGCCATGGTGATGCAAGCGTCATCGCCGCAGGGGCCGCGCTTGCCGAGGCTTTCGAGCCAGAGCGGTGGCTGGCGAAAAAGGTCGATCTCCGCGAACCTGAGGCCATCAATTCCTTTTTCGGCGAAGTCGGTCGTGTCTGGGGCGCACCTGGGATTCTCGTTTGCAACGCGGGGATTTCGCCAAAAGGTCTTTCCGCCGACCTTACCCTGGAAGAGTGGAACGACGTGCTCTCCGTCAACCTGACGGGGGCGATGCTGTGTTGTCGAGCCGTTTTGCCCGTGATGAAGGAAAAGGGTTACGGACGGGTCATATTCGTTGGCTCTCTTGCCGGCCGGACGAGACCACGGATCGCAGGCGCCGCTTATGCGACGTCCAAAGCCGCACTTTCAGGGTTGTCCCGTGCGCTGGTGTCTCAATATGGCCCCTATGGCATAACATCAAATGTCGTGGCGCCAGGTCGCATCCTGACGCCACTGACAGGCTCCCCGCAAAACAACACCAACATCGACGCGCTGGCTCGTATTCCAGCCGGCAGGCTCGGTTCTCCGGACGACGTCGCCGGGGTCATTGCATTCCTGGCATCGGAAGATGCCGGGTTCGTCAATGGAGCCATCATAGATGTCAACGGTGGCGAATTCGCGCCGAGTTGAGTTTTGCCGTTTTGTCTGGCTAGGAAAGAGGCAATCGACATGGCTTCTGTCATTCTGGTTTGCTCACGGAACGCTGAGCTTTATCTGCTCCTCGCGCATATCCTGCGTTGTGAGGGCTTCGAGGCGCGTCTTGCTGCAAGTGACGACGATGTCGTGGTAGCCTGCGCATCTGCAGGGGTTTCCGCCATCGTACTGGATTGTGCAGGGTGGTCGAGTGATATTGCGCCGTTATGTGCGCTCTTGAAGAATTCAGGGATTCCAGTGGGTGCTCTTATCGGTGAGGACACGCGTGCCCAACACTTGGAGTTGATCAAGGCCGGGCTCGACGAAGGCATCACACGTCCTTTGTCGCCTTCAAAGCTTCTCGCCTTTCTCCACGGCATAAGGCCGCGCTCGGAGGCGCTAACCCAACTAAATTTTGCTGCCACCGCCGAGGTCGTCCTCGGGTCGCACGTCGTCGTGGTGTCAGGCACAAGAATAGCACTTGCGCCAATGGAGATGAGAATCTTTAAATTCCTATTGGAAAGGCAGGGGCAGATCAGTACGCGCATGCAACTCATCGAGGCCGTTTGGCCAGCTCCGCACGCCGTGGAAAGCCGGACGGTTGACGTGCATATCGGCCGGCTGCGAAAAGCATTTGCAGGACTCCGCAATCTGAAGATTCGCACGCTATACGGTGTGGGTTACGCTCTTGAATGTCACGATCTTTGATGCCCGATCATAGCTTCAGCCGGGGTGGGTCCGGATTGGCTAGCCTGAGAGATCGGTGCCAGTGGGAAGCGGCGCAGCCAGAATTTGACCTCGACCTGCAAAAACAGACTTCGTTTTCGAATTGGTTGGCGCAGCTAATGAGGTCGACAAGCTGACAATCTTCGAAGACACCCATTTTGAACCGGGCGATCGTTACCGTTCGCGAACGGCGTGAGGTGGTGGGGATTGCAAGCAGCGGTACTTCGAAGGATGCGATTGTCTATCTGAGAGAAATCGCAGGCATGCCTGAACGCCATGCCGCGTCCGAGAGTGCTTCCTTATGCAGCCGCTCGATCAGCCATCTTAACGGCTCCTTCCCAGACCTTTGTTGAAATACACCGTTAACCATGGCATACATCGGAAAGAAACTCGTATTTTGCTTCCATTTGTGAAAAACTGTAAAGCTTAACAATGCGCTACGACATTGACGGTGCAATGCTCCAAACCCTGCTTCCCTCCCTTACCGCGGCGGAGGATGCGCTGGCGCGGCTGGACGAGCGGGTGTTGCGTTCGGTGGTCGGCGAAGGCTTCGCCGAACGTAGTCATTTCTTCGATGCCGCCGGCGCGCTTTGGGTGGCCGGCGAACTCGTGCATGTCGAGGATCTCGTTTTGCATGATGCGCATATGGATAGCCGCGCTCCGACCCACGAACTGACGATCGCCCATTCCGTGCTGCGGGCGCGTCGGCGCATATGGACCGGCGAACCCGGCTGGGCACTTGGCGTCGCGGGCCTCGCAACGCTGACCGCGACCGGCGGGGAAGGGGAGGGGAAAGCGCAGGACGCCAAGAGCCTCGCAGCTCCGGTTGAGGCCGATGAAGAGGGCGAGGATGAGGACGGGCCGCTCGCGGCCGAAATGGCGGAGATCGATGCGCTGCTTGCGCGCTCGCAGAAGCTGCTCGATATCCATACCGGGAAAACGCCGGCAGGCGAGACGGCCGTTGCCCCGGCAAGGCCCAACGAAGATCCTCTCGGCTTGCTTGGTGACGACGAATGGGACGAGGAACAGCGGCTTGCGGAGTGGCGGAGCGTACTGCCATTGGCCGACAGCTTGCCGCCGGTTCTCGGCGCCGTCATCCTTTTCGAAGCCTGGGAGAGGATCGAGCCGTTGCGGCGTCAGCACTGGCTCGGCGGTCTTCTGGTCGCAAGCCAGCTGCGCGCCCGCGGCAAGGTTGCCTCGCACCTCTTTTCTTTCTACGGCGGACTGAAACTGGTGCGCCATGAGCGTCGTCGGGCGCGCGATCGGGCGACACGGCTGCTAGCCTTTCTGGAGGCGATGCATCTCGGGGCTGCGGCCGGCCTCAAGGAAATCGACCGCCTGTCCCTGGCGCGCACACAGATGGAGCTGCGCTTTCGCGGCCGCCGTTCGAACAGCAGCCTGCCGGAGCTTGCCGATTTCATCCTGTCGCGGCCGATGGTCTCGGCGGCGATGATCGCCCGTCATCTGCGCATTACGCCGCGCGGCGCGCTCAACCTCGTCAACGAGATCGGCATTCGCGAAATCACCGGCCGCGGCCGCTATCGCGCCTGGGGTATCATCTGATGCATGTCGCCCAAAAGTGTGCAGCGGTTTTGGGACAACGACATGCATAAGACAAAGACTTAAAGCACGTGGCATGAGTCCGATTTGACGCGATGCGCTTGAAACGAAAACGGCCGGGCGTTGACCCGGCCGTTTCCTTTAGGTGAGCACCCAGCCAGCCATCCTGTCACAGACTGCAGACCAGGCGCTCTTGCGCTTCCTTTGCCCCCAGAAGCGCAGTCCTATTCCCGCTCGCCGGTGAAGTTGAGCAGAAGCTGGAAGATGTTGACGAAGTTCAGGTAGAGCGAGAGCGCACCGAAAACGGCGAGCTTCTGGTTCGATTCCTGATCATAGTTTTCCGAATATTGTTCCTTGATGTTCTGTGTGTCGTAGGCGGTGAGGCCGACGAAGACGACGATGCCGATCACCGAGATCGCAAACTGCAGTGCGCTCGAACCCAGGAAGATGTTGACGATGCTGGCGATGATGATGCCGAACAGGCCCATCATCAGGAACGAGCCCATGCGCGAGAGGTCACGCTTGGTCGCATAGCCGTAGAGGCTGGTGGCGCCGAACATCGTGGCGGTGATGAAGAAGGTCCGCGCAATGCTCATCCCGGTGAAGACCAGGAAGACGGAAGCGAGCGACAGGCCCATCACGGCGCAGAAGGCCCAGAAGGTGATCTGAGCGGTGCTGGCCGACATCGTCTGGATCTTGAACGAGAAGAAGAAGACGAAGGCGAGCGGAGCAAGCATCACCACCCACTTCAGCGGCGAGCCGAAGATCGGGACGTAGAGTGCCGGCGTCGAGCCGACGACAAAGGCCACGAGGCCTGTTATGACGAGGCCGAGAGCCATATAGTTGTAGACGCGCAGCATATGCTGGCGCAGGCCTTCGTCGAAGAGGGCCTGGGAGCCGGCGACGGCACCGTAGCGGGGATTGATCGGGTTCATGCTGATCTCCTCGGTTTGAATTAATAGAGCGAGCGGGCGAGCCGTTCGGCCGCCTGGTCGAGATTGAGACCGCTATCGTCGGCGATGAGTGCATAGGCGACCTCGCCGATCTGCCAATAGGCGGCTTCTGCTTTCTCAAGCGTGAGATGACTGACCGGCTTGACTTCGAAGGCGCCCGGGCGGACGGCGAAAAGCGACAGCCGCTTTCCATCGGACTGCTCGATCGCCATTTCGACGCTGGGGCCGAATTCGGACGGGAAGATCTGCACGTCGGCAACTTTCCAATCCCTAGGCAGTTCGGGCATCACGATCGCGGTGGCGGCGCGGATGTCGTCAGCGTTATAGGTGGCCGATGTCTGCGAAGGCATCGATTGGCGCAGGGCCGCGGTCTGATAAGCGCGAACGGCATCCTCGACATAGGCGGGCGCCGGAACGGAAGCCGACACCTCCGTCGCCGAGAAGGCGCCGAAGGAATTGTGCGCCACCCAGCCGGCGGCGATCAGAATACCGACGGCGGCAATGCGCTGCATGGAATGGAAGATGCGGCCATAGGAAAGGCCACGTTCCAGCCGGCGGGCGGCATCGCGGGTCTCGGGGCGGCCGAAGGCACTTTCGCCGGCAAGCGCCAGACGCAGTTCGCCCTTGACGCTGAGGTCGGCCATGACCTTGGCGGCAATCGCCGGATGCTCGGAAAGATAGGATTCCACCTGGATGCGACGGGCGACATCGAGTTCGCCATCGACGTAGGCGTCGAGATCGGCATCGAGGATCGGATCAATTGCTTTCATTGCCGTTCCCTCCGATAATTCTCAGATGCGAAACGCGTGGTGTCTTCTCCTCGAATTCGCGCAGCTGCGCACGAGCCCGCGAGATGCGCGACATCAGCGTCCCCACGGGAATGCCGAGCGCCCGGGCTGCTTCCTGGTAGGAAAGGTCTTCGATGGCGACGAGATGCAGCGCCTCGCGCTGTTCCTCCGGCAGGTCGAAGAAGGCGTCGCGCACCTGCTGCAGGCGCACAGCATGTTCCTGGCCGGCCGGCAGCGACTGCTCGGCTTCGACAGCCGCCTCGTCGTGGCGGCGCGTCAGCGACCGGTTCCGGCGCAGACGGTCGATATGGGCATTGTGCAGGATGGAGAGCAGCCAGGTGCGCAGGTTGCCGCCGCTGCGGAAGCTCTTGCGCTTCTCGAAGGCGCGTACCAGCGCATCGTGCACCAGATCCTCCGCCTCGTCCGAATTGCGCACCAGCGAGCGCGCGTAGCGCCTCAGCGCTGCAAGCTGTCCGATGACATCGAAGGGGCGGTCTTTGCGTTCCATGATTGAGTATACGCAAGTGCAGCCGATTTTATTCCCGGCCGGGTCAAAAAAGTTGATCAGCCAAAAGAATGCTGCCCGGACCACGATCGGACATTCTTCTCCAGTGGACAGGCGCCTCAAATCGGCGATTGTGTATGACAATTACATGACAGATCATGACGCCGCTGATTTGCAGGGGAAAAATAAAGAATGAAGGAAAAGAAGCGGGTCTACGAAGCTCTCGTGGACGGCGCCATGGAAGGGCTGACGGATGAGGCGCTCTATGATTTCGTCAAGGCGCGTTGTCCGAAGGCCACCAGCAAGAAGATCGTCCGGGCTTCGCTTCTCGCGCTCACCGATCCTCATCTCAGAGACCGCAATATTCTCGACGTGATCTATGCGCTGGCGATCAAGCACCGGCTGGATGACGGCGTGCTGGACGAGGGTGAAGACGAAGAGCCCGACGAGCGGGCTCAAACTTCGCAGGCGGCCAACCAGAACATGCCGCCGCTTTCCTGATGCAGGCCGCCTGAATCGGCCTGCTCGTGCGAAATGGTCAGGCGCCGTCCGAAAGTTTTTCGAGGATCGGACAGTCGGGCCTGTCGTTGCCGTGGCAGGCAAGCACGAGGTGCTCCAGCGTCCGGCGCAGTTCCGCCAACTCGCGGATCTTGCGGTCGATCTCGGTAAGCTTTGTCTGAGCGATATCCCTAACGTCGGCGCTCGCCCGATCCTTGTCCTCATAGAGCGCCAGCAATTGCCGGCATTCCTCGACCGAAAAGCCGAGGCCGCGCGAGCGCTGCAGGAAACGCAGCTTGTGGACGTCGGTCGCGGCATAGTCGCGATAGCCGTTTCCACCCCTTTCGGGGCGGATCAGGCCGATATCCTCGTAGTAGCGGATGGTCTTAGACGGCAGGCCGGACCGTTCCGATGCTTCGCCGATATTCATCGCTATCTCCTATAGTTTTGCAAAGCGCAGTCTCAGCGCATTTGAAATCACCGAGACGGAGGAGAGGCTCATCGCTGCCGCGGCGATCATCGGCGAAAGCAGCAGCCCGAAGATCGGATAGAGCACGCCGGCGGCGACCGGCACGCCGAGCGCATTATAGCCGAAGGCGAAGCCGAGATTCTGGCGGATGTTGCGCATCGTCGCCTCCGCCAGCCGCCGCGCCCTGACGATGCCGGTGAGATCGCCCTTCACCAAAGTGATGCCGGCGCTTTCCATCGCGACGTCGGCGCCGGTGCCCATGGCGATGCCGACATCGGCGGCGGCAAGCGCCGGCGCGTCATTGACGCCGTCGCCGGCCATGGCGATGATAGCGCCTTTGCTACGCAGTTCATCGATCAGCGCCTTCTTGCCTTCCGGAAGCACATCGGCGCGCACCTCGTCGATGCCGAGGCTTTTTGCCACCGCCCGCGCCGTGCGCTCATTGTCGCCCGTCGCCATGATGATCTTCAACCCACTGTCATGCAGCGCCTGGATGGCGGCAGCCGTTGTCGGCTTGATCCGGTCGGCAACGGCAACAAGCCCGGCAAGCGCGCCGTCGAACACCACGAACATCACCGTCTTGCCGTCGCCCCGCAGAGCTTCGGTCTTCTCGCTAAGTGCTGCCGGATCGATGCCGAGATCGGCAAGCATCGCCGCATTGCCGAGCGCGACCATCGTGCCGTCGGCAATGCCCTGAACGCCCTTGCCGGTCGTTGCCTCGAAGCCGGTGACCTCGACGAAGGCGACACCGCGCTCCTCGGCGCCGGAAACGATCGCTTCGGCCAGCGGATGTTCGGAGCCGCGCTCCAGGCTTGCCGCCAGCGATAGCAGCCGGTCTTCCCCGACCCCGCCGAAGGCTGCGATATCGGTAAGCTTCGGCTTTCCTTCGGTCAGCGTGCCCGTCTTGTCGACGATCAGCGTATCGACCTTGGAGAAGCGTTCTAGCGCTTCGGCATCTTTGATCAGCACGCCTTCTCCAGCACCACGCCCCGTTGCGATCATGATCGACATCGGCGTCGCAAGGCCGAGCGCACAGGGGCAGGCGATGATCAGAACGGCGACGGCGGCAAGCAGGCCGTTCGCCATGCGCGGCTCCGGCCCGATCGCGGCCCAGGCGAGGAAGGCAAGAAGGGCGACGGCGACGACCGCCGGCACGAAGACGGCCGATACTCTATCGACCGCCCCCTGGATCGGCGCCCGCGAGCGCTGTGCCTTGGCGACCATGTCGACGATGCGCGACAGCACCGTGTCTGCGCCGACCTTCTCGGCGGACATCAGGAAGGTGCCGTTCTTGTTGATCGTGCCGCCGGTCAGCGGATCGCCTTTCGATTTCTCTACGGGCAGGGGCTCGCCCGATATCATCGATTCATCGACGGTCGACTGGCCCTCGAGGACGGAACCGTCCACCGGCACCCGCTCGCCGGGGCGAACGCGCAGCCGGTCGGCGACATTGATATCGTCCACCGGCACGTCACTTTCGTTGCCTTCGGCATCGATGCGGCGTGCTGTCTTCGGCGCAAGGTCCAGCAAAGCGCGGATTGCCGAGCCGGTGCGTTCGCGCGCTTTCAATTCCAGCACTTGGCCGACGAAGACGAGCGCGACGATGACGGCCGCTGCCTCGAAATAGACCGGCACGGCCGCGCCATGGCCACGAAAACTCATCGGGAAGATGCCGGGCGCAAGCGTGGCGACGACGCTGTAGAGATAGGCGGTGCCGACACCGAGACCGATCAGCGTCCACATATTCGGGCTGCGGTTGACAACGGACGCCCATGCGCGGCGGAAGAAGGGCAGGGCGGCCCAGAGCACCACCGGGGTTGCCAGCAGCAGTTCGATGAAGGTCGCCTGCGGCTCGCCGATCGCTTCGCGGAGCGGCAGGCCGAGCATCGGCCCCATGCCGAGCGCCAGCAGCGGCAGGGCAAGGATGGCGCTGACCCAGAGCCGCCTGACGAAATCGACGAGTTCCGGGTTCGGGCCTTCGTCGGCTGGGGGGATGCCCATCGGCTCCAGCGCCATGCCGCATTTCGGGCAGTCGCCGGGGCGATCGCTGACGACTTCAGGATGCATCGGGCAGGTATAGAGCGTACCCTTCGGCGCCGGTTTTGTCGTCGGGCGCTGGCCATCGCGGTAGGCTGCAGGGTCGGCTTCGAACTTCGCCTGGCACGCGGCCGAGCAGAAATAGAATTTCTCGCCCTCGGCTTTCGGGAAATATCTCGCCGTCGAGCGATCGACGCTCATGCCGCAGACGGGGTCCTTCGCCGTCAGGTAATCCTCGGGTGCAGCCGCAAATTTCGTTCGGCAATGCTCGGAACAGAAATGATAGGTGCGGCCGCCATGGTCGAGTGAGGGCTTGCCGGCCTGCGGATCGACGGTCATGCCGCAGATGGGATCACGGACAATGGCGTCGGCAGCCTTCTCCTGATCATGGCCGCAATGGCAATGATTGTCGCCATGGGCGTGGCTGTGATGGTGATCGTGTTCGTGCTTGATATTCATAACTCTCTCCGCGCCGGGAGCGGCACCTGAATAGGGTTATGAACCTTCCAGCAACTGGAAGGTCAAGCACTATTTTGACGAATGTCCGATGCGTTGGCGCTGGATACCTCAGAGTGGGGTGATCAGCCCGACCGGCTGGCTCCCGAGCAGGGCGGCGACCGAGATGCTGCCCCCGGGCTCGATCGTCTTTCCGGTCACCAGATCCGCCTTCAGCCGGTGAAGCGGGGAGGGGACGGCGATCGCCGTATCCTCCCAAAATTCCGGGCCGGCAAAGAGCACGCCAGGGTCGAGCCAGCCGAACATCAGCCGCGGCGCGGCGACGATCGCGAAATCACTCTTATGCACCCGGGCAAAGGCGAGCACATGATCGCGGCGGTTGCCCGTCACCTTCAGCGGCAGATAGTCGCCTCTGGCAAAGAGGTCCACATACCGTTGGCGCAGCTGCAGGCCGATCGCGACGATGCGCTGTTTCAGCGCCGCCGCCTGCAGCTTGGCGATCGGCCCGGCTTCATCAAGCCAGGCCGCCAGCCGTTCATGATCGACCGGCCGGCGGTTGTCGGGATCGACGAGGCTGAAATCGAAACCCTCCGCACCCTGGTAGATATCGGGAATGCCGGGGGCTGTCAGCTTGAGCAGCGTCTGCGACAGGCTGTTGAGGTAACCCGCCGCTATGAAGGGCTGTAGCACCCTTTCGAAATCTTCGAGGAAGGCGTCATTCTCAGGCGCAACCAGCGCCGTGGCATAGGTCGTCACCGCCTCCTCGTAAACGGCATTCTGTTCCGTCCAATCGCCGCGCAGTTTCGCCTCGCGCACGGCTTTGACCGCGTAGTCGGCGAGGCGTTCGCGCAGTTCTTCCGTCCGTCCTCTGTCGAAGTCTTCCGGCCAGATGCCGGCCAGCGCCTGATAGAGCATCCATTCGACATTCGGCTCCGGCGCAACGCCATCCGCCAGTTCCTGCAGCCACGGCCGGTTCATGTCGCGCCAACGCTCCACCGCCTGGGCAAAGACATCCGCGCCCTCGCTCAGCGCGTAAAGCCTGGCGCGCGCATCCTCACCGCGTTTGGTGTCGTGGGTGGCGCTCGCCGAAAGCCCATGCGGCTGCAGCCGCGCCCGCTCGGCCATGCGACGGTGGAATTCCTCCATGCCGCCGGGCGCCTTGCCCGGTTCGCCGCCCACTTCGTTTGCGGCAAGCAGCCTGTTGTAGCGATAGAACAGCGTATCCTCTGTCGCCTTCGCCATCACTGGCCCGCTCAATTGCTGGAAGCGGATCCGGAACGCATGGGCCGCATCACCTTCGATCTTGCCTTCGAGAAGCTTCAGCACATGGTCGCAGGCACTGCGATCATCGAGCTTTGGCAAAACCTGCGACGCGGTCCCGGCAAGGACCGCTGCATCCTGCCAGGAAAGCGGGCCTCCGTCGCCATAGGTGCGGTAGACGGGAAAGGCGATCAGCAGTTCGCAGAGCGCGGTGGCGATCTCGTCTCTTTTCAGCTCGGGAAAGATGCCTGCCGCGATCGACACCAGCCTGTCGGTCTCGCCGGCGAAATTGCGTTCGACCATCAGTCGCTTGGCAATCTGCCGGCTCTCTTCGAGATTGCCGGTCTCGCCGGCGAGGCTGCGATAGGCGCCGTCCAATATGCGCAGACCGCTGCTCTCGATGAACAACTCGCTGAGCGCGGCGATGAACTCATATCCCGTGGTGCCGGCGACCGGCCAGTTCTCCGGCAGGACCTCACCGGGTCCGAGGATCTTTTCGACGACGATATAGGTGTCTGGTCCCACCGCCTCCCGCAACCTGTCGAGATAGGCCTTGGGTTCGGCCAGCCCGTCGACATGGTCGATGCGCAGGCCTTGCACCTTGCCATGGCGCACCAGTTCGATCACCAGCCGGTGCACGTCCTCGAACACCGCGGGATCTTCGACGCGGGTTCCGACCAGGCCGGTCACCTCGAAAAAACGGCGATAGCTCAGATGCCGTGCCGCGTCCTTCCAGTGGGTCAGCCGCCAATGCTGTCCCTCAAGCAGGTTTCTCAGGAAATCGAGATCGGCCGAGACCTCTTCGAGCTTTTGCTGGAGGATGGCCCGATCGCCGCCTTCGAAGAGGATATCGCGCATCGTGCGGTTGAAATCCTCGCCGGAGGTCTCGGCCGCAGCCTCCGCCATTCGGGTGGCGACCGGATTGTCGAGCCGGTTTGCGAGGGCGCCGTAACTCGTGGGGTTCAGCGGCAACAGCGTCTCGAAGTAACCGAGCGCGAAATTGCCATGCGTTTCGTCGAGCGCGATGCGCAGCTCGCCGCCAGCCAGAGCGCGATCGAAATCCTGACCGAGCTGTGGCAGGGTCAGCGGCTCGCTCCAGTCGATGTCGAAGTGGCTGGCATAAGCGCTCTGCCGGCCGAATGCCAATACGTCGCGCCACCAGCCGTTTTCCGGCGAGGCGGCCATGTGGTTCGGGACGATGTCGAGGATCAGTCCCATGCCGGCGGCGGCGAGACTTTCCGTCAGCCGCTCGAATCCGGCCCGGCCGCCAAGCGTCGGGTCGATTTCGTTGGCGTCTGTCACGTCATAGCCGTGGGTCGAGCCGCTGACGGCGGTAAAGATCGGCGAGGTATAGAGGTGGCTGATGCCAAGCGTCTTGAGATAGGGGACGAGGTCGCAGGCGCGATCGAAAGTCATGCCGTTGCGGAATTGGATCCGGTAGGTCGCGGTCGGAAGTGTCATGAGGCCGTCTGACGTTGGAGGGAGACCCTCTCCAACGGTTGTGCCCGGGTTTTTGTTCCCTTACAGCGCCGCGCGTCTTTTCAGACGCGCAAAGCACGATGCGTTAGTCGATGAAGACGCCCACGCTTGCGGCCCTCCCGGCCGAGTCGATGACGGTCAGTTTCGAGTAGCCGCCGCCATCGGGCAGCCATTGCTGGGTGCGCCGACGCGAGAGGTCGGGCAGCGGCTTGCCGTTGGCAAGCCAGCGGAACGGGGCGCGGCCGCCCTGCAGCTTCAGCATCAGGGGTGACAGGTTGCCTGCTCCAGCGCCGAGATCCACATGCGCGCCCTCGGGCGGATAGATGATCTGAGGTGCTGCCTCGCGACCGGAGGCGACGAGCAGGCCATTGGCATTCAGCGCAAAACGGCGCTGGCTGATCGGCAGCTCAGACTGGGCGATGCGCACGGCGCCGGCCGGCGGGCGGGGCAGCGGCGTCGTTGCGATGCCGGACTTGGCGAAGCCCTCGAATAGGATGGGTGCTGCGGTGCCATAGCCGGTCAATCCCGGCACGGCGCTATTGTCGGGCCGTCCGACCCAGACGCCGAGCACATAGCGCCCGTCATAGCCGACCGACCAGGCGTCGCGATAGCCATAGCTCGTGCCGGTCTTGTAGGCGATGCCGCGCTGCGGCGCGCCGGCGGGCGGAATGACGCCGGAGAGAATATCGGCGACGCTCCAGACCGCGACCGGCTCCAGCAGCGGTTCGCCGTCGAGTTTGCCCGGTGCGCCGGTGACACCGTCGCCGAGCCTTGCCGGCTGGCCGCGATTGGCGAGCGCCGTATAGAGCTGCACCAGATCCTTCAAGGTGATGCCGACGCCGCCAAGACCGATCGCCAGCCCCGGCGTCTCATTCGGCGGCAGGACCGGGCGCACCTCGGCGCGGCGGAAGCGCACCATCAGCCGCGACGGCCCGACCACATCGAGCAGCTTGACCGCCGGCACGTTCAGCGAAAGCTGCAGCGCCTCGCGCACGGTGACGTCGCCCTGATAGCTCATGTCGAAATTGCGCGGCCTGTAGCCGAAGAAATCGGCGGGCCGGTCTTCGATGATCGTTTCCTGGGACACCAAGCCCTGTTCGAAGGCGAGCCCATAGATGAAGGGCTTCAGCGTCGAGCCCGGCGAGCGGTTGACGCGGGTCATGTCGATCCAGCCGGAGCGGCTGGCGTCGAAATAATCGGCCGAGCCGACCTCGCCGACGATCGCGCCGGTTTGCGCATCCGCCATCACCATAGCGAGCGACAGCTTCGGCCCGAGCTTCATGGCTGCTGCCCGCGCAACCGATTCCAGCCCCTGCTGCACCTGCTTCTTCAAGGTCGTCTGATGCTTGAGGACATCAGGCTCCTTGCGCAGCGCGGCTTCCGCGACATGGGCGGCAAGTGCGGGCAATTGCATGCGCCGCGATGGGACCGCGACACCCTCGGCACGCTCCGCTTCGCCATCGCCCACGGCTTCCGCCACCGCCACACGGTCAAGCACACGCTTGCGCGCAGCCTCGGCTGTCTTGAGATTGCGGTCCGGCCGGCGCCGTTCCGGCAATTGCGGCAGGGCGACGAGCAAAGCCGCCTCTGCGACCGTGAGGCGGCGCGGTTCCTTGCCGAAATAGGCAAGGCTTGCGGCGCGCACGCCTTCCAGATTGCCGCCATAAGGCGCATGCGTCAGGTAGAGATCGAGGATCTGTTCTTTCGACAGCCGCCGCTCGATCTGCACGGCGCGCACCAATTGCAGCAGCTTTGCCGAAAGCGAACGCCCTTCGCGCGGCTCGATCAGCCGCGCTACCTGCATCGACAGGGTCGAGGCGCCGGAAACGATGCGGCCATTGCCGACCAATTGCATGGCGGCACGCCCGAGCGCCCAGGGATCGACGCCGCCGTGATCATAAAAACGCTGGTCCTCATAGGCGATCAGCATGCGCAGGAATTGCGGATCGACGTCGGAGACCGCCGTCTTCAGCCGCCAGCGGCCTTCCGAGGTCGCGAAGGCACGCAGCAATTGCCCGTCGGCATCCAGCACCTCGGCGGAGACGGCATTCGCCCTGTCCAATGGCGGCGGATAAGCCTTGTCGGCAGCGTCGAGCGCAAAGAGAGCCGCACCGGCAAGAACGATGCCGGCCGCGGATCCGATCGCGATCTTGTGCCACCGCTTCATTATTGCGCTGCCACGACCTCCATCTTGCCGGTCGCCGTGCGGGCCGAAAGCTCCGGCCGGTACATGTCCTCGACGCTTGCCGCCGGATGGTCGTAGGTGCCGGGGGTGACGGCGCGCACGACATAGGCGACGTTGAATTCGCGATTGTCGCCTGCTGCGCGGTTGAAGGCGGCAACGAAGCGGTCATAGCGGAATTCGGTATGGGCGGCCGAGATCTCGCCGATCCAATCGAAATTCGTCATCTGGGCACTGTCGACGAGATTCGGATTGTCGATCTCGAAACCGGCGGGCAGGAGATCGGTGATGACGATGCGCGACGGCCAGTCATTGGTTTCGCGCACATGGATGACGACGACGTAGCGTTCGTTCTGCTTCGCCTCGCTGACATTCGCCTCTTCGCCGTCGAGCGTGTAGTAGCTGCGCTCGATGATGAAGCCGTCGCCACCGGCCGGCAGCGGCACTGTGGGGGCGGCAACGGTGGTGACTGCAGCCGAAACCGTGTCGTTCGTCTGGTTGGTCAGCGTCAGCGGATGGTCGGCGAGCGCATCGCCGGTCATGCGGGCCATGTAGGCGCCGGTATGCGGCGCGCCATTGACATCGACCTTCAGTCCATCGTCACCGCCCTGAATGGCGCGCGCGGCAAGCAGCATCCAGGTTTCTTCCTGCGTGCTCTTATATTTGCTGCGCCCCCATTCCTTGCCGACGGCCTTGGCGAGTTCCGGGATGACAGGCGGCACCGGCCGGCTTTCGGCGGCGAGCGCCAGGATCGCAGCACCATCGCGCAGGATCGTGCCGTAGTCGGTGCGCGACAGGTTCACGCGCGACACCATCGATTGCTCCGACATCTGCAGCGCGTCGAGGAAGATATTCTTCGAACGCTGCGCATCGCCATAGAGGGCCAGTGCCGCAGCGATATGCGCCTTGGCGAGCGGCGTCGGGAAGTCGTTGATCATCGTATCGGCATAGTAGCGCAGATCGCTGATCGCGGCCTTCTTGTTGCGGGCAAGGACGTAGATGGCATAGGCGATCTGATCGCCCTGGCCCTTGATGTCGGTGGTGTAGGACAGAGTGTTCTGCAGGTTTTCCAGCGCCTGCACGAAGGCCCTTTCCGGCACGTCATATTTCATTTCACGGGCCCGCGTCAGGAAATCGGTGACGTAGGAATCGAGCCAGACGTCGCCCGAATCCGGTCCCCAGAGGCCGAAGCTACCGGCCGAGGCCTGGTAGGAGAGCACGCGGTAGATCGCGTCCTGCACGCGCTGGTGCACGTCCTCGTCATTTGCCATGCCGGCCTGCTTTGCAACTTCGGCGAGGTAGAGCAGCGGCAGCGCCCGGCTGGTGGTCTGCTCGGCGCAGCCGAAGGGATAGCGGTCGAGCGTCATCAGCAAGGCCGGGATATCGAAGGCGGCCGAACGTGTGACGTTGACGCTGATCGAGGCGCCGGGCAGCACGCTATCGGCCAGCAGGTTCTTGTCGACGGTGAGCTTTGCTCCCGGCTTCAGCGCCAGCACCCGCCGTTCGGTGATCGGCAGCGATGCGGGGCGCACCGGCACGTCGACGGTTTGGTCGAGCGACAGGCCGGAAGCATCGGAAAGGTTGATCGAGACGCTGCCGGCGCCTGGCTGTTTGCCGACGAGCGAAAGCGTCAACTCGGATTTCGCTCCGGCCTCGAGGCGGATCGTCTGCGCGGCGGAAGCCTGTTCGATGCCGACGGCATCATTGCCGGTCAGCTGCAGCTTGTAGTCGCCGGCCGGCGCGTCGGTGTTGGCGATGTCGAGGCGCAGATTGGCCTTGTCGCCGGGGGCGAGGAATTTCGGCAGGCTTGCGGTCACCACGACAGGGTCGCGGATGATGACATCCTTGACGCCGTGGCCGACACCTGATTTCGACCAGGCGACCGCCATGACGCGCGCCGTGCCGTTGAATTGCGGAATGTCGAAGGAGACATGGGCCTTGCCTTCGGCGTCGAGCTTCACCGGCCCGGAGAAGAAGGCGACGAGCTTCTGCGTCGGCGGGCTTGCCTGCAGCGCCACGGCGCCGCCGTCACCACCGGTCCTGAGCTTGCCGGTCGCACCGAGCGAGCCGTCGATCAGCCGGCCATAGAGGTCGCGGATTTCAAGGCCGAGTTGGCGCTGGCCGAAATACCAGTCTTCCGGGTTCGGCGGTTCGTAGCGCGTCAGGTTGAGAATGCCGACATCGACGGCGGCAACCGTCACATAGGCGTCCTCGTTGGCGCCGGCGCCCGCCACCTGCAGGCCGATATCGAGCGGTCCGCGCGGCAGCATTTTTTCGGGTGTTGCGAGCGTCACCTGCAGCGCACGCTGTTCGGGATCGACCTTCAGCCATTTGATGCCGATCGAGCGCATCGGCATATGGCTGTCCTGGGCATCGCCGGGACGGAAGAGCGTGGCTGTGACATAAGCGCCGGCACCCCAGTCCGCAGTCACGGGGATGTCGACCTCGCCGCCGGTCTCGCCGATCGCAGCGTTCTGCACGGCGACCAGCTTTTCGGTGCCGGCCGTCACCATCAGCTCGCCGCCATAACGCGAGGTGACTTTCAGCCTGGCGGTCTCGCCGATCTTGTAGCTGTCCTTGTCGAGGGCGATTTCCAGCCCGTCGGGCGTTTCGGTCGAGGTCGAGGTGACGAACCAGCCGGCGTCGAATTCGACGCTGGAGGTCGGGCCGTCGGCATCCGGGCTTTCCACTTCGAGACGATATCGGCCCCAGGTCACCGGAACGGAAATCTTGCCGCCATCCATCGTCGCGTCGACGCTGCCGTTGGAAACCTGCTCGGCGGTGTAGACCGGCTCGTATTTCCACGCCGTTCCCTCGCGATACCATTGGTATTCGCGATTGAGGCTGTAGAATTTCCAGCGCAGGCTCTTCGCCTCCTGCTTCTGCCCGGCGGCATTGACGCCGATCACCGTGAAGTTGGCGATCGAGTTCTCCGGCAGGTCGCCGGAAAATTCCGGCTTGATGCCGATAGACGCCCGCTCGTTCTTCACCGGAATGGTCAGAGAGCGCTCGATGGCGCGGCCGCCCGCTTCCTGCATGCGTATGTAGACAGTGGCGTTGAGCAGCTGCGTCGTGGCCGGCAGGTCGCTGATGGTGAGATCCGTCGAGGCTTCGCCGTTCTCGTCGAGTTCCGGCAGGCCATCGATCGGCAGGCGCGAATCCTCGCTCGCCTCTTCGTCGGCGAGGCCGAACAGAAAGCCCTTAAAGGCAGCACTCTCACGCGTCGGCTTGACGACGACATCGCCTTCGAGCGTCAGCCCGGCGGCCGGGGCGCCGTAGAGATATTTGCCCGAAACGGTGATCGTCGCCGGCGTGTCCGGACCGACTTCCTTGGCCTCGGTTTTGATCTCCATGTCGGTGCGATCGGGGACGAAATCGTCGACCAGGAAACTCTTGCTGGCGATCGCGCTGCCCTTGGGATCGGTATAGATGTTCATCGTCCAGGTGCCGCGCATGGCGGTTTCCTGGGTCGGGAAATCGATGGAATAACCGCCGAGATTGCTGGTCTGGCTGACGATCCGCCGGTCTTCGACGCCATCGGGGCGGCTGAAGATGAAGGTGAGCGGCAGGTTCTCGATGGCGTTGCCGTCGGTGTCGCGGGCGAGCGCCTGGGCATGCACCGTTTCGCCGGCGCGGTAGATGCCGCGTTCGGTGAAGGTCAGCACGTCGATCGCGCCGGGGGCGGCGCGGCCCGTCACGCCGCGGTCGGAAAGGTCGAAGCCGGCGCGTGTCATGTCGAGGAAGACGTAGTCCGAGGTCCCGTTCCTGGCGGCGATGACGGCGGGTGTGAGCGCCGCCGTGCCGCGGATCAGGCCGGCGGTGAAGGTGGCGCGGCCGTTTTCGTCGGTCGTCGCGGTGCCGAGCACTTCATTGTTCTTGGCGAGAAGCTGCAGTTCGACGCCTGCGATCGGCTTGGCCGAGGCGAGCGAACGGGTGAAGACGTTGAGCCCGTCGGTGCCGGCATAGGTGGTGACGCCGATATCGGAGACCAGGAACCATTGGGTCGCCTGTGAATCCCACTCCTGCGCCGGGCCGTTCGGGCCTGTTGCCGTCAGCACGTAGATGCCGGGCTTGCGCTCGGGCAGCGCCTCGTCGACCGGGAAGCTGGTGACGATGTCCTTGTTGAGCTCGTTGGCGATGTCGATCGAGCCCTGCCAGACGAGTTCGCCATTCTGGTCCTGAATGTTCTGGGCGCTGTAGCCGTCGAGCTGGCTCAGGAATTGCGAATTGGTCAAGAGCGGCGCAATGGCGCGATCGCCGATGCGGTAGAGTTTGAGATTGGCCGAGTTCAGGTTGACCGAGACGAGCGGGATGCCGCGGCGCGCCGTCGAGGGCAGCACGAAGCTGTCGCCGGTGAAACGCACCATCTGGCTGCGGTCCTTGATATAGACGTCGATGCTGACGGGTGCTTCGAGCGCCTCGTCGACGGAGGACGGCAGCCCGGTGCGGAAAGCGATCTTGTAGGTCTCGCCATGCGTCAGCCCCTCGACGCAGATCTGCTTGTCCTTGGTTTCCAGCGCCTTGGGAGCTGCCCCGTTCAGCGTCACGAAGGGCGTGTAGTCGGTGGTCTTGACCAGCGCCTCGGAGAAGGTGACGCAGGCGCGCGGCGTGGCGCTGTCGGCATCGACCGTGTGTTCGGTGATGCGGAAGCCCTGCGTCGATTTCAGCTGCAGGTAGGCGGTCTGAACATCGTCGGAGGCAACCAGCGCCAGGCTCGCCTTGTAGGCGTCGAGCGCCGGGCGGTAATTGGCGTTGCGGTCCAGGGCGTCGGCGAGGACGGCGAGCGCCTCGGCGCGCTTGGCCTTGGTGCGCGTCAGCTCGTAGCCGTTCAGCGCGTCGAGCACGGCCTGGCCGGATGTGTTGGTCTCGGCGTTGCCGAGCGAAGCGGCGGCGCGGGCGGTTTCGAGCCAGAGATCGGCGTCGTCAGGCGTGATCGACAGCGCGCCATGGAAGGACTTCAGCGCCTCGGCCAGATTGTTGGCGGTGAGGTCGATGCGGGCGTTGGCCGTCAGGCTGTCGACGCCCTGGCCCTGCTGGTCGTCGGTAAGCGCCAGATTGTCCTTGAAGTCATGGGCCTGCTGGATGAGGTCGTTGGTTAGGAAGGTCAGGCGCGGCGCGGCGCCGATTTCGGGCTCCTGCTTGCCTGATGTTTCGACGATCTTGCCGGCGATCGCGCCGGGGAAAGCATTCATCGTCTTGAAATCGGATTTCAGGAAACACCATTTCACCTTGGGATTGTAGGTGAAAGCCTTGCAGCTCTTGTCGCCGATGCAGGAGGTCTTGCACTGATCGAGCGAGACATTCTGCTCGGTGCGAAGATCGAAACCGAAGAAATCGGCGTCCTTGATCGTCTGGATGTCGCGCTTGGTGTCCGCAGCGGCGGCGGGAAGGCTGACGGCGATCGTGGAAAAAAATGCGATTGTCGCGAATGCAAAGAACGAGCGCACGGACATAGGTTCCCCCCGGAAATGCAGGCTCTGATCGGCGGCACTCTCCTCACTCCTCGCGGGATTGTCAACTCAAGTTGAGCGCTGTTTCATGTTCGCACAGGGGCTTTCGTCCAGCTGTCACATCGGCGTGAGTGACCGGCTTGTGATTTGCGGGTTTTGCAAGGATGCGCAAGAATTTGGGCTGTCGCAGGAGGTAGCGCAATGTCCACGTCTTCCCATCGCCGGCGCCTTGCCGCGTTCCTTGCCGCTGCCGTCGTCTCGCTCAGTGCGTGTGGCGTAGCGGCGGCCGAGGAGGCGGTCGTCATCCCGCCGCCAGCCATTGACCAGGCCGCCGGATCCGGCACCGAGACGGCCATTTTCGCCGGCGGCTGTTTCTGGGGCGTCCAGGGCGTCTTCCAGCATGTGAAGGGCGTTAAGAGCGCCGTCTCCGGCTATGCCGGCGGCGATGCCAAAACGGCGCAATATGAAACCGTGAGCACCGGCGCGACGGGTCACGCCGAATCCGTTCAGGTCAAGTTCGATCCGAATCAGGTGAGTTATGGCAAGTTGCTACAGATCTTCTTCTCGGTGGCGCACAACCCGACGCAGCTGAATTTCCAGGGTCCGGATCGGGGAACGCAATACCGCTCGGCGCTGTTCGTCTCCGATCCCGAGCAGCGCAAGGTCGCCGAGGGCTATATCGAGCAGCTCGACAAGGCGCATGTCTTCGCCCAGCCGATCGTCACCAAGGTGTCCGACGCCATCGGCTTCTATCCCGCCGAAGCCTATCATCAGGATTTCCTGACGCTCAATCCGACCTATCCCTATATCGTCTATAACGACCTGCCGAAAATCGAGAACCTCAAGTCGCTGTTTCCCGCCGACTATCGCAGCCAGCCGGTCCTCGTCCTGAAGGCCAAGGGCTGAAAAGGCCGTGGCAACAGTTCAGGGCATAATCTCGATGGGTGTATGGTCGGGTACGCGAGCCCAGATTTCGCGCATCTCCGCGTTGGTGACCGCAATGCACCCATCCGTCCAATCCCACAGTTGATGGATGTTTCCGAACAGGCCCCAGCCATTGGGAAGGCCGTGGATCATGATCGCGCCACCGGGAGGGAAGCCGCCGGATTGAGCGTTGCGCTGGTCATCAGGATTTGGATAGGAAATGTGCAGGCTGAGATGCGCCATGGAATTGGGATTTCGCCAGTCTATCTCATACCGTCCTTCGGGTGTTTTCTCGTCACCTTCTCGCTGCTTGGGACCCTCGTCGGCAGCCCACCCAAGAGAAATCCGGTATGTCGAGAGGGCGGCATCGCCTCTGAGAAGGACCATGCGGCGTTCGGATTTATAAACGCGAATGAGGTCAGCCCGTTGCTCGAAAGGCGCATCCGCAGGCGGCGAGCCTGAACCGACCCCGGCCATCAATTTGGTGTAAGCGAACAAGCCGATGATCACGGCGGCCAGAACGATAAATGTGTTTCTCAATATGATTCTCGTTTGAGGTAACGCAAGGGTTATACCGTCTTATCGCGCCTTCAGCCATAAGATGTAGCCTCGAGCTTAAGCGCGATCCGGCTCCGCCTTTTTCTCCATCTCCTTGTTATTAAGAATTTATCAACGTTAACAATGCCTTAAATATGGCAAATCGCGTTCCACCGCGGAACATATCTTCGAGTTGCCCGTTACCGCCATGAGTTTCGCTTGAAGGACAGGCTGGCGGAGCGGATCCCTCTTTCGAAGTATAGGCGTAACAAGGGGACGTATCATGGCCACCAATGTCGTGCGGCGCTGGCAACGAGATGATCTGATGAAACAGAGAGTATTGATCGTCGAAGATGAATTCCTGATTGCGCTCGATCTCGAGGCGACGGTGGAAGGCATGGGGATGCAGGTCGCCGGCCTTGCCAATGATTGCGAACAGGCGTTACGGCTGGCGCCGCTTGCCGATATCGCTTTCGTCGACGTCAATCTCGCCGACGGCCCGACCGGGCCTGAGATCGGCCGGCGGCTGGCGCAAGAGCACGGCATCGCGGTCGTCTTCATGACCGGCAATCCAGAAATCGTCGCCGATGGGGTCAAGGGTGCGGTCGGCGTGGTCCAGAAGCCGGTCATGCCTTCGGTTGTCGAACAGCTGGTGAAATATCTCGCCGCGCGCCGCGTCGGCATGTTCGCGGTCGTGCCTTCGCAGATGACGGTCTTTGCCTGATCAGAGGGCCCCGATCAGAGGAGGCCTGATCAGCCTGAGATGGCTGCGAGTTGCGGCTGCTGGCCGGCCTTTTCGGCCACCGGCCTGCCATAGGCCTTGAGAAAAGTACGGACGGCGTTGCGCGCCGCCTTTTCCAGCTCTTCATCGGTGGGTGTGGCGCCGAGAAGGATCATCATTTGCAGGTCGGCATTGCCGAGTGCGACGAACTGCCGGGCGGCGACGTCGAAATCGTCGATGACGAGCGTTCCCTTGTGGGCAAGCCGCGCGAACAGTGCGGAAAGGGCAGTGATCAGCTTGCCCGGCCCCTGCTGGCGCCAGCTTTCGAAGAGGTGCGGATACCGCTCGCCTTCGGTCTGCACCAGCTTCCGCAAGAATTTTCCATCGTGGTTGCAGATGCAGTTCTTATTGAGGCGCACGGCGAAAGCCGTCAGTTCACCCTCAAGATCGTCGGCGTTGTCCGGGAAAGATGACAGCACCGAGAAGAGCATGGCGTTGGCGCGGTTCATGACGTCTTCGACGACGGCGACGAACAGCGTTTCCTTCTCGCGATAGTGATTGTAGATCGTTTGGCGGGATACGCAGGCGACTGCGGCGATCTCGTCGATGCTGGCGCCGGCAAAACCCTGGCGGCAGAAGACGTCGGCGGCGGCATCGAGGATCGACATGCGCTTGGCGCATTGGCCGCGCTGCGTATGCCCCCCCATCCGGGCTGCCGGTGTCATGCGATCTTTCATGAGAGCGAAGATAAGACGTCTTGACGTTTTAGACAATGGCGTCTAATTTTACATCCGTGTCCAAATTTGTTGACACTCTTGGTTTGCCGCTGGAGATATGAGCTCCCAACTTCGTCTTCGCGCGAACGATCATCATTGAACCCTAGCGCATCGGCCCGAAAATCGGTTCGATTTTCGGAAAGCACGATGCGTAAATTCAAAGATTAGAGCGTCCCTTGTGCGTCCGAGAGGACGCATGGCGCTCTAAGAGCAAAGTCGCGGAGCGACGATCCGGTAGCTCCGCTGCGCTTTTAAGAAAGATCACCATTATGACGGCTTCCTTCTTTCGCATTGCCCTCATTCTCGGCCTTTTGTCGGCCATCGGGCCTTTCGCCATCGACATGTATCTGCCTGCGCTGCCCTCCATCGGCCAGGACCTGCATGCCGATAACAACGTCACTCAGCTCACCCTTCTCGCCTTCTTCATCTCCTTTGCGCTCGCCCAGCTCGTCTACGGTCCGCTGTCGGATATGTGGGGTCGCAAGCTGCCGCTCTATCTCGGCATCGGCCTCTTCGCCATCGCTTCGATCGGCTGTGCGCTGGCCACCGATATCGAAACGCTGATCGCCTTCCGTTTCGTTCAGGGTATCGGCGGTGCCGCCGGCATGGTCATTCCGCGCGCCATCGTCCGCGACATGCATACCGGCGTCCAGGCCGCGCGCCTGATGTCGCTGCTGATGCTGGTCTTCTCGATCTCGCCGATCCTGGCGCCGCTGACGGGCAGCGCCGTCATCGAATTCTATGGCTGGCGTGGCGTGTTCTGGGCCGTGACGATCGCCGCCTTCATCGGCCTTGTCCTGCTCGCCACCCAGCTCGAGGAAACCCGTTCGGCCAGCGAGCGCAGCGGCAGCGGTCTGAAGAGCGCCATGGCCGCCTATCGCCTGCTGCTCACCGACCGCAACTTCCTGACGCTGACCTTCATCGGCGGCCTCGGCATTTCGAGCTTCCTCGTCTATCTCGCCAACTCGCCCTTCGTGCTGATCCAGCATTACGGGCTGACGCCGACGCAATACAGTTTCGCTTTCTCGATCAACGCCGTGTCCTTCTTCGCGGTATCGCAGGCGACGGGCTGGCTCGGCGAGCGGTTCGGCCTCGTGCGCGTCATGCGGATTGCAGTCAGCGCCTTTGCCCTTGCCATGGTCGTCATGGCGGTGGTGATGGCCGCCGGCTTCAACCAGCTGCCTGTGATGGCGACCTTCCTGTTCATCGGCTACGGTTTCCTCGGCTTAGTCATTCCGACGAGCGCGGTGCTCGCCCTCGAGGATCACGGCGAGATCGCCGGCACGGCCTCGTCGCTGATGGGCACGCTGCATTTCGTCATCGCCGCCGTCGCCATGGTCATATCGAGCGTCTTCTTCGACGGCACCGCCGTTCCGATGGCCGCCGGTATCGCGCTCTGCGCCTTCTTGGCCTTAGTGCTGACCCAGGCAACGATCGGCCGCCGCTCCGCCGTTGCCGCGGCCGAATGATCGACGACAGGCCGCACCCGGTCTCCCGGGTGCGGCCACATGACTGGTCGCACTTGCGTGAGAAAATGCAACGCGCAATTGATTATCATCTGACCGCTCTATCTACGCCGTGACGAAGCACTGTCATTTCGGAGGATACGCATGGTCGACGAGAAGCGGCTGATCTCGAAAATCACCTGGAAGCTGATGCCCTTTCTCGGCATCCTCTATCTCATCGCCTATATCGACCGGCAGAATGTCAGTTTCGCCAAGCTGCAGATGGTCGATGCACTTGATATGAGCGAATATGCCTATGGCCTCGGCGCTTCGCTGTTCTTCATCGGTTATTTCCTCTTCGAGGTGCCGAGCAATCTCTTCCTCGACCGGCTCGGCGCCCGCGTCTGGTTTGCGCGCATCCTGGTCTCCTGGGGCCTCGTCACCGTCGCGCTCGCCTTCACGCAGAACGCAACGATGTTCTATATCCTGCGCTTCCTGCTCGGTGTGTGCGAAGCCGGTTTCTTTCCCGGCGTCCTCTATCTGCTGACGCTCTGGTTTCCCTCGGCCTATCGCGGCAGGATGGTCGGGCTGTTCATGATCTTCAGCGCGATCGCCAATGCGGTCGGCGCGCCGCTCGGCGGTATGCTGCTCGATCTCGACGGTCTCTACGGCTTTGCCGGCTGGGAGTGGGTCTTCCTCGCGACGGGCGTTCCGGCCGTCATCGCCGGCATCGTCACCTTCTTCTATCTTCCCGGCCGGCCCGAAAGCGCAAGCTTCCTCAGCGGTGAGGAGAAGGCCTGGCTCGAACGCAGGCTTGCCTCGGAAAATGCCGGCATGGGCGAAAATGCCTCAAACGGCTTCAAGGCGCTCGTCGACCCGCGCGTGCTGCTGATGGCGCTCTGCTATATCGCCTTTCCGCTTTCGGCCTATGGGCTCAGCTATTGGCTGCCGACCATCGTCCAGGCCTTCGGCGTCAGCAACACGGTGAACGGTTTCCTCAACATCATTCCCTGGGTGCTGGTTGCAGTCGCGCTTTATGCCGTTCCCGCCATGGCCGACAAGGCGCCATCGAAGACGCCCTATATTGTCATTCCCGCTTTCATCGGCGCTGCCTGCCTGCTGCTCTCGGCGCTGATCCCGAACCACGCTTTGCAATTCGCCTTCCTCTGCGTCGCCGCTGCCGGCATCTTCGCACCCCAGCCTGTCTTCTGGAGCCTGCCCTCCCGTTTCCTCAAGGGGGCGGGTGCTGCAGCGGGCCTTGCCGCCATCAATTCGGTCGGAAATCTCGGCGGCTTCGTCGCCCAGAACGTCGTGCCCTGGATCAAGGAAGCAAGCGGCAGCACGATCGCGCCGATGTTCTTCCTGGCCGCCTGCCTGGCTGCCGGCGCCCTGCTGGTCTTCGTCGTCACGCATCAGCTGTCGCAACGGGAGCATGCGGCGGCGGCGAGCCGGGTCTGAGAGAGGTTCAGATCGTCAGGGTGAAAGCGTCGCTTTCACCCGGAACGAGTTCCAGCGGCCAGATCCGGTTGCGGGCGCCCTGCGGATAATGATCGGCATAGGCCGGCATGGTGGCGAGCAGGGTTTCGCCAAGCTGGGCGCCGAGATCGCGCAGCGACATGCGGAAGGAGGTCAGCGACGGCTGCAGGAAATGCGTGCGCGGCTCCTCGCGGAAACCGACGACGGCGAGGTCGCGGCCGGGCACGATGCCGGCCTCGGCCAGCCGCCGGTAAAGCCCGATCGCCATCAGCTCGTGGATCAGGATGATCGCGGTCGGCCGCTCTTTGATCATCAGCAATTCGTGGCCAGCCTGATAGCCGCCCTGTTCGCTCGACTTGACGCGGATGACGAGAGCCGGATCGAAGGCAATGCCGTGCCGTTGCAGTGCCTGGCGGTAACTGTCGAGGAAGATGTAGCCGAGATTGATGTCGGAGGAGGGGGCGGCTACCGCGATCCGCCGGTGGCCTTTCGCGACCAGCCGGTCGACGCCGCGCGCCGCCACGCCCTCGAAATCGAGATCCATCCAGGTATAGCTGCCGCCGGACGCGCTGCGGCCGAGCGCCACGAAGGGGATGCGGGCCTTTTCCAGAAGCTCGATGCGCCGGTCGGTGCGTCGCGTCGCCGAGATGATCAGCGCATCGACGAGGCGGCGCGCCACCATGCGCTTCAGATATTCGTGCGGATCCTCGTCATCGGGGCAGGGCAGCATGACGAGATCGAGCTTGTGACGGGAAAAGACGCTCTGCAGCCCGTCGGTGACGCCGAGGAAGAAGTCGTCGCTGTTTTCGACCGTCTCGCGGCTGACTTCGAGCATCAGCCCGATGACGTTGGTCATGCCCTGGCGAAGGCTGCGGCCCGACTGGTTGGCGACGTATCCGAGCTCCTTGGCGGCGGCAAGCACCCGTCGGCGCGTTTCGTCGTTGACGTCGGGCTTGCCGTTCAACGCACGGGATACGGTTCCGATCGAAATGTCGAGATGTTTGGCAAGCTGGCGAATTCCCTTCATCTCAGGCGATCTTCCTCCCTTACAGCGCCCAGCGTCATATAGGACGCACAAAGGACGCTGTAACACTTTGATCTACGTGTCTTCTTGCCACAGGATAGCGTCCGCGAAAAGCGGTTGGGGAGGTTAGGGTTCGAAGCTCTGGCGGATGATGAGTTCCGGAATGACGCGCTCGTACCCTGGAGGCGCATCGGGGTTTTCAAGCCGCCGCTCCATCAACTCGACGGCGCGCAATGCCATGGTCAGCGGATCCTGGCGGAAGGTGGTGAGCTGATAGCTCAGCCAGGCGGATTCCGGCACGTCGTCGAAGCCGATGACGGCGACATCCTCGGGGATGCGCAGCCGCGCTTCCAGGCGCACGACATCCATCAGCCCGAAGGCGAGCTGGTCGTTGACGCAGAAGACGGCGTCGGGCTTGATTTTTTCCGAAAAGAGCGCGCGCCCGGCAGTGACGCCGCCATCATAATCGGAATCGCCGCCGCGCCCGACGACGACGGATGCACCGAGCGACCCGGCCGCCAAAAGGAAGGCGTTTTCGCGCTCGATGATGGCAGGCGTTCCCGTGTTCGAGCCGATGACCGCCAGCCGCCGTCTGCCGCTTTCGTAAAAGGCCGTCGCCGCCTTGCGGGAGGCTTCGGAATTGCCGGCGCGCACATGGTCGGCGCCGGGTTCCGAGCGGCCGATCACGACGAGCGGCTGGCCGTTTCGCTGTGCGAGTTCGAAAAAACTCGCCGGCGGCGAGCCGGAGAGGATGATGATCGCTTCGGCGCGGTGGCCGATCAGCATCTTCTGGGCGGCGAGCAGCTCGTCTTCCGTCTGGCCAGTGTTGATGAGGATAGGGATGCTGCCGCGTTTGATCAGGCTTTTGGCCAGTGCTGCGGCGAGATGCGCGCGAAAGCCCAGCTCCGGCCGCGTGGCGACGATGCCGACGAGACGGCTCCGGTTGGCAAGCACGCCGCGCGCCAGGTCGTTGACGTGATAGCCGAGTTCTTGCGCTGCCCGCAGCACCTTTTCCCGCGTTGCCGGCGCCACGCTGGCGCCCGGCGTGAACGTGCGCGACACGGCCGAGCGCGAAACGCCTGCCAATTGCGCGACCTGCTCGGCGCTGACGAAGCGCATGCGTTCTTTCTTCGGCGCCTTGCCGCCGGTCCCCGGACCATCATTCATCGGCTTTCAGCTACTGCTCGTCTCTTACAGCCGAATGACAGGAAGCGCATGGGCAGCCAGAATTTTTGATGAGAATGCCGAGGCTGCAGGACGCAACCTCGGCGGATGGGCGAAAATAATGAGATCAACGCCTTAAAAGGCGCTCAGCTCCGCTACTCGCAGACCTGCACGGTTTCGGTATGATAGCCGCCGTCATAGCGGTTGCGGACGTCACGGTCCTCATACCAGCATCGCGGCGCGGGTTCGACATAGCGAGGGCCATCGACATAGCGGGGACCGCCATCGACGTAACGGGGGCCGCTATTGGCGATCGCGCCGCCGATCAGGCCGCCGACGACACCTGCGGCAACGCCGCCGGCGATGACACGACCGGTGTCGTTGTGATGATGGCGATCACGCGCGGCAGCAGGCTGAATGGCCGATCCAACAAGGGCCGTGGCGATCAACAGGCTGCTTATAACTCTCTTCATAACGTTCTCCTCAGTGGCAACTGGGTCCCCCGATAGGAGATAAATGGGGCAGCACGGCGTTTGTTCGTTCAAACTTTGCAACAGGCATTAATGCATGCTGCCCGAGTCAGGTCGCCGATTGCGCCGCCGTCGTCTCTTCCAGCACGTCTTCGGGAATGTCGTCGAAGGAGGCGTAGTTGAGATTATAGAGCTTGGAATAGAGCTTGCCGTTCTTCATCAGCTGGCGGTGGTCGCCGTTTTCGATGATTTCGCCGTTCTGCAGCACGATGATGCGGTCCGCCTCGCGGATCGTCGCCAGCCGGTGGGCGATGACGAGGCCAGTGCGGTTTTCGAGCAGCTTCACCAGCGCCTTCTGGATCAGCATCTCGGTATAACTGTCGATATTGGCCGTTGCTTCGTCGAGCACGAGGATCTTCGCGTCCGCCACCAGGGCGCGGGCAAAGCTCAAAAGCTGGCGCTGACCGAGCGAAAGATTGCCGCCGCGCTCACCGAGAACGCTGTCGTAACCATCGGCCAGTCGCAGGATGAAGTCGTGCGCGCCGACGGCCTTCGCCGCCTCGATCACCTCTCCACGCGTCGCCTCCAGCTTGTGGTAGCGGATGTTTTCGAAAACAGTGCCGGTGAAGAGGAAGGGCTCCTGCAGCACCATGGCGATCTGCGCCCCGAGCGAATCCTGGGTCAGATCACGCACATCATGGCCGCCGACCAGCACCTGGCCCTGCTGCACATCGTAAAAGCGATGGATCAGCGACATGCAGCTCGATTTGCCGGACCCGGTCGGCCCGACCAGCGCCACCGTCTCGCCGGGATTGACCTTGAAACTGACATGCTTGAGCACCGGATGTTTCGGATTGTAGCCGAAGACGACGTCCTTGAATTCGACCGAGCCGTCCATGTCGCGCGACAGCGCCGTGGCACCAGGCGCATCCTTGATGTCGACAGGCACGTCGAGCACTTCGGTCAGCCGCTGGCCTGACGCCATGGCGCGCTGCATCACCGAATATTGCAGGGTCAGCGAACGGATCGGGTCGAAGAAGCGCTGGATATAGAACAGGAAGGCGATGAGCACGCCGACATCGAGCGCCTGGTTGAGCACGCGGGCGCCGCCGACGACGATGACGAGCGCCATTGCCACGCCGGTCAGGCTGTCGACGATCGGCACCATCACCTGCGCATAACGCGCCGCTGTCAGATGCGTCTTGAGGTTGGCATGCGCCTTGTCGTCATAGAGCGTGAAGTTGACGCCCTGCCTGTCCATGCTTTGGACGGCGCGCACGCCGTGGATCGCTTCGGCGAGTGCGCCGGCAGCAACCGAATTGGTCTCGTGCGCGGCCATGAAAGATTTGCGGGCGAGCGGCAGCCAGAACAGCCGGACGATGAACAGCACCGGCAGCACCGAGAGCGTCAGCAGTCCCAGCTTGAAATCGAGATAGAGCATCACGAATACGATGCCGAAGAGCAGCACGATGTCGCCGACGGAAAGCACCGAGGTTTCGAGGAATTCCTGCATGGAGTTGACGTCGCCCTGCAGGCGCGACATCAGCCGGCCCACTTCGGTCTTGTCCATGAAGGAGAGCGAGACGCGCTGGAGATGCGAAAACATTGCCTTGCGGATATCGAAGAGCACCTCTTCCGCCACGCCGCCGACCAGCGTCTCCTGTGCGTAGCTCGCCGCATAGTTGATGAGGATGGCCATCGTGAAGGCGACGATCGACCAGATCAGCGCCGAATGGTTGCCGCCCGGCGACATGCCATGGTCGATGGCATAGCGGATGATCAGCGGGATGATGAGCTGCATCATCGTGAAGGTCAGAACGGCGACGACGGACCAGAGGACCTGACGGCGATAGGGGTGAACGAAAACCCAGATGCGCTTGATGATGTTGCCGTCGAAGGCCCTGCCGAACATCTCCTCCTCGACGCGATGCGAACCGACCACCGCCCGCGGCGGGCGGCGTCCATCCTCGCGAACGTCGGGACGCTCGGTTTCCAGTTCCTCGGCCATGACATTCCTCCCGCGGCCATCACTTCCGGTGGCCTGCATAGTCACTACACATTCCTCTCCACTTGGCAGCAGAGGGGAACATATCCGTTGCTAGGCGCTCAGCGCCTCGTCGCCCGGCCGCACCTGAAGGTCGTAGAGCGCCTTGTAGCGCCCGCCGAGCGAAAGCAGCGCCGCATGCGTGCCGCGCTCGACGATCCGGCCGTCTTCGACGAACAGGATCTGGTCGGCATGCATCAGCGAGCTCAGGCGATGGGCAACGATGATCGTTACGCGGTCAGCGGCATAGCGGCGCATGGCGCCGCGGATGCGCTGCTCCGTGGCCGCATCGATTGCCGCCGTCGAATCGTCGAACACCATCACCGCCGGCTTCAGCATCAGCGCGCGGGCGATCGAAAGACGTTGCCGCTGGCCGCCGGACAGCGAAACGCCACGCTCGCCGACGACAGTGCCGTAACCGGTGGGCAGGCCGAGCACGTAATTGTGGAGCTGGGCGCTTTCGCTGGCGCGCTCGATGCGGCCTTCCTTCGCCCACGGGTCGCCATAGGCGATATTGTTTTCGATCGTCGTGGTGAACAGGAAGGAATCCTGCTGCACGACGGCCACCGCCCGGCGCAGCGATTGCAGCGTCGCCTTGCGGATGTCCTGGCCGTCGATGGTGATCTTGCCGCCGGTGACGTCGTAGAAGCGCGGGATGAGATGGGCGATCGTCGACTTGCCGCTGCCCGGAGGTCCGACGATGCCGATCGTCTGGCCGCGCCTGGCTTCGAAGGAGACATCGTGGAGCACAGTGCGCTTTTCCGAACCCGGATAGGCGAAGCTGACATTCTCGAAGCGCAGCACGCCATCGGTGAGCTTCAATTCCTTCGCATCCGGCGCATCCTTGATTGAAATGTCGAGGTCGAGCAGGGCAAAGAGGCGCGTGCCGCAGGTGGAGGCGCGGGCAAAGGCGTTGACCATCAGGCCGAGCTGGCGCACCGGCATCTGCAGGATGGTCATGAAGGTCAGGAACGAGGCCAGCGTGCCGACGGTGATCTCGCCCGACATCACCTTGCCGCCGCCGACCCAGAGCACCAGGCCCATCGCCGCGAAGAAGGAGAAGGTCATGGCGCTGGTATTGGTGACGCGGATGCCGACGCGCTGATGCGCGAGCGCCAGCGCATTCTTCGACGCCGCCTCGAATTTCGACATTTCGTGGTCCTGCGCGGCAAAGGCGCGCACGACGCGGATGCCGCCAAGATTCTCCTCCATGATGCGGGTCAGCACCGAAAGCCGCTCCTGCAGGTCGAGCCAGGTGGCGCGCAGCCTGAGCTGCGTCACCGAGGAGCGCCAGCCGACGAAGGGCACGAAGGAGAGCGCCAGCAGGCCAAGGACGATATCGGTCGACAGGAGCATATAGGCGCCGATTCCGATCAGGATCGACAGCAGGATCATCCGGACGAGCGCGGTGGAAAAATACATGCGCACGCCTTCGAGGTCGAGCAGGCCGACGGTGATCAGGTCGCCGGAATGCACGGTGTCATGAAAGCTGAAGGAGAGCCGCTGGATCTTTTCGTAGCAGGCCAGCCGCAACTCGTAGCCGATGTGATGGCCGACCGATTCGCTGTAATAGTTCTGGACCATGGTGAAGAGGCCGCGCAGCACGCTGGCCCCGAGCAGCAGCAGCGCCGTGGTCAGAAGCGCGTCCTGCGCCACCTGGCCCGCCGCTCCGCCGCTCATCGCCATCTGCGTGTGGTCGACGGCCTGGCCGAGAAGGCGCGGGATCATCAGCTGGAAGGTAGAGGCGACAAGCGTGGCGCCGATCGCAAAGCCGGATTGCCAGGGGTGGCGGAAGGCCATCATGGTGATGCGCACCAATGTGTAGAGGCCTCGGCCCCAGCCTGCCGCAGTTGCAAGCGCCATCGAAGCCGAAGGCTTCGTCGCGCGTGTTAACGCATCGCTGCTCACGGTATTTTTTCCAATAGATGTGTGGTCGGACGCTGGCCCGAAAAGACGGCAAATCCATGAAGGGATTGATAGCATCTTCACTTTTGCCGATTCCATTTGGGGGTTCAAGTAAAGAATTCACCAGTTGGTTATTTTTACGTGAGGTCGCCTCGCCACCCCGGCGGGAACAATCTGCACGCGAACGGGTTGCAGCAGGCGAATGCCCGACAGCCAGCCTTTACCGGAGAGACCCATGCCGCTCAAAGCTCTCGCCCTCAATGCCACGCTGAAGACCAGCGACGCCAAGGAGGCGTCCTCGGCCGACCGGATGATCGGCCTGATAGACAAGGCAATGTCCGCGCACGGTGTCGTGACCGAGGTGCTGCGCCTTGCCGATTTCAACATCAAGCCGGGCGTCACCTCGGACGAAGGCGCCGGCGATGACTGGCCTGATATTCGCGCAAAGCTGCTCTCCGCCGACATCCTGCTGATGGCGACGCCGATCTGGCTCGGCCAGCCATCCAGTGTCTGCAAGCGGGCGCTGGAGCGCATGGACGCCTTCCTCGATGAGGCGGACGATCAGGGCCGTATGGTCTCCTATGGCCGGGTCGCGGCCGTCGCCGTCGTCGGCAACGAGGACGGCGCCCATCACGTGTCGGCCGAGCTCTTCCAGGCGCTGAACGACGTCGGTTTCACCATCCCCGCGAATGCGGTCGCCTATTGGGTCGGCGAGGCGATGGGTTCCACCAATTTCGCCGATCTAGACAAGGTGCCGAAGGTCGTGACGACATCAGTCGAGACGCTGGCGCGCAACACGGTGCATCTGGCAACCCTGCTGAAGGCCAAACAATATCCGGGCGAGGGCAGTTGAAGAGGGGCGGCCCGGCCGGACTTTATCCGAAATATCTGTAAATTATCTTTATATTTCAATTGATTGAAACGATGTGGCAATAAAGCTCTTGCCACATGCGCCATTTAGCGCTTTCATACACTACTAGTTTAATAGACTATGGACGAGCGTGATTGCTCCCCTAGTTTCCTTGCGGGGCCGCTGGTTCGGACCCCCGATGCCGCGGCAGATGTTGCGAATGGCCGCATGAACCTCATCAACGCATGATCCGCTGTTTTATGCGTTGAAACCTCGATCGACCCATAGTGCGGATGAAGCCGCAAAGGAGTTGCGATGACGGTTCAGGGACTTTTTTCGGCGAGAGCCAATGCGGCGGCGCAGATCTCGGCCGTGCCGCGCATCGCCATCGTCGGGCGCGGCTTTTCGGGCATGATGACGGCGATCGCGCTGATGAAGACGGTGCGCGCGCCCTTCCATCTGCAGCTGTTTGATCCGAATTCGTCGGTCAGCGGCGGGCAGGCGCTGGCTTCAGCCCGCTCCTCGACGATCCTCAACACCCGCGTGCGCGATCTTTCGGTTTCGCTCGGCGATAATGACGATTTCAACGACTGGCTCTGCAGCAACGCCGCCTTCCGCGCCGCCGTACCGGCGGCCATCCCCGGATTCCGGCAGATCTTCGTGCCGAAGGAAATTTTCAGCGATTATGTCTACCAGCGCTTTTCGGAGGCGCTGGCCGCCCGCAGGGACATCACCGTCCAGGTCTGCAACGATCCGGTCGTGGCGATCCGAAGGAGCCACGGCAACCGCTTCCTGCTCGAAAGCGCCAATCCCGCCAATCCGCTGTTCGATACCGTGATGCTTGCCACCGGCTACGGCCTGACTGCGCCGGATGCCGGCGAGCAGGAGGCTTCGCCGGTCAGAGCCCAGCGCCTGGTGGCTCGGCCGCATGCCGTGCTGCTCGGCAGCGGCATCCGCGTCGTCGACCAACTGCTGCAGCTGCGCGATTCCGGTTATGCCGGCCAGGTGACGATCGTTTCCCGGCACGGCTTTCTGCCCCAGAGCCATACGCCGAATTCCGCCGATCCGGTCTTCCCGGCCGAAGCGCTGCCGCAGAGCCTGCCTGACATCGTCCACTTCATCCGCCAGGCCTGTCGCGAGGCGGAGGAGGAGGGCCGGAGTTGGCAATCGGTGATGAACGGCCTCAGGAAACACGCCCGCTCGCTTTGGCGCTCGCTGCCGGCGCGGGACAAGCATCAGTTCAACCGGCACCTCAGGGCGATCTACGACAGCCATCGCAACCGCCTGCCGGAGGCCATGCACCTGCGGCTGAAACGCGAGCTCGCCGAGGGTCGCACGGTGCTGCGCCGCGGCCGCGCTGGTCGGCGGGGCCTGAGCGGCCTGTTCTTCACGCCGGCCGGTTCCGCTGCCGAGGAAGTCATCCATGCCGAGCGCATCATTGACTGCCGCTGTCAGGCGCCGGATCTTTCCGCGCCGCTGATGCAAAGCCTGCTTTCGGCCGGCCTCGCCATGCCGGACGAGCTGTCGCTGGGGCTGGCGGTCAATGCGCGTGGCGAGCCCTTCCTCGAGGACGGTTCGACGGTCGCCGGGCTCTTTGCCGTCGGCCCGCTCGGCCTTGGCAGCCTGCCCGATATCGATCTCGTGCCGGAGATCGTCTCGCAGGCCTATGCGGCTGCCGAGCGCGTCGGTGAGCGGTTCTACCCGCAGGTCAAGGCCGTCTGAAATTCGAGGCTGTTTCGGAACCATCCGCCCGCCGCTGCGTTATAATGCGCTGGTGGTTAAGAGGGGCCGATGGAAGCGCTGAATCGACATGATACGTCTCTCAACGAGGAGGGACGCTTTCGCCTTCTGGTCGATGCCATCACCGACTACGCCATCTATATGCTGAGCCCTGAAGGCATCATCACCAGCTGGAATACCGGCGCTCAGCGCTTCAAGGGTTACAAGCCTTCCGAAATTCTCGGCGAGCATTTCTCCCGTTTCTATCTGGAAGAGGACCGCGCAGCGGGAGTTCCGGCGAGGGCTCTCGCCACGGCGGCGGAACACGGCCGGTTCGAGGGGGAAGGCTGGCGCCAGCGCAAGGATGGCAGCCGCTTCTGGGCGCATGTGATCATCGATCCGATCCGCCGTCCCTCAGGCGAGCTCATCGGCTTTGCCAAGATCACTCGTGATCTGACCGAACGCAGAGCAGCGGAACAGACAATCCGCCAGAGTGAGGAACAGTTTCGCCGGCTGATCCAGGGCGTCTCGGACTATGCGATCTACATGCTCGATCCCAACGGCAACGTCAGCAGCTGGAATTTCGGCGCCGAGCGTATCAAGGGCTATCGGCCTGATGAAATCATCGGCCGGCATTTCTCGACCTTCTACACCCCCGAGGATCGCGCCACCGGCGTGCCGGAGGCCGCTCTCGCCATTGCGCGCGCCGAGGGCCGGTTCGAGCGGGAAGGCTGGCGCATGCGCAAGGACGGCACCCGTTTTTGGGCGAGCGTCGTCATCGACGTCATCCGCGACGACGAAGGCGGCGTGCTCGGTTTCGCCAAGATCACCCGCGATATCACCGAGAAGATGGAGACTCAGCGGGCACTGGAGCAGGCGCGCGAAGAGCTCTTCCAATCGCAGAAGATGGAAGCCATCGGTCAATTGACCGGTGGTATCGCCCATGACTTCAACAATCTGCTGATGGCTGTACTCGGCAGTCTCGAAATCCTCAAGAAGCGCATGCCGCAGGATATCTCCCTGACGTCGTTGGTCGACAATGCCATGCAGGGTGCTCAGCGGGGTGCTGCCTTGACGCAGCGTATGCTGGCCTTTTCCCGCCGGCAGGAACTGCTGATGGAGCCGATCGACGTTTCCGGCCTGGTCCGCGGCATGATGGATATGCTGAGCCGTTCGCTCGGACCACTGACCGTGATCGAAACCTCTTTCCCGGTCAGGCTGCCGACGATCCTGACCGATCCGAACCAGCTCGAGATGGCGATCCTGAACCTCGTTGTCAACGCCCGCGATGCCATGCCGTCCGGGGGCCGGATCGTGCTTCGCGCGTCCGAGGAATCGGTGCCGGCGGGCAAGGGTCCGCTGCCGCCCGGCCGCTATGTCCGCATCGCGGTGATCGATGAAGGCGAGGGCATGGATGCAAAGACGATGGAGCAGGCAATTACTCCGTTCTTCACCACCAAGGGTATCGGCAAGGGCACCGGCCTCGGGCTTTCCATGGTGCAGGGCCTTGCGTCCCAGTCCGGCGGCCGCCTCATGCTGAAGAGCAGCCTCGGCGAAGGCACGACGGCTGAAATATGGTTCCCGGTCGTCACTGTCGAGCGGGTGACCGAGGCCGCTGCCGGCCTGCCGCTAGGCGAGGACAATGCGCCGCGCCGGCTGCGCATCGTTGCCGTCGATGACGATGGTCTGGTGCTGATGAACACGACGCTGATGCTGGAGGATCTCGGCCATACGGTGTTCGAGGCGATGGCGGGTTCCGAGGCGCTGGAGATCCTGCGCAAGCAGAAAGTCGACTTGGTAATCTCAGACCATGCCATGCCGCGCATGACTGGGGCACAGCTCGCCCAGGCGATCCGCAAGGAATGGCCCGATATGCCGATCATCCTCGCAACCGGTTACGCCGAGATCCCCGAAGGGGCAGGCATCGTTGACCTGCCGCGCCTCGGCAAGCCGTTTTCGCAAGCGCAACTCGCCGAGGCGATCAGCCGGATCGCTTCATAGCGGCTTTCTCGCCGCGAAGAATGAACACCAGCAATGCCAACACCATCGCCGCCAGCCCGTACCAGGTGATCGCATAGAGGAGATGGTTGTTGGGAAAAGCGATGATCGTGAGGCCGCCGACAGGCAGGCCGCCCGGATTGGCCGTGGCATCGGCGTCGATGAAATAGGGAGCGACCGCACTGATGCCGCGCTTTTCAGCGATCGCCGCGACATCGCGTGAATACCACCGGTCGGCTGCGACGTCGTTGGATTGCAGCAGCGATCCCTTCGGCTCGGTCATGCGCATCAGCCCGGTGATCTCGACCGGGCCGGACAGTTCGCCCTCGCGGCGCGAGGCCGAGTCGCGTCTGTCGGTCGGCACGAAACCGCGATTGACGAGGATCGATGCGCCGTCGGCAAGTGTGAGCGGCGCCATAACCCAATAACCTGGACCGAGTATCGTGGAGGCATAGACCAGCGTCTCCTTGTCGTTCGCCAGCATCCCCACCGCGGTCACCCGCCGATATTCGTCATCGGCGGCATTGACCTTGCTCCACTCGGCGCGCGTCGGGGCAGGCACGGGTGCGGCATGCACACGCTGGTCGACGCGGGCGATGAGGTCGCGTTTCCAGGCGAGGCGCTCAACCTGCCAGGTGCCGAGTGCCGCGAGTGCTGCGGCAAGCAGGATCAGGCAGACGGCGAAGACCGCGCGTTTTACCTGACAACGCCGTTTTTCCGAGGGAGCCTGCGGGTGACGCTGCCGCCGCCCCTTCGTAGCAGTCACGGCATGTTCTTCATCATTTCGGGGCTCATCGGCATCATGTTGGTGTTGAGATGATGCATGACCCAGAGCGAGCCGGAGAGCGCGATGGCGACGATGATGAGGGTGAAGATCAGCGCCATGATCGTCCAGCCGCCCTCGCTCCTGGTGTTCATGTGCAGGAAGAAGACCATATGGACGACGATCTGGATCGCGCCGAGGCCCATCACCAGCACCGCCGTCACCGCCGGGCTTTCGAACACGCCTGCCATCACAAGCCAGAAGGGAATGGCGGTGAGGATGACGGAGAGCACGAACCCCGCCATATAGCTGCGGAATGTGCCGTGGCCGGCCTGATGGCCGTGGCTGTGGCCGTGATGAGCCTCGTGGGCATCCTCATGTGCAGGTGCTTGCGAACTCATCCGAGAACTCCCAGCAGGTAGACGAAGGAAAAGACGCCGATCCAGACGACGTCGAGGAAGTGCCAGAACATCGAAAGGCACATCAGGCGGCGGCGGTTGGCCTCGATCAACCCGTGCATCGACACCTGCACCATCAGCGTGATCAGCCAGATGATGCCGAAGGTGACGTGCAGCCCGTGCGTGCCGACCAGCGTGAAGAAGGAGGAGAGGAAGGCGCTGCGCGTCGGCCCGGCTCCCTCATGGATCAGGTGGATGAACTCGTAGAGTTCGAGCCCGATGAAGGCTGCGCCGAACAGGCCGGTCACACCAAGCCAGAACAGCGTTTCCGCCTTGGCGTTCCGCTCCATCTGCAACATGGCGAAGCCATAGGTGATCGAGGAGAACAGCAGCATCGAGGTGTTGACGGCAACGATCGGCAGATCGAAGAGATCGGCCGGCGACGGGCCGGCGGCATAGTTGCGGCCGAGCACGCCGTGTGTGGCAAACAGCACCGCGAAGATCAGGCAGTCGCTCATCAGATAGAGCCAGAAACCGAGATTGGTGCTGTTCTCCGGATGATGATCTTCCGTCAGGTAGAATTCAGGCTTTTCGGCCGTGTCGATGGTGTGATCGCTCATGGTCTCTTACACCTGCTCGGCAAGCAGCGCGGTGCGCTTGCCTTCCGTTTCGGTTACCTCTTCGGCGGGGATGTAGAAGTCGCGTCTGTAGTTGAAGGTATGGCCGATCGCCACAGCCAGCATGGCGACGGCGGAGACGACCACCAGCCACCACATGTACCAGATCAGGCCGAAGGCAAGCGCGACGCTGATGCCCGACAGGATTGCGCCGGTGCCGGTGTTCTTTGGCATGTGGATCGGCCGGAAGCCTTGCAGCGGACGCGCATAACCGCGGTTCTTCATGTCGTACCAGCCGTCATGATCGTGCACGACGGGCGTGAAGGCGAAGTTGTAATCCGGCGGCGGCGAGGAGGTCGACCATTCCAGCGTGCGGCCGTCCCACGGGTCGCCGCTGTCGTCGCGCAATTCCTCGCGCTTCATGAAGCTGACGACGATCTGGATCAGGAAGGCGGCGATGCCGAGTGCGACCAGGCCGACGCCGAAGGCGGCGATGATGAACCAGATCTGCAGCGACGGGTCCTCGAACTGGCTGACCCGGCGGGTGACGCCCATCAGGCCGAGCACGTAGAGCGGCATGAAGGCGAACCAGAAACCGATCTGCCAGAACCAGAAGCTCAGCTTGCCCCAGAAGGGATCGAGCTTGAAACCGAAGGCCTTCGGGAACCAGTAGTTCACGCCGGCGAACATGCCGAAGAGAACGCCGCCGATGATGACATTGTGGAAATGGGCGATCAGGAACAGTGAATTGTGCAGCACGAAATCGGCCGGCGGCACGGCAAGCATGACGCCGGTCATACCGCCGATGACGAAGGTGACCATGAAGCCGACCGTCCACAGCATCGGCACCTCATAGCGGATGCGGCCGCGATACATGGTGAAGAGCCAGTTGAACATCTTCGCCCCCGTCGGGATCGAAATGATCATCGTGGTGATGCCGAAGAAGGAGTTGACGCTGGCGCCCGAGCCCATCGTGAAGAAGTGGTGCAGCCAGACGATGTAGGACAGGATCATGATCACACAGGTGGCGTAGACCATGGAGGCGTAACCGAACAGGCGCTTGCCGGAGAAGGTGGCGACGACTTCCGAGAAGATGCCGAAGGCCGGCAGCACCAGGATGTAGACCTCCGGATGACCCCAGATCCAGATGAGGTTGATATACATCATCGGATTGCCGCCGAGGTCGTTGGTAAAGAAGTTCGTGCCGGCGTAGCGGTCAAGCGACAGCAGCGCGAGCGTCGCCGTCAGGATCGGGAAGGAGGCGACGATCAGCACGTTGGTGCAAAGCGCCGTCCAGGTGAAGACCGGCATCTTCATGAAGGTCATGCCCGGAGCCCGCATCTTGACGATGGTGGCGATCAGGTTGATGCCCGACAGCGTCGTTCCGACGCCGGCCACCTGCAGCCCCCAGATATAATAGTCGACGCCGACGCCCGGACTGTAGGCCGCCCCCGACAGCGGCGGGTAGGCGAGCCAGCCGGTCTGCGCGAACTCGCCGATGAACAGCGACAGCATGATGATGATCGCGCCGGCGGTGGTCATCCAGAAAGAGAAGTTGTTGAGGAAGGGGAAGGAGACGTCGCGTGCGCCGATCTGCAGCGGCACCACGAAGTTCATCAAACCGGTGACGAAGGGCATCGCCACGAAGAAGATCATGATGACGCCGTGGGCGGTGAAGACCTGGTCGTAATGGTGCGGCGGCAGATAGCCCTCCGAACCGTTGAAGGCGATCGCCTGCTGGATGCGCATCAGGATCGCGTCGGAGAAGCCGCGCAGCAGCATGATGACGGCCAGGATCACATACATGATGCCGATCTTCTTGTGATCGACGCTGCAGATCCAGTCGCGCCAGAGCGGACCCCAGAACTTGAAATAGGTGATAAGGCCCAGCACCGCGATGGCGCCGATGACGACGCCGATGAAGGTCACGACCAGGATCGGCTCGTGATAGGGGATGGCATCGAGGGTCAACCGGCCGAAGACGAACTTCAGGAGGTCAGGATTGGAAAACATGGAACAACCCGTTCATTATGTCTTGCGACGCAAAGCGCCAGGTTAATTGTTGTTGTTGAGCTGCGCCGGCGCCGGATCGGCGCCATTGCTCATGCCGGGCATGGAATGGCCCTGATGCTGCATGTCCATGCCGGGCATGTCGTGCTGCATGCTGTTGCCGTCGGTGCGCTCGGCAGGCTCGCTTCCGGCCGGGACCTCCGTTGCCGGCATGGCGGCCGGCGTCACGATGCCCTCGTCGGCATGGCGGTCGTCATATCGCAGCTTCTCGCGGTTCTCCGCACTTTCCTTGCCGCCGCCGCCCATCATGTCGATGTGCATCATCTCGTTCATGCACATCTTGCCCGGCGCGGCGCACATGTTCAGGATGGCGTTGTAAAGGTCGGCATCGGCGCCGGCATAATAATGCACCGGTTCCTTCTCGCTCGGCTTTTCGAGCTTCAGATAGGCGTCGCGATTGAGCATCGTGCCCTGCTGCTTGACCTGCGCCACCCAGCCGTCAAATCCCTCTTTGGTCAGGCCATGGAATTTGAAGCGCATGTGGGAAAATCCTGCGCCGCTGTAGTTGGCGGAGAAGCCGTCATACTCGCCTTCTCTGTTGATGACGGCGTGCAGCTTCGTCTCCATGCCCGGCATGGCGTAGATCTGGCCGGCAAGGGCAGGGATGTAGAAGGAGTTCATCACCGAGGAGGCGGTGATCTTGAAATTGATCGGCATGTCCACAGGAGCCGCGAGCTCGTTGACCGTGGCAATACCGAGTTCGGGATAGAAGAACAGCCACTTCCAGTCGAGCGCCACGACCTCGACGGTCAGCGGCTTGGTATCGGCGGGAATGGGGCGCTCGGCATCGAGGCGGTCGAGCGGGCGGTAGGGATCGAGCTTATGGGTGGAAATCCAGGTCACGGCGCCAAGCGCGATGATGATCGCCAGCGGTGCTGCCCAGATCACGATTTCGAGGCGGGTCGAATGGTGCCATTCCGGCGCGTAAGTTGCGGCTGTATTGGCGCGGCGGTAGCGCCAGGCGAAGAACAGCGTCAGGAAGATCACCGGGATGATGATCAACAGCATCAGCACCGTCGAGATGACGATGAGATCGCGCTGTTGCATGGCGATGTCGCCGGAAGGCGCCATGACCACCATGTTGCATCCTGCCAGGAAAAGCAGCGGCAAGACGGATAGAAGGCGGGAAAACTTCATGAGTTTTGGCACGTCTCTAAGCTCTTGTTGTTTCATTTGATCCGCGACTAAAGCACTGAACCCGATCGCGACATGAGGCGGAATGTCGCAGTGCAGCAATCTTGCCGCACTGCGGTACAAATCAGGTCGCACTACAGCTTCGAAATCCTGATGAAATCAAGAAGGATTTTTCGCGAGCGCATGTTTCGACCAATATATCCGCTACAGCCGGCCATGCCAGCGTTCCCATGGGAAAATCGCGGTCCCGATCACGCTATTTTTCCCATCCAAGCCTCATTTTGAGCCGCCATGACGAACTATTTACGTGTTACGGACTTGATAAGCCTGCAGGTTTGATCAAGATCAGGCTGAGGCGCCTTGGCGAAAGCGCTTCAACGAGGGAGGCGTTTTCATGGCTACAACATCGCATTACGGACCGTCATCGTCGTCGCTGGAACGCGACGCGCGGCGCATTCACGCCGACAAACCGGTTTCGCCGGGCAGCATCGCCGTCGGCGTGGTGATCGGCCGCATGTCGGAATTCTTCGATTTCTTCGTCTACGGCCTCGCCTCGGTGCTGGTTTTTCCACAGCTGATCTTCCCCTTCGCGCCGGACAGGCTGACGGGAACGCTCTATTCGTTCGCCATCTTCTCGCTCGCCTTCCTGGCCCGCCCCGTCGGCTCCGTCGTCTTCATGACGATCGACCGGCTATACGGCCGCGGCACCAAGCTGACGATCGCGCTTTTCCTGCTCGGCGGCTCCACCGCCTCGATCGCCTTCCTGCCGGGTTACCAGGAGATCGGCGTCTGGTCGATCGCGCTGCTGGCGCTCTTCCGTCTCGGCCAGGGCTTCGCGCTCGGCGGCGCCTGGGACGGCCTTGCCTCGCTGCTCGCGCTCAACGCGCCGGCCAAGCATCGCGGCTGGTATGCGATGATCCCGCAGCTCGGCGCACCGATCGGCTTTGCGCTGGCAAGCACCCTGTTCGGTTATTTCGTCGCCAATCTTTCCAGTGAGGATTTTCTCTCCTGGGGCTGGCGCTATCCCTTCTTCGTCGCCTTCGCGATCAACGTCGTGGCGCTGTTTGCGCGGTTGCGCCTCGTGATGACCAAGGAATTCGGCACGCTGCTCGAGCAGCATGAGCTGGAAGCGGCCCCCATCCTCGACGTGCTGCGCGTTCATGGCCGCGACATCCTGATCGGCGCCTTCGTGCCGCTCGCAAGCTTCGCCATGTTCCACCTCGTCACCATCTTCCCGCTCGGCTGGATGAGCCTTTACGGCAACCAGCCGATCGGCGCCTTCATGGTGGTGCAGGTGGTCGGCGCCATGGTCGGCATCGTCACCATCATCGCGTCGGGCCTGATCGCCGACCGCATCGGGCGACGCGCCCAGCTTGCCATCTGCGCCGTCATCATCGCCATCTTCAGCTTCGTCGGGCCGATCCTGATCGCATCCGGCAACAGCGGCCACGACGCTTTCGTCATCATCGGCTTCGGCGTGCTCGGCCTGTCCTTCGGCCAGGCGACGGGCTCGATCTCGTCGCGCTTCGGCCGCGGCTACCGCTACACGGGTGCCGCCTTCACTTCGGACCTCGCCTGGCTGGTCGGCGCCGGTTTTGCGCCGCTGGTGGCGCTCAGCCTCTCCAGCCGCTTCGGCCTGACCTTCGTCGGCTACTACCTGCTGTCCGGCGCCATCTGCACGCTGGCGGCACTCGCCTTCAGCAGGGCGCTGGAACAGCGCGAATAGGCGGACTTAAATGCATGGGTCTGCATGGGAAACCATGCAGGCTTTCTTTTTCGGACTGTGCGATTCCAATTATTGAACGCATTGCAATCTATAATTAAATGCATATCCTTATCGGCTCGAACAAGGATATTCCATGACCGCGGAAACCATCGATCATTCGACCCTTTCCCGCCTTGTCGAAGCAGGCGCGGTCGATGCCGCGCATGTCGTCGGCAAAACCGGTGGCTGGTCGGTCGTCATCCGCTACGGCAAGGCCGAGCGCCCGCTCGCCGCCCAGCGCAGCCGGCAGGTGCGCCTGTTCAAGCGCATGGATACCTTGGTTTCCTACCTCAAGGATGTCGGCATTTCGCAGTTCGATGTCGATGCGGCCGATTACGCTCCGGATACGGCGGCGCGACCGGACCGGGCCGCAGCGTTGCGTCGCACCCATGAGGCGGCGGAATACGACAAGTGGTTCCGCGAACAGGTCGAGGAGGCGATCCGGGAGGCCGATGATCCGAACGCGGTCTGGATCCCGCACGAAGTCGTCAAGGAAGAGATGGCGCGCGAACGGGCAGAACTGCTGGCTCGGTTTAAGGGCGAGGCCAAGTGAAGCTCGTCTGGCGCGCGAAAGCTGCATCAGATCGCAAGAAAGCAATTCAGTTTATCGCCGACCAGAATGTCGCCGCCGCGATAAGCCAGCTTGATGAGATCGAGCGTCAGACCGATTTGCTCATCGATCAGCCGGAGATCGGCCGGCCCGGGCGAATTGAAGGAACGCGCGAACTGGTCGTTTCACGTACATCCTCTATCGTGATCTATCGGGTTCGCCAAAAAATCAAACAGGTTGAAATTTTGCGCCTCGTCCACGGAGCGCAGAAATGGCCACCGAAATCTTGATTTGAAATCTGACTGGGCGCGGAACAAGAACGGCTTCAAAATGGGCGCCGCCGTCTTCCAGCCCTCAAGATAGCGTGGTCACCTTGGCCTTTGGGATGAACTTCGTTATCCCTCAGAGGATATCTATCCTGGGCAAGGTTAAATGGTCACAGTCCGTTCAGAGTGGATGCCCTCGATCCGCAAGATCGATGAAGAGACGGCTATCTGCGCGATAGGCGACGTTCATGGATGTGCGGATCTTCTGAAAGAGATGCACGTCGGTATTGTGCAGGAATTTGACCTCATCTCTCCGGGCGCTGCCTATTGCATCCATCTGGGCGATCTGATCGACCGTGGCCCGGAAAGCTTACGGGCGCTCAGATTGGCCATGCAGGGCATTCCCGGCGCGACCAACTGCACCCTCATCGGAAATCATGAACATCGATTGCTTCAGTTGCTTCGCACGCCTGACGCCAAGATGATGCACCGTTGGCTGATGAATGGCGGTACCGAATTCTTTGAGGAACTTGGCGTTGATCCACGAGGCAGATGGGAAGACAGGGTGGCGGTCCTCTTAGGTGGCGATACCATTGAATGGCTACATTCTCTGCCTCTCAAGCTGCAGCTTGGAAAACTGCTTTTCGTCCACGCGGGCATAGACGTAGAGGTTCCGATAGATCATCAGACCGTCGAAACGCTTGCGTGGATTCGTGAGCCGTGGCTTTCTTCGAAGGGGCCATATGAAAATGGCCTGGCTGTCATACATGGTCACACGCCCATCGCTCATGTCGATCTCAGCGATCAACACAGGATCAACTTGGACAGCGGGGCTTGCGAAACAGGTGTGTTGAGCGCGCTTCTCATCCAAGGCGGTCGGATGAAGCTTTTGCAGACCTGTGACTAAGATCTGCCGCCGTCATCTCTGATAGGTAAGGTGGTCTGGCCCTTTACTGCGCCATCTGCGGCTGCTTTGCCGCCCGCGCCGCGGTCAGTTCCGCCGTGGTGTGGTTCAGGCGGTCGGCCAGCACCCGCATGATCTCAACCGCCATCTCGGGGAAATCGCTGAGCAGCTTCAGGAAGTGCTCCTTGCTGATGCGCAGCACCTCGAGTGGAGAGGTGGCGCGCACCGTTGCCGTGCGCGAGACGTCGCAGAGGATGGCGATTTCGCCGACGATGGAATTGAGTTCGACGTCGGCGACCTTGATCTCGCCGGCCGGTGAGGAGACGATGATGTCGGCGGTGCCCGAAAGAATGACATAGGCAGCGTCGCCGACATCGCCCTGATGGAAGAGGTTTTGCCCGGCTTTGTAGGTCATGCGGTCGGAGGTGAAGGCCAAAAGCTTGAGCTTTGCTGGTGCGATCCTGGAAAAGATCGGCACCCGTCGCAGCATTTCGACTTCGTCTCTCAACAGCATGAGCGTTTTTACCCCCTAACGCAGGGTCCGCGGGACCAGGCGTCTTCAAACTCCGAGGCGTCCCGCCGGGAACGCCCATTATCGCCGCCCCTATAGAATATTACGATAACAGTTCCTTGAACATCCCGTTTTTCTCGGAAAGTTCGGGATAGTTTCCGGCTTCGGCCAATCCGCCGCGGTCGAAGAGCAGGATCCGGTCGAACATCTCCGCCAGCCGGGCATTGGAGAGCACCCAGATGATCGCCGGCCGTTGGCCTTCCTCGTGCAGATCCTCGATGATGTTACGGGTGATCCGATCCTGAACGCGCTGGTCGAGCGCCGAGAGCGGCCGGTTGAAGATGAAATAGTCCGAGCGCTTCAGGAGCGCGCGGGCAAGGTTCAGCTTCTGCCGCTGCACCATGGTCAGCCGCTTGCCACCGGAGCCGACGTCGAATTCGAGGCCGATCGACAGCACGTCGTCGTAAAGGTCGAGCGCGTCGAAGAGTTCGCCCATGATGCCGCGGATGCGGTCGGAGGCATCGGCCTGCTGATAGGCGATGCGGCCGAAGAGCACATTGTCCATCAGGCTTGCCGAAGGGGTGAAACGTTCGGCGTCGTAGCGCTCGATCAGCTCGGCGAGATCGGCCGGTATATGCTCGTGGAACTGCTTGCGGGCGCTGACGATCTTGTCCATCAGCTCGTCCGTCAACAGGCCGAAGCGGTGGCGCGGCTCGATATAGGCAAAGCTCAGCCGGATGATGGCCGACCGTTCCTCAGGCGTTGCGTCCTCGAAGCGGCGGCTTTGCAGCTTCTGCAGCAGCGCCTGATAGGTCGGAATGTCGTCCGCCGTCATGAAGGTCAGTTGCTGGAAGAAGGGGTGGTCTGGCGGCAGGTCGTGGAAGAGTTCCACTGCGTTCTCGGCGATTTCGAGGCCCATGGCGTAGAGATCGGTGCTGAGGCCGGTCTCGCGGAACAGCTGTTGGAAATAGGGATGGGCGGCAAGCCGGCGATTGGTCATCAAAGGCCGCTTCATCGTGCCGAAGAGCAGGTTCTCGCCAACCGTCGCCTGGGCGTTATAGGCGTCGAAATCGAAAGGCACGACGATCGTGTCGAGCCCTTCGTCGCGCAGCCGGTCCCGCAGCGAGGCGCGTAGCGCCACGACGTGGTCGCTGACGGCGACATGCACGTCGGTGTTGACGGTCGAGCGCAGCGCCAGATCGAGGATGTCCTGTGAGATCAGGACAGCGTCGAGCACCGGGCGGATCGCTTTCAGCAGGTCCTCGGGCCCGCTGGCCCCGGCTGCCTTGTAGTCCACCCAGTCGCTGTTGAGGTCGAGCGTCGGATTGCCGGCCTTCACCGCCTCGGCGGAATGCCATTTATATTCCAGCGCTTCCCTCTCGTCATAGACGGGATCGGTCATCGGCGCGTGCTTGAGTCCGTAAAGCAGATTGCTGGCGAGCGTCCCGTGGAAGAAGAAGGTGTCGGCCGAGGCATAGGAGATGCGCCGTCCGGTGATCGATTCCGGCAGGTCCAGCAGATCGCGGCCGTCGATGGTGATGCGGCCGGAATCCGGCCAGACCATGCGTCCGAGCGCTTCGGCGAAGGCTTCGGCGCCGCTGCCGTTCGGGCCGACGATCGCCACCGTTTCGTTCGGCTTGATCTCGACGGAGACGTGGTCGACGAGGCGGGCGCCGCTGTCGTCGGAGAGCGACAGGTTGGTAACGACGAGCGCGCTCGTCAGTGCGCCCACCGGGGCAGTGGCGAGTTCCTGGATGCGGCTGTCGATCAGCGGCTCGACGTTGAACTGCTCATAGACCTGCTGGTACTTCACCTGCACGTCCTGGCGCATCTGGTCCCAGTCGATCAGTTCCTTCAGCGGGCCGGGCAGGTCCTTGTAGGCCGATATGACCGCGACGAGCTGGCCGATGTCGAGCCGGCCCTGCAGCGCCAGATAGCCGCCGATCGCGTAGAACAGGAAGGGTGTCACCTGGGCGAGGAAGTTGTTGATGAACTTCACCAGGAACTTCCACTGGTAAAGGTCGTAGCGGATCGAGAAGATCCGGCCGAGCCGCGAGGCGATGTCGGCGCGCTCGAGGTTTGACGTGTCGTTGCCGTGGATCGTGCCGATGCCCTCGACGATTTCGCCGACGCGGCCGGAAAGCTCGCGTGCCGTCAGCTGCCGCTGGCGGCCGAGCTCCAGCAGACGCTTGCGCATGCGGGGAATGACGATGGCCTGCACGCCGACGATGCCGGCGGCGATCATGCCGAGCCAGAAATTCTGGACGATGATGAAGGCGAGCGCCGTGATCGCCTGGCCGCCGAGAAGGGCAGGCGAGACGAAGGCATCGCCGGTGAAGCCGCCCATCGGCTCCACCTCATCCTTGATCATCGTAGCGATTTCGGCCGATTTGACCCGCTTGAAGTGAATGGGCGGAAAACGCAGCACCCGGTCGATCAGCTCGAAGCGGATACGGCGCAGCATGCGCTCGCCGAGCCGGCCCTTATAGGTGTTGATGTAGAACTTGAAGAGGCCGTTCAGCACCACGAGCGCCAGAAACACCAGGCTGAGGGCCATCAGCATCTGGAAGCGGTTGAGCTGCAACCCTTGAAAGAATTCGACATGGCCAATCAGCGGAATGTCGTAGGCAATGTGCATGAACGTCTGCTTTGCCCCGGGACCTTCGAAACCGTCGCCCTGGATCGGTCCGTTGACGATCTGCTTCGGTAGGTCGAAGGACAGGAAGTAGGGCACCATCGAGGCGGCGACGACAGCCAGAATCCACAGCTGCTGCAGCCGCGTGTTCTTCCAGATGTAGCGGGCGAGGCTTTTTTCCATGGCTAACCGTCAGCTTGCTGGGATATTCCGGGGGCGCGATCCGGGCGCCGGGACAGGGAGGAAGCTTGAGAACAGGACCATGCAGCCGGACCGCCGATATCGCAATGAAAACAAGGCGAAGCGACCGGCTGCAGAAACGCCGATTCTCGCCGGAACTTTGCTTATATCACAGGAATTTTGGATTAGGCGAGCGATTCGGCAATCAGTGAGCGAATGATGCCGGCCGTCTTCTCCGCCCCGGCGAGATCGAGCAATGCCGACCGCCGTCGCGGCGCTGCAAGCGCCTTTTCGACAGCCTCCTTCAGATGGCCCGACGTCAGTCCCTTTTCCGGCAGGATATCGGCAAGATCAAGCGCCTGCAGCCGTTCGGCGCGCACCGTCTGTTCGGTCTCGCCGTCGGCGACGAAGGGGATGAGGATCGCCCGGCATTGGGTGCGCAGGAGATCGCCGACCGTGTTGTAGCCCGCTTGCGAGATCGACACCTTCGCGCCGCGCAGCAGCGAGGGAAAATCCCTGCGGAAGCGCACCAGCGTCACATTCGCGGGCGCGTCCCGCGACAGCGCGGCGAAATCGGCCTCCGGCAGGTTCGGGCCTGATATCAGCAGCCAGCGAAGATCATCGGGCAGCATCGCTGCCGCCTGTTTTGCCGCGCCGATCAGTTCGGCGCCGACCGCGCCGCCGCCCGCCGATGCGATGATGTCGAAGGTCTCGATCGGTTCCGGCGCCGGTGGAGGTGCGACGAGGCCGGTGTAACGCAGCCTGTCGGCGATCTCGGGTGTCAGCGGGAAGGTGTCCTCAAGCCTGACGAAGCCGGGATCGCCATGGACGAGCACGGCATCGAAATGCTCCTTGACCAGTGCGACGGTCTCGGCGTCGCGGCCGGCCTTGCGGTTTTCCTGCAGGATGTCGCGCACCGAGCTTACAAGTTTCGGCCGGGGTTCGGCCTTTTCGATCGCGGCAAGCAGCGGCAGCAGTTCGAAGCGCATCTGCCGCCGGCCGAAGGGGAAGGCTTCGATGATCACGACATCGGGCCTTGCGGCATGAAAGGCCTCGAGCAGCCGCTCGCGGCGGGCATTGAGGAACTCCTCGCCGGCCGGCCGGCCATCGGCATCGGCGAGGCCGGAGAAGCCAGCATTGCTGGCGACGACCGCCGGCAAGGCGACGGTCTTGATGCCCTCGGCGGGAAAACCCGGCACCGGCAGGCCGCCGGTCACGACGGTCACGTCGAAGCCGTCCTTGACCAGCGCATTGGCGATACGGCTGGCGCGGGCGATGTGGCCGATGCCGAGCAGGTGCTGGACGTAGAAGAAGATGCGTGGTGCCGTCATGAGGCCTTCTGCCATTCGGCCTCGAACAGGCCGGTGAGCTGTCTGATGCTGCAGTGATAGTCGAAATGCTGACGCACCTGGCGTTCGGCCGCATCGCCGAGCCGCTTGCGCAGCGCCGGGTCGCGGATCGCCGCTTCCAGCGCTTCGGCGAGCTTCGCCGGATCCTCGGGCGGCACGACGAGGCCGTTTTCACCGTCCTTCAAAAGCTCCGGCACGCCGGATACGTCGGTCGAGAGGCAGACGAGCCGCTGGCTCGAGGCTTCCACAAGCACGTTCGGCAGGCCGTCGCGGTCGCCGTTGGCGGCGATGCGGCAGGCCAGCGCGAAGAGGTCGGCGCGGCGGTAATGGTCGAGCACCTCGTCCTGCGCCAAAGCGCCTTTCCAGACGATGCGACCGGAGATGCCGAGTTCGGTGGCCAGGACTTTCAGTTTTGCGAGCTCCTCGCCGCCGCCGATATGGTCCATGCGCCAGTGCATGTCGGCGGGCAGCAGGGCCAGGGCCCGCAGCAGTACGTCATAGCCCTTCTTCTCGACGGCGCGGCCGACGCTGAGGATGAAGGCCGGATCGTCGGGGTCGCTGCCGGTGCGGTCCGACCGTTCGCCGGCAAAATGGCCGAAGCGGGCAAGATCCAGACCGTGATAGCTCAGATGCACCGAATCCTTTCGGTCGGTCAATTCCCGCATGTGTTCGTAGCCCGTCCTGGTGCAGGTGACTGCCCAGCGGGCGCTGCCGAGTTTTTCGTGCAGTTCCCAGTCCGGCGACGTCCAGATGTCCTTTGCGTGCGCCGAACAGGTCCAGGGCGTACCCGTCAGGATGCTTGCATATTCCGTCACCGAGGCCGGCGTGTGGATGAAATGCGCATGCAGCCATTCGCCGCCATCCGGCCATTCGCGCCCCAGCACCAGCGCCTGGCCGAGACGGCGGAAGCGGTTGCGGGAGATGTCGCGCTTGAGATCGGCGAGGAAGCGTTTGATCAGCGCCGTGAAGCCGGGTTTGGAGAAGCCGGCGATCAGGCCCTTCAGCACGCGGATCGGCTCCTCGTGCAGATATTCCGGCAGATAGACGACCCTCGCCTTGATCTCGTCATGCACGGGATGACGCTTCCTGTCGGTCGGCCGGCGCATGGAAATCAGCGTGAGGTCGAAGCCGGCCTTTTCGAGGCCGAGCAACTCCTGGGCAATGAAGGTTTCCGAAAGGCGGGGATAGCCTTTCAGTACGACGAGGATCTTGCGGCGTGGTGGCAAGGCTGTGCCCTATTCCGCGCCGACGAGGGAAAGATGGCTGCCGCGGCCGTCAATCCAGCGGGCGACGGTCTGCGAGATGTGGTCCAGCCCTTCGAGACGCATATTGCCGCCGCTCTTCGAAGGCGGCTGGCGGGAGGGCAGGCGCTTCAGCGCCTCGGCCATGATGATCGGGTTGACCGACTGGTCCGGCAGCAGCATGTCGACGAGGCCGAGTTCGCTGGCGCGCTTGGCGCGCAGGAGCTGTTCCTCGCGCGGCTTGACGCGCGGCACGATAAGCGCTGGCTTGTCGAAGGAGAGGATCTCGCAATAGGTGTTATAGCCGCCCATGGCGACGACGCCGGTGGCGCCGTCGATCAGCTCTTCCATGTGATTGTCGAACTCGATCACCTCGATATAGGGGATGGCTTCCCCTTTCTGCACCAGCTTGGCGCGCTCGGCCGCCGGCATATAGGGCCCGAGCACGACGAGCGCCTTCTGCGTCAGCGTCGGATCGGCCTCGTAGGCGTTCATGACGTCGTGGACGAGATCGGAGCCGTCGCCGCCGCCGCCTGTGGTGACGAGGAGGTATTTATCCTTGCGGGCATTGATCGAGGTCTTGCCCTTGGAGACGCTGCGCTGCAGGAAGCCGACGAAATCCATCTTCCGGCGCAGGCTCGCCGGCACGTCGAGGCCGATCAGCGGATCGTAAAAGTCAGGCGGGCCATAGACCCAGACGCTGTCGTAATATTGGTCGATCTTCTGCATGATGCTGTTCTTCTTCCACTCGGCCTCGAGCAGATGCGGCGCATCCATGATCTCGCGCAGGCCGAGCACCAGGACGGTGCCGCGGGCCTTGAGATAGGCGAGCGTATCCTCGACCTCGCCCTTCAGCCCCATCGGCTCCTTGTCGACGATGAAGATATCGGGCTGGAAAGTCTCGGCGGTGTGGCGGATGCTCGATTCGCGCATCTTCAGCGTCTCGTGCAGGTCGATATGGCTGGCGAGCGACGTATATTCGCCGTTGCGCAGCTTGATGACGCTCGGGATCTTCACGAAGTCGACGCGGGCGCGGTAGTCGAAGGCGCCGGCGATCGTGGCACCCGAAATGATCAGAATGTTGAGGCCGCGATAATCCTCGACCAGAGCATGGGCAATGGCGCGACAGCGGCGCAGATGGCCGAGACCGAATGTGTCGTGGCTGTACATGAGGATGCGCGCATCTTCGAGACGTCTGGACATGGGCATCCCTTCTGGGGTGAGCAACATACTTAGCACCCCCACCGTCCGGAGGCCGCAAGGCGGGGGCGGCGCCGTGAGGCGCCGCCGAGCTTTCTGCTATTTGTAGGGATCTGCCGCATCACGCAAGCCGTCTCCCAGAAAGTTGAACGCCAAAATGACAAGAACAACAGGAATGATCGGATAGAGCAGCCAAGGATAAAAGGCGATGACGCTGACGCTTTTTGCTTCGGTGAGCAAAATGCCCCAGCTGGTGATCGGCGGACGAAGGCCGAGGCCGAGGAAGGAGAGCGCGGTTTCGCCGAGGATCATGCCGGGGATCGAAATTGTCGCCGAGGCGATGAGATGCGACATGAAACCCGGCACCAGATGCCGGCCGATGATGCGCGGCGTGCTGGCGCCCATCAGCTGTGCGGCCTGCACGTAATCCTCTTCGCGCAGCGCCAGCAGTTTGGAGCGCACGGCGCGCGCTAGCCCGGTCCAGTCGATGATGCCGAGGATCACCGTGATGCCGAAATAGATGACGATCGGGCTCCACGTCACCGGCATGATGGCGGCCAGCGCCATCCACAGCGGCAGGCTTGGCAGCGACTGCAGCACTTCGATCAGGCGCTGGACGATGAGATCGAAAACGCCGCCCCTATAACCGGCAAGCCCGCCGATGACGATGCCGAGCACGAAGCTGATCGAAATGCCGATCAGGCCGATCGTCAGCGATATCCGCGCTCCGTAGAGGATGCGCGAGAGCACATCGCGGCCGAGCCGGTCGGTGCCGAGCAGGAACATCTGGCCACCGATCGCCGGGCAGACGAGGTGATAGTCGGAGGCGACGACGCCCCAGAACTTGTAGCCATCGCCGCGGCAGAAGAAACGGATCGGCTGCACGTCGTTCGGCCTGTCGGCATAGACGCGATGCAGAGTGTCGATATCGAGCGTCATGCTGCGGCCATAGACGAAGGGCCCGACGAAGCTGCCCTTGTCGAAGAAATGGATGGTCTGCGGCGGCGCATGGATGAAATCGACGTTGCGCGTGTGCAGGCCGTAGGGCGCCAGGAACTCGACGATCAGGATCATCAGGTAGATGGCGGCGAGAAAGATGCCGGAGATCAAGGCCAGCCTGTGCTGCTTGAACTTCCACCACATCAGCTTTTTCTGCGAGGCGAGATGGATGCGCGATTGCGCTGCCGTCATGGTTTCGGTCGCGTGCGGATCGAAGGGCGCGGTCGAGACGTAGTGCGGCAGCGGCGCGCCGGGTGCGGGAAGGGGCGACATTATTTGGTGCTCCTGCCTTGCAGACGGATGCGGGGATCGAGGAAGCCGAGCGCGATGTCGGAGATCAGCACGCCGATGACGTTGAGGAAGGCCAGGAACATCAGGAAGGAGCCGGCGAGATACATGTCCTGGCTCTGCAGCGCCTTGATGAGCATCGGCCCGGTCGTCTCCAGCGACAGCACGATGGCGACGATCTCGGCGCCGGAGATGATCGACGGCAGGATCGAGCCGATATCGGCGACGAAGAAATTGAGTGCCATGCGCAGCGGATATTTGACCAGCGCTTTGAGCGGCGGCAGGCCTTTGGCGCGGGCGGTGACGACATATTGCTTCTGCATCTCGTCGAGCAGGTTGGCGCGCAGCCGCCGGATCATGCCGGCCGTTCCCGCCGTGCCGACGATGATGACCGGGATCCAGAGGTGAGAGAGGATCGATCGTGCCTTCTCCCAGCTCATCGGCGCCGAGATATATTGCTGGTCCATCAGATGGCCGATCGAGACGCCGAACCAGATGTTGGCGAAATACATCAGGATCAGCGCCAGCATGAAATTCGGAATGGCGATGCCCATCAGGCCGAGGAATGTCAGCCCGTAATCACCCCAGCTGTACTGATGCGTGGCCGAATAGATGCCGATCGGAAAAGCGATCAGCCAGGTGAGCAGGATCGTCGTGAAGGAGACGAGGATCGTCAGCCAGAGCCGTTCGCCGACCACGTCGGAGACCGGCAGCTGGTACTCGAAGGAATAGCCGAAATCGCCGTGCAGCATGCCGCCGACCCAGTAGAAATAGCGCACGATTTCCGGCTTGTCGAAGCCGTATTGCTGGCGCATCTCCTCGATTTCCTGGAGATTGGCGGTCTCGCCGGAAGCGCGCAGCTCGGCGATCTGGCTCTCGAAGAAGTCGCCCGGCGGCAGCTCGATGATGGTGAAGACCAGCGCCGAAATGACGAAGAGCGTCGGCACCATGGCGGCGATGCGCCAGAGAATGTATCTGAGCACGCCTCAGGCCTCCTTGTACCAGAATGCATCCGGCATGTAGACGCCGAGATAGGAGGTGGGATCGAAGCCGTAGAGCGCTCTCGCCGGCAGGTTCTGCAGCTTGGCGGCGCGAAGGATCGGCTGCGGCGTGCTGTTGATGAGGCCGATCGAGAACACCTGCTGCGTATAGAGCGACAGCATCTTGTGCCAGATCACCTGACGCTCCTCGAATTTCGGCGCCGCCCCCCATTGGCTGAGCAGGTCGACCAGTTCGGCTGCCTCCGGCAGGTCGGGTGCGACGCCCTCCTGGCCGGCCGAGAGGTAATGCATGCCCCAGAGCGGCCATTGCAGCTGATCGTCGAGCGTCGGCGCAAGTCCCGCAGGCGACATGTCGGCCGTCGGCACGCCATTGTCGAGGCCGTACCAGATCGACATCATGATCGAGCCGCTCATGGCGCGGTTACGGAAGACGTCGCGCTGCGAGGTGCGGGTATAGAGCGCCAGGCCGATATTGGCCCAGTGGTCGTGCACCAGTTCCAGCACGTCGGTGTCGAGATTGCTTTCGCCGGCGGTCTCGACGGTGATCTCGGCGCGCCGCCCGTCCGGCAGCAGCCGGATGCCGTCGTCGCCACGCTTGCTCAAGCCGAGTTCGTCGAGCAGGCGGTTGGCCTCGTCGGCATCGAATTTCACATAGGCATCGGCATATTCCTGCTTGAAGAGCGGGCTGTCGGGCAGGACGGTATCGGCGCTCGGGGTACCGAGACCGTAGAAGGCGACCATGTTGATCTCGTGCCGGTTGATCGCCAGCGACAGCGCCCGGCGCAGGCGCACGTCACGGAAGAGACCGCGCCACACCTCGTCGGCGCAGTTGAGGTTCGGCAACAGCGTGATGCGCGAGCCGCGCGCCAGCTTCCACAGATCGACCTTCACCGGGAAGCGCTTCTCGGCCTCCTTCAGGAAGGTGTAGTCGTTGAAATCGATGCCGGTCGCCTGCAGGTCGGCTTCGCCGGCTCCGGCCTTGGCGGCGATGATCGACGAGGAGGAGACGTTGAGGATGAAACGGTCGAGATAGGGAAGCTGCCTGCCGGTCTCGTCGACGCGGTGGAAGAACGGGTTGCGCTCGAAGACGAACTGCTCGGCCGGCAGCGCCGTCGTATTGCGCCAGGGATCGAGCGTCGGCAGGTTCGGATTTTCCGGACGGTAGGAGCGCGCCATCTTGATGTGCAGATCCTGCCATTTCTTGACGCGATAGGTCTTCATCAGCTCGTCCAGCTTCGCCTGGTCCGGCTGGAATTTCTTGTGGAATTGCTTGAGATAATGACCGGGACCGCAGATGACGAGCGGCAGCGGCCCTGCCAGCGTCGGCAGGAACATCGGGTTGGGTTTTTCCCAGGTGTAGCGCACGGTCAGCGGATCGAGCACTTCGAAGCGCGGCAGGCTGCCGTGCGGGCGAAGCTCCAGAGCGCCGCCGCCCGGGGTCAGCTTGTCGTTCAGGATGACGTCTTCCCACCAGTAGCGGAAATCGTCGGCGGTGAACGGCTGGCCGTCGGACCATTTATGGCCTTCGCGCAGCGTGAAGGTGAAGACTGTGTCCTCCTCGGACTGGAAGGCGGCGAGGATATCCGGCTGGAACTGCAGGTGCTTGTCGTAGCCGACGAGGCGGGCATAGCCGTAGATCGTCATGAAGCGGATGTCGCGCTGGCTGCCGATGATGGTGCGCACCGTGCCGCCGTAGCTGCCGGGTTGAAGCCCCATCTCCTTCAGATTGACGATGCGCGGGCGGGCAGGAATGCGCTCTGCCATCGGCGGCAGGCTGCCGGCTGCGAGCCGCTCCTTCAGGAATTCCGGCTCGCCGGCTTGTTCGGCCCGAAGCACCGCTGGCGCGATTGCCGCACCGACGAGGCCGCCGAGAAACGTGCGACGCGTTACCATCAGCGCAACTCCTTGGCATCGGCGCCCTTGCGGGCGCGCACCAGATGGCCGTCGCCGAGATCGGCATAGGCAAGTTCGGAAGCGTCGTCATGCTCGGCGGTGAAGGTCTTGCCCCAGTTCTGCTTGTCGGCGGCGCCGTTTTCCCGGAGCGCCTTGAAATCGAGCGGCCGGTCAAGATCGGGGAAGGGGACGGCGGCGAGCAGCGATTTCGTATAGGGGTGCACCGGATCGCGCAGGATGATTTCGCGCGGCGCGATCTCGACGATGCGGCCCTTGCACATCACCGCAATGCGGTCGGCCATGTAATCGACGACGGCGAGATTGTGCGAGATGAAGAGATAGGTCAGCCCCAGCTCCTTCTGCAGATCCTTCAACAGGTTGAGGATCTGCGCTTGCACGGAGACGTCGAGGGCCGAGACCGGCTCGTCGAGGATGACGAGCTTCGGGCCGAGCGCGAGAGCGCGCGCGATACCGATGCGCTGGCGCTGGCCGCCCGAGAAACTGTGCGGATAACGGCTGAGATAACGCTTGTCGAGGCCGATGGCCGCCATCAGCCCTTCGACCTTGCGCTTGCGCTCGGCGCTGTCGCCGCGGTCGTGGATCTCGAGGGGTTCGCTCAAGATGTTGCGCACCGTCATGCGCGGCGAGAGCGAGGAGACCGGATCCTGGAACACCATCTGGATCTTGGTGCGCATGTCCTGCAGTTCGGCGCCCTTGACGGAGAGGACGTCGACGACCTCCTTGCCGTCGTTGAACACCACCGCGCCGCCGTCCGGCGTGATGGCGCGCATCAGGATCTTGCTAAGCGTCGTCTTGCCGCAGCCGGATTCCCCGACGAGGCCCAGACATTCGCCGCGGCGAATGTCGAAGCTGACGTCGTCGACGGCGCGCAAGACGGTGGCTTCGTGCTTGCCGAAGAAACTGCGCTTGCGTGTCTTGTAGGTTTTCGAGAGGTTGGCGACGGAAAGCAGGATGCCCGGCGCCTCTGCCTGGAGCGACTTCTTCTTGCCGACGAGGGCTTCGAGATTGACCGTCACATCGCGCAGCGCTTTCAGCCGCTCGCCGGGTTTCATGTCGAAATGCGGAACGGCGGCCATCAGGCCCTTGAGATAGGGATGCTGCGGATTGCGGAAGATATCCTCGACCGGCCCGGCTTCCATGATCTCGCCATGATAGATGACGACCACCTCGTCGGCCATGTTGGCGACGATGCCGAGATCGTGGGTGATGAGCAGCATCGCCATGCCGAGCTTGGCCTGCAGCTCGCGGAGCAATTCGAGGATCTGCGCCTGGATCGTCACGTCGAGCGCCGTCGTCGGCTCGTCGGCGATCAAGAGCGCCGGCTTGCAGATCAGCGCCATGGCGATCATCGCGCGCTGGCGCATGCCGCCGGACAGTTCGAACGGATACATGTCGTAGGTGCGATGCGGATTGGTAAAACCGACCAGGCCGAGCATCTCCTCGGTTTTCTCGCGCGCTTCCTGCTTGTCGACCTCGGTATGGATCAGCAGCACCTCGCTGATCTGGTTGCCGATCGTATGCAGCGGCGAGAGCGAGGTCATCGGCTCCTGGAAGATCGTCGCCATGCGCCGGCCGCGCAGATCGCGCATTTCCTCGCTGTCGCGTGGAAAGGACAGGATATCGGTCGTGCTGCCGTCGAGCGGATCGGTGAACAGGATACGGCCGGAAGCCTTCGCCGGATTGGGCAGGATGCCCATGATCGACTGGCTGATCACCGATTTACCGGAGCCGGATTCACCGACGAGAGCGGTGACCTTGCCCGGAAGGATGCGAAGATTGGCTTCCTTTACGACACGAAGTCGGTCGCCGAAAACCGAGAAGGAGACGTCGAGATTTTCAATACGCAACAAATCGGCCGCAGACGCCATACCAATGAAATTCCCCAGTCTTCTGTGTTCCCGTTAAGGCACACTATCGTACCGCAAACGGGGTGTCTAGCAGATGACAATCACAGGAAAACTGCCGCGTCCCGCCAAAGTTCCCTGAGGCGAAACAAGCAGATTCATGGCGGGGTCTTGGCGTTTTACTGGATGAATTTCTCCATGCTGGTGCGCTTGACCTGTTTCTTGGCGTCGCGATGCAGGAGAATGACCTGCTCGGCCTCGGAAAGTCCGTTCTGCACGGCCTCGCGGAAGCTTTCGTCGACATTGATTTCAGGGGCGGGCGCGCGCGGCTGCAGCACCGTCACTTTCTGGCGGATGCCGCGCAGCTTCTCTTCGCCGAGCGTCGTCCATTCGCCGCCGCAATAACCGGCGAACGCCTGGCTGGCGACGACCTCGCGGCCGTATTTCTTAGTCAGGATCTGCAAACGCTGAACCTCGTTGACCGCCGAGCCGAAGGCGGAGAAGGTCAGGCGGTCCTTGAGGCCAACATTGCCGAACATGACGTTGCCGACATGCAGGCCGATGCCGTAGCCGACCCTGGTCAGGCCTTTCTGCTCGCGGTCCCGGTTGAGTTCGGCGACCCGCGCCTGCGCCTGATGGACGGCCGAAAGGGCTGCTTCGCAGGCAATTTTCGATGGATCCTTGTGGCGCCCGCAGGGATAGACGGCGAGAAAACCATCGCCAAGGAAGCTCAGGATTTCGCCGCCATTGCGGTTGAAGGGGGCGGCGATGGCATCGAAGAACTGGTTCAGCGTGTCGATATAGGCCTGCCGGCCTTCCTTTTCGGCATACATGGTGGATTCGCGCATGTCGCCCATGACGAGGGCTGCGCGGATCGTCTCACCATCGCCGCGGCGGATCTGGCCGTTCAGCACCCGCTTGCCGGCGTCGCCGCCGAGATAGGTGGTCAGCATGTTGTTGGCGAGCTTGCCGAGCACCGCCATCTTGGCGGCAACCGCCAGATGGTTCTGCATCCTGAGCAGCGCATCGATCATGTCGTCGGAAAAGCCGGTGTTATGGTCCGTCGACCAGGAGCCCATCATGCCCTGCACCGAGCCGTCGCCGAAGGGCTGCACGAAGGCCAGGTAATCGGTGATGGCGTCCTTGCGCAGGTCCTCGAAAATGGGAAATTCGTTCGGCCCATCCTGCATCAGCCGGCGGCGGATGTGCTGCAGATTGTTGTCTAGCAGGTAATAATAAGGGCTCTGCAGGAAGCGGTCCGGCTTTTGCCCGGCGGGCATGCGGAAGCCCTCGATGGTGACGCCGCTGGCGCGCCGCCAGGTGAAGCTCAGCGCATCGTAGAGCGGATGCAGCATCGAGAAGGAAAGATGCACGCGCGCAAGCGGCAGCCCCGCAGCGGTGAGCCTTTCGCAGAAACCGCGCACGATGTTTTCAAGCTCGTCTCCGGCCAGCGAAGAGTTCGTCAGCCATTCAGCGACCCGGTCCAACAGGATGGAGGACACGCTGGATTCGATCGTGCTCATTCTCGGTATGATCCTCATAAAGCACGCCATCCCCAAGAGCCAAAAGTCCCTCGGCCGGCACATTTTCATGCGCAGGTCACAGGGAAATCAGGATGTACGAGCGGTATTATTGTGTCAACGATCTGCCGAAAGCCCGGCAGCAGCGCCCCTCAGCTCCCCATGCCGGGGATCGGACGGGTAGTCCTTTCCAGGTGGTTCATTATCAAAAGTCAAAATAGGGATGCTGCAAATGCGAAACAATGGGATCTGGAATTTTTTGTGCGCCCAAGTTGCAGCGAAGGGGCTGGGCGAGTCATTTCGGCCACACCCTGCTGCGACGGTGAGTAACGGCAGCGGGGTGAGGGAGGTAGCCATGGGGGCAAAACGGACAGCAGCATCGCCAGCGATAAGAGGAAGATCCACGCCCGGGTTTAATTTGCCCTGATCATGCATTAGATCAGCGTCTTGAATTTCCCGTTTGAAAGATCCCGCCTTGGCCATCTCCCCCTTCGACATGCTTTTGCAGAAGATCGAAACCCGCACCGCCCGCGCCGGCATTATCGGGCTCGGTTATGTCGGCCTGCCGCTGGCGATCGCGGTGGCGCGCAGCGGCTTTGCCGTCACCGGCTTCGACATCGATCCCGGCAAGATGGTGGCGCTCGATGCCCGCCATTCCTATATCGACGCGGTCAGCGACGAGGCGCTGTCCGCCGAGATCGATGCGGACCGATTCAAGGCGACGACCGATTTCGCCGGCCTTGTCGATTGCGACGTCATCATCATCTGCGTGCCGACGCCGCTGACGAAGCATCGCGATCCCGACCTTTCCTTCGTCGAGGCGACGTCGCGCTCGATCGCCGCGCATCTGCGCCCCGGTCAACTCGTCGTGCTGGAATCGACCACTTATCCCGGCACCACCGATGACGTGGTGAAGGTCATTCTCGAAAGGGCCGGCCTGAAATCCGGCTCGGACTTCTTCGTCGGCTTCTCGCCGGAGCGCGAGGATCCCGGCAATCAGCATTATCATACCGCCACCATCCCGAAGGTCGTCGCCGGCGACGGCGCCGAGGCGCTGGCGCTGATGAAGGCCTTCTACGGTGCGGCGGTGTCGACCGTCGTTCCGGTCTCCTCGAATGCGACGGCCGAGGCCGTGAAGCTCACCGAGAACATCTTCCGGTCGGTCAACATCGCCCTCGTCAACGAGCTGAAGACCGTCTATGCGGCCATGGGTATCGACGTCTGGGAAGTGATCGACGCGGCCAAGACCAAGCCCTTCGGCTATATGCCCTTCTATCCCGGCCCCGGCCTTGGCGGCCATTGCATCCCGATCGACCCCTTCTATCTCACCTGGAAATCGCGCGAATACGAGCTGCCGACCCGCTTCATCGAGCTGGCCGGCGAGATCAATTCGGCAATGCCGCGTTATGTCGTCGGCAAGCTTGCTGAAGCGCTCGACATCCGCGCCGGCAAGGCGCTGAGCCGCAGCCGGGTGCTGGTGCTCGGGCTCGCCTACAAGAAGAACGTCGCCGATATAAGAGAGAGCCCCTCGCTGCGGCTGATCGAGATCATCGAGGAGCGTGGCGGACGGGCGGATTACCACGATCCCTTCGTCGCCGAGATCCCGCCGACGCGCGAATACCAGGCGCTGAAGGGCCGCAAATCGGTGACGCTGACCCCTGATGCCATCGCCGGCTACGATGCGGTGCTGGTCGCGACCGACCACGACCAAGTGGACTATGCGGCGCTGTCGAAAAGCGCGGCCCTGATCGTCGACACGCGCAACGTCTTCAACCGGCTCGGCCTCTCGGCCGGTCATGTCATCAAGGCGTGACGGAAACACTTGAAAAAGACTTGCCGGTCATCTGGCTTGCGGCCACGGCATAACCGCCCGCCGCCCCGTCGATGAAATGCACATGGTCGCGCGAAATCGGCGTCGGCACGAAGCAGGTCATCAGCGCCGACGTCTGCCGATGCAGACCGTAGCGGGCAATGCCCTTGGCGCGAGCCCCTTCCAGCAGCGTCTCGATCCGTTTCAGATGTTCGGCATCGACGTCGACCGTCATCTTCAGCCCGTCGTCGAACTTGCGGAAATCGGAATTGCCGGCGACGTCGCGTTTGTAGCGGCGGGCGTCGAATCTGCCGAGCGGAATGCCGAGCCTGTAGAACACGACCGTGATCGCGAGTTGCAGGAAGATGATGAGTTTCTGCCGCAGTCGCCGGCCTGCCGGCGCGGTGGCCTTGGCTTCGCGATTGATGCCGTGCAGCGAGAAGGCAAGGTTCGGGCCATCCGCCGGCACCGGATGGCTGTCCCGGTTCTGCTCGGTGGTAATGGCGACGATGCCGTTGACAAGATCGCGGAATTCTTCGCCCGGCCGGCCTTCGCCGGGAATCGCGATGATCGAGACGATCTCGCCGTTGCGTGCGTCGATCGGGCTCCAGCGACAGGAGAGGCCGGTGAGATCCGGGCGCGTTCCGGCAGTTGCCCGCTCAACGCCGTAACGGCCGAGCTTCATTTGTCTTTCGGCCCAGCTGGTGCCGCCGCCCCAGAACATCGCGTAGGTCACGTAAGGACTTGCGGCGTAACGCGCGACGCGGACGTCGAGGCCCTCGGCGCGAGTGTCGGCGACCGGCACAATGGCGATGCGCAGCATCAGGTTCAGATCTTCCTCAACCCAGACCTGCACGGCGGCAAGTGCATCGCGCGCCGCCTTCTCCAGCGAGCCGGGCAGCGCGATCAGCGCGCCGTCGCCGCCGAAGACGAAGGGATAATCGCCCTTGCCGACGCCATTCAAGACCGCCGAGATGACGCTGGCGCCCGCCATGTTGACGTCCTTGTAACGGCCGCTGGCGATCGCCTGCGTCGAGCCGACGATGTCGGCCAGCGCCAGCACCCATCCGTCCGGCAGCGGCCGGTAGTTGGCGGCGTCGGTCACGCCCTCGAATTCGCTGAAGAGCGGCACTTCGGCAAAGAAATCTTCATCGGTCACTGTTTTCATATTATCGAGCTTAGCACAGACCCATGTTGCCACTGCAACGCCATTTCCCATATACGGCAATCGACTTGGCGCGGTTTCATGTGTTAGCACGCCCACACGATTTTCATGACGGATACGGATTAGATGAGCCGCCTCGACAGCTTCATTCGCCGGTTGACGGCTCAACGCGACATTCTGAACTCGATCGTCGATCTGGTCGGGGAAATCGAAGGCCCTGTGCTGGAGTTCGGCCTCGGCAACGGCCGCACCTATGATCACCTGCGCGAAAACTTTCCCGGCCGGCGCATCGTCGCCTTCGACTGGGAGGTGCGCTCCTATTCGGCCTCGACACCGGAGGCCGAAGACATGGTGACCGGCAATATCCGCGAATCCGGCCAGGCCTTTGTCGGCATCGGCGCAGCCCTTGCCCATGCCGATATCGGAACCGGCCATGACGAGATCGACGCCGTGACGCTGACCTGGCTGCCGCAACTGATGGCCGGCGTGCTCGCCCAAAACGGCATCGCCGTCAGCGGCCTGCCGCTGGAGCATCCCGAGCTGGTGGCGCTGCCGCTGCCGGAGGGGATTAAGGAAGGGCGGTATTTTCTCTATCGCAGGACATGATCTCCGCTCATGAAGCGCAGGAATAGGATGCGGCAGAGCGCGCAGTGAGTTTTGCCTCGAAGTCGGTAGCGATTTCGTCCAGCGTCACGCTGCCCAGCCGCTGCAGGAGCAGGGACTGGGCTTCCTTCATCGCGTCGCCGAGGGCGATATTCACGGCCTGTTCTACCAGACATTGCGGCTGATCGTCGGCTGGGCCGATGGCGAAGAGATGCGGCTCGCCGATGGCGCGGTAGACGTCGAGCAGGGTGATTTCCGATAAGGGACGCACCAGCGTCCAGCCACCGCCATGGCCCTTTTCGGAGCGGACGTAGCCCTGTTCGCGAAGGCCGGCCATAGTGCGGCGCACGACCACCGGATTGGTGTTCAGCATTTTGGCAATCATTTCGGAAGTCGCCGAGTGCTGGTGCCTATCCATGTGGATCAGCACGTGCAGCATGCGTGAAAGGCGGCTGTCATTGCGCATGGTTTTCTTCCTGTCGATCGGACGGGGCATTATGACAAGTCAATCGTAACAAGACAAGTGACGTGATACTTGACCGCGCCTCTTCATGTAACTTATGATGATTCATGATCGGTAGAGCCAAAGGAGAGTTTCATGTCCTACGAAGTCATCATCATCGGCGGAAATTTTGCCGGCCTGTCGGCAGCCATGCAGCTTGCCAGGGCGCGGCGGCGCGTGCTGCTCGTCGACGCCGGCGCGCCGCGCAACCGGTTTTCTGAAGCATCGCATGGTTTCCTCGGCCAGGACGGCCAGACGCCGGCAGCGATCATGCGGGAGGGAAAACGGCAGCTTTCACTCTATGCGACCATCACCATCCGCGACGGGAAAGTCGTAAGGGCACAGAGGGATGGTGACGCATTCATCGTCGGCACCGAAGACAGCGGCGAAGAACGAGCCGCGCGCATCGTGCTCGCAACCGGCGTCAGCGACACGCTGCCCGAGATCTCCGGACTGCGGGATCGGTGGGGCCGCTCCGCGCTGCACTGCCCCTATTGCCACGGTTATGAGGTCAGCGGCGGCAAGCTCGGCGTTCTCGCAAACCATCCGCATTCGGCCCATTCGGCCATGATGATTCCCGACTGGGGAGCAACGACCTTTTTCACCCAGGCGCTGTTTGAGCCCGACGAAGAGCAACTGGTGCGGCTGACTGCCCGGGGTGTCCGGATCGAACGCAGCCCTATCGTGGAATTGTTGGGCGACAATCCGAAGCTTGAGGCGGTTCGCCTCGCCGATGGCCGCGTCGTGCCGCTGGACGCGGTGTTCGTCGCGCCGAAAACGACGATGGCGAGCCCGATTGCCGAACAGCTCGGCTGCGCCTTCGACGACGGCCCGTTCGGACCCATCATCCGGATCGCCGATAACAAGGAAACCACCGTCAAGGGTGTCTTTGCCGCCGGCGATGCGGCAAGCGCCATGCACAATGCCACCCTCGCCTCCGCCTCAGGCGTGCTCGCCGGCGTGCACTGCCATCAATCGCTTGTCACGCAGTCGGTCGCATAAGGCAACGGTCAGGGTCCTTCACGTCCACCTCGCAATTCCCGAAGTGAACATCTCAACGCGTTAGACGCCGATCTACCCGAAGGATTCGGATTCCCTGACGTTTGATGGGGATCGATCCATTGGCTCATGCGGTGATCTTGGCCTGCGCGGCCTTCTGGCGATCGGCCCCCCATTTCTGGATCGGCCGTTCCATGAATTTCCAGCTTAGCGCAGAAAAGGCGATTGTCGGGATCGCAACGACGACCAGTTCGACGATCCCCCGCTTCAGCGGATAATCGAACACTTGCCACATAATATGCATCATCAGCCAAAGCATCGGAAAGTGGTAAAGATAACATCCGTAACTAATGCGGCCGAGATAGGCCAAGGGCCGGGCTCCAAGAATGCGATTGAGAATCGGGCTTGTCCCTGAGGCCGTTATGGCAATCAGGATTGCCATTGGCAGCAGCGGAAGAATTTGTAGAAGAAAATCGACGACCACTAGGAACGGTGGACGGCCATCTGTCTCAACGAGTTGCAGGGCACTCCACAGCGCCGCCGGCAGGAGTGCCGCAATGAGGCGAGTTCGGAGCGTGCGTGCCAGCACGCCCGAATAAAAGAAGGTCAACGCCCCCATGCCGAATGCATCAAGCGAGAAGGGAGACCATAAGACCACGTTGTCGGGGTAATAGCCGGCGACATAGCACCCGAGCCAGAATGCCAGCGCAATGGCGATGGCACCTGCGGCTGCCAGCGCCACCGATCTGTTTGCGCAGTTGAGGACAACTAGGGGCCAAATGAGATAAAACTGCCATTCGACGGACAGGGTCCAGGTATGGGCAAGCACCCACGGGTTCCAATTCATGGCCATCGCGAACCAGACGTTTGACAAAAAGGCGAGATGATAAAAAAGCCCATCCCGGATCGTGACGAGTCCGATCGCGGCAAGGGCCAGGACCATGGCGTAATAGGTCGGCAGGAGCCTGAGCGCCCTTCGCGCGTAGAATGATCGCAGCGCCGCAAATGTGAACCCCTCGGCGTCGCGCAACGCGACCAGTTTGCCGGTAATCAGGAAGGCACTCAAAATGAAGAACGTTCGCACCGCCAGATCGCCGAGCAAGGAATTTTCGTCGACGAAATGCGTATAGAACACTCCAAGAATGGCAAAAGCCCTGATGCCATCAAGGCCTCGTATCCGATCCGCCTCCATTCCCCACCCGTTCCTTCGCCCGATGGTCATATTCCGCCATGCCCCGGCGGGGCGCAAGAGGACGAAGATCTAGGTAGGTCGCGCAAAAGTGTGCAGCGGTTTCGCGATCATATCATGCGCAAAATCGGCGTTCTAAAGCGCGGTTAGAGACTCTGAAAGATTGCGACCCACTTTAGGGCAGGAACAGCACATTGTACTGATCGAACTCGCCCGGCAGATCCCGCACCTTCATCTCCTCCTCACGGTCCTCGAAGAGCACGAGGCAATCCTCGTAGAATCCCGACAGCATCGATATGAACGCTTTCGTTCCTTCCGGGCCGTAGAAGAGCGGCGTGAACTCCATGTAGAGCGGAACGCGGCGGGCAAGCAGCGGTTGCATCGACCGGCAGGCGACCGGCTCGTAACCCTCGATATCCATCCAGACGAGGCCGATCGCGGCCGGGTCGATCGAAAGGCCGGCAAGGATCTCGGAAACCGGCTTTACCGGCACGCTGATCTTCTTGTCCGCCGGGCTCTGGCGGATGGCGCTGCTCTTGCCGTGATTGTTGAGGTTGAGAAAAAAGTCGATCTCGCCTTCGCTCTCGCCGGCGGCGCAATTGACGAGCCGGACCTTCTCCTCCAGCCGGTTCTGGCGAATGTTGAGGGCAAGCAGCGGGAAATTGCGCGGGTCGGGCTCGATGCTGACGATCCGGGCGTAAGTGCCGCTCAATGCGAAATAGACGGTCTGGGTGCCGATGTTGCCGCCGATCTCCAGCAGCGTCGCATCCTTTCTGAGCAGGCCGCGCTCGCGCAGGATGACGATGAGCCGGTCGACGGCCTCGCGCTCGAAATGGCCCTTCCGGAAGACCTTGCGGCCGATATAGTCGGCGGGCGAGAAGGTCATCCGATGGTCGCCGGCGTCGACCGTCATCGAGACGACGCGCGGGCCGATATTCTCGATCAGCAGGCGACGGCCGAAGCGGGTGTCGAAGAAGCGCGAAGCGGCGGCATTGCGCGCCTTGCGCAGGCGACGGCTCCAATATTTGGCGGTCAGCCAGGGCTTGCCGGGCATCAGTCTTTTCCTTCGAGCGGTTCTGCCGCTTTCTCTCTCGGAATGACGTAGACTTTCAAGGGCAAGGCCCGGCCGCGCACGCTGATTTCACGGCTTTCGATGCCGGCGAGATCAGCACCCGAAAGGTTCGCCACCGGCTCGGAGATGACGATTGCCGCTTCGAATTCCTTGGCGGCGGTCTCGAGCCGGCTCGCCACATTCACGGTATCGCCGATCGCCGTCATGCTGCGCACCCGCCCATATCCCATCGTGCCGACGACGGCCGGGCCGGTGTGAATGCCGATGGCGATGCGCAGCGGCAGCGCCAGTTCGTCGGCGAGCTCTGCGGCGAGTTTCTCGATCTCGGCGACGATCGCTGCTGCTGCGTTGAGCGCCTGGCGGCAGGCTTCCTCCGGCGCGGTGCTGAGGCCGAACAGCGCCATGGCGCCGTCGCCGATGAACTTGTCCAGCCGTCCGCCCGCCTGCTCCACTGCCTTGCCGATTATGGCGAAATAGCGGTTCAGCAGGAAGACGACGTCGAAGGGCAGGCGGGTTTCCGTCAGCGTGGTGAAATGGCGGATATCGACGAAGAGTACGGCGATCTCGCGCTCGCGGCCGGGGCTCGTTTCCTGACTGTTGGCGGGAAGAGCGGCCTCGGTCGCCGGCACGAGAAGCGGCGCAACCGCGACGTTGTGGTTCGGACGAAGCTGGCAGGCGAGCCGGACATCCGGGCCGGCATTGATGCGCCTCAATGTCGTCTGTTCCATCTTGTCGGGGGCCGGCAGGCTGTCGTAATCGCCAAGGATCTGCACCCGGCAGGTGGAGCACTGCCCCTTGCCGCCGCAGACGGCATAATGCGGCAAGCCGCCGAGCCGGCTTGCTTCCAGCACCGAGAAGCCGCGCGGCACACGGATCACCTCGCCGCCCGGATAATTCACGGCGACCTGGTCAAGCCGCTCCTTCAGCTTGCGCCGGGCGCGGGCGACGACGACGATCAGCAGCGAGGCCGAGAAGGCGCCGTAGAGCCCGGCACGGATCATGGCGACCTGACGGTGAACTTCCGGGTTTGAGATGTAACGGGTGTTGACGCCCTCCTTGTAGGCGCTGATCGTCATTGCCTGTTGGTAGGATGGGTCGGCGAGCGTTCGGCCCATTTCGACGAAGCCGAGCAACGAAAGCACCGGCACGAGGATCGCAAGCGCCAGCAGAAGGGGCGCAAAATCCGGATACCAGGGCCGATAGCGCAACCAGAAATGGATGCCGATGCAGCCATGGATCCAGACGGCGACGACAGCGAAGCCCTGCCGCAATCCGTTCGCCGGATTCCTGATCCAGAGCATGCTGACGACCGCCTCATAGTCATCGATGTAGCCGTAGAACTCGTGGGCGATACGCGTGCCGATGACATGATCGAGGAGCAGCAGCGGGATCATCAAGCCGAGCACGATCTGCGCCATTTCCCCCTTCGGCATCACGAGGCTGCGTCTGACATAGATGGCGCGCAGCACCAGCGCGATATGGATGAGGACCGCCGAATAGAAGATGGTCGTCCCCAGAGGATTGCGCCAGATCATCAGGAAAAGATGGGCGGCTTTATCGGCGGCGGAGACCGAAATCAGGCCGATCGCATGGTTTGACAAATGCAGCAGGACGAAGATGAAAATGACGAGGCCGGAACCGAGCCTCGCCCTTCTGATCGCACGCTCCGAAAAAATCCCTGTGGCCGAGACCGTCGTCATTCATTCCCGTTCTTGTCGATGTAACCGCAGGCCCATAGAGATTGAGAAAGAGGCGGAATTGCTTCGATCGCGATCACATTCCATATGCTTATGCGCAAGTTTTAATGAAGGGGACAATAGCGGAATTTTTCGTGATAGCACGAGTGCCTGATGTAAACAGTCTGTCTTATGTGAGGTGTCAATGCGGGTGGCTTTCTACGCGCCGATGAAATCGCCGAACCATCCGGTGCCGTCAGGCGACCGGCTGATGGCACGGCTGTTGATCCGGGCGCTGGAACTTGCCGGACACGAGGTCGAGGTTGCTTCCGAATTCCGCGCCTATGCCTCTACACCGGAAGCCGCAGCGGAGCTCGAACCCGCCGTCCACACCGAATTGGAGCGGCTGCGGTTGGCATGGAAATCCGCGCCGCGGCCGGATCTCTGGTTCTGTTACCACCCCTATTACAAATCGCCCGATCCCTTCGGGCCTGTCCTCTCTGCCGAATTCGCCATTCCCTATGTCACCGCCGAAGCCTCCTATGCGGCAAAACGCAACGCGAGCGGCTGGGCCGCGTCGCAGACGTGCGTGGGCGCGGCGATCATGCAGGCGGCGGTCAATATCAGCTTCACCGAGCGTGACCAGGCAGGACTTGCCTCCGCCTTTCCGCAGGCGCGCCTTGCCCGTCTGAAACCCTTCATCGATACGACGCTGTTTGAAACGATTTCGCCGGAGCCCGATCGGCGCCGGCTGATGACGGTCGCGATGATGCGGGCCGGCGACAAGATGGACAGTTATGCGATGCTCGCAAAAGCATTGCGGCTGATCGAAGACCGGCCCTGGACGCTTGTCGTCATCGGCGATGGTCCGATCCGCCACGAGGTGCAGGCGCTGTTTGCCGATCTTCCCGGCCGCGTCGAATGGCTGGGCGAGCGGAATGCCGTCGAGATTGCCGAGTTGCTCGGACGCGGCGGCCTCTATGTCTGGCCCGGTTGCGGCGAGGCCTATGGCCTTGCCTATCTGGAAGCCCAGGCCGCCGGCCTGCCTATCGTCGCGCAAGAAACGGCGGGCGTGCCCGCGGTGGTCGAGGCTGGCGTGACCGGCCTGCTGACAGCGGATGGCGATGTCGTGGCCTATGCCGGCGCCGTGGCCGCCCTGCTTGACGACAGGCAAAGGCGCGACGCCATGGGGCAGGCGGCACGGCGCTTCGTGCTCAGGGAGCGTTCGCTTCCCAACGCGGCGCGTGTGTTGAACGGAATTTTGCAGGACAATCTGGGAATGGGAGCGACGGGATGACCGACAAGATGGCCTGGGAGCCTCTGCGGCGCGAGCTTGACCGCTGGCAGGCGGCCGGCCGCGTGGCGCGGTTCTGGCTGCGGGATGACGATGCCGTCGAACCGACGCCGGCACTGGAGACACTGACGGCGCTCGCGGGCGAAAGCAACGTTCCGCTGACGCTCGCGGTTATTCCCGCCCTGACCGGCGAGGCCTTGGCCGCGCGCCTAGGGGAGGAAACAGCCATCACGGTTGCGGTGCATGGCTGGTCTCATACGAACCATGCGGGGCCGGAAAAAAAGAAGCAGGAACTCGGCGGCGAACGCCCGGCGGATGTCGTGCTCGGCGAGTTGCGGGAAGGTTTCCGGCTGTTGCAGCTGTTGCATCCGGCCCGCTTCCTGCCGATGCTGGTGCCGCCTTGGAACCGGATCGACGCTAGTCTTGTCCCGGCGCTGCCGGGCCTCGGATTTACCGCCCTTTCGGTTTATGGGCGGGCAAGGCAGGATGGCCCGGTGCCGCTGCTCAACACCCATGTCGACATCATCGACTGGCACGGCACGCGCGGCGGACGGGGCGAGGCGGAATTGGTGGCCGAACTGGTAGCGGAGCTCCGCGATCGGTTTGCCGGCAGCGAGGAACCTGTCGGCGTGCTCATTCACCATCTGGTGCACGATGCGGCCGCATGGGACTTCCTGTCGGCCTTGTTTGCAGTGACGGGCCGGCATGCGGCCGTCCGCTGGTCATCGGCGTCGGAGCTGCTTGAGCATGTCGCGCAATAGTGTGCCGCGGTTTTGCGATAACGACATGCGTAAAAACAAGATCAGGCGGCGTGAACGCGCCCGAGGAAGTCTCGCATGAGTGCGACGACGTCATCGAGATGCGTCTCGAGCAGCCAGTGGCCGCCGCCCAGCAGATGCAGTTCGGCATCCGGCAGATCGCGCAGATAGGCTCGCGCCGATTTTTCCGGCATGTAGTGGTCGTTGGGACCCCAGACGATCAAGGTCGCAGGCTGGTATTCCCGCAGGTATTTCCGGTGTTCCGGAAACCAGGCCCGGTTCTCCTTCAATCCGGCGATCAGGTCGATGGCGATTTCCTTGCGCCGCGGCGTGGTCAGCGACCAATGCAGCTTCCAGAGATCGGGCGGGATGGTACCGGCCTGAGCCGGCGGCAGATCGTTGAGGAATTCATCCCTGAAGGTGTCCTCGCTGACCGCTTCCGCCAGCGCCGTCCTCATCTCCGAAATTGGAAGCGTCCACGTCGCCTCGATATCGGCATACTTGGGTCCGAGGGCATCCTCATAGGGGATGTCGCCATTCTGGATGATGAGCGCCACGATGCGCCGAGGCTCTTTGATTGCCAGCCGCGCGCCGATAGGCGACCCGAAATCGTGCAGGTAGAGGACGAAGCGGTCGATATTGACGGCGTCGATAAAGGCCTGCAGCCAGGCGGCATAACCATCGAAGCTGTAGTCGAAATCGTCAGGCGTGCCGCTATAGCCCGCGCCAGGGAAATCCGGTGCGATCAGGCGCCAGCGGTCGGCAAGGCGCGGCATGAGATTGCGAAATTCATAGGACGAGCAGGGGTAACCGTGCGGCAGCAGCAAGACCGGAGCATCCGGCCGACCGGCCTCGCGGTAAAAAGTCTCGATGCCTGCGACCGTGATCGAGCGATGCCGGACGAGAGCGGACATCGGGAAGCTTCCGACGCTGCCGCTCACTTTCGATCCCCTTCATGCTGCTCGGCGCCCTCTACCGGCCGCAGCCAGGGCTCGCGGCGCTTGATCCAGAGTTCGTAGCGCGGCACAAGCGGCGTCGGGGCATCGGACAGGATACCGAGCTTGATTTCCGCCTCTTCGTCATCGGCGGAAAACAGCCGCGAACCACAGCCGGTGCAAAAATGGCGACCTCGGAACTCGGCGGTTTCCCCAGAATGTTCGAATTGGTCGGCTGGCCAGATCCCGTAAAAGGTAAAGGCCGAACCGCTTTCTTTCCTGCAGTCGGTGCAATGACAGATCCCGACGCGCAAAGGTTCGCCTCGAACAGAGATCTGCACTTGCCCGCAAAGGCACTTTCCGGAAAACACGGTCATAGCTGGTCCCCGCGCAATGGTTTACCTGCCGGGAAACGGCCTGATCCAGCATATGTTCCGTCAGCAAGCTGAGGTTTCGCGGGTTGCTAGATCACCACGGTCTGATTGTCGCGGGCGGCAAAGGATTCGGGGAAGGCGGCCTGCGCCTGCGCTTCCATCTCAGCCAGCTGTTCGTCGGTGCGCGAGGGGGCGTGGTGGAAGAGCGCGAAGCGCTTGGCGCCCGCCATCTTCGCAAGCTCGGTGCCGTGCTGCCAGGTCGAATGGCCGAAGCCCTTGAAACGCTGCATCTCGTCTTCATTGTAGGTGCAGTCGTAGACGACGAGATCGGCGTCCTGCATCATCTCCAGTGAGACCGGATCATAAGCGCCCGGAATATGTTCGATGTCATAGACGAGAGCGATCGAACGGCCCTGCCATTCGACGCGGTAGCCGATGGCGCCGCCCGGATGGTTCAGCATGAAGGTCTTGATCGCGATGCCTTCGTGGGGGGTCAGAACCTGACCGGGATGGAAGTCGCGGAAGTTCATCGTCGCCTGACAGATGTCGGTCTTGACGGGAAACCAGGGCGGGCTGATGAACTGATCGACCATTTCCCGCGTGCTCATCTTGCCGTCGAGGTGGCCGGACCAGATGTTGACGTTGATCGAGGGGTAATAGATCGCCTTGAAGAAGGGCAGGCCGATGATGTGGTCATAGTGGCAGTGGCTGAAGAACAGGTCCACGTCGCTGACGCCGTCGGCGAGCAGCGACAGCCCCGCCTCGCGCAGGCCGGAGCCCGCGTCGAAGATCATCCGATGTTTTCCGCAGCGAATTTCGATGCAGGAAGTGTTACCGCCGTAGCGATCGAACTCGGGGCCCGACACTGGAATACTGCCACGGACGCCCCAAAATTTTACCTGAAACAGTTCTGTCGTCATCGTTCTTCAAACCGGCCTTCCCGCGTCGCCATCGTAGTCATTGTTTATCCCGATGCGAAGCAGTAGAATTCCACGGGTTTGCCTGCGCCCCCTTTCATTCTCCTAACCGCTAGCGGAAGAAGAAGTAGATTTTCCTAAGCAATCGGCTTTCGCTTCGGAAAGCAAGCCGGTTTGGTTGGTTTTCGGTAAACGGGCTGCTGGGGCGGGGCGTTTTCCGCAAGTCATGCCTATTAGATGGTTGCGCGCGATTGAAAAAACAATTGCTGCCTCCTCAGGCCCAGATCCACCGCATGCCTTTATCAAGATCGTGGCACGCCAGCGCGGCGTCAGGCAGTTCCAAGCCTTTTGATATTTCCTATGAGGTCCGCGGCGAGACGCAACGAGGCGGCGGTTGCCATGGTCATTTGCGGCAGCAGCAGCCATTCGAGCGTCCAGGCAGCGCCTGAGCGTTCCTGCTCGTGGACGAGGGACTGGTGGATGCCCGAGAGAACAGTGGCATTGAAGCGGGCGAGCGAGATCAGGACTTCGGCGGAAACCGGGTTCTGCTTGTGCGCCATCGCCGACGAGGTGCCGCCGCCGGCAATTTCGATTTCGCCGCCGGCCTGGGCGAGCAGCGCGATATCCTGGCCTATCTTACCGAGGCTGCCCGATATCGACGCGAACACGCCGGCGATATCGGCGATCGGCAGACGCCCGCTCTGCCATTGCGTTGCGTCGGTAAGGCCGAGCTCCTGGGCGAGCGAGGCGCGAACGGCTGCGGCCTGCGACCCGAGCTTATCAAGCGTGCCGGCCGCACCGCCGAACTGGACGGGAAAACTCTGCTCGGTCAGGCGGTCGCGATAGGTCGCGAGCGGCGTGCGCCAGGCTTCGAGGCGATCGGTGACGGTGATGGGGATCGCCGCCTGCATGCGGGTATGGCCCATCAGCCGGTTTTGGCCGAACTGGCCGTCGAGCGCATCGAGCCCTTTGAGGATGGCGGAAAGCCGGCCGGCAAACAGGAAGACGACGGCCTTCAGGCGGACCATCAGGCTGGTATCGATGACATCCTGGCTGGTGGCGCCGAGATGGAGACTCTTGGCCGCCTCCTCGCCGACAGCGGTGCGCAGCTGCTTGATGAGTTCGGGGATGACGACACCGTCCCTTGCCGTTGCCGATCGAAGGCTGGCCAGATCGGGCGAGAAGGCGGGGCAGATTTCGGTGATGCGCCTTGCTGCTTCGGCGGGGATGAGGCCATGGCCGGCTTCGGCCCTGGCGAGCGCGGCCTCGAAGGAGAGCATGGCGCGGATATCGGCCTCGGCGGAAAAATAGGAGGCGATTTCACCGTCGCCGAGCAGGCCGGAAAGGAAGGGGTGGTCGAAGGGCGATGCGGTCATGATTGTCTCGCTTTGCTGGCCCCTCATCCGGCTGCCGCCACCTTCTCCCTATTGGGACGGGACTGCGGTGGCGTCCGCGCTTTATGGGCAGGTAATCTCGCGTGGGCACGTCCCTCTCCCCTCGGGGAGAGGGACGGTGAGGGGGAGGCTACTTGCACAGGGCTTTCCGAACAAGCCACCGGCATACCCTCAGATATCGAGAAATACCGTTTCCTTGGGACCCTGCAGATGGATGTCGAAATGGCAGGTCGCGCCGTCGCGGGTGGCGACCATCGTTGCGACGCGCTCGCGATGTTCGATGCGGGACAGCAGCGGGTCGGCGGCGTTGGCCTCCGTCTCCTCCGGGAAATACATACGCGTATGCAGGCCGATATTGATGCCGCGGGCGACGATCCAGAAGGTGATGTGCGGGGCTTGTCTACGGCCGTCCTTGAAGGGGACACGGCCGGGCTTGACGGTCTCGAAGCTGTAGACGCCATCCTCGGCGCGGGTCGGGCAGCGGCCCCAGCCGGTGAAATTCGGATCGGCGGTTCCGCGCATTTCCGAAGGGCTGTTGTAGAGGCCGGCGCTGTCGGCCTGCCAGATCTCGATAACGGCATCGCGCACCAATGCGCCGGCGCCATCGAAGATCCGGCCGGTGACGGTGATGCGTTCGCCGAGCGTCTTGTCATTGACCATCTCGATGCCGAGATCGGTGTCGTAGACGCCCTTTATGTCGCAGAAATTCGGCGTCAGGCCGATATGGACATAGGGGCCTGCCGTCTGCGACGGGGTTTCCTTGAGATAGCCGAGCTGTTGCATGGTCAGTTGCCCTCCAGCCTGTTTTCGAACATCGTCGAGCGGCGGCCGCGCAGCACGATATCGAATTTATAGGCGCGTGAATCCATCGGGATCGTGTTGCCCCAGTCGAGCGGCGCGATCAGCTGCTCGATCGCCGCCTTGTCGGGGATCGTGCCGACGATCGGACATTTCCAGATCATCGGATCGCCCTCGAAATACATCTGGGTGATCAGGCGCTGGGCAAAGCCGTGGCCGAAGATCGAGAAATGGATATGGGCCGGCCGCCAATCGTTGACGCCGTTCGGCCAGGGATAGGCGCCGGGGCGGACGGTGCGAAAGGAGTAACGGCCTTCCTCGTCGGTGATGGCGCGGCCGCAGCCGCCGAAATTCGGGTCGATCGCCGCAAGATAGGTTTCCTTCTTGTGGCGATAGCGGCCGCCGGCATTGGCCTGCCAGAACTCGACCAGGGCGCCGGCAACCGGCTTAGCACGTTCGTCGAGCACCCGGCCATGGACGATGATGCGTTCGCCGATAGCGCTTTCGCCGGGGCGCGCATAATTCAGGATCAGGTCGTTGTCGAGTTCGCCGATCATCGAATGGCCGAAGACCGGACCGGTGGTTTCGGAAACCGTGCCGTCGAGCGACAGCAGCGCACGCTGCGGCGCGCGCAGCACGGAGGTCTTGTAGCCGGGGGTCAGCGCCGGCGCATGCCAGGCACGGTCGCGGCCGAAGAAGGCGCCGGTTTCGGGTTTGCGATTTGCTCGTTCGGACATTTTTCCCCCTCAGGCCGCCTTGTCGGCGTCCATCTGTGCAAAGGTCTGCTTTGCGATCTTGATCGCGTGATTGGCGGCGGGAACGCCGGCATAGATCGCCACATGCAGCAGCGCCTCGCAGATATCCTCACGGGAGGCACCCGTATTGACGGTGGCGCGCACATGCATGGCGACCTCGTCGTCCTGGCCGAGCGCCGCGAGCAGAGCGATGGTGACGATCGAGCGCTCGCGCTTCGTCAGCGCCGGGCGCGACCAGACATGGCCCCAGGCGGCTTCGGTGATCAGTTCCTGGAAGGGACGGTCGAACTCCGTCGATGCGGCGGCGGCTCGGTCGACATGGGCGTCGCCGAGCACGGCGCGGCGGGTCGCCATGCCTTGGCGATAGCGCTCGGAGGAGGACGCGGTTTCGTTCATGGGCTGTTTTCTCCAGGCGTAATGGATGTGAGGAAGGCGCGGATGACCGCCGTCAGCGCTTCCGGCTGCTCGACGCAGGGAATGTGCGCGCAATTGGGGATGACCTCATAACGCGCGTCGGGGATAAGCTTGGCGGTCGAGAGCACCAGATCGGGCGGCGTCGAGCCATCCTGGTCGCCGACGACGCAGATTGTCGGGACAGTGATCGTCTTTGCAGTTTCGGTAAAATCGGCGTCGCGGATCGCGGCGCAGGCAGCGACATAACCTTCGACCGGCTGACGCGTCAGCATGTTGCAATAGCCTGAATAGGCGGTGTTTTCGGGCCGGCGGAAGGCCGGCGTGAACCAGCGCTCCATGATGGCGTCGACGATGCTGCCGATGCCGTTTTTCTCGACGGCGGCAATGCGGGCGTTCCAGCTCTCTGCTGTGCCGATCTTATGGGCGGTGTCGCACAGGATCAGGGCACTGACCAGGTCCGGCCGGCGCTGATAGAGCGACTGGGCGATGAGGCCGCCGACGGAGAGGCCGCAGACGACGGCCTTCTTGACCGACAAGAGATCGAGCAGGCCGGCGAGATCCGTCGCATGATCTGCAATCGATGAGGGGAGCTGGCCGACATCGGACAGGCCGTGGCCGCGCTTGTCGTAAAGCACGATAGGGAATTCGCCGGCAAGCCGCACCACGACGTCGCGCCAGATGCGGAAATCCGTCCCGAGCGAATTGGTAAAGACTATCACCGGCCTGTCGGCTGGTGCACCGATGACCTGATAATGGATCGTCACGTCGTTTATGCGGGCGAATTGCACGTCATTCTCCTCCTGAAGGCGAAATTGAATGTTTGATCCGGTTAAGTAAAATGATATTTTCAGGCTTTTCGATAACTTCGGAGTTATGTGAGCGATGATCGACAGCCGCGTCAAGTTTCGCCATCTGCAGACCTTTGTCGAGGTGGCGCGGCAGAAGAGCGTCATGAAGGCCGCCGAATTGCTGCATGTCAGCCAGCCGGCGGTCACCAAGACAATCCGCGAACTGGAACAGGTGCTAGGTGTCGATGTCTTCGAGCGCGACGGCCGCGGCATCAAGATCACCCGTTACGGCGAGGTCTTCCTGCGGCACGCTGGTGCGGCGCTGACGGCGCTGCGCCAGGGTCTCGATTCCGTCTCGCAGGAGCAGTTTTCCGAAGCGCCGCCGATCCGGATCGGCGCGCTGCCGACGGTGTCATCGCGAATCATGCCGCGGGCGATGGAGCTCTTCCTCAAGGAGAACACCTGGAGTCGGGTGAAGATCGTCACCGGCGAGAATGCGGTGCTCTTGGAGCAGCTTCGTGTTGGCGATCTCGATGTCGTCGTCGGGCGTCTGGCAGGCGCCGAGAAGATGGCCGGCTTTTCCTTCGAGCATCTTTATTCCGAACAGGTAGTGTTTGCCGTGAGCCCCGGCCATCCGCTGCTCGACGGCCGGCAATCGCTGTTTTCAGGTTTCGGCAACTACACGGTGCTGATGCCGACGCGGGGTTCGATCATCCGGCCGGTGGTCGAAAATTTTCTCATCGCCAATGGCGTCGCCAGCCTGCCCAACCAGATCGAGACGGTATCGGATTCCTTCGGCCGCGCTTTCCTCCGGGCAAACGACGCGATCTGGATCATTTCCCACGGCGTGGTGGCCGACGATGTCGCCGACGGGCGGCTGGCGCTTCTGCCGATCGATACCGGCGAGACCAAGGGGCCGGTCGGATTGACGATGCGCGCCGATGCCGTTCCGTCGCTGCCGCAATCGATCCTGATGCAGACGATCCGGGAGGCGGCAGGCGAGGTTTCCTGAGGTAATGGAGGACGGACCGATGGAGGATCAGAAGAGGAGTCTCGGCAGGCGGGCGACGGAAGCGACGGTGAAATTCGTCGCAGTGCTTGCGGCGATGATCTTCATCGCGGCGGGCTCGCTGTCCTATTGGCAGGGCTGGCTGTTCCTTTTCAATTTTGGCGGCTGGATTGTCGCGACGACGGCCTATTTCCTGAAATATGACCGCGCCTTGCTGGAACAGCGGCTGCATGTCGGGCCGGCTGCGGAGCGGGAACCGGCCCAGAAGCGCATTCAGCTTTTCAACGGCATCGTGCTGATCGCGCTCTTCATCGGTTCGGCGCTCGATTACCGGTTCGGCTGGTCGGCCATTCCGGCGCCGATCGTGATTTTCGGCAATGTTCTGATGGCGGCCGGCTTTTACGGCTGCTTCCTCGTGCTGCGGCAAAACAGCTTCGCTTCGGCAACGGTCGAGATCCGCCGGGATCAGCGGGTCATTTCAAGCGGGCTCTACAGCGTCGTGCGTCATCCGATGTATGCGGCGGCGCTGGTGCTCTTCGTCGGCATACCGCTGTCGCTCGGCTCCTATTGGGGCCTGCTGGCCATCCCTCCTGCCTTTGCCGGACTTGTCGCGCGACTGCTGGACGAGGAGAAACATCTGACAAGAGACCTGCCGGGTTACGCCGAATACCGCCGCGAGGTCCGCTACCGGCTGCTGCCTGGGCTATGGTGACGGCTCCATTGGAGCAATTCTTGAAATCTGTTGCCGAATGCCCAGATTTGGACTATGTCTAATTCAAGACAGGAGGCTGTTATGCAGCATGCGCGACGCACCGAGCACCGGGAAGACCAGGGGCCACAGCGGCTGGACATGGATCGCTTTGCGCCGGCAAATCGCAAGAGGCTAAGCGCACCGGCCTTGCGGACCTTCCTGGCGATCGCCGATCTCTGGGGGCTGACGGAAGAGCAGCGTCTGCTCGTACTCGGTTACCCCTCCCGGTCGACCTACCACAATTGGGCCAAACAGGCGCGCGAGCACGGCGCTTTCACGCTTGACGTCGATACGCTGACCCGGATCTCGGCGGTGCTCGGCATCCATCAAGCACTCGGTGTGCTTTTTGCCGATGAGCGCGCCGGCGTCGCCTGGCTGCGCACGCCGCATCAGGCGCCGGTTTTCGGCGGGCATCCACCGCTTGATATCGTGACCAGCGGAACTCAGGACGGGCTGATGACCGTCCGCCGGTTTCTCGACGGCGCGCGCGGCGGTCTCTACATGCAGCCGAACAGGCTCGACGAAGCCTTCGCGCCTTACGAAGATGCGGACATCGTCTTCCGGTGAGGGATCGATTTGCAGAGGCGCCGCGTCCGTCACACCGGCTGATCCCGTCGCAATTTCCACCGATCGGCCTTTTCGAGACGGTGACGCGGGTGGCCGACCTCGAAGCGGTGATGGAACTCGTCGGCTGGACCAACGACCGTCTCGTCGCCGATCGCATCCAACGGCTTCCCGAAAACGAGTGGGTTTACGGCAGGCCGAACGCCAGTATCGTCATGGCGGCTTTCCTGCATGTTGCGCCGGGAGGAATGCGGTTCAACGGTCCTGATCTCGGCGCCTGGTATGCCGCCGACGAACTCAGGACAGCCGCCGCCGAGGTCGGCCATCATCTCCGGCGCGAGGCTGTCGCACGCGGGGTAGCAACGATGGCACGCACCTATCGAAGCTATGCGGCCGCCCTGATTGGCGATTACCTCGACATTCGCGGCGAAGAGAGGCTGCGGCCCGATGTCTATGACGGCACCAGCTATGCGGCGTCGCAAGTGCTGGGGGAAGAGGTGCGCTCGAGCGGCGGCGCCGGTATCCTCTACGACAGTGTCCGGCTGAGAGGCGGGGTGGCCATCGTCGCGCATCGGCCACGCAACATCCGGGACGTCGTGCAGGCCGATCATTTCGAAATCACCGTTTCCGCCACCGACCGGCGCATCGATATCAGGAAGCTTGCCGCCTGATAGCGGCAATCGCAAGGTGAGCCTCAAACCGGCAATCGTTCGGCCCAGGCCTTTGCCGCCTTGGCCATCGTGGCGAGGTGATCGGCGCTCGAGAAGCCGGAGATCGTCTTGCGCGGCTTGAGGTCGTGGTCGCCATCCTCAAGCCAGAGGATCTCGATCCTGTCGGAGAGATCATAGCCCGGCACCTCGTCTCGTGTGCCGAATTCGTCGCGCGTTCCCTGGCAGATCAAGGCGGGCGTCCTCAGCCCGGCGAGATGGGCGGTGCGCAGCTTCTCCGGCTGGCCGGGCGGATGGAAGGGATAGCCGAGGCAGAGCAGGCCGGCGATCTTTCCCCTGTGATAGAGATCGTCGGCGATCATGCTGGCGACCCGGCCGCCCATCGACTTGCCGCCGATGATAAGCGGGCCGCTGGCGCCGAGCGCGGCAATGGCCGCCTCATATTCGGGATTGAGCGATTCGGCGCGCGGCGGCGGCTTGCGGCCTTCCGAGGTGCGGCGGGCGGCCATATAGGCGAATTCGAAGCGGGCCACACGGAAGCCAACGCCGGCAAGCGCATTTGCCGCTGCTGTCATCGACGCCGAATCCATCGGCGCGCCGGCGCCATGTGCCAGAAGGATGGTGAAACGCGCATCCTGAGGACCCTGCAGCAGAAACCTGTCAAGCATCGGTAATCCTCCATGCCGTCGTCGGAACCATGTCGACGGCCGTGACTTCTTCACTGAAAGGAGACTGACAATGTCGACGAATGATCAAAACGTAAAGCCCGAGCAGCGGCGTCCCAAAGATGTCGGCGCCGTTCCCGACAAGCCGGAGCCCGCAGACGCAGAATCGATGGCGCCGCCGGCGATGCAGCCGGCCGGGGTCGGGGACAAGAGCGAACGACCGGTGGTCAATCCCGTCAGTGGAGTTGCCATCTGACGCACCTTGTCAACGTCCTGCCGAATAGCCCTTGAAACCGGGGCGCAAAGGGTCCATATACCGGCCCTGCCTGAAAAATGGATGCGCGCGGTATCGACGTTGTCGAACTGTTCGTTGTCCGACAGGATAAGGGCGCTCCCCGCAAGGGTCGAGCGCCCTTTTTGCTTTACAGCCCTTGCGCATATCGCCGCTTTCGCTTGTCTGATGGCGGAAGGAATTTCAGCGACGGAGAAGCGAGGCCCTGTGGAGCGAATTACCGGCAAAACTTTTAGAAACGTGGGCGGAAATAATAAGCACGGAACAGCGGCCGCACCTTGTTACGCCGGGAAAGGGTTTCTCCACGCATCTAGTTGTTCAAGCCGTTCGTACCACGCCTGAATATGCGTAAACTCGGAAAGTGGAATCTCAGCAGAAGTCGCATAAGGAAGTGCAGCGGCCAATGCGAAATCTGCGACAGTCAGCGTCTTCCCGACCGCGACGCTGTTAGTAGCCAAATGGTCGTCGAGCACGCGAGCATGTAGTCGGAAGCTCGTCTTCGCATCTTCGATCACGGCGACGTCAGGCTCCCCGCCGAACAAAGGTTTGATCAAGTATTCAAACCACAAGGCTGCCGCGTGCCGGGTGAAATGACTCGCGTCCCAGCTCAGCCACCGGAGGACGTCGATCTGCCTGTGGTCATGCGGCCAGAAATCCGAGCCAACTCTGTCAGACAATCGGCACATGATGGCATTCGCTTCCCACAAGGTTCCGGCATCATCCTGCAGCACAGGGACTTTCCCGTTCGGGTTGAGAGCTAGGAATTCCGTCGTACGCTGCTCTCCGCTGGCTAGGTCAATCCTTATGAACTCCACCTCGGCTTTAAGAAAACGGGCAGCGGCGCAGGCCTTCCGAGGATTGAGCGTCTCGCAATAGTAAAGCTTCATCGCCGCCTTACTCATGATCCGGCCTTTCGGACGTAGCCCCCAGAAAAACGCCCAGTCGCTCGAAGCTTTGCGACCAACCACCTTCATGACCCTTAAGTGATGATGCGTCTTCAAATCCACTTTGCCGAAACGTCATTTCCGTTCCTCCGTCGCTTTCCTTTAACGTGATGGTGACGACTGTTTCCGGGCTTTTTTCGCCGGTTCCGATCTCCCAGGCATGTGTGAAGACAAGCCTGTGCGGAGGGTTGACCTCAAGGTATTTTCCGCTAACCCAGTGCTCCTCTCCATCTGGCGCTATCAGACAGGCGCGGTGTCTACCGCCGGGCCAGACTTCAAGCTGGTCGCCCACCGCCTTGAAGCCGTGAGGACCGCTCCATTGCGCTAGCGCTTTGGGGTCGGTCCATGCTCTGAAAACGAGATCGCATGGGGCATCGAACCTTCGTACAAAAACCAGATCGCGGGCGTTGTCAGTATCAGTCTCCGGATTTGTCATCTTCGTATCCTTGTACCTTGGACAAATAGCCATCGAGACGATCAAAGCTCTGATCCCAGAAGCGTCTGTAATCGCCAATCCAATCAGAGATTTTCTTCAATGCGTCCGGCTCAAGTTCGCGGGGACGCGAAGTCGCTTCACGGCCGGAGCGGATCAAACCGGCCTGTTCCAGGACCTTGAGATGCTTTGAAATGGCAGGCTGAGACAGCTCGAAGGGATCTGCGAGTTCGGCCACGGTCGCCTTGCCGTGAGCAAGCCGCCCCAGAATTGCTCTCCTTGTTGGATCTGAAAGTGCGGAGAAAATCGCATCGAGGCTGCTTTTCATATATCACCACATGGCTATATAACCGAATGGATATATTACTTATCGCGATGTGTCAAAGGCAATCTTCCGGTAGGTTGGCAACAGAGAATCATGCGTTGGCAACAGAGCGGGAAGTCCCGCGTCTGTCGTGCCGGAGTAGGAGGCGACTACGGGATCTCTTTTTGCCGCTCTGCTGATGAAGTGTTTCCGGTTGCAGAGGCACACCGCGCTCGCTGATGCCGCCGCGGAGCAGTTTGAGTTTGCTGAGGAGGCAGAAGACCGGGAAGGGCGTCTGGTAAAAGCATGTCGGCGGCCTTGGTGGCTTCAGCATGGCGGGTAATGAGGCCGGCGACCGTTTCCCTGCCAGCTGGTGCCCATGCTTATGCTGGCGACGCCGAGGCTAAAGCGCCCCTTAAGAAATATTCTCCTTTCCATTATGCGGCCTCCAAAACGAGCTTCGGCATGCGAGCGAAGAACACGGAACGGTTCTTGCACAGTTACTAATATGTTTACTGTGGGGAGACCTAATGTCATGAAGTGGTGCACATCCGCAGAGTTTGCCCCTCTGATGTTCGTTGTGAGTGGGTCGGAAAAATACAAGCTTGTCGCAACCCTTTTCCAGGCTGCCGAGATGCTGACGGTTGGCTGGCCGATCGACGACGGAGAAGAGTACCTTATCGCGATTAGCGCGTGCCGACATGCAATTCATGGGGAAATTCCGGCGCAGGACGCGCGAGCAGCGCTTATCCGTGCCGCCGACGAAGCTGGCATTCCGGTGATCACCGTTCACTGAGTTTCGCAGCCGACGGTGAAATGAGTTCGGCGCGGCGTCCTCTAGGAAGGGCGCAATGCTGATCATGAGCTGGTTCGATGATCCGCATTTCGGAACGCATAATCTTGATCTGCTTGGCTTTGGCGATCCGGGCACCGGGCCGGCCAAAGCGCGGGGCGAATATTTTCCGTCGGCTTCTGTCGATTTTCGCATCAGCCGATCGTCCTTGTAATGATGTGCTGCGACCCGGTCGTGGCTTCAGCACGTCCTTTGCGCGTCTGAGGCGCGCGGCAACAGAAGGAGGATATCGTCATGGATAATCGGCATCTGGTACCCGCCGCAGTGCTTGCGGCCAAGAACGGCGCCCGCTTCCCGAATGAGAGCGAGGCCTATCGCAGCGCCCGCGATGCGCTGCTGGCCGAAGAGATCGAATTGCGCCGTCATATCGAGCGCGTGGCAAGACAGCGCCGGGCGCTGCCGCCGGGCGGCGAGGTGACAAAAGAATACCGCTTCGAAGGCAGCGATGGGCCGATCTCCTTTGCCGAGTTCTTCGCCGACAAGGATACGCTGATCGTCTACAGCTACATGTTCGGCCCACAACGCGAGCGCCCATGCCCAATGTGCACCTCGCTGCTGTCGGCCTGGGACGGCGAGGTACCTGACATCCAGCAGCGCGCCGCCCTTGCGATCGTCGCCCGCTCGCCGATCGAAAGGCTGCTCGCCTTCAAGAAGGAACGCGGCTGGCACCACCTGCCGCTCTACTCCGACATGACGGACGATTACAGCCGCGACTATCGCGCGATCGGCAGCGACGGCAGCGATGGCGCCGCCTTCAACGTCTTCACGCGGCGCGACGGCACCATCCGCCATTTCTGGAGCGAGGAGATGGGCGAAGCGACGGCCGATCCCGGCGAGGATCCGCGCGGCGCACCTGATCTGATGCCGCTCTGGACCGTGCTCGATGCGACGCCCGAAGGCCGGGCGCCGGACTGGTATCCGAAACTGTCCTATTAAGATCGGCCGCGTCGTCCGTCAGCCGGTGGAGCGGTTTCTGGAGGTCTCGACCCATTCGATGTTGGTGACCGCGGCATCCGGCAGCGGCGGCGGATCGATGTCGTATACATAGCCGCTGAGCATATCGGCGGCGCGTTCGGTCGCCTTGATCTTCGCCTCGGTTTCCGCGACCGCTTTGGCGATGGCTTCGATGCGGGCACGGAACATGTGGGCAAGCACATCGCGACCGGACTGCTTTTCGAGCCGTTCCAGATGCAGGCCGATGCGCGAGGCGTGGCGCTCCAATTCGCTCTTGCTGAAACGGGCCTTGCGCAGTTCTTCGGAAAGGCTTTCCTGCATGACAGCGACGGGATCGAAACTTCCCGGCGCGCGCTCGTCGAGCACGGCGTCGGTGACGAGCTTCTCGATCATCACGAGCGCCTGCAGCTCGGCGGCATCGGCGAATTCAACGTCGTAACCGGTATCGTCGTAGACCTTGCGCCGGACCGGATCGAGAAGCAGCCCATAGGCTTTCTGCAAATTGGCAAAGGCGTCCGAATCACCGCCCGAATCGGGGTGGGCAACTTTCGCCAGACGCCGGTAGGCGGCCTTCAGCTGCGCCTCGTCCGCATCGCGTTCAACGCCGAGAATATCGTATGGATCCGTCACGCCTGCTCCCTTGCTCCCCGCATGTTGCGGGCAGTCTAGGTCTTCTTCTGCATCAGAAGGGCAAAGTTTAGACCGAAAGCAGGAATGACGTCCATGGCCCGAGATCAGGATAGTCGATGCGCATGCTTAGCCAAATTATCGATTGTTCAATCTTTTCAAATCGTTATTTGAAAGTCAGCCTGTGGTGATCGATGCGAGATAACATTTGGCTTTACCATCGACCTCAAGCGCGATCGCGGCCGCATCCTCAATCAGCAGCGCATCGCCGGCCGCAAGCGCGCCGGTCTCGCCGCCCCGCCGGAAGGAGAGCGCGCCACCATGGCAGAGGAACAGGCATGTCGAGGGCGGCAGCGGCAGGGTGCTGCTGCCATCGACGTCGATCCGGACCAGCCTGTGGGCGAGCCCGTCGCGGCGCGTCATGATGTTGAGATCGGTGATCGCACCGTCCTGGAGCCTGGCCGCGACGGGGATATCCGCCGGGAAGGCCAGGGGATCGCTTGCCGTCGTCAGCAGCACCGGCGTGCTGCCTTCGATATCGAGCACCATGCCGTTGCCATCGAGGATCGCCAGCGTGCGGTCGATGCCGGGAAAAATCGAAAACGGGCCGTCGGTTGCGACGGTCGCCATACTGACGCGCCAGTCAAAACCGGCAAGACCGGCATTCTCAGGCGAAACGGCGATTTCCACCGTTTCGCCGCCGCCGTTCTTCCAGGGCATGCGTTTACAATCACCGGCGCGCAGGATTCTCACCGGGTTCAGTTCCCGAGAATGCCGGGCAGGCGCAGGCCCTTTTCCCGGGCGCAGTCGAGGGCGATCTCGTAGCCGGCATCGGCATGGCGCATGACTCCGGTCGCCGGATCGTTCCAGAGCACGCGTTCGAGACGCTTTGCCGCATCATCCGTGCCATCCGCGCAGATGACGACGCCGGAGTGCTGCGAGAAGCCCATGCCGACGCCGCCGCCGTGATGTAGCGATACCCAGGTGGCGCCCGACGCGGTGTTGAGCAGGGCGTTCAAAAGCGGCCAGTCGGAGACGGCGTCGGAGCCGTCCTTCATGGCTTCGGTTTCGCGGTTCGGCGAGGCGACGGAGCCGGAATCGAGGTGGTCGCGGCCGATGACGATCGGAGCGGAAAGCTCGCCGTTCTTGACCATTTCATTGAAGGCCAAAGCGAGGCGATGACGGTCGCCGAGTCCGACCCAGCAGATGCGCGCTGGCAGACCCTGAAAGGCGATGCGTTCCCTGGCCATGTCGAGCCAGTTGTGCAGGTGGGTATTCCCGGGCGTCAGCTCCCTTACCTTGGCATCTGTCTTGTAGATATCTTCCGGGTCGCCTGACAGGGCTGCCCAGCGGAAGGGACCGATGCCGCGGCAAAATAGCGGTCTTATATAGGCCGGCACGAAGCCCGGGAAGGCGAAGGCGTTTTCCAAGCCTTCTTCCTTGGCGACCTGGCGGATGTTGTTGCCGTAGTCGAGCGTGGGAATACCGGCGTTCCAGAAGGCGATCATCGCTTCGACATGCTCGCGCATCGAGGCGCGCGCTGCCTTTTCGACAGCCTTCGGATCGCTTTCGCGCTTGGCCTTCCATTCCGCCATCGTCCAGCCCTTCGGCAGGTAGCCGTTGATCGGGTCGTGCGCCGAGGTCTGGTCGGTGACGATATCAGGGCGAATGCCGCGGCGGACCATTTCCGGCAGGATTTCGGCGGCGTTGCCGAGCAGGCCGACGGATTTGGCTTCGCCCGCCTTGGTCCAGCGGTCGATCATCGCAAGCGCTTCGTCGAGCGTCTCGGCCTTGGCGTCGACATAGCGGGTGCGCAGGCGGAAATCGATCGAATCCGGATTGCATTCGACGGCAAGGCAGCAGGCGCCGGCCATGACGGCGGCGAGCGGCTGGGCGCCGCCCATGCCGCCGAGGCCGCCGGTCAGGATCCATTTGCCCTTGAGATTGCCGCCGTAATGCTGGCGGCCGGCCTCGACGAAGGTTTCGTAGGTGCCCTGGACGATGCCCTGCGTGCCGATATAGATCCACGAGCCGGCCGTCATCTGGCCGTACATGGCAAGGCCCTTCTTATCCAGCTCGTTGAAATGATCCCAGGTCGCCCAATGCGGCACCAGGTTGGAGTTGGCGATCAGCACGCGCGGCGCATCCTTGTGGGTGCGGAAGACGCCGACCGGCTTTCCGGATTGCACGATCAGGGTTTCTTCTTCCGTCAGCGTCTTCAGCGTCGCGACGATCCGGTCGAAATCCTCCCAGGTGCGGGCGGCGCGGCCGATGCCGCCATAGACGACGAGTTCGTTCGGATTTTCGGCGACGTCGGGATCGAGATTGTTCATCAGCATGCGCAGCGGCGCTTCGGTCATCCAGCTCTTGGCATTGAGATCGTTGCCGCGGGGCGCGCGGATTTCACGGATATTGTGGCGTGGATTGGTCATGGCGGTTCCCCTGTTCTCAGGTTTCGGGCGTCAGCGTTTCAGGCCTGGTGCGATCTGTTCGAGGCGCACCAGAATGTCTTTGAGATGCACGCGAAGCCTGTCCGCCTTGGTGGCGTCATAGGCAAAGGGCGGTGCCTCGGTCTGGAGATGCGTCGATTGCGCAAGCTCCATCTGGATCGCGTGCACACCGGTTTCCGGCTTTCCGTAATGGCGTGTCGTCCAGCCGCCCTTGAAGCGGCCGTTGAGCGCGCGGTCGTACCCCTCGGCGGCTTCGACGACGGTGAGCGTCGCCTGTTCGATGGCGCTGTCGCAGGTCTTGCCCATATCGGTCCCGATATTGAAATCCGGCAGCTTTCCTTCGAACAGGAAAGGAATGTGGGACCGGATCGAGTGGCAATCGTAAAGGATCGCGACGCCATGGATCGCTCTCACGCGCTCGATCTCGGCGGCAAGGGCTGCATGATAGGGCGCATGAAAATCCCGCAGCCGCGCCGCAATATCGGCCTGGTCAGGTCCCTGTCCATCCTTCCAGATCGCCTTGCCGTCAAAATCCGTTTCGGGAATGAGGCCGGTGGTGTTCTGGCCGGGATAGAGGCTGACGCCCGCCGGATCTCGGTTGGCATCGATGACGTAGCGGTGGAATGTGGCGCGCACGACCGTGACGTCGTCGAGCAGCCCGTCATAGAGGTGGTGGATGTGCCAGTCGGTATCGGCGAGAATCCTGCCATTGTCGTTGAGACGGTCGGCGATCTCAGCCGGCACTGACGTGCCGGTGTGGGGGAAGCCGAGGATGACGGGCGAGGTGCCCTGACGGATTTCGTATGGTGTGGTCATGGACAAAGTGCTCCGGTGTCTCGGGCGATACCCAAATGCACATACATCACGATCAACCCTCCAATACCGGCAATATGCCTGTTGAAACCGAGGCGTTCAGCGCGCCCGTCGCCACCAGTTCGGCAGCGGCGGCGAGGTCGTTTGCCATGTAGCGGTCGGTATCGAGGGTCGGGACCTCGCTGCGGATGGCGGCGATCGCCTTGCTCAGTTCCGGGCTTGTCGACAGCGGCGCGCGCAGTTCGACGCCTTGGGCGGCGGTCAGCGCCTCGATGCCGATGATGGCGAACAGGTTCTCCGTCATCCCAAGCAGGCGGCGGGCGCCGTGGCAGGCCATGGAGACATGGTCTTCCTGATTGGCCGAGGTCGGCGTCGAATCGACTGAGGCCGGGTGCGACATCTGCTTGTTCTCAGACATCAGCGCCGCCGAGGTGACCTCGGCGATCATCAGGCCGGAGTTCAAGCCCGGCTTCTTGGCGAGGAAGGCCGGCAGGCCGTAGGAGAGGGTGGGATCGACCAGCAGCGCGATGCGGCGCTGCGAAATCGCGCCGATCTCGCAGACGGCGAGCGCAATCTGGTCGGCGGCGAAGGCGACGGGTTCGGCGTGGAAGTTGCCGCCGGAGACAACGGAATTGTCCGACAGCACCAGCGGATTGTCGGTGACCGCGTTGGCCTCGATTTCGAGCGTGCGGGCGACCGAGCGCAGCAGATCGAGGCAGGCGCCGTCGACCTGTGGCTGGCAGCGGATGCAATAGGGATCCTGCACGCGCTCGTCGCCCTCGATATGGCTCTGGCGAATGATGGAGTTTTCGAGCAGGGCGCGAAGGGCGGAGGCCGTATCGATCTGGCCCTTGTGGCCACGCAAAGTATGAATATCCGGATGGAAGGGTGCCGAAGAGCCCATGGCGGCATCGGTGGACATGGCGCCGGTGATCAAGGCCGATTGTGCGGCGCGATGGGCGCGGAACAGGCCGGCCAGCGCCAGCGCCGTCGAGGTCTGTGTGCCGTTGATGAGCGCCAGGCCTTCCTTGGCGGCGAGCACCACCGGTTTCAGCCCGGCCCTTTCGAGGGCTTGCGCGCCCGGGAGGCGTTCGCCGGCGAAGAAGGCTTCGGCCTCGCCCATCATCACCGCCGCCATATGGGCCAGCGGCGCAAGATCGCCGGAGGCGCCGACCGAGCCTTTTTCCGGGATCAGCGGGATGACGCCTTTTTCCAGCATGCCTTCGATCAGCCGTACCAGCTCCAGCCGCACGCCGGAGGCGCCGCGGCCAAGCGAGACCAGCTTCAGCGCCATGATCAGCCGGACGATATTGTCGGGCAGCGGCGCGCCGACGCCGCAGCAGTGGGACAGGATGAGATTGCGCTGCAGCGTCGCGACATCGGCGCTGTCGATCTTGATCGAGGCAAGTTTGCCGAAGCCGGTATTGATGCCGTAGACCGGGGCATTGCCGGCGGCGATCTCGGCGATGCGGGCGGCGGCCTTGGCGATGCCGGCATCGAAGGCGGGATCGAGCCTTGCCGGCTCGCCGGTCCAATAGATGATTTCCAAATCCTTGAGCGAGACGGAGCCTGGATGGAGCGTGATGGTCATCGACCGTTCCTTTCGCCCTTGAAGATACGCGCGTGAAGCGGGTTGAAGCCGATGCGGTAGACGAGTTCGGCGAGGCTTTCGATATTCCAGACGGCGAGATCGGCGGACTTGCCGGGCTCGATCGTTCCTGTCTTGTCGAGCAGGCCGAGCGCACGGGCGCCTTCGCGGGTGGCGCCGGCGATGCATTCCTCGACGGTCAGGCCGAACAGCGTCGCCGACATGTTCATGGTGAGTAGCATCGAGGTGAGCGGCGAGGTGCCGGGATTGCAGTCGGTGGCGATCGCGATCGGCACGCCTGCCCGCCGCAATGCTTCGACCGGCGGCTTCTGCTTCTCATGGATGGCGTAGAAGGCGCCGGGCAGCAGCACGGCGACGGTGCCGGCTGCGGCCATCGCCGCAACGCCGTCTTCGTCGAGATATTCGAGGTGATCGGCCGAAAGTGCGCCGTAGGATGCAGCGAGCTTGGCGCCGCCGAGATTGGAGAGCTGCTCGGCATGCAGCTTGACCGGCAGGCCAAGCGCTTTGGCCTTGTCGAAGACGCGGGCGATCTCCGTCGTGGAAAAAGCGATGCCCTCGCAGAAGCCGTCGACGGCATCGGCGAGACCGAGATTGAACATATCGTCGAGACCGGGCAGGACGACATCATCGAGATAATCGCCGTTGCGGCCTTTATATTCCACCGGCGTCGCATGGGCGCCGAGATAGCTGGTGGCGACGCGCACCGGTCTGATATGGCCGAGCAGGCGGGCGCTCTGCAGCATCTTCACTTCGCCGGTTCGGTTCAGCCCGTAACCGGACTTGACCTCGATCGTCGTCACGCCTTCGGCAAGCAGTGTGTCGAGTCGCGGCAGGGCCTCGGCGACGAGCTCCTCGACCGACAGCGCATTGGTCGCCTTCACCGAGGAGACGATGCCGCCGCCGGCGCGCGCGACTTCTTCATAGGTGGCGCCTGCAAGGCGCATTTCGAATTCGCGGGCGCGGTTGCCGCCGTGGACGATATGGGTGTGGCAGTCGACGAGGCCGGGCGTCACCCAGCGGCCTTCGAGATCGACGATCTCGGAATGTTCGATGGCCGATGCGGGCAGATCGCTTTCGGCACCGGCAAAGGTGATACGGCCATTCTCGATCAGCACGGCGCCCTTTTCGACGATGCCGAGGCCTTCTTTACCAGGCGCAAGCGTGGCGAGCCGCGCATTGCGCCAAAGCGCCGGCCTGACGTCGGCGGATGAGGCTTCCTCTGAAAAATTGTTCCCGGTCATCAGCTTTGCGCCTTTCCTTATGTCAAAACATGTATATACATAATCAACAGGTGACAAGTGAAATTTTGCGCGCTTTTCTGGAAAAGAAAGATCGGCGGCGCGGCAAGAGGAGAGGGAAGGCGATGACCACGCTTCACGCAGACACGGCGCTGACGCCGGAAGGCTGGCAGAAGAATGTACGGTTGACGCTCGAGGCCGGGCGCATCGCGCGGGTCGAAATCGGCGTTTCTCCCGAGCCGGGCGATGAACGCCACACGCTGCTCGTTCCCGCCATGGCGAACCTGCACAGCCATGCTTTCCAGCGGGCGATGGCCGGCCTTGCGGAAGTGCGCGGCCCGGCCAACGACAGCTTCTGGAGCTGGCGCACTGTTATGTACAAGTTTGCCCTGGCGATGACGCCCGAGCATGTCGAGGCCGTCGCGGCCAAGCTTTATGCGGAAATGCTGGAAGCCGGCTTTTCCCGCGTCGGCGAGTTCCACTATCTCCACCATGACAGGGATGGCAGCGCTTACGCCAATATCGCCGAGCTTGCCGAACGCATCGGCGCTGCCAGCGCAGAGACCGGCATCGGCCTGACATTGCTGCCGGTCTTCTACGCCCATTCCGGCTTTGGCGGCGCTGCGCCGATCGACGGCCAGCGGCGTTTCATCAATTCGCTCGAAAGCTTCGAAAGACTGATGGAGGGATGCCGGGCAGTGACCGGCCGGCTCGATGACGCCGAACTCGGGCTGGCGCCGCACAGCCTGCGCGCCGCGACACCCGAGGAACTCACGAGGCTCGTGCCGATGGCCGGCGACGGTCCCATTCATATCCATGTCGCCGAACAGGTGAAAGAGGTCGAGGATTGCATCGCCTGGTCCGGCGCGCGGCCGGTGGAATGGCTGCTCGATCATGCGTCCGTGGATGAACGCTGGTGCCTGATCCATGCAACGCACATGACCGAGGACGAAACGCGGCGGATGGCGAAAAGCGGCGCAATCGCCGGCCTCTGCCCGATCACCGAAGCCAATCTCGGCGACGGCGCCTTTGCCGCGCCACTCTTCCTCGAAGAGGGCGGGCGTTACGGCATCGGCTCGGATTCCAACGTGCTGATCTCCGTGCCGGAGGAACTGCGCCAGCTCGAATATTCGCAGCGCCTGGCGCTTCGCGCCCGCAATGTCGTCGCAACCCCCGGCGGTTCGACGGCGCTTTCGCTGTTCACGCATGCACTTGCCGGCGGCGGTGCCGCGCTGAAAGCGCCGGCAGGTCTCGCCGAGGGCCATCATGCCGATATCGTTTCGCTCGATATTTCAGCCGTTCCCTATCTCGCGGGTGATCAGATCCTCGACCACTGGCTGTTTGCCCGCGGCGTTTCCGTCGATTGCGTCTGGGCGCGCGGCCGCAAGCAGGTGGAGGGCGGTCGCCACCGTGAACGCGACGCTATCGACCGGCGGTTCCTGGCCGCAATGGGCGAATTGCTTGCCGCCTGAAAAAGAGCTTTTCCCATCCCGATATTCGAATTAGAGCAATTCCAGCAAAAGTGCGTAGCGGTTTGCGTCCGGAATTGCGCTAAAACAAAGAGATAGCGGGGAGCCAACCGGAGCGTGGTAATGGACCAAAGCAGGGATCCCACCTTGCATCAGCGCATCCTGAGCGACATCGAGGGCCATATCGTCTCAGGCGAATGGCCGCCGGGGCACCGTATTCCCTTCGAGGTCGATCTCGCCACACAGTATGACTGTTCGCGCATGACGGTGAACAAGGTTCTGACCCAGCTTGCCAAGGCCGGCCTCATCGAGCGGCGCAAGAAGTCCGGCAGCTTCGTCACCCAGCCGCAGGCGCAATCGGCCGTTCTCGAAATCCACGATATCAAGGCCGAGGTTCAGTCGCTGAACCTGCCCTACTCCTATGCGGTATCGAAGAAGACGAGCCGCAAGGCCAAGGCGGACGACAGCCGCCGGCTGGAACTGCCTGTGGCGTCCTCGGTCGTCGAGGTCGTCTGCATCCACAATGCCGGCGCGCGGCCCTTTTGCCTGGAGGAGCGACTGATCAGCCTTGCGACGGTGCCGGAGGCGGCCAATGCCGATTTCCTGGCGATGGCGCCGGGTCCCTGGCTGCTCAACCAGGTGCCCTGGAGTACGGCCGAACACCGGATCCATGCCGTCTCCGCCAATGCCGAAGTGGCCGCAGCGCTCGATATAGCACGCAACACCGCCTGTCTCGTGGTCGAACGCCGCACCTGGAGCGGCGCCGGGCCGGTGACGCATGTGCGCTTCACCTATCCGGGCGATCGTCACGCGCTGGTGGCACGGTTCACGCCGGCGTCACAATAACGGCCATGTTCCATATACAACATGGCCGATGCTTTCATTCCTCGAACATCTTGCCGCTGCGCGCTTCCAGCCGGTAGCGGTGACCGGGATAGACGAGGCGGGCGGTCGATACCACCTGTTTTGCCGACCATGTGCGCCGGCGGATCGTCAGGCAGGGTTCGCTCTTCATGATGGTCAGCAACTTGCATTCCCAGGCCTGCGGCATCGCCGCCTCGACGACATGCTCTGAACCGCTGAGCGGGGCTGCGGCCGTCAGATAGGCGTTCGGCGTCAGCGTCGAAAAATCCTGGTCGAGATATTCCGGGGCCGCCTCCGGATGAACGAAGCGGTCCTCGATCTGCACCGGAACGCCGTTTTCGCTGTGGACGATCAGCGAGTGGAAAACCGCAGCGCCAATCGGCAGTTCCAGCGCGTCGGCAACCTCGGGAGAGGCTGTTTCCTGGGCGAGAACGACGACGGAGGCTTCGTGGACATGACCGCGTTCGGCGATTTCCTCGGCGATGTTGCGGACCTCGAACAGCGCCGAATAACCCTTGCGCTCGGCGACGAAGGAGCCGACGCCTTGGATGCGGACGAGTTCGCCCTCATTGGCAAGTTCGCGCAGCGCCCGGTTGGCGGTCATTTTGCTGACGCCCAGCTCGACGACCAGCTCGTTTTCCGACGGCACGCGGTATTTCGGCGGCCACTCGCCGCTGTGGATGCGGTCGAGGATCACCTGCTTGACGCCGGCATAGAGCGGCGTGCTGTCATTTTCCGCCAGTTCGCGCTTCATCTCGCCGGAACGCTTCATTGCCTATTCCTTTTGCACGAAGGGAATTCGCCGCATAAAGCGACTTTCCTCTTGCATATCACAAAATATCTCATATGGTACCATATACAACCTCCCAATCGGTCCTTAAAACAGAAATAGGACGGGAAAGGGCAAGCCGGCGCAGATCGGCCGTGGTGCCGCAAGGTCTGTTTCAACTCCAGAGGAGAATTCACAAATGAAATTTAGCGCAATCCTGTTTTGCGGTGTGGCGGCTTTTACCGCTTTTGCCGCGCCGGCCTTTTCCAAGGACTGGACGAAGGCGACCATCACGCTCGAAGGTGCCTATGCGCCCTGGAACCTCACCAATGCCGACGGCACGCTCGGCGGTTTCGAGCCCGAACTCGCCAAGGTGCTGTGCGAGCGCGCCAAGATTGAGTGCACGTTGGTTGCTTCCGACTGGGACGGCATGATCCCGGCGCTCAACGCCGGCAAGTTCGACGTTATCATGGATGCGCTGTCGATCACCGAAGAGCGCAAGCAGGTGATCGATTTCACCATTCCCTATGCCGCCACCCCTGCCGCCTTCGCGACCGCCAAGGACAGCCCGCTGGCAAAGGCCGCCGGCACCGGCGCCACGATCAAGATGACGCCCGGCCAGACCGGCGTGAAGGAGATCGACGCGCTGAAGGCCGCCTTCAAGGGCAAGACGATCGGCATCCAGGCGGCGACCGTCTACGCCAAGTTCGTCTATGACAATTTCGGCGATATTGCCGAAATCCGCGAATACAAGACCGGCGCCGACCGCGACCTCGACCTGCAGAACGGCCGCATCGACCTCGGCTTCGACGATGCCGTCTATTTCGCCAACGCGTTCAAGACCGCCAACGACACGCTCGCCTTCACCGGCCCCGAGATCGTCGGCTCGATCTGGGGCGAGGGCGAAGGCCTCGGCATCCGCAAGGCCGATACGGACCTGCGCGACAAGTTCAACGAAGCGATCAAGTCGACGCTTGCCGACGGTACGGTCAAGAACCTGTCGATGAAGTGGTTCCAGGTCGACGTCAGCCCGCAGGAATAAGCGTTTCGGCCTTTCGGCCGCAAACATGCTGTCTCCGGCTTTATCGCCGGAGACAGCATGTTATTGTCAATCCGCAAAACACTGCCACGGACGGGGAACGGACGATATGGCAAGCTTGGAACTGCTCGGCTTCGGCTCGACCGGATGGGGCGCGCTGCTCATTGCCGCCGCCTTGATGACGCTGGCTGTGACGGCGACGGCGCTGGCGATTGGCGCCGTGCTCGGCGCCACCGTCGCGGCGGCAAAACTCTCCGGCAATCTTGTTCTCGTCACGCTCGGCAACGTCTATACGACCGTATTTCGCGGCGTTCCCGAACTGCTGATCATCTATCTCATCTATTTCGGCGGCTCCTCGGCCGTCACCTCGATCGGCCAGGCGATGGGTTACGAGGGCTTCCTCGGTCTGCCTTCATTCATCGCCGGCGCGCTTGCCGTCGGCATCATTTCCGGCTCCTACCAGGCGGAGGTGTTCCGCGGCGCCTTCCTCGCCATCTCCAAGGGCGAGCTCGAAGCGGCCTCGGCGATCGGCATGCATCGCGGCCTGCGCTTTCGCCGCATCATCATGCCGCAGGTGCTGCGCCTGGCCATTCCCGGCCTCGGCAATGTCTGGCAGCTCAGTCTCAAGGATTCGGCGCTGGTCTCCGTCACCGGCCTTGCCGAATTGATGCGCACCAGCCAAGTGGCGGCGGGCTCGACCCGGCAATATTTCCTGTTCTTCATCGCCGGCGGCTGCCTCTATCTGATCCTGACCAGCCTTTCGGACCGCATCTTCAACGGGGCGGAGCGCCGCGCCAACCGCAGCATGCCGGCATCCGCCATGGGCCAGGCGTAAGGAGGGAATGATGGATTTCACCTTCATCGCCTCGACCATGGTCACCCTGCTCAAGGCCGTACCGACAACGCTCATCCTGTTTTCCCTGTCGATCCTCTGCGGCGGCCTGCTGGCGCTCGTCATCGTCTGGATGCGGGTCAGCGGCAATCCGGTGCTTTCGGGCTTCGCCAAGGGCTACATCTTCGTCTTCCGTGGCTCGCCGCTCCTGATCCAGATGTTCCTGGTGTTCTACGGCCTCGGCCAGTTCGGCGTCATCCGTTACTCCTTCCTCTGGCCGTTCCTGCGTGAGCCGATGGTCTGCGCCGTGCTGTCGCTGGCGCTCTGCACGGCCGGCTACACGGCCGAGATCTTCCGCGGCGGCATCCGTGCCGTCTCGCCGAAGGAGATAGAGGCGGCGCGCTCGATCGGCATGTCCGGCTTCCTGCTGGTGCGCCGCATCCTGGCGCCGATTGCCTTCCGCCATGCGCTGCCGGCCTATTCCACCGAGATCGTGCTGATGATGAAGTCGACGGCGCTCGCAAGCCTCGTCACCGTCTGGGAGGTCACCGGTGTGGCCCAGCGGCTGATCTCGCAGACCTACCGCACGATGGAAGTCTTCCTCTGCGCGGCGATCATCTATCTCGTCCTGAACTTCATCATCCTGCAGGGCATGGCCTTGCTCGAATATTCGCTGTCCCGACATCGCCGCGCCATTCCGCAGGCGCTGAAGGCGTAAGCGGCCTAACCATTGGAGCACTCATGCCAGGCGTCACCCGACTTTCGGTCCGCAATATCCGCAAGAGCTTCGGTACGCACGAGGTCCTGCGCGGCATTTCCCTCGATGCCGAAGACGGCGATGTGATTTCGCTGCTCGGCGCCTCCGGCTCCGGCAAATCGACCTTCCTGCGCTGCATCAACCTGCTTGAAACCGCCAGCGACGGCGAGATCTGGGTCGACGGCGAGCATATTCAAATGGTTCACAAGAACGGGAAGAGCAAACCCGCCAGCCAGAAGCAGGTGGACCATATCCGCTCCGAACTCGGCATGGTGTTCCAGTCCTTCAATCTCTGGTCCCACATGACGATCCTGCAGAATGTCATCGAGGGGCCGATCCATGTGTTGAAGCGTCCGCGGGCCGATTGCATCGCCGAGGCCGAGGCACTGCTTGAAAAGGTCGGAATCGCCGACAAGCGCCATGCCTATCCCGCCCATCTCTCCGGCGGCCAGCAGCAGCGCGCCGCCATCGCCCGGGCGCTGGCGATGAAACCGAAGGTCATGCTCTTCGACGAGCCGACCTCGGCGCTGGACCCCGAGCTTGTCGGCGAGGTGCTGCGTGTCATGCGCGCGCTGGCCGAGGAGGGCATGACCATGCTCGTCGTCACCCATGAGATGAGCTTTGCCCGCAACGTCTCGAACCGCGTCGTCTTCATGCGCGAAGGGTTGATCGAAAGCAGCGGCAAGCCGGACGACATGTTCACCGGCGGCGCCACACCCGCTTTCCGCCAGTTCATCGGCCATTTCGGAAGCGGTCAATGACGATCACCATCGATGCATTGCTGACCTGGCGCGATGTCGCGCGCGTCGGGGCAGGGGAGGCGCTGTCGCTGTCGCCCGGCGCCTGGGCGCGGGTCGAACAGGCAAGCCGCATCGTCGCGCGCATCGTCGAGACGGGGGTGCGGGCCTATGGCGTCAACACCGGCGTCGGGGCGCTCGCCGATACCGTGGTCGATCGTGCCTCGCAGAGCCTGCTGTCGCGCAGCATCGTGCTCAGCCATGCCTGCGGCGTCGGGCCATTGCTTGATGCCCGCGAGGTGCGCGCCATCATCGCAGCGCAGATTGCCAATTTTGCCCATGGCCACTCCGGCGTGCGGCGCGAGATCGTAGAGCATCTCGCTGCCATGCTGGAACATGATTGCATTCCCGACGTGCCGTCCAAGGGCTCTGCCGGTTACCTCGTCCACAATGCCCATATTGCGCTGGTCCTCATTGGCGAAGGCAGCGCTCAGTTGGCCGGCCGGCGCCTGAGCGGCCGCGAGGCGCTTGCCGCGATCGGCCTCGAACCGTTGGTGCTCGGCGCCAAGGAGGGCTTGAGCCTGGTCAACGGCACGGCCTGTGCCACTGGCCTGACGGCCGTTGCGCTTTCCCGCGCCGAACGGCTGCTCGACTGGGCCGATGCGATCGCGGCGCTGACGCTGGAAGCGGCAGGCTGCCAGATCGCCGCCTTCGACGCAGCGGTGCTGGCGTTGCGCCCATCGGCCGGCATAGAGAAGGTGGGAGCGACGCTGCGTGCGCGGCTTCAGGGCAGCGGCCTTGTCGCCGCCGCCTTCGGCCGGCGCACGCAGGATGCGCTCAGCCTTCGTTCGGTGCCGCATGCCCATGGCGCTGCCCGCGATGTCTTCGATAATTCCGCCCGCGTCGTCGATCAGGAGCTTGCTTCGGTGACCGACAATCCGGCTGTCTCAGGCACGCCGGAACAACCGATCGTCTCTTCCGAGGCGCATGCTGTTGCCCCGGCGCTCGGGCAGGCGGCCGATAGCCTGGCCATTGCGCTCGCACAGATCGGCGCGATCAGCGAACGGCGCATGGACCGGCTCGTCAATCCGCTGGTGAGTGGTCTGCCGCCCTTTTTGGCGAGCGATGCCGGCAGCCATTCCGGCTTCATGATCGCCCAATATACCGCTGCCGCACTCAGCAACGAGAACCGCCGCCTTGCCGCACCCGCGGCCATGGACGGTGGGCTGACTTCCGGCCTGCAGGAGGACTTCCTGGCGCATCCCACAGCTGCCGCCGGCAAGCTCCTCGCCATCATCGACAATGCCGAATATATCCTGGCGATCGAGCTGATGGCGGCGGCCCAGGCACATGATTTCCTGGCGGCAAAGGCGCCGCGGGCGGCCGGCACGGGCCTTGTCTACCAGGTCGTGCGCCAGCATGTTTCCCATTATGGCGACGAGCGGCCGCTCAACGGCGATATCGAGACTGTGCGCAGCCTGATCCGCGAGACCGCGCCGCCGCCGCTCGGCTGATCTCGTCAGAACGGCTTGCTGGTTTCGGAATCCTGCTTGGGCTTTCCGCCGGCCTCGAGACGTTTGAGGCATTGGAGATAGGTCGGGTAGAGCTGGTCCACCCGCGACAGCGGCAGCGTCCAGTCGCCTTCGTCGCCGGCAAAGGTCAACTGCACGTCAGGGGTTCCGGCGAAGGAATTCTTGATGATCTTCTTCAGTCCGCCGCTTCCTTTGCTGGCCGGAGGCCAGAGGCGAAGCGTGGTCTTGTCGAAGAATTCGGCGGCGACGACTTTCGTCAAATTGCGATCGGTCAGCGTCACTTCGGTCTTGGTGTCGGCTGGAATGTCCCAGGTGCTCTTTGCCACCAGCCAGAAGGTCTCGCTGGCGCTCTGGCGGAATTCCATGGTCTTGCCGAGTTCGCTGTCCCACCGCAGGCGACAATAGGGCGGCTTCTCGCTTGCAAAACCCACCGACCATTGTCTTGCGCCGCCCATCCACTCGGTCTCGCCCAAGGCCGAAACCGGCTGCAGGGCGGCGGCCATCAGGATCATCGCAGTGAGAATTTTCATTGCCGAACCATCTCCAACGCAATCAACTCCAGCGATAGCAAAAGAAGGTTGAGCTTTTGCTACCAAGTGCCGGAGATCCGGCGCCGGCGGCCCGCAGGACTGTTTTTGAATGCCGCGAGGACTTGAATCCTGGGTCTGCATTGCCAATCTGGCGAGGGACGACAACATGTGAACGGAGTTTGATGACAGGTATGTCCGAGGTTCAACGACACGGATTTTTGGCACGGCTTACCGCCTATGAGCCGCTGACGCTCATTATGCTGGCATCCGTTGCAGGTGGGCTGTTTGTGCTCCAGCGATTGACGAGCGAAGTCCTGGAGGGCGAGACATTCCGCTTCGACGAAGCGATCCTGCTGGCGTTGCGGCGACCGGGCGAACTTGCGGTGCCGATCGGGCCCGCCTGGCTGACACATGCCGTCGACGATATCACCAGCCTCGGCGGCGTCACCGTTCTCTCGCTGCTGACGGTTCTCATCACCGTCTATCTCATGCTCGACCGGCGCTGGCCGATCGCGATCTTCGTCTTTTCCTCGGTGCTGACTGGCTGGCTGGCGAGCACGACGCTGAAGATCCTTGTTGCCCGGCCACGTCCCGACATCGTGCCGCATCTCGTCGAAGTGAGCGATCTCAGCTTTCCCTCCGGACATGCGATGGTCTCAGCGGTGACCTATCTGACGCTCGGGGCGCTGCTGGCGCGGACACAGCGTTACCGGTCGACGCGGATCTTCGTCATGGGCGCCGGCGTCTTCCTCGCCGTCATTGTCGGTTTGAGCCGCATCTATCTCGGCGTTCATTACCCCACGGACGTCTTCGCCGGATGGTGCGCCGGCGCGCTCTGGGCGCTCGGCTGCTGGCTGATCTCGAAACGCTTCGTTCCAAGCCGCGCTCCGGACGATGGCGCCGAGGCTGAAAACGGTGATAGCAGATAGCTCTCCTGTCCCGTCCATGGCGCAGGCGGCGGAGAGATAGGGATCGCCCTTCATGCACAATCTTTGGCAGCGCATGCCTTTTCCCTTTCTCGCAGCTGTTGCACAGTGCTGCCGGCATCAACAAGGCTTTGATCTCCGCCGGCATAACGGACAGAACCCATGGCAACTCTGACAACGATCACCTCGACGGTCACGGCCGCATTTCTCGGCTCCTTCGTCGAGGTCGTCGAAGCCTTCACCATCATCCTTGCCGTCGGCGTCACGCAAAGCTGGCGTCCGGCCTTCATCGGTACCGGTCTTGCACTCGGCGTTCTGGCCATTCTTGTGCTGGCGCTCGGTCCGTTGCTCGGCCTCATTCCGGTCGAGTTGATGCAGTTCGTCATCGGAACGCTGCTCATTCTCTTCGGCCTGCGCTGGTTGCGCAAGGCGATCCTCAGGGCTTCTGGTTTCATCGCCCTGCACGACGAGGAAAAAGCCTTTGCGGCCGAGACGGATAGTCTGAGACGCCAATCCGCAGAGCGTCGCGCGAATTTGCTGGCGGGCATTGCGGCCTTCAAGGCCGTGCTGCTCGAGGGGATCGAAGTGGTGTTCATCGTCATCGCCACCGGCGCCGGACATGGCATGATCGGTTATGCCAGCCTTGGGGCTGCCGCGGCTTGCCTGCTGGTGCTGATCATCGGCCTCTTCGTGCACAAACCGCTTTCAGCGGTTCCGGAGAACAGCCTCAAATTCGTCGTCGGGCTGCTGCTCAGCGCCTTCGGCATATTCTGGGTCGGCGAGGGCATCGGTGCAGAGTGGCCGGGCGCCGACCTTTCGCTCCTGGCGATCCTTGCCGTGCTCGCCGTCTTTTCCTTCGCCGCGGTCCGGGTGCTGCGCCAGTATTTCAACGCCCATGCCGAGGTCGCCGCATGACGAATATTCTTAAAGTCGCGTTCAAGGAATTCTTCGGCATGTTCGTCGACGACGGCGCGCTGGCGCTGGCGGCGCTGCTGCTGATCGCCGTCGTCGGCGTGCTGGTGAAATTCGCCCATACCGACGCGTTGCTCGCCGCCGCTCTGCTTCTCCTCGGCTGCCTGCTGATCCTCGCCGAGAGTGTGATGCGCGCGGCGCGGAAGAAGTTTCAGCGGAAATAGCCTGGATGATGATACCGAAAAGTGTGAAGCGGTTTCGGACGACGTCATGCTCCGTTTCTTTGATTTAGGGAGCTACTGCGGCACCTTGAACAGATGGCGGATCCGCGTCACCAGCGAGCTCACCGAGCCGCCGTTCAGCGTGGCGCCTTCAGTTGCGAAGGAGTGCTGGCCCGTCTCGATTCGGCGCGACAGGGTGGCGGCAAGTTCTTCGGCGATGCCTGGCCGGTCGTGTAACAGCGGCGTCAGGCTTGCTTGGGCGATCTCATAGACGACGACGAAGGTCAGCGCCCGCAGGCTGGCGGCTTCGCCGAGGCCGATCAGCAGTCCGCTTTCGCCGAAATAGTCGCCCGGCGCCAGCCGGCCGAGTTCGATTTCCTTGTGGCCTTCCCGCCGCGTGGCGACAAGGGCGCCGCTGCGCACGATCATCAGCGATGCGACCGTATCGCCCTGTTCGATGAGGATGGCATCCTTCTTGTAGGTGCGTCGCGTCATCGATGCTGCGAGCGTTTCCTTCTCGTCTTCGGTCAGCGAGAAAAAGAGCGGGATGGCGTCGAGAAGCTTGAGCGGCGTCGGCCGGTGCGGCTTCGCCATCTCCTCCGACTGCAGGCGGTCGGGCAGCGGCCCCGCGGCATCGATCGGTCGGGCCAAGGTGAGGCCTGCGGCCTTGATGTGACGGTAGATGAGGTCAAAAATCTCGTTCTTCGCTGGCCCGACCTGGCCGATATCCCTGACGCGGAAGGAGAGTTCCAGTTCCATTGCATCCGATGTAAGCGATTTGATCTGCACGCCGGGTTTCGGTTCGGTCAGGATCGAGTTGCTGCTCAAAAGGACTGTGCGCATGACGTCGACGATCGCCGACGGCCCGATCGTCGGCACGACGCGGACCATCAGCGTCGTCCCGTGGCTGCGGTCGGGACTGCTGAGATTGGTCAGCCCGACCTTGGCGAGGAAGCTGTTGGGTAGGACGACGAGGTCGTTCGAGCCGTTCAGCAGATGGGTGGAACGCCAGTTGGTTTCGACGACACGGCCTTCGATGCCATCATTCAGCACGATCCAGTCGCCGATCGTATAGGGCCGGCCGAGATTGAGCGCGATGCCGGAAAAGACGTCGCTCAGGGTGCTTTGCATCGCAAGGCCGAGGATGATGGCAAAGACACCCGAGGTGGCGATCAGCGTGCCGACGGGAAAGCTGAAGACGTAAGCGACCACCGAGAGGATCGCGCCGAGATAGATCAGGCCGATGACCAGATCCTGAACGAGGCGACCTTCGCGCGGTTGCCGCTCGAAGATCAGGAAGACGCGAACGAAGGCGATCAGTGCCCAGGCGGCATTGATCCACCAGACCACCTTGGCAAGGGCGATGAAGACGCGTTCGAAGGTCGACGCGGGCGTCGGCCCAACTTCGTAGGGCACGATGTCGTGATAGAGCAGCAGGACGGTCAGTACCGCGAAAAAAAACACCTGGCCGGCGAGCTTCCAGCTCGGGAAGGGCCGAAGCGCTATGCGCGTAACGACCGCGCCGACCACTGCCAGGGTCCCGGCCTGGACGATGGGATCGGCAAGCACTGCGGACCAAGTGAGAGTATCAAGCATCGACCGTCCATTTGCCGGAGCATGATGCCGAAGAGTGTGAGCGGTTTTCGTGCAACATCATGGCTCGCTATTGAATTCCAAAGCGCGTCTAGACGGCTTCGCCGCATCCTGACTTCCAATCCGGCTGCGAGGCAACCTTAAAATAGCGCCAGCGCCGACAGCGTTGGAAACGGGTGCGGACGTCACTCGGCGGCGCACGGCACGCTCTGGGCGATTGGCTGCTGGCTGGTCTCAAAGCGGCGCGTTCCGAGCCGCCCCTGACGATGCGATGGACGTTGGGAAACGGTGACAGCGACGGTGTTTCAGCGAAATTCCAAGCAAGTTTTTGCGGGCGCCGGGAACAGATGACGGATCTGCGTTTCGAGCGAGCTTATCAAGCCGCCGTTGTGGCGCCACATCTGGCTTGAGGTGCCTTGAGCAATTCCAGGCAAAGCGCGAAGCGGATTTGCCCGGAATTGCGTAAGAACAAAATGATAGAGCGGTTCGGTGCTCCGTTAAAAGCTGAGCTGCTCTAGCTGCGCGGCTTCAGATTTTCTGGGTCGTAGATCGGCTTGTACCCGACGCCGACAACCTCCACCGGATAACTCTCGGCGAAATACTCGATATTCAGCCTGCGTCCGACCTGGCAATGCGACCAAGGCAAATAGGCCAAGGCAATGTTCTTTCCGACCGTCGGGCCGTAGGCGATCGAGGTCGTGTAGGACCGACGGCCAAGCTCGTCGACCAGAACCTCTCCCGTGGCGGGATCGATAACCGGCAGGTTGCCGAGGGGATAACGCTTCACGCCCGACTTGTCGGTATTCTCGGTCATGACAAGCGTGCAGAGTATGGCCGGCTGGTGCTCGCGCGCCTTGTATTCCAGATGTTTTGCCTTGCCGCGAAAATCGGCTTCCTTGACCTTCGGACGGGCGAGATCGGCTTCGATCAGATTGTACTGGGTCAGGAGGTCGGCATTCTGCAGGCGCAGGCTCTTTTCCATGCGGCGCGAGTTTGCATAGGTCTCGACGCCGAAGGCCATCACGCCGGTCGAGCGCAGCGCATCCCAGACGGCGAGGCCGTCTTCATACTTCATGTGCAGTTCCCAGCCCTGCTCGCCGACATAGGAGATGCGAAAGGCGGTGACAGGCTTACCGGCGATTTCGATCGGCTTGATCGCCGCAAAGGCGAAGTTTTCCTGGTCGAGCCCGGCCGGATCGGCGACAGCCTTCTTCAGCGTGTCGCGCGCGTTCGGACCCCAGATGCCGATCGTCACGAATTTTTCCGAGACGTCCGTGATGGTGACGTCAAGGCCACGGTCCTGGGCGACGCGCTTCATGTAGTGCAGGTCGCGCGGGCCGGCATCGGCGCCGTTGACGAGACGGCAGCGGTCGGCCATGCGGAAGACGGTGAAGTCGGCGCGCACCATGCCTTCGTCGTCGAGGAAGTGGGTGTAAATGCCCTTGCCGATGTTTGCATCGCCGCCGACCTTGGCGGCGCACAGCCATTCCATCAGCTCGACATGGTCGGGTCCTTCGATATCGACCATGTGGAAGTGGCTGAGATTGACGATACCGCAATCTTCGCTCATCGCCAGATGCTCGGCATTCGACACGCGCCAGAAATGGCGGCTGTCCCATTCGTTCTCGCGAAGCGGGACGCGGTCGGCATATTTCTCCAGCAGGTGTTCGTTGGCGGCGTAGCCGTGCGCGCGCTCCCAGCCGCCAAGTTCCATGAAGTAGCCGCCAAGCTCCTTTTCGCGCTCGTAGAAGGGCGAGCGCTTGGCGTTGCGGCCGGATGCATAGGGTTCGCGGGTGTGAACGGCCGGGAAATAGATCTTCTGGGCGGCTTCGTAGCAGCGGCCTTCGATGAACTCTTCCGTCAACTGATGCGGATAGAAGCGGGCGTAATCGATGCTGTTGTGATCGATTTCAGTCCGGCCATCGGTCATCCAGTCGGCGATCAGCTTGCCGTAGCCCGGGCCGTCCTTGACCCAGATGGCAACGCAATACCAGAGACCACGCACCTTCTGGCTCTCGCCGCAGGATGCGCCGCCGCCGGCGGACACCTGCAGCAGGCCGTTGAAGGAGTGACCTTCGTTATAGCCGAGTTCGCCGAGGATCGGCGTCAGTTCCATGGCGCGCTCGAGCGGCTCGATGATCTGTTCCATCTCGAGGTCGCGCTGCGAAGGCGAAAGGCGTGCTTCGTGTTTTTCGAGAAGATCGCGCGGATGGCACATGCGCGGATTGGTGGCTTCGTAATAGCCCCACTCGATCTGACCGCCCTCCGTCGTCGCCGGGTCGCCGGTATCGCGCATATAGGCGGAGTTGCCCTGGTCGCGCAGCAGCGGGAAGCCGATTTCCTTGCCTGTGCCTTCAAACTCGTTATAGGGACCGAAGAAGGTGAGCGGGTGGTCGACCGGCATGACCGGCAGGTCTTCGCCGACCATCTCCGCGATCAGGCGCCCCCAGAGGCCGGCACAGACGATGACGTGGTCGGCCATAATCGTGCCGCGATGGGTGACGACGCCCTTGATGCGGCCGCCTTCGACGATCAGCGACTTTGCCGGCGTGTTGCCGAATACCTGCAGCTTGCCTGCCTTTTCGGCGGCGTCGACCAGCTTGCCGGCAACGGTCTGCGAGCGCGGAATGACGAGGCCGGCATCCGGATCGTAAAGGCCGCCCATTACCTGATCTTCCTCGATCAGCGGGAACTTTTCCTTGATCTCGGAAGGGCTGACATAATGGGCGCGCGTGCCGAAAGCGCGTGCCGAGGAAAGCTTGCGCTTGATTTCCTCCATCCAGGTATCGTCGCCGGTCCGCGCCACTTCGAGGCCGCCGATGCGGGCGTAGTGGCCCATCTTCTCGTAGAAATCGATCGAATATTGTGTGGTCCAGACCGACAGATAGTCGTGGCTCGTGGTGTAACAGAAGTCCGAGGCATGGGCTGTGGAGCCGATGTCGGTTGGGATGCCCGACTTATCGATGCCGACGATATCGTCCCATCCGCGCTCGACGAGATGATGCGCGATGGAGGCGCCGACGATACCGCCGAGCCCGATGATGACGACCTTTGCCTTTTCCGGAAATGTGGCCACGTACTGTCCCTTCTGCCTATCGGACGAATTAAAATTTACCTGCAGCGCCGCGCGTCTGATAGGACGCGCAAAGGACGCTGCAACACCTTGAATTGCAGTAGCCGCGCTCGACCTGCGCTTCGCGGCTAGAGTGGCTCAGCTTTCAACGGAAGCGCCATACCGCTCTGCTGCGGAACCTCCAGACCTCTTCGCATGAAAGCTGCGATGGCGGTATTATGCATCATGCTCATGATCGTCATTGGTCCTACGCCGCCGAGTACCGGCGTGATTGCGCCAGCTCGCGAGGCTGGAGCTATTCCAGGAAAATGCGAAGCAGGAGCTGAGCCGGCCGCCTGTCGTTCGCACGCCCCGGGATCACGGCGCTGAAATCGCCTTGAGCCGGTCGATGTCCGCGAGCACGATATCTTCGGAAACGGGCTCACGATTGTGCAATCGGAACCATTCCGCCGCTTCCCGTACACGCTCGCCATGCGGCGGCGGATAGGCGCCGAGTCCGAGAACCCATTCCCGCACGGTCTCGCGCTCCATCCGACCGGCCCGGTATCGATCGCAGACGGTTTTCGCCGATGCGACTAGATCATTGATGCTCTTCACGAATCTTCCTCAATGCACGGATGGCTCTTCATCTTCGAGAAACGATCGAATGCCGTCCTTGGCGACGACGGCCAGGAATTCGTCGAAAGCCTCCCGGTCTGTCGCAAACGGCTCGTCCCAACGGATCAGATCCTCCGCCTGCGTGACCACTTCCATCGTCCAGTCTTCATTGCTGCCCGATGTGCGGAAGATATCGACGAGCACGGTGATCCCGTCATCGGTGAATTCTCCCGCCAGTTCGGAATGTTCGAGCTTCTCTTTTTTTGCCATCATTCAGCCACCCGCACCGGGCGGTGCGTCGTTTTCGAGATATTCTTCATATTGAACCATTTCGGTCTCATTCGTGTCGATCGAGGGGCTTGCGCGTTTTGCCAGGCGGACACCGGCGCCGCCGCCGTTTTCCGGGATGAAAACAACCCCGCCGCCTTCCAGGGCGTGCTTCATATCCTGAAGGGTGCGCTCATAGGGTGAACGCTTCCCGGCCTCGAAATTGGCAATCGTCGCTTTGGCGACTTTTGAGGCCGATGAGAGGTCGTCCTGAGACCAAGCCAGCAGGGCACGCGCGGCGCGGCATTGGGCGGAAGATAGGCTCAAAACAATAACCTTGCATCAAAAGTGTAGCGCTGCTTCCCGCGGATGATATGAAAAATGTAATCTCGATACAAGCGATGATGAGAGCAAGCGCATGACGACACAAGATGTTTTGAGCGGTTGACGTTGGTCTTCTCGTGGAATGGCAATCTCCCCGGATTATGTAGTCACGCGTAAATTGCGCCGGAATGGAACGGCCTATTCATCCCGCCTTTTACATTCTTTCGACCGTCAATACTCCACGCTCATCTGGTGAAACGGGAAGGTTGATTGACTGAATATTATTAAAGACTAATTTAACTGTTCCTTCATCACGCACCCGGGAGGTAACAATGCGTGAGCCAGATATGCAGAAACTCGATGCGCTCGTCGGTCGTCTTGTTGGGGACGTCGGCGCCGCCATGTCAGGGGCCTTGGTCGTGCTTGGCGACAAGGTGGGGTTGTTCAAGGCGATGGCCGACGGAACGCCGATGACTGTCCAGCAACTCTCCGCGAAAACAGGGGTGAAGGAGCGGTATCTCAGGGAATGGCTGAGCGCTCAGGCGGCTGCGGACTATGTCGCTTACGATGAAAAAACCGATCGTTTCAGCCTGACGCCGGAACAGGCGATGGTGTTTGCCGAGGAAAACAGCCCGGCCTTTTTCGTGGGGGCCTTCGAGGTCGTGCAATCCATGTGGATGGATGAGCCGAAGGTCGCCGATGCCTTCCGCACCGGCAAGGGTCTCGGCTGGCATGAGCACAGCACCTGCTTGTTCCGAGGCACCGAGCGCTTCTTCCGCCCGGGCTACAACAGCCATCTCGTCAACGAATGGATTCCGGCGCTTGCCGGGGTGGAGGCAAAGCTCAAGGCCGGTGCCAGCGTCGCCGATGTCGGCTGCGGTCATGGCGCCTCGACCATTCTGATGGCGCAGGCCTATCCCGCGTCCCGCTTCACCGGTTTCGACTATCACGGCCCGTCGATCGAAAGGGCAAAGGCCGCCGCGGAAGATGCGGGTGTCGCCGACCGCGTGACGTTCAAGCAGGGCTCGGCGGCGGAATTTCCAGGCGGCGGCTATGATATGGTCGCCATGTTCGACTGCCTTCATGACATGGGCGATCCGGTCGGCGCCGGCCGGCATGTCAAGGACACGCTTGGGCCGAACGGGACATGGCTGATCGTCGAGCCCTTTGCCCATGACCATCTCAAGGACAATCTCAATCCGGTCGGCCGCGTCTTTTACGGAGCATCGACGATGATCTGCACGCCGGCATCGCTCTCCCAGGAGGTCGGGCTCGGGCTCGGCGCACAGGCGGGAGAAATGAAGCTTCGAAAGGTGGCGCTCGACGCCGGCTTCACGCATTTCCGCCGCGCGACCGAAACCCCGTTCAACATGGTGTTCGAGGTGCGGGCCTGACGCGACTTGGGACGGTCCGCTATTTCAGCTTGCCGATGCTGGCATACATGCCCGTCGTTCGGAATTCGGTGGGATTGGTGCCGTAGACGCGGCGGAAGACTTTCGAGAAATAGTTGGCGTCCTCGAAGCCGCACATGATGGCGACTTCCTTGACCGGCAGGAAGTCGGCCTTGGTCAGAAGCTTGACGGCGCGCTGCAGGCGTTGCTGCAGCACGAATTCGGCGGGCGGCATGCCCTCGCTTTCGGCGAAGCTGCGCGAGAAATGCGCGCGGCTGAGGCCGACGATGCCGGCGAGTTCGCTGACCGGCAGCGGCTTGTCGAGATTGGCGTTGATATGGTCGATCACCGGCTGCATCAGGCTGAGCTCGGCGGCAAAGGCCGGCGAGCCGAAGACATCGTCGTAGAGCGCCATGGCCGCCTCATAGGCGATCGCCGAGGCAGCACCTGGCGACGTCGCGCCTCTGACGAGGCGCAGGCTGCAATCGGCCAGATGATCGATGGTCGAGGGCTGCAGCTTCAACACCGGGCCTGACGTGGAAAGCACCAGCTGATGGATGCGCAGCGTCTCCTCGCCATTCATCGAGATCCAGAAATATTCCCAGCGGTCGCCCTTCTCCAGCCAGTAGCGGTGATTGTGCGGGACGAGCACCAGCAGCGTATCGCCGCCCTGAAGCCGATAATTGCGGTTCTGGTAGCGCAGCCGACCGCTGCCGCTGATCGTGTGCTGCAGCACCGTGAAGGGCGTCTGGCCGCGCCGTCGGCCATCCCAGTCATAGGTCTCGTTCTCGCGCACCTCATAGCCGGTACTGGTCGGCATGGCGTGCAATCGCTGGCGGCCGCGGGGCAGCGAAACCGTCCTCATCGACTGTCCATTGGCAATTAAATCCTGCAGCACAAAATTACCCCTGAAAGCATAATCCTTCTCTGGTCGCCCCGACGATTTCGGGCATAATCCCGGTCGACAAGAAGGAAGAGACCACGGCCGATTAGAGCGGCCGGGAGGAAAACAGGCAGTTTTACGGCTTTTTCAACCACATGCGCCGGCATGCGGCCTGAACCTCCATAGCCATCTTTTCTCTAGCATTCGATTGGGTCGAGGTGAAGATCATGAGTTTCAAAATCGCTATCATCGGTGCGGGCAGCGTTGGCTTCACCAAGAAGCTGTTTACCGACATATTGTGCGTTCCCGAGTTTCGCGACATCGAATTCGCGCTGACGGATCTCAGCGAGCACAATCTCGAAATGATCAAGGCGATCCTCGATCGTGTCGTCGAGGCGAACGGACTGCCGACGAAAGTCACGGCGACGACCGACCGGCGCAAGGCGCTGGAAGGCGCACGTTACATCATCAGCTGCGTCCGGGTCGGCGGCCTCGAAGCCTATGCCGACGATATCCGCATCCCGTTGAAATACGGCATCGACCAGTGCGTCGGCGATACGATCTGCGCCGGCGGCATCCTTTATGGCCAGCGCAACATCCCTGTGATCCTCGACTTCTGCAAGGACATCAGGGAAGTCGCCGAGCCGGGTGCCAAGTTCCTGAACTATGCCAACCCGATGGCGATGAACACCTGGGCGGCGATCGAATACGGCAAGGTCGACACGGTCGGCCTCTGCCACGGTGTCCAGCACGGCGCCGAACAGATCGCCGAGGTGCTGGGCGCCAAGTCGGTGAGCGAACTCGATTACATCTGCTCCGGCATCAACCACCAGACCTGGTTCATCGACCTGCGCCTCAACGGCCGCAAGATCGGCAAGGACGAGCTGGTTGCCGCCTTCGAGGCGCACCCCGTCTATTCGCAGCAGGAGAAGCTGCGCATCGACGTGCTGAAGCGTTTCGGCGTCTATTCCACGGAAAGCAACGGCCATCTCTCGGAATACCTGCCCTGGTATCGCAAACGGCCGGACGAAATCACCCGCTGGATCGATATGTCCGACTGGATCCACGGCGAGACCGGCGGCTATCTCCGCCACTCCACCGAAACGCGTAACTGGTTCGAGACGGAATATCCGCAATTCCTGGAATCGGCCGCCAAGCCGATCGATCCTGCCAAGCGCTCGAACGAACACGCCAGCCACATCCTGGAGGCGCTGGAGACGAACCGGGTCTATCGCGGCCATTTCAACGTCAAGAACAATGGCGTCATCACCAACCTGCCGTCCGATGCGATCATCGAATCGCCCGGCTTCGTCGACCGCTTCGGCATCAACATGGTTTCCGGCGTCACCCTGCCGGAAGCTTGTGCCGCCACCTGCATTGCCTCGATCAACGTCCAGCGCATGTCGGTGCATGCGGCTGTTTCAGGCGACATCGATCTCCTGAAGCTCGCCGTGCTGCACGATCCGCTGGTCGGCGCCGTCTCGACGCCTGAGGAAGTCTGGCAGATGGTCGACGAGATGGTCGTTGCCCAGGCACGTTGGCTGCCGCAATATGCCGATGCCGTGCCGGCCGCCAAGGAGCGGCTGTCCAAATCGAAGGTGCAGACCCGCGACTGGGCGGGGGCTGCGCGCCGCAACGTCCGCTCGATCGAGGAGTTGCGCGCCGAAAAGGCGGCGCTGAAGCAGGCCGTCTAAGTTTTGTGAAGGTTGGGTCGTCATGGGTTTCCGGGAGGGAAATCCATGACATCAAGCCCGCTTTCATGTCGTGCGAGGAAAAGGAGCCGTGTGACCCGCGCTCCGGAACAGAGGGAGAAACGATGATGAATTTCCGCAATCTGGGCATTCTTGCCGGGCTGGCGCTCAGCGTCTCGGCCGCGGCGCTGAATGCATATGCTTCCGAGGCAACCATCCCGCCGGCGCCGGCGGACTTTCCGGCCGAAGGCAAGATCAAATATGTGGCGCGCGACTCCATCCTGGAGTTCAAGGCGCTGCCCGAATATCATGAGCCGGATTGGGTCACGAAAAATTTCGTCGCCACCGGCAAGCTGCCGCCGGTCAAGGACCGGCTGCCGAAGGAGCCGCTGGTCTTCAAGACGGGCAATATGCCCGACGGCATCGGTGTCTACGGCGATACGATGCGCCACGTCATCGGCGGCCGGCCGGAAGGCTGGAACTACGGCGCCGGCCAGACGCAGGGCTGGGGCGGCATCGATATCGGCCTTTCCGAATGCCTGACGCGCACCGCGCCGCTGTTCCAGGTACAGGCCTCAGACACCGAGCCGCTGCCGAACCTCGCCAAGAGCTGGGATTGGTCCGAAGACGGCCATAAGCTGACCATGCACCTGATCGAAGGCGCCAAATGGTCTGACGGCGCGCCATTCAATGCCGACGACATCATGTTCTACTGGGATGACGAAGTCATCGACCCGAACGTTTCGCCGCTCGGCGGCGGCGCCTCGCCGGAAGCCTTCGGCGTCGGCACGACGCTGAAGAAGGTCGACGATTACACCGTCGAATGGACCTTCAAGGAGGCCTTCCCGAAGCAATATCTCTACACGATGTCCTACCCGAATTTCTGCCCGGGTCCGTCGCACATCCTGAAGTCGAAGCATCCGAAATATTCGAAGAACACCTACGACCAGTTCAAGAACGCCTTCCCGCCCGAGTTCATGAACATGCCGGTGATGGGCGCCTGGGTACCGGTCGAATATCGCCCGGACGACATCATCGTCATGCGCCGCAACCCCTATTACTGGAAGGTCGACGAGAAGGGCGATCAACTGCCCTATCTGAATGAGCTGCACTACAAGCTCTCGACCTGGGCCGACCGTGACGTTCAGGCCGTGGCCGGATCCGCCGACATCTCGAACCTCGAGCAGCCGGAAAACTTCGTCGCGTCGCTGAAGCGAGCCGCCGAAAAGACCGCACCCGCCCGCCTTGCCTTCGGCCCGCGCCTAATCGGCTACAATCTGCGCATGAACTTCTCCGCCAACGGCTGGGGCAACCCGGACGAGCGCGGTGAGGCGATCCGCGAGTTGAACCGCAACGAGGACTTCCGCAAGGCCGTCACCATGGCGCTCGACCGCAAGGCAATCGGCGACTCGCTGGTCAAGGGACCGTTTACCGCGATCTATCCCGGTGGGCTCTCCTCCGGCACCAGCTTCTACGACCGCAACTCGACCGTTTACTACCCCTATGATCTTAAGGGTGCCAAGGCGGAACTCGCCAAGGCCGGCCTCAAGGATACGGATGGCGACGGCATCGTGAACTTCCCGTCCGGCACGCAAGGCGGCAAGAATGTCGAAATCGTCATGCTCGTCAACAACGACTACACGACAGACAAGAGCCTCGCCGAAGGTGTCGTCGGCCAGATGGAAAAGCTCGGATTGAAGGTCATCCTCAATGGGCTCGACGGTGCAAAGCGCGACGAAGCGCATTATGCCGGCCGCTTTGATTGGCTGATCCAGCGCAATACGACGGAACTGTCGTCGGTGGTGCAGAATACCGAACAGCTTGCCCCTGTCGGTCCGCGCACCAGCTGGCACCATCGTGCCGGCAAGGACGATCAGCTCGATCTGATGCCGTTCGAAAAGGAACTTGTCGATGTCGTCAACAAGTTCACGACGAGCCAGAGTAATGACGAGCGCGTCGATCTGATGAAGCAGTATCAGAAGATCTCGACGGAGCACGTCAACACCGTCGGCCTGACAGAATATCCGGGCGCGCTGATCATCAACAAGCGGTTCTCCAACGTGCCCCAGGGTACGCCGATCTTCATGTTCAACTGGGCTGAAGACTCCATCATCCGCGAACGCGTGTGGGTGGCTGCCGACAAGCAGGGCAAATACGAGCTGTTCCCCGAGCAGCTGCCCGGCAAGCCCGGCGACAAGGGCCCGATCAACTGATGCGTGTCATCAGGACACAAAGAGCTAGAGCGCGTCGCGTGTGATGCGACGCCGGAGAGTTCCCTCCCAGCTGAAGTGAGATTCAGGCCGCGCGTGGCGCGCGGCCTGATATGACCAACAAGCCGGCCGCGCTGACAAGCAGCGACTGGCGGCAAGGAGAAGCGAACCGTTCGATGTTACGATTCCTGCTCGTGCGCATAGCCTCTGCGATCCCCATTCTCTTCATCCTGAGCGTGGTGACTTTCGCGATCATCCAGGCACCGCCCGGCGACTACGCCGATTATATAAGATCCCAGCTGATCAACCAGGGCGGCGCATCTTATGCCCAGGCCGAAGCGCAGGCACAGCTCTACAGGGTCGAGCACGGCCTCGATAAGCCGCTGGTCATCCAATACGTCAACTGGATCGGCGGTATAGTGACCCGCGGTGATTTCGGCTACAGCATGTTTTACAACAAGCCGGTCGCCGATGTCGTCGGTGAACGCCTGCCGCGGACATTGCTTCTGGCGCTCGTCTGCCATCTCTTTGCCTCGGTGCTCGGCATCGGCTTCGGCATCTGGGCGGCGACGCGACAGTATAGCTGGATCGACAGCACGCTTTCGGCGATTTCCTTCCTCGGCATGACGGTGCCGCGCTTCCTGATGGCGCTGATCATCGTCTATCTGCTGGTCTTCCAGCTTAACGTCTCCGAAATCGGCAGCTTCTTCTCGCCGCAATATGGCGGGGCGCCCTGGTCCTGGGCGAAATTCGCTGATCTGGTTCGCCATGTCTGGCCGGTCGTGGCGATCGCCACCTTCGGCGGGCTCGCCTACAATATGCGCGTCATGCGCGGCAATCTGCTCGATACGCTGAATGCCCAATATGTCGAGACGGCCAAGGCCAAGGGGCTTTCCGGCGCCGCCGTGGTGATGCGCCATGCGGTGCCGAACGCGCTGCACCCGCTGGTGATGTACCAGGGCGTCGTGCTGCCCTACATGCTGACCGGCGAGATCGAAACCGCGATCATTTTCGCATTGCCCACCGTCGGCCCGGCGATCGTCGGCTCGATGGCGGTCGGCGACGTCTATGTCACCGCCACCTTCATGATGGTGCTGTCGGCGACGCTGATCGTCGGCAACATCATCGCCGACATGCTGCTCGCTTTGCTCGATCCCCGTGTCCGCCAGTATGGAGGAGCCTGAGATGCTGGCTTTCGACTCCGCGCCGCCTCCGCCGACGACAGAACTTTCCATCAACAAGCCATCGCGTGGGCATGAAAGCTACATCGCACTTGTCTGGCGCCGGCTGAGACGCTCCTGGACCGGCATGGCAGGGCTGGTGCTCGTCGTGCTCCTGATCGTCATGGCGATCTTTGCCGATTTCTTTGCGCCGATGGACCCGAAGGCAACCGATGTCGGCTTCGCGCCGCCGCAGATGATCAGCTTCCACGACAAGGACGGAGGTTTCGTCTTCCAGCCGCGTGTCTATGCGCTGTCGGATTCCGAGGAGCTCGACCCGGTCACCTTCCAGCCGATCGTTGGCGTGGATTACGACAACCCGCGGCTGCTCGGCTTCTTCGTCAAGGGCGCTGAATACCGGCTTTTCGGCCTGATCCCGGCCAACCGGCATTTCTTCGGCTCGACTGACGGCCAGCCGGTGCATTTTCTTGGCACCGACAAGTTCGGCCGCGACGTGCTGTCGCGCGCCATCATCGGCTCGCGCATTTCGCTGACGATCGCCCTGACGGTGGTCTTCATCGTCACCATCATCGGCACGACCGTCGGAATGGTGTCCGGCTATTTCGGCGGCACATTCGATATCTGGTTGCAGCGTTTCGTCGAACTGGTGCTCGCCTTCCCGCAACTGCCGCTCTATCTGGCGCTGACCTCGCTCATCCCGGTGACGGCGCCGACCAACGTCTTCCTTGCCTTCGTCATCGCCGTCATGTCGGCGCTCGGCTGGGCGCAGATGTCGCGCGAGGTGCGCGGCAAGACGCTGGCGCTCGCCCGTATCGACTATGTCCGGGCGGCGATGGCCGTCGGCGCCACCGACATGCGCATCATCATGCAGCACATCTTCCCGAACGTGATGAGCCACGTCATCGTCGCGGTGACACTCGCCATACCGAGCGTCGTGCTCTTGGAATCCTTCCTGGGTTTCCTCGGCTTCGCGGTCAAGCCGCCACTGATTTCCTGGGGGCTGATGCTGCAGGATACGGCGACCTATTCGGTGATCGGCTCCTATCCCTGGATTCTCTCCCCCGTCGGCTTCGTGCTCGTCACCGTCTTCGCATTCAATGCGCTTGGCGACGGACTGCGCGACGCGGTCGATCCTTATTGAGGTGATTGATATGGCTCTTGCACTGGTCAATTCCTTCGCCCCGCCCGTCCGCCACGACCATGATGGCCGTTCGGACACGCCCATCATCGACGCCCGCAATGTGGCGGTGAATTTCAAGGTCGAAGACGGCATGGTCGAAGCCGTCAAGGACGTCTCCTTCCAGCTCTATCGCGGCGAGACGATCGCGATCGTCGGCGAATCCGGTTCGGGCAAATCGGTGACGGCGCGAACGGTGATGGGGCTCTTGTCGAAGCGCGCCGTCGTCTCCGAGGCATCGACGGTCGCCTATGACGGCAGCAATATCCTGAAGTTCTCCGAGCGGGCGCGCCGCAAGCTGCGCGGCGATCGCATCTCGATGATCTTCCAGGAACCGATGAGTTCGCTGAACCCAATCTATACGATCGGCAGCCAGATCGTCGAAGCGATCCGTGTGCATCGCCGGATCAGCAAAAGGGATGCGCAAAAGCGTGCGCTCGAACTGCTCGAACATGTGCAGATCCCCGATCCTGCCGCGCGGCTCATGCAATATCCGCATCAGCTCTCCGGCGGCCAGCGCCAGCGCGTGATGATCGCCATGGCGCTTGCCAATGATCCGGACGTGCTGATTGCCGACGAGCCGACGACGGCGCTCGACGTCACCGTGCAGGCGCAGATCCTGAACCTGATCCGCAACCTTCAGAAGGAGTTGGGGATGGCCGTCATCCTCATCACCCACGATCTGACCGTGGTGCGGCAGTTCTCCGATTACGTCTATGTGATGCAGCTTGGCGAAGTGCGCGAGCACAACACCACCGAAGCTCTGTTTGCCAATCCGCAGGACGCCTATACCAAGCATTTGCTTGCCTCCGAGCCACGCGGCCAGGCCAATCCGCTGCCGGAGGGATCGGATGTCATCCTCGATGCCAAGGGCGTGCGCGTCTCCTTCATGATGCGTCACGGTACCTTTCTCAAGCCGGCGATGCGCGAGCTTGTCGCCGTCGACAGCCTCGACCTGACCCTGCGCCGTCACGAGACGCTCGGCCTCGTCGGCGAATCCGGCTCCGGCAAGACGACCTTCGGCCAGGCGATCCTGCGGTTGAACACGCCCGAGAGCGGCGAGATCCATTTCGACCATCAGCCGATCCACGGCCTTTCCAGAGCCGAGATGCGGCCGTTGCGCGCCCGCATGCAGGTGGTGTTCCAGGATCCGTTCTCATCGCTCAACCCGCGCATGACGATCGGCCAGATCATCGAGGAAGGGCTTGTCGTCAACAAGCTGGGGGCGACCAAGGCCGAACGGCAGGACCGGGTGCGTGAGGCGCTGATTGCCGCCGGCATGCCCGGCAATATCCTGTCGCGCTTCCCGCACGAATTTTCCGGCGGCCAGCGCCAGCGCATCGCCATTGCCCGCGCCATCGCGCTCGAGCCGGAATTCATTCTGCTCGACGAGCCGACATCGGCGCTCGACCTTTCCGTCCAAGCGCAGATCATCGAACTCCTGCGGAAGCTGCAGGACGAGCGGGGCCTGAGCTACCTGTTCATTTCCCACGATCTCAAGGTCGTCAGGGCTCTTTGCCATCGCGTCATCGTCATGCAGCATGGCAAGATCGTCGAAGAGGGCCCCGTCAACGAAGTTCTATCCCATCCCAAGACCGCCTACACCGAACGGCTCGTCAAGGCCGCTTTCGAGGTAGCATGATTGCCGAATGCCGGAGGTTATAATGGCAGCAAATCCCAAAATCACGTTCATCGGAGCTGGCTCCACCGTCTTCATGAAGAACATCGTCGGCGACGTGCTTCAGCGTCCGGCCCTGTCGGGCGCGACGATCGCCTTGATGGATCTCAACCCGCAGCGGCTGGAAGAAAGCGCCATCGTCGTCAACAAGCTGATCTCGACGCTCGGCGTGAAGGCGAAGGCCGAGACCTATTCCGACCAGCGCAAGGCGCTTGCCGGCGCCGATTTCGTCGTCGTCGCCTTCCAGATCGGCGGCTATGAGCCCTGCACGGTCACCGATTTCGAGGTGCCGAAGAAATACGGCCTGCGCCAGACGATCGCCGATACGCTCGGCGTCGGCGGCATCATGCGCGGGCTTCGCACCGTGCCGCATCTCTGGAAGGTCTGCGAGGACATGCTCGCCGTCTGCCCCGAGGCGATCATGCTGCAATATGTCAACCCGATGGCGATCAACACCTGGGCGATATCGGAGAAATACCCGACCATTCGCCAGGTCGGTCTCTGCCATTCGGTGCAGGGCACGGCGATGGAGCTGGCCCACGACCTCGACATTCCCTACGAGGAGATCCGCTACCGCGCGGCTGGCATCAACCACATGGCCTTCTATCTCAAATTCGAGCATCGCCAGCCGGACGGGTCCTATCGCAACCTCTATCCCGATCTCCTGCGCGGCTATCGCGAGGGCAGGGCGCCGAAGCCCGGCTGGAACCCGCGCTGCCCGAACAAGGTGCGCTATGAGATGCTGACCCGGCTCGGCTATTTCGTCACCGAAAGCTCGGAGCATTTCGCCGAATACACGCCCTATTTCATCAAGGAGGGCCGCGAGGACCTGATCGAGAAATTCGGCATCCCGCTCGATGAATATCCCAAACGCTGCATCGAGCAGATCGAGCGCTGGAAGGGGCAGGCGGAGGCCTATCGTTCGGCCGACAAGATCGAGGTTCAGCCGTCGAAGGAATATGCCTCCTCGATCATCAACTCGGTCTGGACCGGCGAACCCTCGGTGATCTACGGCAATGTCCGCAACAATGGCTGCATCACCTCGCTGCCGACCAATTGCGCCGCCGAAGTGCCTTGCCTCGTCGATGCCTCCGGCATCCAGCCGACCTTCATCGGCGACCTGCCGCCGCAGCTGACCGCGCTGATCCGCACCAATATCAACGTGCAGGAACTGACGGTGCAGGCGCTGATGACGGAAAATCGCGAGCACATCTACCACGCCGCGATGATGGACCCGCATACGGCAGCCGAACTCGACCTCGACCAAATCTGGTCGCTGGTCGACGATCTGCTCGCCACCCACGGCGACTGGCTGCCCGAATGGGCGCGCACCAGCCGCAAGGTTCAGGCTGCCTGACCCTCTCTCCCGGGTCGGGCGTCAAAGAGCCCCGCGGTGGCAACACACCGCGGGGTTTTTGCGTATAATTGGCGGGACGGCGGGGATGTGTAACTCGCTACCTTGGACCGCCTGCAATACTCTCCTTCAAGCTCTCGACCTCTTGCGCAAGCTTATCGAGGTCCGCCTGCGATGCGGCTTGCGATGTCGGCACTCTCTTGGGAACATAGATCTTACCCCCGCCATCGAGTTCATCGGGAATGCTGTATTTGAAGATCCACTTTGTGGATTTGGTATCCGTCGCCCGGACGAAGACCATAGCTTCATTGTTGCTATCGAGCGCAACCGATATGTCGAAGGTTGCGGCCCCCACAGCTAAGTTCTCAAGCTTTTGATTGTTTTTGTCCACGTAGGGACTAAGCCCATCGTCCACTGTGAAAGCGGTGAGCGCTTCCGTCACATCTATTGTCACGTCACATGGCATGATTGTTCTCCCCCGTTGGAAGTTTAATCGTTGCTGAGGCGACCGTTGCGATGGGCCATTCTGAGTGTGATAGCGTAGGAGCTCGGAGACCTCTTGCCGGGCAACTGGGCATCCAGAATAAGCGTCCTGGCGTCGCCGAAAGCCGTCGAGATCTCCAGGATTTGTGTGGATGCCGTCAGCCGCCACATTTTGTACCCCAACGCGGGGTCAAAGCCGCAGCCGGCTGCAGGCTCGGCATGCGGACCTGTGACAACGAAAATGCGGTTGGAATCCAGCCTGTAGCAGTGACCCTCGAACGCATAGCCGTAAGCGAGGACCGTCGATCCCGTTATGCCGACTCCGCTTGCGAGTTTTATCTGCAGTTCCGCCTTTCCCGCCATCCCGACATCCAGGTGGGTAATGCGATTGGTGTCGTTCAAGTCTATGCCGTAGAGTATGATCTGGCCCGCCACATAGGGGAGTCCAGGAAGTGAAGGTGCTGGAACGCTGTCGTCTGTCATCGATGCCTCCCGTCTTTGGTTAAAGGATGCCGCGCCACCTCATGCAATCTTCGAGCTGGTCGATATAAGCGCGCCCGCGCCCCCGCCAGGCGGCCTCGAGAAAGGCCGAAGCCGCAGCCTCGAAGGTCAGGCTATCCGGGTCGAGATATGTCCAGGAGCGCGTCACCGCCTCGCCGATCACGTCGCGCGCCTCCTGCAGGGCGGCTTTCGCGGCGAAATGCGTCAGCTCATAGGATGTCGCCGATGCCCGAAATCCTTCTTCTATCAGCGCCGGCGCCATCTGCTGGCGAAGGTCACTGAACTTCCTGGGATTGATCTTCGACAGTCCGCGCTCGAACAGCAGTGATTGGTAGACCTCGATCAGGCAGTCGAAGAGGCCCGCCGCAAAGGGCTTCGATTGGTCGTGCACTTCCTGGCTGACATCACTGACACGAAGCGAGTTGTTGAGCGATCTGAGCTGCTTTTCGTCGCTGAGCTCGGCAAATTTGTCGAGTTCGTTGTGCAGGAGCAGGTTGCCTCTTGTGCGGCGAAGCAGCCGGTCCAGCGCGGTATCGAATTGCAGCAATCCCAGGAGCGATATGAAATCGGCGATCGCTTCGTGGTAGGAAAAGAAGTCGCTGCCGGATCCGTCGCCTTCGAGAATCCCAAGTTCGCTCAGCAAAACGAGATGTCCCATTTCATGGGCAACCGCGTCGAAATTCAGCGCGAAACAGGATGTCGGGCCTTCCGGTTCGCTTTCGCCGAGCTCCAGAAAGCCGAAGCCGGATTGCGCGTTCTGCCAATGGGGAATGCGGGGAACGATTTCCAGCCGTTCCAGCGTCGGTTCGAAGAACCAGCTGATCGGGCGCCCAACGTAGCTCTCACAAATGTCGAGAACGCGACGTGCACAGGCAAAGCTGTGTGTCGAAAGGAAAGCAGGTGAGTCGGGACCGATGTGGTCAAAATGGCCGTCGGGGCCGGGTTCTGCTGGCGGCCTCAAAAAACCCCGATATGGGGGCAGATTCGGCGATGCGTAAGGGATTTTCGGCTCAATCGGATTTGCGACGTACATCCGGCTGTCCGACGGCCCTGCGAGAATCGGGCCTGCAGACGGCCCGATCCACACCACTTCCGGCTTTTCATAGCCGGGAATGAAGGATGGCTGCGGAAAGACAAGGAAACGCGTTCCGAGCGGCCGCTCCAAAGCCGACCCGTCGCCTGCTCCCCGCGAATGTGTGATGGCATCCAAAGCTGCCCCCACCGCTCGTTGCCCAACGCCGAGCGATCTTCGACTATACCAGTACTAAGGGCATTTCGACAATAGCGTGTCGAGAATTCCACAGTACTCCATGTCATTGGCGAATGATTCCGTAAGTTCAAATTCGAACGAAGGAGGCTTGTTCAGACTATTGATCTTGTGATCGGCCAGATATCTCAGGAGATTTACAGCGTCGGTTCGCTTCTGGTTCATGGTTCCGGCTTTCAACCACGCCTTTAGAACTGCGATCTGGTCCGCAGCGCTGAGATTGTTTTCTGCGGCCGCGAAAAGCCTGGCGTACGACCTTTCGCTGAAGTGGAGCGAGCGTGCCAGTGACTCAAGCTGATGTCTCAGTCGTCTTTCGATGACCCCGGCGCGTTCCGCTTTTTTCAGGCTGAGCCTGATGTTCATGAGAGCATCACTCAATGCGCGCGAGCCCAGTTCGACGGGAGCCATCGGCACCGTGACGTCGGCATCGTCGGCGAGCGAGTGCCGTCGGTACCACCGGTAGATCAGTCCATGCCCGAGCATTCCCTGGGGAGCGAGCTCCGCTGCTCTGAGCGCGCCTATGCTGGCCGCACCGTAGAGGCGGAGCCCTCGGGCCATCGCCCAGAGAATTTCCTGGTGGCGAACGGCGGGACGCTGCGCGAAGACGCCGTCGATCAGCACGACCGCCGATGGCGCGTAGTCCGCCACGGCGCGCACGACATCGCCGCAGCCGACGGGGGGCAGATAGATCGCCTCCAAATATTTCCGCGCCGCCGTCGCGGAGAGGGTGGGGCCGAGAAAGACCACGATATCGTCACGCAAGATCCGCCTCCGGATTTGTTTCCAGCGGAGGAGCAACCACCCGGACGACGTGAAGAGGGACGCGATCGTCGGAATGAAGAACCACAAGGATCGCCGCCTTCGCGCCGGCCAGCCTCAGCGCCTCGACGACCGCCAGGATGGAGTGGCCGCTGGCGACAGGACCTTCATCGGGGCGGTAGGAGCTGCCGCCCTTTACGAGTTGCGCGCGCCATGCGGCGAGCTCCGAAGCGTCGGCATATGCGTAGACTTCGCTGCTGATATCGTCGCGCGCAGCCGAAATCACTCCCAGCCGCGATTGACACGCTTCGAGCAATGCGCTCGTCAGCGCCCGATCGTGGCTGAAGTCGCAGCCGAAGCCTTCGGCCGGCAAGGGCGCAAAGGGCGCGCGGCCGGCATCTTCCATCACGTGGCACCAGTAGATCGGCAGCGCATGCGGCGCCGGGATTTTCCAGATGCCGACGATAAACCCCGCCTTGGCCAGCCGTTGCATGATCTCCCCGGCGCTGCCTGAGCGGACCGACCTGGAGTCGATCTGGAAGCGGTCGAAGAAATGCGGCGTCTTCATCGCCGTGCATCGCGCCTGCCGCTCCAGAATCTCCAGGCAGGCATGCAAGGTTGCGCTTTGCAGGCTGGTGCCGGCTGCCAGACCCGTTGTGTCTCTGGGCAGCCAATGCGGATGAGGCGAGGGGAGGGTGTAGGCGGAGTCGACAAGGGCAAGCGGGACAGGGGTTCTCCGGCCTGAAAAGAGATCCAGCCCGTCGATCCAGGAAAGCCTCTCCGCCTCTCGTCCGACGCCGAGGTGCGACCAGAATTTCTGCTCGTTCATCCCGCGGAAAGCCGCTCCGAAGACGCGCTCCGGGGAAATCCGCTCCGAGGCCCATCCCTCCAGGGATTCCATCAGGCCCGATATCGCCGCAAGCGGCAAGGTCAGGCCCTTGCCTTGGCTGACGGCGACGGAAAGGGAGCGCGGCCTGACAACCTGGACGACGGGGATCCCGATCCGGTCGAGTTCCGTGACCGAGCCCAGCCTGGTGATCCCGTATTCGTGCTTGCGCGCCAGGATGCGCTGCACCGTCTGCCAGGGATCAGGGGGCGAGAGGGTAGGGGCATCAAAGATGTTGTCGAGCCCCCCGTTCTCCATCGCCTCCTCCTGGCCCTACGACCTTGGCAGTCCGTCCAAGGCGCGCTTTGCTCTTTCGGCCAGCCAGGCAGCCTTTTGTCCCTCGGCAATCTGCACCGCCCTCGTCAGGTCTCTTCTTATCAAGGATGGAGGGTCGTTTAGATCTCGTCTCAGTCTTGCGCTGAGGCGGTAGAGTTCGGCCAGCCAGAACCGTTGACCGCTGTTGCGGCCAACGTTGATCGCATTGTGAATGGTCGCCAGGGCCTCAGCAGGCTTGCCGAGCCGCTGCAACACCTGCGCATGCATGTCGCTGTGCATGGAAAAATTATCGTCGGTGCCCAATTGCTGCTGGAGCAGCAGACCGTGTTGGAATCGCTCTTCGCCGCGTTCGGCAAACGACGTCATCAGCTCCGCCCAGCCGCAATACATGTTGGCGCGCGCCTGGCTGGCGGCGAGGCCGTGTCGCTCGGCAAGCGCCAGCATTTGTTCGCCGAGGTCATGGACATCGTCATATCGGCTTTGGCAGCGGCGCAGGACGACGGCGTAATAAAGCGCGTGAACCATGCTCCCGGCATGATCGGTCGAGGCCGCCCAGTCCAGGCACTGTCCGATCGCATGTTCACTGGCATCGGCATTGTCGAGAAGCAGGTAGGACAGGGCGCTCTCGCCCAAGCCACAGACCTTGGCGTCATGTCCGCCGAAAAAGGCGCGATTTCTGACCGCTCTTTCCAGATCGTAAAGATCAAGGCCTCTGGCGACGCAATCGAGGCAGAATTCGTGCTCGCCGGCGTGAAAGCTCGTCGCCCATCCGCAGTGATAGGATTGAAGCCGCGTCTCCTGATCTTCGACGGTTTGCATGTCGCCGACGAGGATGCGCGCGCGAGACTGCTGCGTCAGAATGTTGGGTGCCGTGAACCACCATCCCCAATAGACCGGGAAATGTTTCGACCGGACAGCCGAGGCCTGTTTCCTCAGAAGCTGCATTGCGCGGGAATAGACCCGGCGCGCGCTTTCCGAGCCCTCTCCCTCGAGCGCGGTCGCAACGACCCCCTGAAGTTCGAGCAGGCCCAGTGCCAGTTCGGTGCGATCGGGATGGCGCCGGGAAAGCCTGTCGACCTCCTGCGCGCAGAGTTCGAGCGATACGTTCGCCTCGTGCATGGCGGAGCGCAGAACGCTCGCCTCCGCCGCCGCCAGGCCAAACCTGGCCGCGGCGTCGTGCAAGCCTGCTTCGGCGCACTGCCAGGCAGCGATGGCAGCCGGCAGACTGGGCTTTGCTTCTCCGATCAGGAGTTCGGCGATCCGCTTGTGTATGCGTCGTCTGTCGCTTTTGAGAAGGCTGCTATAGGCGGCTTCCTGGGTGAGTACGTGCCGGAACTGAAAGGAGCCGGGCGTGTCGGCAGAAGGCTCGATGATGCCTTGGGAAACAAGCCGCTCGACCGCGATCTCCACCGTCTGCCGGCTGACCCCTTCAAGAAGATAGGCGAGCAGTAAGATGTTGAATTCGCGGCCGATGACGCTCGCAAATTGCGCCGCCCGTCGTGCGGAACCGGTCGCCGCGAGTCTGGCGGAAAGCAGATCATTCAGCGAGCTGACGCCACCTTCCAGAAGCAGCCCTTTCCATTCGGATAAGGCCTTGCCCAAGGGTTGCCTTTCCAGGAAGAAGTTGGCCAGTTCTTCGGCGTAGAGCGGCATGCCATCGCATTGATCCAGAATGAAATCGGACAGGCCCGGCGGGGGGCGCTCACGCCAGACCGAGGCGACGAGATCGCGAACCGCCGCAGAGGCTAATCCGGATAATTCTATCTCGGTCGCCAGTGCCAGGGATCGTCTGATCCTCGATGTCTGAACCACGAGGATCGGCAACGTGCCTGCGAGTGATTCAAGCCGATCGATCAGCTCCAACGTCATGCCGTCAGCCCAGTGGACATCCTCGAAGACGAGGAGCGTCGGAACGCCAGTCGCCTTGCAGGTCAGGATGTCGGCAGCGGCTTCGATGACCTTCCGCCTGAATGCCCGCCCCGACAGATCCGACACGCGAAGATTGCGCGAGGTCGCCGGCGATCGGTCTGATGTAAATGAGAGAATGGTGTCGACGATGTCTGCCCCTAAGGCTCGGCCGGATGTTTGAAGGGCCTGCATGAAAGCCCCGCTGTCGCCATTCTTCAGAACAGAGGGTTCGGCCACAAGCCTCTCGAGAAACGACATAAAGGGGTGCAGCGGCTGGCTCTCCAAGCGCCTGCCGCACTGAAAGATCAGGGTCTCGTGCGAAGTATGGGACAGGCTGCGGGCGAATTCGCCGATCAGTCTGGATTTGCCGATGCCCGCCTCTCCGACCACGGTGATTGAACTGCCCTTGCCGTCGAGAGCTGAATTCCAGGCGCTCGAAAGAGCGGCAAGTTCTCTTTCCCTGCCTCTTATCGGCCGATCCCATTCGCTGAATGGCGACAGCGCAGACGTTGAGCGATCACGTTCCTGCGGACGCCAGAGCGCAACCGGCTCTTCGAAGCCTTTGAGTTTGGCCTTCCGCACCAGGCTATAGTCGAAATTGTGTCGGGTGAGCTGAACGGTCGAATCTGCGACCAGAACGGAATTCGGTTCGGCCTCTGCCTGCAAGCGAGCCGCCAGCACCGGTGCTGTGCCAACAATCTCGTCTCCTTGCGCGGAGAAGACGACAAGACCGGTGGCAACCCCGATCCGCAGCCTGAAAGCTGTGCGCGCCTTGCCCTTGGTGCTCGCTGCAATGCCTAACAATTCCAAAGAAGCCTGCACCGCACTTTCAGCCGCATCTTCGGATTGGTCGGGATATCCGAAGAAACAGCATCCCCCATCACCGAGCCGTTGATGAAGAAAACCTCCATGCTTTTTTATGATCGTCTCGGCATTCTGATGTAATGCCGAGACGGAGCGAAAGAATTTCTCCGGCTCGCTCCGCAATAAGAGCTCCGTGGAGCCGACAATGTCATAGAAAAGGGCAGTGACCTGTCGCCGCTCACCTGTAAACCGAATTCGCGCGTCGAGGGTTTTCATTCGGAGTCGCCCAACACCACAGAAGCCTTTTTCAGGACATCCGATTTATAGCTTGCATGCAAGCTTTTCGTGCGGCGGTGCCAATATATCCGTTATGCGGCCTGCGGCTTGATTATGGGCTGCCCTTTTGTCAGCGCGACGCATACACGTGCCCCGGCCATATCGCTTCGGGCCCGCCATCTTTTCCTTTCGCGTGAGATTGGACCGTTTGGCGTTCAAGGGATGGCCAGATGGGCCTGCCGCACTGCATCGCCTTTCCTTGAACGTGCAGCAGCCCGATCGAAGGCACATCAAAATCAAGCCCGCCGCCACGGCTCGCGCGTCGCTATTCCTAGCCGTTGGCATTCCGTCAGGCAGGTTACGAAGAACCGCGCCGGTTTTTGTCGACGACGACGTTCACCGCCGGGCCACCGGAGATTGCCAGTAACGGGGGCCTGTCGGTCGCCGTGGCGGCGCTTTCACCGCCGCGGCGACTGCCGGCCTTGCAGCGCCAGATGGCCTTCAGCCTCAATCAGGCAAAGAACGCACGAAGCTGAGCGAAGAACCCGCCTGGTTTGTAACTCGCCATCTTTCGCAGGCGGCGAGCGATGACTGCCGCGCTGACGTGTTCACCGAAATGGCAGAAGCAGACAAGGCCGTGCAATTGCTCGTCGCTGAGCTCGAAGAACCGCCTGGCCTCTCCATAGCTGTCATTTTCCATTCCTGCCGCCCGCAGAATGGGGTCAGCGAATGCAACGGAGATCGGGGTGTCGTCATCCCGCAGAGCAAGCCGTTCTGCCATCGACTTATATTCTGTTTCGTGAAGCGTGTTCAGAAACGCTCTGGGGCTGCGGTCGAGACTTTCGGCCCACCGCTCAAGCCGTTCGCGCCGCGTCATGTCAAGGCGCGTGCAGGTCGTGCTGACCTTGGCAATGGTTTTCAACTGATCGAGTGCGTACTGTTCCATCTCGGCCTCCTATCTCCGGAAAAATAGATGGTCCGCTCCCAAAGATAGCGTCGCTCAGGTGGCAGCCGATGTCCAATCACGATTGGGACCGGCAGCTCGTTGACGCTTCCGTAATCACTGGAGGCGTCTTTTGCTTGCTGACAGGCTCTTTTCTCATAGGATCTCTGCGCCATGTCATACCGAGGCAACCAGACAGGGTTCGGGATGGACGAGATATTCGAACAGCTTCTGCACCTTTCTGCATGCACGCAAACGCTGATTGCGGTCTATGATGGTCATGACCGGCTGCAATACGCCAACAGCGCCTTTCGTTCGGCCTATTTCATCGAACCGGATGAAACGCCCCTCTGGCCGGATCTCATGCGGCGTAATTTCCAACAGCAGCGGGGCACGGTCATTCGAACGAGCAATTTCGAAGAGTGGCTGCGCTCGACTCAGTCGCGCCGCGGCAAGATCGGCTATCGCGCTTTCGAGACGGACCAGTGGGACGGCCGATGGTTCTGGATGACCGAGGCGGTGCAGAAGAACGGTTGGATGCTGTGCATTGCGAGCGACATCACCGGTTTGCGCGCGCATGGCAGGACTGTCCGGCAAGATCGCGATCAGGCGATCAAGGCGTCTTACACCGACGAACTCACGGGTGTCGCCAACCGCCGCTTCGTGATGGCGCGCGTCGACGACATGCTGGCGGCCGCCCAGCATGGCAGCAACGGATGCCTTGCCGTATTCGACATCGACAATTTCAAATACATCAACGATCGCCTTGGCCACCACGCCGGGGATGAGGTCCTGCGTGATTTTGCGCATCGCATTCATCAGAATGTTCGCCGCAACGATTGTTTTGGGCGGGTCGGCGGAGAAGAATTCCTTCTGGTGATGCCGGCAACCGAGACGGAAGACGCCATTGCCATTGTCGAGCGCATGCTGACGGTGATCCGGTTTTCCCGGCCCCTGCCTGCGTCACCCGACTTCAGCTACACCTGCTCTGCCGGTATCGCCGCTTGCGCCCCGTCCGATAGCACGTCGGATCTTTATCGACGCGCCGATCAAGCCCTCTATGCGGCAAAGCTAAGCGGCCGGGACAGGGTGCGCGCAGCCTAAAGCATGTCGCCCGGAAGTGTGCGACAGCCGTGGAGGACGGCGATCCGGGCCTGTTCGCTGCGGCCGGAACCAATATAATCGGGCGCGATGTCTCAGATCCCCGACCCGTAAAGCTCCTGGTCATCGTCGCCTTCCCAGGGTGAGGGCATCGAGCTGCTGGCGAGGTTTGCCGAGGGCATCGGCATCCAACACTTCAATTCCGGCTCGGCATATTCGATGATGTGCCCGGGCGAGGAATCGGAGGCGCGCCAGCCTTCTCCACCGAACTGATCGCCATTCGTCCAATAGGCAAGGTCAACTTCCGCCGGCCCCTGTTCGGACGAGCGAATCGTGACGAGGATCCGGCTGCCGTCTTTCGGAGCGTTTGCCATATTGCGCCAGCGATCCGGCTCGTCCATCGTCTTTCCTCCTGCTTTCCTCAAGTGCAACTGTCGCCTCACGATCGAAAACGGTCAACTCAAACTTTGCAGAACCATCCCCATCGACGCCTGCAGGAACTGACAGTGCAGGCGCTGATGACGAAGAGCCAAGCGCTTCTCCCGGGTGAGGCCGTCAAGAAGCCCAGCGGTAGCAACGACTGCGAGGCTTGTGTTTGAGAATGGCGCCGCTTTCCAATAGAGGGGACGGCAAGGGACCATCCGACCCCCGTTCGCTATCAGGGAACCGTTGATTGTCCTGGCGTCGACCACTGCCTGGTCAGATCTAGCTTTCTGTGATGCGGCGATCCTCATCTGAGCCGATGGAGAGCTGCTTCCAGTCAAGGTCCTCCTGCAACTCGAGATATTGCGTCGCACCGATCTGGTCTGTATCGCGCAATTCCTCGAGGCGCTGGCGCTGGGCGAGAACGGCTGCGATGGTCAGGTCACGGCGCCGATTGAGCGGCGAGGTTCTGGCCGCATCGGTGGATGCTGTCCAATGATCCTTGCAGATCGTCCGGATCGCTTCGGCTTCAGTACCGCTTTCCTTCTCAAGCCGCTGAAAGGCGGCCTCGGCGAGCGACAAGCGGGCCGCCTTGAGTTCATCGCGCACTTCTGCCTGCCGACCGAGTTTCAGGAGATGGATCATCGGTGCCAGGGTCGCCCCTTGAATGACCAGGGTTGCAAGCACCACCGCGAAAGCCGTGAGCACGACCAGGTCTCGCTCGGGAAAGTCGGCAGGGAGTGCGAATGCCGTCGCCAGCGTAACAAGGCCGCGCATACCGGCCCAACCCACCAGCAAGGTTTCCCCGGATGTGAAAGGCGCCAATTCACGGCCGCGCCGGTGACGGGTCGCGACGACGGCGTGAAACAGGAACGCCATCGCCATGCGCGCCAGGATGACGCCGACCACCACGATCGCGGCAAATCCCACCGCCCGCTGAAGCTCTTCAGCCGACATCGCCTCAAGGATGCGGCGCGCCTGCAGCCCCATCAGCAGGAAAGCCACCACGTTCAAGAGGAACACGACCGTCGTCCAGACCGCGAAGGAATGCACCCGCATGCGTGGCGAATCCTCGACCGAAGAAAGGGTGGCGATGGTCATTGCGCTCGCGACGGTGGCAAGGACGGCCGACAGGTGCAGATGCTCGGCGATCAGCCAGGTCGAAAATGCGTAGACGAATTGAAACAGGGTCCCGCCGACGGTGTTTTCGGTTATCGGTCGAAGCCGCGAGACGACAAAGCCGAAAGCGATGCCGAATAGGATCCCTCCCGGTGCGGCGATAGCCACCTGAAGCGCCGTCCCGGCATCCAGCCCGCCCCGCGCTTGGACAGTGAGCGCGGCCCCGAAAAGCAGCAGCGCGGTCGCGTCGTTGAACAGGCTTTCTCCCTTGAGCAGGGCATCCACACGGCGGGCGACGGGCAAATTGGAAAGGACCGCCGTGGCGGCTGCCGCATCAGGTGGCGCGACGATTGCGCCCAGCGTGACCGCAACCGCAATCGGAAGCCCGACAGTCAGCATGCTGATCGACACGACGACACCTGTCGTGACGAGAACGGCGACGACGGCATAGAAGAACAGCGGCAGCAGCATGCGCCGCGCCGCACCCACCGGGAAGTCATAGGCCGAGTCGACAAGGACGGGGGCGATGAACAAGGCGAGCGCCGTCGGCGGATCAATCGGGATCGTCGGCGCGCCAGGCAGCATTGCCACGGCGACGCCGGCGGCAGCCAGAATGCCGGGGTAGGGCAGCCGCATGCGGCGCGTCACCTGCAGCAGCAGGATGGCAACCGCCAGCAATGCAACAAGTGTTTCGAAGAATGTCATGTCAGCATACTAGCAGGCTTTCGGGCCCGTTGAAGCGGGTGCACCCTAGATGTAAAGCTTGTGTTGTATCAAGCTGGCGACGCAGCGGCGGAGGGCGATGATGGATTACGAGGTTGCTGTTGTCGGCGCTGGCGCGGCCGGCATTGCAGCAGCAAAAAGGCTGGTCGATGCCGGCCGCTCGGTCGTCATCCTGGAAGCCAGCAACCGCGTGGGTGGACGCGCCTGGACAATCGAATTGGCCGGGATGCCGCTGGATATGGGTTGCGGCTGGCTGCATTCTGCCGAGCGCAATCCTCTCGTCGCCATTGGCCGTGCAGCCGGGTTCACTATCGAGCGCGGGCGCACGGCGTGGCAAAGCCAGTGGCGCGATCTCGGCTTTACGCCGGATGAGCGGGCGGCTGCGGCGACTGCATGGAACGCGCTTGAGGAGCGGATGCGCGCCAATCCTCCCGCCAGCGACAGGGCTTCGGACGCGCTGGAGCCGGGCGGAGAATGGAACGCCTACTGCCAGTCGCTCAGCGGATATCTGAACGGCGCACCACTCGATCGGCTGTCGGTCTCTGACTTTCTTGCCTATGACAATGCGGCAACCGATGCCAATTGGCGCGTGCTGGAGGGCTACGGAAGTCTGATCAGCGCCGCCGTTCCCAACGTGGCCTTGCGCCTTTCGACGCCTGTTCGAGCCGTGACCTTGACCGCGAACGGCGTCCAACTGGAGACCGACCGCGGTCCTGTCACATCCGGTGCGGCAATCATCACGTCATCGACCAACGTTCTAGCCCGCGGAGCCATTATCTTCGACCCGGAGGCCGACGATCACCTCCACGCCGCAAGTCAGCTGCCGCTTGGCCTCGCAGACAAGCTGTTTTTGGAACTCCATGGCAATCATGGTCTGGAGCCGGAAACCCATCTGCTCGGCGACCCGCAAAATGCTGAGACCGGCAGCTATTATATCCGCCCGCTCGGCCGGCCGGTCGTCGAAGGCTTCTTTGGCGGAAATGGCGCCGTCGTCATCGAACGCGCGGGTTTACTGGAAGCATTCGCCTTCGCCCTGGACCAGCTGTCGTCGCTGCTCGGGAGCAATATTCGTCACCACCTGCGGCCCCTGGCAGCCTCTTCCTGGTGTCATACCGATTGGATAGGCGGCTCCTACAGCCATGCGCTGCCCGGCCATGCGGGCGCACGCGCAGTCTTGGCGCGTCCCGTCGGCGGCCGGCTGTTTTTCGCCGGCGAGGCGACGCACCAGTCCGACTTCTCGACAGCCCATGGTGCGTGGCAAAGCGGATTGCGGGCTGCCGACCAGGCCGCAGCAGTTTAATGCCCTCGTGACATAGAAGGGCGAACTTCGTTCGCTTTATTGATGGGAGAGCCGGCCCTACACCCGAAATGGCCGCGCCATCAACGCGAGAGGACAACGCAATGGCAATCCGTAGCGCCGGACTTCTCATATACCGGCGCGCTTCCGAGAACTACGAAGTCCTTCTCGTCCATCCGGGCGGACCTTACTGGGCGAAGAAAGACGAGGCTGCCTGGTCGATCCCTAAAGGATTGGTCGAGCCTGGAGAGGACGTACTCGCGGCTGCGAAAAGGGAAGCTGCCGAAGAGCTTGGTGTAACAATCGATGGCATATTCAGACCGCTTGGCGAATACCGGCAATCTGGCGGCAAGATTGTCGTCGTGTGGTCGATCGAAGCTGATCCAGTCCTGGATGTGAACGCGATACGGAGTTCCGAATTTCACATGGAATGGCCGCCAAGGTCGGGCCAGGTAAGAAGCTTTCCGGAGGTTGATCGCGCGGGTTGGTTTTCCTTAGCCGACGCAACGCTTAAACTGTTGAAAGGACAGCGACCGATGGTCGTCGACCTCCTGACGCATCTTGAGTGACCGGCCCCAAATTCCAGCTTCAGAGGCCCGTCTCGCCGCACTTATGGGTGAATCACGCGGCAGCCATGAATTGCTTCTGGAGGCCGCCGGCATGCGACAATCGCCGCCATCTGAATCAGATCGAGAAAATTGGAGCTGCGATCCGCAATCCGCGGCTTTTCAGCCATCCCATTTGCCACCCGGTTGCCAAAAAACCATGATTGCCTCACATAGATCACACATTGACCACAGGCATGAAGAATTGGATCGACGCTGGATGCGCATACACTATGTTTTTCTCGGTGCATTTCTTGCACTCGCACAGGCCGCCTATGCTGAAGTCGCGTCGCCGCCGGTCTTGGAGCCGCTGAAGCGGCAGGCGCAGGCCGCTGAGTTGAGCGCGCAATTCCTTTCGCGGTATAGCTATAAGCCCGTTCCGCTCGACGATGCTTTGTCGGCCAAGGTCATGGATGGGTTCATCAAGTCGCTCGATCCGGACCGCATGCTGTTCCTGCAGGCCGATGTCGACAGGTTCATGGCGGATCGCAACGAGATCGACGATGCGATAGAAAAGCAGGATCTGAAAATCCCGTTTGCGATTTTCAACGCCTATGAACAGCGCGTCGTCGATCGCATGACCTATGCGCGCGGCCTGCTGAAGCAGGGCTTCGATTTCAGTGCGCAGGAAGATTTTTCGGTGCTGCGCGATAAAGCGCCGTGGCCGCAATCGGATGCCGAGAGCAATGAGCTTTGGCGCAAGCGCGTCAAAAGCGATTGGCTGCGGCTGAAGCTCGGCGGCAAAACCGATGCGGCTATTCGCGAAACACTCGACAAACGGTATGAAAACACGCTCGAGCGCGCCTACAAGTTCAAAAGCGACGACGTGTTCCAGTCGTTCATGGACGCCTATTCGACGTCGATCGATCCGCACACGGATTATTTCGGCGCGGCCGCTTCGGCCGATTTCAACGTCTCGATGAAGCTTTCGCTGTTCGGCATCGGCGCCGTGCTGCAGGAACGCGACGACTACACGACGATCCGTGAACTCGTGCCCGGCGGGCCGGCGCAACTCTCCGGCAAGCTTGCGGTCGGAGACCGCATTACCGGCGTTGGCCAGGGCAAGGATGGCGCGATCAAGGAAGTGGTGGGCACCCGCCTTGATGAAGTCGTGCAGATGATCCGCGGCAAAAAAGGCTCCGTCGTGCGGCTGGATATCCTCCCGGCCGATGCCGGAGCCGATGGCACGCATCGCGTCATCAGCCTGGTGCGCGATAAAATCACTCTCGACAAGCAGGCAGCCAGGAAGACCGTACTCTCCGTCAAGGCGGGCGACGCCACGCGTAAAATCGGGATTATCACGCTGCCGGTCTTCTATGAGGATTTCGACGCCAAGCGGAAGGGCGACAAGGATTACAAAAGCGCAAGCCGCGATGTCGCCAAGCTTCTCGGCGAGTTGAAGGACGAAAAGGTCGACAGCGTTCTTATCGACTTGCGCAACAATGGCGGCGGTTCATTGGACGAGGCGATCGATTTGACCGGTCTGTTCATCGGCAAGGGGCCGGTCGTTCAGCAACGCGGCAGCGACGGCAAGGTCGAGGTCAAAAGCGCCGATCTTGCAGCGCCTGTCTGGACAGGCCCGATGGGTGTCCTGATCAATCGCGGCTCGGCCTCGGCTTCGGAGATTTTTGCCGCGGCAATCCAGGACTATGGTCGCGGCGTGATCGTCGGCGAACCCAGTTTCGGCAAGGGCACCGTTCAGACGGTCGTCGATCTCGACCAGATCGTGCACAACAGCAAACCCGAGTTCGGCGAGCTGAAAGTGACGATTGCCCAGTTCTTCCGGGTCAATGGTGGCACGACGCAGTTGCATGGCGTGACGCCTGATCTCAGCCTGCCGGGATTGTCCGATCCGACTGCTTTCGGCGAGACCAGTTATGACAATGCGCTGCCGTGGGCTGAGATCAAGCCCGCGAAATACCCGCGTGCCGAGACAGTCGCGACATTGCTTCCGGCATTGCAAAACCGCCATGATGCGCGGGTCAAGACCGATCCGGACTTCCAGCGCCTGGTGAAAGACATTGCCGACCTCAAGGCGCAGCGCGAAAAAGGGGTCATTTCCCTCAACGAAGCCGAACGTCGCAAAGAAGCGGCGGCTCGCGAGAAACGGCTCAAGGATCGAGCCGAAGCAGGGGATGGCGAGGACCTTGGCGATGATGGCCTGGAGGCAGGCGAGCGCAGCCTGAGCGCCGATATTGCCATCGAGAATGCCCGCAAGAACGCCAAGGACGTCCTGCTCAACGAGGCAGCCGCCATTCTTGCCGACGAGGCGGATTTGCAGCAAGGCGTGCTCAAGGCAGCCACGAAACAATAAGGGAATGCGGACGGAAGACATAAGGCACTGCGAACTTCCTCCTCCTGGACCGGGTTAGCACGTCCGCATCAGCCAATTGCTGTTGATGACGGCGTCAGTCCCAATCCAGGAACAAGCCTGGAACTGTGGCTGATGCCCCTCGTTAGAGCGCCGTGCGTCCAAAAGGAGGCACGGCGCTCCAACACTTTCAATCCTCGCATCGTGCTTTCCGAAAATCGGATTTTCGGGCCGATGCGCTAGAAGGATGACGATGGAACCACGCCCATAGTCGGGACAGGTCGTTCCTGCTTCGGCGTCTTGTTTCCTTGCTCCTCGCCGCCGCTCAGTGCCTGGCGCACTTCATCCTCTTCCCAACCCGCCTCGATGGCCGAAGCCACGAGCCTCTCGATTTTCTCGGTTTCCGAATTGTGTGAAGTCTCATTCAGGTGGCGTCTGGCAGTCTCGAGACACTGACGGAGGTTGGACGCGCGGCTGGCGTCGTTACGATCGTAGCTTGGCGATGCGACGTAGGTCATTTGGAAGCTCCCTGTTGATCGGGAGAAACACCTCAAGAGACAGCCGGTTCCACTGCGTCAGCGTCGCCATCCGTCGTATCGGGGCTGCGTGACGGTGACGGTGACGATGTCTCTGTTGGGCACGCTCATGGTCCTTCATGGACGACGACGACCACGGTATCTCCGCGCGATGACGCTTTCCGGAACCTGATGAATCTGCGTCAGAGCAATAGTCGCGCAGGCCGACCGTAACTGATCAACCGGACTGCAACGCGTGCGAGCCGCGGCAAAATTCAATCAATTGCTCCGAGGTCATGGGCCGTGCCAGCGCATAACCTTGCAATATATGGCAACCGAGCTCTTTCAGGATCTTCGCATGCTCCATCGTCTCCACGCCCTCTGCAACGATGTCGATGTTCTGCGATCGGCCGATTTCGATAATCGAGGCGACCAGACGGCGCTGCGATGGAGACGCGATGATCGGCTTGATGATCTCGCGATCGATCTTCAGCCGTCGCGGCTCAAATCGAAGCAGACTGACGATGCTGGCATGTTCGGTGCCGAAGTCGTCGATCTCGATTTCGATGCCGAGCTTTTTAACCGCTGGAATGATCTCGTTGAGAACAGGTTGAAGATCGTTGAAGGAGATCGTCTCGAGCAGCTCGAAACACAGGCGACCCTTGGCGATGGGAAGCTCGGACAGCTCGGCAAGCAGATTTGCCTGCGCCAGCCGGCGCGCTGAAATATTGACCGAGACACGGGGGATTTGCATTCCCAGGCTGTCCCATCGCGTCAGCTCGAACAGGGCCTTTTGCAGGATCAGCCTGTCCATGTCGCCGCTGCGCCCCAGCTTTTCCGCGACGTCGAGAAATCTGATCGGGGCGAGCAGGCCCTTTTGCGGGTGGTCCCAACGGGCAAGCGTCTCGACGCCGGCAATGGCCAATGTGTTGGCATCGAACTGCGGCTGGAAGAATGCAACGAGTTCATCGCGATCGAGCGCGTGATTGAATTCGTCCACCAATTCTTTCGAATGGATCGCGGCGCTACGAAGCTCTTCGGTAAACACCGCCGCGCGGCCGCGGCCCGCCTTCTTCGCCTCGTACAGGGCCAGATCGGCATCGAGAAGCAATTGGCCGAGGTCCCGCCCGAGATCGGTCTCCCAGGCGACGCCGACGCTTGCCCCGACAACGCAGGCCATACCGTCAATGAAGAGAGGTTGCTCGAGGGTCTCGACAATCTGCCGGGCCAATGCGTTTGCCTTCGGCTCCGGATCGGCGCTCCAGCTGGCGAAGATGAACTCATCTCCACCGATCCGAGCCGCAACGTCGTCTGGACCAGCCAAATCGGCAAGGCGCGAAGCCGTCCCTTGCAAGACCGCGTCACCTCCGGCATGGCCTTTCGTGTCGTTGATCTCCTTGAACCGGTCGAGGTCGATATGAATGAGGATCAGACAATCCTGTGCACGGGGTCTCGGCGGTTGCGCGATCATCCGGTCGACAAATCGTCGATTGGGAAGCCCCGTCAATGCGTCATGCAAGGACAGGAACTCCAGCCTCTGCCGGGCCCGAACGAGCTTCTTCTTGTGAAGGCGAAGCTTTTCGATCGTTCTTTGGCGCGATCTGGTCAGAAAGCCGATCCAGACGATCGGCGCAACGACACATAGTGCCAGCAGGCTCGCGTAGAACTCAAAAATGCCGATCCCGCTCTTTTGGCCCCATCCGCGCTTCGGCAGTGCGGCGAGGGTCCAACGGCCGTAGGTCATATCGACGGATGCCAGGACCGGCTTCCTGGAAAAGGTTGCCAAGCTACCGAAAAAGACCTGTTTGGGCTCGTTCGGCTCCGGCACGGTGCTGATGGCGAGTTCAAGCTCGGTCGAACCAAGACCGCTTTCCTGGTAGAGCCTTGGTATGTCGATGATGCCGGAAAGCAGTCCCCAAAAAATCTGGCTTTTTCCCTCAGTGATGTAAATTGGGTACCGGACCACGAAAGCGGTTCCACCTTGGACAAGCTCCACCGGGCCTGTGAGAACGATATTGTGGGTGTTGCGCGCCAGCATCGCGGCAGCCCGTTGCTTCTCATTGGTGCGGTAGTCGAGCCCGATGGCCTTTTCGTTTCCCTTCTCCGGATAGACCCACCGGACCACCATGTCGGGCGCGGCGGCGAAGCTTCGCAATTGTGAATCGGGCTGCAGAATCTGCGCGGCGAGTTTGGAAAATCCGTTCTGGCCCATCTCCGGATTGACTGCGATGCCGGCCGCCAACCCCTGCAACAGTTTCACATTGCTGTTGAGGTTCGTCTGAAGTCGGGAGGATATGGTGGCAAGCTCGCCGGCGACGATCGAACGTTCCTCGGCCAGCGATCGCTCCAGCCGCCAGTTCGTTGCCACCCAGACGACGGTTGCTGCAATAATCGCCGCAAATATTGCGGGAGCGAATGCGCTGGTATGGCTTATTGCGGAGCGAGCGAGATTTCTTCGAAACTTCATCAGGTTGCCGGCGTGGATGACAGACACTCATCCTTGCACGGTTTCTTTAAGGCAACGCTAAACTCGCCGGCGCCCTATGAAGGAAAGCTGCCTGCTCGTTGCGAGGCTTAGGTCGCTGGGCTAAAATCGGCGGCCAGCACCGCGTCCTTGAGCGCGCGCGAATAGGGATGCTGCGGGTTGTCCAGGACGGGGCGGGCCTGTCCGCGTTCGACGATTTCGCCTTTGCGCATGATGATGATGTTGTCGCTGATGTAATAGGCGGTGGCGAGGTCATGGGTGATGTAGACGATGGAGAGACCGAGCTCGTTTTTCAGGCGGCCAAAGAGGTTGACGATCGCCATGCGCAGTGATGCGTCGACCATGGAGACCGGTTCATCGGCCACCAGCAGGCGGGGTTGCGGGATCAGCGCCCGGGCGATGGCGACGCGCTGAAGCTGGCCGCCCGATAGTTCGTGGGGAAACCGGCCTTTCACTTCTTCAAGGGTCAGGCCGACATGGACGAGCGCGGCATCGGCCATCCGCTCCGCCTGCTGCCGGTCCGGCCGTTTTCCCGAGAATGAAAAATTGAGGGCCGTCTCGAAGAGATAACGGTCGACACGCTTCAGCGGATTGAAGGCTTCGAAGGGGTTTTGCAGAACCGGCTGGACCTCTTTCATGAAAGCCTTGCGTTCGGATCTGCTATGGATGGCAACGGTCCTGCCGCTGAATTGAAGCTCGCCTTCCGTCGGTTCGGTCTGGCCGAGGATCATTGCCGCGATCGTCGATTTTCCCGAGCCGGATTCGCCGACGATCGACAGGATCTCCGGCTCCGCTCCAAGTTCAAAGCTGACGTCCTTGACCGCGGTGATCAGGCGCCGGCCGAGCATGCCGCCCTGCCGGTAGACTTTCGTGACATGCGAGAGACGAAGAAGAGCACTCAAACCTGATCTCCCGTAACGGCAAAACAGGCCACGCGCCGCTGCGGCTCGACGGTGACCAGCGGCGGAACCTTCTGCGAGCAGATCTCCATGCGCTTCGGACAGCGCGGGTGAAACCGGCAGCCTTCCGGCGGCATGGCGAGGTTCGGCGGACGACCCTCCAGCGAAGGGCGGGCCGTCGCATCACCGATGCGCGGCAGGCTGCCGACGAGGTGCTGCGTATAGGGGTGGAGCGGCATGTTGAAGAGTTTGGCGGTCGGCGCCTCCTCGACAAGACGCCCGGCATAGACAATGCCGATGCGGTCGGAGACCGTCGCATGAACCCCCATATCATGGGTGACGAACAGGAAGGACGAACCCATCTCGCGTTGGATTTCGCGGATCATCGATAGGACGTCGCGCTGAACGATCACGTCGAGCGCGGTCGTCGGTTCGTCGGCGATGATGAATTCCGGCGTCAGGATCGTGGCCAGCGCAATGGTCATGCGCTGGCGCATGCCGCCGGAGAGCTCGTGGGGATAGGCGTCGAGCAGATGCGGATCCAGCTTCAGCCGTTGCAGATGGGTGGCGACCCTTTCGAAAAACTCATTCCTGCCGACCTTCATGTGGCGAAAGGCGAAATCGGTGAAGGAGTGACGGATCCGGCGCACCGGATTGAGCACATTCATCGAACCCTGCATGATATAGGACAGATGCCGCCAGCGCAGCGCCAGGCGCTCTTCCGGCTTCATCGCGTAGATATCCTGGGTGCCGCCGTCGAAATGGAATGTCACCTTTCCCGAGACGACCCGGAGCGGCGGCCGGATCGCGCCGGCGATGGTCTTGATCAAGGTCGTCTTGCCGCTGCTCGATTCGCCGGCAACGCCATAGACCTCGCCGCGGGCGATCGTCAGGCTGATATCGTCGACGGCGCGCACCTCGCGATCGACGCCGTAGAGGAAGGCACGGTAATAGGCTTTCAGATTCTCAATTTCGACCAAAGGATCCATACTAACTTCCCATCCGGTTGAGCCGGCTGCGCGGATCATTGTATTCGTTCATCGACATGGACAGCAGGAAGAGCGCCAGGAAGAGGACGACGATGACGGCGACGGGGGCGGCCACCCACCACCATATGCCTGATATCAGCGCCGAATGCGCATTGGCCCAATAGATCATCATGCCCATGGTCGGCGTCTCGATATCGGTGAAGCCCAGCACCGACAGGGTGATCTCCATGCCGATCGACCAGATCATGTTGTTCATCGTGGTGGCGAAGACGATCGGCAGAACATAGGGCAGGTGCTCCTCGACGAGGATCTTGCGCATGCTCATGCCGGAATAGACGCTCTGGGTGGTGAAGGATCTCGTCTTCAGGCTGATCGCCACCGAACGGATGAGGCGTGCATCGTAGGACCAGCCGAGCGAGGCCATGATGACGATCAGCACCGTCCAGGTCATGCTGTCCTTCAGCACGAAATAGAACAGGATCAGCAGCGGAAATTGCGGGATGACCATGACGCTGTCGTTGATGGCCATCAGCACCCGGTCGACCGCGCCGCCGGCATAGCCGGCGACGAGGCCGACGACCAGCGAAATGATGCGTGAAATGAAGGCGACGCCGATGCCGAAAAACAGGGTGTTGCGGAGCGCGGTCGTCAGTTGCCAGAAAACATCCTGGCCACGCGATGTCGTGCCGAGCCAATATTCGCCATCGGGCGGCATATCGGGCGGCAGAAGATAGATGTCGGTCGCGCCGTACGGCGAGAAGTAGGACATGATGACCAGCCCGACGATGACGGCAAAGAGCAGCAGGCCGCTGAGGAATTCCATATTCTGGCGCGCGAGGTCGCGGACGATCGTAAACATGCTCTATTCCACCTTGATGCGCGGATCGATCAGCGGGCTCAGAATGTCGATGATGAACACGGCGGCGGCAACGCCGACGATCGACAATGCGCTGAGGCCGAGCACCAGACTGTAGTCGCCGGCATGCACCGCTTCGATCAGCAGGTTTCCGATGCCCGGATAGCCGAAGACGATTTCGGTAATGACCGTGCCGTTGAAGATCGCGCCGAGCGACATGGCAAGCCCGGTGAACTGCGGCACCATGGCATTGCGGGCGATATAAGAGCGCAGAATCTTGCGCTTGGGAACGCCGCCCAGCTCGGCGAAGACGACGTAATCCTCGGTGATGATGTTGGAAACGAGCGCGCGCATGCCGATCAGCCAGCTGCCGGCGCCGACCATGATCAGTGACAAGGCCGGCAGGATCGAGTGTTTCAGGATATCGAGGACGAGGGCAAAGGAGAGGTCGAGATTGGCGTTCATCTCGTAGCCGCCATTGATCGGCAGCACCGGCCAGAGATAGCCGAAGACAATCAGAAGCACGAAGGCCAGGATGTAATAGGGAATGGGAAGCAGGGCGATGAAGACGAGGCTGACGGCCTTCAGCACCATGTCCTTGCGGTAATAACCGGCGAGCGCGCCGATCGCATTGCCGAGCACGAAGGTGATCAGGGTCGACACTGACATCAGCCCGATGGTCCAGGGCAGGGACCGCATTATGATGGTGGAAACGGGCGTCGGAAAAGCCGACAGCGAGGGACCGAGATCACCGGTCGCAAGCCGCAGCCAGAAATGCAGGTATTGCTGCCAGATCGAGCCCTCCATGCCGTAAAGCTCGCGAAGCGACTGGCGCATCAGTTCGATCGCATTCGGATCGGACTGCCCCATCTGGGTGATGGCGCCTATGCTTTCTTCGACCGGGTCGATCGGGGTCAGGTGGGTGACGAAGAATGTGATCGTCACGCCAAGAAATACAACAAGCAGAAACTGACCGAACCGCTTCAGCACAAAGATCAGATAGGACGTCATAGGGCGGTGGTTCCTCTCTGGTTCCCTTCATCAAGTGGAAAGGATCGACGGACATGCCACATGCCCGTCGATTAGGGGGCCGGCGCGCAACACTCGCGCCGGCGTTGGGAGGATTATTTCGGTTGTGCCGGCTTCAGCTTGACCATCATCAGCCTGGAGTTGGCCCAATTCGGCACCGGATCGGTATAAGGATCAGCGATCGTCGGATAACCGGTCCAATAGGTCGTATCCATCGAGGTGAAGACGTTATACGACATCAGCGGGATCGTCGGCATTTCCTTGGCCACCAGCTTCAGATAATCCTTGCCGAGCTCGACGCCCTTCGGATCATCGGCGCTGATGCCGCGAATGCTTTCGATGATCTTATCGAGATCCGGATTGCTCCAGCGCTGCCAGTTGCGCGGCGGCTGATTGTCACCCTTCTTGGCCACGAACTGCGAATGCCAGCTGTCGAGGAAGAACGACAGATCGGGATCGCCGCCCCAGGTTTCGACGCTCCAGGCGATCGCCACCTGGAAATCGCCGGGCTGTAGCGCCGTCTGCCAAAGTTTCGCGGCCGGCACGGCTTTGGCGTCGATGCCGAAGGCGGCCCATTGCTGCGCAATCAGCGTCCCGGCGCGGGTGAAGACGGAGCGGGTGTCGCCCTCGACCGTCATCCGGATCTTGAAGGGCTGTCCATCCGGGGTCAGCCATTTGCCGCCGGATTTCTTGAAGCCTGCCTTTTCCAGCAGTTCGCCGGCAGCCTTCGGATCCGGCTTCCACCAGCCATAGCCGAAGGCGCCGCTGATTGCCTGCGGGTCGGTCGGGATCTGGTCCTTGAACTTCGGCTGCTTGCGCAGGATATCGGCGATCTGTTGCCCGACCGTCGGGTCATAAGGCTTGATCTTGCTCTTGCCGGTATCGATCTCGAAATCCTTCAGCCAATCCTGCATCGGCGCCTGATAGTCCTTCATCGTGGCCGCCGTCGGTGGCACGCCGAGCGCCGACAGCGTCGCAGCGCCGCGGTAGCTCGCCATGTCAACGGCCTTGATGTCGATCAGCAGGGCAAGCGCCCAGCGTACATCGGCGTTGTCGAAGGGCGGATTCTGGGTGTTGAAAATGACAGCCGGAAGTGTCGGATCCGGATGGGCGAAGGGGAAGCCCGGGAACCAGGTCTCGATCGACTTCGATTTTTCCTTCAGCGTGAACATGCCCTCGGGCGTGTTGTCGTGAATGATATCGAGATTGTGCTCGAGCTGAGCGATGGTGCGTTTATCCGGCGGGCCGGGATCGGTATAGGTCACGTATTTCGGGGCCGGCTCGCCGAAGCGGGCAAGCGATGTCCGCTGCCAGTCGTCACGCTTCTCCCAAGTATACCACTTGCCCTGGGGATCGTAGGACTTGAGCTTGTAGGCGCCGAGCGAGACGGGATTGGCGAAATCATAGCGAAGCGGATCTTCGACTTTCTCGAAGACATGCTTGGGCATGATCCAGGCGCCGTTCCAGCGAACGGTGAAGATGGCGTGGAAGCGCGAATTGGGCTTCTTCAGCTTGAACACCACAGTCGAGGAGTCGGTCGCCTCGACGCTTGCCACCTGCACCGAGAAGGCAGCACTCCAGACCATGCCGGGGTGATCCATCTGCGTCTTGACGGTATAGACCACGTCGTCTGCCGTGAACTCCACGCCGTCGCTCCAGAAGAGCCCCTTGCGCAGTTTCACCGTCATCTCGGTGAAGTCGGCATTATATTGCGGCTTGTCGGCAGCCAGCGAATTGTCCCAGGTCGCGCCGCCAAGCCCTTGTTCGGGGTCGATATACCAGAGCGTATCCATGGTCAGCTGCTGCAGGCCTGTGGATACACCGCCGCCGCCATTGACCCAGATGTTGAACCAGCCGGGATTTTTGATCGTCCCTTCCGGATTTTCGACGATGAGCGTCTCCTTGCGCGGCAAGGAGGTGTAGTCATCGGCCTTGGCCGTCGCTGTCAGGCCGAGTGCGGCCAGCGCGACGCCAAATGCGAGCCTCTTCCACTGTTGCATGAACTCCTCCCTAGAAAGCGACGATACGGCGGCCGCAAAGGCACGCATGGGCACGTCGCGGTTGTCGGTTCGCAGAGGCAGAGCCTCAGTGAACCATCCCTCCGACCCGCCTGCCTCCTCGCAGTGAGCCGAATATCTTCAGCCGGGCTTACCCGGCGGCGGCTGTCACACCGACAGCCGGATGACATTGTAGGACAGCGGTTTCAGCGCTGCCCGCACCCGTCCATCCTCGACCTTCGCAGTCTCGACATTGACCGGAGCGACCGTCTTCGGTCGCGCAGCCGTATTGACGGCTTCCAGGTCGCCATGGGTCATCTCCACCTGCTCGACCACCCGGGCGGCTCCGAAACCTTCCAGCCGCACGTCGAGATCGAGCGCCGCGTTCGGATGACGGTTGACGGCAAAGAAGGTGAGCTGCCTACCGTCTTCGGAATGCACGGCCGATACGTCGAGATAGGGGACGTCGTTCTCTTCGTCGCTGTCATAGGTCGGGCCGTCGACGACCAGCTGCAGGGCCGAGCCGCGGCCATATCGGGAAGCGTAGTAGAAGGGGTAATAGATCGTCTGGCGCCAGGCCGCACCGCCGTCCTCGGTCATAATAGGGGCGATGACGTTGACGAGTTGGGCGATGCAGGCGATGCGCACCCGGTCGGAGCGGCGGATGAAGGTGTTCAAAATGCCGCCGACCTGCAGCACGTCTTCGAAATTATAGATATCTTCCAGGAGATGCGGCGCATCCGGCCATTCGTCGCGCGCCAGGATATCCTTGTCCTGCTGGTTGGAATGATACCAGACATTCCATTCGTCGAAGGAAATGCCGATCGTCTTCTTCGAGCGTTTTTTCGCCTTGATGTAGTCGATCACGCCGCCGATCGTGGTGATGTAGCGGTCGAGTTTCGTCGCGCGGGCGAGATAGTTGAGCGTATTTTTCTCGCGATTGGCAAAATACATGTGCAGCGAAATATGGTCGGCGCTGTCATAGCACTGGTCGAGAACCTGCGCTTCCCACTCGGGATAGGTCTTCATGTCGGAATTGGACGAGCCGCAGACCACGAGTTCGAGCGACTTGTCGAAGCCGCGCATGGCTTTGGCCGTCTCATCCGCCAGCCGGCCATATTCATAGGCCGACTTGTGGCCGACCTGCCAGGGCCCATCCATCTCGTTGCCGAGGCACCACAATTTGACATCGTGCGGATTGGACCAGCCGTGCTTGCGGCGCAGGTCCGACCAGTAGGTGCCGCCGGGATGATTGCAATATTCCAGGAAATTGCGGGCGGCATCGAGGCCGCGTGATCCGAGATTGACGGCGAGCATCGGCTTGGTGTTGGCCTTCTTGCACCAATCGACGAATTCATTGACGCCGATCTGGTTGGCTTCGCGGGTGCGCCAGGCAAGATCGAGGCGAACCGGGCGCTCCGAACGCGGGCCGACACCGTCTTCCCAATTATAGGCCGAGACGAAATTGCCGCCGGGATAACGGCAATATGGCGTGTCGAGCTCACGCACAAGATCGAGCACGTCGCGGCGAAATCCGTCCTCGTCGGCTGTGGGATGTCCGGGCTCATAGATGCCGCCGTAAATCGCTCTGCCGAGATGTTCGAGAAATGAACTGTAGAGCCTGGCGTCAATGGTCGCGACGCGGAAATCGCGGTGGGCAACGACATTCGTCTTCAACGGATCCTCCCGATTATATATCAGAATTTTTGTTTTCTTGCCTCTAACTTGATATCAGGAATGTCGTTCTGTCAACCGAGTTGCGGTTTTAATCATACTAATTCAATTTTCGGAAATAATTGTTTTATTACAGCGTGTTGTGGTGTATTTTTGGTTGTCAGATCTGGAAAGAAGCGTGATATTTAAATCAAGATTTCAGATATTTATAATTCAGACATGTAGCCGCATGATGATATCGCGTCCATGATTTCCGAAGCCGCGGCCGAAAATATTCACGCCGCCGGTATGGCCGGCATTCTCGGCGATGCCGACCCTAAGCCGGATCGAGGAGTGCTGGGCAAGCGCCAGATCGCTGAGCGTGACATTCGATGCGGCGATGCCGTCGATGAAGGTTCCGCGCGTCGAGATGCGCCAGGTCTTCATCATCCCATATTGTGAGCCCTCGAGCTTCCACCATGCCGGCGTGAAGGCGCCGCGCTTGTCGCCGTAATCACCGGGCGATGTCCAGGTGCCGATCGCCATGCCGTTGACCCAGAGCGTGATATCGGAGGGCCAGTCCGGATTGGTGCCGGGCACCTCGGACGACAGCTCCAGCGAAAACTCGATGGCGCGGATACCCTTGTTCAACACCTTGGCGTTATTGGGGAATTTATATTCCACGTAGCCTCGGCCGAACCAGACGAGCCCGGCCTGCATGCGCTGCGGATCGAGGAAATAGTCCGGCACATCGAGGGGACCGATGACGCTCTCGGTAGAGCAAAGACCGCAGGGCGCATGGACATCGCAACTGGTGTAGAGCCCCACAGGCATCTCGACTTCGATGATATTGTTGGCCCTTTGGGCCGCACTTTCCTCGAAGCTGATCAGAATTTCGCTGTAGATCGCCGAGCAGATCTTCTGATTTCCCTTGCGGGCTTTCGCCAGCTGGGAATCGACAAGCCGGGCGTCTTCCAAAATCTGGATGCCGGTTGCGACGGTGGATTGGGGGAGGGAAAGTGCGCGCGCGATGTCGTTGATATTCATCGGCCCTTTGGCACAGAGCAGCTTGAGAATCTCAATTCGCGCCGGCGCCGAAAGGGCGCGGATCGCATCGTTATTCTCGCCGGCGGCAATCGTCAAAAACGAGCGTTCCATCATTCCCCCATCATTTCCAGTAAAATGATGTATATCGGAAATTATGATACATCAAGTGGGAATGCTTAGGTCGACCTTGGCTGACTTAGATGGTTTAGAATTCTACGATGCGAGGGACTTAGAGATCCTTCCACGGATTGATGATCTGCAAGCCGATTCCGTCGAAATCGGACACATTTCGCGTTGCGAGTGAAGCGCCGCGCGAGATGGCGATGGCTGCGATCTGCGCATCGAACTGGCTGATCGGCCTGCCAGCCTTGCGGCGATCGGTGGCAATGATGGCATAGACATCTGCCGCGTCACGATCGAATGGCAGGATACGGCCACTCATGTCCTCATTGAATATCGGCAGGATGGCTGCCTCGAGATCACGCCGACGCCGGCCGGGAGGAAGGAGACGCAAGCCATACAAAATTTCCGCTTCGGTGATCGCGGTCGTGAATACGGATAGTGGATGTTGTGCCCCGAGCCATTCGATTACAGCCGCATTCGGCGCCGGCGTGAGCAGTTCCGAAATGACGTTGGTATCGAGAACGATCACGCGTCAAAGTCCGGCGCGTCCCGGATCGGCTGCCGGGGCGGAATTTCGAGCTCAACCCCTCCGACCGATTGCAAGCGGGCGCGAATGGTATCGGCGAGATTGCGCGCCACCGGCTCGGTGGTCGCAAGTGCCGTACGCAGAATATCGCGTGCTTCGTCTTCCATTGATCGCCCATGCGTGGCGGCGCGAACGCGCAGCCGCTGCTTCAATCCATCATCGAGATTGCGGATCGTCATGCTGGCCATCATTGCCTCCATTCATCAATGACAGCATATAAATCATTGATTGCATATTCTCAAGCAACGGTCGCGAGATGCGTTTCCGTCCTTAGCCTAGCAAGTCCATAACAAGAGTGGTCCGCCGGCCCCGGGTCAATGCCCGATCGCATCAGATTGCAGATCGGCATCCGTCAGCGTTCCCAGGAAGGCGACGATGTCGTCGATCTCGAGGTCGGTGAGGGCAGGCGCATCGCCGGACTTCCGGCCGAAGGGTGGGTCCTGGTTGAGATTGTCCCAATAGGCTTGCGGCAGGTCGTCATATCTACGGACCGTGCCATCTGAATTTTTCGGATACCACCGGCCGGGATCGCTGTCGCGGGTCGCATAGAAGGAGACGACGTCGCGCAGCGAGTGGAAATAGCCGTTGTGGAAGAAGCTCTTATTCAGAGCGACATTGCGCAGCGTCGGGGTGCGGAACAGGCCGCAATAGTCGCTGCGTCCGGCAAAGTCGGTGCGCTGAGGGCCGCAGAGGCCGAGATCGTGATAGTTCGGATCGCTATTGGCCGGGATTGCCATATTGCGGGGAGCGGCGAGTCCGAGGAAGCCGAAATCGGAAAATTGCGGCGGTTCGCCGTCATTGGCGGGCTCGCTCAGATGACAGCTCGAACAGTTGCCCTTGGCCGGATCCTCGAACAGCTGTCGCCCGTGCAATTCCTGCGCCGTCAGCGTCGCCTTGCCGGCGAGAAAGGCGTCGTAGCGGCTGGAATAGGGATAAAAATCCGGGCCACTCTGTTCGAAGGTGGCGAGCGCCTCGGCGGCGGCGTCGAAGGCGTCGTCGGGGTTGTCGAACACCGTCGCGCCGAAGGCCGCCTCGATGTCACCGGCATAGGCTGCCTTCTGCAGCTTTGCCACCACTTCGGCCGCATCCTTGTTTCCCATCTCGAAGGGCGAAAGCAACGGGATCTTTGCCTGATCGGCGCCGTGGTCGACACGGCCGTCCCAGGTCAGGCCGCCGGTCGGGCCATTGTCGACGCTTTCGTCGCCCTCGTCCTCGGAATCGTAATAATGCTCGGTGAAGGCGGGTACCGCCTGGAGGTAGCGCAGCGTCGGCACGGCGCGCAGCCCCGGCCGGTCCATATGCTGGCCGCCGATTTCGACCGGCGTCGCCGATGCCGGGCCGAAGGCGTGAGCCGGATCATGGCAGGACGCGCAGGCCTGGAGCCCCGAGGCCGACAGCGAGGCATCCGAGAATATCTTGCGGCCGAGCGCGGTGAGCGTTTCGGCTCGGGCAAAGGCCTCGGCGCGCGACATCGGGCCGGGATGCAGGCCGGCCGTGGTCGCCGCGCTGCTTTGCCGCAGCGGAAGACTGGCAAGACAGAGCGCCACAGCACCCATGCTCACCGCCAGGCCGGACCGCACAAGCCAGATGGTCTTGATTGCCATGATAAGGATTCCAATAGCTTAAGACTGGTTTGCTCCATGATCGAACCTTGTTGCAACAAATTGATGACGGCTATCGCCTGCGGCATCACGCCAACCCCCGATGTCACAAAGTTGATAGACGGCCGGAATAGCGTTTGGACGCCCCCGAGCGTTCTCCGCTCCCTCTAGCCAACGCCCCCTAGCCATGAGGAACTGACGTGAAAAGACTGAAGACCCTCCATTCCATCTGTCTCGCCGGATCGGCCATCGTGCCGTTTGCGATCACAACGGCAGCCCATGCGGCGCCCGCCGGCTACGACAAGATCGACAATGTCGTCGTCATCTATGCCGAAAACCGCAGCTTCGATAATCTCTACGGCAGCTTTCCCGGCGTCGACGGGCTCTCGAACGCGACCGCCGATCACGCCCGCCAGCTCGACCGCGACGGCCAGCTGCTATCCGAACTGCCGCCCGCCTGGGGCGGCCTCACCGCCAAGGGTGTTACGCCTGCCGTCACCGAGGCGCAGTCGGCCCATCTTGCCAACGCCACCTTTGCGATCGACGATCCCAAGGGTTTTGCGCAGGCGCCTTCGGTCATCACCCGCGATCTCTGGCATCGCTTTTACCAGGAGCAGATGCAGATCGACGGCGGCAAGAACGACAAGTTCGTGGCCTGGGCCGATTCCGGCAGCCTCGTCATGGGGCACTACGACGGCTCCATCCTGCCGATGTGGCAGGTCGCCAAGAAATACGTCATTGCCGACAACTTCTTCCAGGGCGCTTTCGGCGGTTCCTTCCTCAATCACTTCGCACTCGTCTGCGCCTGCACGCCCTATTATCCCGACGCCGACAAGAGCCCGGCAAAGCCGACCATTGCCAAGGTCGATGCGGACGGCACGTCGCTTGTTGTGGCGGAAAACGCCCCGAAGTCGGCGCTGGAGGGCGCCCCGAAATTCGTCTCCGACGGCACGCTGACCCCTGACTTCTATGCCGTCAACACCATGCAGCCGCCCTACCAGCCGAGCGCCAATCCGCCGGCCAAGGACGGCGATCCGGCCTATGCCGATCCCACCGCCGCAACGACGCTGCCGCCGCAGCATGAAATCACCATCGGCGACCTGCTGTCGCTGAAGGGTGTCAGCTGGGCATGGTATAGCGGCGCCTGGCAGGCAGCCCTCGACGGCAAGAACGCCACGCCGGTGCCGAACTTCCAGTTCCACCACCAGCCGTTCAACTATTTCGCCAATTTCGCGCCAGGCACGCCGGCGCGCGCCGAACATCTGAGGGATGGCGGTCTTGGCGGCGAAGCCTTCCTCAGGGATATCGACGATGGCAAGCTGCCCGCGGTCTCCTTCTACAAGCCGCAAGGCAACCTCAACGAACATGGCGGTTATGCCGACGTGTCGAGCGGCGACCAGCATCTTGCCGATATCGTCTCCCACCTCGAGAAGAGCCCGCAATGGGGCCATATGCTCGTCATCGTCACCTATGACGAGAATGGCGGCTTCTGGGATCACGTCGCGCCGCCGAAGGCCGATCGCTGGGGCCCGGGCAACCGCATTCCGGCCTTCATCATCTCGCCCTTCGCCAAGAGCGGCATGGTCGATCACACCCAGTACGACACGACCTCGATCATCCGCTTCATCACCGCGCGCTATGATTTGCCGGTGCTGCCCGGCATCCTCGCCCGCGACAAGGCGCTGCGCAACAATGATCGGCCGCCGATGGGCGACCTCACAGCCGCGCTCGACCTGACGCATTGACGATTGCGAGCGGCCCCTGTTCGGGGCCGCTCCATCTGTTTCTTTACGTATTCCGGACGCAAAACCGCTGCGGACTTTTGCTGGCACTGCTTGCCGTCACCGCCGCAGTAATGGTCGCAATGCGGTCTGCGTTTCCTTCAGCAGCGGCAGATACCGCTCCTTCATCTCCGCGGCCGGCACGAGAGCGGCCGGCGCCCCGATATTGATCGCCGCGACGGTTTCGCCGCGGTCGTTGTCGATGGGCACGGCAATGGAGCAGAGACCGATCTCCAGCTCCTGATCGATGATGGCGTAACCCTCGGCGCGCACACGGCGGAATTCTGTGATGAGCTCCTCCGGATCGGTTCTGGTATTCACAGTGTTCTTCTTCAGCTCGCTGCGGGCAAGGATGGCGCGCGCTTCGCTCTCGGGGAGAGCCGCAAGCAGCACCCGGCCCATCGAGGCGCAGTAAGCGGGCAGGCGGCTTCCGGGAGTCAAATTGATCGACATGACGCGGCGCTGCGAGGCGCGGGCGACATAGACGATTTCGGTGCCGTCGAGCACCGAGGCCGAGGCACTCTGGCCGGCCTTTTCGGAGAGAAGATCGAGATGCGGTTGCAGCAGCGCCGGCAGAGGCGTCGCCGCGAGATAGGCATGGCCAAGCCGCAGGATCTTCGGTGTTAGGGTGAAGAACTTGCCGTCGTAATCGGCATAACCGAGTTCGGCGAGCGTCAGCAGCGAGCGGCGCACGGCGGCGCGATCGAGCGCCGTCAGTTTCGACGCCTCGGCAATGGAAAGCCGCTGCCGCGTCTCACCGAAGGCTTCGATGACTTTCAGGCCGCGGGCAAAACCGCTGACGAAATCCGTTTCGCGCATGGTGGGCTCCTGTCTTGAGGTTGCCTGTCGGACCGCGTTCTATCGTGCTTCGCCCTTCGCTTGCGCTTCGGGCATTCGTCGCTGCAATCGATTCGCTGGATCGATTGCTCGGGCTGCGCCCGACCACTCCTTATTGTGCGATATACGAACAAATGTCAAATATCGCACAAATTTCTTGCCGTCCGGCCCGCTGCGCTTTATCCCTGACGCTCGAAGGACGGGAACCAGTTCCCGATCGCATAGCCAAGGAGAGATCCCGCATGGACAAGACAGTCGGGAGCACGGCGGAAGCCGTCTCTGAGATCGGTGACGGCGCGACCGTCATGATCGGTGGTTTCGGTGGCTCGGGCGCGCCGATCGAGCTCATTCATGCCCTGATCGACAAGGGCTCGAAGAACCTGACCGTGATCAACAACAATGCCGGCAACGGGCGCATCGGCATCGCCGCGATGATCGATGCCGGCTTGGTCCGGAAAATGATCTGTTCCTTTCCGCGGTCGTCGGATCCGCGCGCCTTCACGGATAAATATCTGGCCGGCGAGATCGAGCTCGAGCTGGTGCCGCAGGGAACGCTTGCCGAGCGCATCCGCGCCGGCGGAGCCGGCATTCCGGCTTTTTACACGCCGACGGCTTACGGCACCGAACTGGCCAACGGCAAGGTCATCGCCGAGTTCGATGGCCGCCACTATGTGCAGGAGCGCTGGCTGAAGGCCGACTTTGCGATCGTGAAGGCTGAAATCGGCGATATCCAGGGCAACCTCACCTACAACAAGGCCGGCCGCAACTTCAATCCGCTGATGTGCATGGCGGCGGAAAAGACGATCGTCCAGGTCTCGTCGATCGTGCCGGCCGGCGGCATCGATCCCGAACACGTGGTGACACCCGGCATCTTCGTCGACCGCGTTGTCGCCGTTCCCAATCCCCAACAGGAAGAAGAGCTCATTCGAGCCGGAGTGGCCTACGTATGACCATCGACACTCGTGAAGACATCAAGCTTTCCAACGCGCAGATCGCCTGGCGCGCCGCGCAGGACATTGCGGACGGCGCCTATGTCAACCTCGGCATCGGCTTTCCCGAAATGGTCGCCCGATATCAGCCGCCCGGCCGTCAGGCGATCTTCCACACGGAAAACGGCATCCTGAATTTCGGCGAGCCGCCGGCGGCGGGCGAAGAGGACTGGGACCTGATCAATGCCGGCAAGAAGGCGGTGACGCTGAAGCCGGGTGCCGCCTTCTTCCATCATGCCGACAGCTTCGCCATGGTGCGCGGCGGCCACCTCGACGTCGCAATCCTCGGCGCCTATCAGGTGGCTCAGAGCGGTGACCTCGCCAACTGGCGGGTGGGCAGCAAAGGCGTGCCGGCCGTCGGCGGCGCCATGGACCTGGTGCACGGCGCCAAGCAAGTCTGCGTCATCACCGAACACGTCACCAAGACGGGCGAGCCGAAGCTTGTGGAGAAATGCACCTTCCCGCTGACCGGCGTAGCCTGCATCACCCGCGTCTATACGAGCCACGCCGTCATCGACATCGTCAAGGGACGCTTCGTCCTGCGCGAAAAGCTCGCCGCGATGTCGCAAGAGGAATTGCAGGCGATGACCGGCGCGCCGCTCACCGTCGAAGGGCCGGTTGGCGACCTCGTCGTCCCGCAACTCTGAGGAAAAGCCATGACCGAAGCCTTTATCTGCGACTATGTCAGAACGCCGATCGGCCGCTTCGCCGGTTCGCTGTCCCAGGTGCGCGCCGACGATCTCGGCGCCATTCCGCTGAAAGCGCTGATGCAACGAAATGCCGCCGTCGATTGGGAAGCCGTCGATGACGTGATCTTCGGCTGCGCCAACCAGGCGGGCGAGGATAATCGCAATGTCGCGCGCATGTCGGCGCTGCTGGCCGGCCTGCCGATCTCAGTTCCGGGCACGACGATCAACCGGCTTTGCGGCTCCGGCATGGACGCGGTGATCACCGCGGCGCGGGCCATCCGCTCCGGCGAGGCCGAGCTGATGGTCGCCGGCGGCGTCGAAAGCATGTCGCGCGCGCCCTTCGTCATGCCGAAGGCCGAGACGGCCTTTTCCCGGGCCGCCGAAATCCACGACACGACGATCGGCTGGCGCTTCGTCAATCCGCTGATGAAGAAGCAATATGGCGTCGATTCCATGCCGGAGACCGGTGAGAACGTTGCCGAGGACTATCATGTCAGCCGTGAGGACCAGGATGCCTTCGCGGTGCGAAGCCAGGCGAAGGCGGCGGCCGCCCAGGCGAACGGACGGCTGGCGAAGGAAATCACCCCGGTGATCATTCCGCAGCGTAAGGGTGATCCCGTCATCGTCGAAAAAGACGAACATCCGCGGGCGACGACGATCGAGACGCTGGCGAAACTCGCCACGCCTTTCAAGAAGGAGGGCGGCACGGTGACGGCCGGCAATGCCTCCGGCGTCAATGACGGGGCGGCGGCGCTGATCGTCGCTTCGGAAGCGGCGGCCCGGAAATATGGCCTGACGCCGATCGCCCGCATTCTCGGTGGTGCTGCCGCCGCCGTTCCGCCAAGGGTGATGGGTGTCGGGCCGATCCCGGCCTCGCGCAAGCTGATGGCGCGGCTCGGCATGAGCGCCGAACAGTTCGACGTGATCGAACTCAACGAGGCCTTTGCCAGCCAGGGGCTGGCGGTGTTGCGCGCGCTCGGCATTGCCGATGATGATGCGCGGGTGAACCGCAATGGCGGCGCGATTGCGCTCGGCCATCCGCTTGGCATGTCGGGTGCACGCATCACCGGCACGGCGGCGCTGGAGCTTCATGAGACCGGCGGAAAATATTCGCTGTCGACCATGTGCATCGGCGTCGGGCAGGGCATCGCGATCGCGCTCGAAAGGGTTTGATGTCGTTCGAAAGGAAGGCGCTTCCGGCATTGGCCGGAGGCCGCCCATCCGTTGCAAGCCATATCAGGCTTCTGTAGACATCGGGCATGCTGATCCGCCCCGCAGATAAGAACGATCAAGACGCGATCTGGAGGATCATCGGTCCGACGATCCGCGCCGGCGAAACCTATGCGCTTGATCGTGATCTCTCTGAAGCCGATGCGCTCGCCTATTGGATGGGACCGGACCGCGAGACTTTCGTCGCGGAAGAGGATGGTGTGGTCCTCGGCACCTATTACATCAAGGCCAATCAGGCCGGCGGCGGCCGGCATGTCTGCAACTGCGGTTACATGACCGACGCCGCCGCGAGCGGCAGTGGCGTCGCTCGCCGGATGCATGACCATTCCCTGCAGCATGCCCGCGCCAGGGGCTTTCGGGCGATGCAGTTCAATTTCGTCGTCTGCAGCAATGAACGCGCCGTCGCGCTGTGGCAATCGCTCGGTTTCGAAATCGTCGGTCGTCTTCCCGGTGTGTTTCTTCATCCGACGCAGGGCTATGTCGATGCATTGGTGATGTTTCGTACTCTCTAAGTGCGACGAAAAAGATGTGAGCGCGCTGTCGAAATCGCAGCGGTTCAAACGTCTTTGGATTGCAGGCGCGGAGTGCGGTAGGCTTGCCGCATGCGTCGCGATCACTCTGTCGGCAAGGAGGTTATGAAGCCATGAGTGTTTCCTATCGTTGGGTCATCGTCGCTGCGGGCGCATTGATGACCTGCGTTGCGCTTGGCGCGATGTTTTCGCTGGCGATTTTCCAGGGGCCGATCGCAACGGCGACCGGCTGGTCGCATGTCGGCATCGCCAGCGCGATGACGCTGAATTTCATCGTCATGGGCTTCGGCGGCTTCTTCTGGGGCGCGGCAAGCGACCGCTTCGGCCCGCGCGTCGTCGTGATGATCGGGTCGGTGCTGCTCGGCCTGGCGCTTGTGCTGGCGAGCCGGGCCGAGACGCTGCTGCAGTTCCAACTGACCTACGGCATCCTCGTCGGGCTCGCCGCCAGCACCTTCTTCGCGCCGATGATCGCGGCGACGACGGCGTGGTTCGACGAAAACCGCGGCCTTGCAGTGTCGCTCGTCTCCGCCGGCATGGGCGTTGCGCCGATGACGATCTCGCCCTTCGCGCGTTGGCTGATCTCGGCCTATGAATGGCGGCCCGCCATGCTGATGATCGGTATCGGCGCCTGGCTGCTGTTGGTGCCGGCCGCTCTGCTGGTCAGGCGTCCACCGGCCGAAACCGCTGAAACCGGAACCGAGTTCGCAGCCGACGGCGCCAGGCCCCCGCTGTCGAAAGTCTTTCGGTCGCCGCAATTCATCGTGCTCGGCCTGACCTTCTTTGCCTGCTGCGCGGCACATTCCGGACCGATCTTCCATATGGTGAATTATGCGACGATCTGCGGCGTCGCACCGATGGCAGCCGTCAGCATCTACAGCGTCGAAGGTCTGGCCGGACTGGGTGGTCGGCTGCTCTATGGCAGCCTTGCCGATAGGATAGGGGTAAAGCCGGTGCTGGTCGCCGGCCTGCTGGTGCAGGCGGCCGCACTCGCGACCTATCTCTTGGTCAGCCGGCTCGGCGAATTCTATGCGCTCGCCATCATTTTCGGCAGCGCCTATGGCGGTGTGATGCCGCTTTATGCGGTGCTGGCGCGGGAATATTTCGGGCCGCGCATTATCGGCACGGTCTTTGGTGCGGCGACGATGCTCTCCAGCCTCGGCATGGCCTTCGGCCCTCTCGTCGGAGGCTGGATCTTCGACACCTTCGCCAATTATTCCTGGCTGTTCATCGGCTCCGCAATGGTCGGTCTGGGGGCGGCGGCGATCGCCCTCGCATTCCCGCCACTCGCCCGCCAAAAACCGCAGCCGGCCTTTGGCGTGGCTCCATGAGACGACGCCGGGCTGTTCTGTGGTGCGGCGGTTGCGAAGGACCGATCTTTACGAGAAATCCGAAACGAAGCCTTCCATCGTCGTGTTCAGCCGCCCAAGGATCGTCAGCAGGATCTGCTGCTTGCGGGCTCGCCGCGCTGCCGCCGATGTCATATCGACATCGAAGATCGCCGAGAAGGTGGCACGGTTTGAAACATTGAAGAAGCAGAGACCGCTCAGCGTCATATGGATCTCTATTGGCGTAACGGCCTGATGGAATAGTTCCTTTTGGTATCCGAGACGCAGGCATTGATCGATGCGTTGCAGGATCGGCCGGTGCAATTCGCCGATCAGGGATGAGGCCGGCAGGTATTTTGCGTCGTTGAGATTCTCGCTCATGATCAATTTGACGAACGTCGGATGATCGAAGTGAAAGTCGAAGCAGAAGTCCACGAGGTTCTTTAGCGACTGGCGTGGATCTTCCTCACCGAGGTCTACCTTCGCTTCCGCGACGCGGATGCGCGCATAGGCGTTTTCGAGCACGGCGACGTAGAGCTTCGCCTTCGAGTTGAAGTAGTAATAGATCATCCGCTTGCTGCGGCGGGTCTTCTGGGCAATGCTGTCGATTGTCGTGCCGGCGTAGCCATGCCGGGCGAACTCACCCTCGGCCGCTTCGAGGATGTCTGCGCGGGTCTGATCGGGATCATTCGTCCGCTGCTGACGCTGATATTTTTGCGTCGCCTGCGACTTGCCGGGTTTAACCGCACTCTCAGCCATGGTTCCTCGCTGACCAGCCAATGCAATCGCCCTTATCGCGGCCTTTGCCTCGCTTTGCAAGCATGGCCGCCCTCGAACATTCCAAAAACCGACAGTTGAGCCGATCCCCACGTGAGATGGCTTTTACTTGCATAGCGAGGAATGAATTTTGAACCATTGCGAACAATTTTTTGAGGCTGGCATCGGTGAATATTCAAGAAAAAATGTCAGATTGAATCTTCAAAGTAGATCAGGTTGTTATACTAAATAATTGAAAGAAAAAGAAATATTTCAGATCGGCATTAATCCTCCCAGGGAGTTGACAGATATTTCATCATCTGGCTACTTATGTACGAAAGCGAACATTTTGCGTGTGAGTGCCGGGGACGGAGAAGGCGCTTGCAGCGACGGGAGGAGCTCACCGTGAGCTATCAATTTGATTTCAGCGTTATTTTTGCCGCCTGGCCCCGGCTTCTCTATGGGTGCTGGCTGACGCTTGCGATTTCGACCAAGGCGATGGCGATGGGCTTTGCCATCGGCCTTCTCTGCGTGGCCTTGCGCCGGACCGGGATCGGGCCGTTCGTCTGGCTGGTGAAGTGTTTCGTCGAGATCATCCGCAACACTCCCTTTCCGGTTCAGGCCTTCTTCATCTATCTCGGCCTGCCGTCGATCGGGATCAGGCTCGCGCCAGATACCGCCGCCATCGTCGCGCTTGGTCTCAACGGCGGCGCCTATGCCGCCGAGATCATCCGTGGCGGGGTGGAATCGATCCAGAAGGGCCAGGTCGAGGCAGGCCGCGCGCTCGGCCTCAGCGGCTTCCAGGTGTTCCGCTATATCATCCTGCGGCCGGCGCTGCGCGTCAGCTTTCCTGCACTCGCAAGCCAGTTCATTCTGTTGATGCTGACCTCCAGCGTTGTCGCCTCGATATCGGCGATGGAGCTAGCCAGCATTGGCCAGCAGCTGGAATCGACGACCTTTCGCAGTTTCGAGGTCTACCTGACCCTGACCGGTCTCTACCTCGGAATGTCCGCCATGCTCACGGGGCTTTTCTCCCTGATCGAGCGCGGCCTTCTCTCCTATCCGACGCGGTGACGGCGATGGTTCAGACACTCGGCCTCAATCAGATCGTCATCCTGCTCGAAGCGTTCCGCTGGACGATCCTGCTCGCGGCGATCGCCTTCGTCTGCGGTGCCGGTGGAGGGCTCTGCATCGCCCTGATCCGCACGGCGCCGTTCCAGGCGCTGCGAGCCATGGCGACCGCATTCATCATCGTCTTTCAGGGCACGCCGCTGTTGATGCAGCTCTTCGTCATCTATTACGGCCTGCCGCTGATCGGCATCACGGTCAACGCCTGGGTCGCCGTTGCCGCCGGGCTCACGCTGCATGCGAGCGCCTATCTCGGCGAGATCTGGCGCAGCACCATCATGGCGCTGCCGAAGGGGCAGGAAGAAGCGGCCAAGGCGCTCGGCCTCGGATACCGGACCCGTATCGTCGACGTCATCCTGCCGCAGGCGCTGCGGATTTCGCTGCCAAGCACCGTCGGTTTCCTGGTGCAACTGGTCAAGGGTACGTCGCTTGCCGCCATTATCGGCTTCACCGAGCTGACGCGGGCCGGGCAGATCGTCTCCAACGCGACCTATCAACCGCTCATCGTCTTCGGCCTCGTCGGCGCGCTCTACTTCGCGCTCTGCTGGCCGCTGTCGCACTTCAGTTTCCAACTGGAAAAACGCTTTGCGAGCGCCCGCTAGCGCGCGCAGGGAATAACGCTAAGGGCAAGGAGGAAGCCTAATGATGAAGAATACCAATATGTTGAGGAAGGCCTGGGGGGCAGTCGGCGCGATCGGTTTTGGCCTTGTCGTCGCTTTCGGCGCCGGCAAGGCCGATGCGCAGAGCTTTGCGGAGCTGAAGGCCAGCGGCAAGATCGTGATCGGTATCCAGGGCGAGAATCCACCATGGGGGTTCGTCGACGAAAACAATCAGAGCGCCGGCTTCGATGCCGATTTCGCCAAGCTTCTCGGTGAGGAAATCGGCGTGCCGGTCGAGTTCAACCGCGTTGCCGTCGCCAATCGTATCCCGACCTTGATGACCAACAAAGTCGATGCACTGATTGCAGTGATGGGCATGTATCCCGACCGCGCCAAGGTGGTGCAGTTTACCAAGCCCTATTCGGCGATCGACATCATGCTGCTCGCCAAGCCGGAGACAAATATCAAGGCGCCGGCCGATCTCAAGGGCCTGCGAATTGCCGTTGCGCGCTCCTCGGCGCAGGATACGCAGGTGACGCAGAACGCTCCGGAAGGCGCGACGATCCAGCGTTTCGATGACGATGCTACCGCCATCCAGGCCTTCCTTTCCGGTCAGGTCGACGCGCTCGGCGCCAACAACACCTATTTCCTCAGCATCGCCAAGATCGCGCCGGACTTCAAATTCGAAAAGAAACTGCAGTTCAACCGCCAATATAACGGCATCTCCGTGCGTCCCGGTCAAAAGCAGTTTGTCGAGGAGCTGAACGCCTTCATCGACAAGACGCGCGCCGACGGCCGCCTCGAGAAGATCTACCAGAAATGGCTTGGCCAGGACGCGCCCGACTTCCCGGACTCGCTGCCTAATATCCCCTTCACCGTTCAATAACAAAGCAGATGAGGAAGACGCCGTGAATGCGATGGTGACAATTGCGGACAATGCCGCTGTCGATCCGATGATCGTCATGGAAGCCGTGGACAAATATTACGGCGCCTTCCACGCTCTCAAGAGCATCAACCTGACGGTGAAGCAGGGGGAGAAGGTCGTTCTCTGCGGGCCTTCCGGCTCGGGGAAATCGACCCTCATCCGCTGCATCAACTATCTCGAGAATTTCGCCAGCGGCCGGGTCGTGGTCGACGGTATCGAGTTGAAGACAGGCGCCTCGATTGACGCCATCCGTCGTGAGGTTGGCATGGTCTTCCAGCAGTTCAATCTCTTCCCGCATATGACGGTTCTGAGAAACTGCATGCTTGCACCGATGAAGGTGCGCGGAATGAAGGCAGCACAGGCGGAAGAGGTTGCGCGAGCCTATCTGGAGCGCGTGCGCATCTCCGATCAGATGCACAAATATCCGGCGCAGCTTTCCGGCGGTCAGCAGCAGCGTGTGGCGATTGCCCGCGCGCTCTGCATGGATCCAAAGGTGATGCTCTTTGATGAGCCGACCTCGGCGCTCGATCCCGAGATGGTCAAGGAAGTGCTCGACACAATGGTCTCGCTCGCCGGCGAAGGGCGAACGATGATCTGCGTGACCCATGAGATGGGTTTTGCCCGCGCCGTGGCCGATCGTGTGATCTTCATGGCGAATGGCGAGATCATCGAGGAGGCGTCGCCCGAGGAATTCTTCACCGCGCCCCGGAACGAGCGCACGCGCGCTTTTCTCGGACAGATTCTCGGGCACTGAGAGCGGGAAGAGAATAATGCCACTCGATTACGGTGTTCATACGTTCGGCTTCGTCTGGAACGCGACGGCGGCCGAGGCCATCGCCAGGCTGGCGGATCAGGGTTTTAGGAAATTCCAGCTGCTTGCCAGTGATCCGCATTTCAATATCCGTGATCACGGTTCGACGGACTGGATCGCGCTCAGGAACGGCATCGCCGCTGCTGGCGGAAAGCTGGTCGCGCTCGACCTGCCGGTTGGCGACTATAATCTCGCCAGCCCTATGCCCGATGTGACGGAGTTTGCTGTCGGCGCCTATGGCAGAGCAATCGAAGCGGCCGCCTTTCTCGGCAGCCGCTATGTCACGGTGAGTTCAGGGCGTAAACACGCGCTCATCGCCGCGACACCGGGCGTGCTGGAAGATATCGTCGCTGACTGCCTCGTCCGGCTGGCGGACCACGCCGCCGCCTGCGGAATCCGACTTCTCTTCGAAAACCACCCGATCGGTGTCTTCCCGGATGCGGCCTCGATCCGATCGATGCTCGACCGCTGCGGCCGGGACAATATCGACGTCGTCTATGACGTCGCCAATGCCCGGGCGATCGGCGAGGATCCGTCCGTCGGCCTGGAAATGTTGAAGGACAGGGTTCGCGTCATCCACCTCTCGGATGCCGACGACGGCAAATGGCAGCACGCGCCGATCGGCTCGGGACAGATCGACTTCCGGCCGATCCTGAAGACCATCGAAGATCGTCGCTTCGACGGCGACGTGGTCATCGAAATCATCTCGGAAAATCCATTGGCGGATGCGGTTGCTTCTCGCACCCGCCTGCAAACCCTCTTGTGACTGGAACGGAATGGTTGAAAGCATGGCAAATATCTCCATCGGCGTCATCGGCGCAGGCCTGATCGGCCGCAAACACATCAAGAAGATCATCGATCATCCCGATTTCGACCTTGCCGGTATCGCTGACGTCAACCGCGACAGCATCTCGGCGCAATATCCGGGTATTGCGGTCTTCAAGGATTACAAGTCGCTGCTCGATGAAGCACGGCCGCAGGCCGTCATCATTGCCTCGCCCAACCAGAGCCATGCCGAAATCGGTATCGAATGCGCGCGCCTCGGGATCGATATGCTGATCGAAAAGCCGGTGACCGATACGCTCGAAAGCGCCGCCGATCTGCTCCTGGAAGTGCGCGCAAACAATGTCCGGACGCTCGTCGGTCATCATCGCCGCCATCATGACCAGGTCAAGACGCTGAGACGCTTGCTGCGTGAAGGGTTGATTGGCAATCTTGTCGGCGTCTCCGCCATCTGGGCGGCCTACAAGCCGGATGAGTATTTCCGCATCGCCCCCTGGCGCACGCAGCCGGGTGGCGGACCGATCCTGATCAACCTCATTCACGAGATCGATTTCCTGCGTTACACGGCAGGCGAGATCCTTGGTGTCAGCGCCATCTCCTCAAACCGGCAGCGGCAGTTCCCGGTTGAAGATACCACCGGCGCCTTGCTTCAATTCGATAGCGGCTGCATCGGCACCTTCTTTGCGAGCGACAGCGCGGTTTCCCCCTGGACGACGGAGCAGGGGGCCGGCGAAGCAGTCGAGTTTCCGTTCAGCGGAGAGAGCAACTATCGCTTCGTCGGCAGCCGCGGTTCTCTGGAATTTCCGACCCTGGTCCATTGGGCGCAGGCAGAGGGTAACCAGAACTGGAACGAGCCGATCCGGTCCCAGCGGCTGCTTGCAAGCTTCATCGATCCCTACCACGCCCAGCTCGACCATTTCCGCGATGTCGTCCGCGGCGAGGCGGAGTCGCTGCTCACCGTTGAGGATGGCGCCCGTACGCTGATCGCGACGCTTGCCGTGGCGGAGGCTGCCGCATCGGGAAGCCGGATCGATCTCCACGATCGTTACGAGGCGCTCGCAGCCGGAAAATTCTCACCGACATTGCAAGCTACAAATCCAAGGAAAGCATTCTGACATGAAGCCGATCTTCGTTCTCAACGGTTCCAACCTCAATCTGCTTGGCCAACGCGAGCCGCATATCTACGGCAGCACGACACTCGCTGACATCGAAACCATGTGCCATGCGAGCCCGGCGGGCCGAAAGCATGGTGTCGACTTCCGGCAATCCAACCACGAGGGCGAACTGATCGACTGGATCCACGAAGCCCGCCATGCGGCCGACGCGATCGTCATCAATGCCGGTGCCTATACCCATACCTCGCTCGCCATCCATGATGCGCTGAGGACCTTCGAAGGCCCGATCATCGAACTGCACATCACCAATGTGCATCGCCGCGAAACCGTTCGCCACCACTCCTACATCTCGCTTGCTGCGACCGGCGTGATCTGCGGCCTCGGGCCGGATGGCTATGAGTTCGCACTCGAGGCGGCGTCACGGCTCGTCGCCAAGACAAAGGCGGCATAGGGCGCTCCCATCCCGATCACTGTCGCGAAAGGACTCCTGCGATGAAGACATCGATAGCGACCGTTTCATTAGGCGGCGACCTGCGCGACAAGCTGGAGGCGATCGCCAGGGCCGGCTTCGACGGGGTGGAGATTTTCGAGAACGACTTTTTGATCTACGACGCCAGCCCCAAGGAGGTCGGCCGGATGGTGCGCGATCTCGGCATGGAGATCACGCTGTTTCAGCCGTTTCGCGATTTCGAAGGCATGCCGGAACCGCTGCGCAGCCGCACCTTCGACCGGGCAGAGCGCAAGTTCGACGTCATGCAGGAAATGGGCACCGATCTCGTGCTCGTCTGCTCGAACGTTTCGCCGGCGTCGCTCGGCGGTCTCGACCGGGCGGCGGCAGATTTTCATGAACTCGGCGAGCGGGCCGCCGGGCGCGGTCTGCGCGTCGGCTACGAGGCGCTCGCCTGGGGCCGCCACATCCATGATCACCGCGACGCTTGGGAGATCGTCCGGCGGGCCGATCATCCAAATATCGGCCTGGTCCTCGACAGCTTTCATACGCTGTCGCGCAAGATCGACGTCAACTCGATCCGCTCGATCCCGAAGGAGAAGATCTTCATCATCCAGCTTGCCGACGCGCCGCTGATCGACATGGATCTGCTCTATTGGAGCCGGCACTTCCGCAACATGCCCGGCGAAGGCGATCTGCCTGTGCTCGACTTCATGAAGGCTGTCGCCGCAACGGGGTATGACGGATATCTGTCGCTGGAGATCTTCAACGATCAATTCCGCGGCGGGTCTGCGAGCGCAATCGCCGTCGACGGCCGCCGCTCGTTGATCTATCTCGGCGACCAGGTCAAGCGGCAGCAGCCGCAGAGTGCGCTGCCGGTGCCTCCAATGCCGCCCCGCGCAGCCGTCGAGGGCATCTCCTTCGTCGAGTTCACCGCCGCTGAAGACGAGGCGCCTGAGCTCGAGGCGCTGTTTGCAAGCCTCGGCTTTAGAAGAGCGGCCAGACACAAGAGCAAGCGCGTGACCGTCTATCGCCAGGGCGCCATCAACCTCGTCGTCAATACCGAGCAGAAGGGCTTTGCCAGCGCCTCCTATTCCGTCCACGGCACCTCGGCCTATGCCGCCGGCCTGATGGTCGATGATGCAACGGCAGCGTTGCGACGCGCCGTTGCGCTCGGCGCCCAACGGTTCGAGCAATCGCTCGATGCCGGCGAAATCGAGGTGCCGGCGGTGCGTGGCGTCGGCGGCGGCATCCTCTATTTCCTCGACCGCAAGACCGAACTCGGTCGCATCTGGGAGATCGAATTCGACGCGATCGAGGACCATATCCCTCTTCAGCCGGCCGGGCTGCAGTCGATCGACCATATGGCGCAGACGATGAAATATGAGGAGCTTTTGACCTGGCTGTTGTTTTATACGTCGCTGATCGACGTGCAGAAGACGCCGATGGTCGATATCGTCGATCCCTCGGGCATCGTCAGGAGCCAGGTGGTCGAGAATGCGGAAGGCTCGCTGCGCATCACCATGAACGGCGCCGAGAACCGCAACACGCTCGCCGGCCGTTTCATCGCCGAAACCTTCGGCTCCGGCATCCAGCATCTGGCCTTCAGGACGGACGACATCTTTGCCACTGCAGCAGCCCTTGCCGCAAACGGTTTCGTCTCGCTGGCGATTTCGCCGAACTATTATGACGATCTCGAAGCCCGCTTCGGCCTCGACGCCGAATTTGCCGAGCGCCTCAAGGCGGGCAACATCCTCTATGATCGCGATGAGCACGGCGAATATTTCCAGCTCTATAGCCCGACCTATGGCGAAGGCCTGTTCTTCGAGATCGTCGAGCGGCGCGGTTATCGTGGTTATGGTGCTGCCAACGCCATCTTCAGGATCGCGGCGCTGAGGAAACATCTGAGGCCGGCAGGCATGCCGACGGTCACGAAAAATCGCGGACATCAGACCGACTGATTTTCCCGGCGACCGAGCACATCGCCGCTCGTCAGCCTCGGCCTCTCACGCAAATCTCGCCCTTTCGTGCATTGCCCTTCGTCGATTTCCCCTAGATAAGACTTCTCCTATTCGTTTCATCACCTATGTCCTTGGTTTTTCGGGAGGCATTCGTCGCCATGGTCGAACTTGCGCAATCGCTCGCATCCATCAAGCTGCCGGACCTGTCCGGCAAAGCCGTGCTGATCACCGGCGCCTCGACCGGCATCGGCGCGGCACTCGCCCGTGCCTTCGCGGCTCAAGGAGCCAAGGTCGGTGTGCACTACAACGCCAGCCGCGAACCGGCGGAAAAACTTGCCGAGGAGATCCGGGCTGCCGGCGGCACCGTGCATCTGATCCAGGGCGACGTGTCGAGGGAGGGCGAGACCGAGCGTGTCGTCGAGGAGACGGCGAAGACCTTCGGTCATCTCGACGGGCTCATCAACAATGCCGGCGGCATGCTGGGGCGCAAGCCGACCTCGGAATATACCGACGCGCATTATGCCGCGGTCATGGACCTCAACGCCCGCTCGGTGCTGGCGGCAACGCGTGCGGCGCATCCCTGGCTGAAGAAGCAGGGCGGCTTCATCATCAACACCACCTCGATTGCCGCGCGCAATGGCGGCGGCAATGGCGCGATCCTCTATGCGGCGTCCAAAGGTTTCGTCTCGACGATCACCCGCGGCCATGCCAAGGAATTCGTCGCCGACAGGATCCGCGTCAATGCGGTGGCGCCGGGTGTCATCGCCACGCCCTTCCACGAACGTTATACCAATGACGAGCAGATGGAGCTGCAGCGCAAGTCGATCCCGATGGGCTTCGTCGGCACTTCCGAGGATTGCGTTGGAGCCTATCTCTTCCTCGCATCGCCGACGCTGTCCGGCTACATCACCGGACAGATTATTGAGGTCAACGGCGGACAGTTGATGCCTTAGTTTCCGCCTCCTCGAGAGATCTTCCCTTGCAAGCCAAGGGAACTTTCGAGCCGCCGTTACGTTTCCCGCATGGTCTTTTTATCGAGCGGGGCATTATGAGCTATTCATTTTCAGAACTCGACTTCCTCAAGCCGGAGCTCGGGGCGGAATATACGGGTTCGGGCACCCATTTCGCGGTATTCTCAGCGCATGCAGAACAGGTTGAGCTCTGCCTCTTTTCGCCGGACGGCAAGAAGGAGGTCGCGCGATTGCCGCTGCCCAAGCGTGAAGGCGATATCTGGTCGGGCTATATCGCCGGCGTCGGACCGGGAACCGTCTACGGTTATCGGGCCCATGGTCCATACGATCCGAAAGCTGGTCACCGCTTCAATCCGAACAAGCTCCTGCTCGACCCCTATGCGAAGCAGGTGACGGGCGAGTTGAAATGGGACGACGCGCTGTTTGGCTACCAGATCGGCAAGGACGATCTTTCCTTCGACGAACGTGATAGCGCCCCCTTCATGGTCAAGGGCGTGGTGCAGGATCCGGATTTCGACTGGGCGGGTGAAGAGGCGATCCGCCGTCCCTGGCCTGATACGATCATTTACGAGGCGCATGTGCGCGGCCTGACGATGACCCATCCGAAGGTTCCCGACAGGCTGCGCGGCACCTTTCTCGGCATGTGCAGCGATCCGATCATCGACCATCTCGTCAAGCTCGGCATCTCGGCGATCGAGCTCTTGCCGATCCAGTATTTCCTCGACGATCGTTATCTCCTGGAAAACAACCTGCGCAATTATTGGGGCTACCAGACGCTCGGCTTCTTCGCGCCGCAATCGCGCTACATGTCCGGCGACAAGATCACCGAGATCAAGACCATGGTGAAGAAGTTCCATGCCGCCGGCATCGAAGTCATCATGGACGTCGTCTACAATCACACTGCTGAAGGCAGCGAGAAAGGCCCGACGCTCTCCTTCCGCGGGCTCGATAATGCCAGCTATTATACCCTCTCACCCGACGATCCTCGCCACACCTTCGATACAACAGGGACCGGCAACACCCTGAATGCCGCCAATCCTATGGTGATGCGCATGGTGCTCGACAGTCTGCGCTATTGGGTCGGCGTCATGCATATCGACGGGTTCCGCTTCGACCTTGCCAGCACGCTCGGCCGCCAGGATATGGAATTCGACAGGCAGGGCCTGTTTTTCGGAGCCATCCGCCAGGATCCGATCCTCGCCGGTGTCAAGCTGATCGCCGAGCCCTGGGACGTGGGCGACGGCGGCTATCAGGTCGGCGGCTTCCCGCACCCCTTCCGTGAGTGGAACGACAAGTTTCGTGACGACGTGCGCCGCTTTTGGAAGGGCGACGGCGGCATGGTGTCGGAGATCTCGCAGCGCATCACCGGCTCGGCGGTACAGTTCAACCACTCGGATCGCGGTGCGACATCATCGATCAATCTGCTGTCAGCCCATGACGGCTTCACGCTGATGGATACTGTTTCCTTCAACGACAAGCACAATGACGCGAACGGCGAGGATAACAGGGACGGACATTCGGACAATCATTCGGACAATATGGGTGCCGAAGGAGTGACGGATAACGACGACATCAACAGCCTTCGGACGCGGCGGCGCCGCAACATGATGGCGACGCTGATGCTCTCCCAGGGCGTTCCGATGATCCTTGCCGGCGATGAGGTGGGCAACAGCCAGGGCGGCAATAACAACGCCTATTGCCAGGACAACGAGATCGGCTGGACGGATTGGGCGGGGCTCGACGAGCCTTTCCTCGATTTCTGCCGGCAGGCCGTCGCCTTCCGCAAGGCCCATCCCGTCTTGCGGCAGGAGCGGTTCCTGACCGGCGAGACCGCCGAGGATGGCCGCATCGAGATCGCCTGGTACAAGCCGGACGGCAACTTCATGGACGATGGGGCTTGGAACGACGACGGATTGCAGGTGTTCGGGGTCTATGTCTCGAGGAGCGTGAATGCGCCAGACACCGAGACGATGGACGACCTCTTCCTCATCTTCAATGCCGGTGGCGATTGCGAGGTTCACCTGCCTGTCGTGAATGGGCTGAAACAGTGGTCGAGGGTTCTCGACACGGGCGCGGAGACGGACGCCTTCAAGGTGCACGAGCCGCAGAATCCGGTCATCGTCTATGCCCAGAGCGTGGCGGTCTTCGCGCCGAAGGGCCAGACCGAGCCGCCGAAGGATGCGACAAAAGCCGAGCGTCGGCGGTGGTTCCAGTTCGGCCGCAGGAGCGGGTAACAGGTCGCAGCGAAGATGAATGCCGAAGCCATCACCGAACTTGGTCTCGTCTATGTCAGCGATACCGAACCAGGCATCCGAAGACGCAGGAAAGGCAAGGGCTTCAGCTATGTGATGCCCGACGGCACGACGCTCGCTGACGAATTACAGCGGGCACGCATCGGTGCGCTCGGTCTGCCGCCGGCCTATGAGAATGTGTGGATCTGCCTCTATGATAACGGCCATCTGCAGGCGACTGGCATCGATGCGCGCGGGCGCAAGCAATACCGTTACCACAAGGAATGGCAATCCTTCCGCAGTGCGGGAAAATTCCATCAGCTGATCGAATTCGGCCGGGCGCTGCCGAAGATACGCCGCACCGTGCTGCGCCATCTCGACACCGGCGCGGAGGACGTCAACGGTGTGCTTGCGGCTTTGACGACCCTGCTCGACGAGGCGCATTTGCGCGTCGGCAACCAGGCGTATGTCAGGGAGAACGGCACCTATGGCGCAACGACGCTGCTGAAGCGCCACCTGAAGATCGTCGACGGGCGGATCGAATTGAAATTCCGCGCCAAGGGCGGCAAGCGCGTCCAGCGCAGTCTCAAACATCCCAGGCTGCAGAAGATCCTGGAGGAAATAGCCGACCTGCCCGGGCGCCAGCTCTTCGTCTGGAAGGATGAAAGCGGGGCGCTGAAGCCGATCGATTCCGGCCGGTTGAACGCCTATCTCGCCGAGATATCGGGCATTCCCATCTCGGCGAAAACCTTTCGCACCTGGGCCGGCTCGCTGGCGGCTTTCGGCGCGGCGCGCGAGGCGATTACCGGAGGCGGCCGGCCGACGGTCAAGCAGATGTCGGAAGCCGCGGCCGAGGCACTGCACAACACGCCGGCGATCTCGCGTTCCAGTTATATCCATCCGGCGATCATCGCACTCGCCGGCAACGACCATCCTCTGGTCGAGAGCGGTAACGAGCAGCTGCGGGGCTTGCGGGCCGAGGAAAACAGGCTACTTGATTTCCTCACACGCGAGATCGAAGAATGAACCCCAGACATCCGCCAGCATCTGACGTCTCGCTGACCCATCCCGACCGGCTCTACTGGCCGGATGAGGGCGTGACGAAGCAGGCGCTCGCGGATTATTACGCGGCGGTCTGGCCGTTCATGGCGCCCTATGTCGTCAACCGGCCACTGGCGCTGCTGCGTTTGCCGGATGGGATAAAAAGCCACCAACGATTTTTCCAGAAACATGCCTGGAAAGGCATGAATCCGCATATCGAGGAGATCGCCGACCCGGAGGATCCGGACGGCGAAAAGCTGCTGCGCATCGGCGATTTCAACGGTCTGGTGGCGCTGGTGCAATCGGCCGTGCTCGAAATTCATCCCTGGGGCGTCACCACCGACAATTGGGAAAAACCCGACATGATCACCATGGACCTCGACCCCGGCGAGGACGTGGCCTGGTGCGCGGTCATCACAGCAGCGCTAGAATTGAAGACACGGCTGGAGGCGCGTGGCCTAGCCGCCTTCGTCAAGACATCGGGTGGCAAGGGGCTGCATGTGGTGACGCCGCTTGCGCCGAAGGCCGGCTGGGCCGAGGTGAAGGATTTCGCCCATTCGCTTGCCGAAAGCATGTCGGCCGACGCGCCGGAGAAGTATCTGGCAACCGCGACGAAGGCGAAACGCGGCGGGCATATCTACATCGATTATCTCCGCAACGGCCGCGGCAATACGGCGGTCGCGGCCTATTCGACGCGAGCACGAGTAGGCGCGCCGGTTTCGATGCCGATCGATTGGCCGGATTTGAACGTGGTGAGCGGTCCGGCCGCTTTCACGCTCGGCAACGTACCGCAGCAACTGGAGACCCGGCCGAAGGATCCTTGGGAAAATTTCTTCGCTGCGGCCGTGCCGCTCGCCTAAACGGCTCTTGCCTCATCCCGCGCTGTCGAGCTCGGGATAGTGCCGAAAAATCCCTTCCTCGTTGAAGGCGAGGCGACGGGGAGAGGCGAGATAGCGGGCGATATTCGGACGCTTCGCCACCGCGTCGTGCAGCGCCAGCAGGCCGGGGTAATCAGCCTTGCGGCTCGCCATGGCTTTCGGGAAGGCATAGGAGAGGCCCTCGATCACCTGGAAGAGCGAGAGGTCGACATAGGTCAGCGTATCGCCGACCATATGGCCCGAGCCTTTTGGGTTCTGCCGCAGCACACGCTCGAAATAGCCGAGGAATTTCGGAATGCGCTCGCGGATGAAGGCGGCTGAGCGGGCTTTGGCTTCCGGCTTCTGGTCCTCGTAGTAGAGCGACGTGTCGATCGGGTGATGCGTATCGTGCACTTCGGCGACGAAATCGGTGACGGTCAGCTGCAGGCCGTTGACGACATGGCGAAGGCCTTCGTCCTCGGGCGCGAGGCCGAGCTTCGGGCCGAGGTAAAACAGGATGTTGGCGACATGCGGGATGATGAGGTCGCCATCCTTCAGGAAGGGCGGCGCGAAGGGAATATGCGCTTCGCTTTGGCTCTCCATGATCTCGAACATGGCGCCGGTCCCGCGCCCGCGGCCGGATTGGCGGGTGATGTCGATATAGTCGGCGCCGGCTTCCTCCAACGCCAACCGCACAAATTCGCCGCGGCCTTGAATGCCGTCCCAGTAATAAAGCTCGTATGCCATGACTGCTCAATCCTTCGGTTGGCGACCGAAGTCTTTTCGCAATTCGTCCTTGGCTTTTTCAAGGGTGCCGCGCCGCTTTTTCGTCAGGTGGTCGCCGGCACGGTTGATGTAGAAGGTCAGCATCGACATGGCCGCGCGGAAGGGGCTAGCCTTGCGGCGATCGCTCTTCTCGGCGGAGCGCTTGACGGAGCGGGCAATCTTCTTCGGATCGTCCGATTTGAACACGCCTTCCTTCAGGTCCATCGCATCGCTGTGTTCGGTGACGTCCTGCGACCATTTCTTCTGCACTTTGGCCATAGCGAAAATCCTTTACCAGGTGCGGGTGCAGGATGCAGGCAGCGGCAAGCCACCGCTCATCCTGTCCCTCATTAGTGGGGGCTGTGATGTTCATTGCGCTTGCGTGTCGCAGCGGCCTTCTTCGCAGAAGCGGACCGCTCCTCCTTCGAGCGTGCGGCGGATGCCGCGCCGCCGATGCGGCCGCCCTTTTCGGAAGATTCATGCGTATCCTTCTTGCCGCGGCCGGAACCGGATTTGTTGCCGCCGCCGCTTTCCTTGTTGACGGTTGCCCAGGCACGCCGTTCGGCCTCCTTATCGGAGACGCCGCGCTCCTCGTAGCTCTCCTCGATATGCTCGGCCTTGCGCTTCTGCTTGTCGGTATAGTCGGATTTATCACCTCTCGGCATCTCAACCTCCTCTGGTTTTGCCCTGCTGGTTTTCAAAGGAATTGAACCGGTACGGAGCCCAAAAGTTCCGGCGCCCGCCATGGTCTGCAACGGCCGGTTTCGGGAACAAAAGCCGATTTTATCAGGTTTCCGATGGGAAAAGCCTGGACACAGGCCCGCACAAAGAAGGAGCCGAGAACATGGAAAAACACATCGTCAAAGCCGATGGAAACGGCGCGACGTGAACGGCCAGGTATCGCCGGTCACCTATACCGTCAGTCTCAAGCAAGGGAAGGGGCATTCCTACTAGGTCGACATCCGCTTGATGGCGCCGCGTGACTGGCTGGTGCAGCGAGGTTTCGAGCGGGATGCCGTGCTGGTCAGCCAGAGCGGCGCGCGCATTCCCATTTATCACGATGGCGCCAGCCGTCATGACGATGGTAATCGTCATGACAATGGCAATCATCACGGCAACGGCCGTCTCGACCTTGCCGACACGATCTCGATCGAACTGACGGCGCGCGACGACAGCTGCACCAGCGAGGTGGATTTGATGCGCAAATATCCCGAGTTCAACGGCGCCGGGTAAATAATCAGCAAAGGGCGTCGCGGGCTAGCCGACGGGCCGCTGCTGGACGGCGGTCTTGACCGCCCGCTCGAGCGCGGTGCTGCTGAAAGGTTTCGCCAGCAGCACCGAGCCGGAGAAGCGGTTGGCAATCGGCAAGCTGCTATTGCCGGTGGCAAAGACCAGGCCGATCGACGGAAAGGCCTCGCGCGCCCTGGCGGCGAAGACCAGGCCCGACATGCCGGGCAGGCCGATATCGGCGACGATGATGTCGACAATGGTGTGTCCGAGGATTTCCACGCCCCGTTCGCCACTATCGGCCTCGATGACCTCATAGCCGAGATCCTGCAGGATCTCGGCCGTGTCCATGCGGATGAAGGCGTCGTCCTCCACGAGCAGCAACTTCAGCTTTTCAGCTGCGATCTCGGAATGTTTGGCAACAGGCACCGCGGCATCTGCCGCCCCCTGGCGGCGTTGCGGCCGGTTGGCAAGCACTTGGCGGATCTTGCGGGCGAGTTCCTCGCGCGTATAGGGCTTGGAGAGCAGTTCGAGACCGGGATCAAGCCTGCCGCCATGGACGATCGAATTTTCGGTGTAGCCCGATGTATAGAGCACGGCGATATCAGGCAGACGCTCGCGCGCCATACGCGCCAGCTCCGGGCTCCTCAATGGGCCGGGCATGACGACATCGGTAAAGAGCAGGTCGATATGGGCGCCGCTTTCGATAACGGTGAGCGCGCTTTGTGCATCCTTGGCCTTCAGCACGTGATAGCCGAGATCCGACAGCATTTCGATGACGGTGGCGCGAACGCCCTCGTCATCCTCGGCGACGAGGATGGTTTCCGTGCCTCCGGTTGCCGGCACGGCGTCGGTGGTGGTGACGCGATCTTCGCTCTGGAGCGAGCGGGGTAGGTAGAGCTTGAGGGTCGTGCCTTCGCCGATCTCGCTGTAGATCTTCACGTGGCCGCCGGATTGCTTGGCGAAGCCATAGACCATCGACAGGCCGAGACCGGTGCCTTTGCCTTCCGGTTTCGTCGAGAAGAAGGGCTCGAAGGCCTGCTGCATGATCTCTTGCGTCATGCCGGAGCCGGTATCGGTGACGGCGAGCACGACATATTGGCCGGCGGTGACTTCGGGATGGATGCGGCTGTAGGAATCGTCGAGGAAGGCGTTGCCGACCTCGATCGTCAGCTTACCGGCGCCGTCCATCGCGTCCCGGGAGTTGATCGCAAGGTTGAGCAATGCGTTCTCGATCTGGATCGGATCGGCGAAGGTGTTCCAGAGGCCGCCGGAGACCATGGTCTCGACTTCGATCTCCTCGCCGAGCGCGCGGCGCAACATGTCGTCCATGCCGGTGACGAGGCGGCCGATATTGACGACCTTCGGTTCCAGCGGTTGGCGGCGGCCGAAGGCGAGCAACTGGCTTGCCAGCCGCGAGCCGCGTTCGACGGCGGCGAGCGCGTTGGAAATGCGCTCCTTGGCCCGGCCGTTCTCGGCCACGTCCTTGCCGAGAAGCTGCAGATTGCCGGAGATCACCTGCAGCAGATTGTTGAAGTCATGGGCAACGCCGCCGGTGAGCTTGCCGATCGATTCCATCTTCTGCGACTGCTGGAGTGCGGCTTCGGCCTGCTGGCGCTCGGCGATCTCGGCGGCGACGCGGACCTCGAGCATTTCATTGAGTTTGCGCAGCTGATCTTCCATGTCGCGGCGCTGGTCGATTTCGACTTTGGCGGCACGGAAGAGCCGGATATTGTCGATCGCGACGGCTGATTGGCCGGCCAGGCTGACGAGGCTTGCCTCGGCCGCCTGGGAAAAACGGCCGGGCTGGCCGTGGCCGAAGAACAAGCCGCCGATGACGCTGCCGTCCCGTGATTTCACCGGCACGGCGAGATAGCTCCTGACCGGCAGATGTCCCTTCGGCATGCCCGCATGCGGCGCATTCTGCCCGTAGCGCGGGTCGAGCAGGATGTTGTCGGAGCGCACGATGCCTTCGCCTTCGAAGGTCGGCGCGAAGACCTTGGTATTGCGCGGCATCGGGAATTTCTCGAAGTTCTTCCGGTCGACACCGGAGAGGGCATAGAGCATGTAGCTGCCGCCCTCGCCATCGTCGACATTGTAGAAGAAAGCGCCGAATTCCGCGCCGGTCAGCGTCACGCCGGCATCGACGACGATCTGGGTGAGGCGTTCGACACTGGGCTCGGCGGTAATCGCTGCACCCGCCTGGTTGACGACCGCAAGCGCCTCCGACTTGGCACGCAGCTCTTCCAGCGCCATCTCTTCGCCGCGCTTGGCCGCCACCTGGTCGGTGACATCAAGCGCCGCACAGAGGATGCCGGCGACCGTGCCGTCATCGTCGCGCAGCGGCGTGTAGGAGAAGGTGAACCAGGTGTCCTCGGTGCGTCCGTCCCGGCGCATCGGGATGAGCAACTCCTTGAAGAGCTGCGAACCGCCTTCCAGCGTGCTGGCGACGATCGGGGCGAATTGTTCCCAGATATCCGCCCAGACTTCGCGGAAGGGCCTCCCAAGTGCATCGGGATGCCGCTCCGGGAAAACCGGCACATAGGCGTCATTGTAGAGAAAGGCGAGGTCCGGACCCCAGGCGACGAATTTGGGCTGGCGGGAATTCAGCACCATTTCGGCGATATGTTTGAGAGAAGCAGGCCAGCTTTCGACCGAACCGAGACCGACGGCGTGGAAGGTTGGATGCCGCAACAATTCGCCGATTTCGCCGCCGCCTCTCGGCCAGCCGTTCCCGACGCTTCCCATTCAAAATCGTTTCCTTGTCATCCGCTGCGCCGGAGTGATTGGCCACCTCGGGGTTCAGCCTGCCAAACCCTCAACATAGAGGCTTGCGATAGGAGGGAAAGGGCGCGGTCGAAATATCCTTAACCCAGAGCTTCGTGCGTCCTTTCGGACGCGCAAAGGGCGATACGCCAGGGCGTTCAACAGTGGAAGCGGTCTGCGGACATGGCCTGCAAGCGGTTATTTTCGGTAGAGTTTTTGCGATGCAGCGAAGGCGCGGCCGATATAGACGGAGACCAGTTGCACCGGCGCGCGCGGATCACGGAAAACCAGTCCGACGAGATTGTCGACGACGAGGATGAAACCCAGCGCGACACCGAGATAGAGCAGCGCGGCGATGACGAGGAGCGACATCTCCATCCCTCACACGGTCGCGGTAAAAGCGCGGGTGGCGGCCGCCAAGAGCGGGACGGAAAGGATTTCGATATGGCCGTTATTCATGGCAACTTCCCCAGTCCCGCCATAAACAGCCATTCTATGTTGTTGTTCCCGATTATCGGGGCCAGCGCTCAATTTTCTTGAAAGCCTCAAAGCTTGCAACGTCATCCGGCCTCTGTTCACCCCCGCATGGAAGCCACCTTTAAAATTCGATAAAGCACAACTAATTCAGGCATATGACAAAAGGGGTCGAAGGGCGTCGTGACGACGCCCTTTCCTAATCGACATGTTCGGTATTCCAGTGGTCAGGACGCCGTCTTGCGGCTCGCAGTCCGTTTTGGTGCCGGTGTCACGACGCCGTTCGTCTTGCTGCCCGCCACCGTGCGCTTCGCTTTGGGCTTGACTTCCTTGCCGTCGGAAGACGCCGCAGAACCCTCGAGCGCTTCGCGCTCGTAGCGTGCCTGTTCCCAATGGATGGAATCTCGCCCTGTCGGATAACCCTCTTCTTCCCAGAGGGCGTATGCACGTTTCTTGATCCACTCTTCTCGAGTTTCTGCCATCGCTGATCTCCAGTCACATGATGCCGTCGTTCGAACGCGATACTGCTGAGATGGTTCCAGAGGAGGGGAACTCTTTCAAGCGAAATCGCTCTGCACGCTGGAATATTTCGCGTTGCAGCATATTAGGGTTGAGAATCGGCCTTCACGAGGACTGAAACTCCACCGCCTTGTGCAGATCTGACACGAAATCCAGGTGCTGCCGGCGCTGGTCCGCCTCGTCGCGGATGCGCAACAGATAGGAAGGGTGGATGGTGACCAGAACGGGCGGACGGTTTGTCGGCTGCAGAATATGGCCGCGCTGCGGTGTCAGCTTCACCTTCGGCCCGAGCAGCGCATAAAGCGCGCTCGCGCCGAGCGTCACGACGAGCTTCGGCTGCAGGATGTTGATCTCTGCGCCGACCCACCATGCGCAACGCCTGATCTCGCCGGCATTCGGTTTTGCATGCAGCCGCCGCTTGCCGCGCGGCGTGAACTTGAAGTGCTTGACGGCATTGGTGACATAGCAGCGCCGGCGGTCGAGACCGGCCTCATCAAGACAGCGATCGAGCAGCCGGCCGGCGGGACCGACAAAGGGCCTGCCGGTCAGATCCTCCTGATCGCCCGGCTGCTCGCCGACCAGGACGATCTCGGCTTTGCCGGGGCCTTCGCCGAAGACGATTTGCGTGGCATTCCTGTAGAGATCACAACGGGTGCAGCCTTCGGCCTGATGCCGGAGTTCGGCAATGCTTGTCGCCTCCGCGACTTCGAGCGTCAGGGCGGGACCGACGCTTGCAACTATGTTCATGATGGCGATCCTCATCTCGACGAGATCAATCGATCTGTGCCGGTATTGTTCCCGTTCGGGAATTGGCAGCGGGCTTTCGAAATCTGCTGACCCATTCCGGGACTTTCGCGATCGGTTCCCGGCCGGCAAACGATCACGGCGAAAAATTTCGCGTCATGGGAGAGCTGCCCTGCGATTGAACGTCGCCGTTTCGCGGCTATATTTGCCAGCGATGTTCTATCTCCTGTCGACCTACTGGCCGCATATCCTCTTTGTCGTTTCGATCGCCATGGGGGCCGCGGCGGCGATCCATGCCGCCATGACCAAGGAGGAAGTGCGCGCCGCGATCGGCTGGGTCGGCGTCATCATCCTGTCTCCGATCATCGGTGCGCTGCTCTACGCGATTGCCGGCATCAACCGCATCCGCCGCAAATCGCTGAGCATCCGCCGCGACGCGCTGCTGCTTGCGGCCGAATTCGATGAGCTGGAGACATTCGATGCCGAGGCCGAGACGGTGATCAGCCAGTTCGGGCGCCGCTTCGCGGCGCTTCAGAGGCTCGGCGACCGGGTGACGCGCAATCCGCTGACCTCCGGCAATACGATCGACATGCTGGAGACCGGTGACGAGGCCTATGCGGCGATGAAGACCAGCATCGACGAGGCGACGCGCAGCATCCTGCTCGAAACCTATATCTTCGACCGCGACGTGATCGGCCTTCGGATCGCCGACGCGCTGATTGCAGCGGTCAGGCGCGGCGTGGAGGTCCGGGTGCTGATCGACGCGGTCGGTGCGCGGTATTCGGTGCCGAGCATTCTCGGCCATCTCCGCGAGGGCGGCGTCACCGTCGCCGTCTTCAACGGCAACGTCATCATGGGTTTGCGGCTGCCCTATGCCAATCTGCGCACCCACCGCAAGATCCTCATCGTCGACGGGAAAATTGCGCTGACAGGCGGGATGAACATCCGAGCGGGTTTCAGCGAGGAGGCGACGGGAGAGAGCTTCGCCCACGATACGCATTTCAGCGTCACCGGCCCTGTTGTCGCCGACCTTTTCGACCTCGCCGCCGAAGACTGGCGCTTCTCGACTCAGGAGCTGTTGAACGACGAGCCCTGGCGCATCGAGCCGCCAGAGCGCAGTCCCGGCGATCCCATCCTGATGCGCGTCGTCGCCTCCGGCCCGGACCGCAGCGTCGAGACCAACCACAAGATGCTGACCGGCGCATTTTCGGTGGCGCGCCAGTCGATCCGCATCATGTCGCCCTATTTCCTGCCGGACCGCGAACTCATCAGCGCGCTGGTGACGGCGGCGCGGCGCGGCGTCGAAGTCGATATCATCGTGCCTGCGGTCAACAATCTCGTGCTGGTCGACCGGGCGATGACGGCGCAATTCGATCAGATCCTCAAGAATTATTGCCGAATCTGGCGCTCGACCGGCAGCTTCAGCCATTCGAAGCTGCTGACGATCGACGGCACCTGGGCCTATGTCGGCTCTTCCAATCTCGACCCGCGCTCGCTGCGGCTGAATTTCGAGGTCGATCTCGAAGTGCTGAACGAAGGCTTCGCCGCCGAGGTCGATGAGCATATCGAGGAAACCTTGAAATCGGCGACGCTGGTGACGCTTGAGGGGCTGCAGGCGCGGCCCTTTGCGGTGCGGCTGCTCGAAAAGGTGCTCTGGCTGGGTTCGCCCTATCTCTAATGCATGTCGCTCAAAACTGTGCGGCGGCTTTGGGAGGACGACCTGCATAAAACCAAAATCTGGCGCGTCGCATGAATTATCGTCGACGCAACGCGCCTTTTTTGTCATCGGACATGGCAAGTTCCGCTCGGCCGCCTATACTGCGGAGTGAGTAGCCTTTTGATCAACGGAACAAGTGCGCCTGCCGATGCACGCCAGAAAAGATAGCCTTCCCGCCAGCATTCTCGCCTCGATCAGGAGCAGGAAAAAGCGGCTCGACGCAGCCCAGACGGAGGCAAGGCCGCGCAGTGCGGGAACGCTGATCGCCTCCTATAACGTGCATAAATGCGTCGGGACCGACCGGCGCTTCGATCCGGAGCGCACCAGCCGGGTGATCCATGAAATCGGCGCCGACGTGATCGCGCTGCAGGAGGCCGATACGCGCTTCGGCGAGCGCACCGGCCTTCTCGATCTCGGCCGGCTGGAGCGGGAGACGGGACTGATCCCGGTGCCGGTTGCCGGCATGGCCAAGGCGCATGGCTGGCACGGCAATGTCGTGCTCTTCAAGAAGGGGCTGGTGCACGACGTGCACCAGGTCAAACTGCCGGGGCTGGAGCCGCGCGGTGCCCTCGTTGCCGAAATCGAGCTGGAGCAGGGCGGGGTGCTGCGCATCATCGCCGCGCATTTCGGCCTGCTGCGTCATAACAGAGCCCAGCAGGCCCGCACACTGGTCGAGCTTATCAATGACAGGCACGAAATGCCGACCATCCTGCTCGGCGACCTCAACGAATGGCGACTGGGCGACCGCTCCTCGCTCAACACCTTCCAATCCGCCTTCGGAGAGCTGCCGCCGGCCGTACCGAGCTTTCCCGCCGGTCTGCCGCTTCTGGCGCTCGACCGCATCATCGCCAACCGCAAGGGGATTATTTCAGAGGTGGAAGCGCATGATACGCCGCTGGCGCGCATCGCCTCCGACCACCTGCCGATCAAGGCGCTGATCGATCTGGAGCCGGTGGGCGGTTAAAAACTCCATCGACTGAGACGTCATCGGAGCGGCTCGATGGATCGCCGAGTGCTCTCACTTCGGGCGGAACAGCCGCGTGAGACGGCGAAACCGCTGAGCCCACAATTGCGGTTCGATCTTTTCCGATGAGGATGGTGCGGTCAATCGCTCAATGCGAGGCAAGAGAAACGCAGCCCAATCGTCAAGATCGCTTTTGCTGAAATAAGGCAGCCAGACGTCGGAGGGGGCCTCCCATTGTCGTGGATTTGCTCGAGCCAGATCGCCGAGCTTGACCAATATCATTTGGCCGTTGTCTCCGACGACTTCGATCTCCGGGTCGGGATCGGGCCTGGGAAGACGCGCGATGATGCTTTCTTCCAGAGCTTTTCCAATTCTTCGATCCGCCTCGTCGAGGCGACCAAGTATTCTTGTGTCTCCGGCTGGGCCGGAGCCCTCTGTCATGTTGATCGTAAATTTGGCGCCCATAATGCTGTTCGAATATTGGGATACCTGCAGCCAGCAAACCCTTCCGTCCCGGGCAAAGCTGCACCTGCCCGAGTTCTCGGATTCCCAGCCGAACTCCCGAAATCTCGGAGCCAGCAGCGAGCGCATATGTCGGTGAAAATCTCTGCTTTTCAGGTAGTCACGCATGCCTTTGTCCCAGGGGTATGCCTCGCGCTGGAGCATCTCACGGCATGCTCGAAGGCACAACGGACGCTTGTGTCGTCGCAAGTGTTTGTCAGCGCGCGTATCTGAAAATATTCAGAACCGAAAGGGATGGCGTCTGCGATTTTCGATCGGCCGCGGCTGGGAGGTCGCTGGGTCAGGTCCCGGATCGGCGGCCTGAAGACGGCTGATGTTGGCGAAGACGCATTTGTTGCGAGCTGGCGCCGGCCGGTCGATGTCAGCCGGCGCCGTATGTCCTGTCGTGCAATTGGCGCTAGAGAGCGCCCGCCGCCTGCAGCAGCTTGCGATCGAGATCGACTGCCACGCGGGACTCCTTATCGAGAACCATGGTCGCCGGCTTGTCGGTTGTGTAGGCCGGCCAGTCGGGCAGACCATCGGCGCTCGGCTTGCCGTTGCGGGCGAAATTCACCCAGGCCTGGCTCACCTTCCTGGACAGCGCGAGGGCGTCGCTGCCACCGCCGGTCGACGTCTTGACCAGGGCGGCGTTGGCAAACACGTAGGGCAGTTCCGCACAATGCCAGGCCATGGCAATCCCATCCAGGACTGGTGACTCGTAGGCGAACATGTAGGAGTAGACCGGAGCCCCGTTCTGCTTTGCCTTCAGGTCGAGATCACGGATGGCGCCCGGCCGGAAGCGCAGATCCAGGAAATAGGCGTCGGCGATCTTCTTTTCGGGGTAGGCGGCCATGAATGCCTTGCCGATCGCCTCGGCCTTATCGGCGAAGCGCTCCTTCAGCTTGGCCTCAGACTTCGCATCGTCCCAGCCGTTCTTATTGTCGGCAAGCAGCTCGCCCGCCTTATGAGTGATGACCGTCTCGAATTCATTGAGGGTGTTGCCGACCATCAGCGGAATGTCCTTGGCCTCATCGACCCACTCTGTTCCGACAGGATTCGCTGGAATGTAGTCGCCGTCCTGAACGGGCGCATAGCGGGCGTCCTTCGCGCCCTGGGCGGTCGCGTCCTTGATGGCCTTGTCGGCTGCGGCAAGGAGATCGTAGTAATCGACGTCGGCAAGCTTGTCGATTTCCTCAGCCTTGAGACCGAGGTTGGCGAGCGTCAGTTCGGCCACCTTCCGCGAGGACGCCTGATCGACGACCGAATCGGTCCGCGAGCCGCTCTGGACGATCGCCTTCTGAAAGAGGCCCTTCGCCGAAGGCGTCCCCATCAGGGCGCGCACCTTGTAGCCGCCGCCGGACTGGCCGAAAATCGTCACATTGCCGGGATCGCCGCCAAAGGCTTCGGCATTGTCGTGGACCCATTTCAGCGCAGCGACGAGATCGGTGATGCTGGCATTGCCCGACCGTTTGTACTTCTCGCCATAGGCGGAAAGATCGAGGAAGCCGAGCGCGTTGAGCCGGTGGTTGAGGGTGACGACGACAACATCGCCGTCCTTGCTCAGATTGTGGCCGTCATACGAGGTCAGCTCGATACCGGAGCCGTTGGTGAATCCGCCTCCATGAATCCAGACCATGACCGGCCGTTTTTTGCCGTCCTTGATCGCTGGCGTCCAGATGTTCAGGAACTGGCAGGCTTCGCTCATCGGCAGATAGCGGTGCGGATTGAAGAGCTCGTCGCCCGCCACTTCCTTCATTCGGGGGATGAAGCAGTTCTCGCCGTAGGTGACGGCCGGACGGATGCCTTTCCAGGGTGCCACCTCTTCGGCCGGCATGAAGCGGTCGGCACGTGCATAGGGGACGCCGAGATAACTGTAAATTCCATCGTCGAGTGCGCCGACGAGATTGCCCTTGTTGGTTTCGACGACCGTCTTGCTCTGCGAAGCAACAAACTCTTCGGCGAGAGCCGGCGCGCCGACAATGGGAGCTGTCATCGCCGACAGCGCAAACAGCACAGCATAACGAGGTAACAATATGCTTTTCATCAACTTTTCCTCTTGTCGTTGATTTCGAAGTTTCAAAAGCCCGACGGCCGCCGTCCCCGGCCGTCGGTGACTAACTAGGTCAGAGCGGACGATTGTCAGGGCCATGTCAGATGGTTGTTGAAGAGGGATCACACGGGAGAGTTGGACAGTTCTTCTTTGCCGAAAATCACGGCTTGACGTCTTTCGCTCTTTGAGAAATGCTAAGATGTCAGACCAATTTCACGCGGTGACTGCCTGATAAGAAAATGGGGAACCATGAAGGCAAATCGTAGCGACAGGCCGGTGATCCGGCGGCTTCCGGTCATGGACCGCGCGCGTCAGGTGACTGATGCGCTGGCGGATTATGTCGAGGAGGCGCGATTGCAGGCGGGTGACCGTCTGCCGGCCGAGCGGGAGCTGATGGCAGCCCTTGCCGTCGGCCGTTCGACCATTCGCGAGGCGATCCGCCATTTCCAGGCGCTCGGCGTCATCGAGACGCGCAAGGGCAGTGGCACCTATCTGTTGAAACCGGTTTCCCGGGCGACGATCCACATGCCGCTGTCGTTCGACGCGGTGCATTTGCGCGACGCGCTGCTGCAGACGCTGGAGGTCCGCCGCGGCATCGAATGCGAGGCGGGCATGGTCGCCGCGCGGCGGCGCACAGCAAGGGATCTCGTCGTCATCGAGGAAAAGCTCGATGAAATGGAGCGGGTGCATTTGGAGAAAGGCACCTCCGGGCCGGAGGACTTGGCCTTCCACCTCGCCGTTTACGACGCCACCCACAATCCGCTGTTTCGCCAGCTGCTCGAGCAGATGCGCGAGACCTTCGAGCGCTTCTGGGAACATCCGTTCGACCGGCAGGATTTCGCCCGCCGGTCCTTTCCCTTTCACCGCACGCTTTTCAACGCGATCGCTGCCGGGGATCCCGAGGCGGCGCGTCTGGAAACATTGAAAATTCTCGACATCGTCGAAGAAGACATCAAGGAAATGTCCAAATGAGCAACGGCGCAGAACCGTTCGACCTTGCCTCCCTCATTACGGCGCACGACGAAGGCAATTTCGCCGAAGCCGTCGTGCCGCCGATTTTCCAGACCTCGCTTTTCACCTTTGCCGATTATGACGAGATGATCGCCTCCTATCGCGGCGAGAAGGTGCGGCCGATCTATACGCGCGGGCTGAATCCGACGGTGCGCGCTTTCGAGGAAATGCTGGCCAAGCTCGAAGGAGCGGAAGATGCGCTGGGTTTTGCCAGCGGCATGGCGGCGATCTCGTCGGCGGTGCTGAGCTTCGTCGAGCCGGGCGACCGCATCGTCGCCGTCAAGCATGTCTATCCCGATGCCTTCCGTCTGTTCGGCACCATCCTGAAGCGGATGAAGATCGAGGTGACCTATGTCGACGGCCGCGACGAGGAAGCCGTCGCCAGGGCGCTGCCCGGCGCCAAGGTCCTGTATCTGGAAAGCCCGACGAGTTGGGTGATGGAGGCGCATGATGTCGGCGCGCTTGCCGCGCTCGCCAGGCAACACGGCGTCGTCTCGATGATCGATAACAGCTGGGCGAGCCCGTTCTTCCAGCGGCCGCTGACGCTCGGCGTCGATCTGGTCATCCATTCGGCTTCCAAATATCTCGGCGGCCACAGCGATGTGGTGGCGGGCGTCATCGCCGGCTCGAAGGCGATGATTGCGCGCGTCAAGGCCGAGGCCTATCCTTATCTCGGCGGCAAGCTTTCGCCGTTCGACGCCTGGCTGCTGATCCGCGGCCTGCGCACGCTGCCGCTGCGCATGCGAGCCCATGAGGCATCGGCGCTTGAAATCGCCAGGCGCCTGCAGAAGCTCGATGTGGTGGAGACGGTCTGCCATCCCGGGCTCGCCAACCGTCTGCCCGCCGGCCTCAACGGCACCTCGGGCCTGTTTTCGTTCATCTTCCGCGAAGGCGTCGATATCCGCGCCTTCGCCGATCACCTCAAGCTCTTCAAACTGGGTGTGAGCTGGGGTGGACATGAAAGCCTGATCGTACCGGGCGAGGTGGTGCTTCAGCAGAAGGCACAGCCGAATTCCGCACATGCCTTCGGCATCCATGCGCGATCCGTACGCCTCCATGTCGGCCTCGAAGGAACCGAGGCTCTGTGGAGGGACATCGAGGAGGCGCTCGCCGCCGCCTCACAATCCTGAAACCTGAGAGAAACCTAACAAGGGGGAACTGAGCCATGAAAAAACTAATAATCTCAACGCTCTTTGCTTCGATGATGGCGGGCACGGCCTTTGCCGATACGACGCTGAAGCTTGTCGAAGTCATCACCAGCCCGGAGCGCACCGAAACGCTGAAATCGATCGTCGGCAAGTTCGAAGCCGCCAATCCCGGCACCAAGGTCGACATCATCTCGCTGCCCTGGAACGAAGCCTTCCAGAAGTTCGCGACCATGGTATCGGCCGGCGACGTGCCCGATGTGATGGAAATGCCCGACACCTGGCTGTCGCTCTATGCCAACAACGGCATGCTCGAGAGCCTGGAGCCCTACCTCGAAAAGTGGGAGCACACCAAGGAGCTGACGCCGCGCGCGCTCGAACTCGGCCGCGACGTCAAGAACACCGCCTATATGCTGCCCTACGGCTTCTATCTCAGGGCGATGTTCTACAACAAGAAGCTGCTTTCGGAAGCCGGTGTGGCCCAGCCGCCGAAGACGCTGGAAGAATTCACCGCCGCTTCGGAAAAGGTCTCCAAACTCTCCGGCAAATACGGCTACTGCATGCGCGGCGGACCGGGCGGCCTCAACGGCTGGATGATCTTCGCCGCCACCATGGCTGGTTCGAACAAGTACTTCAACGACGACGGCACCTCGACGATGAACAGCCCCGGCTGGGCAAAGGGCATCGAATGGATGGTCGATCTCTACAAGAAGGGCTATGCGCCGAAGGATAGCGTCAACTGGGGCTTCAACGAAGTCGTCGCCGGTTTCTATTCCGGCACCTGCGCGTTCCTCGATCAGGATCCGGATGCGCTGATCGCCATTGCCGAACGCATGAAAAAAGAAGATTTCGGCGTCATGCCGCTGCCGAAGGGTCCCGACGGCAAGTCCTTCCCGACGATCGGCTATGGCGGCTGGTCGATGTTTTCGACCAGCGGCAACAAGGATCTCTCCTGGAAGCTGATCGCCACCCTCGAAGGGCCGGAAGGCAATATCGAGTGGAACAAGCGCATCGGCGCCCTGCCGGCCTATACAGCGGCCGAGAAGGATCCCTTCTATGCCGGTGACCAGTTCAAGGGCTGGTTCGAGGAACTGGCGGACCCGAACACCGTACCGACCGTCATGCCGACCTACCTCGAGGAATTCGCCTTCTTCAAGGATTCGCTGGCGATCAAGACCTCGCAGCAGGCCTTGCTCGGCGATATCTCGGCGAAGGCCCTGGCTGACCAGTGGGCGGAATATCTGACCAAGGCGCAGCAGAAGTTCCTGGCTAAGAAGTAAGGGGTAGAAGGCTTTGAGATCGAAGCCCCCTCATCCGACCCTACGGGCCACCTTCTCCCCGAGGGGAGAAGGGAACGGAGACGTTGCGGCATATTCCCTTCTCCCCTGCGGGGAGAAGGTGCCGGCAGGCGGATGAGGGGGCTCCGACCTCCCCGTTCCAAAGTATCACCCACCCACAAATTCCCAACCGGGTAAGACAATGGAAACCGCAATCCGATGACCATTTCCGCCGATACGCTCGACATGCGTCGCGACCGCAGGCCATGGCTGCGTCGCGTTGCCGATGCTTCGGAGCCCTATCTCTACAGCGCGCCGTCGCTGATCCTGATCATCGCGGTGATGCTGGTGCCGCTGACGGTCGGCGTTTCCTATGCCTTCCGCGATATCCAGCTGCTCAATCCGTTTTCCGGCGGCTTCGTCGGGCTCGATCATTTCCGCGAGCTTGCCGGGGATGCCGCCTTCTATGGGGCGTTGCGGAACACGCTCTGGTGGACCGGCGCCTCCGTCGTCCTGCAGTTCGTCTTCGGGCTGATCCTCGCGCTGCTGCTCGACAAGCCGTTTAAGGGCCGGGCAATCGCGCAGGCATTGGTCTTCCTGCCCTGGGCCGTGCCGTCCTTCCTCGCCGGCCTCAACTGGGCCTGGCTGTTCAATCCCGTCATCGGGCCGATCCCGCACTGGCTCTTCGCCCTTGGGCTGATGCATGAGCCGGGCAATATCCTCTCCGATCCCAATTATGCGATGTGGGGGCCGATTGCCGCCAATGTCTGGTGGGGCATTCCCTTCTTCGCCATCACGCTGCTTGCCGCCCTGCAGGCGATCCCGCGCGATCTCTATGAGGCGGCGTCGATCGACGGCGCCGGCTGGTTCCAGCGCTTCCGCTCGATCACCCTGCCGTTTCTGGCTCCGACGATCGCCATCACCGTGCTGCTGCGCACCGTCTGGATTTCCAATTTCGCCGATCTCATCGTCGTCATGACCAATGGCGGGCCGGCGGACCGCACGCAGATCGTTGCGAGCTACATCTTCACCACGGCCTTCCGGCGGCTCGATTTCGGTTATGCCTCGGCGATCGCGCTGGTGCTGCTCGTGCTGCTGCTTGCCTATTCGATGCTGATCATCCTGCTCCGGCAGACGCTGCTGAACAAGGATTGAGATCATGAGACGATCCGTCATTCCCACCATCGCACACCGCCTGGCGATCCTCTGCTACATCGCCTTCGCGCTCTTTCCATTGTTCTGGCTGCTCAAGGTTTCGGTGACGCCGAACGACCTGCTCTATACCGAAGGTGTGCGCATGTGGCCGTCGCGCACGACATGGGATCACTATGCCTTCGTGCTGGAGCACAGCGCCTTTCCGACCTTCTTCAAGAACAGCCTGATCGTCTCGACCGCGACGGCGGTGACCGTGACGATCTGCGCCTCGCTGTCCGGCTACGCGCTGTCGCGCTTCAATTTCCGGGCAAAATACTGGATCGTCGCCCTGATGCTGCTGACCCAGATGTTCCCGCTGGTCATGCTGGTGGCGCCGATCTTCAAGATCCTGTCGCCCTTGCATCTGACCAACAGTCTGACCGGGCTCGTCATCGTCTACACTGCCTTCAACGTGCCTTTCGCCACCTTCCTGATGCAGTCCTTCTTCGACGGCATTCCGAGAGATCTCGAAGAGGCGGCGATGATCGACGGGGCGACGCAGTTCACGGCGTTTCGTCAGATCATCCTGCCGCTGACGCTGCCGGGCATCGCCGCCACGCTCGGCTTCGTCTTCACCGCCGCCTGGAGCGAACTGCTCTTCGCGCTGATGCTGATCAACGGCAATGACGCGGCGACCTTCCCCGTCGGCCTGCTCACCTTCGTTTCGAAATTCTCGGTGGATTTCGGGCAGATGATGGCGGCGGGCATCATGGCGCTCATTCCGGCCGGCCTCTTCTTCCTGCTCATCCAGCGCTATCTCGTCCAGGGCCTGACGGCCGGCGCGGTCAAGGGTTAAACAAAATGGCATCGATCGATATCCGGAATATCCGCAAAGCCTATGGCCACGTGCAGGTGCTGCACGGCGTCGAGCTCGAAATCCAGGATGGCGAATTCGTCGTGCTCGTCGGCCCGTCCGGCTGCGGCAAGTCCACGCTGCTGCGCATGATCGCCGGGCTGGAGGATGTCACATCAGGCGAGATCCGCATCGCCGGCACCAGGGTGAACGAGCTGCATCCCAAGGATCGCGACATCGCCATGGTGTTCCAGTCCTATGCGCTTTATCCGCATATGAACGTCGCCGGCAATATGAGCTATAGCCTCAAGCTCCGGAAGGTGGCGAAGGAGAAAATCACCAGCGCGGTGGCCGCGGCGGCCGCCAAGCTCGGCCTCGATCCGCTGCTCGAACGAAGGCCGAAGGCGCTTTCGGGCGGCCAGCGCCAGCGCGTCGCCATGGGTCGCGCGATCGTGCGTCAGCCGAAGGCCTTCCTGTTCGACGAACCGCTGTCCAATCTCGATGCCCGCCTGCGCGAACAGATGCGCGCCGAGATCAAGAAACTGCATGGCGACCTGAAGGCAACCTCGATCTACGTGACCCACGACCAGATCGAGGCAATGACCCTGGCGGACCGGATCGTCGCCATGCATGGCGGGGTGGTCCAGCAGGTTGGCAGTCCGCTCGAACTCTACGACCGCCCCGCCAATCTCTTCGTTGCCGGCTTCATCGGATCGCCGGGGATGAACTTCCTCGAGGCCACCTATGATGCCGGCGGCGTGAGGCTGAAGGACGGCACGATCGTGCCGCTTGCAAAGCCTTTGCCGCTTGCCGACGGGGCAAAGGTGACGCTCGGCATCCGGCCGGAGCATGTAGTGATGAGCAACGGCGGCGCGGGCCTTGCCACGGATGTGGAACTCGTCGAACCCACAGGCTTCGGCATCATCCTGCACCTTTCCCTGCATGGCCTGCCGTTCAAGATCTTCACGCTGAACCGCGAAGCGCTGAAGGCCGGCCCGAAGGTCAACGTCGCCTTCCCGGCGCAATATCTGCATGTGTTCGACGACGAGGGAAAACGCGTCGATTGAAAGGTTAAGGCCGGTAGCCCGATGCTGTCGGTTTCGGCATACTGTCTCCGGCAGAGATGGGAGGCACGATATGCTCGTCGCGCAGATATCCGATATCCATGCCAGGCCGGACCTTTCGTCGCTCCAGACGCTGGAGCGAGCAATCGGCTGGCTGAGAATGTTCCGCCCGGATGCGCTTGTTGTCACCGGAGATCTGGTGGACGACGGATGGCGGCAAGGCTATCGCCTGGTCGCCGAATGCCTGCGGTCGCTGGACTGCCCTGTCCACCTGTTGCCGGGCAACGGTGACGATGTGCGATTGATGCGGTCCGAACTTGCCGCCGTTGGCACGTGGATCAACGCGACGGGCCCGATGCACTTCCGGACAGCCGTCGATGGCCTGACTCTCTTCGGGGTCGATCTGACCGTCGCCGGTCAGAGCTACGGCGACGTCCTGCCGCATCTGCCGTGGCTGATGAGCGTGTTTGCCGACGTGACGATGCCCTCCCTTCTGTTCATGCATCAGCCGCCATTTAGGATTGGCATCGAGGCGCTGGACCAGGTCGGATGCAGGAACGGCAGTGCGCTTCTCGGCTGCCTCGAGACGATGCACAAGCTGCCGCTGGCGATTCTCTGCGGCCATGTCCACCGCCCCGCGTTTGGTCTTTTGGGATCGATCCCTGTCCAGACCTGCGGCTCCCTCTGCCCGCCCAATCCGCTTCTGCTGGAAGGCCGGCCCGATCTTTCGGTGATCGACGCTCCGTCCTTTCTCATGCATGAGGTCAGCGACGGCAGGTTGGTTTCGCACGTGGTCTCGGTTCCGGCATCCGACATGGGCGTATGAAAGGATTGCATGGTCATTCCTCACGTGCCGCGCGGAAAAATCTTTTGCCGCATCGCCCATGAGGGCTATATCCTTCGCGTGCTCTTGCTGGAATGGATGCTATGACCGACACTGTTCTCGACCGCTTTCTCCGCTATGTCGTCATCGACACGCAATCCGATCCTTCCTCGTCGACGCAGCCGACCACCGGCAAGCAGAAGGATCTCGGCCGGGTTCTGGTCGAGGAACTGCTGAAGATAGGTCTTGCGGACGCACATCTCGACGAACACGGCTATGTCTATGCGACCATTCCGGCCAATAGCGACAAGACGGTGCCGGTCATCTGTTTCTGCTCGCACATGGATACGGCGCCCGATTTCAGCGGCACTGGCGTCAAGCCGCAGATCGTCAGGAATTATGCCGGCGGCGATATCGAGCTTGCCGGCGACACCAGCCGGGTGATCCGCGTCAGCGATCATCCCGAACTGAAAAACCAGATCGGCAACGACATCGTCACCACCGATGGCACGACATTGCTCGGCGCCGACGACAAGGCCGGACTGGCGGAGATCATGGCCGCCGCCCAGATCCTCGTCGACAATCCCGATATCAGGCACGGGACGATCAAGATCCTGTTCACACCAGACGAGGAAGTCGGGCGCGGCGTCAACAAGGTCGACCTGAAGAAGCTCGGCGCCGACTTCGCCTATACGATGGACGGCGAGACATCAGGCCATATCGAGGACGAGACCTTCTCGGCCGACGGCGTCGAGATCAGCATATCAGGTGTGGCGATCCATCCCGGTTTCGCCAAGGACCGCATGGAAAACGCCATCAAGATCGCCGGCGCCATCATCGACCGGCTGCCTAGGGATGTCGCGCCTGAGACCACCGAGGGAAAGCAGGGCTTCATTCATCCCACAGGTGTGACCGGCTCGATGGAGAAGGCGATGCTCAGTCTGATCATCCGCGACTTCACCGACAAGGGGCTGGTGGAAAAGGAAACCATGCTCGAAGCCATCGTCAAGGACGTGATGTCAGCCTATCCGGGCTCGACCTATCGGTTCGAGGTGAAGGAGCAGTATCGCAACATGAAGGTGGTGCTCGACCGTCACCCGGAGATCGTCGACAACGCTGTCGAGGCGGTGCGCCGGGCGGGCATGACGCCGGTGCGCGGCAGCATCCGCGGCGGCACGGATGGCTCGCGCCTTTCCTTCATGGGATTGCCGTGCCCGAACATCTTCGCCGGCGGCCATGCTTTTCACTCGCCGCTCGAATGGGTGAGCCGGCAGGACATGGAAAAGGCCGTTAAGACGATCGTGGAACTGGCGAAGGTCTGGGAAGAGCGCGCCTAAAGCTTCTTGCCTCCAGCGCATCGGCGCGAAAATCGGAATCGATTTTTGAAAGCACGATGCGAGCGGTGAAAGTGTCAGTGCGTCCTTTGTGCGTCCGAAAGGACGCACGGCGCTATGGGCAGTTCTCAAATGGCGGGTTTAGCGACATTCGCCGGCAGGCTTTCGCGCAGCATCACGCTGTCATAGGCCGGGCGGGGAATGGGGATTGCAATCGGCATTCCCGGCTCGGGCTCGATTGACGGTGCCGGCCCCGGAGAAGTCACCGGCGCCGTGATCTGCATCGACGCCGTGCTCGCCGTGGCCATGGGGTCGGGAGCTGGCAGAGGAACGGGAACGGCCGAAGGGATCAGCGCCTCGAATTGCGGCGGCAGCATGCTTTCGCCAGGCACATAATTCATTGCCACCTCGTAGGAGGGCAGCGGCGGCGGCGTTTCAAGCATGCCGTTGGAATCGCGCTTCTCGTAGAAGGCGTTGCCGCCGGCGACCGTCACATAATGCATGTTGTCGTAGGGGAATTTCAGCCCTTCGGTGTGGAAGAACATCGCATCCTTCACCGCCGGATGGCGCGCGCCCTTGATAAGGATCGCATCCGCCGCGCTGGCAAGCTCCGTTTCCGCTTGCGGCTTGACTTCGCGAGTCATCACGCCGGGCGCGAACTGCCTTTTCTGGGCCACGATACCGCAGATGGACGTGGGATAGGCGCCTGAGGTGAGCCTGTTCATGACAACGGTCCCGACAGCCATGTAGCCGTCCTCATCCGAATGCTGCGATTCGAAATACATGGCGCGCTGCAGGCACTCGCGATCCTTGGCCGTATAATTGAAGGTGACCTTTGCGGTTTGAACCTGCTTCGTCGTGGTCTTCGCCGCCGTTGCCGCCGGTTTCGATGTCGTCGTGCAGCCTGCGGCTGCCAGTCCTACGAACAAAATCCCGATCAGGGATTTTCCAAAGGAAATCTCCGCCCTCAACGCCAGGTGCCTCCTATCGGGATTAGTCCAGCCCTTTATGATTAACGCGCAAAATCTTTTACTCGTCATATGACTGAAATACAAACAACCTTAGATCACAAAAAGCCTGAAGGACTCTCGCCATGTGCGACTTCGGCGATAAGCCCCGATGCCGCCTGCTGCATAATTCCTGAAAATTAAGGAATTATGCAGCAACTCAAAAGGTTACAGCGCCGTTTGCGCGGCCTAAAAAGACGCGCGGAATAATCTCCATCAACTGCGGAACAGCTTCCAGCGGGTCGGCTTGAAGGCCACGCGGTTGCGGTCGAGTCTTTCCGCCTCGCTCGGCGGCAGCTCGATCTCGATATGCGGGCGGTCGTTGCCGATATCGAGTTCGATATGGCGGGTGCCCGCCACGCGGCGGCTGGAGACCGGCTGGCCGGCGATGCAGTTTTCAGCTGATTCGCAGAGCCTGACGTCATGCGGGCGGAAGTAGAGCTGCGCCGCGCCATCCGGTTCGCCCTCGGCATTGAGGCCGAGCGAGCGGCCGTCGAAGCGGATGTCGCCGTCCGATATCTCGACCTGCAGACAGTTCGACTGGCCGATGAAGCCGAAGACGAAGGGAGAATTCGGATTGTCGTAGACCTGGTCCGGCGTGCCGACCTGTTCGATCGCCCCCTGGCTCATGACGACGACGCGGTCGGCAAGCTCCAGCGCCTCGTCCTGGTCGTGGGTGACGAAGACGGTGGTGTGTCCGGTGCGGTCGTGGATCTCGCGCAGCCACTTGCGCAAGTCCTTGCGCACCTGGGCATCGAGCGCGCCGAAGGGTTCGTCGAGCAGCAGCACGTTCGGCTCGACGGCCATGGCGCGGGCGAGCGCCACGCGCTGGCGCTGGCCGCCGGAAAGCTGCGCCGGATAACGTTTCTCAAGGCCGGAAAGCTGGACGAGTTCGAGCAGTTCCAGTGCCCGCCGGCGAATGTCGGCCTTAGGCGGCCGCCGCGCACCGCTTCTGACCTTCAAACCGAAGGAGACGTTTTCGAGCACCGTCATGTAGCGGAACAGAGCATAATGCTGGAAGACGAAGCCGATATTGCGCTGCTGCACCGATTTCTTCGAGGCATCCTCGTCACCGAAGAAGATCAGTCCCTCGGTCGGGCTTTCCAGGCCGGCGATCAGGCGCAGCAATGTCGTCTTGCCGGAGCCCGAAGGGCCGAGCAGTGCGATCAGCTCGCCGGAGCGGATGTCGAGCGAGACATCGTGCAGCGCCGGAAAGCGATCGAATTCCTTGCGAATGTTTTGAACGCGTACTTCCATTCCAAATCCTTCAGTGCCGCCGGCTGGCGGCGATTTCAGCGCTATAGCGCATTTCCAGCAGCGTCTTCAAAACAAGAGTCAAGAGCGCGAGCAAGGCCAAAAGCGTGGCGACGGCAAAAGCACCGGTGAAATTATACTCGTTGTAGAGAATCTCCACCTGCAGCGGCATGGTATTCGTCTGGCCGCGGATGTGGCCCGACACCACCGAGACGGCGCCGAATTCGCCCATGGCGCGGGCGTTGCAGAGCAGCACGCCGTAGAGCAGGCCCCATTTGATATTCGGCAGCGTCACGTACCAGAAGGTCTGCCAGCCGCTGGCGCCGAGCGAAAGGGCTGCCTCCTCGTCGGCCGTTCCCTGTTCCTGCATCAGCGGGATCAGTTCGCGGGCGACGAAGGGGAAGGTGACGAACATCGTCGCGAGGATCAATCCCGGCACCGCAAACAGGATCTTGATGTCGTGCGCGCTGAACCACTGGCCGAGCCAGGTGCTGGAGCCGAACAGCAGAACGAAGACCAGACCGGATATGACGGGCGAGACCGAGAAGGGCAGGTCGATCAGCGTCGTCAGGAAGGCCTTGCCCTTGAACTCGAACTTGGCGATCGCCCAGGCGGCGGCAACCCCGAAGATGAGGTTGAGCGGCACGCTGACGCCGGCAACGATCAGCGTCAGGCGAATCGCCGAGAAGGTCTCGGTATCGGCGAGCGCCTGGAAGAAGGGGGCAGGCCCCTTGCGGAAGGCCTCGACGAAGACGGCTGCAAGCGGCAGAAGCAGGATCAGCAGCAGGAAGATCAACGAGATGGCGATCAGGGTGAAGCGCGCGATCCTGTTTTCGGTGGTCACCGAACGCAGCTTCGCGGGTTGAACGGTCGCATCAAGCGCCATAGCCGTACCTCCGCCTGCTCCAGCTCTGGATGAGGTTGATGACGAGCAGCATGGCGAACGAGATCACCAGCATGATTGCCGCAATGCCGGTCGCTGCCGCGTAATTATACTCTTCGAGTTTGATGATGATCAGCAGCGGCGCGATCTCCGATTTGAACGGCAGGTTGCCGGCGATGAAGATCACCGAGCCGTATTCGCCGACGCCGCGGGCAAAGGCGAGCGCGAAGCCGGTGAGCACGGCAGGCGCCAGCCCCGGCAGCAACACGCGGAAAATCGTCTGGAAGCGGTTGGCGCCGAGCGTTGCTGCGGCTTCCTCCACTTCCTTGTCGATTTCCTCCATGACCGGCTGCACGGTGCGCACCACGAAGGGCAGGCCGACGAAGATCAGCGCCACGACGATGCCGGCCGGCGTAAAGGCGATCTTGATACCGAGCGGCGTCAGAAACTGGCCGACCCAGCCATTCGGCGCATAGAGCGCCGCCAATGCGATGCCGGCGACGGCGGTCGGCAGCGCGAAGGGCAGGTCGACCATGGCATCGATGACGCGCTTGCCGGGGAAACGGTAGCGCACCAGCACCCAGGCAAGGATGATGCCAAAGATGGCGTTGATGGTCGCGGCAATGAAGGCGCTGCCGAAGCTGATGCGCAGCGCGTTCAATATGCGCTGATCGAACGCGATCGACCAGAATTGCTCCCAGCCGAGCGCGCTCGAGCGGACGGCAAGGCCCGAGAGCGGGATGAGGATCAGAAGGGTGAGCCAGGTCAAGGTAAGGCCGAGCGCCATTCCGAAACCCGGAATGACACTCGGCCGCTTGAACCGCCACCGCGTGGGGCTATGTGCTTTCATGAAGTCTATTATTGGGCCGGCTTGTAGATTTGGTCAAATACGCCGCCATCGCCGAAGAATTTCGGCTGTGCGTCCTTCCAGCCGCCGAAGTCGTCGATGGTCGCCAGCGTCAGCTTCGGAAAGCGGGCAATGTCGGCCGGATCGGCGGCCTCAGGCTTGATCGGCCGGTAGAAGTGCTTGGCGGCGATCTTCTGGCCCTCGTCCGAATAGAGGTAGTTGAGATAGGCTTCGGCGACCTTGCGCGTGCCCTTCTTGTCGACATTGCCGTCGACGACGGCGACCGGCGGGTCGGCGCGGATGGAGAAGGCCGGCGTTACGATCTCGAACTGGTCGGGACCGAGCTCTTCAAGCGAAAGATAGGCTTCGTTTTCCCAGGCGAGCAGCACGTCGCCGAGGCCGCGCTGGACGAAGGTGGTCGTCGCGCCGCGGGCGCCGGTATCGAGAACCGGAACGTGCTGCAGCAGTTTCGTCACATATTCCTGCGCCTTGGCGTCGTCGCCGCCATTCGCCTGCTTGGCCCATGCCCAGGCGGCCAGGAAGTTCCAGCGGGCGCCGCCCGAGGTCTTCGGGTTCGGGGTGATGACCTGCACGTCGTCCTTGATCAGGTCGCCCCAATCCTTGATGCCCTTCGGGTTGCCTTTGCGGACCAGGAAGACGATCGTCGACGTATAGGGCGTTGAATTGTTGGGCAGTTTGGACTTCCAGTCGGCCGGGATCTTGCCGGTCTTCTTTGCGATGGCGTCGATATCGCCTTCGAGAGCCAGGGTGACGACATCGGCGTCGAGGCCGTCGATGACGGAGCGGGCCTGCGCGCCGGAGCCGCCATGCGATGCCTGGATCGTCACGGTTTCACCGGTGTCCTTCTGCCACTTGGCGGCAAAGGCGGCGTTGAAATCCTTATACAATTCGCGGGTCGGATCGTAGGAAACGTTAAGAAGCGTCTGATCCGCGAATGCAGGAGCGATGCTCCCGATTGCGAAGCTGCCTGCCATGACCGCGGCTGCGATGAGCCGGGTGAGCCGTTGTGTCTGCATTGGGGAACCCTCCGTGTTTGTGCCTAAACACTATCAAGTCAGTCGTATAATGAAACGAAGGTTCTTCCGGTTCCGGCACTGCCGTTAGAATGTCATTCCATTTAAGGGGCAATTTGGAAATGGACGTGCCGAAGTTGGCCGCGGCCAATGGGGTCAGCTACGGCCGCGCGGCAGGACCGTGTTTTTTTCGCCACAGTTCCTCCACGAAAACGACATGGTCCGGCAGATTTTTGCCTGGATTTTGCCGCGATGACACTTGCGGATTCCTATATGGCCTCCGTGCGGTCGTATTCACCGGCCGCTACGCGGGGGCAACCCTTGAAGTGCGCCTCGCATTCCAAACCTGTTAGGGCCATTCAAAATGAATATCAGAACTATGCTTTTTGCCTCCGTTGCCGCCCTTGCCGCGGCCTCCGGAGCCCGCGCAGCCGACGCCATCGTGGCGGCGGAACCCGAGCCCGTGGAATATGTTCGCGTTTGCGACGCCTACGGGACCGGCTATTTTTATATTCCGGGGACGGAAACATGCCTTTCGATCGGCGGTTACATCCGTACCGAAGTGCGTTTCGGTGACGACATAGCTGGCGATTCCGACGTAAACTTCTGGACTCGCGGTCAGGTCACCTTCCAGGCCAAGAACGACACCGAGTACGGTACGCTCACCGGCGTCATCACCCTGCGTTACAATGTCGACAATGCCTCCGACCAGGAAGCCTTGCTTGACGAAGGCTATCTCGACATCGCCGGCTTCCGCGTCGGTAAGCTGTACAGCTGGTGGGATGACGACATGAGCGGCGAGACCGATACGCTCGCCAGCAACGAGACGACCCATAACTCGATCCGTTATCAGTATGAGTCCGGCGCTTTCGCGGCCGGCATTTCGGTCGACGAGCTGGAAGACGACTACGCCACCAAGCCGGGCGAAGGCCCGAACAACTTCGGTGTCGCAGGCCAGGTCTCCTACAAGGCCGGCGCCATCAGCGCCTACCTGCTTGCCGGTTATGACACCGACACCAGCGAAGTCGCTGTCCGCGGCATCGTCTATGCCGATATCGGCCCTGGCACGCTCGGCATTGCCGGCGTATGGGCGAGCGGCGCCAACTACTACTACGAAGAGTCCGAATGGACGATCGCAGCAGAATACGCCCTGAAGATCAACGACAAGTGGTCGGTCACCCCCGGCTTCCAGTACTTCGAAAACATCGCTCTCGAAGCTGACGGCAATGGCTTCACCGGCGGCAGCGCCTACACCACAGGTGTCACGATCGACTATCAGATCGTCGAAGACCTGCGTTCGAAGCTCAGCGTACAATATCACGATGAGGACGAAGGCGACGACGAAGTGTTCGGCTTCCTGCGCTTCCAGCGCGATTTCTAAGATCGTCTGATTGCAGACAAATGGGGCGCGGCCCGAAGGTCGCGCCTTTTTCACACCCGGGAATCGGCGATGAAATCGGAATAGAATTCGTCGACCGTTCTTGCCTTGCGCATGGCGGCAAGCACGCCGTCCGATTGCAGCCGCCTGGCGATGGCGGACAGCACGTTCAGATATTCGCCGCGATTGTTTTCCCCGAAGAGCAGCACGACGGCGATGTCCGTCGCAATATCGTCGATCGCTTCGAAATCCAGCGGCTGGGCGAAGCGGAGGAGAAGGCCGCGCGGGCTGGTCATGCCGTCGATTGCCGCATGGGGAATGGCGATGCCGTTGCCGATGCCGGTGGAGCCGAGCTTTTCACGCGCTTCGAGCGCCTTCAGGATGGTCTGGCCGTCGACGGAAAAAGCCTTGGCCGCCTTGTCCGCAATGGTCTGCAGCGCGCGCCATTTGGTCGGCGCCGACACCCCGATGAAGGTGTGTTCCGGCCGGATGATGTTGGGAAGATTCATGTCATTCTCAATGCTGTTCGGCTCAATACTGTTCGGGCAGCGGGAGGCAGGGGAGGTCAATCCGGTTCCCTGAGCCGGTAGCCGACGCCGGTCTCGGTGGTGATATAGTGCGGCTGGTCGGGAATCTGCTCGACCTTTTGCCGCAGCTGCCGGACGTAGACGCGCAGATACTGCACATCCGCCGCCGGCCCCCATACCTGCTTCAGAAGAAACTGGTGTGTCAGCACCTTGCCGGCGTGCTGGGCGAGCACGCGCAGGATGTCGTATTCCTTCGGCGACAATTTTATTTCGTTGCCGTCGACCTTGACGATGCGCTTGACGAGATCGATCGACAGGCCGCCGGTCTGGAAGATCGCCTTTTCGCCTTGCTGCTGCAGGCGATGGCGCAACGCCACGCGGATGCGGGCGCCGAGCTCGTTGATGCCGAAGGGCTTGGTGACGTAATCGTCGGCGCCGCTTTCCAGCGCCTTGACGATGCCGGCCTCGTCGGTGCGGCTGGACAGGATCACGACGGGCATGGAAAGCCCTTCGTCGCGCCAGTCCTGTAAGAGGTCGTGGCCTGATTTGTCGGGCAGGCCGAGGTCGAGCACGATAAGGTCGGGCATGTCGTCGGCGACCGACTGCCGGGCGGCGCTGGCGTTCGGGGCTTCGTGCACCTCGTAACCCTGCGCGGTCAGGCCGACGCGGAGCAGCTTGCGGATCGGAGGCTCGTCGTCGACGACGAGGATTTTGACGGCTGAACCGGTCATCTGAGTTCGTCCAGTTTCGGAATGTCGTTGGGTTTCGGCAGGCGGATGGTGAAGACGGCGCCCGGACGGCCCGTCCGGTTGCCGGCGGTGATCGTGCCGCCCATCGCCTCGATGAAGCCGCGGCAGATGGAAAGGCCAAGCCCGGTGCCGGCGCGCACCTGATCGCCCTTGCGCACGCGGTAGAAGGTATCGAAGACTCGGGTGAGATCGGCCGGTGGGATGCCCGGGCCCTCGTCCGAAACCTGGATGACGACGTTGTCGGCATCGGCCCAGCCCTCGATATGGATCACCGATCCCTCGGGCGCGTATTTCGCGGCATTGTCGAGCAGGTTGAAGATCACCTGCTCGAACAGGACGGGATCGACGCGCACCATCGGGAGGTTGGCGGGAATGCTCATCTCGGTCTTGTGGCCGTCGAGGATCTTGGCGGCACGGCGCAGCGCGCTGCCGATGATATCGCCGGCATAATGCAGCGCATGGTTCGGCTCCATCGCGCCGGATTCGATCTTGGTCATGTCGAGCAGGTTGGCGATGAAGCGGTTGAGGCGCTCGGATTCGTCGACGACGGTCGACAGCAGGTCGCTGCGGTCCTCCACCGGCATCGAGTCGAAATAGTCACGCAGCGTGCCGGCGGCGCCGAGGATGGCGGCAAGCGGTGTCTTCAGATCGTGCGAGATCGAGGTCAGCAGAGCCGAGCGCAGCCGGTCGGCTTCGGCCGCAAGTCTTGCCCGGTCGACATCGGCGACGAGCTGGACGCGTTCGATGGCAAGGGCTGCCTGGTCGGCCAGCGCATCGAGCAGCCGCTGCTGCTCCGGCGTCAGCAGCGGACCGTCGCGGCGGTCGCTGTCGAGGCCGATGACGCCGACGGCGGCGCGCCCGGTTCGGAGCGGCACGTAGAGGCGTTTGGCGCCGGGCAGGGTATCGGCGCCGCGGCCGGCAGCGTGATTGTGCTCCCAGGCCCAGCGGGCGGCGGCGATGTCGGCATCGTCGAGCGTGTCGTCGGGCGGATAACCGGCCTTGACGGCGATCGTGCCGTCTTCCGGCAGCAGCAGCACGACGCGGACCTTCAGCATCGAGGCAAGCTGGAAGGCGGTCGCCCAGAGCACATCGTCGAGCGTGCCGGTGCCGGCGAGTTTCTTGGAGAAGAGATAGAGATCCTCCGTCGTGCGCGCCCGCTGGCGCGCGGACGCCGCCTGGCGCTGCACGGTGGCGGTCAGATTGCTGGCGATGATGGCGACGCCCAGGAAGAAGAACAGGGCCAGCACGCTTTCCGGATCACTGATCGTCAGCGTGTAGCGCGGCGGCAGAAAGAAGAAGTTGAAGGATAGAGCGCTGAGGATGCAGCTGTAAAGCGCCGGCCGCAGTCCATGGAGGACGGCGGAGGTCAGCACCGCCATCAGGAAGACGAGGGCGAGGTTGCGCACGTCGAGTACCTGGTCGAGCACGACGCTGACGCCGAGCGCGATGGCGACATAACCGGTCGCCAGCAGGTAGGCCTTGAAATCCAGTTCCGGCGCCGTGGCGGCCGCCCTGACGCCGCGCGCGGTGGTGCCGTCCTTCTCATTGCCTGAAATGACATGGACGCTGATCTCGCCGGTCTTGCGGATCAGTTCGTCGGTGATCGAGCGATGCCACCAGTCGCGCCATGTCGGCTTCTTAGGGGCGCCGATGACGATATGGGTGACGTTGTTGGCGGTGGCGTGGCGGACGAGTTCTTCGGCCACCTCGCGGCCGGGAAGGGTGATCGCTTCACCGCCGAGCTGCTCGGCAAGACGCAGCGTGGATGCAACGGTATCGCGCTCGGCCTCGGTGAGATTGATCGAGCGGTTGGTCTCGATATAGACGGCGGCCCAGGGCGCGCGCAGCCGCGAGGCCATGCGGGCGGCGTAGCGCACCAGCGAGGCGGAGCGCGGATGGTGGTCGACCGAGACGAGAACGCGTTCGCCCGCCGCCCAGGGGCCCGATATGGCATGGGCCTGCATGTGCGTGAGCAACTGGTCGTCGACGCGCTGGGCGGTTTTGCGCAGCGCCAGTTCCCTGAGCGCCGTCAGATTGCCCGGCGTGAAATAATTGGTCAGCGCCCGCTCGGCGGTGCGTGGCACATAAACCTTGCCGTCCTGCAGGCGCTTGATCAGATCATCCGGCGTCAGGTCGATGATCTCGACGTCGTCGGCAAGGTCGATGATCGAGTCCGGCACCGTCTCGCGCACGCGTATGCGGGTGATCTGCGAGACGACGTCGTTCAGGCTCTCGACATGCTGGATGTTCAGCGTCGTATAGACGTCGATGCCGCGATCGAGCAGTTCCTTGACGTCGAGGTAACGCTTTGGATGGCGGCTGCCCTCGGCATTAGTATGGGCGAGTTCGTCGACCAATACGAGATTGGGCCGGCGGGCGAGGATACCGTCGAGATCCATTTCCTCAAGCGGCCGGCCCTTGTAGCTGATTTCGACGCGGGGAACGATCTCAAAACCGGCGACGAGGGCTTCGGTCTCCTTGCGGCCGTGGGTCTCGACGACACCGATGACGACATCGAGACCGTCGGCGATCTTGGCCCGGCCCGAGATCAGCATCTCGTAAGTCTTGCCGACGCCGGGCGCGGCACCCAGAAAAATCTTCAGACGGCCACGCGACTCCGCCCTGGCTTTTTCGAGAAGCGCATCGGGCGAGGGCCTGCCGGCCTGGTCGCGATTGTCGTCTGGCATGTAGTTCGGTCTTTCTGCAGATGGCCACCGAGAATGCGTTACGTCTCCGTATCCCTCGTCAACTCAGTTTAGCCGAGGTGCCGGCATGGTTTGGCTCAGCTGGCGGATGGCATTCCTGACACAAATGTCTGCGCCGTAAGTGGTGCGTTACGCCCGCCCCATCCTCCGTCATGCTCGGTCTTGAGCCGAGCATCCACAGCCGCATCCACCGTTAGCTGCGGCATGGATCCTCGGGTCGAGCCCGAGGATGACGGAGGATGGGGTTGACCTTGTTGCCAAACCGGCACTGAACCTGCCAACCCTCACTCAGTCATAGAAGCATCAAGGCTCTGGTTCAACGCCAGAACATTGACAGTGGGTTCGCCGAGAAGGCCGAGCTCGCGGCCTTGAACGGCGCCATCGACCAACGCCTTGACCCTGGCCTCATCCAGGCTTCGCGCTTTGGCGACGCGCGGCACCTGGAAATAGGCGGCCTCCGGCGAAATATGGGGATCGAGGCCGCTGCCCGAAGCGGTGACGAGGTCGGCCGGTACCGCCGCGCTCGGGTTTGCCGCCTTGGCGGCCTCATAATCGCTCTTGACGCGGTCGATCAGCTTCTGGCTGGTCGGGCCGAGGTTCGAGCCGCTGGAGGCGGCGGCATTGTAGCCGTCGCCGGCGGCCGACGGGCGACCGTGGAAATACTTGTCGCTGGTGAAGGCCTGGCCTATCAGCGTCGAGCCGATCACCTGGCCGTTCTTCTCGACCAAGCTGCCGTTTGCCTGGGTTGGGAAGAGGGCCTGGACGGCGCCAGTCATGGCGAGCGGATAGAGAAGGCCTGTTATGGCGGTGGTGGCGACAATCATGACGACCGCCGGACGAAGTTCTTTCAACATTGTTCTGACTCCTTGGATTGTTTCAGGCCAATTTTGTTAGGCCAGGCCGAGGGCTGCGACGGCCATGTCGATCGCCTTGATGCCGATGAAGGGGACGATGATGCCGCCGAGGCCGTAGATCAGCAGGTTGCGCGACAGCAGCGCGCCGGCGCCGATCGGACGGTAGCGAACACCCTTCAGCGACAGCGGGATCAAGGCAATGATGATCAGCGCATTGAAGATGATCGCCGAGAGGATGGCGCTTTGCGGCGTCGAAAGTCCCATGACGTTCAGGATGCCGAGCTGCGGGTAGAAGGTCAGGAACATCGCCGGGATGATGGCGAAGTACTTGGCGATGTCGTTGGCGATCGAAAACGTCGTCAGCGCGCCGCGCGTCATCAGCAGCTGTTTGCCGATCTCGACGATCTCGATGAGCTTCGTCGGGTCCGAGTCGAGATCGACCATGTTGCCGGCCTCGCGGGCGGCAACCGTGCCGGTGTTCATGGCGACGCCGACGTCGGCCTGGGCAAGGGCCGGCGCATCGTTGGTGCCGTCGCCGCACATGGCGACGAGCTTGCCCTTCGACTGTTCCTCGCGCATCAGCGCCAGCTTCATCTCGGGCGTTGCCTGGGCAAGGAAGTCGTCGACACCGGCTTCGGCGGCGATGGCGGCTGCCGTCAGCGGGTTGTCGCCGGTGATCATCACGGTGCGGATGCCCATGCGGCGGAGTTCCGTGAAGCGCTCGCGGATGCCGCCCTTGACGATATCCTTCAGCTGGATGACGCCGAGCAGCCGGCCGTCGCGGGCGACTGCCAGCGGCGTGCCGCCTGATTTGGCGACCTCGTCTGATATCGATTGCAATTCGCGCATGACTTCGCTGCCGTTCTTCGAAGGTGCGTCGCCGTTGACATAGGCGAGCAGGGCATCGACGGCGCCCTTGCGGATCGAAGAGCCTTCGAGATCGACGCCGCTCATCCTGGTCTGGGCGGTGAAGGGTACGAAGGTGGCCTTCAGGCTTGCCATGTCGCGGCCGCGGATCGCGTATTTTTCCTTGGCGAGCACGACGATGGAGCGGCCTTCCGGCGTTTCGTCGGCAAGCGAGGCGAGCTGGGCGGCATCGGCGAGATCCTGTTCGGAAACGCCGCGAACCGGGCGGAAGGTCGTCGCCTGGCGATTGCCGAGCGTGATCGTGCCGGTCTTGTCGAGCAGCAGCGTGTCGACGTCGCCGGCGGCTTCGACGGCACGGCCGGACATGGCGAGCACGTTGAAACGGACGAGGCGGTCCATGCCGGCAATGCCGATCGCCGACAACAGTGCGCCGATCGTCGTCGGGATCAGCGTCACGAAGAGGGCGACCAGCACGATGATCGGGATTGAGCCGCCGGCATAGATGGCAAAGCTCGGGATCGTCGCCGTCGCAAGCACGAAGATCAGCGTCATGCCGGCGAGCAGGATGTTGAGCGCGATCTCGTTCGGGGTCTTCTGACGCTCGGCACCTTCGACCAGGGCGATCATCCGGTCGAGGAAGGTCGAACCGGCCGCGGCGGTGATGCGCACGCGGATCCAATCGGACAGCACCTGCGTACCGCCTGTGACCGCCGAGCGATCGCCGCCCGATTCGCGAATAACCGGGGCGGATTCGCCTGTTATCGCCGCTTCGTTGACGGAGGCCACGCCTTCGATAACCTCGCCGTCAGACGGGATGATGTCGCCGGCCTCGACCAGCACGACGTCGCCGACCTTGAGGCTGGTGCCCGGCACCATGCGGTAGCCGCTGCCATTATTGGCGGTCAGCAGCTTGGCCTGGGTTTCGGTGCGCGCCTTGCGCAGCGAATCCGCCTGCGCCTTGCCGCGGCCTTCGGCGACGGCTTCGGCGAAATTGGCAAACAGCACGGTGAACCAGAGCCAGAGATTGATCTGGAACGAGAAGCCGAGATTGCCGTTGCCGGCCACAAGATCGCGCAGGAAAAGCACGGTTGTCAGCACCGAAACCGTGGCGACGACAAACATGACCGGATTTCTGGCAAGCGCCCGGGGGTTGAGCTTTTTGAAAGCGGCGCTCACGGCCGGAATGAGGATGCGAGAATCCATGATGCTCGCGGATTTTGCCTGGCTCATAAGAGACTCCAGCTTTGAAACGAGGATGGCGAACCGGAAGCCGGTCAGCCCTGTAGGATTTTGAAGATGGCGGCGATAACGAGGAGGCCTGCCATCATCACCAGGATGATGTCGGAGGCCTGGGGCCCCGGACCATTCCCACGTCCCGGCGCACCGGGACGTGGGTGGAAGGCATTGCGAAGCCTGTGACGGAGGATCATGGCATCACCTCAGAAGGTCTGACTGGCGATCATGACCAGGTGCTCGACGATGGGGCCAAGGGCCAAGGCCGGGAAGAAGGTCAGGCCGCCGACGATCAGGATCGTGCCGACGAGCAGGCCGACGAAGAGCGGACCATCCGTGGGGAAGGTGCCCGCCGAGGCCGGAACCGACTTCTTGGCGATCAGCGAACCGGCAATGGCAAGAGCCGGGATGATGACCAGGAAGCGGCCCATCAGCATGCCGAGGCCAAGGGTGATGTTGTACCAGGGCGTATTGCCGGTCAGGCCGCCGAAAGCCGAGCCGTTGTTGGCCGCAGCCGACGTATAGGCATAGAGGATTTCGGAGAAGCCGTGCGGACCGGAAGTCCCGACCGATGCCACTGCGCTCGGAAGGACGCTTGCGATCGCGGTGAAGACCAGCATGGCGAGCGGCAGGCAGAGGATGGCGAGAACGGCCATCTTCATTTCCTTCGCCTCGATCTTCTTGCCGAGATATTCCGGGGTGCGGCCGACCATCAGGCCGGCGACGAAGACGGCGACGATGATGAAGAGCAGAATGCCGTAAAAACCGGCACCGACGCCGCCGACAATGACTTCGCCGAGCTGCATGTTGATCAGCGGGATGAGGCCGCCAAGGGCGGTGAAGCTGCCGTGCATGGCGTTGACCGCGCCGCAGGAGGCGGCCGTTGTGATGACCGCAAACAGCGAGGATAGGGCGATGCCGAAGCGGACTTCCTTGCCTTCCATATTGCCGCCGCCAAGGCCAAAGGCATGCATCAGCGGATTGCCGGCGGCTTCCGCCCAATAGGTGACGATGACGCCGGCGACGAACAGGACGCCCATCGTGGCGAGGATCGCCCAGCCCTGGCGCTGATTGCCGACCATGCGGCCGAAGACGTTGGTCAAAGCCGCGCCGATCGCGAAGATCGACACCATCTGGATGAGGTTGGAGATCGCATCGGGGTTTTCGAACGGATGGGCCGAATTGGCGTTGAAGAAGCCGCCGCCATTGGTGCCGAGCATCTTGATGGCAAGCTGCGAGGCGACAGGCCCGACGGCGATCGTCTGCTGCGCGCCTTCAAGCGTCGTCGCATTGACGTAGGGGCCAAGCGTCTGCGGCACGCCGAGATAGACATAGACCAGCGTCAGCACGATGCAGATCGGCAACAGCACATAGAAGGTGGCCCTCGTCATATCGACCCAGAAATTGCCGATGGCCTTGCCCGAGGCGCGCGAGAAGGCGCGGATGAAGGCAAGCGCAATGGCAATGCCGGTCGCCGCGGAGACGAAGTTCTGGACGGTGAAGCCGGCCATCTGCGTCAGATAGGACATGGTGCTTTCGCCGCCGTAATTCTGCCAGTTGGTGTTGCTGACGAAGCTGACGGCGGTGTTGAAGGAAAGCTCCGGCGGGACGGCTGCCATGCCGGCCGGATTATAGGGAAGGCCGGCTTGCAGGCGTTGCAGCGCGTAAAGCACGATGACGCCCAGAAGGTTGAACATCAGCATGGCGAAGGCATAGGAGGTCCAATGCTGCTCCTCGCCTTCGCGGGTGCCGGCAATGCGGTAAAGTCCCCGTTCGATCGGAACGAGGACGGGTGAGAGGAGGGTGCGCTCGCCGTTGAAGACACGCGTCATATAGCCGCCGAGCGGTTTGACGAGCACAAGAACGATCCCGCAGTAAAGCAGGATCTGAAGCCATCCGTTGAGGGTCATGGGGTAAACTTTCAATACCCGGCTGCATCTGAGGTCGCGCATGCGCGACCGAGAAGCGCCGGTTCTCTTCAAAAGCGTTCTGGGCGAAGGAGAGCGTAGGTGAGGTAAATGGTGAGAAACACGGTTACGGCACCGCTCAAGACATAGTCGAGGATCATCGTCGGTTCTCCTGTCAAAGCCTGTCGCAGGCTCTGGTATAGGCAAAGCACAGCGCGAAGAATATGATCGGCGTGGCGAGTAGAATGATATCCATCATGATCGTGACTCCTGTTGTTCTTCTTGGAGTCAGACAAGACAAAGGGCGCTATCCGGATTCAGGCCGGATCCAGGGACGTCGCCTTTCATGCTTTCTGGCGTGGAGATGATCTTTTCGATCTCTCGGACATCAATATGGAGCCGAACGGCATAAAGGTTCGAGACGGGCGACGGACCGTCAATATAAAAATCTTATAAATGCCCTTGCGAGGCCGACCGCCATCGGACCAGCGGGCGAGCCGATCCTCGGCTCTGGATCTTTGCTGTGAGCATTTTTTCATTTGTTGAGCAAAAGCCTTCGCAATCCGGTTGAATTGGGACGGCTTCGGGCCTTATAGTCAGCTTCGACGCTGCCCGATGGAGTCATGGGCAAGCCACTAGGGAAGGAAACCGACGATGACCAAAGTCCGCGCGCTTGTCCTCGAGCGCCAGCATGAGCTTGCGCTTCGCGATATCGATCTGCCGCTCGAAACCGGCCCCGGCGAGGTGAAGATCCGGATCCACACCGTTGGTGTCTGCGGTTCGGACGTGCATTATTATACGCACGGCAAGATCGGTCCCTTTATCGTCAACGCGCCGATGGTGCTCGGCCATGAAGCGGCGGGCACGGTGGTCGAGGTTGGGGCCGGCGTCACGCATCTGAAAGTCGGCGACCGCGTCTGCATGGAGCCCGGCATTCCCGATCCGAATTCCAAGGCAAGCCGGCTCGGCCTGTACAATATCGACCCGGCCGTGACCTTCTGGGCGACCCCGCCGATCCACGGCGTGCTGACGCCGGAGGTCGTGCATCCCGCCAATTACACCTTCAAGCTGCCCGACAATGTCAGCTTTGCCGAAGGCGCCATGGTCGAGCCCTTCGCCGTCGGCATGCAGGCGGCAGCCAAGGCGAAGATAACGCCTGGTGATACTGCCGTCGTTCTCGGCGCCGGACCGATCGGCACGATGGTGGCGATCGCCGCGCTTGCCGGCGGCTGCGCCCGGGCGATCGTTGCCGATCTCGCCCAGCCGAAGCTCGATATCGCCGCACAATACCAGGGCGTCATTCCGGTCAATATCCGCGAGCAGAACCTGAGCGAAGAGGTCGGCCGGTTGACCGACGGCTGGGGCGCCGATGTCGTCTTCGAATGCTCCGGTTCGCCGAAGGCTTGGGAGACGATCATGGCGCTGCCGCGCCCGGGCGGCGTCATCGTCGTCGTCGGCCTGCCGGTCAACCCGATCGGCTTCGACGTCTCGACGGCATCCACCAAGGAAATCCGCATCGAGACGGTGTTCCGCTACGCGCATCAGTATGAGCGGTCGATCGCGCTGCTTGGCTCGGGCCGCGTCGACCTGAAGCCGCTGATATCAGAGACCTTCAAATTCGAAGATTCGATCAAGGCGTTCGATCGCGCCGTCGAGGCGCGGCCAAGCGATGTGAAGCTGCAGATCGTGATGGAATAGAGCCAGTCTGCTCCCCAGTCTGCTCCTATGAGTGCCTGGCACTCAGTTTCATCTTGCGAAAGGCAAGCGCCGCGGCTGCGACGACAGCCGCGGCTCCGACTGCGATCAGCAGGTGGCGGTGAAGCGGAAGGTGGCCCAATGTCTGTTGGACGCCATGCCCGAAGAGATAACCGAGCCCCGTGAACAGCTGCCCCCACACCAACGCGGCTGCGGCATTCATGACGACGAATTTTCCGGTCGGAATCCGCGTCGTGCCGATGACGATCGGACTGATTGTCCGCAACCCCACCAGAAAACGAAACGCAAAGATGAAGCCGGTGGGATATCTTTCCAGAAGCCCGGTTGCGCGCGCCAGGGCCGGCTTTTCCATCAGCCGGCGGACAAAGCCCCATTGCGCGGCGTAACGACCGACGAAGAACCATAGTTGATCGCCGGCGAAGGAGCCCGCCGTTGCCGCAAGCGACGCCGCCCCATAAGTCAGCAGCCCGCGATGGGAAATCACGCCTCCGAGAAACGCGGCTGTTTCGCCTTCGAAGGCGGCGCCCAGGAAGATGGCCAGCAGACCGTAATTCTCGATCAGCAGTTCGATAGACACGCAGTCCGCCTCCAGCCGTCCTTGCCCCTGGGTTTCTACCGCTAAACCGGCTTCAAATCCCCAAGCAGGGTCGGGATCAGCTCCGACACCGTCGGATGGATCGGCACCGACCATTGCAATGCGGGATAGGTCGTTCCCGCATTCATCGCATCGATGAGGCCGTGGATCACCTCGTCGCCCTCGATGCCGAGGATCGCCGCGCCGAGGATTTCCTTTGTCTCGGCATCGGCAACCACCTTCATGAAACCCTTGGTCTCGCCGCGTTCATTGGCGCGGCCGACTCGGCTCATCGGCCGGGTCGATACCATGATCTTGCGTCCGGAAGCGCGCGCCTGTTTTTCCGTCATGCCGACGCGGCCGAGCGGCGGGTCGATGTAGAGCGCATAGGCCGGGATGCGGCTCGAGAGCTTGCGGTCGTCGCCATCGAGCAGGTTGGCGGCGGCAATCTCGAAATCATTGTAGGAGGTGTGGGTGAAGGCGCCGTGGCCGTTGCAATCGCCGAGCGCCCAGATGCCCTCGACATTGGTGGCGAGCCTGTCGTCGACGGTGATGAAACCGCGTTGATCGGTAATGACGCCGGCGGCATCGAGGCCGAGATCGTCGGTATTCGGCTTACGGCCGGTGGCGATCAGCACATGGCTCGCATCGATCCTCGCTGAATCGGTGGCGACCGTTATCCCGTCGCTGCTCCTGGCGAAGGCGATGTCGCTGACGCCGGTATGAATGTCGATGCCCTCCGAGCGCAGCACATCGGCGATCGCGTCGGATATATCCTCGTCCTCGCGCGACGCGAGCTTCGGGCCATGCTCGATGACGCTGACCTCGGCGCCGAAGCGGCGATACATCTGCGCGAATTCCAGCCCGATATAACTGCCGCCGATGATGGTGAGATGCCGCGGCACCGTGTCGAGCTGGATGATCGAGGTGCTGGTGAGGTAGTCGATGTCGTCGATGCCCGGCAGCGCGGGGATGACCGGCCGCGCCCCGACGTTGAGGAAGATGCGCGGTGCCGTCAGTGTGTCGCCGTTGACGCTGACGGTCTTCGGGCCTTCGAAACAGGCGTGGCCGTAGACCACCGTCATGCCGTCCATGCCGGCGAGCCAGCCGATCAGGCCGTTGCGGGCATTCATCGTCACCGTTTCGGCGCGAGCCCTGACCACCTTCATGTCGATGGCGATCTCGCCCGGGATATTGACGCCATAGGCGGCACCGGTTCTTGCGACATGGGCGGCGCGGGCGCTGGCGACCAGCGTCTTCGTCGGCATGCAGCCGGCATTGACGCAGGTGCCGCCGAGGAATTTGCGCTCGATCAACGCCACCTTCATGCCCTTTTCGACCATGCGGGCGGCAAGCGATGGACCGGCCTGGCCGGCGCCGATAACGATGGCGTCGAAGCTCTTCATGGCACGGCCGCCACGATCAGTACCGCGCCGATGACGGCGACGGCGTCTTCGATGAGAGCCGCCGGCAGGTCCTTGCCAAACGAGGCGGCAAGCCGGCTACGGGCGGCAGCGCCGCCATATGTGCCGATGACGGCGCCGATCACCCCGGCGATCAGCCCGCCGAAGAGCAGGCTACTGGCGGCGCCGATCGTCGCCCCTGCCAAGGCGCCTGAAACGATGCGGGCGCCGAACTGCATCGGCACCTTGCGCGACGGCGTGGACGGCAGCTGGTCGGCGATCAGTTCGACGATGGCGAGAACCGTGAAGATCCACGGCGTCCATCGGTACCCCATGAAGGCAAGCGGCGTCTGCGACACGTCGAACCAGCCGAGTGCTGCGCCCCAGGCGACGGCGGCCGGTGCGGTCATGGTGCGAAGGCCCGATATGACACCGATCAGCAATGCAAGAAGCAGAAACATGCATGACCCCCTTTTTGCCGGCGCTTGCCGCAATTAAGGAAAGTTGCACATTGTCAGGCGCGTGGCAATTCGCCTTCCCGGCCTAGTTCGCAAAGGCGGCGATGCCGGTGATTGCCCGGCCGATGATCAGTGCGTGGATGTCGTGTGTGCCCTCGTAGGTGTTGACCACTTCGAGGTTGACGAGATGACGGGCGATGCCGAATTCGTCGGAGATGCCGTTGCCGCCGAGCATGTCGCGGGCTGCTCGCGCGATCTCCAGCGCCTTGCCGCAGCTGTTGCGCTTGAGGATCGAGGTCAGTTCCACCGGCGGATGGCCTTCCTCCTTCATGCGGCCGAGCCGCAGGCAGCCCTGAAGGCCGAGCGAGATCTCAGCGGCCATGTCGGCGAGCTTCTTCTGGATCAGCTGGTTGGCGGCAAGCGGCCGGCTGAACTGCTTGCGCTCCAGCGTATATTGCCGTGCTCTCGCATAACAATCCTCGGCCGCGCCGAGCGCGCCCCAGGCGATGCCGAAGCGGGCCGAGTTCAGGCAAGTGAACGGTCCCTTGAGGCCGGTGACGCCAGGCAAAAGGTTTTCCGCGGGCACGAAGACACTGTCCATCACCACTTCGCCTGTTATCGACGCGCGTAGGCCGACCTTGCCGTGGATGGCGGGCGCCGAAAGCCCTTTCCAGCCCTTTTCGAGGATGAAGCCGCGGATGAGCCCATCCTCGGTCTTTGCCCAGACGACGAAGACATCGGCGATCGGCGCGTTGGAGATCCAGGTCTTCGAGCCGGTGAGGCTGTAACCGCCGTCGACCTTTCTGGCGCGCGTCGCCATCGAGCCGGGGTCGGAGCCGTGATCGGGCTCGGTCAGGCCGAAGCAGCCGATCCATTCGCCGGCGGCGAGTTTCGGCAGGTATTTCAGCTTCTGCGCCTGCGACCCGAAGGTTTCGATCGGCACCATCACGAGTGAGGACTGGACGCTCATCATCGAGCGGTAACCGCTATCGACCCGTTCGACCTCGCGGGCGATCAGGCCGTAGGCGACGTAACCGAGGCCGGCGCCGCCGTAGTCGGGAGAGATCGTCGGGCCGAGCAGGCCGAGTTCGCCCATTTCGCGGAAGATTTCGGGATCGGTCTTTTCATGGCGGAAGGCGTCGAGAACCCGGGGCGCCAGCTTTTCCTGCGCATAGGCGTGGGCGGTGTCCTGCACCATGCGCTCTTCACTGGTCAGTTGCTCCACCAGCCGGAATGGATCGGCCCAGTCGAAAACTTCGCGCGTATGCTGCATGGCCGCGTCTCCTCATCCCGGTTCTGGCTTGCCTCGCTTAAGTGGCCATAGACCCGCCAGCCGACCGCGTCAACAGAAGGCGGCAGTCTCGAAAAGACGGGCCGCGCCATCTTTTCAAAAGTCTCGGCATGCTCCACTTTGCCCGCGATCGATTCTGCAACGAGGAGGCGGAAATGTCGTCAAGCGATCTGTTCGTATCGGCCGAAGGCGCCGAATGGGTCAACCCGGAGCCCGGCGTCGTGAGGCGCATTATGACCTATCTGCCCGAGATGATGATGGTGGAAGTGGCCTTCGAAAGCGGCGCCGTCGGGGCTGCCCATTCGCATCCGCATATCCAGGCAAGCTATGTCGCCGAAGGCAGTTTCGAGGTGACGATCGATGGCCGGACCGAAGTCCTGCAGCAGGGTGGCAGCTTCATCGTGCCTCCCAATCTCGTCCACGGCGTCAAGGCCCTGGAAAAGGGCCGGCTGATCGATACGTTCACCCCGCACCGGGCTGAATTCCTGAAATAATCAGCTTTCCCTTGCCCGGCGCGCCGGGCCGGCGGCGGTGACATAGGGCGGCACGAAGCGCGTATCCTCGCCGCGCACCGCCTCGCGCAGGAAATCGATGACGGCGCGCACGCGCGGCGCCTGTTTCAGGTCGCGGTGGCAGGTAATCCAGTAATGGCGCTTGAGGTCGATTTCCTCGGGCAGCACGCGCACCAGTTCGGGATAACGGCTGGCGAAGAAATAGGGCAGGATGCAGAGGCCGAGACCGTTTCTCGTGGCGGTGAGCTGCGCGAAGATGCTGGAGCTCTGGAATTGCGGCTTGATGCGCGGATGCACGTCGCCGAGATAGTCCAGGCCCGGCGCGAAGATCATTTCCTCGATATAGCTGACGAAGGGATGCTCAAGCAGGTCTTCGCGGCAGGTGATCGCAGGCGCCTTCGCCAGATAGTCGCGCGAGCCGTAGATCTGCAGATGGTAGTCGGTCAGTTTCTCGGCGAAATAAGGCCCACCCTTCGGCTCGTCGAGCACGACGGAAAGATCGGCCTCCTTGCGCGACAGCGACATGATCTGCTGGATCGTCACCAGTTCCAGCGACAGATGCGGATGCTGGGCGGCAAACTGCGGCAGCACGGTCGCGAAGAAGAAATTGGCAAAACCTTCTGGCGCGCTGAGGCGCACCAGGCCGCGCTGCGCCATCGAGCCGTCGGCAAGGTCGGCGCGCAGCCGTTCGGTCTCCTGCTCCATCCTTTCGGCCGTCTCGACGAAGCGCGTGCCCATGGCGGTCAGCACATAGCCGCGCGGATTGCGCTCGAACAGCTTGACCTTGAGGGTGAACTCCAGCCGGTCGATGCGGCGCGAGACGGTGGCATGGCTGGAGCGCAGCTGGCGCGCCGCCGTCGACAGCTGTCCGGTGCGGGCGACGGCTAGAAAAAACTGCAGATCGTCCCAAGTAAACTGCGGTGGATTGTTCATCGCGATCCCCTCTGTTCAAAAATGAACAGATACTGTTTGGAATTAGTTGTAAACCACCCGTTGCCTCAGGGCGGAATTTCCGTGATCGTAAGGTGAGGGTCCGTCGTTCTGAGGAGTGCGGCTGGCCAAATTTGAACAGATCCGCAATCTGGCCAATCTCTGGGAGGAGAGAAAATGCGTAAGAATCTTATTGCATCAGTTGCATTTCTGCTTGCGAGCAGCACCGCAGTGCTCGCGCAGAGCGCGACCGACGGCAAGGTCAAGATCGGCATCCTGAACGACCAGTCGGGTGTCTATGCCGATTTCGGCGGCAAGTCCTCCGTCGAAGCCGCCAAGATGGCGGTCGAGGATTTCGGCGGCAAGGTGCTCGATGTGCCGGTTGAGATCGTCGATGCCGACCACCAGAACAAGCCGGATATCGCCTCCAACATCGCCCGCCAGTGGTACGACACCGAGCAGGTGGATGCGATCATGGAACTGACGACTTCGTCGGTGGCGCTCGCCGTGCAGGCGATCGGCAAGGAGAAGAAGAAGATCGATATCGTCACCGGTGCGGCGACGACCGATCTCACCGGCAAGGCCTGCTCGCCTTACGGCTTCCATTGGGCCTACGACACCCATGCGCTCGCCGTCGGCACCGGCGGCGCACTCGTCAAGCAGGGCGGCGACAGCTGGTTCTTCCTGACCGCCGACTATGCTTTCGGCTATTCGCTCGAGCAGCAGACCAGCGATTACGTCAAGGCGAGCGGCGGCAAGGTCGTCGGCGCCGTCCGGCATCCGCTGTCGAGCCAGGACTTCTCGTCCTTCCTGCTGCAGGCGCAATCATCCGGCGCCAAGGTGATCGGCCTTGCCAATGCCGGCCTCGACACCTCGAATGCCATCAAGCAGGCGGCCGAATTCGGCATCACCCAGGGTGGCCAGCATCTGGCGGCGTTGCTGTTCACGCTCGCCGAAGTGCACGGCCTCGGGCTCGAGGCGGCGCAGGGGCTGACGCTGACGGAAGGTTATTACTGGAACCGCGACGACGAGAGCCGCGCCTTCGCCAAGAAGTTCTTCGCCCGCACCGGCAAGATGCCGAACATGATCCATGCCGGCACCTATTCGGCGGTGACGCAATATCTGAAGGCGGTGCAGAAGGCTGGCACCGACGAAACGGAAGCCGTCGCCAAGCAACTGCATGAAATGCCGGTCGATGACGTCTTCGGCCGTGGCGGCACGGTCGGCGCCAACGGCCGCATGATCCACGACATGTACCTGCTGCAGGTCAAGAAGCCGTCCGAAAGCAAGGAGCCGTGGGATTATTTCAACGTGCTCGCCACCATTCCCGGCAAGGAAGCCTATATCGATCCCGCCAAGAGCGGCTGCGATCTGGTGAAGTAAGCACGATGGCGGTTTCCGCAATAGAAACTCAGGTAAAGCCGCGGGTGGTACTCTCCGCCCGCGGCCTGCGCCGCGATTTCGGCGGCTTCACGGCCGTCAAGAATGTCGATCTCGACGTGCATGACGCCAGCGTGCATGCACTCATCGGCCCGAACGGCGCCGGCAAGACCACGGTCTTCAACCTGCTGACCAAGTTCCTGCAGCCGACATCGGGCACGATCACGCTGATGGGCACCGACATCACCGGGACGCCGCCCGACAAGGTGGCGCGGATGGGACTGGTGCGCTCCTTCCAGATCTCGGCGGTCTTTCCACACCTCACCGTTCTCGACAATGTGCGGGTGGCGCTGCAGCGGCCGAACAATCTCTCCACGCAGTTCTGGCGGCCTCTGTCGGCGCTCGACCGGCTGAACGAGTGCGCCGAGCAACTGCTCGCCAGCGTCGGGCTCTCCAAGGAGCGCGATCATATCGCCGCCGATCTTTCCTATGGCCGCAAGCGCGTGCTGGAGATCGCCACCACGCTGGCGCTCGATCCCAAAGTGCTGTTGCTCGACGAGCCGATGGCCGGCATGGGGCTGGAGGATGTCGGCGTCGTTTCATCCATCATCCGCGAGGTTGCCCGCGAGCGCGCGGTGCTGATGGTCGAGCACAATCTCTCCGTCGTCGCCAATATCTGCCAGCACGTCACCGTGCTGCAGCGCGGCGAAATCCTCGCCGAGGGCGACTATGCCACCGTCAGCCAGGACGAGCGCGTCCGCGTGGCTTATATGGGCACGGAGGAGCATTGATGGCCGCTCTCCTCGAAGTCCAGGGGCTCAATGCCTGGTACGGCGAAAGTCACGTCCTGCACGGCGTCGACATGCGGGTGGCCGAAGGCGAGACGATCACCATTCTCGGCCGCAACGGCGTCGGCAAGACGACGACGCTGCGCACCATCACCGGCATCGTCCGCGCCCGCAAGGGCAAGATCAGTTTTGCGGGCAGCGATATGATGCAGGTGCCGCTGCACAAGACGGCGCATCGAGGCATCGGTTTCGTGCCGGAGGAGCGCGGCATCTTCTCGACGCTCACCGTTTCGGAAAACCTGCTGCTGCCGCCTGTCGTGGCAGAGGGCGGCATGACGCTCGACGAAATCTACGAACTCTTCCCCAATCTCTACGAGCGCCGCGGCAGCCCGGGCACCAAGCTTTCCGGCGGCGAGCAGCAGATGCTGGCGATCGCCCGCATCCTGCGTACCGGCGTCAAGCTGCTCATTCTCGATGAGCCGACGGAAGGGCTTGCCCCCGTCATCGTCCAGCGCATCGGTGAGGTGCTGAAGACGTTGAAGGAGCGCGGCATGACGATCCTGCTCGTCGAGCAGAATTTCCGTTTCGCCAGCCGTATTGCCGATCGCTTCTATCTGATGGATCATGGGCAGATGGTGTCGGAATTCCCGGTCGGTGAACTGCCGCAGCGCATGGACACGCTGCACAAGGTTCTGGGAGTGTGACCAGATGATGATGATCTTCGGCATTCCCCTGCAGGCGCTGTTCGGCCAGCTGCTGATCGGCCTGATCAACGGTTCGTTCTATGCGCTGCTCAGCCTCGGCCTCGCCATCATCTTCGGCCTGCTACGGGTGATCAACTTCGCCCATGGTGCGCAATATATGCTCGGCGCCTTCGTCGCCTACCTCTTGCTGACCTATGCCGGCATCGGCTACTGGCCGTCATTGATCGTGGCGCCCGTCATCGTCGGCCTTGCCGGTGCCATCATCGAGCGGCTGTTCCTGCGCCGGCTCTATGATCTCGATCCGCTCTACGGCCTGCTCTTCACCTTCGGGCTGGCGCTCGCGGTCGAGGGCACCTTCCGCTATCTCTACGGCTCTTCCGGCCAGCCCTATGCGACGCCGGCAGCGCTTGCCGGCGGGGCCAATCTCGGCTTCATGTTCCTGCCGATCTATCGCGGCTGGGTGGTCGTCGTCTCGCTCGTCGTCTGCCTCGGCACCTGGCTGCTGATCGAGAAGACCAAGCTCGGCGCCTATCTCAGGGCCGCCACGGAAAACGCCGTGCTGGTGCAGGTGTTCGGCGTCAACGTGCCGGTGCTCTTGACGCTCACCTACGCGCTCGGCGCCGGTCTTGCCGCCTTTGCCGGCGTGCTGGCGGCGCCGATCTACCAGGTCTCGCCGCTGATGGGATCGAACATGATCATCGTCGTCTTCGCCGTGGTCGTCGTCGGCGGCATGGGATCGATCATGGGCGCGATCATCACCGGCTATGTGCTCGGCATCGCCGAGGGTCTGACCAAGGTCTTCTATCCCGAGGCTTCCAACATCGTGATCTTCGTCATCATGGCGATCGTGCTTCTCATCAGGCCCGCGGGCCTCTTCGGACGGGATGCTTGACATGGCTGACATCACCGAAACCATCCGAACGGAAAAAAACCGAACCGCTCTGTCGGTGCAGGCGGGTTTCCTGCTGGCGGGGCTGCTGCTCCTGCTCTTGGCGCCGTTCTTCTTCTATCCGATCTTCCTGATGAAGCTGCTCTGCTTCGCCCTCTTTGCCTGCGCCTTCAACCTGCTGCTCGGCTATACCGGCCTGCTTTCCTTCGGCCATGCCACCTTCTTCGGGGGAGCGGCCTATTTCACCGCCTACACGGTGAAGACATGGGGCCTGCCGCCGGAACTCGGCATTCTGATCGGGGTGGTGGGTGCGGCGTTTCTCGGCCTGGTCATGGGCTTCTTCGCCATCCGCCGCCAGGGCATCTATTTTGCGATGATCACGCTGGCGCTGTCGCAGATGTTCTTCTTCTTCTGCCTGCAGGCGGAGTTCACCGAGGGCGAGGACGGCATCCAGTCCGTGCCGCGGGGCCATCTCTTCGGTTTCATCGATCTGAACAGCTCGACCAACATGTATTATTTCGTGCTGGCTGTTTTCATCATTGGCGTCTTGATCATCTGGCGTTTCATCAACTCACCCTTCGGCATGATCTTGAAATCGATCCGTGAAAACGAGCAGCGGGCGATCTCGCTCGGTTATTCCGTGGCGCGCTACAAGCTCGGCGCCTTCGTCATGTCGGCAGCGCTTGCGGGGCTCGCGGGTGCTGTCAAATCGATTGTCTTCCAGTTCGCAACGCTGACCGACGTTGCCTGGCAGATGTCGGGCGAGGTGATCCTGATGACGCTGCTCGGCGGCATCGGCACGCTGATCGGCCCGCTCTTCGGCGCCGGGTTGGTGGTGGCGCTGGAAAACTACCTGGCCACCTCGGAATTCCCGGTGACGATCATCACCGGCATCGTCTTCATGGTCTGCGTGTTGATCTTCCGCCGCGGCATCATCGGTGAATTCTACGCCTCGCGGCTGGGGCGGAAACTGGGCTTCGTCTATCGCCGCTGAACGGGCGGACCTCTCTTTTTCCAGGAAAGAATCCCTCTTTCCCGGGAAAGGAGACGGGCGGCGGCGCTGCGACTCTTCCTCTCCCCGCGCTGCGGGGAGGGGGAAGCGGCAAGCATCTGGAGTTTCGTGCAGGGCACATGGATCGTTACGACTACATCATCATCGGGGCAGGCAGCGCCGGCTGCGTGCTCGCAAACCGGCTGTCCGCCGATAACAGGAGCCGGGTGCTGCTGCTCGAAGCCGGCGGCAGCGACAACTACCACTGGATCCATATTCCGGTCGGTTATCTCTATTGCATCAACAATCCGCGCACCGACTGGTGCTTCACCACTGCGCCGGAAGCCGGTCTGAATGGCCGGGCGCTGAACTATCCGCGTGGCAAGGTGCTCGGCGGCTGTTCGTCGATCAACGGCATGATCTACATGCGCGGTCAGGCGCGCGACTACGACCTCTGGCGGCAGATGGGCTGCAGCGGCTGGGGCTGGGACGATGTGCTGCCCTTCTTCCGCAAGTCCGAGGATTTTTATCGCGGCGAAGACGAGATGCATGGCGCCGGCGGCGAATGGCGCATCGAGAAGGCGCGTGTGCGCTGGGCCGTGCTCGATGCCTTCCAACAGGCGGCCAGGGAAGCGGGCATCCCGGAGATCGCGGATTTCAACCGCGGCAGCAACGAAGGGTCCGGCTATTTCGACGTCAATCAGCGTTCCGGCATTCGTTGGAACACCTCGAAGGCCTTCCTGCGCCCGGCGATGAAGCGCTCCAACCTGACGGTGCTCACCAAGGCGCAGGTCCGGCGGCTGCTGGTGGAGGAAGGCGCCGTTGCCGGCGTCGAATTCCAGCATCGCGGTGAGGCGAAGCGCGCCTATGCCGCCAAAGAAACCGTCCTTTCAGCCGGTTCGATCGGCTCGCCGCATATCCTGGAACTGTCCGGTATCGGCAGGGGCGAGGTTCTCAGCCAAGCCGGCGTCGATGTCGTCGCGGAAGTGAAGGGTGTCGGCGAGAACCTGCAGGATCATCTGCAGCTGCGTCTCGCCTATAGGGTGACGGGTGTTCCGACGCTGAACGAGAAGGCGACGAAGCTGATCGGCAAGGCGGCGATCGGGCTTGAATATCTCGTGCGCCGCTCCGGGCCGATGGCGATGGCGCCGAGCCAGCTCGGCATCTTCACCCGCTCCGGCCCGGACCGGGAAACGCCGGATCTGCAATATCACGTGCAGCCGGTCTCGCTGGATAAGTTCGGCGATCCCGTCCATCCTTTCCCGGCGATCACCGCGAGCGTCTGTAATCTCCGGCCGGAAAGCCGGGGTTCGGTGCATCTGTCGAGCCCGGATTTTGCCGCCCAGCCGACGATCAGTCCGAAATACCTCTCGACGCAGCGCGATCGTGACATAGCTGTCCGTTCTATACGGTTGACGCGCAAGATCGTCGCGCAGCCTTCCTTTGCCCGTTTCAGGCCGGAAGAATTCAAGCCGGGGCCGAGCTATCAGACGGAGGCCGATCTGGAGCGGGCGGCGGGCGATATCGGGACGACGATCTTCCATCCCGTCGGCACCTGCCGGATGGGCGCCGACAGGGACAGCGTCGTCGATCCCAGGCTGAAATTCCGGGCGCTCGGAAAGCTCAGGATCGCCGACGCCTCGGTGATGCCGTCGATCACCTCGGGCAACACCAATTCGCCGACGATCATGATCGCCGAAAAGGCGGCAGCGATGATCCTCGAAGACAATCGATAGGAGAAGACCATGGCAAGGATCGCATTCATCGGGCTTGGCAACATGGGCGGGCCGATGGCGGCCAATCTGGTCAAATCAGGTCACGAGGTCCTCGGCTTCGATCTCGCGGCGTCGGTGCTGAAGGCGGCCGAGGAGAGCGGGGTCAAGCCGGCTAGCCATGCCAGCCAGGCGGTCAAGGACGCCGACATCGTCATCACCATGCTGCCACAGGGCAAACATGTGCTGACGGCCTGGGCCGATATCCTGCAGTCGGCTGCGCAAGGCACGCTGGTCATCGATTGCTCCACAATCGATGTCGAAAGCAGCCGCAAGGCGCATGAGATGGCCAAGGCCGCCAGCTGCCTGTCGCTCGACGCCCCCGTCTCCGGCGGTACCGGCGGGGCGACCGCCGGCACGCTGACCTTCATGGCCGGCGGCGCGGAAGAGGCCTTCACCAAGGCAAAGCCGATCCTGGAGGCGATGGGAAAGAAGATCGTCCATTGCGGTGAGGCCGGCGCCGGCCAGGCGGCGAAGATCTGCAACAACATGATCCTCGGCATTTCGATGATCGGCGTCTGCGAGGGTTTCGTGCTTGCCGAGAAGCTCGGGCTTTCGCATCAGGCACTGTTCGACGTCGCCTCGACCTCGTCGGGCCAATGCTGGTCGCTCAATACCTATTGCCCGGTTCCGGGGCCGGTGCCGACCTCGCCCGCGAACAACGGTTATAAGCCGGGCTTTGCCGCGGCTTTGATGCTGAAGGATCTGAGACTCTCCCAGGAAGCGGCGCTGACGAGCGGCGCTTCCACGCCACTCGGCGCGGAAGCAGCACAGCTTTTTGCGCTCTTCGAGAAGCTGGGCAATGGCGGAAAGGATTTTTCCGCGATCATTGAGATGTTTCGCGAGAAGGCTTAGGCACCGCGGTCAATCAATCCTTCGACACCGAGAAGCTGAGCCTGGCGTCACCGAGCAGGATGTCGATGTCGCCGGGTTCGGTCAGTTCGATCGCGCCGCTCAACGTGCCCGTCGTGATGAGCGCGCCTGCCTTCAGCGATGTCTCGGGGCGCAAACCGTCATTGGCGTAATCGATCAGCCAGGTGAGAACGTCGCCCTTCGGATGCTGCGCCGGGCCATCATAGATCGTGCGGCCGGCATGGGTGACCTTGAGCGGCGTTCCGCCGACGGTGTCGACGACGCTTTTTTCGAGCGTCGGACCGAGCACATAGCCGCTATTGCCGAGGCGGTCGGCGACGAACAGCAGAAACGAAACGCTGCCGCTCTCGCTGACGGCGCTGACCAGCAGCTCGGCGCCGAGATGGACAGCGGAGATCGCCCCGACCACTTCGGTGCGGCTGTAGGCTGTGCCCGCGCGGATCGGCAGGTCGCTGCCGAGGCGCACCGCGATCTCGGTCTCGAATTTCAGGCCCGGATACCAGGGAATATCAGCGCCCGAAACGGCTTCGGCATAGGGATGCAGCGGAGCAGCGACCGCTTGGCCCTGCGGCGAGACCGTCACCTTCCAGGCATTGCTGGAAACGCCGTCTGCGGCGGCCAGCAAATTCTGCACCTCCATCGCCTGATGCAGATCGGCTGGCAGCGCGAAAGTGCTCGTTGCCTCCTGGTGACCGGCCTGGTGCAGGCCGTGAAGCCTGGCTGCAAGGGCGCGCGGATCGAATGTCTCTGTCATGCTATCTCCTCGACCTGATTTTCGAGGTGCACACTAACCACAAGACAGGGATGAACAAGGTCCGTTCTTGGAAAAGCTCCTATTCCGTCGCCGCGTACCAGTGGGTGCGATAGGCGGCCAGACCCGGGATATCGGTCGGCGGAATATGCGTTTCGGCACCCGACGCCGGCCGGATGCCGGTCAGAAGGGCCGCCCCCTGGCTGGTGCCGGTCGAGCCCGGAAGGGCCATGACTTCACGACCGGTTAGGGCGGCGAGCAGCTTGAGATAGGTGCCATTCAGGGCAAAAGGCCCTTCGACGATAACCGGGCCTTTGGCGCCGATCAGACCGAGGCAGGCATCGGTCATCAAAGCGAGATAGAGGCAGGCAGTTGCATAGCGCTGCTCGCGGCTTGCCTCTTCGGCGCCGATCCAGCGGCTTGCCTTTCCCGGAAAAGGCCCGGAACCGGCGGCGATATTCGGCAAGAGCATCATGCCCTTGTCGATGACCGGGCCGATTGCGGCCTGGACGGCCTTTTCGTCGACTGGGCCGATTTCGGCAGAAAGGATCTCGAATTCCCGGCCGCCCATGAAACGCGACGAGGGGACGGCCCGGCCATAGGCATCGACATTGGCGAGCGCATCGCGGTTGGGGTCGAGATGGTCGAGATCGCCGCCGACGCCGAAATTGATCACCCATGTGCCGGTGGAGACGACGGCGAAGGGCGCCTCCCGATGGACCAGATGCGGCAGCAGCGAGGCATTTGAATCGTGAATGCCGCAATAGACCGGCACGGGTGCGGCAAGGCCGAGTTCTGCGGCGATCTCGGGCAGGACCGGGCCGAGCGCATCGAAGGCGGAGCGGATCGGCGCCATCAGGTCGCGGATCCCGAGCCTGTCGACGAGTGAGGAATAGCTGCCGACTCTCGGGTTCCACAGATCGGTATGGCAGCCGAGCGAGGTCAGCTCATTGGCGGCAACACCCGTCAACCGCGCCGTCCAATATTGCGCATAGGTGAGGATGGTCGCAGCTTTAGCGAATTCCTCGGGAAAGGCGGTCTTCTGGTAGTGCAGCTGCGCGCCGACATTGAGGCCCATCGCAAGGCGCGGCGAGAAGGTTTCGTCGAAGGAGGGACGCAACGCCGTATAGGCATCGCGGATCTCCTGCGGATATTCGTGCTCGTAGTCGATAACAGGCATGGCAAGCGCGCCGTCCCGGGCAAGGAGTGCTGCGGAAGCACCATGGGTGGTGATCGAAATGGCGTCGAAGCCCGGCTCACGCGCAAGGCTCTTCAGCGCATCGAGGGCGAAGGACCAGAGCGCCTCTATATCGTAGTGCGGATAGAGACCGGTTTTGATCGCGATGTTCGGCCGCTTCAGCACGGCGATTTCGGCGCCGGTCTCGCTGTCGAGCACGACGACCTTGGCATTGGTCTTGCCGATGTCGAGGACGGCGATGCGGTGATAGGAGGGGGCGTTCATGGCATATGGAAGAGGGTGACGAGGTCGCTTTGCACGGGCGAATTATCCGGATTCGTCGCCATGATATCGGCCATATGGGCCCACCATTTCTTCATCACAGGGTGGTCCGGCAGGCTCGCCATCGTATGGTCGGCCGGCCGCGTCAGCACGCCGAACAGCGTGTTGGTCTCGCGGTCGAGATGGATGGAATAGTCGCTGGCGCCGGACTTGTGCAGGAGATCGACCAGTTCCGGCCAGATCTCGTCATGCCGCCTGCGGTATTCGGCTTCCATGCCGGGATGGAGCTGCATCTTGAAGGCGTGTTTTTCTGCTGTCATCGGGAACTCATGAGCTTGACGCGGCGGGCGATGATCGGGATGGCGATGGTGATGATCAGAAGCAGGCCGATGAAGATCGACATGACGATGCCGGGCACGTTCAAGAGGCCGAGGCCGAAGGTGACGAGGCCCATGACGAAGGCGGCGATGACGACGCCACCGATCGTGCCGGAGCCACCGAGGATCGAGATACCGCCGAGCACGACCATGGTGACGACTTCGAGTTCCCAGCCCTGGGCGATCGACGGCCGGGTCGAGCCGAGGCGCGAGGTCAGGCAGACGGCGGCGACGCCGCTCATGACGCCGGTCAGCAGGAAGAGGATGAATTTGACGCGCTCGACCGGGATGCCGGAGAAGCGGGCGGCGAAGTCGTTATTGCCGATCGCATAGACCTGCCGGCCGAAATTCGTCGCATGCAAGAGGATGGCGAAGAGGATCGCCAGCACGATGAAGAGCACGAATTCGAAGGAGAACACCCAGACGACATAACCCTGGCCGAAATAGGCAAAATCGGCCGGGTATTTGCCATAGGCCTGGTCGCCGAGCACGATATAGGAAATGCCGCGGAACAGGCTCATCGTGCCGATGGTGACGACGATCGACGGCAGTTTCAGCACCGAGACCAGCACGCCGTTGAAGGTGCCGCAGGCAAGACCGGTGCCGATGCCAATCGCGACCAGGCCCGGCGTGCCGATCCCGACTTGCGCCGCCGCGCCCATCGCCGTCGAGGCGAGCGCGATGATCGCGGCGACCGAGAGGTCGATTTCGCCAGCGATGACCAGCAGTGCCATGGCGAAGGCGATCATCGCCTTTTCGGTAAAGTTGAAGGTGGCGTCCGAAAGGTTCCAGGCATCGAGGAAATAGGGCGAGGCCAAGGAATTGAAGATGAAGATCAGGACGGCGACCGCAAAGAGCAGCACTTCCCAGCTTGCAAGGATGCGGCGGAAGGGTGTGCCGAGGCGGTCGGGAATGACCCGCTTTTCATGTGTGGACACGGTGCTCATGCTGCTGCCTCCGTTCTGACCTCGGCTGCCGCGCGGTCGCGCAGGATGATGCGGCCGCGGTTGCGCTCGCGCCGAGCATTGAAGGCGACGGCGAGAATGATGACGGTTCCGGAGATCGCCATCTGCGTGAAGGGTGAAATGCCGATCACCGGCAGCGCATTCTTGATGACGCCGAGGAAAAGTGCGCCGAGCACGGTGCCGGCGACCGACCCGACACCGCCGGCAATCGAGATGCCGCCGATGACGCAGGCCGCGACGCTGTCGAGTTCGAAGCCGTTGGCGATATCGACATAGGCGACGGCGTAACGCGATACCCAGAGATAGCTCGCCAGGCCGGCGAGCGCGCCCGACAGGACGAAGGCGAGGAATTTCGTCCAGCCCGTATCGATGCCGGCATAGACGGCCGCGGTCGGATTGCCGCCGGTCGCATAGGCCGAGCGGCCAAACTGGGTATATCGGAGCAGGACATACATCAGGAGCACGATAACGATCCCCACCCAGCCGAGGACGGGCAGGCCGAGGATCGGCGTGCGCGGCACCGACAGGAAGACCGGCGTCATCTGATGGGCGTTGACCCAAGCCCCACCCGACAGCACGAAGGCCATGCCGCGATAGATGGTGAGCGTGCCAAGCGTGACGACGATCGGCGGAATTTCGAGCGCCCAGACAAGAAAGCCGTTGATGGCGCCGAGGCAGGCGCCAATGACGATCGCGGCAAGGATGAGCAGGACGAGCGGCAGGTCGGGATAGGCGGCATTCATCATCGCGATCGCCATGCCGGTGAAGGCGAGGTTGGCGGCAACCGACAGGTCGATCGATTTTGTCAGGATGACCGTCATCTGCGCCAGCGCCAGGATGATCAGGATGGAGGTATCGTTGAAAATGCCGGCGAGATTCTCCGGCGTTGCGAAATCGGCAGCGCGCGTCGAAAAGATCGCGATCATCACGACGATGATGGCGAAGAGCAGGGTTTCGCGTTTTCTGATCAGTCTTGCCATGTGTCTACCTCATGCATTGCCGGTGGCGGCGCGCACCAGCGCTTCCGGTGACAGTTCGGCGCGTTCGAAAATTCCGGCAGACAGGCCTTCCTTCATCACCAGCACGCGGTCCGACATGCCGATGATTTCGGGCAGTTCGGATGAGACCATGATGATCGACAGGCCCTCGGCGGCGAGTTCGCTGATGAAGCCGTGCACGGCCGCCTTCGAGCCGATATCGATGCCCTTGGTGGGTTCGTCGAGGATGATGACCTTCGGCGCGGTCGCCAGCCATTTGCCGATGACGACCTTCTGCTGGTTGCCGCCCGACAGCGTGCCGACCGGCACGGAAAGGGCCGCGGCGCGCAAATCCAGCCGCTCGGCATATTTGCGGGCGAGCGCGAATTCTTCGGCCGCCCTGAGGAAACCCCGGCGCGAGGTGCGGGCCAGTGACGGCAGTGTCATGTTCTGGAAGATCGGCATCGGCAGCGCCAGTCCATGGCGGCCGCGTTCCTCCGGCACGTAAACGATGCCGGCGCGGATCGCATCCTGCGGCGAATGGATGGTGATCTCGCGGCCTTCGAGCATCATCTTGCCGGAGAGCGGCCTGGTGATGCCGAAGAGCGATTGCGACAGTTCCGAGCGGCCGGCGCCGATCAGGCCGTATATGCCGAGAATCTCGCCCTGGCGCAGGGTGAAGGAGATGTCGCGGAACTCGGTGCGATGGCTGTAATGACTGATCTCGAGAACCGGGCCGCCAATGGCGACATCGATCTTCGGAAAGGCGTTTTCGACGTCGCGGCCGACCATCATGCGGACGATCTCGTCCTGCGGCGTCTCCTTGAGCCGGCCCTGGCCGACGGCGCGGCCGTCGCGGAAGACGACGAAGTCGTCGGCGATCTCGTAAACCTCGTCGAACTTGTGGCTGATGAACAGGATCGCCTTGCCCTGTTCCTTCAGGCCCCGGACGATGCGGAAGAGATCGTCGATCTCCTTGCGGGAAAGGGCTGCCGTCGGTTCGTCCATGATGACGATGCGGGCCTCGATCGAGAGTGCGCGCGCAATCGCCACCAGATGGCGCTGCGCGATCGAGAGGTCCTTCAGCCGGATCGTCGGATCGATATTGCTTTCGAGCGCGGTCAGCAGCGCCTTGGCGCGGCTGTTCATCGTCTGCCAATCGATGGTGCGCCAACGTGTGCGCGGCGCATGGCCGAGGAAGATGTTTTCGGCAACCGTCAGCTCGTCGAACAGCACGGTTTCCTGATGGATGGCGGTGACGCCGGCATCGATCGCGGCCTGGGCGCTGGCGAAGGTTACCGGCCGGCCGTCGACGAGGATCTCGCCTTCATTCGGCCGGTAGATTCCGGTCAGGATCTTGACGAGCGTCGATTTGCCGGCACCGTTTTCGCCGATCAGCGCCGTCACCGTGCCGGGATGCAGCGCGATGCTGACATTGTCGAGCGCCTTCACGCCCGGGAAGATCTGGGAGATGCCGCGCATTTCCAGAATGGCTGGCGCATCACCGGTTTTGCTGTCCGTGGCGGTTTGTTGAAAGGCGGCGTTCATCAAGCTTCTACCAGTGTCGAATGAGAATCCCGGCGGCCGTCGAGCCGCCGGGCTTTTATGCGTCGCTCCGGATCAGAAGACCTTGGAGAACTGGTCGATGTTCGAAGCATTGTAGACGAAGGGATCGGCCATGGCGGCTTCGCCGTTGTCGCCGACCTTGATCTTGCCCATGCGGCCGACTTCGATCTCGCTGCCCGGCTTGCCGTCGGTTTCGCCCTTGACGAGGCGATAGGCGATCTGCGTTGCGGAGTAGCCGAGGTCGATCGGGTTCCAGATGGCGAATTCCTTCGTGGCGCCCGACTTGATCGCGCCGGCCATTTCGGAAGGCAGACCGAGGCCGGTGACGTAGACCTTGCCGACAAGGCCCTTGTCTTCGACGACCTTCGAAGCAGCGAGAACGCCGACCGTCGTCGGAGCGACGATGACCTTGACGTTCGGGTTCGACTTCAACAGGCCTTCGGCTTCACGATAGGACTTGTCCGAGAGGTCGTCGCCATAAACTGTCGTGACGAGGTTGAGGCCCGGGAAATCCTTGAGCTGCTTCTTCATCTGGTCGATCCAGATGTTCTGGTTGGTCGAGGTGGTCGTTGCCGACAGGATGGCGAAGTCGCCCTTGCCGCCGTCGAGATGGTCCTTGGCGAGCGTCAGGCACATCTTGCCGATCAGCTCGTTGGACGACGGGTTGAGCTGCAGGATACGGCCTTCAGGCGCGACGCCCGAATCCCAGGAGATCACCTTGATGCCGCGTTGCGCCGCCTTCTTCAGCGCCGGAACGAGCGCGTCAGGATCATTGGCCGAAACGGCGATGGCGTTGACGCCCTGGGCGATCAGCGAATTGATGACTTCGATCTGGCCTTCGGCCGTCGTCGACGTCGGACCGGTATAGATGACCTCGACACCGCCGAGTTCCTTGGCGGCTTCCTGCGCGCCCTTGTTGGCGGCATCGAAGAAGCCGTTGCCGAGCGACTTGACGACGAGGCCGATCTTGATGTCGGCGGCGCTGGCCGTTCCCGCCATCATGGCGACGGCAAATGCCACGCCGATTGCGAGTTTCTTTGCGAGTTTCATGCTTTCATCCTCCCACTTGATTGACACTCTTCACACCTGGCCGGCGCCTCATGCGACCGACGAGGAATCCTCCTTGATTGCCTGTGCGACCGGGCTCGCGACAATGAGCCTGATGCCGGCATTTTCGATCATCCTGGCGGCTTCCTCCGGAATGCCGTCATCGGTGATCACAGTCGACACGCGCTCGAGCGGGCACAGAATGAGGCTCGAGCGGCGATGGAACTTGCTGGAATCGGCCATGACGACCAATTCGTCGGCCTGATGCATCAGCTTCTGTTCGCTCTGGATGATCAGCGCGTCGGCTTCCATGATGCCGAGCGGGCCGATACCCTGCGCGCCGATGAAGAAACGGCGGGCGTAGAAATTGCGGATCGCGTCATTGTCGAAGGGGGAGAGGATCAGGCTCTGTTCGCGATAGATCGCGCCGCCCGGCACTGTCACCGTGTTCTTCGAATGCTTGACCAGATGTTCGGCGATCGCGAAGGAATTGGTCATCACCTGCAGGCGGTGCGCCGCCATGAAATGCACCATCTGGAAGGTGGTCGTGCCGCCATTGATGATGATCGCGTCACCCGGATCGCAAAGCTCGACCGCCTGGCGGGCGATTGCGCGCTTCTTGTCGATGTTGACCGATTCCGAAACACGGAAAGGGCGCCCGGCAAGATTGCCGAGCTGCGGCGGATGCACCGCCTCGGCGCCGCCGCGCACACGCCGGATCTTGCCCTGGACATGAAGAGCCGCGATGTCGCGCCGGATCGTCGCCTCGGAAGCCTCGGTCAGTTCGGAAATATCCTGAACCGTCACGACGGACTTTTCCTGAACGGCGCTCAGAATAATGCGATGGCGTTCGCGTTCGTGCATGGGGCTCCTCCTTCAATCGTTTATTTCCCACATATGACAATGTGTCAATCAAAAACGATCATAAATTTTCATATTGCGCTGCACAATAATCGAATTTGATCGTTTTCGATTGACAAGCTGCGTTTTGATGAGCGATACCGTCAACGAAAAGGGGCGCGAACCCTCGCGCCCCGATGACGATTTCATATGGGAGGATGACATGGCGGCGAACGTCCGGCTTCTGGAAAACCGGTGGGATGATGGTTACGCGGCAGGTCTCGACGAGCCCGGCAAGCTGCTTTATCGCTCCAACCTGCTCGGCGCCGACAAGCGCATCACCAATTACGGCGGCGGCAACACCTCGGCGAAGGTAATGGAAACCGATCCGTTGACCGGCGGCAAAGTCAAGGTGCTCTGGGTCAAGGGTTCGGGCGGCGATGTCGGCACGATCAAGCTCGACGGTTTCGCGACACTCTACCAGGACAAGCTGGAATCGCTGAAAGGCATCTACAAGGGCGTCGAGGATGAGGACCGCATGGTTGGCTTCCTGCCGCACTGCACCTTCAACCTGAACGCCCGCGCCGCCTCGATCGATACGCCGCTGCACGGTTTCGTGCCTTTCACCCATGTCGACCACATGCACCCCGATGCGATCATCGCGATTGCCGCATCGAAGAATTCCAGGGAGCTGACGCAGCAGATCTTCGGCGACGAGATCGGCTGGCTGCCCTGGCGTCGCCCGGGCTTCCAGCTCGGCCTCGACCTCGGCGCTTTCGTCGCCGCCAATCCGAATGCCAAGGGCGTCGTGCTCGAAAGCCATGGCCTCTTCACCTGGGCTGACGACGCCAAGGCTTGCTATGAGCTGACGCTCGATATCATCAACAAGGCGATCGTCTGGTTTGCCGGAAAGACCGAGGGAAAGACGATTTTCGGCGGCGCCGTCACGCAGAGCCTGGCCGTTGCCGAGCGCCGCGCCATCGCTGCCCGGCTGATGCCGGAAATCCGCGGCCGCATCGGCAAGCAGGAGCGCAAGCTCGGCCATTTCGACGATCAGGACGCCGTGCTCGAATTCGTCAATTCCAAGGATTTGCGCCCGCTCGGCGCGCTCGGCACTAGCTGCCCGGATCATTTCCTGCGCACCAAGATTCGCCCGCTGATCGTCGATTTCGATCCGGCCAAGCCGGATGTCGACGCGATCGTCGCCGGTCTCGACCAGGCGCTGAAGGACTACCGCGCCGATTACGCCCGCTATTACAACGACTGCAAGCATGACAATTCGCCGGCCATGCGCGACGCCAATCCGGTCATCTTCCTCGTCCCCGGCGTCGGCATGCTGTCCTTTGCTCGCGACAAGGCGACGGCCCGCATCGCCAGCGAATTCTACGTCAACGCCATCAATGTCATGCGCGGGGCGTCGACGGTCTCGGAATATCAGGGCCTGCCGGAGCAGGAAGCCTTTGATATCGAATACTGGCTGCTTGAAGAGGCCAAGCTCCAGCGCATGCCGAAGCCGAAGAGCCTCGCCGGCCGCGTCGCCTTCGTCACCGGCGGCGCCGGCGGCATCGGCCGGGCGACGGCGGCGCGCCTCGTCGGCGAGGGCGCCTGCGTGGTGCTTGCCGATATCGACCAGGCGGCGCTCGAGGGCACCGAAGCTGATTTCGTCAAGAAATATGGCGCCGACGCCGTCCGCAGCGTCCGGCTCGACGTCACCCAGGAACATGCGGTGATCGCCGCCTTCGTGGAAGCCTGCGTCGAATTCGGCGGCGTCGATATTCTCGTCTCGAATGCCGGCATTGCCTCCTCCGCGCCGATCGAAACAACCGAGCTGTCGACCTGGAACCGCAATATCGATATTCTGGCGACCGGTTATTTCCTCGTCTCGCGTGAAGCGTTCCGCCTGTTCCGCCGTCAGGCGCTCGGCGGCAACGTCATCTTCGTCGCCTCGAAAAACGGTCTTGCCGCCTCGCCGAACGCGTCTGCCTATTGCACCGCCAAGGCTGCCGAAATCCATCTCGCCCGATGCCTGGCGCTGGAAGGTGCCGATGCCGGCATCCGCGTCAACACGGTCAACCCGGATGCCGTCCTGCGCGGCTCGAAGATCTGGAGCGGCGAATGGCGCGAGCAGCGCGCCGCCTCGTCGAAGATCGAGGTGGACGATCTCGAGGAACATTACCGCAAGCGTTCGATGCTGAAACTCAACGTGTTTCCGGAAGATATCGCCGAGGCGATCTATTTCCTCGCTTCGGACCTCTCGGCAAAATCGACCGGCAACATCATCAACGTCGATGCCGGCAACGTGCAGAGCTTTACGCGCTGATTTTGATTGACGGCGGATGCGTCGGCCCCTCACCCTAACCCTCTGCCCGTCATGACGGGGAGAGGGGACTTGCCTGACGAAACGTTGGAGCGGGACGGAGACGGCGCGGCAAATTCCCTTCTCCCCGTCTGAACGGGGAGAAGGTGCCAGCAGGCGGATGAGGGGCTGCCGCTACGGCAAAGTCCCAATGTTTAAAATGCATAGCCGGGAGGAAGACATGGCCGAATTCAGGATCGCGCAGGATCTGGTCGCAACGGATAACGACAAGCGGGCAACCGCGCTGAAAGCCGATTACGAGGCGCTGGGCGCAGCGCTTGCCCGCCGCGGCGTCGATATCGAGGCGGTCACCCGCAGGGTTGCCGAATTCTTCGTCGCCGTTCCCTCCTGGGGTGTGGGCACCGGCGGCACGCGGTTTGCCCGTTTCCCCGGCACCGGCGAGCCGCGCGGGATTTTCGACAAGCTCGACGATTGCGCCGTCATCAATCAGCTGACGCAGGCGACGCCGAATGTCTCCCTGCATATTCCCTGGGACAAGGCGGATGCACGGGAGTTGAAGGCCAAGGGCGACGCGCTCGGCCTCGGCTTCGATGCGATGAATTCCAACACCTTTTCCGATGCGCCCGGCCAGGCCCATTCCTACAAATACGGTTCGCTCAGCCACACCGACGCGGCAACGCGGGCGCAGGCGGTCGAGCACAATCTCGAATGCATCGAGATCGGCAAGGCGCTCGGCTCCAAGGCATTGACGGTCTGGATCGGCGACGGCTCGAACTTCCCCGGCCAGAGCCATTTCACCAAGGCTTTCGAGCGTTACCTCGCCTCGATGGCTGACATTTACAAGGCGCTGCCCGACGATTGGAAGCTGTTCTCCGAACACAAGATGTACGAGCCGGCCTTCTATTCCACGATCGTGCAGGATTGGGGCACCAACTACCTGATCGCCCAGACGCTAGGCCCCAAGGCCTATTGCCTCGTCGACCTCGGCCACCATGCGCCGAACACCAATATCGAGATGATCGTCGCCCGCCTGATCCAGTTCGGCAAGCTCGGCGGTTTCCACTTCAACGATTCGAAATATGGCGACGACGATCTCGATGCCGGCGCGATCGATCCTTACCGGCTGTTCCTGGTGTTCAACGAGCTGGTCGATGCCGAGCAGCGCGGCGTCAACGATTTCAACCCGGCCCATATGATCGACCAGTCGCACAATGTCACCGATCCGATCGAAAGCCTGATCAACAGCGCCAACGAAATCCGCCGCGCCTATGCGCAGGCCCTGATCGTCGACCGCAAGGCACTCTCCGGTTATCAGGACGACAATGATGCGCTGATGGCGTCAGAAACGCTGAAGCGCGCCTATCGCGCCGATGTCGAGCCGATCCTCGCCGAAGCGCGCCGCAGGGCCGGCGGCGCGATCGACCCGATCGCTGTCTACCGCGCCAGCGGTTACCGCAGACAAGTGGCGGCCGAGCGTCCGGCTTCCGCTGCCGGCGGCGGCGGTATCATCTGAGCCGCCAAGCCGAATAGATATGACTGCCGGCAGCGCGGGGTGAAGCGCTGCCGACAATCGCCGTTTACGGCTTCCATTGCCCCGCGACCTGTCGGGTGGCGACGTTCAGCCGGTTCCAGATATTGATATTGGCGATGGCGACGACGAGGGCCGCAAGGCTCTTGCCATCGTAGTGCCGGGTCGCTTCATCCCAGATATCATCCGGCACCGGATCCGCCCGATCGCTGAGGCGGGTGATCGCCTCGGTGAGCGCAAGCGCGGCGCGTTCGGCATTGCTATAATAGGGGGCGTCGCGCCAGCCGGCGACGGCAAAGAGCCGCTCGTCGGTCTCGCCGTGTTTGCGGGCAATGCGCCAATGACCATCGATGCAGACGCTGCAGCCGTTGATCTGGCTGGCGCGCAGATTGACCAGTTCGAGCAGCTTTGGCGAAAGACCGGTTTCTGTCGGCACCTTGCTGAGCGCATTGAGCGCCTGCATGGCCGCGGGAAGGACGAGGGCTGGATTTCCCATTCTCTCCTGCATGACCAATTTTTCCTGCATGATATGTCTCCTTGATGCGTTTGTCGTTTGACGATCCGCCGGCGCTGTCACATCGGCCGGGTTTCATGCGTCATGGCTCTGACGGAACGCAGCGGAGGAATGTGACACATGGACGAGAAAAAATGGCTGGCCGATGAATTCGAGGCGAACAGGGCGCACCTGAGGGCTGCCGCTTATCGCATGCTCGGCTCGCGCAGCGAGGCAGATGATGCCGTTCAGGAGGCCTGGCTGCGGCTCCACCGCACGGACACGACAGGGGTCGGCAATCTCGGCGGCTGGCTGACGACGGTGGTGGCGCGCATCTGCCTCGACATGCTGCGCGCCCGCAAGACCCGGCGCGAGGAGCCGCTGGAGGCGCCGCTCCACGCCGGGATCGCCGATCCGGCGAACGATCCGGAGCGTGAGGCCGCCTTTGCCGACTCGGTCGGTATGGCACTGCTCGTGGTGCTGCAGACATTGGCGCCCGCCGAACGTGTCGCCTTCGTGCTGCACGACATGTTCGATCTGCCCTTCGACGAGATCGCCCCGATCATCGGCCGTTCGTCGGCCGCCACCCGCCAGCTCGCAAGCCGCGCCCGCCGCCGGGTGCAGGGCTTGGACGAAGCGCCTGATGTCGATCTCGGGCGCAAGCGGACGATCGCCGAGGCCTTTCTGACCGCGTCGCGGAACGGCGATCTGGAAGGCTTGATCGCGGTGCTTGCTCCTGACGTCGTCTTCCGGCCGGATGCGACGGCCGCCCGCTTCGGCACCATTGGCGAGATGCGCGGCGCAGCTCAGGTGGCCGAAGCCTTCAAGGGCCGGGCCCAGGCAGCCGAAATCGCCATCGTCGGTGGCGAGCTCGGATTCGTCGTGCAGATCGCGGGCCAGCTGCGCGTCGTGGTGGCGCTGACGATCGACGATGGCAGGATCGCCGCGATCGACGCCATCGCCGATCCGGATCACCTGGAACGGCTCGACTATTCGATCCTTCGAGATTGAAAACAAACGTCAATTTTCCGGATCTTCGAAACAGGCGCGCTTCGAAAGGAGCGTGCCCGCTGGCGTTTCCTCAGTGGCGAGGGCCGTGTCATTTTCCTTGACAGCGGTGTGTCCGGCCTTATTCTATTATAAAGATTTATATAGCATAATTATGGAATTTGATGGATATGCGCTGCGGCATCATCTCCAGCTTCCCCCACCTTTTCCATGATGACAAGAGATGACCGAGAGTGATCCCGGTCCGAGACTTCGAAAGGAATGCATATCATGTCCGGCGATCAGGCGAAGAAGCCGCTCCTCCTCACCAATGTCAAACCGATGGCTTTCGCTGCGGGCACGTCCGAGGGGGGGGTCGACATTCTCGTCAATGCCGACGGCAGGATCGCCGAGATCGGTCCGTCGCTTGTGGTCTCGCAGGATGTAGCGCGCATCGACGGCAAAGGCGCCTTCATCTCACCCGGCTGGGTCGACCTGCACGTGCATATCTGGCACGGCGGCACCGACATTTCTATCCGTCCCTCCGAGTGCGGTGTCGAGCGCGGTGTCACCACGCTGGTCGATGCCGGTTCGGCCGGTGAGGCGAATTTCCATGGCTTCCGCGAATATATCATCGAGCCCTCGCGCGAGCGCATCAAGGCCTTCCTGAATCTGGGCTCGATCGGCCTCGTCGCCTGCAATCGCGTCGCCGAACTCAGGGATATAAGAGATATCGATCTCGACCGCATCCTCGAAGTCTATGCCGAAAACAGCGAGCATATCGTCGGCATCAAGGTGCGCGCCAGCCATGTCATCACCGGCTCTTGGGGCGTCACGCCGGTCAAGCTCGGCAAGAAGATCGCCAAGATTTTGAAAGTGCCGATGATGGTGCATGTCGGCGAACCGCCGGCGCTCTATGATGAGGTGCTGGAGATCCTCGGCCCCGGCGACGTCGTCACCCATTGCTTCAACGGCAAGGCCGGTTCGAGCATCATGGAGGACGAGGACCTCTTCAGCCTTGCCGAGCGCTGCGCCTCCGAGGGCATCCGTCTCGACATCGGCCATGGCGGCGCCTCCTTCTCCTTCAAGGTCGCCGAAGCGGCGATTGCGCGCGGGCTGCTGCCGTTCTCGATCTCGACCGACCTGCACGGCCATTCGATGAACTTCCCGGTCTGGGACCTGGCGACGACGATGTCGAAGCTGCTGAGCGTCGGCATGCCCTTCGACAAGGTGGTGGAAGCCGTCACCCATGCGCCGGCATCCGTCATCAAGCTGTCGATGGAGAACCGGCTTTCGGTCGGCTCTCAAGCCGAATTCACGATTTTCGACCTGGTCGATTCCGACCTCGAAGCGACGGATTCCAATGGCGACGTCTCGGTTCTCAACAAGCTGTTCGAGCCGCGCTACGCAGTGATGGGCGCCGATGCCTTCGCCGCCAGCCGCTACGTGCCGCGGGCACGCAAGCTGGTGCGCCACAGCCACGGCTATTCCTACAGGTAGGATTGGCTGAAGAGGGCGAGGATCAGCGGTTACGCCAGCCCATCAGCTTTTCGATCCGTTCCGCCGAACTGCGCACATGCGCGGTGTAGTGGTTCTCGTCGGAAAAGGCCTTCTGCTCCGGCAGCACGATGGAAATGGTGGCGACGCACTGGCCGTCGCGATCGCAGATCGGCGAGGCGATGCAGGCAACCGCATAATCCGATTCCCCCGCCTGGATCGACAGGCGCGACTCGAAGGCCTTGCCGGCGGCTTCCGACAGTGTGCCCGGGTCGATCTCGGCGCGGCCGGTCGGTGAGGAGCGGGCGCAGCGCTTGAACAGTTCGATGCGCTCCTCCTCGGGCAGGTGGCCGACGAGCAGGCGGCCGGAGGCCGTCCAGTTCAGCGGCACGCGGGTGCCGACGCGCGACGCCACCTGGAAATGGCTCGGGCCGTCGGCCATGGCCAGCACCAGCATATAATCGCCGTCGCGGCCGCAGACCTGCACGGTTTCGCCGGCCTGGCGGCAGAGATCGTGCATTTCATGGGTGGCGATGCTCATGAAATCCAGCGATCGCGCATAGGCAAGGCCGTAATGATAGAGCCGCGCACCGAGCCAGATCGAGCCGTCCGCCTGGCGCGTCAGCATGTTCTTCTCGACGAGATCGTCGACGATGACGTAAACGGTCGACAGCGGCGCCTTGACCGCCTTGGCGATAGCGTAGACGCCGGCGGGCGATCCGGTCTCATAGAGATGATCGATCACCTGCAGCGCACGGTCGATACCGCTAACACGCGCGCGGCGAGCACCCTTGCCACCGGCCTCGCCGGCAACGCTCTCATCTTCGGAATAAACTGCGGGTGATGTCTTTCCGTCCAATTCCACGCACCTCATGAAAACTGCGATTATGTTACATTACTATGGCATAGCTGTCGCCGTGGCAAATCGCAACATCTTGTAGGTTGATCGTCTGGGCGGATGTGATGGCGGTGGAATGACGTTGGAACAACCAGCCGCAGCCTGAGTTTGCCCCTCAACCCAGGAGGTCATCATGACGAATTATCCAACACCACCCTTCCCATCCCAGAAACAGCCGATGCCGGGTTTTACCGCGCAGATGGAACCGATTCCCGACCATGGCGAAAAAAGCTATCGCGGATCCGAACGGCTCAAGGGCAAGCGGGCGATCATCACCGGCGGCGATAGCGGCATCGGTCGGGCCGTGGCGATTGCCTATGCCCGTGAAGGCGTCGATCTGCTGATCTCCTATCTCGACGAGGATGAGGATGCCGACGAGACGAAACGGCTCGTCGAGCAGGCCGGGCGCAAGGCTGTGCTCGTCAGCGGCGACATCCAGGATCCCGCCCACTGCAGGCAGATCGTCGAGACGGCGGTCAAGGAACTGGGCGGTATCGACATTCTCGTCAACAACGCCGCGCATCAGGCGAGCTTCAAGAGTATCGACGAGATCAGCGACGAGGAGTGGGAACTGACTTTCAAGGTCAACATCCATGCGATGTTCTACCTGACCAAGGCAGCCGTCGCCCATATGAAGCCCGGCAGTGCCATCATCAATACGGCCTCGATCAATTCGGACAATCCGAACCCGACACTGCTTGCCTATGCGACGACCAAGGGCGCGATCCAGAATTTCACTGCCGGCCTTGCCCAGCTTCTGGCCGAAAAAGGCATTCGCGCCAATGCGGTGGCGCCGGGCCCGATCTGGACGCCGCTCATCCCTTCGACGCTGCCGGAAGAAAGCGTCAGCAATTTCGGCAAGCAGGTGCCGATGAAGAGGCCGGGCCAGCCGGCCGAGCTTGCCACAGCCTATGTGATGCTGGCCGATCCCTTGTCGAGCTATGTCTCCGGCGCGACAATCGCGGTCACCGGCGGCAAGCCCATTCTCTAATGCATGTCGCCCGGAAGTGTTCAGCGGTTCCTGGATAGGAGCTAAACCGGCTTGCCGTAGCCACCGCCGGTCGGCGTCGTGATGATCACGGCGTCACCGGCTGCGAGTATCGCCTGATCGCAGCCTTCCAGCTTTTCGACTTGGCCGTCGCCGCGGCGGATCTCGGTTTTCCCCAACTGCCCGTCTTCCCCGCCGAACAGGCCGAAAGGCCGGATCGTACGGTGCGAGGAGAGGATGCTGCAATCCATCGTCTCCAGGAAGCGGATGGTGCGCTCGGTACCGCCGCCGGAACTATATTGCCCCTTGCCGCCGGAACCGCGGCGGATGTGGAAATCTTCCAGCACGACGGGAAAACGGAATTCCAGCACCTCCGGATCGGTCAGCCGCGAATTGGTCATGTGGCTGTGCACGCCATCGGCACCGCTGAAGCCGGTGCCGTCATTGAGCACGCCGGCGGGGCCGCCGGCGCAGATCGTCTCGTAATATTGATAGGTGGCGTTGCCGAAAGTCAGGTTGTTCATCGAGCCCTGGGCTGCCGCCAGTGTTCCGAGCGCTCCGAACAGCGCATTGGTCACATGCTGGCTGGTTTCGACATTGCCGGCGACGACGGCAGCCGGATAGGTCGGGCGCAGCATCGAGCCGTCGGGCACGATGATGCGGATCGGCCGGAGGCAACCGGCATTCATCGGGATCGGCTGCTCGACCATGACACGGAAGACATAGAGCACGGCGGCGCGTGTCACCGGTTCCGGCGCATTGAAATTGGTCGGCTGCTGTGCGCTCGTGCCGGTGAAGTCGACCGTTGCCTCGCGCGCTTTCCTGTCGACGGTGATCTTCACCTTGATAACGGCGCCCTGGTCGGTGGGGTAGGTGAATTCGCTGTCGCTCAGCCGGGCGATGACCCGGCGCACGCTTTCTTCGGCATTGTCCTGGACATAGCCCATATAGGCTTCGACGACGTCGAGCCCGAAATGGGCGACCATCTTGCGCAATTCGTGCACGCCCTTTTCGTTGGCGGCGATCTGCGCCTTCACGTCGGCGACATTCTGGGCAGGATTGCGGGCGGGGTAGGGGTGGTCCGTCAACATCGCCGCGAAGTCGGCCTCACGAAAACGCCCCTTATCGACCAGCAGGAAATTGTCGATCAGCACGCCTTCCTCATCGACCTTCGTCGCCCGCGGGGTCATCGAGCCCGGCGCCTTGCCGCCGATATCGGCATGATGGCCGCGCGAGGCGACATAGAAGAGGATGACCTCTCCGGCATCGTCGAAAACAGGCGTGACGACGGTGATGTCGGGCAGATGCGTGCCGCCATTATACGGTGCGTTGAGCGCGAAGACGTCGCCCGGGCGGATGTTACCTTGGTTGAGGCGGATGATCGTTTCGACCGAACGGTCCATGGAGCCCAGATGCACCGGCATGTGCGGCGCGTTGGCGACGAGTGCGCCGGTGCGGTCGAAGACGGCGCAGGAGAAATCGAGCCGCTCCTTGATATTGACCGAATGGGCCGTGTTCTGCAGCGTCACGCCCATCTGCTCGGCGATCGCCATGAACAGGTTGTTGAAGACTTCGAGCATCACGGGGTCGGCGCTGGTGCCGATCGCCGCATTGCGCGACAGCGGGATCTCGCGGATGAGGACGATATGGTTGCGGCCGGTGAGCCTTGCCTGCCAGCCCGCCTCGACGACGATCGTCTGATGCGGTTCGATGATCAGCGCGGGGCCTTTGAGGACGGCGCCCGGCTTTAGCGCCTCGCGCTTGAAGATGCCGGCCTCGTGCCATGTTCCACCGGAATAGAAGCGGGTGGTGCGCAGCGCTTCCGGCGCCGAGGCGTCCGCCTGAATGTCCGCCTCCTCGATGTCGGCGCCGCCGCCGATGCCCTCGACTTCGATGGAATCGACGACAACAGGCCGGTCGTCGAAGATGAAGCCGAACTGCTTCTTGTGGGCGACGGCAAAGGCTTGCGCCATCTCCTCCTGCTGCCCGAAGGCAACGGGCAGGGCCGTGTCGGTGCCCTTATATTGCAGGTGCAGTCGGGTGACGATCTCCAGATCGGCCGCCTCGACGCCTTGCAGCGTCATTTCCCCACGCACCTCCTCTTCCAGCTCGGCCCTGACGGCGCCGATCGTCGTCAAGGCCGTGTCGAGTTCGGTCAGGACGGCGCGCTGGCGCGTGGCGCGGATATCGGCAAGACCCATGCCATAGGCCGAAAGGATGCCGGAGAAGGGGTGGATCAGCACGGTCTTCATGCCGAGGCTGTCGGCCACGAGGCAGGCATGCTGGCCGCCGGCGCCGCCGAAGCAGGTGAGCGCATAGTCCGAAATGTCATAGCCGCGCTGCACGGAGATTTTCTTGATGGCATTGGCCATGTTCTCGACGGCGATGGCGAGAAAACCGTCGGCGACGTCTTCCGCCGTCCGCCCTCTGCCGATCGTCTGCGCCATCTCGGCAAAGGCGCTGCGCACCGCCTCGGCATCGAGCGGCTGGTCCTGCCCCGGCCCGAAGATTTCAGGGAAGAAATCCGGCAGCAGCTTGCCGGTCATGATGTTGGCGTCGGTGACGGCAAGCGGACCGCCGCGGCGGTAGGATTTCGGACCGGGCGTCGCCCCGGCTGAATCGGGACCGACGCGGAAGCGCGAACCGTCATAACTCAGGATCGAGCCGCCGCCGGCAGCAACGGTGTGGATTTTCATCATCGGCGCGCGCATGCGCACACCGGCGACCTCAGTCTCGAAAGCGCGTTCCAGTTCGCCGTCGTAATGCGAGACATCAGTCGAAGTGCCGCCCATGTCGAAGCCGATCATTCGGTCAAAGCCGGCGATGCGCGAGACCTCGACCGCGCCGACCACGCCGCCGGCGGGGCCGGACAGGATCGCATCCTTGCCCTGGAAGAGGTGCGCGTCGGTCAGCCCGCCGGAAGACTGCATGAACATCAGCTTCGGGCCCTCTGCGTCGCCGGTGCCGAGCTCGGCGGCAACCTGATCAACATAACGCCGGAGAACCGGAGACAGATAGGCATCGACGACGGCGGTGTCGCCGCGCCCGACAAGCTTGATCAGCGGTGAAACGACATGCGAGGGCGAGATCTGCGTGAAACCGATTGCGCTGGCGATGGCGGCGGCCTGCTGCTCATGCTCGGGATAGCGGTAGGCATGCATGAAGACGATGGCGACGGCGCGCAGGCCGCTGGCATAGGCGGCTTCAAGCGCTTGTCGCAGGTCATGCTCGTTAAGGGCACGTTCCACTGTGCCGTCCGCCAACACCCGCTCGTCGGCCTCGATGACATCGGCATAAAGCAGTTCCGGCTTGACGATCTTCTTGGCGAAGATATCGGCGCGGGCCTGGTAGCCGATCTCCAGCGCATCGCGGAACCCCTTCGTCGTCACCAAGAGGGTTGGATCGCCCTTGCGTTCCAGGAGGGCATTGGTGGCGACCGTCGTTCCCATCTTCACCGCGCCGATGAGGTCGGAAGGGATCGGTTCGCCCGGCTCAAGGCCAAGCAATTCACGGATGCCGTGCACGGCCGGGTCGCGATAGGCTTCCGGATTTTCTGAGAGCAGCTTGTGGGCGATGAGCGAACCGTCCGGACGGCGTGCGACGATATCGGTGAACGTGCCGCCGCGATCGACCCAGAAATCCCATTGCCTGCCCATCGTCCGGTCTCCTGTTAAACTGAAATTTTATTGACGATTTATCGATAAAATGTCAACGTTCTCCCTCTTGGATCATGGAGGGATGCGCATGTCGGATGGACGCGGACGACAGGAAATCGGACCGATCGTCTCCTCAGCCCATCTCGCCGATGGCGCGCTTCCGGCCCTTTCGGAGCTCGAGTTCGGCCTTATCCTCGCCGGCAACGCCTTCGACCGCTGGATGGTACGCTGCATGACGGCCGCGGGCGAGCCCGGATGCGCCGCGATCGACGTGCTGGTGCTGCATTCGGTGGCTCACCGGCAACGGCCGAAGCGGCTCGGCGATCTCTGCAGCGTGCTCGGTGTCGAGGATACGCATCTGGTGATTTATGCAATCAAGAAGCTGGAAAAGCGCGGCCTGGTGACAAGCACCCGGGCGGGCAAGGAGAAGCTGGTTGCCGCTACCGGAAAGGGCGTTGAAACCTGCCTGAAATACCGGGCAGTGCGGGAGGCGCTGCTGGTGGAATCGGTCAAGGGGCTCGGCCTCGATGCCGCAGCGACATCGGCGGTGGCCGCCACGCTCCGGGCGCTGTCGGGCCATTACGATCAAGCGGCAAGGGCCGCCGCCTCTTTCTGACGGCAGCCCTTGACGGGGGCAGGGAGAGATCCCCCGAAATTTCAGGCGGCGTGTTCAGCCGAAGCAGGGCATTGCCGGCAGATTGGCGCGGCTTGCAAGCGCTCCGATCACGTTGCCCACCGAGGTCGGCCGCGGTTCGCGTTTGCCGGCGGCCGTCTCCAGGAGCTGCTTGAAGTCTTCAAGCTTCACGCCGTCGGCGCGCAACACCATGGCGATCAGGGGGTCGCGAAGAGCTTCGGATATCGTCAGGTCGTCTCTGGTCTTTCTCATGGTTGTCCTCCTTTCGTGGGCGGTCGCCCGTGTTCCACTTGCCGCTGCCATACCCTCGGCATTGACTTTCGCAGTTCGTGGTGTTACCGGTAAGTAACAATGCATTTGTTACCGATCGGTCACATTGATGTCAAGGACTACGTCCGCAAAAAAATCAGAAACTTCGAATGAAATCTCCGTAGTCGTTTCAGAAGATCGCATCCCGCCGCGGGAGCGAATCGTCTCGACCGCCTCGGAGCTTTTCCGCGAACGCGGCATTCGCGGCATCGGCGTCGATGCCATCGCCGACGCGGCGCTCACCAACAAGATGACGCTCTACCGGCATTTCGGCTCAAAGGACGAGCTCGTCTGCGAAACGCTGCGCCGCGCCTCCGAAAAGGCCGGCGCCATCTGGCACGATCTGGAAGTGGCCTATCCCGGCAATCCGCGCGCCCAGCTCTACGCCTGGGTGGAGACGCGGGCGCAATGTCTGAACGGCGAGCCTGCCGGCTGCGATCTCGCCAATGCTGCCATCGAGTTGAAGGGCGAGGGCCATCCCGCCCACGAGATGATCGAGCGGCACAAGGCCGAACAGCGTGATCGCCTGGCCGCGCTCTGTTCGGCGGCCGGTGCGCGCGAACCCGAGCTTCTTGCCGATACGTTGACACTGCTGCTCGAGGGTGCGCGCGTCACGCGCCAAGCCATGGGCACTGCCAACTGCTGCGGTCATTTCGCCAAGGCCTGCAACGCAGCGATTGCCTCTTTCGCCTGACCGCCACTCTAAAGCGCCGCGCGTCTTTTCAGACGCGCGAAGGGCACCGTAGCATTTTGAACCATGCAGTCGGGGAACCTTACCGCTTCCGTGTCGTTTTTCCATCACCGGAGGGCAATGTGGAGGCAGGGAGATGAACTACGTCTATCTCAAGCGCCTATATGCCAAACGCGCCGAGCTCGAAGCCAAGCTGGAGCTTCATGATGCGCGCTATTGTTTCGGCGAGGAAGAAGTCGATGATGGCACCGACAGCGATCTGCGTCAGCGGTTGAGCGAGATCTCCGAGGAAATTGCGACGCTGGAGAGCAGGCCGGGCGGCTAATCCGCGCCAAGGATCTCCGTCGTCCGCTCGTCGAATTTTCCCTGATAGAAATGCTCGATCACCCGGTGGAAGGGCGACCCATGGTCGCTGATGGCGGCAAACAAGGTCATCGAGGAGCGGAGCTTGAGGTCGTCCGGCGAGCCCAGGATTTCATGCGCTGATCGGCCGTCAACCGACAAGATCGCCTCGACACAGCGCAACAGCCGGCTTGAGAGAATGGGATCGGCGAGATAGGCGGCGGCTTCCTCAGCCGAACGGATCGCATATTTTTCGGCCATTGCAGAGGTGCCAAGACCGGCGATCTGCGGAAAAATAAACCACATCCAATGGGAGGTCTTGCGCCCGGCCTTCAGTTCCGACAGCGCCTGTTCATAGACGCCGTTCTGGGCATCGATGAAGCGGTCGAAGTCGTAGTCGATGTCACCGGCCATGGTCCCTTTTCCTGCTGTCAACGCAGCCTGGGCCAAGGTCTCCATGCCCGGCGAGCTAGCTTTCCTGTTAGCAGACCCTTTCAGCGTAGGGGCTGCTGTCACGGCAATGGCCGTAAGCCGGATGATGCGGCGTGTTATCATCTGATGTGGCGGCAATGGCCGATGTCGTCATCGGGTCCGTACCACCGGAAGAATATGCGGCGAAGCCCGCAAAGCTCAAGAGAACCAAGGCTCCGACCACGACGATGCGCTCGAAGGGCGAAAGTTTCTGGGCGCTGACATGGTCTACATAGTCGCGCTCGCCCAAGCCGGTGGTTTCATCCTCTTTCGCATGGAGGGTCACCATATCCTGGCGACGGCTCAAAGTTTCACAATCTGTCATTTTAATTACTCCTGCAACACATGCGGAGCCGGCCTCTCAAGAGTAAGCTCGCACCCTCATGCCGAAGCGGCTTCGCATGCGTGCAGCATGTGTGTCTTCGATCGTGGCAATTGAAGGGGCGATATGCAAACTCAGTGTTCAAAAAATCGCACTAATAAACGCAAAATATCGTGAAGCTCTGGCCCGTCGGAATGATCCGGGGTAGGTCAGAGGATCATCTTTTTTCTGGATCGTCTCATGAGCAAATCCTTCGGCGCGATGTCGGTCGCCCAGCTTTCTCTCCTCATTCAAGGCGGTGCGGCCGATCCGCTTGAAGTGGCCGAGACGGTCTTCGATTCCATCGCGCATTATGCCGACAAGGCTGTCTTCACTGCACTTACCGAAAGCCGGGCGATGGAGGAGGCGCGCGCCGCCTCGAAGCGTCTGCGGGAAGGGCGCTCGCTGGGATTGCTGGACGGCATTCCGATCGCCTGGAAAGATCTTTTCGACATGGAGGGACTGCCGACGACAGCCGGTTCCGTCGTCCTGGCGGCGGACGCGCCCGCCAAGCGCGATGCGGCCGTCGTCGGTTTGCTCAGGCACGCGGGCATGGTCGCCGTTGGGCGCACCAATATGAGCGAATTTGCCTTTTCCGGCCTCGGAATCAATCCGCATTACGGCACGCCGGTTAATCCGCGTGGCACCGATCTCCCGCGCATTCCCGGCGGCTCCTCCTCCGGCGCCGGCGTCGCCGTCGCGGCCGGGTTGGTGCCGGTCGCCATGGGCACCGATACCGGCGGCTCGGTGCGCATCCCCGCCGCCTTCAACGGTATCGTCGGCTACAAGGCGACACGCGGCCGCCATGCGATGGCAGGCGTCTATCCGCTGGCAAAGAGCCTGGATTCGCTGGGGCCGCTCTGCCGCAGCGTCAGGGATGCGGTCTGGATCGATGCGGCGATGCGTGGATTGACGGCGCCGGCGGTCATTGAACGCCCCTTGCAGGGGCTGGAACTGATCGTGCCCGAAAACGTCGTCTTCGACGGAGCCGAACCCGGCGTCGTCGCTGCGTTCGAGGCGGCTCTGGAACGTCTCCAAAAGGCCGGCGCCCATGTCGCCCGCACTGTCATCCCCGCCTTCAACGAGATCTTCGATCTGATGACGAGATACGGTCCGCTGGTGACGGCGGAGGCTTTTGCACTTCACCGCGAACGCTTGGCCGGGCCGGATGCGGACAGGATGGATCACCGTGTCGTCATGCGAACGCGGCTCGGAAGCACGACGACGCTGCCCGATTACCTCAGAATTCTCGAGGCGCGCAGCCGCCTGATCGCCGATGTCGAGCGCCTTGTCGGCGACCGGCTGATCGCCTTTCCCACCGTTGCCCATGTCGCGCCGCCGATCGGACCGCTGGAGCAGGACGACGAGCTGTTCTTCGCAACGAACAACAAGACGCTGCGCAACACCGCACTCGGCAATTTCCTCGACTGGTGCGGCGTTTCCGTTCCCTGCGGCACGGGAGAGGCCGGTATGCCGGTCGGCCTGCTGCTGTCGGCGACCGGCCATCGCGATGAGGCGCTGCTGGGGATTGCCCTTGCCGCCGAGGCGGTCATCCGCGGCGATTTCGCCTGAATTGCAATTGAACCGCCGGGCTTTTATTGCCATTGATGGCAGGGGGAGATCCTGGAGGAAGACACGTGCAGGTTTTGCAAAACGGACGTTTCGCGGTTTCGACATGGTCGCTGCATCGGCTGCTCGGCGCCGTGTATGCCTATAGCCCCGATCCTGATAAAAGTGCCGCGCCGAAGGAACCCTATGGCCCCGGCGCCGCAGCGCTGATCGACGTGCCGGCGGCACTCTCGGCGCGCGGCATCAACCGGCTGGAGATCTGCTCCTTCCATCTGCCGAGCCTCGATGCTGCCTATATAAGCGAGTTGCGCGATGCGATGGCGGTCTCGAACGTGTTGTTCCAGACGCTGCTCGTCGAGGACGGCGATCCGAGCCATCCCGAGACGGCCGAACGCGACGTCAAATGGATGGCGGAGTGGATCGATATCGCCGCTGCCCTTGGAGCGCAAAGGATGCGCGTCATCGCCGGCAAGCAGAAACCGACGGAGGAAAACCTTGCCCGCGCCGCCCGTCATCTGAGCTGGCTGGGCGGAAAGGCAGAAGGCAGCGGCGTGCGCGTCGTCGTCGAGAATTGGTTCGACCTGCTGCCGTCGCCCATCGAGATGAACTGGCTGCTGGACCGGCTGGACGGCAAGGTCGGCCTCAACGGCGACCTCGGCAACTGGGCGGCGCCGGCGAAATATGAAGGCCTGGCCGACATCATGGGCCGGGCGGAAATTTGCCACGCCAAGGCCGATTATGGCGTCACCGGCCTCGATGCCGACGATTATCGCAAGTGCCTGGAGATGTGCGAGCGGGCCGGCTATGACGGTCCCTTCACGCTGATCTACGACTCGCCCTTCTTCCCCGATGAATGGGACGGCATTCTGCTGCAAAAGGCGTTCATCGAGGATTTCCTGCGCGAGGTGCCGGCGCGCAGGACGGCTTAATCAGACGCGTTTCGCTCATTCCTGGCGCGGGAACCTCTGGTTTTCCTCCAGCACGTTGAGATCCATGTGGTTGCGCATATAGCGCTCCGAGGCTTTCTGCAGCGGCTGGTAGTCCCATGGATAATAGGCGCCGTTGCGCAGCGCTGCATAGACCACCCAGCGGCGCGCCTGGCTTTCGCGCACGGCTGCGTCGAAAGCGGCAAGATTCCATCGGCGCCCGGCCTGTTCGGCAAGCCTTGCCAAGATGTCGGCGTGCGCCGGGTCGGCCGCCAGATTGTCGAGTTCTTGGGGATCGGCCTCGAGGTCAAACAGCATCGGCGGGTCCTTCTCGCAGAGCGAGAGCTTGTACCGTCCGTCCCGAATGCAGACGAGCGGTGCTTCGGAACCCTCCGCGGCATATTCCATCGGCACCGGGCTGCGATTGCCGGTGCCTTCGGCAAGCAATGCCAGATCCTCGCCCTCGGTCCATGGTTTCAACGAAGCGATATCGATCCCGGCGAGACCGGCGAGCGTCGGCGTCACGTCGAGCGTGGAGACGGGCTGATCGATGCGTTTGGGCTTCCAGCCGGGGACTGCGATCATCAGCGGAACGCGGGCCGATCCTTCGAAGAAGTTCATCTTGAACCAGAGGCCGCGATCGCCGAGCATGTCGCCATGGTCCGAGGCGAAGAGAATGATCGTATTTTCCGCCATGCGCGTCCGTTCCAGGACGCCGAGAATCTCGCCGATCTTGTCATCGACATAGGAGACATTGGCGAAGTAGCCCCGCCTTGCCCGCCTGATTTGCTCATCGCTGATGTCGAAGGCATCGTGGTCACAGGCTTTCATCAGGCGCTGCGAATGCGGGTCTTGCCGCTCGAAGGCAATCGGCGCAACTGCCGGATCAAGGGCCGGGCAATCCTCATAAAGGTCCCAGAATTTGCGGCGCGCGACGTACGGGTCGTGCGGATGGGTGAAGCTGACGGTCAGGCACCAGGGGCGTCCGTCGTGGCCACGCGAGAGATCGAACAGCTTGCGGGCGGCATGGTAGGCGACCTCGTCGTCATACTCCATCTGGTTGGTGATTTCGGCAACACCGGCGCCGGTCACCGAACCGAGATTATGATACCACCAGTCTATGCGTTCGCCGGGCTTGCTATAGTCGGGTGTCCAGCCGAAATCGGCCGGGTAGATGTCCGTCGTCAGGCGCTCCTCGAAGCCATGCAGCTGGTCGGGGCCGACGAAATGCATCTTGCCTGATAGCGCCGTCTGGTATCCGGCAGCGCGCAGATGATGCGCGTAAGTCGGGATGTCGGAGGCGAATTCCGCCGCATTGTCATAGACGCGCGTCCGGCTCGGCAATTGTCCGGACATGAAGGAGGCTCGCGCCGGCGCGCAGAGCGGGCTTGCCGTATAGGTGTTGGTGAAACGCACGGAGCGCTCTGCCAATGATCTCAGATGCGGCGCATGAAGGAAATCCGCGGGGCCATCCGGAAAGAAGGTCCCGTTCAGCTGGTCCACCATCAGGATGAGGATATTCGGACGCGGCATGGAATTCCTCTTTTGCTATTTGAGAAATTTATTTAATCGCTTATTGTTGCGGCTGTAAAGACAGCTTTTTTCGATGGGTGACTAAAGGATTTTTTATGTCAGACCGCCCGCCCGAGCTTGGCTGGATGCGCATCTTCGTCGAGGTCGCGACACTCGGGAGCTTTTCGTCGGCGGCAGCACGTCTCGGGCTCACGCAACCGGCCGTCAGCTATCAGATGCGGCGGCTGGAAGAGCAATTCAGGGTCGGCCTGTTGCGCCGCCAGCATCGCGGCGTCGAGCTGACCGCGGAGGGCGAGCGGCTTTTCCAGGTCGCTGCCAAGACCGTCGGTGACATCGATGCGCTGGCGCGCAGCTTCCGCACCGAGGCTCAAAGACCGGTCGTCAGGCTGAGAACAGACTATGCTTTTTCAGCCCTTTGGCTGATCCCGCGCATGCATGGCTTTCGCCAGCTTCATCCGGAAACGGATATACAGATCGTCGCGACCCAGCGGCTCGAGCCCGGCTTTCGTGACGACGCAGATGTAGTGGTGGTTTTCGGGACGCGGGCGGAATTCGGCGCCTTCGGATCGCTGCTGTTGCAGGAAAAGGTCGTGCCCGTCTGCACACGAGGATTTCTCGATCGCAACGGCCCGTTCGACGATCCGCAGCAGCTTGCCAGGACGATCCTGATCCACCTCGATTCGCCGATGCCGCCACCCTGGTTCGATTGGCGAAGCTATCTTGCCGAATTCTCCGTCACGCGCGATCTCCATGCCGGCCGCGGGGATATCAGCTTCAACACCTATTCGCTGGTCGTCCAGGCTGCTCTCAGCGAGCAGGGCGTGGCGATCGGCTGGATGGGGCTGGTCGACACGCTTCTCTCCGCGCATATGCTGGTGGAAGCCGGGCCGCCGCTCGAGGCGCCCGACCGCGGTTACTGGCTGATACCGCCGCAATCGGCAAATATTCATAGCGAAAGGCTCAGCACCTGGCTGGTGGATGAAGTCGGCAGGACATGACATTCGGGAATATCGTCGCGTTTGGGAGAGAAGCCTTGTCATCAACGATGCCGGTCGACATTGTGACACTGATTCATAAGAAGGGTTGCCGAAGCATGTGGCGCACAATCGGATATGTCGTGGGATTGCTGATGATCCTCTCGGGGCTGATCTGGGTCGCCCAGGGAAGCGGCTATTTTCCCTATCCGTCATCCAGCTTCATGATCAACCAGAGCATCTGGATTCTCTGGGGAAGCATCACGGCTGCAGCTGGGCTTGCCGTGACAATCATCGTTTCACGGCTGCGCCGGAGAGGATGAGCCGGCAGAACATGCATGGCTTCGAGGAAATTCGACACCGAAGAGCTCCTCGAGGTGAAATATCTGGCCGCTGACGGCCTGTCGAAGTAAGGAGGATGGCATGAGCGCAGCTGAAATCGACGGCTTTGCGGAGCGGATCAGGAGCCACCGGGGCGGCATGATCTCCGCCTGGGTCGGCATTCCCGACGCCACGCTCGTCAATCATCTGGCGCAGGAGGCCTTCGATGCCGTCGTGCTGGATATGCAGCATGGCATGTGGGACATGCCATCGGCGGCGAACGCCGTCGGTCAGGTGCGGCTTGCCGGCAAGCCGGCGCTGGCGCGCATTCCGGTCGGCGATTTTGCTTCCGCCTCGCGCCTGCTCGATGCCGGCGCCTCCGGCATCATCGCGCCGATGATCAATTCGGTCGAAGACGCGCAAGCCCTGGTGCGGACCACGAAATACCCGCCCGCCGGCGAACGCAGCTGGGGACCGTCGCTGGCGCTGAATTATACCGGCCTGTCGGGTGATGATTATCTGAAGAACGCCAACGCGCTCACCGTCGCCATCGCCATGGTCGAGACCCGGGCGGCGCTCGACGCGATCGACGGTATCCTGGGTGTTGCCGGCATCGACGGCATTTTCGTCGGTCCGTCCGATCTTTCGATCGCACTGTCGAATGGCGACCAGGTGGCGCCGAACGCCGCCGAGATCGACAGCGCCATGCAGCATGCGGTTTCGCGCTGCCGCGCTCACGGCAAATTCGCCTGCGCCTATGCCGGCGACGGCGAACGAGCCGGCGAACTCCTGAAATTCGGCTTCGATCTGGTCATTGCCGGTGCGGAGACCACGCAATTGCGCTCCGGCGCCCGCCGGGCCATCAATGCCGCCCGCCGGATTGCTTCTGCTTGAGCGTCATTTTGCCGGCTTGACGGCCAGCCAGATGACGTGGCGGGCGCCGCCGCGTTTGCCGTTGGCGCGGGTGCTGACCGCATCGACGGAAAAACCGCTGTCCTTGAGACGCCGCGTGAAATCCGGGTCGGGGCCGGACGACCAGACGGCGAGCACGCCGCCGGGGCGAAGCGCATCGCGGGCGGCGCGAAGGCCGGGGAAATCATAGAGCCGGTCGTTGGATTTGCGGGTCAGGCCATCGGGGCCGTTGTCGACATCGAGCAGGATCCCATCATAGGCAGCCTTGCCGGCGCGGATCGCCTCGCCGACATCGCCCCGATGGATGTCGACGCGCGGATCGTCGAGGCAGCCCTGGAAGACCTCCGCCATCGGCCCGCGTGCCCAGGCGACGACGGCCGGTACCAGTTCGGCGACGGTGACACCGGCATCTTCAGGCAGGACGGCGAGGGCGGCGCGCAGGGTGAAACCCATGCCGAGCCCGCCGATCAAAATCCTCGGCTTCGGGTGCGTCTTGATCCGTTCCCAGGAAAGCGTTGCCAGCGCTTCCTCCGAGCCGCTGAGGCGGCTGTTCATCAGCTCGTTGGCGCCGAGCATGATCGAGAACTCGCTGCCGCGCTGTTTCAGCCTGAGTTCCCCGCCTTCGCCGGGAATGGTCGCGGAATCGAGCTGGATCCAGGGCAGCATGACGGCTTCGCCTCATATGAAAGGAACCGTCCCCCTAGCATAGGCCGAGGAGTGAGGCCAGCAAGCTGGCCTTAGATCATCCGCATGAAATGTCCCTGCTCCACTTCGACGGTCTCGTCCTGCGGCACGGCCGAACGGCGGCGGATATCCTCCACTTCGTCGGGCCTCAGCCGGGCTTTCGGGTCCTCGAAGCGGACGTCGGGATCGGGCACGGCCGAGAGCAGCAGCCGCGTATAGGGATGCAGCGGATTGTCGATCACCTTGGCGACGCTGCCCCATTCGACGATCTGGCCGGCATACATTACGGCGATGTCCTCGGCGACATAACGGGCGGTGGCGATATCATGGGTGATGTAGAGCAGGCCGAGTTTCATCTCCTGCTTCATCTCGTTCAACAGGTTCAGCACGCCGAGGCGCACGGAGACGTCGAGCATCGAGGTCGGCTCGTCGGCGACGATGACCTCCGGCTTGACGGCGAGCGCGCGGGCGATGTTGACCCGCTGGCGCTGGCCGCCGGAAAGCTCGTGCGGATATTTCGGCGCGACGAGATCGGGATCGAGCCTGACGCGCTGCAGCAACTCGCGGACTGTCGCGTCGATCTCAGTTCCCTTGATGTCAGGACGATGCAGCTTCAGCGGCCGCCGGAGATGATGCGCGATGGTATGGGCTGGGTTCAGCGAGGCGAAGGGGTCCTGGAAGATCATCTGCACCGAACGGCGGTAGCGGGCGATCTCGGCGGATTTCGCCGCCTCGACCGGCCGGCCCTTGTAGAGGATCCGGCCGGATGTCGGCAGATATTCGCGCATCGCCATGCGGGCGCAGGTGGTCTTGCCGCTGCCGGATTCGCCGACGAGTGCCAATGCGCGGCCGGCATGCAGGGAAAACGAGATGGCGCGTGCCGCATGCACGGCCCCGGAGCCATGGCCGAAGGTCTTGCTCACCTGATCGAGTGCGAGAATGGCGTCTGTCATAGCAGCACTCCTCCATGCAGCGACGGGAAGGAGGCCCAGAGCTTTTTCGTGTAGTCATGCCTGGGCGTCCTGTAGATCGCCTCGGCCGTGTTCTGCTCCACCAGCCGGCCTGACAGCATGATGCCGATGCGGTCGCAGAACTGCACCATCAGCCCGAGATCGTGGGTGATGAACAGCACGGAAAAACCGAAGCGACGGCGCAGTTCGTTGATGCGCTGCAGGATTTCGCGTTGGACGACGACGTCGAGCGCCGTCGTCGGCTCGTCCATGACGACGAGTTTCGGATCGAGCGCCATGCAGATGGCGATGACGATGCGCTGGCGCATGCCGCCGGAGAATTGGTGCGGATAGTCGCGCATGCGGTCCGGCGCGATGTCGACGAGCGTCAGCATCTCGGCGGTACGCTCGCGGGCCGCTGCACGGCTCATGCCTTTGTGGGTGCGCAGCATGTCGTAGAACTGCGCCTCGATGCGCAGCACCGGGTTCAGCGAGTTCATGGCGCTCTGGAAGACCATGGCGACATCGCGCCAGCGGAAGGCGCTGAGCGCCTGCCGGTCGAGGCCGAGCACATCGCGGCCGTCAAGCAGGATGCGGCTTTCCTTGCGGATCAGCGCCGGCGGCTTGTGCAGGCGGCTGATGGCAAAAGCGATGGTGCTCTTGCCGCAGCCGGATTCGCCGGCAAGGCCGAAGACCTCGCCGGGCGCGACGTCGAAGCTGACATCATTGACGGCGCGGAAATCCTTCTCCTCGCCGATATAGTCGATGGTGAGGTTCCTCACCGAAAGCAGCGGCTGCGTCACAGGCGGCCCTCCCCGGAACGAACGAGCAGGGACCAGCGCTTCAGGTGATTGCCGGTGCGTAGTCGCGGATTGGCGATCTCGTCGACGGCGAAGTTCAACAGCGACATGCCGATGCCAAGGAAGGCGAGCGCGAAGCAGGGGGTGAGAATATCCCACCAGGCGCCGACCGAAAGGGCTGAAGCCTTCTGCGCATTATAGAGCATGGTGCCCCAGGAGATGGCTCGGGGATCGCCGAGGCCGAGGAACTCCAGTGTCGCCTCGGTGATGATTGCGAAGATGACGCTGCCGATGAAATTGATGCCGACGATTGAAATCACGTTGGGGAAGATCTCGAATGTCATGATGCGCCATTGCGGCTCACCCATCATCTCGGCCGATTTGACGAAATCCTTCTGCTTGACGGAGAGCGTTTCGGCGCGGGTGACGCGGGCTCCCCAGGCCCAGGAGGTGGCGCCGAGGATGAGGGCGATGACGAGGGGGCTTGCCTGGCCGATGAAGGCGGCGAGCACCAAGAGCAGCGGTAGGTTGGGAACGACCAGCACCATGTTGGTGAAGAAGCTGATGATCTCGTCGGTCCTGCCGCCGCGATAGCCGGAGATGATGCCGAGCGCGGTGCCGACGAGGGTGATCAGCAGGCCGGCGCCGAAGCCGACGGCAAGCGAGGTGCGGGCGCCGTAGATCAGCCGGGCGAAGACATCCTGGCCGATGCGGGTCGTGCCGAGGATGTGGTCGAGCGACGGCGGCTGATGCGGCCGGCCGGTGCGTGCGGCCGGATCGTATTGCGTGAGCAGGGGCGCGGCGATCGCGACGATGACGATGAGGGAGATGATGACGAGGCCAACCAGCGCCTTGCGGTTTCGAAGCAGGGTCTTCATCTCACGCTCCCTTTAGCCGCGGGTCGAGCAAGATATAGCTGACGTCGACGATGAAATTGGCAATCAGCATGGTCGCGGTCATGATCAGAAGCTGGCCCTGGATGACGGGATAATCGCGGGCGAGGATCGCCTGGTAGAGAATGTTGCCGAGGCCGGGATAGTTGTAGACGACCTCCGTTACCAGCGAGCCGCCGAGGATGGTGCCGATCGCGATGGCAAGGCTGGAGACGGTCGGCAGCAGGGCGTTGCGCGCCGCGTACCAGAGCATCACATGCCGGTCGGAAAGACCCTTGGCGCGGGCCATGACGATATAGTCCTCACCGAGCAGGTTGATCATGTTGTTGCGCATGGTGACGGTGAAGCCGCCGATCAGCACGGTGCAGAGCGTCACCATCGGCAGGATGCCGTGATAGGCGACGCTGCCGATATATTGCAAGCTGAAGGCCGGATCGAGCGAGGGATCGGCGGCATAACCGTTCGGAAACCAGCCGAGCGTGAAGCCGAAAATGAAGAGCACGATCAGCGAGGTGACGACGGCCGGTACCGAGGTGGCGAAGATCGCGCCTACCGAGACGACGACATCGAACCTGCTGCCGCGCCGCCAGGCGGCGACGATGCCGAGCAAGGTGCCGAGCGCGAAGCTGAAAATCGTCGCCGTTCCCATCAGGCCGACGGTCCAGAGGAGGGCATGGCCGAGCACCGACGTCACCGGCAGCGGGAAATATTTGATCGAACGGCCGAGATCGCCGGTGAAGATGCTGCCGAGATAGGTGAGGTACTGCTGCCAGAGCGGACCGTCGACGAAGCCGAAAGTGAGCTTCAGCGCCTGCAGGCTTTCCGGCGGCAATTCGGTACCGGCGCTCGAGAACATGATCTGCACGGGATCGCCCGGCATCAGCCGGGGCAGGAAGAAATTGATCGTCGCTGCCGCGATGAAGGCTGCCATGTAGAAGACGAGGCGGCGAAGCAGGAAAGCCATGGGAACTCCGTCGTCGCGGAAGCGGCGTTTTCTACGCCGCTTCCGGAGATCATGATGCTTACTTGACCGGCTCGAGAGCGAGCAGGTTCAAGAGGCGTGCCGGATTGGTCCGCGAGATCGACGGATTGACGAAGGGGTTTTCCTTGGTCGACCACCCGGTGAAGCGCTTGGTGTTGTACTGATACCAGTTCGGATTGTTGAACACCGGAATCATCGGCATGTTTTCGGCGACGATGCGCTGCGCCTTGTTCATCGCTTCCTTCTGCTTGGCAAGGTCGGCGGTCTGGGTGAACTCGGTGACGAGTTTCTCGACCTCCGGATTGAACCAGCGCTGCGCGGTGAAGCGGGTCTTGCCCTTGTCCGAAGCGCTGAAGGCACGCTTGTAAGGATAGTAGGGCGAGGCCGATGCCGGCAGGCTGTTGATCGCCGCATCGAAGGTGCCGTTGATGAGGTTGCCGGTCCAGACGGCTTCCTCAGGCGTTTCGATCTTGGCGTCGATGCCGACCGCCTGCATGCCCTCGACGGCGAGGTTGACGGTGTCGATCCAGTCGGTCCAGGCGCTGGGGACGATGATCGAGAAGGAAATCTTCGTGCCGTCGGGATTGTCGCGGAAACCGTCGCCGTCCTTATCCTTGTAGCCCGCCTCGTCGAGCAGGGCCTTGGCGGCATCGGCATCATAGGTTGCGAACTTGCCGAAGTCGGCCTTGACGGACGGGTCCGCCCAGCTCTTGTAAAGCTCGCCCATCAAGCCAGGATCTTCGTTCAGCGTCGGATAGCCGTAGCCGGCGACGTCGATCATCGTCTTGCGGTCGAGCGCCATGCTGACAGCCCGGCGGAACTTCAGATCGTTGAAGGCCTTCTTGTTGTTCTCGTTCGCCGTTTCCAAGTTGAAGAGGAAGGCGACCATGCTGCTCGGCGAATACCAATAGTGGAAATGCGCCGGATCCTTGGATACATAGACATTGTCGATATCGGGAATGAAGGAGACACCCCAGTCAAGCGTGCCGTCGGCTGTCGCGGTCAGCATCTGGTTGTTGTCGGCAAGCTGCGGGAAGCGCATGCAATCGACCTTCAGGTGCTCGTTGTCCCAGTAGTTTGGGTTGCGGCACTGGTCGTAGGTCTGGCCGGTAAAGCGCGGCACTTCCGTCAGCGGGCCACTGCCGACCGGGGTTTCGTTGGCGAAGGTGACGGGATCGGCGACATCCTTCCAGACATGTTCCGGGACGATCGGCAATTGCGAGATCTGCTCGGCGGCGAGCGAGCTCGGATTGGCGAGCGTGAAGCGCACCGTCTGGGCGTCGACCGCCTGCACATCGGTGATGAAGGTCCAGATGCTGACGAAGTCGAGCGCCGGGAACTTCTTCAGGTAATCATAGGTGAACTTGACGTCGGCTGCGGTCAGCGGCTTACCGTCAGACCATTTCAGGTTCGGGCGCAGCTTGAACTCGATGCTCTTCAGATCGTCGGAGAGCTTGAAGCTTTCGGCTAGACGATAGACCGGCTTGTTGCTGTCGAAGCGGTTGAAAATAACCAGCGGCTCGTAGATGAAGTCGAGCGTCGACTGGCGCGATGAGGTCTGGTTGAACGGGTTGAAGTTGCGAACCCAGGTCGTCGCAGGTTCGATATTCGCCGTCAGAATCGTCTGCGCCATGGCCGATCCCGAAAGCAGCGTCAGCGCGGCGGCGGCAAGAAGATATTTTTTCATGTTTTATTCCCCTTTTCTTATGCGGTGAGAGTTGACGGGCCGGTCAGGAGACCAGCGCGCTGGCAAACATGTCTTCGACTTCTGCGTGGGCGGCGCGGACATCGACTTTGAGATTGCCGAGGCGCGCCTTGCCGGCGACGATCCGCTTGAGGGCGGCTTCCGTCAGCGGACGGGCGGCCTTGGCGGCAGCTTCGCTTTCCGGAATGTCGCCGTGGCTGTGGAGCGCGATGTCGAAGCCTGCGTCGAGCACCTGTTTGACGCGTTCCGGCAAGGTACCGGAGAGCGACTCCATGAAGATGCAGTCTGATATCAGCACGCCCTCATAGCCCATGTCCTTGCGGATCACGTCGTGCATGATGGGCGAGACGGACGCCGGCAGCTCCGCGTCATAGGCCGAGTAGACGACATGGGCGACCATCGCCCAAGGCGTATCCTTCAGCGCGACGAAGGGTTTGAAATCGGTCGCGGTGAGCGTCTCGCGGCTGGCGTCGACCACCGGACGCTCCTTGTGGGAGTCGAGTGTCGCACGGCCATGGCCGGGAATGTGCTTGATGACGGGCATGTTGCCGGTCTCGAGCAGGCCATCGACCACCTCGCGGCCGAGGGCAGCGATGAAATCGGGATCAGGGCCGAAGGAGCGGGCGCCGATGACCGCGCTCGTCGTCTCGAAGACGAGGTCGAGAACGGGCGAGCAGCCGCTGGAAAGGCCGAGTTCCGTCATCATCGCGCCCATGGCCTGGGAGGAAAGGCGCAGTGCTTTTTTGCCGAGATCGAAATCGCGGCGCGCAAGTTCGGCAAACTGGCCGAAGCTGCGGAAGAGCGGCCAGGGGCCGGCATCGAGATGCTGAACGCGGCCGCCTTCCTGGTCGGTGAAGACAGGTGCGTCGTCGCGGCCGACGGCTTCGCGGAAGCGGGCGATCAGCCGCTTGGTCTGCTCCGGCTCGCGCTGATTGCGCCGGCCGACGAACAGGCCGAGCGGATTGGTGTCGCGAAAAAGGGCGAATTCATCATCCGAAATCGTGGGAGTGGGAAGGCCGACGAAAAGGGCGAGCGGGGTCGAGGACAATTCTGTAGCTCCGGGATCAGATGGTCATTTCGGCGTGCTTCTCAGCATGCCTTCGTAGATGCCCTTGTCGGGGGCGGGGATGATGGTTGCGCCTGCGGTCTTGGCGTAGAAATCGACCGGCCCGGCATCGCCGATGAAGGCATAGGCGTGGCCGAGCGTCTTCATCGTCTGCAGGCAGGCGGAGAAGAGGGCGAGCCCGATACCTTTGCCGCGCGCTTCCGGGTCGACGCCGGTCGGGCCGAAGAAGCCGCGCGCCGTCGTGTCGTAGCAGGCAAAGCCCAGCAGCTTGCCGTCGTCGACGGCGATCAGGCAGGCAACCGGCTGGCGGGAGAAGGCGACGGTGACTTCGCTTGCCCAGTTCTCGGTGAACTGTTCGCGAACCCAAGTGGCGATGAGATGCAGTTCCGGGGGGAGGGCCGGACGGATGGAGATGCCGACATCATCGGCTTTCCGTTTCAGGTCGGCGAGCTCAGCGGAATACAAGCTCACAAGCAGGTCTGGCACCTGTCACTCCTCCAGTTATTCCGTTATTGCGGAATGTATCCCCTTTTAGTGTTATAGATTTGGCCATCTGACCGGGCTTGTCAACAAGGTTTTTCAGAAGGTCAAAGGGACTGCCCGCACTGCAACTGCGGTTTCAACGCAAAGTAGCTGCCGAACGAAAAAACGGCCGGGAGGGCCGGGCCGTTTCGATTGGCTGCATCTATGCCGAGCGAGCGCTTATTCGCCGTCTTTCCACAGCGCATGAAAATGCTGCACCGGGCCGTGGCCGGAGCCGACGGTGAGGCTTCCGGCTGCCGCGACCGCGCCGGCGAGATATTGCTTTGCGATGGCGACCGCCTCCCGCGCCGAGGCGCCCTTGGCAAGTTCGGCGGCCAGCGCGCTGGAGAGCGTGCAGCCGGTGCCGTGCGTGTTCTTGGTCGGCACGCGCATGGCTTCGAACCAGTGCAGGCCAGCGGCGGTGGCAAGGACGTCAGGACTTTCGTCGCTATCGAGATGGCCGCCCTTGACCAGCACTGCGGCCGGGCCAAACGCCCGCAGCTGTTCGGCCTGCGCCGCCATCTCGGCTCGGTTTGTCGCCACCGGCTGGTGCAGCAGTGCGGCGGCTTCCGGCAAGTTCGGGGTCAGGAGTGTCGCAAGCGGCAGCAGCCGGCGGGTCAGCACGTCGACCGCCTCAGGCGCGAGCAAGGCGGCGCCACCCTTGGCGATCATCACCGGGTCGATGACGATCGGAATGTCGCGGTGGTCAGTCAGTGCACCGGCAACGGCATCGGCGATGCCGGCATTGGCGATCATGCCGATCTTGACGGCATCGACGCGCACATCGGCAAAGACGGCATTGATTTGGTCGGCGACGAATTGCGGCGGCACCAGATGCACGCCGCTGACGCCTTGGGTGTTCTGCGCCGTCAGCGCGGTCAGCACCGCCATGCCGTAGACGCCGCGGGCGGAAAAGGCCTTGAGATCGGCCTGGATGCCGGCGCCGCCCGAGGGATCGGAGCCGGCGATGGAGAGAACGTTGCGGATCATGCGCGGGCCTTTCGAATTTCTGCGGCGATGCGGCGCGTGGCCGCTTCGGGATCCGGCGTACCGCAGATGGCGGAGACGACGGCAAGGCCCTTGGCGCCCGCAGCAAATACTTGGGCGACATGATCCGCCTTGAGGCCGCCGATCGCAACCGACGGCACCGGCGAGGCCTTTACCAGCATGGCAAGACCGTCAAAACCGATCGGCTGCTTGTGATCGGCCTTGGTCGGCGTCGCAAACACCGGCCCGACGCCGGTATAATCGACCAGATCCGGATCGACGGCGGCGGCAAGCGCCGCGGTCTCGACCGAGAGGCCAAGGATCATGGCAGGGCCGATCATCGTCCGCGCCGTGCGCGCATCCAAATCCTCCTGGCCGATATGCAGACCGTCGGCGCCGATGGCGATTGCCGCCTCGACATCGTCGTTGACGATGAACAGGGCGCCGGTCCCGACAAGCGCCTGTTTCAAGGCGCGGCCGGTCTCGATCATCCCGACGGTGCCGGCATGTTTGTCACGCAACTGCACCATCGTCGCGCCGCCGGCAACGGCAAGGCGCGCCGTTTCCACCATGCCGATCCCCGCGCAGAGATCGGGGTCGAGGACGAGATAGAGCGAAAGGTCGAAAGCCTTCATGCCGCCGATATCCTTGCCCTGGCGTCAAGCGTTTCGGCGTCGAGCGCTGCCAGCGCATCGAGGAAGCGCCAGGAGAAGGAGCCGGGGCCGGCGGCGCCGAGTGCCGCGTCTTCGCCGGCGATGGCGAAGGTCGAAAGGGCGGCGACCGTGGCGCCGAAAATGTCCTCGGGCGCCGTTGCCGCAAAGGCGCCGACGAGGCAGGTGAGCGAGCAGCCGAGCGCGGTGACTTGCGGCATCAAGGCCGATCCGCCTTCGATGCGCACGGCCCGCTCGCCGTCGGTGACGAAATCCATGGCGCCGGTCACGGCGACGACCGCCCGCTGACGCTCGGCGAGCCATCGCGCCGAACCTTCCGCCTGCTCGACTGGGTCGCGGCTGTCGACGCCCTGGCCGCGGCTCTCTCCGCCGGCCAGCGCGATGATTTCGGAAGCGTTGCCGCGGATGATGGTCGGATGCAGCGCCAGGAGATCGGCGACGGCGTTGCGGCGGAAGGCCGTTGCATAATGAGCGACCGGGTCGAGCACCCAGGGCTTGGCGGCTGAAGCCGCCGCCTTCGCCGCCGCCTGCATGCCGTCGATCCATTGCGTCGACAGCGTACCGATATTGATGGTCAGCGCACTGGCGATCCCGGCGAATTCGCCGGCTTCTTCCGCGGCATGCACCATGGCGGGCGAGGCGCCCGCGGCAAGCAGAACATTTGCGGCGATGTTCATGGCGACGTAATTGGTGATGCACTGAACGAGCGGCGGCTTCTCGCGCATCGCCTTCAGCATCGCTCCGGGTGTGGTCTTGGTCTGCATATGGCCCCTTTCAGGCGGGGGCGGCCACGGGGCGGTTCGTGCGGGCGATGCCGCGACCCCGAGCGACTCCCTCCGCCGGCATTATCCGGTTCAGGTTCGAAGGGTGCTTCTCAGCCCGTCTGTCGACGAACGCCCCTGTCTCTCATCGCGTTTCTTTTCGCAGAGAACGGGGCTGATGTCACCTCGAAAATGACAATCATGCGACCGACGCGGCGCGCGATGGCTATGGATGATTTATGGGTCGGGATCGCCTTTCATGAAGGACGAGAGATCGCCGCCGATTCGGGTCTTGACCAGGTTTTCCCGAAAGTCGTCTGCCGGTTCTCTTCCGGGTTGGCCGGGTCCTTGCCTTTTCGCCATGCGGCTATCCTCCCCTTTTTCAAAAGGAATAACCGCAGCAACCGTGGGTGCAATCAATTTCTAAAATACATCTTCGTATTTGTGAGGGGTTGGCTGCCAGCATTGGTGAGGGTGCTGATGCGGGAAAGCAGTCTTTTCTTTGAAAGAATGAAGTTCATCTTCCCAAGACTTTTCTGCATTTGGAATAGCGCGAAGTTATTCACCCTATCCGTTCATCGATGGAATTTTTCAATGTAGCCGAGCACGAGAACAGCTTCGCGTAAGTTGCGTGTCGTCTCATCGCCTCGCCATTCAGTTTTATTCCGGCTGTCGAAATTTGGTGGCGATTTCGTTGCGGTAAGCCTCTCCCAGGGCGTGGAATCAAACTCCCAGAACGCGAAGTAAATATCTAACGGAAACTTTACCGTGCTGACACGCTTAGGTTGACCAAACGATGGATTGTAGCGATATGACTTTACACGCCAATAAAATCTTCCTGAAGTTGTATTTTCAATGAGAAAATTTTTGAAAGCCGATACGAAGTGTGGCCTCCAGACTGTCGCCTCCGTTCTGATATTCATCGCCTGGGCGAATCCTTCCTTTTCGCAAACTGCTGTTCCTGCCGATCAGGAAGCGGGGCAGGTGCAGGCGCCGGCGATAAAATCCCAGAAATTCGACGACTGGTATTATCGCTGCTCGGGTTCTGAAGGCACCGAGGCCTGCGAAGTCGCCCAGATCGCGCAAGTCGCCAAAGATGGCGAGAACGTCAATGTGCTGACGCTGGCGATCGCAGCTGCGCCGGCCGGGTCCCAAGGCAAGGGCGAGAAGGGCAGGGGCGAGAAGGGCAAGGGCGAGAAAGGCAAGCCGGGGCTGACGCTGACCGCTCTGATGCCGCTCAACGTCTTCCTGCCCTCGGGCCTGTCGATCAAGGCCGACGGCAAGCCCGTTGCGAAACTTGACTACCGCAATTGCAACCAGGCCGGATGCTGGGCGCAGCTGGCGCTGGATACGAAGACGGCGACGGCGCTCAAGAAGGGCTCGACCGCCGAAGGGTTGGTGCGGCTGATGAACGGCCAGGACGTCAATATCCGTTTCTCGCTGAAAGGGCTGCAACCGGCCCTCGACGAACTTCAATCCATCGCCGCGAAGTAGCCGAATTTCAAAATGACCACTGAAATTCGATACTCCTTGGTCGCTGGCGCCGTCCTGGCGATGGGTGTCGCACCCGCTTACGCGCAGTCGCCTGCCGATGATTTCAACCGCCGCCAGGAGCAGCAGTCGCAGACGCAGCGGCTGGATGCCCTGCGCCGCGCCACACCGGGTGGCGGTGCGGATACGGAAGACGGCTCTTTGCCGGCCAGCCAGGCAAATGCGGCCTGTTTCGACATCACTCGCGTCGAGATCGATGGGGCAAATCTGCTATCGGCGCAGGAGATCGGCAAGGTGACGGCGCCTTACGGCAACCGATGCGTCGGCCTGGCGGAGATCAATGCCGTTCTCAGGGATGTGACGCACCTCTATATCGATCATGGCTATGTGACCTCGCGTGCCTACGTGCCGCAGCAGGATATCGCCAAGACCAGGGTCCTCCGTCTGCTCGTCGTCGAGGGCACGCTTTCCGACATCTATCTCAATGGCCAGAAAGTGACCGGCAACGGTTCGCTGGCGACAGCCTTTCCCGGGCTGATCGGCCGGGTCGTCAATATCCGCGATATCGAGCAGGGCCTCGACCAGATGAACCGGCTGCAGGCCAACGACGCCAAGTCGGCCATGCTGCCCGGCCCCAAGGACGGAACCTCCATCCTGAACATCGAAAACCACCCGCGCCGCCCCTGGCATGTCTCCTTGGGCAACAACAATATGGGCCAGGAAAGCACCGGCTTTTCCAGAAGTTCGGCATCGCTCGGCTTCGACGATCTGCTTGATATCAACGATCAGTGGTCGTTCTCCTACGAGCATAGCGGTCCGGACTATCCGTGGAGCAACGACGGAAACGGATATGGCAACAGCTATTCCGGCAATGTCAGCGTCCCCTACGGCTATTCCACGGTTTCGCTGAACGGCTCCTGGTACCAGTATGAAAGCACGGTCGAAGGAAATTTCTCATCGCTCGATACCTCGGGCAATTCAGGGCAGGCAGGCCTCGGCCTCGATCGCGTCGTCTTTCGCGACAAGGATTCGATCACGACGGTCCGCAGCAGCCTGACCTACAAGCAGACCAACAACTTTCTGCTCGGCAATCTGATCGAGGTCGGCAGCCGCCGCTATACGGTCGGCGATATCGGCATTTCCCACTCCCGCCGTATGTTCGGCGGCATTTGGGTGTTCGACGTCAGCTATGACAAAGGGCTCGGTCTCTTCGATGCCGTGGACCCCGGAGATCCGGGTGCCGGAAATGCAGACCCACGTTTTTCCAAATTCAACGCGACGGTCAGCGTGACGCAGCCATTCCAGGCCGCCGGCCGGCAGTTCGAACTGACATCGCTGGTCAGCGGTCAATATTCCCCCGACAATCTCCTCGGCGCCGAGCAGATCTCGCTTGGCAGCTACAGCAATGTCCGCGGCACCCGCGAAAGCGTGCTCTTCGGCAATAACGGCATGTTCAGCCACAACGAGATCGTCTGGAGAACGGGGTCCAACCAGGGTGGCGGCGCGGCTGCGAAGGCATTCGGCGAGCTGCGCCCCTATCTCGGCTTCGATTACGGCCACATCTACGCGCAACAGCGCCTCGATATATCAGGCGGCGATCTCGCCAGCTGGACGGCCGGCATCAGGACCGTCGGCGGCAATCTCAGCGCCGACCTCGGCTATTCCGACATTGTTGCAAGCAGCCTCGACGGGGTCGACGGCGGGCTCTTTTATTTCAGCGCATCGGCTCATTGGTAACGAAAGCAGGAAAATGATCATCCGCAGCATCTCGACGAACAAGTCCGTCAAAACCCTTTCAAGATCGACGGCGCTGATCCTTGCTTTTTCGATGGCGCTTGCCGGCTGTGCCGGACGGGAGGCGCGGCCGGTCGCTTCGACCAACCCGACCGACAGCGCCTTCGATTGCGCCGGCATCACCCGTGAATTCGAGGCGAACGAGCGGCAGATCACCTCGACGGTGAAGGAGCGGACCGATGCGCAAGGCAAGAACATCGTTCTTGGGGCGACCGGTGTGCTCCTGTTTCTGCCGGCGCTGTTTTTCATGGATCCGAAATCGCCTGAGAAGGTCGAGATCGACGCATTGCGCAACAGGAACAATGTCCTGACCAGCATTGCCAAATCGAAAGGGTGCCCCGCGCCCAAGTCCCAGTTGACCGAGCTCTACAAGCATCTCGACGCCAAGGCCAAGCCTGCATCGTCGTCGGACAACAGGAACTGAATTCGCTGACATTCGAACCTTATGCCTGAATCCCGGAGCTTCTGTATGCGTATCGTGCGTTTTCTAACCCTTCTGCTTCTGGCGGCGACGCTTGCGTCCTGCGTCACGACAACCGATCCCCGGCTGATTGCGGCTCTCCAACGAACCTCTGTGCGCGAAATCCGGGTTGAGTTGGCGCCCGACGTCAAGACATTCGGTTTCGGCGACAAGGCGGACCAGCAGGTGCCGGAGGCGGTTCGCACGCTTCAGGCGACGATGGCGAAGGAATTGATCGGCGTGCCCGGCGGCCCCACGCGCGGCAGGCTGGTCGTGACGCTGCACGTCTTCGATGTCACCACCAAGCAGGCCCGGATCATCGGCGGCCATGACAGCATGATCGATGGGACCGTGCGGCTGGAGAACGCCGAAACAGGGCAACTGATCGCCGAAGCGCAAAACATTCATGGCGAAGACCTCTCCATGCGCGGGAGCGGCTACGGCGTGATCGTCGCTGTCGCGATCAACGCGGCAACGACGTCAGGGGCGCCTGACATTATGGCGCAGCGCCTGTCCAAGTCCTTTACCCGCAATGTGAAGACCTGGCTCACCCAGAAATAGGCCTGCGATGAGGCTCAGTGCCGCCGCAGTGGCGGCGGCGCCGAGCGACGATTGATATCGAGACACAAAACCAGTTGTGCGTTTGGGAAGACAAAACGATGCGTGAGAAAACCGGTCCTGGTTCTGAAGCAAGGGGTCTTGGCTGCCGGCTCGGCAGATTTGCCAATCGCTCGCTTGCCGTCGTGCTCAGCGCACTCTTGGTCTTTCAGCCGATGCTGGCCAATGCCCAATCGGTTTCTGCGAGCACCACGGCGCCCGTCGCCAACCAGCCGGGCGTCGGCACCGCCCCGAACGGCGTGCCGCTCATCGACATCGTCACCCCGAATGCGAGCGGCCTGTCGCATAACAAATACGACAATTTCAACGTCGGCACACCGGGTCTCATCCTCAACAACTACAAGGGCGAGGTCGGCACCTCCAATCTCGGCGGCTTGACGCCGGGCAATCCCAATCTCAACACATCAGGTCCCGCATCGGTCATCCTCAACGAGGTCACCAGCGGCAACCGCTCGGGATTGAACGGCCCGATCGAGGTGTTCGGCGGCCGGGCGGATGTCGTCATCGCCAATCCGAACGGCATCACCTGCGACGGCTGCGGCTTCATCAACACGCCGCATGCGACACTGACCACGGGCGCGCCTCAAATCGGCGCCGATGGCAAGCTCAACGGCTTTACCGTCAATGGCGGCGACGTCACCATCGGGCCGAACGGCGGCAATTTCTCCGCCGGGTCTGGCGCCGTCGACCTCTTCGACATCGTTTCTCGGGCGGTCCACGTCAACGGTCCTGTCTATGGCAAGGATCTTCGCGTCACGGCTGGCCGCAATCAATTCGATTATGCCACCGGCAACGCCACGGCACTTGCCGCGACATCAGGCACGCCGGAATATGCGATCGACGGCACAGCACTCGGCGCCATGCAGGCCGACCGCATCAAGATCGTCGTCACCGAAAAGGGTGCCGGTGTGCGCATGAGCGGCAATCTTGCCGCCAACACCAACGAGCTGTCACTGTCGGCCGACGGCAAGATCTCGCTCGGCAACGTCTCCGGCCAGCAGGGCGTTTCGATCTCCTCGAAGGCGAAGGTGACGGCCGCCAAGGTGGCCTCTAAAGCCAAGGTCGCAGCTCAGGCGGGGCAGGGCATCACGCTGGATACGGTCGCCGCCGATGGCGACATCGTGCTGTCAAGCGGCAGCGGGCTGTTGAGTGTCGGCGGCGAGGTGAACAGCGCCGCCAACGTGCTGATGTCGTCGGCGGCCGGCATTGCCGCCGGCAGCATTACCGCCGGCAATGCGCTCTCTTTGTCCGCTACGTCGGGCGACATCCAGGTTGTCGGTGCGGTCAAGGGCACCGGCGCGCTCTCCATCACCGCCACATCAGGCGCGATCTCGGCTGCCTCGCTCGTCAGCAGCAACAATATCGCGCTTTCCGCCGGCGCCGATATCGGCGTCTCCGGCGATATTCTGGCGCAGGGCAACGTCACGGCGTCAGGCCGCTCGATCTCGGCCGATACGGTCGTTTCCGGCCTCGACATCGCTGCGACCAATGCGGCAAACGGCAGCACGGTTCTATCAGGCGCGGGTGACATCCAGCTTGCCGCCAGCGGCGGCGCCGTCGATGTCGAGGCACTCCTGTCGGCCGGCGATACGTCGGTCACATCAGCGGTGCTGACGGCCCAGAGCGTCATCGCGCATGGCGCCATTGCGATCAACGCGGCCACAGATGTAAGCGGTCAGATCCTCAGTGCCGGCAACATCGACATCACCGGCTCGGCCATCTCGGCCGACGCCATCATCGCCGGCATCGACTTTGCGGGAACGGAAGCGGCCGGCGGTAATATCGTGCTGACGCAGAGCGGCGATCTCTCCCTTGTCGCCAGCGGCGACATCGATGCCGGCACCCTGCTTGCGGCCGGCAATCTCTCGGCTTCCGCCGCCAACCTCAGTGCCGCTGCTATCACCAGTCATGGCGCGATCACGCTTTCCGGCAACACCGACGTCACCGGCCAGCTCCTTGGCGCCGGCGATATATCGATCAGCGGCGGCTCGATTGCGGCGGGCACGATCGTCGCCGGCATGGACTTTGCCGCCACCGCCGCCTCGCCGAGTGGCGCCATCGCCGTCGGCTCGGCCGGCGACTTGACGCTTGATGCCGGTAGCAGCGGGAGCGTCGATATCGACACGCTGCTTGCCGCAGGCGCGCTCCTCGTCGATGCCGGCCGTTTCCAGGCCGACAATGTCAGCGGTCACGGTGCCGTTGCCATCAACGCCGATACATCGGTCACCGGCCAGATCCTTGGCGCCGGCGACGTCTCGGTCACGGGTCCCGCCATTCAGGCCGGCGCCATCGTCTCCGGCGTCGATTTTGCCGCCACCGCCCAGTCGGCCAATGGCGACATCGCGCTGGGGCAGGCCGGCGATCTCACGCTCGAGGCGACGGGCACCGACATCAGCGCCGGCAACCTGCTTGCCGCCGGAAGCGTCGATGCCGGAGCAGCGGGTGATGTCAGCGCCAATGTTGTCGCCCATCAGGATATGACGATCGTTGCCGGCGGCACGATCGACCTTACCGGCCAGTCGCTTGCCGCCGGCAACGCCAGCCTCTCGGCGCGGGACATCACCGTCGATACTCTCGTTTCCGGCCTCGACTTCGCCGCCACCGCCGCATCCGCCGGCACGCTGAAGCTCCAGCAGACCGGCAGCATGAACCTTGCCGCAACAAGCGGTTCGATCACCGCCGGCAACGCCCTGCTGAGCAGCGGCGCTCTTTCGGCCAGCGCCAGCCAGAATATTGCCTATAACAAGCTCCAGAGCCTCGCCAGCGCTGCGCTCACGGCGTCGGGCGGCCAGATCAGCTACGGCAATCCCACCCGCACTGCCGGCAACCTGACGCTCAGCACGACCAATATCGATCTCTCCAATGGCCGGGCGAGCAACCTCGCCGCCGGCGGTACGCTGACGCTCAATGCGGCGAGCGCCAACCTTGCCAACAGCAGCCTCACTCTCGGCGGACTGGCTCTCAATCTCTCCGGCACGGCCGATCTCAGCGGCGCCCGGGTCAATGCCGTCACCAGTGCCGGCGGTTCGGGCGATATCGCCATCAAGGCGGGCGGTCTTACCACGACGGCCGGCACCGCGCTGCTCGCCGCCAACGACCTGACGTTGACACTGCCGTCGCTGACCAATGCCGGACAATTGGCAGCCCGCAACGATCTCACATTCAACATTTCCAGCAACTTCACCAACAATGCCACGGGCCTCGCCTATGCCGGCAACGACGCCACCCTCTTCGTCGGCGGCGTGCTCACCAACAATCAAGGCGCCATCCTCGCCAACCACGACCTTCAGATCGCCGGAGCGGCGGCCGGGCTGAGAAACACGGGCGTCACCAATATTTCCGGCATGATCCAGGCCGGAAACGACATGTCGATCCTGACCAGCAACCTGACCAACCAGCGGGCCGCCACACCGCAATGGACCACCGGGACGCTGGTGTCTTCAGGCGTCGTCAGCGGCTTCACGCTGAATCCCGTCGCCGCCGGCCTGCCTTTCGGCTATCTCGAGACCGCAGACCAGAACATGTACCAACTCTACGCCGGCGTCGATCCGGCGCTGTGGCAGGATTATGAGCCGCTGCTCTGGTCGAAGGCGACGCTTGCCGACGGCACGACCTATCATGCATGGACCTGGATTTCGGCCGATGGACCCGAAAAGGTCGGGCCGATCATCGACTGGATCAGGGACCGGGTGCCGACGGACGCGAACGGCAATCCCGTTGTCGATCCCAACAATCCGTCGCGTTATTTCATCGTCGACGAGGTAAATTTCAGCGGCTCGGACGAAAGCACCACCTATACCTGGGATTGGTCGTCCAATCTCAGCCAGTCGGTCTATGAGGACCGCTTGGTCGGCACGCTCAGCCCGGAAGCGACGATCCGGGCGGGCCGCAACCTTTCGATCGACGCCACGAATCTGACCAATGCCTACAGCTCGATCGAGGCCGGCGGCAACGCGACGCTGAAGGGCTCGACACTCAACAATACGGGCGTCACGCTCTTTCGCACGACGACGACGACCTGCAACGCGCAGGGCGCGTGCACGGCCTATGATGCCAATGGCAACGCCAATCCCTCGAAGAACATCGCCAACGGCTCGACGATCGTCAGCTCCGTCCAGGCGATCGGCGGCGTCTCGGCCAACATCAAGGCCGGTGGTGCGCTTTCCGTCGATTTCGGCAGCGTCAACAACACGTCCGCAGCCGGCTCGATGGCCGGCGGCGCCAGCGTGGCGGCGACAAGCAACCCCGGTGATCCGCTTTCGGCGCTCACCGGTCTGACGGCCGGCGGCGCGTTGTTCAACGTCAACGCGGCGCTCGGCGGCGTCACCGCCAACGGCGGCAGCCTGCTTGCCGGGCTCGGCAATATTGCCGAGCGCATCCGCGTCGACGGCGCAGCCCTTGCGGCCGCCGCCAAGCCGCAATCGGGCGGCTTCGGCGGCACCATACGCGGACAGATCTTCCTGTTCGAAACCCGCGCCGAATTCCTCGACGTCGGCAAGTTCTACGGCTCCGGCTATTTCATGAACAAAATCGGCTACGTGCCGGAGACGACGGTTCCGTTCCTGGGTGATGCCTATTTCGAGAACCAACTGATCGACACGCAGTTGCGGCAGCTTGTCGGCGAAGGCCTCGGCAGAAGCACCTTTATCGCCGGCAATGACGCCATCCAGCAGATGAAGACGCTGCTCGACGAGGGTGCCAACTATGCCAAGGAGCACGGCCTGGCCATCGGCCAAGGGCTCACGCCTGAGCAGGCGGCAGCCCTCACCAAGTCGATTGTCCTTTACCAGTGGCAGACCGTCGAGGGCGTGCAGGTGCTCGCGCCCGTCGTCTACGTCGCCGCTGCCGACCGGCAGAAGCTGACCGGCGCCGGCGCCGTCATGGCGGGCGGCTCGGTCGATATGAATGTCGGCAATCTCGACAATTCCGGCCTGATCGCATCCGCTGGCGGCCTGACCGTCTCCGGCAGCTCCATCCAGGGCAGCGGCACTTTCCTGTCGCGCGGCGACACGGCGCTCAATGCCACCAACGGCATCACGCTGGCCGCCCAGACGATGACGATCGGCGGCCAGAACGTCGTCAACACCAATGCCGGTGTGACGGCAGGCGGCAATCTGCAGCTCGCCGGCGGCAGCGGCGATCTGGCGCTGAAGGGCGTCAAGGTCAATGCCACAGGCAACGCCTCGCTCACCGGCAACAATGTCACGCTGGCTGCAGCCAAGGTCGATAATTCAGGCCAGCAGAATGCCACCGGCAGCCAAGTTGCCAGCGGCGCAGCCCTGACGATCAAGGCAACCGACAACGTCAACGTCATCGGCAGCTCCGCCAAAGCGGGCACGACGCTCGATGTGACCGCCGACAAGGGCTCGGTGGCCGTGGTGGCGACCGATGTCGCCCGCAACAACCAATCCGGCTACACCAGGACCCTCTCCACCGACCAGCAGCAATCGCAGCTATCCGCCGGCACGAATGCGACGATCAAATCAGGCGACGACATCCTGCTCTCCGGCTCCTCCGTCAAGGCCGGCGGCAATGTCGCGCTCAGCGCCGACGACGACATCGATATCACCGCCGCGCAGGAGCATTCCGCATCCACCTTCGGCAAGAAGTCCTCCTCGTCGATCACCCATGTCGGCTCGGAGATATCAGCCGGGGGCGACCTCTCGGTGACCGCAGGCAACGGCAGCGGCGATCACGACCTCAACATCGTTGGCAGCAAACTCGCCGCCGACGGCAAGCTCGCTCTCGATGCCGACGGCGACGTGACGATCGCCGAAGCCACCGACACCGCGACCCTCGACACCAAGCTTAGCACCAAGGGCGGTTTCCTCGGCAAGAGCGAGAAGACGACCACGCATCTGGAAACGACGACGGCCGTCGGCTCGTCGATTAGCGGCGGCGCAGGCGTAGATCTTCAGTCGGGCAAGGACATGGTCATTTCCGCCTCGAAGATCGAAGCCGGCAAGGACGACGGCACCGACCCGGCGGACCTCAACATCAACGCCGGCGGTGACCTGATCATCGCCTCCGGAATGGATACCAGCGCCAAGGACGACAAGGGCTCGCGTAGCGGCTTCCTGTCGAAAGGCTCATCCAGCCACAAGAGCTACGACGAGACGACGGTCGGCTCGCAGCTGAGCGCCAGCGGCGATGTCAATCTTGACGCGGGCAAGGCAGCTGTAATCGCCGGTTCAAAGGTCGATGCCGACGGCTCGATCAACGTCGCGGCCGACAGTGTCTCTATCATCGGGGCGCAGGAGACGCACGAGCTCGAGGAGCAGCACAAGAAATCCGGCATCGGCGTCGGTTCCGGCGGCGGGTTTATTTCGATCTACGGCAGTCAGCAGAACAAGGGCGCACAGGCCTCGACGCTGAATGTCGGCTCGGCGCTTTCCGCCGGCGAGGACGTCAACCTGACGGCGCGGGCAACCGACCTGAACATCATGGGCTCTTCGGTCGATGCCGAGCGCGACATCAATCTGTCGGCCGCGCGCGACGTCAACATCACACCAGGGGCGGAAAGCTTCTCGCAGTCGGAAGAGGAGAAGAAGTCCGGCTTCGGCCTGTCCTTCTCCGCTGGCAATGGCGGCTTCTCGGTCGGCATCGGCGCGCAGACGAGCAAGGACAGCTCGGCGCAGCAATCCGACACCAACGCCACGTCCATGCTCTCGGCCGGCCGCGACCTCAACATCTCCGCCGGCAACAATGTCAACCTGCAGGCCGCCCAGGCCTCGGCCGAGCGCGATGTCAACCTGTTCGCCACCAAAGACATCAATCTTCTGTCGGCCAATGACGTCACCAATTATCAGGAGGTGCACGAGAGGACGTTCGCTGGCGTGACGCTCAGCGTCTCCAGCCAGGTCGGAAGTGCCGCCCAGAGCATCGTGAACTCGGCGGAGCGGCTGTCGGATCCGGGCGGCGTCAATGCGCTGACCAACACTGCGATTGCCGGGCTTGGCTTCTATGAGGGACTCAAGGGCCTTAAGGGCGTCTCCGACGACCTCGTCAGCGGTAAGGGCCTGTCCTTTAGCATCGGCCTGAACGCAGGTGTCAACCATCAGCAGAGCGCGTCCTCGACGACGACGTCTACGCCTGTCGTCACGGATATCCGCGCCGGCCGCTCCATCACCATGGATGCGCAGAACGGCTCCATTACGAGCGACGGCGCCCAGATAGCGGCTGGCTATGACAAGTTCGGTCTGCCGACCATCTCCGACGATCCGTTGGCCGGCGACATCATCCTATCGGCGAGGAATGGCAACATCAATCTCAATGCCGCCACCGGCGCGTCGGATTCGACGAGTTCGAACAGCTCATGGAGCGCCGGCGTCGGCGTTAATTTTGGCTGCAACACGAAGATCGGCTGCGATGCCAGTGTCGGCGCCAGCGGCTCTTACGGCAAAGGCGGCTCCGACACCACCGCCGTCACCCACACCAACACCCATCTCAACGGCACCGGCGATGTTACCATTCTTACTAACGACCTTGCCCTAAAAGGGGCGACCGTTACGGGCAATTCCGTCGTGGCCAACGTCAGGAATCTGACAATCGAGAGCCTGGTTGATAGCGCCACAGCTAATGCCGATCAGCTCAGCCTTTCGGGCCAGATCGGTTTCGGTTCCACCGGCATCTCGGGCGTCACGCAGAGCGCTAAAGGCGATGCCATAGTCGTCTCGGAGCAATCCGGCATTCATGCCGGCACCGGCGGTCTTTCCATTGACGTGAGCGGTCAGACCTCGCTGGTTGGCGGCTTGATCACCAGCGAAGCGGTTGAGGGGCGCAATAGCTTCTCCACCGGTACGCTGACGGTCGCCGATATCGATACGCATTCGACCTGGAAGGCCGACACCTATGGCGGCTCGATCGGCACGAGCGGTCTTTCGCTCGCGCCGCCGGTCAAGGCCGGGGAGACCGAGACCGGCAAGGCTTATTCGGTCATCGGTCCGAACATTGGCATCATCATCACCGATCCGGAGCACCAGACGCAGGATCTCGGCACGATCCGTCGCGACACAAATAACACCAACACCTCGCTGCCTGGTCTGCCGGACCTGCAGAACATCCTAATGGATCAATACAAGACCCAAGCCGATCTTCAGGCGGCGCAGAAGACCATGGCGGGATTGGTCGGGGACATTGCATCCGAATTGTATAAACAAGCCGTCATCAACCACGATCAAGCAGGCATGGATTATTGGAGTGAAGGCGGTCTTGGTCGCGCAGCCCTACATGCGATCGGCGGCGGCATCCTCGGTGGAGTCAATGGCTGGGAAGGGGCTGTTAAGGCCGCTCTCGGGGGCGCCGCCTCCACGCTGTTCGGTCCGGCGATCGAGCGGCTTGTCAACGGCATGCTCAAAGGCACCAAGTACGAAGGAACAGAAGAAGGCGCCGCTCTCGCAAAGCTAATTGGCGCAAGCCTTAGCGCTGCTGTCGGCGGTGTAGCTGGCGGCGGGGAAGGGGCGGCCTACGGCGCCGCAAACTACCAAAACAACTATCTCAATCATGCCGACAACGACGCTCTTGCCGCCGCGAAAGCCGCATGTGACGGGGGCAAGGGTGATCCTAAAGACTGTGGAGAGCAAACGCGACTCGAACAGAAAGACACACAGCAGCAGGCCGCCTATGTCGCTTGCCGAGCAAACGGCTACAGTGGTTCCGGATGCGTTGCGGTCTTGAGTGACGTGGTTGCATCGCTGTCGAGCTACGCAGGTACAATTTCTTTTTGGGCGTCACAAAACGATCAGGAAGCCGCCAAGCAACTGCTAAATAACACCGGTGGGGTTGATCAAATCCTGAAAATTCTCGCGCCCAATGGCGTCGAGAATCTGACGGCCGAACAGAAGCGCGACCTTCCAGCGATTTACGGGCTCTTGGTCACAGATCCCGCCGGCGTTTTGGGTATCCCGTACATGATCCAGCAGGCAAACAATGGCGATCCTGCTGCCATGGCTCAAGTTGTCGCGTTGGCGACCAAGCTCAAGATCTTCGGATCTTCAACTCTGGGCGAGATTACCAAGACGAACGGGGCTGCCACAAATCCGCAGTCGAGTGTTTGGTCGCTCAATCCGATTGACAGGGGTAAATCAATCGAGTCATCGCTCGCACGAACCGAGTACAGCAATACGAATGGCTGGTTCAATATCGGTGCCGAGAATAATGGATATTTTCCGCTGATCGATTTCCAGAAGGGGAGTACGGTAGTCAGCCTGAAGACCATCGACACTACGGGATCGGCATGGATGGCCAGGATGAAAAATACGATTGACCAACTTGATGAGGCCGCCATAACGGTCGATGGCAGCCTAGCGACCAAAGTGCTCGATATACGAGTTCAGCCAGGCGGCGCGGACGCTGCGAAGGCCCTTGTCCGGTACGGCACAGATAAAGGCGTTACAGTGATAATTAAGGAGTTTCAATAGTGGAACGCACTAGGCGAGAGCGATTAGAGCTGATTTTCACCCTATTTCCCGATAGTGGGCGAACGACCGTCATCGCAGAAAAGCCGAGAATTGAAGTGGGTGAACGGCGACGTGGCGCGCTAACGGCGGTTGAAGCGCTGGAGACTATTCTCTCGGTGCTGCGTGCGCTTCAACTCGACGAAAAATTCCAAGCTCACGGGGCCTCTCTGCAACTCAAAAAACTCCTAACGTCAGCTAGAAATACTGGTCGACTCGGAGAAATCGAAACTTCAACGCTCATTTTTAATTACGGCGCCGTGGCAAACGCTGAGCTTTGCCACATCATAGTAACAGAGAAAGTCCCAGGCGCGTCAATCGATTGGGAGCGATGGACGTCGCCGTTTGTCGTGTCGCCTTACTTCGTTCAGGGATGGGTTGCTGACGTTGAATATAACGAATGGCAAAATGCTGAGGACACACTCCTCTACAAGGCCGAGAAGCGGGATTACTCCTCCTTGCCCATGCGCTCTAATGGATTGCCACCGCCGCTTGAACAGATGGTGATCGACATCTCGCAGAACCCTGGTCGTCGGCAATTTCGCTCGGGGTATATGGAAGCGGTAGGGGCAGTCATGTGGCTAAGTGAACTATTTTGGCGCTATGTCGGTGTCGATCACAAGGAGCGGCTGGCCGGGTTTTCAGGAGCCAAGATCAAGCAGGTAACAGATGATGTGGTCCGTATCATCGTCTCTGAAACCAGCTTTACCGACGATTCCACTCGTGATTTGCAGGAGCGCTTGCGCAACGTTTTGTATAAATAGGCATTTCCCACGCGCTATTTTCTGAAGTTGCCTCCTAGCTCAAATCATGCAGCCCCGTCGTAATCGCCGCCCCAATCGAAAACTCCGAAAACCGCACCCTCAACCCGCTGCGCTCCGGCGTGCAGGCGGTCGGTCCGACCTCGTAGTGCATGGCTGCCGGAAAGGGCGCTAACCGCAGCAGCGGCCAGAAGCTGCCATCACGTGAAGCCTGGATGCGCATCGCGCCGTTTTTGACGGTCACGCGGATGCGGAAATCCTCCAATTCCTTGAAGGGCTGCGCCACCGACCAGTCGGATTTGCCGTCGGTGACGACGGTGCTGAGGAAGGCTTCGCCGTCGGTGAATTCGACGCCGGTTTTCACCCAGCGTTTTTCATCGATGCGCACCATCAGGCCGGCCTGGTCGTAGAGGGTGCGGAATTCGCCCTGGACGCGGATTTGTGCGGTGAAGCCGTCGGCCCTCGGAAAGGCGAGGAAATGGCCGCTGTCGCGGATGAAACCGTAATGGGTCTCTCGCCAGAAATCGGTTTTCTCATCGGTCGTCAGGGTGAGGGCGGCTTCGTCTGCCCGCCAGTTGGCCGGCTCGTTCAGCCATTTTCCGGCGTTGAAATCGATGCTCATCCTGTTCTCCCGTTCCGTTGAAGCCTTGCCGCAGGGCGATCGCCTTACCTTGGCATAATGCCCGGCCGTCGTGCAGAGGGCGCGCCGCAGCCGAAGATGGTGTTTTTCCGGCGTCGTGCTACCCGCGAGGGCATAATCCGTCGCGCGTGCTTGACAGGATCGATGCATCTCTTATTCTCTTACAAAAATATGAATTACATAATTGTGGAACTAAATCGGGAGATCTCGCATGAAAACACTGGTCGCATTCCTGCTCGGCACTGCGCTCGTCGCCCTGCCTTCGACGCTCCTTGCTCAGGAAAAGGGCGGCGTCATCAACGTCGCGACGATCGGCGAGCCGCCGACGCTCGATCCGATGTCGTCGACGGCCGATCTGGTCGGCATCGTCACGCAGCATATTTTCGAAACGCTCTATACGTTCGACAAGAGCTGGAACGTCACGCCGCTGCTGGCCGAAAGCCTGCCCGAGATCAGCGCCGACGGCAAAACCTATACGATCAAGCTCAGGACCGGCATCAAGTTCCACGACAATAGCGACATGACCTCGGACGATGTCGTCGCCTCGCTTGGCCGCTGGATGAAGATCGCCTCGCGCGGCAAGCAGGTGGCCGGTTTCATCGACAAGATCACCGCCGTCGATCCGGCGACGGTCACGATCACGCTGAAGCAGCCCTATGCGCCGCTGACCTCGCTGCTCGCCTTCAACAATTCGGCCGCGATCATCATCCCCGCCGAAAAGCAGGACGAACCGATGAAGGAATTCATCGGCACCGGTCCCTATATGCTGAAGGAGCGCAAGGCCGACCAGTATATCCAGCTCGTCCGCTTCGACGGTTACAAGTCCCGCGAAGGCGACAGCAATGGTTACGGCGGCGCCCGCCATCAATATCTCGATGAGATCCGCTTCGTGCCGGTGCCGGATCCGAACACCCGCGTCGAGGCCGCCGTTTCCGGCCAGTATGATTATGTCGACTCGATCCCTGTCGAATCCTACGACAAGCTGAAGGCCTCCACCGCCTCGCAGCCGATCATCCTGAAGCCCTTCGGTTATCCCGTCTTCGTCTTCAACACGGCCGAGGGCATCAACAAGAACGTCGAAGTGCGCAAGGCCATCCGCCAGGCGCTCAGCATGGAAGACATGCTGGCCGCGGCTTTCGGCAGCACGGATTTCTACGCGCTCGACGGCGCCATCTATCCGAAGACCTTTGCCTGGTCGACGGATGCCGGCGTCGAGGGCGCCTATAACGTCGCCGATCCGGAAGGGGCGGCGGCTGCCGCCAAGAAGGCCGGCTACAATGGCGAACCGATCCGCATCCTGACCAGCCGCCAGTACGAGTTCCACTACAAGATGGCGCAGGTCGCCGCCGAATATCTGAAGCTTGCCGGCTTCACCGTCGATATGCAGGTGGTGGACTGGGCGACGCTGACGCAGCGCCGCGCCGATCCGAAGCTCTGGGATATCTACATCACCCATAGCCCCTTCCTGCCGGAGCCGGCCCTCATCGGCTCGCTCTCGACCAGCTCGCCCGGCTGGTGGGATACGCCGGCCCGCAAGGCCGCCGTCGATGCCTTCACCTCGGAAGTCGATCCGAAGAAGCGCGTGGCGCTCTGGGCCGATGTCCAGAAAGCCGTCTATGCCGACGCACCCTTCATGAAGATCGGCGACTTCAACGCCGTCTCGGCCGAGTCGACCAAGCTCGAAGGCGTCGATCCGGCGCCGTGGCCGTATTTCTGGAATGCTTCGATCAAGAAGTAAACATCGCCACCGGTACCGGCCTTCCGCGGCCGGTACCGATCGTCTTTTCTGCCGCATCCGCAAAGGCTTAAGGCCAGGCATTCATGATACGCTACATCCTCCAGCGCCTGTTCGGCATGATCGTCGTGATGTTTCTCGTCGTCACGATCGTCTTCGTCATCGTGCGCGTGACGCCGGGAGATCCGGCCGCCGTCATGCTCGGGCCGGATGCAACGCCGCAGGATATTGCCGACCTCCGATCCCGGCTCGGCCTCGATCAATCGCTCGGCCTGCAATATGTCTATTATATCGGCCAGCTGCTGAAGGGCGATCTCGGCCAGTCGATCTTCCTCAACATGCCTGTCACCTCGGCCCTGCTCGACCGCGCCGAGCCGACCTTCTTCCTGACGCTGTTCTCGCTTGCCATCGCCAGCGTCATCGCCCTTCCGATCGGCATCTATGCCGCCTATCGTCGCGGCTCCTTCGTCGACCAGGCGGCAACGACACTCGCCATGTTTGCCGCCAGCATTCCAAGCTTCTGGCTCGGCCTCATCCTGATGCAGTTTTTCGCCGTCCGGCTCAACCTCTTCCCGGTTTCAGGTTATGGCGGTCCCGGCTCGACCTTCTTCGACCGCATGTATCATCTGACGCTGCCGGCCTTCGCGCTCGGCATTGTCTCCTCGGCGCTGATCCTGCGCTTCACCCGCGCCTCGATGCTCGATGTGCTCGGCGACGATTATATCCGCACGGCGCGCGCCAAGGGGCTGATCGAGCGTCGGGTGATCCTCAAGCACGCGCTGAAAAATGCGCTGATCCCGATCCTGACGGTGATCGGCCTGACGGCGGCGGTGCTGATTTCGGGCGCCGTCGTCACCGAGACCGTGTTCGGCCTGCCGGGTGTCGGCAATCTCGTCGTCTCGGCGGTGCTGCGCCGCGATTATCCGGTCATCCAGGGCGCGCTGCTCGTCATCGCCGCGCTCTACGTGCTGATCAATTTTGCGATCGACATGCTCTATCTGCTGATCGATCCGAGGGTGCGCTACTGATGGCCGATATCGCAATCAAATCAGCCGTCGCGGGCGAGCGCAGCAAATTCCTCCGGCGCCTGCTGAAACGCAAGACGGTCGCCTGCGGCCTCTTGATCCTGACGATCTTCGTGCTTCTGGCGGTCTTCGCACCTGTCGTCGCGCCCTATTCGCCGTCGAAGCTTTCCATCGTCAACCGGCTGAAGCCGCCGAGCGGCATGTTCTTCTTCGGCACGGACGAGTTCGGCCGCGATGTCTTTTCGCGCACGATCTTCGCCGGCCGCCTGTCGCTGCTCGTCGGTGTTGCGGTCGTGACGCTCTCGGCCGTGATCGGCGTGACGCTCGGGCTACTGGCCGGTTTCTTCCAGAAGCTCGACACACCGATCGCCCGGCTGATCGACGCGATGATGGCGTTTCCGGATATTCTGCTGGCGATCGCGCTCGTCGCAGCCCTCGGTCCCTCTCTGACAACCGTGATCATCGCGCTGTCGATCGTCTATGCGCCGCGCCTTGCCCGCATCGTCCGCGCGTCGACGCTGGTTATTCGCGAACTGCCCTATGTCGAGGCGGCGAGGGCGCTTGGCATTTCGACCTTCCATATCATGACGCGGCATGTGCTGCGCAATCTGCTGTCGCCGATCCTCGTGCAGGCCACATTCCTCTTCGCCAGCGCCATGCTTGCCGAAGCCGGCCTGTCTTTCCTCGGCCTCGGCGTCAGCCCTGAGATCCCGACCTGGGGAACGATGATCGCCGCCGGCCGGCAATATATCGGCCAGGCCGATTGGATGACGCTGTTTCCCGGCATCGCCATCATCCTCTCGGTGCTGTCGCTGCAGATGGTTGGCGATGGCCTGAGGGACATGCTCGATCCAAGACTTCGCAAGGATCTCTAATCCGCCGACCGTGGGTCGGCCTATTCCAATTCGCCAAATCGAAAATTGCATGACAGGAGTTTGCGTGAATCAGTTTCCCACCGCCGCCGGCAAGGTCGAGAACTCGCCTTACGAGCGGCTTGCCGCCCTCGGCATAACGCTTCCGCCGCCACCGCCGCCGATCGCCAATTTCGTCACGCATGTGCTCGAAGGTAATATGCTTTATCTCTCCGGTCAGGGACCGCGCGAGGCTGACGGTTTCCTGCATGCCGGCAAGGTCGGCGGCGGCATCAGTGTCGACGAGGCCTATGGCCATGCGCGGCTGACCGGCATCAATCTGCTTGCCGTCATGCAGGAGGCGCTGGGTGATCTCTCCCGTGTCAAGCGGGTGGTCAAACTGCTCGGCATGGTCAATGCCGTGCCCGAGTTCGAGGATCATCCGAGCGTCATCAACGGCTGCTCGGATCTGTTGATCGCAGTCTTCGGGCCGGCCGGCGAACATGCCCGCTCGGCCGTCGGCTTCGGCTCGCTGCCCGGCAACATCACCGTCGAGATCGAGGCGATCGTCGCCTTGCACGGCTGACGAGAACTTTCATATTTGGAGTAGCGTCCCATCTTATCCCGCTACCCGCCCCAGAATTCTGGAGAACTTCATGTCCACTGATATGAGACCATCAATCGGTCTTCGCCCTGTCATCAACGTATCCGGCACGATGACGAGCCTCGGCGCCTCGATCGTCGTGCCGGAAGCGATCGAGGCGATGGCATCGATCCTGCCGCACTTCGTCGAGATCAACGACCTGCAGCGCAAGGCAAGCGGCGTCATCGCCCGGCTGACCGGCGGCGAGGCGGGCTTCGTCACCGCTTCCTGCTCGGCCGGCATTTCGCTGGCTGTTGCCGGGGCAATCACCGGCAACAATCTGCTGGCGATCGAGAGGCTGCCGGATGTCGTACCGGAGAAGAACGAAGTGCTGGTGCAGATGGGCCATGTGGTCAGCTATGGCGCACCCGTCGACCAGGCGATCCGGCTGGCCGGCGGCAAGGTCGTGCTTGTCGGCCAGGCGACCTCGACACATCGTTTCCACATGGAAAACGCCATCACCGACAAGACCGCAGCCGCCGTCTACGTCGTCTCGCACCATGTCGTCGATTACGGACTTTTGAACCTGAAGGAATTCGTCGAGATCGCCCATGCCAAGGGCGTGCCCGTCATCGTCGATGCGGCTTCGGAATATGATCTGAAGATTTTCCTGAAGCAGGGCGCCGATATCGCCCTTTACTCCGGCCACAAATTCCTCGGCGGTCCGACTACGGGCATCGTTGCCGGCAAGAAGGAGCTGGTGCGTCATGCCTTCCTGCAGAACATGGGCATCGGCCGCGGCATGAAGGTCGGCAAGGAGAGCATTTTCGGCGTCATGGCGGCACTCGAAGCCTGGGAGAACCGCGACCATGCCGGCATCCGGGAGCGCGAAACCAGCTATCTCAACCTGTGGAAGCGCACGCTCGACGGCCGCCCTGGCCTCACCACGCTGATCGAACCCGACCCGACCAACAATCCGCTCGATCGGCTGCGCCTGATCATCGATCCCGAGCAGGCGCATATCACTGCCTGGGATCTGGCCGATGCGCTTGCCAAGGGCAGCCCGCCGATCATCGTGCGCGATCACGAAGTGGAGCACCGCTATTTCTACCTCGATCCGTGCAATCTGCATCCGGGCGAGGAGAAGATCGTCGCCGAGCGCCTGGCGCAGGAACTCGACAAGGCGCGCGCCTCCAACGAGATCATCGCAACGCCGATCGAAAACCGCAGCAAGCACCGCTTCGACGGGCTGCTGCGCTGGCCGGATTGAACCGTAGAGGAGCAGACATGGCCAACGTCCAAGCGCAACCGATCCAGACGACGACCGACGTTCTTGCCGTCGACAGGCTGACGACGTCCTTTCTGGTGGATGGCGTCTGGAAACCGGTCGTGCGCGACGTCTCCTTCACCGTGGCGCCGGGTGAGACGGTGGCGATCGTCGGCGAATCCGGCTCGGGCAAGAGCGTCACCTCGCTCTCGATCATGCGGCTGCTGCAGGCGGAGACGAGCCGCGTCGAGGGCCGGGTCATGCTCGGCGGACGTGACCTGCTGGCATTGCCGGAAAATGCCATGCGGCAGGTGCGCGGCAATGAGGTGGCGATGATCTTCCAGGAGCCGATGACATCGCTCAATCCGCTTTTCACCATCGGCGATCAGATTTCCGAGGCGCTGCTCTGCCATTCCGATATGAGCAAGGCGGACGCCAAAGCCGAGACCATCCGGCTGCTGGAAAAGGTCCGCATTCCCTCGGCCGCCTCGCGCTTCGGCGAATATCCGCATCGTTTCTCCGGCGGCATGCGCCAGCGGGTGATGATCGCCATGGCGCTCGCCAGCCGGCCGAAACTGTTGATCGCCGACGAGCCGACGACGGCGCTCGACGTGACGATCCAGGGCCAGATCCTCGATCTCATCAAGATGCTGCAGGACGAGGAGGGGACCTCGGTTCTGTTCATCACCCATGACATGGGCGTCGTCGCCGAAATCGCCGACAGGACGGTGGTGATGTATCGCGGCGAGCAAGTCGAAAGCGGCGCCACCGCCGATATCTTCCACCGCGGCAAACACCCCTATACCCGGGCGCTGCTATCCGCCGTGCCGGTGCTTGGCTCGATGCAAGGCAGGCAAAGGCCCCTGCGCTTTCCGGTGGTCAACACGGCAACGGGAGAATCGGACGTTCCCGCCGAGGCCGCCGATACCGTCGCTGCAATGCCGGTCCTTGAGGTGAAGAACCTCACCAAGCGCTTCGACATTCATACCGGCCTGTTCGGCCAGTTGACCAGCCGGGTGCACGCGGTCGAAAACGTCTCCTTCGATCTTCATGCCGGCGAGACGCTGTCGCTCGTCGGCGAATCCGGCTGCGGCAAATCGACGACCGGCCGCGCCATCATGCGTCTCATCGAACCGCAGGCCGGTTCCGTTCTCGTCGAGGGCAGGGAGGTGCTCGGCCTCGACAAAAAGGATCTGCGCGAGATGCGCAAATCCGTGCAGATGATCTTCCAGGATCCCTTTGCCAGCCTCAATCCGCGCATGACAGTCGGTGCTGCGATCGCCGAACCCTACCTCGAACATAAGATGGGCAATGCGAAACAGGCAAAGGACGTCGTCGCTGATCTGCTGATGAAGGTCGGTCTGTCGGCGGATATGGCCGCGCGTTATCCGCATGAGTTTTCCGGCGGCCAACGCCAGCGCATCTGCATCGCCCGCGCGCTCGCCTTGCGGCCGAAGGTCATCGTCGCCGACGAAAGCGTCTCGGCGCTCGACGTCTCGATCAAGGCGCAGGTCATCAACCTGATGCTCGATTTGCAGCAGAGCCTGAACCTCGCCTTCCTGTTCATCTCGCACGACATGGCGGTCGTCGAACGCGTCAGCCACCGGGTGGCGGTGATGTATCTCGGCGAGATCGTCGAGATCGGCCCACGGGCCGCGGTCTTTGAAAATCCGCAGCATCCATATACGAAAAAGCTCATTGCGGCGGTGCCCGTGCCCGATCCCGACCGCCGCCATGAAAAGCGGATGGTGGCGAATGACGAGATCAAGAGCCCGATGCGCCCGGTCGACTATCAGCCGGCGAACGCCTCCTATCGCGAGGTCGGACCGGGACATCTGGTGATGGCCGATCGGTAGGTTATAGCACCCGCGCTTTTCGAGCCCCGAGCTCGGAGGGCGCCGCTCGACCCATTGGGAGTTGCCTAACGCGGCAACGGCGCATAAAGCAGATGCACAATCAAAAGCCGCGAAGCCTGGACCGATGAACAGAGATTATTATTCCAAACTCGGCGGACTGCCGCCGCAAACCGAGCTGCTTTCCAGCAAGGCCGTCTTCACCACAGCCTATGCAGTCATTCCGCGCAGCGTCATGACCGACATCGTCACCAGCGTCCTTCCCCATTGGACGGGGACGCGGGCATGGGTTCTCTCCCGGCCGCTCTCCGGCTTCTCCGAGACCTTTTCGCAATATGTGATGGAGGTCCAGCCGGGCGGCGGAAGCGATCGGCCGGAGCCCGACAAGCGGGCCGAAGCGGTTCTGTTCGTCGTCGAGGGCGACATCACGGTGGAACTCGACGGCGTCAGCCATGCACTTCGCAGCGGCTCGTTCGCCTATCTTCCGGCAGGTTCAGTCTGGCGCCTGAAAAACGACGGTTCGACCGCGGCAAAATTCCACTGGATTCGAAAGGCCTTTCAGGCGGTCGACGGGCTGGAACCGCCGCCGGCGATCTTCACGCATGAGGACGAGCACGCCATCTCGGCAATGCCCGACACCGATGGCCGCTGGGGGACGACCCGGTTCATCGATCCGGCCGATGTCCGCTACGACATGCACGTGAATATCGTGACGTTGGAGCCGGGTGCCGTGATCCCCTTCATGGAAACCCATGTCATGGAGCATGGTCTCTATGTGCTGGAAGGCAAGGCGGTCTATCGCTTGAACCAGGATTGGGTCGAGGTCGAGGCCGGCGACTTCATGTGGTTGCGCTCCTTCTGCCCGCAGGCATGTTACGCCGGTGGGCCCGGCCGGTTCCGCTACCTGCTCTACAAGGACGTCAACCGTCATATGACGCTCTGGTAGGAGCTGTCGCGGAGGGACGATGAGGCTCGAAAGCGAACGACTGATCTTGAGACCCTGGCGGCAGGAGGATCGCAAACCCTTTGCTGCGATCAACGCCGAACCCGACGTCGTCCGATATCTCAATCCTCTGACAGATGAACAGTCGGATGCGATGCTCGACCGCATCGACCGTCACTTCGAGGATCATGGCTGGGGGTTCTGGGCGCTGGAGGAGAAGGCAGGCGGCGCATTGATCGGCCTCTGCGGCCTCAACAATGTTTCGCCGGCTTTGCCGTTTGCCCCGGCAGTCGAAATCGGCTGGCGGCTTTCAGCGTCGCGGCACGGCGCCGGATACGCGCGCGAGGCCGCGGAACGGTCTCTGGATTTTGCCTTCAACGATCTGAAACTTGACCGCATCGTCAGCTTCACGGTGCCCGCAAACAGCAGTTCCTGGGGTTTGATGAGGCGATTGGGAATGAACCGGATCGGTGACTTCGATCATCCCAATTTGGCCGAAGGGCATCCGTTGCGCCCTCACGTGCTCTACGAACTGCGATCACCAAACGGTATTTGAAAGCGGATATCAGGGCTCGTGCCGGCACGACGGCGCGGCAACCATGGAGCACGATAATTCATGATCAATTCATGGCTGTAACGATATATTGCAAAGCATAGCTCAGAGTCCGAAATCGATCTTCGAAAGCTCCTTCAGGAACAACGTCTCGGGCACCGAGAGCCCGATTTGCGGATTGGTGACGACATAGGCCGATGCGCAGGGCTCGTCCCGATAGGGCGGCAGGCGCCACAACTTTCCCTGGTCGACATACGGTTCGGCGAGATGCAGCGGCAGGAAGCCTATTCCGAGGCCGCATTCGATCATCCGCCGTATCTCGCTGACATAGCTCGACTGACCCCGTACCCGTTGACCGATCGAGGCGCTGGCGCGGTAGGCGGTGACATCGCCCATGTGCGTGCCGCCGAGCACATCTGCGGTGAAGCCGATAAATGGTTCGGCACGCAGTTGTGCGACGGTCAGGTCCCTGCGGCCAGCCAGCCGGTGGATTGCGCCGCAAAACAGGCCGAACCTCTCTCGCATCAACTCGCGGGAAGCCAGGAAATCCGGAATCACCCCGTCCGAGATACCGAAGGTACAATGGCCGAGTTCTACGGCACGGATGATGGCCGCCGTGGTGCTCACTGTGATTTCCAGATCCACGCCTGGATACCGTGCGAAGAAAGACGTCAGCGCACGATCCAAGGTCTCGTTCACCACTTGGTCGATCATGGCGATCTTCAACCTGCCGGACAACGCCGCCGGCGCCGCTTCGAAACCGACCGGCAAGCGGGAAATCGTAGCGAAAATCGATCGGACCTGTTCGAGCAGCATTTCGCCCGCGGGCGTTGGTATCAGGCCGGTACGACTGCGTTCCAGAAGCTTAGTGCCGGCCGTTTCCTCAAGCCGCTTGATCCCCTGGCTGATCGCCGGCTGGGTGCGGTGCATCACGTCGGCGGCCCGCGTCATGCTCCGTTCCTGCGCCACGATCATGAAAGTGTGCAGCAGGTTCCAGTCAAGTTGCCGGACGAAGTCGACCATCTGGCATGTCTCCATAAGCGAAATTTATTTCTAGAAGAAGAAATAAGAATTTTCAATATTCACCATCTTCCGGAATCCTGAACCGCCCTCGGAGCAAAGCCCGCACCCATCAACAGGAGACCGCCATGCGATATCTTAGAATCCTCGCCCTGATTGCCGCTGCCGCCGCGACCAATGCGGCGGCGGAAGACGGTGTCGTCCGAATGGGAACTGAGGGCTATTACCCACCGTTCGAGTATTTTGACAGCGCCGGCAATCTGAACGGCTTCGATATCGACATCGGCAACGCGCTGTGCGAGGCGATGAAGGTGAAGTGCGAATGGGTGTCCACCGATTGGGATGGGATCATCCCGGCGCTGAATGCCAAGAAATTCGACGCCATCCTCTCCTCGATGGCGATCACCACTGAACGCGCGAAGGTAATCAGTTTCACTGCTCCCTACTATTTCAACCCCGACCGCTTCGTCGCCTCCAAGGATTCGGGACTGAAGAACGCGCTGCCAGCCGATTTGAAAGGGCTGGTGGTCGGCACCCAATCAGGCACGACCGAGGTCGCGATCCTCAAGCAATATTTCCCCGAAGCAGAGGTGAAGCTTTATCCCAAGCTCGATGACGCTCTGCTCGACCTCGACAATCAAAGGCTTGATCTGGTCCTGGCCAGCCAGTTCGTGCTGGCGGATTGGCTCGCCAAGGACAGCGGCGCCTGCTGTGATTTCGTCGGAGAGGCCTTCGGCGATGACGGCATGAAGGGCACCGGGATTGCCGTCCGCAAGGACGATGAGGCGCTGCTGAAGCGGCTGAACGACGCGCTGGCCGAGATCCAGGCCAACGGCACCTATGGCAAGATTCGCGCGCGCTACTTCAAATTCGACATCATGACACAACCGAAGCTCGCCGGCGAAATCTTCAGGTAGTCCGCAACCAGGTTGGACGCCACACAGTCAGCGTCCAGCCAGCCCGCCAAGCAATCGGAAGATAATTCGCGATGGAGTTCATCTCACTGCTGTTATTCAGCGACGAGGGCTGGGGAGACGAGTTGCTGCGAGGCCTGAGTGTAACACTCGCACTCGCCTTCGCCACCGCTCCGCTGGCCCTGGTCCTATCCTTCCTGCTGGCTTGGGGCAAAAACGCCCGCAGCCCGATAGCCCGCTGGTTGGCGTTCGCCAGCACGACAGTCTTTCGCAGTCTGCCCGAGCTGTTGACCCTCGTCATCATCTACTACCAGCTCCAAGTGCTCATTGACTGGGTGGTGCATCTCGCTTTCCCGAACGCCAGCATTTCACTCAATGCCTTTGCGGCTGGCGTGGTGGCGCTGACGCTCGTTTTCAGCGCACTCGGCAGCGAAGTCGTCCGTGCCGCCTATCAGGCGGTCGGCAGGGGACAGGCAGAGGCGGCGGCATCGCTGGGCCTGCACCGGAGACAGGCCTTCTTCCTGGTCGTCCTCCCCCAGATGTGGCGGCATTGCATTCCCGCTTTCGGCAATCTGTGGCTGATCCTTCTGAAGGATACGTCGCTGGTTTCGATCATAGCGGTGAACGACCTCGTCCGTTACACCAATATGGCGATCTCGACGACCAAGAAGCCGTTCTTCTTCTATACCGTGCTCGCCCTGATCTACGTCGCGCTTGCTTTGCTCTCGGGCATCGGTCAGGCGCTGTTGGAACGACGCACGGCTCCTCGCGGTAGGGGGCGTTAGAAGATGCTGACGCTTCTCACCGACAATCTCGCCCTATGGGCGCAAGGGCTTCAGAATACGGTTACGCTTACATTGCTGAGCGCGCTCATGGGCTTCAGCTTGGCGCTGCCACTCGCACTGGCCCGGCTCAGTCGCAACCGGACAATCTCCGGCATGGCCTATGGATATATCTACCTCATGCGCGGCACGCCGCTGCTGGTTCAGGTTTTTCTGATCTATTATGGCCTTGGCTCCTTCAGCCGCGAACTGCGGGATATTGGCCTTTGGTGGTTCTTTCGCGATGCGTTCTATTGCGGCCTCCTCGCCTTCGCGCTCAATTCCGCGGCCTATCAGGCGGAAATTTTGCGCGGCGGTATCCAGGCCGTGCCGCGAGGGACGATCGAGGCAGGGCGGGTGCTCGGCCTTTCGACCGTGCAGATTTTCCGCAAGATCGTGCTGCCGATCGCCACGGCACGGATGCTGCCGACCATCGGCAATGAACTGGTGCTGCTGCTCAAGGCCTCGGCCATCGTCAGCGTGATCACCGTGCCCGATATCATGGGCCAGGCGCGATCCCTTTACGCCCAGAGCTTCGACCTCACCGTCTTCTACGTGGCGGCGCTTAACTATCTGGCCGTCGTCCTCCTGATCGAAGCGCTCTGGCGCCGCCTCGAGGGTCGCAACCGATGGCTACATTTCGCAGGAACAGTTTGAAATGAAAATACAATCCAATCAGAGCATCTTCGGCCATGAAGGTGTGTTCCAGACCGCGCCCGGTCCGGACGGGACCTATGTGGAAATGCCTTATTCCGGCATCCGCACCTTCCTTCGGCGCCGTCCCAGCCTGGATTTCACCGGCGTCGATCTTGTCGTCTATGGCATTCCCTTCGATCTGGCGACCTCCGGCCGCTCGGGTGCACGCTTCGGCCCGTCCGCGCTACGCGAAGCCTCGACCCAGTTGGCCTGGGGCGAGGTCTGGCCCTGGGGTTTCGACCCCTTCGACCGGCTCTCGGTGGTGGACGCTGGCGACGTGCCGTTCCGGCGCGGGCAGCCACAAAAGATGCTGGAAAACGCGGTGGAATTCGCCCGCCGGATCGTCGAGGAGGGGGCCGGAACGGTCATGCTGGGCGGCGATCACAGCACCACTTTCACCGCCTTGAAGGCCCATGCCGAGCGGCACGGGAAGCTCGCCTATGTCCAGTTCGACGCCCACCGTGACACGCAGGCGAGCAAGGAATTCGACCATGGCACATTCGTGCATCATGCAATGTGCGATGGATTGATCGACCCCGCTCACGCAATCCAAATCGGTATCCGCACCCATTACGACCATACCGACTCGATCACCGTGCTCTACCGTGACTGGCTGCACGAACATGGTTGGCAGGGTGCCCTTGCTCGCCTGCGCGAAGTGGTGGGTGACAGGCCCACCTATCTGAGCATCGACATCGACTGCCTCGATCCTGCCTTTGCTCCCGGCACAGGCACCCCGGTCGTCGACGGACTGGCGCCGCACGAGATCCTTTCGATCCTGCGCCGGACGACGGATGTCAATTTCGTCGGCATGGACCTCGTCGAGGTGGCGCCACCCTATGATCCGACCGGCGTGACAGCGCTCCTGGGCGCCTCGCTGATCCTGGAATATATCTGCGCCCGCGCGGCAGGCCGGCAAGGAGTATAAGATGGGCTTTCGCGTCGCTCTGATCGAATTCTCTCACGAAGGAAACACCTTCACCATTCGCTCGACCCCGATCGAGGCCTTCCATGCCAGTCGCTATTTCCAAGGTGTCGAGATTGTCACGAAGATGCGCGGCACCAATTCCGAGATTGGCGGCGCCCTCGATCTGGCCGAGGCGAGGGGTTGGGAGGTTGTGCCGATTCTTGCCGCTCATGCTCAGCCGGGCGGCACGGTCACCGAAGCCGCGCGCCGCACGATTACCGCAGATGTCGTTCACGGCCTTGAAACGGCCGGGCCGATCGACGGGATTTTCGTCGCACTCCACGGCGCGATGGTCACCGAGACATCCGAGGATGGAGAGAGCCAGTTTCTCGCCGCCATCCGTTCGGTGGTAGGGGCCGATCTCCCGATTGCGGTGACGCTCGATCTGCATGCCAATATCTTCGATGCAATGGCAGGGCTTGCCGATATCGCGGTAAGCTTCAGGACCTACCCTCATGTCGACATGCGTGAGCGCGGACGCGAGGCCTGCACGCTGCTTCATGCGGCAATGGCAGGCGAGACGGCGCCGCGCCTGCTCATCGCCCGGCCGGCGATGCTGGTCGGCTGTGACGACGGACGAACGACGCAGGACGGGCCGATGTGCCGGCTGCTGGAAGATGCAGCGCTGGAAATGATGACGCCGGGCATCCTCAACGTCTCCGTCAACGCCGGTTTCACCGATGCCGATGTCTGGGCGGCAGGCCCGAGCGTTCTCGTAAATTACGACGCAAAGATCGTCTCCGCCGTCACGGCTCAAGCAACTGCCGACAGGATCTGCGCGCGGATATGGGACTTCCGCGACGACTGGGCCCGGCCGATCCCTCTCTGGGAGTGTATCGCCCGGCTGAAGGCGCACAAATCCACCGACAAGCCGGTCGTGGTGGCCGACTTCTCCGACAACCCGGGCTCAGGCGGCTATGGCGACAGCACGACATTGTTGTCTGCACTGCTTGACGCAGGGCTGGGCAATATTGCTCTCGGTGTGCTCTACGACCCGGAGGCGGCTGACCTGCTGGCATCCGCAGGTGTCGACGCAGAATGCACGGTATTGCTCGGCGGCAAGACGGATCCGAGCATGGGCGGTGGGCCGATCGAAGTCACTGGCACTGTTGCGGCCGTCTCCGATGGGGCCTTTACTTTTGAAGGACCGATGTTCACCGGCCTTCCCGGCACGATCGGCCGCTCCGTTTCTTTCCGGGTCGGCGGGATAGAGGTGCTGATCGCATCTGAAAACCAACAGATGCTCGACGCCAACATCTTCCGCGCGCTCGGCATCGAACCGACGGCGAAGGCGGTCCTGGCGGTGAAATCCATGCATCATTTCCGCGGCGCCTTCGCCCCGCTCGCAAGTGAGATCCTGGTGACCGATGCCGGCGGATTATGCTCGCCGGATCTCACCCGCCGCAACTACCGCAATATTCGACGCCCAATTTTTCCACTGGATCCAATCAATGGCTGAACATTTTGACATTGCCATCATCGGCGGCGGCATCGTCGGCGCCGCACTGGCACATACCATCGGCAATCGCCGTTCGGTCGTGCTGCTGGAGCGGGAGGAGGCATGGGGCTATCATTCCACCGGCCGCTCGGCGGCGGAATTCTCGCTGCGCTTCCAGTCCGAAGGCGCGGGGCGGCTGATCCGGGCGAGCGCCGGATTTCTCCAGACGCCTCCGGATGGGTTCTGCGACCTGCCGCTCATCCGGCCGCGCGGAAACCTCTGCATTGCCCAGGCCGAGAAGGCCGGGCATCTCCATCACATCTTCGAAGCCGAGCGCAACAAAAGCGCGCCCATGGCCCGGCCGCTTCAATTGCTCACGGTTGCCGATGCGCTGGCGCTGGTCCCGTTTCTCGACCCCGACTGGGTCGCGGCTGCGCTCTATGACCCGGATTGCTGGGACATCGAGGTCGACAGCCTGCTGCAGTCCTATCTGAAATCGGCGCGACACGCCGGGGCCGACCTGCGCCGCAACGCCGAGGTGACGGGCGCCCGAATGGAAGGATCGGCATGGCGGCTGGAGACGAACGGCGCCGATCTGCTGGCCACGACAGTGGTGAACGCGGCGGGCGGCTGGGCCGATCCCGTGGCGCTCCATTTCGGCGCGACGCCTCTCGGCCTGGTGCCTTATCGCCGAACCGCCATCACCGTGCCAGTTGAGGGTTACGATGTTTCGGCCATGCCCGAAATCAACGAAATCGACGAGGATTTCTACTTCAAACCGGATGCGGGCCGCCTCCTGGTTAGTCCGGCGGATGAGACGCCGGTCACCCCGCATGACGCCTGGCCGGAAGAATTGGATATCGCCCAGGCGGCGCAGTATCTGAGCGACTGCACCAAGCTCGAAATCCATCGGATCTCCCATAGTTGGGCGGGCCTGCGCACCTTCGCACCGGACCGGCTGCCGGTCATCGGTGCCTCAAAGCGGGCGCCGGGCTTCTTTTGGCTGGCCGGGCTCGGCGGGTTCGGTATTCAAAGTTCGCCAGCGGTCGCTGCGCTCGCGTCGTCGCTGCTTCTGGAAACCCCGATTCCGGCAGCCCTGCGTCAGGAGGGGATCACTGCAGAAACTTTCTCGCCGATCCGCTTTGAATAATGGGCTTATCGGCTAAGTCGTTCGTCCAAGGGTGGAAAGTGCGTCCTGTAGCCTGAGTGCTGCCAGTGCCTCGGTTGCCTCCTCGGGAGGCCAGCCCGCTTCCAGCGCCGCAGCGAGGACCAGCGATTCGGTTTGCAGCTCGAGCTTCTCATAAAGCGGCTCGATGGCTTCGCGCGCTGTGACAACATGCTGGTCAGGCGGGGTGATGGGTGTCGCGGCAACCGTAGGCATGAAATGCTCCTCCTATTGAACGCTAAGGTTCGAAACCCGTTAGGGGCATCCTTGTTCCATTTATATCGCCTTTTCGGTGTTCGAGCGGCGATGCGAAAGATGACGACGCCACATCTGGCGGAATTTCCTCCATCGCAGGAACGCGCGAATGAGGATTGCCGGTGGGATCTTCTTGTGGTCGCCGACAGTTCCCTGCCTGGTGATCGCTGCGTTCGGATCGAGCAGAAACGCGACCAACATGCTTGCACTCTGCGCCTCTACTTCGAGCTTGTCATCCAATAAATGCAGCCCCTGCTCGCCTTCGGCGAATGTCTGCTTATCGGCGACGACACAACCGCTGAAGACATAGAAATAGAGGTCTCGGCCTTGCTTGCGCGGAAATTCCACCCTTGCGCCCGCGTCCAGCCGCATATCGAAGACGTCGATCGTGCTGCGGACATAGAAGGGCGCGCCCTCCGCTTCCGGCCCGACCAGGTGTCGCCAGGTGTTTGCCGCGGCAACTGGCACCGGTCCGTGTTGGACCTTCGGTTCGAGGTCGATGGCGCGAGGGCGAATGAGGATTTGCAGCATCCGCAGAGGCGGATCGGATGCCAGCGTTTCTTCGGAATGCCAAAAGCTTGCTCCGGCATTCATCACCATGAGATGGTCGCGGTCGATCACCAGTCGGCCTGCAGCCTTGTCGTCGTGACGCATGACGCCTTCGGGCACCCAGGAAATGATCTCGTCATTTCTATGCTCATGCATCGCGATCAGGCGACCGGGATCGAGGATGGATTCTACGATCATGGCGAGGGGGCCATGGCCGTGATCGGTCGGCTTCGGCGTCAACCAGCCCGGCATGTTGACGTGCGCGACGAAACCTCCCGCATCCCGCACCACGAAGGTTCGTTCGCCCTTGAGCAGCATCTCATCCTCCATGCAAGGCAATGATGACACTAGGCCATTAGCCATCTGCTGGAAGGGCGCGTCAGCGCATTCGTCCAGGCATTATGATGGCTTGAGCGTCGCTCTCAGCTCGAGATAGCGTTCGGTCAATGTCGTCAAGGTGAAGGCTCTGTTGAGGCCACTCGGATTTGGCAACAACCAGACGACGGCGCCGGCAAATTCCTCGGCTTGCCGACCCCATTCGACATTGGCTCGAAGACTGATTGCCGCATATGCAGCCTTTCCAAGAAAGGCCAGATTGGCCGGCGCAAACGTTCGTATCTTGCTTTCCAGAGCAGGTGCTGCGCTGAGGTAATCCTGCTTCTTAAGCTCGCCTGCGCTTTTCGTCGGGCGTGAAACCGCGGACGTCAGGCCACAGCCATATTGCAGCAACGCGCGCTCTTCATCTGCTCGCAGCAAGCGCGGCGTAAATCCAGCCAGATGCAAGACCCGCCAAAAACGGTTGCTCGGGTTCGAGAAATTATGTCCGTCGCGAACTGCGGACAGAGCCGGATTCAATCCGCAGAAAACCACGGAAAGGCCGGGCGCGAGGATTTCCGACAATCCGGTCCGTGGTATTGCAGGGTCGTCTGGACCATCGAGGTCCTCGGACGTGGCATCTGGCATTGTAAAACCATTGTTCGGATTAAATGGGTCGCGTCGATCGAAACGAGCTTCATCAGCGCCATCAAGGAGGGCCGATCCGAGAGACACACGGTGCTAATCATCTTGCTGAAAATGCCGATGAATGGCCTTAGTGGCAATTTGAAAAATATCGGGCGCAATCGATTCTTTGACAGGATCCGCAATGACCACCGAAGCAGCGCGTAATTCGCATCCCATCTATTTCATCGGTGCTTTTGCCACGGGTGGGCTCCTGACGTTCATGGTGCACTTCAACGGGGAATTGGCCCATTATGGCAATCCCCTGTTCTCCTCCTGGACCGCTCATGGCACAGGCATCATCGCAGCCGTCATTCTTCTCTTGCTGGTCCACCGCCGGCGCAGGCCGACGGTGGGAAAAGCCCCCAACGCGCCTTGGTGGGCTTACTTCGGTGGGATATCCGGCGCGGCAACGGTCATTCTGACCTCGACCGCGGTCAACTCGCCGCTCGGGCTCTCCGGCACCTTGGCCTTGGGTTTGGCAGGCCAGGTCGCCTTCAGCGTTGCGGCCGACAGTTGGGGACTGTTCGGTCTGCCGAAGCGGCGTCCAGATATGCGAGACATCGTAGCACTCGGCCTGGTCGTCACCGGGGGTGCGCTCATCATCCTGTTTGGACGAGGTGCGGCGTGACACTATTCATTCTCCTGGCGTGCCTCGGCGGCGCGCTCGTCGGTCTCAGCCGCCAGCTCAATGGGCGGTTGAGCATATCCACCACGCCGCTGATCGCATCCTTCTGGAATCATGCCATAGGCTTTGCCGTTCTCACATGCCTCGGTCTCTTCGTCGGGGGCCTGCTTCCTGCAGGCGCCGCCGAGGCGCCTTGGTATGCCTATCTGGGCGGCTCCATCGGTGTTGTTTTTGTGGCGGCGGGCAGTTGGGCGATTGCGCGCATAGGCGCGGTCAATTCGGCTCTGCTGATCATCGGTGGCCAGATGGTGACAGGGGTGGCGCTTGATTATATCAGCGCCGTTCCAACGTCGTTTTGGGCGAACGCGACCGGAATCGTCCTCATCGTCGGCGGCATGATGGTCAGCCGGAGGCGACGCAAAGGCGACGGCTCGCAATAACCAAGCGCTTCATGCGGTTATTGCCTGCCGATATGCCCAGCTATTCTCCGAGCGGAAGAGTGACGTCCGCTATGGAGGCGCCCAATGTCACACCGTGACTTTCTGCCTGCGCCATCGCCTTCACCAATGCGATGACCGTTTCGCGGATATTGCGGTCGGCGATCTTCAGAAAGGCGCGATTCAGCACCAATCCTTCCTTCGTTCGCAGGAATTCGGCGACCGGATCGGAATTCGCCGACAGATCCAGCCCTTGCAGCGTCAACGGCTCGGAATTCTCCTGTTCGAAAAAGAAACTTACCGAGGTGTGGAGCACATCGGCGATCCGCTGCAGGCGGCTCGCGCCGATGCGGTTGATGCCCTTCTCGTATTTCTGAACCTGCTGAAAGGTTACGCCGATCTGCTCGGCAAGCCGTTCCTGGCTCATCCCGAGCAACTGCCGACGCATTCTTATGCGCGCTCCGACATAGCTGTCTATTGCATTCGGTGTCTTGACATTCATCGCGTGTTTTCAGCCTCGATCGCATTTTCAATCGGCGCAGCTGTAGTATTCCCCGCTTCGGTTTTCCATGGTTGTTTTCATATAGCGTACCCAATATGCGATGATCGCGACTGACTGTGATATGAAAGCCCCCGTCCGGAAAGACATAAAGCCACGCTGGAATCGGTCGACAAAAGGGCAAATCAAACAAAAGCCGTACCAATCCCGATAAAACTGGGCTGTGATTGCCGCCCAGCTTACGCTAAATGCAATTCAGCGACCGCCGCTCGATAGTCTTCCCAGCCCCGATCGCCTAAAATCCATCGAAAAAAGACGCGGCACGGCACCGACCGGCCTGTGCAGGAGGAATATTGATGGCAACGGTTGCCGAAGGCGCGCCCCGTTTCGAAAAAACAACGATGTCTATCCTCATGGCGGTCAGCTTCTGCCACATGCTGAACGACATCATGCAATCGCTGCTCGCCTCGCTCTATCCGCTGTTCAAGGCGAATTACGATCTCGATTTTGTGCAGATCGGCCTCCTCACCATGACGTTCCAGGTCACCGCTTCGCTGTTGCAGCCGCTGGTCGGCATTGTCACCGACCGCTGGCCGATGCCCTATTCGCTGCCGGTCGGCATGGCGAGCACCTTCTGCGGCCTCATCCTGCTCGGCAACGCCGGCAGTTTCGCGCTGCTGCTGGTTGCCGCAAGCCTGATCGGGTTTGGCTCAGCCGTCTTCCATCCGGAATCCTCGCGCGTCGCCCGTCTGGCCTCCGGCGGTCGCCACGGTTTCGCGCAGTCCTTCTTCCAGGTCGGCGGCAATGCCGGCCAGGCGATCGGTCCACTGCTCGCCGCCTTCATCGTGCTGCCGCTCGGGCAACACAGCGTCTCCTGGTTTGCCGCCATCGCCATGGTCGGCATGGTCGTGCTGAGCTGGGTGGGCACCTGGTACATGAGCCACCGACGTCAGAATGCCAGCAAACCGGCGGTGAGCCGGGCCCTGCCGCTGCCGCAGAACAGGGTCGTCTGGGCGCTGCTGATCCTCGTGCTGCTGACGGCGACGAAGAATGTCTACATGGCGAGCGTGTCGAGCTACTTTACCTTCTATGTCATCGACAAGTTCGAGCTCAGCGTGCAGCAGGCACAGCTGATGCTCTTCCTGTTCCTCGGCTCGGTCGCCGTCGGCACATTCCTCGGTGGGCCGATCGGCGATCGCTTCGGTGCGCGGTTCGTCATCTGGTTCTCGATCCTGGGCGTCATTCCCTTCGCGCTCCTGCTTCCTTATGCGAATCTCCTCTGGACGGGCGTGCTCAGCATCGTCATCGGCCTGATCTTCGCTTCGGCCTTCTCGGCGATCGTCGTCTTCGCGCAGGAACTGGTGCCCGGGCGCGTCGGGCTGATTGCCGGCGTCTTCTTCGGCTTCGCCTTCGGGGCGGGGGGGCTTGGTGCTGCGCTGCTCGGCGATTTCGCCGATACCCACGGCATCGATTTCGTCTACCGGATCTGCTCCTACCTGCCGCTGCTCGGTCTCCTGACGGTCTTCCTTCCGCGCATACCCAAGCAGAAATCGGCCTAGAGTATTCCGGCTCGACGCATCATGCGGTTCACACGTCGCTATCGCGACAGGCACGAACGTATTTTTCTCCTCATATGGGGAAGAGGGATCACCATTCCTTTAATCCACTATTTTTATAGATAATATTCGTTGGAGAATGACATCGGTTTCGGCACGATATTGGAAGGAAATGGCATGTCTGCTCACAAACTGGTCGGCCTTGCGGGTAGCTTCAACCGCCCCTCGAAGACCTTCGCGCTCGTCGAAAACGTTGCCGGCCTCGCCGGCGAGAAATACGGCTTCGACAACACCATCTACGACCTGACCGATGTCGGCCCCTCACTTGGCCAGGCGCTGCGGCGTGACGATCTCGACAGCCGTGCCAAGGAGGTCATAGACGACATCGTCAATGCCGACGTGCTGGTCATCGGAGCGCCAACGTACAAGGGCAGCTATCCCGGCCTCTTCAAGCATCTGATCGACCTGATCGACCCGCATGAGCTGCGCGCCAAGCCGATCATCATCACTGCGACCGGCGGCGGCGACCGGCATGCGCTGATGGTCGAGCACCAGCTCCGTCCGCTCTTCGGTTTCTTCATGTCTCACACGCTGCCGACCGCCGTTTACGCGTCCGACCGTGACTTCACCGATTACCGTGTCTCATCCGAACCGCTTTCCAAGCGGATCGGGGAGGTTATCGGTGAGCTCTCGGCCTTCTTTCCCAGCCGGAATCAGGCGCTTATCGCCGCCGAATGAAGAGTTAGGGATAGGCTTGAAACGGCGCCGCGGAGGCGCCGTTTTCGTTTTTGGACCACCCTTCTCACGTCGTCATAATCCACAAATTTGATGGAAATTTATCCTGCCGATACCAATGGCAGGGCAAGAGTTTTTCCGACCTTTCCTCCACATCGGACAATCGTGCTTCGCTACCGATGCGCGCATTTGCCATGATCGGCCTGGTCGGGGCGCATGGCCTCACTCAGTCAGACGGGATATAAAATGACCAAGAATAAAAATCTTCACGACTTCCACCTTTCGCGCCGGGCGGCTCTTGTCGCCGTTTCCGCTGCCGCGCTCTTCACCTTTGCAGCACCAGCTCCTTCCTTTGCCGAGGACAAGTCGATCAAGGTCGGCATCATGGCCGGCGAGGATGAAGACGTCTGGCGCGTCGTCACCAGCGAGGCGGCCAAGAAAGGCCTGAAGATCGAGACGATCACCTTCAACGATTATACGCAGCCGAATGAAGCACTGGAGCGCGGCGAAATCGACGCCAACGCCTTCCAGCACCAGCCCTATCTCGACAACCAGATCAAGCAGCACGGCTACCACATCGCTCGCGTCGGTTATACCGGCGTCTGGCCGATCGGCCTCTACACCAAGAAGTACAAGTCCGTCGCCGAGATCCCGGAAGGTGCCGTCATCGGCGTGCCGAACGATCCCTCCAACGAAGGCCGCGCTTTGCGCGTTCTCCAGAACGAAGGCCTGATCAAGCTGAAGGACGGCACCGGCATTCTCGCAACTGTCGCCGACGTCACCGACAATCCGAAGAAGATCGAAATCAAGGAACTCGACGCGGGTATCGTCGGCCGCTCGATCGACGATCTGGATGCCGGTGTCGTCAATACCGACTGGGCGCTGAAGAGCGGCCTTTCGCCGGCCGAGCGCATTGCGCAGGAGCCGATTGCCGACAATCCATATCGCAACTTCATTGCCGTCAAGGCCGACAATAAGGATGCCGAGTGGGTCAAGACGCTTGTCTCTTCCTATCAGAACGAGACCGTCAAGGCCGAGTTCGACAAGGTTTACAAGGGAACGGGTCTCAGCGCCTATTGATCCGAAGCGGGGCGGGGGGTTAAGCCCTGCCGAGAGGCGGTCCAGGCGTTCCTTGCCCGGGCCGCCTTCAGTGTTTGTAAGGAAAAGCACATGAATTCCTTTGTTTCTACCACGGCGATCGAGACACAGCCGCAAGCGGCGGCCGAAGACGTGGTGAGGCTTGCCAATGTGAAGCGGCGGTTCGGAACCACGGCAGCACTCGACGGTATTTCGCTGACGGTGAAGAGAGGTGAGATCCTCGGCATCATCGGCCGCAGCGGCGCCGGCAAATCGACGCTGATCCGTTGCCTCAACGGCCTGGAGCGCGCCGATAGCGGCGAGATTCTCATCGAAGGCCGAGAAATCACCGGACTTTCAGAACAGGAACTGCAGCCGCTGCGCCGCCGCATCGGCATGATCTTCCAGCATTTCAACCTGCTTTCCGCCAAGACCGTCGAGGAAAATGTCGCGCTGCCGCTGAAGATCGAGGGTGTTGCAAAGAACGAGCGCTTGAAACGGGCGCATGAGCTGCTCGATCTGGTCGGGCTTGCCGACAAGGCGAAAGCCTATCCCTCATCGCTCTCCGGCGGGCAGAAACAACGCGTCGGCATCGCTCGGGCGCTTGCGGCCCGCCCGGCACTGCTTTTGTCCGACGAGGCGACGTCGGCACTCGATCCGGAAACGACCCGGTCGATCCTGGCGCTGTTGAGGGATATCAACCGTAAGCTCGGGCTGACCATTCTGCTGATCACGCATGAGATGGAAGTGGTGCGCGGCATTGCCGATCGCGTCGCAGTCATCGACGCCGGGCGGATCGTGGAGGAAGGGCAGGTCTGGTCGGTCTTCGCCAATCCGCAGGCTGACATCACCGGGAGCCTGCTCGGCGGTATCCGCCCGCAGCTCCCGGATCACATCGCCGGTCGGCTGTCGGCAACGACGGGGAGCGAGGCGATCCTCAGCGTTGATCTCGCCGGGCCGCAGGCGCAGGGCGCGCTGTTTGCCGAACTCTCGGCGGCGCTGCCGCATTCCTTCCGCCTCGTCCATGGTGGCATCGACCACATCCAGAACCAGCCGGTGGCGCGGTTCTTCATCGCCGTTCCCATGCGCGACCCCGCGCTTGCCGGAAAGGTCGAACAATTCCTGACGGCCCGGTCCGCCCGGGTGGACGTGCTTGGTTATGACACCGATCATGCTTGAACTGCTTCTTCGCTCCCTTTGGGAGACGGTCCTGATGACCGTCGCCTCGGGAATGATCTCGCTCGTCGCCGGCCTGCCGCTCGGCCTTGCCCTGGTGGCGACGGCGCGCGGCGGCATCGCCGAAAATCTGTGGATCAATCGCGTGCTCGGTGGGATCATCAACGGCTTCCGCTCGGTGCCCTTCATCATCCTGCTGGTGGCGCTGATCCCGCTGACGCGGCTGATCGTCGGCACGGCGCTCGGCACCTGGGCGGCCATCGTGCCGCTCGCCATCGCCGCAACGCCCTATTACGCTCGCATCGCCGAAGTGTCGTTGCGCGAGGTCGACCGCGGGCTGATCGATGCCGTCCGCGCCATGGGCGGCAATCGCTGGACGATCATCCGTGAGGTGCTGGTGCCCGAAGCTTTGCCGGGCATCGTCGCCGGCTTCACCGTCACGCTGGTGACGCTGATCGGCGCCTCGGCGATGGCGGGCGCGATCGGCGCCGGCGGTCTCGGCGATCTCGCCATCCGCTATGGCTATCAGCGCTTCGAAACCAATGTGATGATCGCGGTGGTGGCCGTCCTCATCGTCCTCGTCTGCGGCATTCAGTGGCTTGGCGACCGGCTGGTCGCCAAGCTGGACCATCGATAGTCAGTGCCGGAACTGGGCTGCGGGATGCGCGGCGGGCAACCTGCCGTCCCCGCCGCCGAAAAGCTTCTGCCGCAAAGGTCCTTCCACGTAGTCCGCCTTGAAGAGACCGCGCTCCTGCAGCACCGGCACCACCAGGTCGACGAAATCGCGCAGGCTTTCCGGCGCCACGGTCCGCGCCAGATTGAAGCCGTCTATGCCGCCCTCCTCGATCCATGCCTCGAGATGATCGGCGATTTGCTCGGGCGAACCCACCACCGGCTTCATCCGGCTGCCGAGTATCATCTGGTCGATGATGTCGCGCAGCGTCACCGGCTTCGCCGCCTGTTTCGTGATGGCCGCAAGCGCCGACTGATTGGCGTTCGTCGAGCTTTGATCGATGACGTCATCGAGCCCATATTTCGAAAAATCGATGCCTACGGAGGCGGAGTAATGCGCAAGCGAGGCCTCGACGCTCGCATGGCGGCGATACTCCTCCAGCCTGTCCCGTGCTTCCTTCTCCGTCCGCCCGACGACAACAGTGATCAGGCTCAGGATCTTCAGTGCGTCGGCGCCGCGGCCGAATTCCTCGGCCTTCGCCCGCAGCGCATCCACCGTCGGCCGCATCGCCCTGGGGTTTGAGCCGGCGAGGAAGACGCATTCGGCGTGCCGGGCGGCAAAGTCCTGGCCGCGTGCGGAGGCGCCGGCCTGGAAGAGCAGGGGCGTGCGCTGTGGAGAAGGTTCGGAGAGATGGATGCCCTCCATCCGGTAATATTGACCGTCATGACGGACAGTGCGCACTTTGGAGGGATCGGCATAGATGCCGCCCACCTTGTCGCGCAGCACCGCATCGTCATCCCAGCTGCCTTCCCAGAGCTTGTAAACGATCTCGAGATATTCCTCGGCTGCGTCGTAACGCGCGTCATGTTCCGGCAGCCTGTCGAAACCCATGCTGCGGGCAGCACTATCGAGATAACCGGTGACGATGTTCCAGCCGATCCGTCCCTTGGTCAGATGATCGAGCGTCGACATGCGCCGCGCCAGCAGGAAGGGTGGCTCATAGGTGGTGTTGACGGTGACGCCAAAACCCAGATGTTTGGTGACATAGGCCATCGCCGAAATCGGAATGAGCGGATCATTGACCGGGATCTGCGCCGCCGTCGTGATCACCGGCGCCGGGCTTCCTCTGAAGATGTCATAGACGCCGACAATATCGGCAAGGAAGATGCCGTCCAGCTTGCCGCGTTCGGCGGTCTTGGCAAACTCCGTCCAATAGTCGAGATCGGTATAATGCGCTGAGCCGTCGCGCGGATGCGTCCACAGGCCGTGGTTGATATGCCCGACGCAGTTCATGTCAAAGGCATAGATCTGCATGGTCTTCATGAGGCGGGTCCCAAAACCGGCAATAGAAATCAAGGATTTGCCGCATTAATTATCCTAGAGCATGATGCCGAAAAGTGCGTGCGGTTTTCGCACGACATCATGCTCTAACTATATAATGTAGAACAGGATTCAGATTTTAGGCCGGCTCGGCCCAAAATCATCCTGTTCGGGCTCTATCGCACGAAGAGCCTGTGAAATGGTAGGGTTGGGATGAAAAAAGCCGGAGGAAACGCATGACGAAGAAGACGCTGTCGGATTGGGCGGAGCTTGCGCAAAAGGATCTGCGCGCTTCACCTGAAACGCTGACCTGGCAGACGCCGGAAGGCATCGCCGTCAAGCCGCTCTATACGTCCGAGGATCTGGACGGTGCCGAGCATCTCGGCTCGCTTCCCGGTTTTTCGCCTTTCACCCGCGGCCCACGCGCGACGATGTATGCCGGCCGGCCCTGGACGATCCGCCAATATGCCGGCTTCTCGACGGCAGAAGAATCGAACGCCTTCTATCGCCGCAATCTGACAGCCGGCCAGAAGGGCCTGTCGGTCGCCTTCGATCTTGCCACCCATCGCGGTTACGACAGCGACCATCCCCGCGTCGAAGGCGATGTCGGCAAGGCAGGTGTGGCAATCGACAGCGTCGAGGACATGAAAATCCTGTTCGACGGCATTCCGCTCGGAGAAATGTCGGTGTCGATGACCATGAACGGCGCCGTCATTCCGATCCTCGCCTCCTTCATCGTGGCCGGCGAAGAGCAGGGGGTGCCGCGGGCCGAGCTCTCCGGCACCATTCAGAACGACATCCTCAAGGAGTTCATGGTCCGCAACACCTATATCTATCCGCCAGAACCCTCCATGCGGATCGTTGCCGACATCATCGAATATACCGCAAGGGAGATGCCGAAGTTCAATTCGATCTCGATCTCCGGCTATCACATGCAGGAGGCCGGCGCGACGCTGGTGCAGGAACTCGCCTTCACGCTTGCCGATGGCCGCGAATATGTCAGGGCGGCGATCGCCAAGGGTCTCAATGTCGACGATTTCGCCGGAAGGCTCTCCTTCTTCTTTGCGATCGGCATGAATTTCTTCATGGAGGCGGCCAAACTTCGCGCCGCCCGGCTGCTCTGGACCCGCATCATGGAAGAGTTCCAGCCGAAGAAGACTTCCTCGCTGATGCTGCGCACCCATTGCCAGACGTCGGGCGTCTCGCTGCAGGAACAGGACCCCTATAACAACATCATTCGCACCGCCTTCGAGGCGATGTCGGCCGTGCTTGGCGGCACGCAGTCGCTGCACACCAATTCCTTCGACGAGGCGATCGCGCTGCCGACGGAATTTTCCGCCCGCATCGCCCGCAACACGCAGCTCATCCTCCAGCATGAGACCGGCGTCACCAAGGTGGTCGATCCGCTCGCCGGCTCCTATTACGTCGAAAGCCTGACGAAGGAGCTTGCCGACAAGGCCTGGGCGCTGATCGAGGAGGTGGAGGCGCTCGGCGGCATGACCAAGGCCGTCAATGACGGCCTGCCGAAACGGCTGATCGAGGAAGCGGCCGCGCGCCGCCAGGCGGCCGTCGACAAGGGCGAAGAGGTCATCGTCGGCGTCAACCGCTACAGGCTCGACAACGAACAGCCGATCGACATTCTGGAGATCGACAACAGTGCGGTGCGGATCGCGCAGATCAAACGGATCGAGGAAACCAAACGGCGCCGCGATGGCGGGGCCGTGCGCGAGACGCTGGCCGCCCTGGCGGAGATCGCCCGGACCGGCAAGGGCAACCTGCTGGAAGCCGCCATCGAGGCGGCCCGGGCTCGTGCCACGGTCGGCGAGATATCGGACGCGATGCGCGATGCCTTCGGCGATCATGCCGCGATCCCTAATGTCATCAAAGGCGTCTACGGCGAGGCCTATAGCGACGAACCGGAACTCGCCGTCTTGCGGACCCGCATGACTGAGGTGACGGAAGCGATGGGCCGCCGGCCGAAAATCATGGTCGCCAAGCTCGGCCAGGACGGGCACGATCGGGGCGCCAAGGTGATCGCCTCGGCCTTCGGCGACATCGGCTTCGATGTGCTCGCCGGTCCCCTGTTCCAGACCCCTGACGAAGCCGCCGGCGTCGCACTCAGCGAAAAGGTCAATGTCGTCGGCGTCTCGTCATTGGCGGCCGGCCACAGGACCCTGCTGCCGCAGCTGATCGACAGGCTGAGGGAAAAGGGCGGTGGCGATATCATCGTCGTCTGCGGCGGTGTCATCCCGCGGCAGGACTATGACTTCCTGCACGAACACGGCGTTGCAGCCGTGTTCGGGCCCGGCACGAACGTTCTCGAGGCGGCAAACTCCGTTCTCGACCTGTTAGAGGGCAAGCGGCGAAACCAGTAGCTTACAGCAATCCACGCTTTGCGAGGTTACTCATCAGCGCCGAAATGCCGAAGGTCCAGGGCGGGCATTCGGTGGAGAGCCGAACGGTGTTGACAAGCGCGCCGAGCCCTGCCGAGGAAATCTCGACGACATCGCCGATCTTGTGGGTGAAGCCCTGCTTCGGCGCGTCGCGATCCTGCGTCGGCGCAAACAGCGTGCCGAGGAAAAGCATGAAGCCGTCAGGATATTGGTGATGCGCGCCGACCGTCTGTTTAACGAGATCGGTCGGATCGCGGCTGATCTGCGACATCGAACTCTTGCCGCGCAGCACGAAGCCGTCCCGGCCGGTGACCTTCAGATCGAGTTCGGCCTTGCGAACATCATCCAGGCTGTAGCCGGCATCGAACAGGCGGATGAAAGGACCGATCGAGCAGGAGGCATTGTTGTCCTTGGCTTTACCGAGCAACAGTGCCGAGCGGCCCTCGACGTCGCGCAGATTGACGTCGTTGCCGAGCGTCGCGCCCTTGATTTCGCCGCGGCTATTGACCGCGAGCACGATTTCCGGCTCCGGATTGTTCCAGGTCGAGATCGGATGCAGGCCGACATCCGCACCCCAGCCGACCGAGGAAAGCACCGGGGCCTTGGTGAAGACTTCGGCATCCGGCCCGATGCCGACTTCGAGATATTGCGACCACATGCCCTCGTCGATCAGCGCCTGCTTGACCTTGGCAGCCTCCGGCGAACCCGCCTTCAGATTGGTGAGGCTGCCGCCGATCAGCGTGCTGACACGTTCGCGGATGGCGGCGGCACGTTCCGGATTGCCGGCAGCCTTCTCCTCGATGACGCGCTCGATCATCGACTGGGCGAAGGTGACGCCGCAGGCCTTGACGGCCTGCAGGTCGACGGGCGCCAGGAGATAGGGACGCGCTTCGTCCGGCTTGCCGGTGCTGTTGGCGACGATCTGCTCCACTGAACCGACCGCCTTGCCACTTGCGGCGCGGACGAAGCCGGCGGCGTCCTGCCGCTCGAAGAGAGCGCTCAGTGTCGGCGCCTCGCGCGAGGTGATGTCGACCAGCACGCCCTCGCGTGATGTCACAATGCTCGGTCCGGCAACGTCGGGATTCCAGACGCGGCCGACGAAAAGACCATCCGAAGCGGCGACATCGAGAAGAGCTTGAGACATGGTGATCTTCCGTCAAGGTGAGCGAGAAGCGCTCTTTTGAGAATTGCGGGGTGTTGCCGCCCTCCGACCCGGCGACCGCCGAAATCGATCACATTCATGAAGGCGGGGCAAGATGCACTGGGGAAAAAGACTTTTGCCCGATCGGCTCAAGCGGTGGTCTTTCCCGTAAATCCAATCGCAAAAGCCCGCAAAATAACTATTTAGATACAAAATACATCTTTTATTTCAAATAGTTAAATACATGGTGCGGCGATTTTTCCCCTCATCTCGCCTTGACAGGAGCCGGCTTTCGTTATCTGTTTTGCCCGACATGGAGGCTGCTGGCGTCAGCCGGCGCTCAGAGAATCCCGGGAGGATATTACAGCGATGTTGAGATTTGCCGTCGTCGGAATCGACCATGGGCATACGTTCGATCATGTGAAGGGATTGCTTGCCTCTGGCGGCGAGTTCGTCGGCTATTGCCCGCAGACTTCGGTGCCGGCATTGCGCGAGGCCTTCGAGAAGACCTATCCCGATGCGCCGCAGATCGACCGGGAAAAGCTGTTCGACGATCCGTCGATCGATGTCATCTGCATTTCAGCGATCCCGCGCGATCGTGCCGGGCTTGCCATCCGCGCGATGAGATCGGGCAAGGACGTGATGACCGACAAGCCTGGTGTGACGACCTTCGCCCAGCTTGAGGACATCAAGCGCACCGTCGCCGAGACCGGCAAGATCTTCTCGATCTGCTTTTCCGAGCGCCATTGCGTGCGCTCCGCCGTCAAGGCCGGCAAGCTCGTCGCCGACGGTGCGATCGGCAAGGTCATCCAGACGCTCGGTGTCGGTCCCCACCGGCTGCAACTGCCGACGCGGCCGAACTGGTTCTTCGATCCGGAAGCCTTCGGCGGCATCATCGTCGATATCGCGTCACACCAGGTCGACCAGTTCCTGTTCTATACAGGCTCGACCACGGGCGAGGTCATCGCCAGCTCGATCGGCAATTTCGGCATGCCCGACAAGCCGGCCTTCGAGGATTTCGGCGAGGTGCTTCTGCGTTCCGACAAGGCGGCGGGTTATGTCCGCGTCGACTGGTTCACGCCGGAGGCGCTGCCGACCTGGGGTGACGGGCGCCTGACCATTCTCGGCACTGAAGGCTATATCGAGCTGCGCAAATATATCGATATTGCCGGCCGGCCGGGCAAGGATCATCTCTTCCTGGTCAACGGCAAGGAAATGACCCATATCGATTGCAGCGGCGAAAAGCTCGATTATTTCGACGCTTTCACCACCGACGTCGGCAACCGCACGCAGACGGCGATGACGCAGGATCACGTTTTCGAAGTCTGCCGTCTTTCGCTCGAAGCCCAGACGAAAGCCGCGCGCATCGGCGCTCGCTGAGGAGGATATCATGACCAGGAAATTGCGCGTCGGTGTCATCGGCGCAGGCATCGCTGCGCGGCATCTGGCCGGCTTCGGCTGGAACAAGGAGCTTTTCGAGGTTCCCGTGCTCTGCTCGCTCGACGAGGAGCGCGGCAGGGCGCTGTGCGAGGAGTACGGCATAGCCGAATACACCCAGGATGCCGATTCGCTGTTTGCCCGTGACGATCTCGACATCATCGACATTTCGACGCCGCCGAGCTCGCATTTCGAACTCTGCCGCAAGGGCATCGAATCCGGCAAGCACGTGATCTGCGAGAAGCCGCTCTTCGGCTCGATTGCCGAGGTCGACGAGATGGGCCGCATCCTTGCTCGTTTCCCCGGCAGGAAGCTGATGCCGATCTTCCAGTACCGCTACGGCTCCGGCCTGCAGAAGCTGAAGCTGCTGATCGAGCGCGGTCTTGCCGGCAAACCGTTCCTGACGACGATCGAAACCCATTGGTGGCGCGGCCCGGATTATTATGCCGTGCCATGGCGCGGCAAATGGGCAAGCGAACTCGGTGGCGGTCTTCTTGGTCACGCCATCCACGCGCATGACATGCTGAATTATGTCCATGGCCCTTGCGCCGAAGTGTTTTCCTATGGCGCGACACTGGTCAATCCGATCGAGGTCGAGGACACGGCAGCCCTTTCGGTGAAGATGCAGAACGGCTCGCTGGCGACGCTGTCGATGACGCTGGGTTCGCGCAAGGAGATCTCGCGGCTGCGCTTCTGCTTCAACGACCTCGTCGCCGAAAGCATCATCGAACCCTATACGATGGGCCGTGATCCGTGGACGTTCGTCGCCGGAACGGAGGAGCATCAGGCGCGGATCGACGCGGCGCTCGCTGGCTATGTGCCAGGCGAAGATGGCTACACCCGTCAGTTCGAGCTCTTTCATAAGGCGATCGTTGAGGACAAGGAGCCGCCGGTGACGCTGCAGGATGCCCGCAATTCGCTGGAGCTGGTGACAGCCGCCTATTTCTCGCAGCGCACCGGCCGGCCGACGCCGATGCCGATCGCCGCCGATCATCCGCTCTATCGCTCCTGGCTTCCGGCGGGGGAGTGGCGCAGCGCCGCTACGGTCTGAATCGGGAAGGGCTCTCTCATGCTGAAATCCTTCGAGCATGTCGGCATGACGGTCGGCGATATGGACCGCGCTATCGATTTTTACTGCGGCCTGCTTGGCCTCAGCCTCGTGCTGCGCAAGACGATGGCGAATGGCATGCAGGTGGCGTTCCTCGATGCAGGCGGCGGCATGCTGGAGATCTTCGCGCCGCCCGGCGGCGCTTCGCGGGCGGTCGACGTGCCTGAAGATACGGCCGGCGTCCGGCACCTCACCTTCCATTTCGACAATGTCGAGGAGACCTTCGCCCGCCTTGAACAGGCGGGCGTCGAGATCAAGGAGCGGCCGCGCTTCGCCGTCCACTCCGAGATGCTGAACAAGATCGCCTTCGTTCGCGACCCCGACGGCATCATCGTCGAGCTTGCCGAACGCTCCCAGAGCCGCCAGGGTTGACGCAGGTGCTGCCGATCGCTTCGCTGCGGGCGGCCAGACCGTCCCGCAGCAGATCGATCAGGCGCCGGATGAGCTTTGCCGCCATGAAAGGCTCCCCTCAGCTCGCCAATTTGGCGCGGATATAGTTGCGCCAGCCGCCAAGCGCGGTGATTTCCTCGGCACCCTTCACCGCATGCGCTTCGCAGACGAAACCGGAGACGCTGGAGCCATCTTCGAGCACCAGCTTGCCGATGCCGAGGGGTGCCGGAATCTTCTGTACGAACCTGCCGAAAGCATCGGCCGGCAGTGCCCAGACCTCGACCTCCAGCCCCTGACCCTTATGGCCGGGTTCGCGCAGCAGCCCCGGTTTCGGCGGCGTGGTGTTGGGCAGAACGAAGAGGCGATAATCGCCTGATGTGCGGCAGGTCTTGACCAGACGCCCGCCGGCCAGTTCGTGATTGAGCGGCATGCCGGTCAGATGCGCCCCGACGACCGCGATTTCGATGAAACCGTCATCGCCAGGCGCAACACGACTGGCTTCGGGGATCGCCGCCTGCCGGTCGATGCCCATGCCGAAACCTGCGGCACGGTGCAGCGCATCGGCAAGCGGCGCCAGCGCATCGTCGGTGAAGGCGGGGGCGATCACCGTCACCCCACCTGGCAGGCCACCCTTTCCGAAACCGGCCGGAACGGCGATCGCAGCGCAATCGAGCAGGTTGACGAAATTGGTATAGCGGCCGAGGCGGCCGTTGAGCACGACGGGATTGGCCTGCATGTCGGCAACCGTATAGGTGGTCGGTGCGGTCGGCAGCAGAAGCACATCGGCCTTTTCCCATTCGGCTTCGGTCTTGCGGCGCAATTCTTCCAGCCGGTATCGGCCGTTGAAGGCCTCGACCGCGGTCTTGCCTCTGGCGCCTTCGATAATCCCGCGCACCGTCGGATCGAAATCGGCCGCGTTCGTGGCGAGGAAGGCCTCGACCGCCGCCAGGCGTTCGGCGACCCACGGCCCGTCATAGAGAAGGGCAGCCGCCTCGCGGAACGGCGCGTAATCGAACGGCACGATGGTCGCGCCGAGCGCTCTGGCCCGCTCGATCGCCTGATCGTAGAGCGCCTCCACCTCCTTGTCGCCGAAGAATTCCCGCTCGGCGCCAGCAAGGACGCCGATGCGCAACCCCGATACCGGCAGGTTCGCCGGCTTGGCGTGGCGGGAAAAAGCATCGGCGGCATCGAAGCCTTCGGCGACCTTGCGGATCGCAACACCGTCGCCGACGGTCGCGGCAAAGATCGTGATGCAGTCGACGCTCTTGCAGGCCGGTATGGCGCCGGTATTCGGCAAGAGACCCGGGGTCGGCTTGATGCCGACCAGATTGTTGAAGGCAGCCGGCACACGGCCGGAGCCGGCCGTATCGGTGCCGAGCGCAAAGGCCGCGAGGCCGGAGGCCACGGTGACCGCCGATCCGGAACTCGAACCGCCTGAGATATAGGCCGCATCGAAGACCGAACGCGGCGCGCCATAGGGCGAGCGCGTGCCGTTGAGGCCGGTCGCGAACTGGTCGAGATTGGTCTTGCCGATGACGAGCGCGCCGGCGGCCTTCAACCGTGCAACGACGGTGGAGTCCGCCTCCGGCCGATACGCATAGGCCGGGCAGGCAGCAGTCGTCGGCAGGCCGGCGGCATCGATATTGTCTTTCACCGCGAAGGGCACGCCCCAGAGCGGCAGGCTGTTTGCCTCGGGCGCACGTGCCATCAAGGCTTTGGCGGCGGCGCGCAGCTCTTCGTCGGGCACCGGGGTGATGAAGATTGCCGGATCTTTCGAGGCGGCACGCCGCGCAATCACCTCTTCGATGGCGTCGAGCGGCGTCAGGCCGGATTGATAGGCGGCGCGAAGGCTTGAGAGATCGAGAATGGTCGGCAGCATGTCAGCATTCCTCCAGAACGACGATGATATCGCCCGCTTTGACGTTTCTTCCCGGCCCGGCGCGCAGGTCGCGGACGCGGCCTGCCGCATGGGCGGTGACGTTGATTTCCATTTTCATCGATTCGATGATGGCGAGTGTATCGCCGGCCGCAACCGGGGCGCCCGGCTCGACCAGCAATTTCCAGATATTGCCGGGCACGGCGCTGGCAACTCCGAAGCAGCCGTCGGGAATATCCCCATCTGGGCTTTCGCCTGTGCCTTCATCGGTGACGAAGCTGTCGAGACCGGCGTCCTTCCAGCGCTGGCGTTCGGCCTCGAAGGCGGCCTGCTGCGTTGCCTTGAAGCGGCCGATCGACGCCGCATTCGCCTGCAATTCCTTCTCATAGGCGGCATAGGAGAATTCCGTCTCCTCGATCCGGATCGGATAACCGCCATGCGGGAAGGCGGCGCGCGCCTCCGTCAGCTCCTGATTGCTCACGGGGAAGAAACGGATCTGGTCGAAGAAATTCAGCAACCAAGGTTTGCCCCTGGCAAAAGCCGGTGTCTCCCGCCACGTGTTCCAGACCTGGATGGTGCGGCCAAAGAGCTGGTAGCCGCCCGGTCCTTCCATGCCGTAGATGCACATATAGGCGCCGCCGATGCCGACGGAATTTTCCGGCGTCCAGGTGCGGGCGGGATTATATTTCGTCGTCACGAGGCGGTGGCGCGGATCCGTCGGGGTCGCAACCGGCGCGCCGAGATAGACGTCGCCGAGACCCAGCACCAAGTAGCTGGCATCAAAGACGATATCGCGAACGGCCTGTTCATCGGCAAGGCCATTGATGCGGCGGATGAACTCGATATTCGAGGGGCACCAGGGCGCATTCGGGCGCACGAGCTCCTGATATTTGCTCATGGCAAGCTTCGCATCCGGATCGTTCCAGGAAAGCGGCAGATGCACGATGCGGCTCGGCACCGTGACCTCCTGGGCCGCCGGAAGCGTCGCCTCGATCTCGGAGAGCAGCCCGAGCAGGCGCCGGCGCGTCAACTGCGTGCCGTCATAATGGATCTGCAGCGACCGGATACCGGGGGTGAGGTCGATGACGCCGGGGAGGCGGGCCTCCACGACCGCCTGCATCAATAGGTGCACCCGCAGCCGCAGCGCGATATCGAGCGTCATTGGCCCGTATTCGACGAGCAGATTGTCGTCGCCCTGACGGCGATAGACGACCGAAACCGGGCCATCCTCGCTGGCGCCGACGATCGGCGAACCCATCTCTTCCGCGACCCGCCGCACCGCTGGACCGGCGATCGGATCTTCCGGCCGCGCTGCGGCATGAAAACGGATACGGTCGCCGGGCTTGAACTGGCCCATCTTCCACTGCTCGTCGCGGGCAATCACCGCCGGGCAAACGAAGCCGCCAAGGCTTGGACCATCAGGGCCAAGAATGATCGGCATGTCGCCGGTGAAATCGATCGCCCCGATCGCATAGGCATTGTCGTGCAGGTTGGAGGGATGCAGACCCGCTTCGCCGCCATCACGGCGCGCCCAAAGCGGGGCCGGGCCGATGAGGCGCACACCGGTGCGGGCGCTGTTGAAATGCACTTCATAGGCCGTCGAGAACAGCGTCTCGATATCGCTGTTCTCGAAGAAATCGGGCGCACCATGCGGGCCATAGACGACGCCGACATCCCATTCGCGCGTCAAGGCGGCGGGCTCCGTCGCAGGGCTTACCGGTTCGACCGGTGCCTGGCGCGCAAAATGCAGCACATGCCCTGTCTTCAGCGTACCAGTGGCGTTGCCGCCGAACTGGCCGAGGCCGAAGGTCGCGCGGGAGCCGAGCACAACGGGAGCGGCAAAACCACCGGCGACGGCGAGATAGGCGCGTTGTCCCGGTCCTTCGATAGAGCCGATCGACAGAACCTCACCCGCCCGGATTGTCACCGGGGCGTCATGTGGCAATTTTACGCCGTCGCATGTCATTGGCATCCGCGCGCCGGCAAGGGCGATCGTCTGGTCGGCATAAAACCGCAGTGTCGGGCCGGACACCGTCAACTCCAGCGAAGCCGTCACATCGGCATTGCCGACGAGGCGGTTGGCATGGCGGAAGGAGCGCTCGTCCATCGGTCCGCTCGGCGGCACGCCGACATGCCAGAGGCCGAGCCGGCCCGGCAGTTCCTGAATGCTCGATTGCGCGCCGGGCGCGAGAACCTCGACGACATCGGGAACGAAAGCGAAGTCGCGCAGCGCCGTCGTCGCCACCTTGGCGCCGGCAAGCAGTTCGGAAGCGGCGATCGCCCTGAGATAGGCGAGATTGGTCTCGATGCCGGATATCGATGTTTCGGCGAGGGCTGCCTTCAGCTTCGCGATCGCCGCCGGCCGGTCTTCCGCCGCCACGATCAGCTTGGCGAGCATCGGGTCATAGAAGGGCGTGACCTCGGTTCCCGTCTCGATCCAACCGTCGACGCGGGCATTGTTGGGGAAAACGACTTCGGTCAGCAGGCCGGCGCTCGGGCGGAAATCGGCATGCGGCATCTCCGCATAGATCCGCATCTCGATCGCCGCACCCTTCGGCGTCAGGGCCCGAGCAGCCGAGAGCACATCCTCGCCCGCCGCCTGACGGATCATCCATTCGACGAGGTCGATGCCGAAGACGGCTTCGGTGACGGGATGCTCGACCTGCAGGCGGGTATTGACCTCGAGGAAATAGAATTCCTCGCGCTGGGGATCGTAGATGAATTCGACAGTGCCGGCCGATTCGTAGGACACCGAGCGTCCCAAGTCGACCGCCGCCTTGTGCAGTCGCGCCCTTGTCTCCGCGGAAAGGCCAGGCGCAGGCGTCTCCTCGACGACCTTCTGGTTCCGCCGCTGCAGCGAGCAGTCGCGTTCGCCGAGCGCAATCACTCCGCCCTTGCCGTCGCCGAAAATCTGCACCTCGACATGGCGCGCTTCGGCAACGAAACGCTCGATATAGACCCGCGCGTCGCCGAAGCTGGCGCGCGCGGTCCGCTGCACGCTTTCGAAAGAGGCCTTGAGGCCGGCCGCATCGGTGCAGAGCTGCATGCCGATACCGCCGCCGCCCGCCGTGCTTTTCAGCATGACGGGATAACCGACGGTCTCGGCAGACGAAAGCGCCTCTTCGACGCTCTGCAAGAGATCGGTGCCGGGCAGCAGCGGCACGCCGCTCGCTTTCGCCAATTCGCGCGCCGTGTGCTTCAGGCCGAAGGCCGACAAATGCTCCGGCCGCGGGCCGATGAAGGCGATACCTTCGGCGGCGAGCCTCTCGGCAAAGCCGATATTCTCCGACAGGAACCCATAGCCCGGATGCACGGCCTCAGCGCCCGTCGCCTTGCAGGCGGCGATGACGGCATCGACGTTCAGATAGCTTTCCCCGGCAGGCGCCGGGCCGAGGCGGACGGCCTCGTCGGCGGTCAGCGCCGGCTTTGAGAACCGGTCGGCATCGGAATAGACGGCGACCGAGGCGATGCCCATCTGCTTCAATGTGCGAATGACTCGAACGGCGATTTCGCCGCGATTGGCGATAAGGACCTTGGTGAACATCGGTCAGTCCTCGCCGTCCCAGATCAGCACCCGGATCGGCGTCGGATCGAAGCCGTTGCAGGGATTGTTGATTTGCGGGCAATTGGAGATGACGCAGAGCACGTCCATTTCCGCCACCAGCTCAACATAGTCACCCGGTGCCGAGATGCCGTCGACGATGGTCATCTCGCCATTCGGCTTGATCGGTACGTTCATGAAGAAATTGATGTTCGGCACGATGTCGCGCTTGCTCATGCCGTGTTTGGTCACCTCGAGCACGAAATTGTCGCGGCAGGCATGCAGGTATTTCGTGCCGTGGCCGAAGCGCACGGTGTTGCTCTCGCAGGAGCAGGCGCCGGCTGATGTGTCATGGCGGCCGCAGCTGTCGGCGGTCATGACCAACATGACGTTGCCTTCGTTCGAGATGATCTTCGTGCCGGTGCCGATATAGGCGCCACCCTGCGCCCGCATCGTATCCTGGTTGGAATAACGCTCGGCAAAATCGTCGGCGCGATAAAACAGCGTGTCGATCGCCTGCTGGCCGTAGCTGTCCTCGATGCGGATGGTCTGGCCCTTGCGGATGATACCGGACCATGGCGCCTCGGCCGGAATGAAATGATCCTGCACGGCGTTTTCGAGGCTGCGCGAAGCTGAAGTCTTGATGAAATCGGTCATTACAATCCTCCCTCAGGCCAGCATCGCGGCATTGTTCTCAAAGCCGCGAAGGGCTTCAGCGGTCGCCGTGCGCGAGAGATCGTCGGCTGCGGGCGAAGGCGCGCGATAGCGCGTGACGATCACCGGCTTCGGCGCGTAGACCGGGTCGGGATCGAGCGGATGCGGGCAATTCGAGAAGCCGACGATCATGTCCATTTCGGCGCGCAGCTCGGCATAATCGCCGCTGTTGGAGAGCTTGCCGCGCCAGTGGAAGCCGCCGGCGTCGTCGACGCGGACAGGCGCAAAGAGATTGAGAATCCCCGGGATGTCACGCCTGGCAAGACCAAGCTTGCCGGCGACGAGCACGAGATTGTCGCGGGTGTTGCGGGTCCTGACGTGAGGATATTTTGTGGCATTCGAAGCTGCCGTCGATCCGCCCATCAGGCAGTCATGGGCGCCCGAACTGTCCTCGATCAGCGAAAACATCACTCGGCCCATATCCGAGAAGATGACGCGGCCCTTGCCGAGGGCGGTTGTCCACTGCACCTTGACCGTATCGACGAGATTGAGCCGTTCGCTGGTGTCAGCGGCGTTCCAGGCAACCAGCGCCACGGTCGATCCGCCTTCGCCCTGGTCGATGCGGAGCGCTTCGCCGCGCTTGACCGCAGTCGACCAATACCAGCCGCCGGGGATGGTTTCCTGATGGATGATCGCAGCCGCATCGATTGCGGGGGCGGGCAGGGGGCTCGGCGCCGGCAGGGCCTTCGGCGCAAATTCCAGCCCCTTCTTCTGATGTTCTTCGTAACGCTGCCGGTTGGCGGCGATCTCTTCGGGCGAACGTCTGACATGCATCATGGTTATTCTCCTGACGGACTGGAAGCCGGGTCGTCCCGGCGAGGGCCCAGAGAAATGACCGGGCCGTCCCGGTCGGGGCTGAAGACGGAGGGCGCGCCGGCAAGCCTGGGCGGCCAGATCGAAATGTCCTTGGTGATCGTCGCGCCGTAGCGCTCCTTTTCCTCCGGGCGGTCACGCCGACGCTCGAAGGCGACGACGCGCGTCGCCAGCGTGAAGGCCTCGCGCATGTCGTGCGTTACCATGACGACGGTCATCTGCGTTTCGTGCCAGAGCCGCTTCATCAAGGTGTGGATCTCGGCGCGGATGCCGGGGTCGAGCGCGCCGAAGGGCTCATCGAGCAGCAACACCTTCGGTTTCATGATCAGCGCCTGCGCCAGCGCCAGGCGCTGCTGCATGCCGCCTGACAGTTGCGCCGGATATTTGTCCTCGGCGCCGGAAAGGCCGACTTCACCGATCAGCCGCCGGGCTTCGTCAATGGCGTTGCGACGGGCAGCGCCGAAAAGCTTGGCCTTATAGCGAGACCCCGAGAGTTCCCGCCCCAGCAGCACATTGCCGAGCACAGTCAGATGCGGGAAAACCGAATAGCGCTGGAAGACGACGCCCCGATCCGGACCTGGCTCCTGCGGCAGAGCTTCGCCGTCCAGCAGGATCGTGCCGCGCGTTGGCCGTTCCTGGCCGAGCAGCATGCGCAGGAACGTCGACTTGCCGCAGCCGGAGGGACCGACGAGGGCGACGAAGGCGCGCGAGGCGACAGTCAGCGACACATCTTCCAGGACGATCTGGTCGCCGTATTCCTTCCAGACCTTTTCGATCACCAACTCGCTCATGCCTGCTTCTCCAGTTCCGACCAGGGGAAGACGGCAATGCGGATGCGATCGAGAATGTAATTCATGACCACGGCGAGCAGCGTGATCCAGACGACATAGGGAAAGATGACGTCCATCGAGAGGTAGCGGCGCACGAGGAAGATGCGGTAACCGAGGCCGGAATCCGACGAGATCGCCTCGGCCGCAATCAGGAACAGCCAGGCGGGGCCGAGCTGAAGCCGGAGGCAGGTGATCAGCCGGGGCAGGATCTGCGGCAGCACGACACGGAGGCCGATCTGCCAGGAGGAGCCGCCGAGCGTTTCAGCTTTGACGATCTGCTCACGCGGCAGCTCCAGCGCCTTCAGCGCAAGGTCGCGGATCATCGTCGGCGCAACGCCGATGACAATGAGCGCGATCTTCGAGGCTTCGCCGAGCCCCATGGCAATGAACAGGATCGGCAGCAGCGCCAGCGGCGGCACCATCGAGATGACGGCGACGAAGGGGGAGAGCAGCGCCCGGAGATATGGCAGCATGCCGATCAGCATGCCGATGACGAGCGCGGTGATCGTGGAGATGCCGAGACCTGCAAGCAGGCGGATCAGGCTCGCCCCCGTATCGGACCAGAGCAGATATTCGCCGGTGCGCGGATCGGCGACGAAGGCCAGGCGATCGATCGCATCGGCAAACCCGGCAAGACCGGGCAACAGCTTGTCATTGGCGTTTTCCGCCAGCCGTGCCGCCGAGCCCATCGTGTAGGCAACGATCAGCAGCACGAAGGGCAGCAGCGTCAAGGCAAGCTGCGCGCCCCGGCTCGGCCTCGTGTTGATCCAGCGCATGAGGAAAGCTCCGCTGATGAAGATTGGGCGGCGCGGTCAAGACCGCACCGCTGCTTGGACATCGCTCAGAGCGAACCGTCGGCCGCCGCCTTCATGTAAGTGTCGGTGAAGCGCAACTTGACGTTGCCACTGTCGCCGAGGATCTTGCCATCCGGCATTTCGATGCCGATGACGTCGGCCGATGGCGCGCCATTGCCGAGCAAGCCTTTTTCGAACAGGAAGTTGCGGACAAGATCCATTGTCTTCGGCAGGCTGCCTGAGGCAGTGAAGGCAACGGCATCGGCCGGCTTGGCAAACAGCTTGGTGGCGGCAAGCTGGGATTCGAAACCCTTGAGATCGGTGCCCGATGCCTGGCCCATCGCTTCGCGCGCAGCCTTGCCGTCGGCACTGTCGGCAGTCAGCAGTGCAGCGGTTTCATACCAGATGCCGGCGAGTGCCTTGCCGAAATTTGGATTGTCCTTCAGCACGCCTGAATTGGCGACCATCAGGTCGATGATCTCGCCCGGCACCTGCGAGCTGTCGAACACCTTCTTGGCGGTGGGATCCTCGAGGATGGTCGAGACCAGCGGGTTCCAGGTGACAACTGCGGTCACGTCAGCCGTCTTATAGGCGGCGACCATGTCGGCATCGGAGGTGTTGACCACCTTGACGTCGCGCTCGGTCAGCTTGATGCTTTCGAGCGCGCGGGCCAGCAGATAGTGCGAAACGGAAAATTCGACGAGATTGACGTTCTGTCCCTTGATGTCGGCAAGGCTTGCCTTGTCCTTGAGGATAACGGCATCATTGCCGTTCGAGAAATCGCCGACGATGACCGCTGTCGTATCAACGCCGCCGGCGGCCGGGATCGACAGGCCGTCCATATTGGTCAACGTCACGGCGTCGAAGGCGCCTGCGGTATATTGGTTCATCGATTCGACATAGTCGTTGAACTGGGTGACCTCGATCTTGATGCCGTATTTGTCGGCCCATTTCTTGACGATGCCGTGATCAGCAGCATAACCCCAGGGCATCCAGCCGACATAGATCGACCAGGCGACCTTGAAATCGGCCTTCTGTTCGGCCTTGGCGATGGAGCCGAGCCCGAGCGCCAGGGACGCCGTCAGGGCGGTGATCGATAGGATCTTCGAAAAAGTCTGCATTGAAATTCCCCTTTTGCTTTTCTTCAAAAGGGATCGGCAATGACCATCGTGCCGCCAATCCCTTGGCTTACGAGGTCTCCCGGGCTTTTGTCCCGCCGTGCACCCGGCGGGATGTCTCCCCTGCCGGTGGTAGCTCTCGGACCAGCCACGCCTTGCGACGCCGGAACCCTAGCCACCAACTCTGCAACTATCGAAGCAAAGTGCGTGCCAAATTATAAACCGTTGATTTTATTGAGAGGTCGATGGCGCCAATTCCCCAGAAAATGCAATAGTGCATGCACTTGCACAGAAAATGTGCGTATTCTGCCGCCAGCTTAGGCGCTGGTTCTTTTTTGCCCAGCGGAAAACAAGGGCCCAGGCAGAACGCACAGAACGCCGAATTGCGGCTGCCCTGAGTTAGTTCCGGAAAGCGCCGGCCGGGACCGTCGTCACCAGCCGGATGTCACGGCGGAAGTCCGACGGCGACATGCCGGCGATGTGGCGGAAGGATTTGTTGAAGGCGCTGATCGAGCCGAAGCCGCTGTCCATCGCCACCTGCAGCACGTTGGCGCCCTCGCTCATCAGCATCGCCTGAGCGCGCGACAGCCGCAGCAGCGTCACGTATTTGCTGAGCGTCATGCCAGTCGATCGCTTGAACAGGTTCATCGCATATTTCGGATGCAGATCGGCGGCGCGGGCGATATCGACCGAATCGATGTCCTGCAGGAAATTGGCGGCGATGAAATCGCACATGCGCGCGACGCTGCGCGAGGAATGCGGATAGGGGTGATCGCCGTCGAGATTGATGGCCGCCTGCGACGTCATCGAATAGGGTTCGAGCGCGATCCGCTCGATGCGCAGCAGCAGCTCGTCGACGGCGTGCTGGGCCTTGGCGGGATCGCCTGAGTTGGCATAGCGGAACCAGCGGGTGAAGTTCTCGCTGTCGGCGGCATCCGTTGCCGAAGTCAGCAGCGTCTCGCCCTTCATCAGTCGGCTGGAAACGCTGATCGGCAAGCGCAGCCGGAAGAAATAGACGAGCGGCAGATGGGCGCCGGCATAGAGCGAATCATCCGAAGATTCGTCCATCTGATGCGGCTGACCACCCCAAAACAGGCACATTTCGCCGGCGTTCAGCCGGAATTCGTGGTCGCTCATCCGGTAGTGAACGGTTCCGCGCATCACGTAGTTGACCTCGACCTGCGCATGCCAGTGCGGCATCGCCATAACAGGCGGATGGGCATGAAACATCTGCAGCGCGGTCGGCAAACCCTCGATGCTGCTCGCGCCGGGCTGGTAGATTGCACGTGTGCCGACCTTACTTTCCGCCAAATTCATGTTCCCTTTTTAGGAGACACCCGCTCCCTTACAGATAGTCTAACCGCGTTCGTGAAAGATCGGCAATTGAAAAGGGAGGATTTTCAATGCGCTTCAAACTTCTCGCTGCGACCGCAGCTGTTGCATTGCTTGCTTCCGGCTCCGCATTCGCGCAGTCGGCCAATCTCACCATCTGGAGCTGGAATGTCGCCGCATCGGCATTGAAGTCCACGCTTCCAGGCTTCAACAAGCAGTTTCCCGATATCAAAATCACCGTTGAGGACCTCGGCAACAGCCAGGTCTTCGACAAGACGCTCGCTGCCTGCGCCGCCGGCGGCGACGGCTTGCCTGACATCGTCAGCATCGAGAATTTCGAGGCTGAAATCTTCTGGAGCCGATTCCCGGATTGTTTTGCCAATCTGAGAGAGCTCGGCTATACGCCCGAGATCCAGGCAAAATTCCCTGACTTCAAGCGCACTGAGCTCGAGGTCGGCGATGTCGCTTACGCCATGCCGTGGGATTCCGGCCCTGTCGCCGTCTTCTACCGCCGCGACCTCTACGAAAAGGCCGGCGTCGATCCGAGCACCATCAGCACCTGGGACGATTTCATTGCCGCCGGCAAGAAGATTTCCGCCGCCAATCCCGGCGTGGTCATGGCGCAGGCAGACTTCAATGGCGACAGCGAATGGTTCCGCATGATCGCCAATGAACAGGGCTGCGGCTATTACTCGACCGACGGCCAGAACATCACCATCAACCAGCCGGCCTGCGTCGCTTCGCTGCAAAAAGTGAAGGAAATGAAGGACGCCGGCACGCTGACGGCGGCCAACTGGGACGAAAAGATCCAGGCCAATACCGCCGGCAAGGCCGCAAGCCAGTTGTATGGCGGTTGGTATGAGGGCACCGTGCGCTCGACCTCTCCCGATCTCAAGGGCAAGTGGGGCGTCTACAGAATGCCGAGCCTGACGGCTGATGGCCCGCATGCGGCCAATCTCGGCGGTTCGTCGCTCGCCATTTCGGCGACGTCCGCGAATAAGGAAGCCGCCTGGAAATTCGTCAACTACGCTCTCGGCACGGATGAGGGTCAGATCACCATGCTGAAGGAGTTCGGTCTGGTTCCGTCGCTGCTTTCGGCCGAGAAGGATCCCTTCGTCAATGAGCCGCAACCCTATTGGGGCGGCCAGAAGGTCTGGGCTGATATCCTGGCGACACTGCCGAAGATCGTGCCGAGCCGCGGTACCGCCTTCCAAAGTGATGCCGAAGCCATCTTCAAGGCGACGCAGGCGAAGTTCTTTGCCGGCGGCTATCCCGATGCGAAGGCCGCTCTCGACGATGCCGCCAAGCAGATCGCTTCAGCGACCGGCCTTCCGATCGCGCAATGAATGACGATGCCGGGCGCTTCAGGCGCCCGGCTTTCCCCCGGCTTGCAAAGCGGCCGGTCATTCGTTCGTGAGGAGGAGGCTTGATGCCGTTCAGAACCCGGAGCGCCTATGCGTTCCTTGCCCCCTATCTGCTGGTCTTTGCCACCTTCTGGGTCTGGCCAATCATCAATTCGTTCCTGATTTCCTTTCAGAACACCCGCATCAACCCGTGGAAATACAGTTTCCAGGCCAATTGGGGCCGGCTCTTCTACGACCCGGCCTTCTACAATGCTCTTTACAACACGCTGATCATCCTGCTGATTCAGGTGCCGGTGATGATCGCGCTTGCGACGGTCATGGCCGTAATGCTCAATTCGCCGCTGCTGAAAGCGCGGCCGCTTTTCCGCTTCGCCTTCTTTGCGCCTGTCGTCGTCGGCGAGGTCGCCTATGCTGCCGTCTTCCGGCTGATGTTCAGCCTCGATTTCGGGATCATCAACAAGCTGATTTCCGCCGTCGGTCTCAGCCCGGTCTCCTGGTTCGACAACGCGAATGCCGCCATGGCGCTGATCATCCTCGCCGTCACATGGCGCTGGGCGGGCTACAACGCCATCATCATTCTCGCCGGGCTGCAGTCGATTCCCGACGATGTCTACGAGGCGGCGACTCTCGACCGGGTGAGCAAGATCCAGCAATTCTTTCATATCACCCTGCCACTTCTGAAGCCGATCATCCTCTTCTGCGTGGTTCTTTCGGTGATCGGCACCATGCAGCTCTTCACCGAGCCCTTCCTGATCACCAATCGCGGCGGTCCCGGCGGCGGCACCGAGACCCTCGGCCTGCTGCTCTACCGCCAGGGCTTCACTTCGCTGAACTTCGGCTATGCCTCGGCGATCGCCTATACGATGGCTGCCCTTGCCGTGGCGATCTCGCTTCTCAATCTCTGGGTCGGGAGGGATCCGAAATGAAGTCCAAATCGCAATCCCTTCTGCTGCGCCAGATCGCGTTGCATGCCGCACTGGCGCCGCTTGCGGTAATCTGGCTGTTTCCGCTCTGGATGATGTTCGTCTTCTCGACCATGCCCGACAACGGCATCTTCAGCCCTGATATCGTGCTCTGGCCATCGACCAATTTCGTCGAGAATTTCAAGAACCTGCAGGCCGATACCGATTTCATCGGCGCCATGGTGATCTCCGTCGGCGTCGCGCTCATCTATACCGTCCTGTCGGTACTGCTGACCTCGATGGCGGGCTGGGCGCTGGCGCGTTACCGTTTCGTCGGCCGCTCCATCGTCATCGCCATCATCCTCGGCACGATCACGCTGCCGTTTTCGGTGGTCGTCATCCCGCAATTCATCATGGTGGCACGCGAATTCAAGCTGGCAAACACCTGGGTGGCGCTGATCGTGCCACCGTTGTTCAATTCACTCGGCGTGCTGTTCATGCGGCAATCCTTCTCGATGATGCCGGGCGAACTCTTTGATGCGGCCCGGGTCGAAGGCGTCAAGGAATGGCAGATCTTCCTGCGCATCGCGCTGCCGCTGGCGCGTCCGACCATGGCCGCACTGGCGATCATCCTGTTCCTGGCCTCGTGGAACAACTACCTCTGGCCGCTTCTGATCAATTCCAAACCGGGAATGATGACGGCGCCGGTGGCATTGGGAACGCTGATCGGCCTCACCAAGGTCTCTTGGGGCGGCATCATGGCCGGCGCGGTGCTGCTGACGGCGCCGATCCTCGTCGTCTTCGTGGCTCTCCAGCGCCATTTCATCGCCGGCATCGCGGCCGGCGCAATCAAATAATCGAACAATAGGGAGGCCGCATGGCAGAGCTTTCACTCAGCAACATCGTCAAGCGCTTCGGCGGCTTTGAGATCATCCACGGCGCCAATCTGGAGGTGAAGGACGGCGAATTCGTCGTCTTCGTCGGCCCCTCCGGCTGCGGCAAGTCCACGCTGCTCAGGATGATCGCCGGCCTCGAGGACATCACCTCGGGCGAGCTTCAGATCGGCGGCAGGGTCGTCAATGATGTCGAGCCGGCCGATCGCGGCATCGCCATGGTGTTCCAGTCCTATGCGCTCTATCCGCACCTGACCGTCGAGGAAAATCTGAGCTTCGGGCTGCGCATGAACGGCAATCCGAAAGCCGACACTGAACGGCGCGTGCGCCATGTCGCCGAGATCCTGCAGATCACCGAGTTGATGAAGCGGCGGCCGAAGCAGCTTTCCGGCGGTCAGCGCCAGCGCGTCGCCATCGGCCGCGCCATCGTCCGCGAACCCCAGGTCTTCCTGTTCGACGAACCCTTGTCGAACCTCGATGCGGAACTGCGCGTGCAGATGCGCGTCGAAATCTCCCGGCTGCACAAGCAGCTCGGCACGACGATGATTTATGTCACCCACGACCAGACTGAGGCGATGACGCTCGCCGACAGGATCGTCGTGTTGCGCGCCGGCAATATCGAGCAGATCGGCGCGCCGCTCGACCTTTACGACGACCCCGCCAACCAGTTCGTCGCCGGTTTCGTCGGCTCGCCAAAGATGAATTTTCTGAAGGCCGTGGTGATCGAGACGCAGCCGGGCAGGGCGGTGATCGCGCTGGAAAGTGATACCAATACACGGCTGTCGCTGCCCGTCGCCGATCCGATCGAAGCCGGCGCGAAGGTGACGCTCGGCATTCGTCCCGAACATTTCGTCGATGCGGGCATGGGCGATGCCGACCTCACCGTCACCATCGACGTCGCCGAACACCTCGGCAATACCAGCTACATCTACGCCACCATCGGCCCCGAGCAACTGATCATCGAGCGGCCGGAATCCCGCGTCGCCGGCAATCGCGAGACGCTGACGGTCGGCCTTCCCGCCAACCGCACATTCCTTTTCGACGGCGCCGGCAGGCGGCTTCGCTAACCTATCCCAAGACCGAAAGACGAAAGAGGATTTTCCATGAGTTCAGATCAACCGATCCGCTGGGGCATCATCGGCCCCGGCACCATCGCCCGCACCTTTGCCGACGGCGTCGCCCATTCTCGCACGGGAAAGCTGGTGGCGATCGCCACCCGCAATCCTGCAAAACCCGGCCTTGCCGAAAATTTCCCCGGCGCCCGCATCGTCAATGGCTACGAGGCGCTGCTTTCCGACCCTGAGGTTGATGCCGTCTATATCTCCGTGCCCCATACCGGCCATGCCGAATGGGCGATCAAGGCCGCCCGCGCCGGCAAGCACATCCTGGTGGAAAAGCCGATCGCGCTGTCGGCCTATGATGCCGAAGCCGTTTACTACGAGGCGAAAAAGGCCGGCGTCTTTGCCGGCGAGGCCTTCATGTACCGCGTGCATCCGCAGACGGAGAAGCTGGTCGAGCTCGTCAAAAGCGGCGTCATCGGCACCGTCCGCATCATCCGTTCGAGCTTCGGCTTCAACATGGGCAGCTATAGGCCGGAACACCGGCTTTTCGCCAATGATACCGCCGGCGGCGGCATTCTCGATGTTGGCGGTTATCCGGTTTCGATGGCCCGGCTGATTGCCGGCGCGGCGCAGGGCAAGGCCTTCCTCGAACCCGAGAAGGTCTCGGGCGTCGCCCATCTCGGAGAGAGCGGCGTCGATGAATGGGCCTCTGCCGTGCTGAAGTTCCCGAACGAGATCATCGCCGAAGTCTCCTGCTCGATCATGGCGAATCAGGACAATGTGCTGCGCATCATCGGCTCGGAAGGCCGGATCGAGGTCCAGGACTTCTGGTTCGCCTCCGGCCACAAGGGCGGCGTCGGCAAGATCGAGATCTTCAAGGGCGGCAGCCGGGAAACCGTCGAGCTCAGGGAAGACCGCTGGCTTTACTCCTTCGAGGCCGATGCGGCGGGTGACGCCATCCGCGCCGGTAAGACGGAATTCAGCTCTCCCGGCATGAGCTGGGCGGATTCGATCGGAAACCTGCGCGTGCTCGACCAATGGCGTGCCTCGGTCGGTCTGGAATACGGCGTTGAGAAAGCCAGCAAGCGCACGACAAACATATCAGGCGGCACGGTCGCGCGTGGCAACAGCATTCCGCAGCGTCAGATCCCCGGCATTTCCAAGCCGGCCTCGGTCGTCACGCTCGGCTTCGAGTTCTTCCCGAACTTCGCCTCTGCCTCGCTGACGCTCGACGCCTTCTACGAAGCCGGCGGCAATGCCTTCGACACGGCCTATGTCTATGGCGGCGGCAAGACGGAAGCGATCTTCGGCGACTGGCACACGAGCCGAAAGGTGCCGCGCGAAGAGATCGTGCTGATCGGCAAGGGTGCGCATTCGCCGCTCTGCTATCCCGATATGATCGCAAAGCAGCTCGACCAGTCGCTTTCCCGGCTGAAGACCGATTATGTCGACATCTATTTCATGCATCGCGACAACACCGACGTGCCCGTCAGCGAGTTCGTCGATGCCATGGATGCCGAGGTCAAGCGTGGCCGCATTCGCGGCATCTTCGGTGGCTCGAACTGGACAAGGGCGCGTTTCGACGAGGCGATCGCTTATGCCGAAAAGACCGGCAAGGCGGCGCCGGCAGCACTCTCCAACAACTTCTCGCTCGCCGAAATGCTCGATCCGATCTGGGCCGGTTGCGTCGCCGCTTCCGACGACGACTGGAAGAAGTGGCTGAACGAGAAGCAGATCCCGAACTTTGCCTGGTCGAGCCAGGGCCGCGGCTTCTTCACCGACCGTGCCGGCCGCGACAAGCGAGACGATGAGGAGATCGTGCGGGTCTGGTATTCCGAGCGCAACTTCGGACGCCGCGACCGCGCCATCGAGCTGGCCAACAAGCTCGGCCGCAATCCGATCCATATCGCGCTCGCCTATGTGATCGCCCAGCCTTTCCCGGTCATTCCGCTGATCGGGCCGCGCACCGTCGCCGAGCTGGAAGACAGTCTCTCGGCGCTCGACATCAAGCTGACGCCCGATCAGGTGAAGTGGCTGGAAGGCTGACCAATAGGAAAGGGCGCGGTTCACGTCGCGCCCTTTCCATTCTACTTGCGTGACTCGGAAGCCCTCTTCCGGGCGGCATCGTCCATCAGCTCATACCACATGGCGTTGAGGACGGCGAAGGCGGCGGCCAGCGGCAGGCCGAGCATCCATGCAAAATACCACATCGTTTCGTCTCCTTCAGAGCAATTCCAGGCAAAGCGTGAAGCGCTTTTGCCGGGAATTGCGTAAAAACAAAAGGTTAGAGCGGTTCTACTGAGCCGCTCTAGTAAGCGTGGCTATTTTTGTCGGTGATGGACTTCTCATCGACCTTGCCCCACAGAACCTTGTAGACCCAGACCGTGTAGGCGAAGATGATCGGCAGGAAGATCACCGTCACCACCAGCATGATGAACAGCGTCATGTGGCTGGAGGATGCATCCCAGACCGTCAGGCTCGATCGCGGATCGAGTGAGGAGGGCAGGATGAACGGGAACATCGACAGGCCGACCGTGGAGATGATGCCAAGGATCGCCACCTTGCTGAACAGCAGCGTCATCACCTCGCGTTTTGCCCGCATGGCAATGAAGGCCAGTGCCGCGCCGACGAAGCCGAGCACGGGCGCGATGATCATCCACGCATGGGCAGCGTAGTTGGTCAGCCACGCGCCTTTCTCCAGCGCCACGGTCTTCAGCAGCGGGTTGGAGGGACCGATCGGGCTGATATCGCTGGTGATGCGATAGCCGCCGACACCGATCCACAGGACGAGGCCGCCGAGTGCGAAAAGCACGATGACGGCAAGAGCGGCGATGCTGCCATAGCGTCTGGCACGTTCGGCCACCGGGCCGCTTGCCTTCAACACCAGCCATGCCGCTCCATGCATCGTCAACATGGCTAGGGAAAGCAGGCCGCAGAGCAGCGCATAGGGGTTGAGCAGGGCGAAGAACGAACCTTCGTAGAAGATCCGCATATCGTCGGCAAAGCGGAAGGGCACGCCCTGCAGCACATTGCCGACGGCAACGCCGAAGATCAGCGACGGCACGAAACCGCCGATGAAGAGCGCCCAGTCCCAGCCGCTCCGCCAAGTGGCGCTTTCCCGCTTCGACCGGTATTTAAAACCGACCGGGCGCAGGATGAGCGCGAAGAGGATCGCAAACATCGCCAGGTAAAAGCCCGAGAAGGAAACCGCATAGAGCGGCGGCCAGGCTGCGAAAATGGCGCCGCCGCCGAGGATCAGCCAGACCTGGTTGCCCTCCCAGGTGGCGCCGATGGTATTGATCGCCACGCGCCGTTCCGTGTCGGTCCTGGCGACGAAAGGCAGAAGCGTGCCGACGCCGAGGTCGAAGCCGCCCGTCGTTGCAAAGGCGATCAGCAATACGCCGAGCAGCAGCCACCAGATGAGACGCAGGCTTTCATAATCGATGAGTTCGTGAAGGATCATGACAGTCACTCCGCGGCCGGGACGAGGGTTTCGGAAATCAGAACGGCTTCCGGCTCGTCGTCCGGCTCCGGTCCTTGGCGAATCGCCTTGATCATCAGGCTCATCTCGATGACGATCAGCACCGTATAAAGTGCGCCAAAACCGATGATGGTCAGAAGCACCGTGCTGGCGCCGAGACTGGAGACGGCGGCAGCCGTCGGCAGAACGCCTTCGATCACCCAGGGCTGGCGGCCGAACTCGGCGACGACCCAGCCGAGTTCGATGGCGACCCAGGGCAGGGGGATCGCCAGCACGGCAATCTTCAGAAGCAGCGGATATTTGTCGAGATGGCGGCGCGCCGACAGCCAGAAGAAGGTGGCGGTCAGCAGGATGAAGAAGATCCCGAGGCCGACCATGATGCGGAACGACCAGAACAGCGTCGGCACGTGCGGGATCGTATCACGCGCGGCCTGGACGATCTGCTCGTCGGTCGCCTGGCGAGGATCGTCGACGTAGCGCTTCAGAAGAAGGGCATAACCGAGATCATGGCCGAGATCCTCGAAGGAGCTGCGCACTTCCTGCGCAACCTGATCCTGTGCCGGTGCCGAACGGATCTGCATCAGCGCGTCGTAAGCCTTGATGCCGTCGCGGATGCGGGTTTCGGCTTGCTGTTCGAGCTTGTCGATGCCGGGGATCTCGGTCGTCAGCGACCGTGTGCCGATCAGGCCCATGACCCAGGGAATATGCACGGCAAAATGCGTCTCGCGCGCCTCCTGATCGGGGAACCCGAAGGCGGTGAAGGCTGCCGGAGCGGGCTCCGTCTTCCACATACCCTCGATCGCGGCGAGCTTCATCTTCTGGTTTTCGGTGGCGAGATACCCGCTCTCATCGCCGAGCACGACGACGGAAAGTGCCGAGGCGAGGCCGAAGGAGGCGGCCACCGTCATCGAGCGCTTGGCAAGCTCGATATGCCGGCCCTTCAACACATACCAGGCCGAGACGCCGAGCACGAAGATCGAGGCGCAGACGTAACCCGCCGACACCGTGTGGACGAATTTCGCCTGGGCCACCGGATTGAAGACCACGTCGAAAAAGCTGGTGATCTCCATACGCATCGTCTGCGGGTTGAGCGCCGATCCCACCGGGTTCTGCATCCAGCCATTGGCGATGAGGATCCAGAGTGCCGAAAAATTCGAGCCGAGCGCCACCGCCCAGGTGGCAACGAGATGCCCGACCTTCGACAGCTTGTCCCAGCCGAAGAAGAACAGCCCGACGAAGGTCGCCTCGAGGAAGAAGGCCATGAGGCCTTCGATCGCCAGCGGCGCCCCGAAGATGTCGCCGACATAATAGCTGTAATAGCTCCAGTTCATGCCGAACTGGAATTCCATGACGATGCCGGTAGCGACGCCGATTACGAAGTTGATGCCGAACAGCGTGCCCCAGAATTTCGTCATCTGCCGCCAGATCTGGCGACCGGTCATGACATAGACGGTTTCCATGATCGCCAGGAGCACGGACAGGCCGAGCGTCAAGGGCACAAACAGGAAGTGGTAAAGCGCCGTCAGCGCGAATTGGAAGCGCGATAGCGCGACGATATCTAGTTCCATTATCTTTCTCCCACGGTCCCACGGGATACAAAGCGTTCCTCCGCGCCGGCCGGCGCGTGAGGGCATGTTTGCTCAATCCGGCCGAAGCCGGTTAAGCGCCTTTTCGAACGCCGCCTCTCCGCGGCGCGAAATCTCTGAGATGCGGCCGCCTTCGATGACGGCGATGCGGTCGGCGATATCAGCCTCGCGACGGATATGCGTGGCGATCACCAGCGACCGGCCTGCCGCCATGCTCGACAGCCGGCCGATCACGTCACGGGCGGTGGCGCCGTCGAGACCCTCTGTCGGTTCATCGAGCAGCCAGAGCGGCGTGTCGCGCAGGAAGAGCCGGGCAAGCGCCAGCCGGCGCGACTGGCCGCCGGAAAGACCGATCCCGCCTTCGCCGAGCGGCGTATCGATCCCCCGCGGCATGGCCTCGATATCGGCAAGCAGGCCGGCGGCGGCGAGCACCTCAAGAAGACGGCCCTCGCTGGCATCCGGGTTCGCAAGACAGAGGTTGCCGCGCAGGCTGTCCTCGAAGAGTTCCGTCCGTTGCGTCAGCAGGGTCGCCGTTGTCACGGCAACACTTCCCGTCCGGGCCGGCAACTCGCCGGAAAGGAGAGCAAGCAGGCTCGACTTGCCGGCGCCGCTGCTGCCGATGACGGCGAGACGTTCGCCCTGTTGAAGCGTGAGTTCGATACCCTCAAGCGCCGGCGCGGCGGAGTTTTCATGGAAGGCTGACACATCAGCCAGTGAGAAAGCATATCCCGGCAAAGGCGCTGCCAATGGTTCGGGTTCTGTCGCGGCGGCAAACCGCGGCGCGATCCGCGCTGCCGCGAGCAGCGTTCTGCCGAGTTCCAGGGCGCCGCGGCGTAGTGCTGCAAAGGGTTCGACCGCGGCAAAGGCGACGAGCAGGCCGAGCGCGGCGACGGGAGCGGTAATCACCTTGGCTTCCGCAAGCGCTGCGACGGCAAGCAGCGATGCCGTCAACAGCAGCGTCGAAACGAGGCCGAAGCCGAATGTCAGGCCGGTTTCGACACGGTTCAGCCGGTCGTCGGCGTGGGCGGCATAGCTGTCGGCTGCCATGATCGCATGTCTCTGCGCGGCAAGCCGACCAGCCATCAGGAGATCGGTCTGGCCGGCGACGAGATCGATCGTCCGCGACCGCAAACCCTCGATACCATGGGCGCGCCTGCGGGCATGTTTGCGCGCCGCCAGGCCGGCGATCAGAGGCAGGCCGAGCCCGGCGCCGGCGAGAAAAAGGCCGAAACACAGACCGAACACGGGATGCATCAGCCCCAGTGCGAGGCTTGCTGCCAGCGCTGCGCCGATCGCCACCGCAGCCGGCACGAGAATGCGCAAATAGAGGGAATCGAGTGCATCGATATCGGCCGTCAGCCGGAAGAGCAGCCTTGCGGGACGATAGAGCAGGGTGCGAGCCGCACTCGGTTCGGCAAAGCCGCGAAACAGCCTTTCGCGCAGGGCGGCGAGCACGCCGAGCGTTGCATCATGCGTCGCAAGCCTCTCGCCGTAGCGCGCGGCCGTCCGGACGATGGCGAGCAGGCGGATGCCGGCCGACGGCGCAAAGACGTCGAAGGTGATGGCGGCGACGGAAAGACCGGCGAGCGAGGTGGCGGTGATGAACCAGCCGGACAGGCCGAGCAGGGCGATGCCGGCCGTCACCGTCGCCGCCGAAAGTGCTGCGCCCAGCAGCAGCGCACGCCGGCGTTCGGCAAAGAAGAGTCGCAGGATCGGCTTGAGGTTTGTAGCAAATGTGCTCATTCGGCGGCCTCCCTCATGACGAGGTCAGTGTCGATGCGCATGATGCGATGCATGCGGGCGGCAAGCAGCGGATCGTGGGTCGCAACGATCAAGATACGGTCCCTGGCGAGCGAAAGCAGGCTCTCGGTCACCTCGGCGGCGGTGGCGGCGTCGAGATGCGCAGTCGGCTCGTCGGCAAGGATGATCCTAAGATGCGGATTGCAGGCGGCCCGCGCGATCGCCAGCCGCAGCGCCTCGCCGCCGGAAAGTCCGATTCCGCCCTCGCCGAGCGGCCGGCTGCCATAGGCCTCGGCAACCTTTCGCAGTCTCGCGGCATCGAGCGCATCCGTCAGATCGCCGCGCAGCATGCCGGGCCTGCCGAGCGCGATATTGCTAGCGATGGTACCGGCAAAAATATGCGGTCTCTGGCCGATCCACGCCATGCTGCCGCGCAGGACGGCGGCGGTATCGTCCGCAAGCTCGATGCCACCGATGACGATCCGGCCATCGGTGCAGGGCGCCAGTCCTGAAATCAACGAAAGAAGCGTCGATTTACCGGAACCGCTGGCGCCGAGAAGCGCCAGATGTTCGCCGGCTACGATATCGAGGTTGAAATCGTCGAGCACCAACGGTTCGTCGGCGGCGTAGCGAAAGGCGAGATTTTCAAGGTGGATATCAGGCGTTTTGGCGACGGCAGGTACCGCCGGCGCGACTTCGACTGCTCCTTGGATGGACAGGCCGTCGGCAGCGATGGCGTCCATGGCTTTCAGCGCCGCTTCGCCCGCCGCCCGATCGTGCCAGACGGCCGAAAGTTCACGCAACGGTTCGAAGAAGGCCGGCGCCAGCAGCAGGATGAACAATCCCTCCGTCAGGTCGAGCCGGCCTGACCAAGTGCCGAAGCGGATTTCGCCGAGCAGGCTGAAGCCGACGTAGACGGCTATCATCGCCACGCCGAGGGCTGCGAAAAGCTCAAGCACGGCCGAGGACAGAAAGGCGATCTTCAGAACCGCCATGGTGCGCACTCGCAGCGATTCCGCTTCCGAACGCAGCCGCAGGGCGGTTGCATCCACCGCGTCGAGCGCGCGGATCGTCGCCAGTCCACGCAGCCGATCGAGCAGGAAGCCGTTGAGGCCGCCGGTCGCAACCAGCTGTCTTTCGCTGGCCGCCTGGGCACGCCAGCCGATCAACGCCATGAAGATCGGGATCAGCGGCGCGGCGAACAGCAAAACCAGCGCGGCGATCCAGGAGACCGGAAGGATGAAGGCAAGGATGATGAGCGGCACGAGGCTCGCCTTCATGCGCGCCGGCTGAAAACGGGCGAGGTAAGGCACGATGAGTTCGGCCTGTTCGCCAAGCACACTTGCGGCTTTGCCGGAGGCCGGCCGGCTGCGATCGATCGGCGACGACATGGAAAGTGCCGCGGCGGCGATCTTCCGCCTGCGGCTGAGCTCGCCGCGCGCGGCATGAAAGGCCAGGCGGCCGCCGGCCGCGTCGAGACAGCTTCTTGCAAACCCGAGGACAAGGATGCCGAGGGCTAGCCATAGAGCGTCATGCCATCCGCCGCCATCGGCGATGCGGCCGACCGAGACGGCCAGCAACCCGGCCTGCGGGATCCAGATGGCGGCGCCCAGCGCCTGCAGCATTGCCGCTCTGCGCAGCCCGCCTTTCGCACCATTGGGACCTGTGACAGGCGAGACAGGATCGCCCTCCGGCATCGGCTCGGCCTCTTGTCTGTCCTTCGCGTCGAAGAAAGCAGTGCCCATGGCGCTAACTCTTGTTCGCAGGATTTGGCCGGCGGCTGCGGCCGAGCGAAACGACCCGGTCCTTGGCCTCCAGAAGCTTGGTCACTTTCGCACCCAGCGAGAGTAGCGTTGCGAGCCTTTCCGTTTCAAGTTGTTTTACGTCGTCATACCAATGCGTCAGCTGCTCGATCAGCGTGTGCATCTCGCTCATCCGCTGCTGCGCATGGCGCTCGGCGTCGCTCGCCGGCCGCTGCATCAGGATTTCGCGCAGAACGGACAGCGTCGGATCGACTTCCCGCTTCTTTCTCTCCTCGGCAAGCGTCCTCAATATGTGCCAGACATCATCTGGCGTCGTGAAGAAATCGCGGCGATCATCCGGCCTGTGTTTGAGAAGAACGAGGTTCCAGGCTTGCAGTTCGCGCAGGCTCATCGACACATTGGAGCGCGAGATACCGAGCGACTCGGCAATCTCCTCGGCGCAGAGCGGCGCCGGAGAAACGAAGAGCAGGGCGTAGATCTGGCCGACTGTGCGGTTGATTCCCCAGCGGGATCCCATTTCGCCGAAATGGAGAACAAAGGACTGGACGAGAGGCGGAAGGTTCATGATCATTTCCGTTGCGTCTGTGATTTCAGAAATTTCTGAAATTAATATACTAACTTTCGCGTCTCGCCGGCAATCGGCAAGGGAGGCCTGCGTCAATTTGGGTGTCCCGTCGTTGATCGTTGGCTATCTATAGCCGGGCGCAACGCCGCTGAATTTGACTTGGGTCAAATCCGGAGCCCTTTGCAGCGATGACGCAGAAACGCCCGGCGATGCGCTAGGCATGCCGGGCGTTCTGTCGGATTGAGATGTCTAGGACGCCGCCTCGTATTTGTTCAGAAATGCCAGGCTCAGATCAAGCCGGCCAGGATACCGACGCCCGATATGGCGGCAATGCCGCCTGCCGTACGCGTCACAAAAAGCCCCTGACGTTCACCGGCGCGGCCGATGAGGTAACCAAGCGTGAGGCCGGCGGCATGCAGCAGTGCGGTCGCGATCATGAAGCCGGCAGCATAGGCAGCACCGGCGGCATTTTCCGGCATTTCGGCACCATGTGCATGACCGTGGAAGATGGCGAAGAGGCCGATGATACCGAGTGTTGCGGCGAGCGGCGCCTTGACATTGAGCGCGACGATGGCGCCGAGGACGACGACGGAAAGCGCGATGCCGGTTTCAACGAAGGGAATATTGACGCCGGTAGCGCCGAGGACACCACCAAGTGCCATCACCAAGACGAAGGTCGTCGGCACGAGCCAGGTGGCGCGGCCGCCCAGCTGAAATGCGAAAACACCGACCATCACCATGGCGAGGACATGATCGAGGCCAGAGATCGGATGGACAAAGCCATGGCTGAAGCCGGCGGCTTCGCCGATGGCGGGATGGGCGTAGGCGGCGGCTGGAAGCGCTGCGGCAGCCAAGGCAAGCAGACCGCTCTTGAGTGCTGATTTCATTGCTCATTCCCTCGTGAGTTTTCGAATATCCTGCGGCCGCCGAACACAGGCATGGTTCCAAGTCGCGTGCATCACGCTAGTTCAAAGAATTCCCGCCGTCAACGAAAATGCCGCGAAATACCAAGCCGATTCAATTGCTTATCTGATAGGCAGATGCCGCTTTCGATAGCGTCTCTCGGCGCCGAGCGCCCTCGTTTTCTAAAGTTCTTTTCCGCGAACTGGAAACGATCGCGCACAGCGGCTATCAATCGTCCGGCGGAGATGGCGCAAGCCGCCGCGGTGGAGGAGATGCCCATGACGAACACCGAACGGCCGCTGGCGATCAGCGCCCCCGAGCCGCGCACGCTCGACCTGATCTTCAGTAACAAGGCGCGCGCCGAACTGCATGCAAAATACGAGATCATCGAGGCCGACCCCGAGTATATCGCGGCCCTCGGCGACGAGATCCTCGGCAAGGCGCGCTACATCATCGGCCAGCCGCCGCTTTCGGCGGAAACGCTGGGACGGATGCCGGCCCTGCGCTCGATCCTCAATGTCGAAAGCAATCTTCTCAACAACATGCCCTATGAGGTGCTGTTCGAGCGCGGCATCCATGTCGTGACCACAGGCCAGGTCTTTGCCGAGCCGGTCGCCGAAATCGGTCTCGGTTTCGCGCTGGCCTTGGCGCGCGGCATCGTCGATGCGGATGTCGCCTTCCGCCAGGGCAGCGAACTCTGGGGCGGGGAGGGCAATTCGAGTGCGCGGCTGCTCGCCGGCTCCGAGATCGGCATTGTCGGCTTCGGCGATCTCGGCAAGGTGCTGCGACGAGTGCTGTCCGGCTTCAGAGCCCGCATCCGGGTGTTCGATCCCTGGCTGCCGCAATCGATCCTTGAGGAAAACGGCGTCGAGCCGGCAAGCCTGGAGGACGTTATGACGAAGAGCGATTTCATCTTCGTCGTCGCCGCCGTCACCAGCGAGAACAGGGGATTTCTCGGCGCCGAGGCCTTCGCCAGCATGCGCAAGGGCGCCGCCTTCATCCTGCTCAGCCGCGCCGATGTCGTCGATTTCGATGCGCTGATGGCGGCCGTCTCGTCAGGCCATATCGTCGCGGCGAGCGACGTCTACCCTGAAGAGCCGTTGCCGGCCGATCATCCGGTGCGGAGCCTGAAGGGCTTCATCCGCTCGGCGCATCGCGCCGGCGCACTCGACAGCGCCTTCAAGAAGATGGGCGAGATGGTGCTCGAAGACATGGACCTGATGGATCGCGGCCTGCCGCCGATGCGCTGCAAGCGGGCGGAACGCGAGACGGTTTCCCGCATGCGTTCCAAACCGGTCGCAGTGAATTAAAGAGAGTATCGGCTTTGCGCGCCGCATCACGCGGCGCGTTGCTCCGTGCCCTGGATCGCGGCGAGCTTCCAGTCGGCGCCCGGCTTGCGCACGAAGGTCCAGACCTCGGCGCTTTCGCTCGGGCGGCGGTCGTCGCCGGAAACAACACGGCCGCTGTCGCGTTCGATCATGGCGTCGATCGAGGAGTAGCGCATGGCGAGCGTGGCAAATTCCTGCCCGTCCTCGCGCCAGGCTTCGGCAATGTCTCCCTGCAGCAGCTTGACGTCGGAAACGCGGTTGCGCACGCCGTTGGTGGCGTTTTCGCCGAGTTCCTCGGCAAGATAGGACATGGCCTCGGGCGTCGTCAGGCGCCGCAACGTGCCGTAATCTTCAGCGCCATAGGCGGTCTGAACGCTGGTCAACAGTTCCTCGAACTGATCGAGATCGGCCTGCGCCAGTCCGATCTCGTCGCTCGGGCGGTTGCCGCGCGAAGACGAAGCTGAACCGGCGCCCGAACCGATCGCCGGGATGTGGAAGGACGAATTGCCGGCAGGCGACATGCTATAGGATTGCTGGCCATAGGACTGTGGCGAGGATCGGCTCTGGCCGCCGACGCCGTAGGAAGGCTGGCGGCGATTGGCGAAATAACGCATGGCGAGCATGACGGCGCCGCCGATCAGCGCGATCTGCAGCAGCATGCCGAGAAAACCGAAGCCGCCGCCGAAACCGTGACCGAGCAGCATGCCGAGAAGGCCGCCGGCAATCAGGCCGCCGATCATCGAACGGCCGAAGCCGCCGAAGAGACCAGGGCGCTGGGTGCCGAAAGGTTGCTGCGCGGTCGCCGGTGCCGTGGTCGGTGGACGCGGCGTCATCGATCTTTCGATCGGTGCCGCAGTCCCGGGCGCGGTGCTGGTGACGGGCGGAGCCTGGAAGGTGCGCGTGCCGCGACTTCCGAAACCGCCGCTACCGGCGCGGCGCGCCTCGGCATCGTCGAGGGAAGCAAAAACGGTAGCGCTCGTCAGTGCGGCAATTGCCGCGATCTTGGCAAAACGCGAAACGGCACTCGGCATTCCTGATCTCCTGTCATGCACAATGACGGCATGTCGAGAGGTAATATAGGTAGTCTTTCCCCGGTGTGAAGTTCTTCGGCCAGTTTTACTGGCAGACATCGACCCAGCTGGCGCCGGTCAGCTCGGCCAGCCGTCCGGTTTCGATGCGCACGGCCGAATTCGTCGAGCCGGCCGCCGGCACGACTTCCTCGAAACGTTTCAGCGAGATATCGCAATAAATGGGCAGCGGCGAGGGCAGGCCGAAAGGGCAGACGCCGCCGACCGGATGGCTGGTGACCGCCACCACCTCTTCGGCGTCGAGCATGCGCCCCTTGGCTCCGAAGGTGTCCTTGAACTTGCGATTGTCGAGCCTTGCCGTGCCGCCGGCAACGACCAGCATCATCTGCTCGCCGACGCGCAGGCAGATCGTCTTGGCGATCTGGGCCGGCTCGACACCGTGGGCTTCGGCGGCAAGCGCCACCGTCGAGGAGTTCTCGGCGGTTTCGATGATTTCGATATCGGGTGCGTGGACGCTGAGAAAGGCGCGGACGGATTCGAGGCTCATGGCGGGAAGTTAACGCAGGAAAAGCGCAATTTGAAGCGTAAAAGACGCCCGTCGAAAACCACCGCTTGCAAGTCGTCCGGACATCGTCATAATAAATTTGCACACGTGCTCAATTTTGTCATTCGGCCGTTACGTTCAGTCCATAAAGCGGACATTGTCACGTTTTCGTGGGGTTTCGGAGCGGCCATCATCAGCAGTGCTGACCCGTCAAGAGGCTTCACACTGCTCTTCTAGGGAGACGAAGAAGATGACTATTCTGCCGAGCTTGAAATCCCTCACGATCGCGGCCACCATTCTGGCCTCGACCTCCGCTTTCGCCTTTGCCAAGGACGTTACCATCAGCGTCTGGGCCGGCGGTACCGGCCCGAACGACGTCTATCGCCTCGACGCCATCGAGATCGCGGCCCAGCAGTTGCAGCGCCAGGCCGCCCTCAAGGGCGAAGACCTGAAGATCACCGTCGACAAGAAATCCTACTCCGCCTGGGAGGACTTCAAGCAGGCGCTGACCCTTGCCGCGGAAGCCAAGACCGCGCCGAACATCGTCGTCAGCGGCCATGAAGACATCGCGCCCTGGTCGCAGGCCGGCCTTATCGTTCCGATCGAGGATTACGTCGATCTCGACTCCTGGCCGCTCAACGGCATCTATGAAAATCTGCTGCAGATAGCCTCCTACAACGGCACCGTCTACGGCATTCCGCAGGATGCCGAGTCTCGGCCGATGTTCTTCTGGAAGCCTTACATGAAGGCGATCGGCTACAGCGACGCCGATCTGGATGCGTTGCCGCAGAGCGTCCAGGCCGGCAAGTACACCATGAAGAACCTGCTCGAAGACGCCAAGAAGATGCAGGACAAAGGCCTGGTCCAGGCCGGCTACGGTTTCTATCCGCGCGCCAGCAACGGGCCCGACTACTGGCAGTTCTACACCAGCTTCGGCGGCACGATGGAAGAAGGCGGCAAGCTCGTTTTCGACAAGGCGGCAATGACCCGCACCTACCAGTTCTTCGCCGATGCCGTTAAATCAGGCGTCACCAAGAAGAACCACATCGGCATGCCGGGCGACCAGTGGTGGAAGGAAGTCGCCACCGGCAAGGCCGGCATCTGGGACGGCGGCACCTGGCACTATGCCCGCCTTGTCAACCAGGAAGGTCTCAAGGATTTCTTCGGCAACGTGATCTTCACGCTGATCCCGGCCGGCGAAGGCGGAAAGGCCAACACGCTGACTCACCCGCTCGTCTACCTGCTGACAGCGGGTCACGACAAGGAAGACACCGATATCGCCGCCCAGCTGATCACGATCGCCTCCGAGCCGCGCATCAACGCGCTGCATGCGGTCAAATCGGCCCATCTCGGCATTTCCGAGGCGGAATCGCAAGTCGATTTCTACTCGGCCGACCGCTGGACCCGCGAAGCCACCGAGCGCCTGCTGCCGCATGCCAATGCCATGCCGAACAATTCCGATTTCGGCAAATATTGGAACATCATGTGGAAGAACCTCGAAGCATCCTGGACCGGCGCCAAGACCGTCGACGCCGCCATTGGTGATGCCGAGAGCGAGCTGAAGAGCACGCTCGGCGACAAGATCGTCATCCGCTAAGATCGAAGCTCGGGGCGGCGGCACCCGCCGCCCGGTCGGTTCGCGATGAGGGGCTTCCATGAAATCGTCCAGAACGCTCGGACTGGTGATGATCGCGCCTGCGGCGATCATGATCGTCCTGTTCTTCCTGATGCCGGTCGTTCTGACGGCAGTCTTCTCGATGACCAGCATGACGACGGCGACCGGCATATCAGGCGGTGTCTACCAGATCGCGCCCAATTCCCTGATCGCGCTGAAATCGGCGCTGCCCGACATCGCCGCCGAGATGGCCGAACCGCGTTACACGGTCGACGAAGCTGGCCTCAAGGCCGTCGAGGGCCTCGGACTTGCGCCTGGGATCGCGGCGGAATTGCGTGCCAAACATATGGGCGAGGTCTTTCCAGCGCGCCGGGACGTCGAGCGCATGCTCAAGGATCTCGCCGAGCGGCCTTCGACGCGCGAAGTCAAGCAGATCTCCGAACAGTTCAACCGCTCCGTCCTCAACACTCGCTTCGATAGCAAGGGGCAGCTCTTTTCGGCGCTGGATTCTCTGGGTTTCAAGCTGACCCCGGAACAGAAGGAAACCGTCGCGACGGCCACCTATACCGGCTGGATCTGGACGACCGACAATTTCTCGCGCCTGGTCACTTCACCCGACATGGCGCGCGTGCTCTTGAATACCGTGCTCTATGTCGCGCTGGTGCTGACGCTTTTCAATGTCGGCTATGCGCTGCTACTGGCGATCTGGACGCATTACATGCCGCCGACGCCAGCCTCAATCTTCCGCGGCATCTGGCTCCTGCCACGCATCACCCCCGTCGTCATCTATGTGATGCTGTGGAAATGGCTTGCCTGGGATACCGGCTTCATTTCCATCCTGATGGGCAAGTTCGGCTATCCCCCGAAGAACTACCTGCTCGACAACGCCTATAATGCCTGGATCTTCGTTGTGCTGATCAACGGCTTCATCGGCGCCTCGATGGGCATGCTGGTCTTCTCCTCGGCGATGAAAGCCATTCCGAAGAGCCAGTTCTATGCGAGCGAGGTCGACGGCGCCTCACGCTGGCAGCAGATCCGCTACATCATTCTGCCGCAGATGCGCTGGCCGATCCTCTTCGTCACCTGCTATCAGACGCTGTCGCTGCTCGCCTCCTTCAATGAAATCCTGCTTGCCACCAATGGCGGACCGGGCAACTCGACCGAGGTCTGGGCGCTCGCCGCCTATCACACCGCGCTCAGGAATTATGCCGGCAATCTCGAATATGGGCTGGGTGCCGCCATGGCGCTGGTGCTCGTCGTCATCGGCGTGGTGCTGTCGCTCCTCTATCTGCGAGTCTTCAACTACGGCACGCTTGTCGCCAAGCCCCTGATCGAGGATTGACCATGGCCGAACAATCGCAGCCTTCGGCAAATTACCGCAGCTGGCCCGTCATATCGGCACTGACAATCGTCAGCCTGCCGCTGCTCCTGATGTATGCCTATCTCTTCCTCGACACCGTGACGGTAAGGCAGCCGGATGCCTTGCTGCCCTCCGCCTTGACGCTCGAGCACTGGCGTTTCCTGTGGCAGACGACGGCGGGCAAGGCGAACATCTGGCAAGTGACGGTGAATACGCTGCTCTTTGCAGCCTGCACCACCAGCGTCGTGCTCATCGTCTCGTCGATGGCGGGCTATGTGCTATCGCGGCTGAACGTCCCGGCGCGCGGCTTCTTCCTTGCCGGCGTCATGGTGCTGCATGCCTTCCCCTCGGTGACGCTGATCATCGCCATCTTCATCGTGCTGCAGATGATCGGCCTCTACAATTCGCTGATCGGCGTCATCCTGGTAAAGGCGGCGATCGACCTGCCGCTCGGCATCTGGCTGATGAAAGGCTTCTACGACACCGTGCCGTGGGAAATCGAGATGGCCGGTGTCGTCGACGGCGCCTCGCGTTTCCGCGTCTGGCGCAGCCTTGTGCTGCCGCAAGTCAAGCCCGGCATCATGGCGCTCGGCTTGTTCTCCTTCCTCTCTGGCTGGGGTGAATTCATCCTGCCGCAGGTGCTGGCGCCTGGCAATCAGGTGCAGGTGCTGTCGGTCTATCTCGCCGGCTTCCTCGTCGACGACAATAATTACGATTTCAACATGTTCAAAGCGGTCGGCATCTTCTACTTCCTCCCGGTTCTGATCGCCTATGCACTCTTCAACAAATATCTCATGAACATCTACGGCGGCGGGAGCAAAGGCTGATGCGCATCCTCCTCGACAATTTTTCGAAGAGCTTCGGCTCCACCAAGGTCATCGAGAACATGCGGCTCGAAGTCGGCGACGGCGAGATGCTGGCGCTGCTCGGGCCTTCCGGCTGCGGCAAATCGACGACGCTTTTTGCGGTCTGCGGCATTCACCGGCCGACCGGCGGACGCATCCTCTTCGGTGACCGCGACGTCACCGATCTGCCGAGCCAGGCCCGCAATGTCGGCGTCGTCTTCCAATCCTATGCGCTCTACCCACACATGACGGTTGCCGAAAACATCGGCTTTCCCCTGAAGGTGAAGGGCGTGTCCGCCGCCGAAATCCGAAAGGAGGTCGACCAGATCGCAGCCCTCGTGCAGATCGGCAACCTGATGGGGCGCCGGCCGGCCCAGCTTTCCGGCGGCCAGCAGCAGCGCGTGGCGCTCGCCCGCGCGCTGATCCGCAAGCCTGATGTACTGCTGCTCGACGAACCGCTCGCCAATCTCGACGCCAAGCTGCGCCTCGAAATGCGCTCGGAAATCCGCCGCCTGCAGCGCGAGACCGGCATCACCGCCATTCTCGTCACCCATGACCAGGTGGAGGCGATGAGCATGTGCGACCGCATCGCCATCATGAAGGAAGGCGAGATCGTTCAGATCGCCACGCCGGCCCAAATGTACAACGATCCGAAGACCGCCTTCGTCGCCGGCTTTCTCGGCAACCCGCCGATCACCTTCCTGCGCGGCGTCGTCGACAAGGGCGCCTTTACGATCCCGGAAAGCGAGATCCGCGTGCCGCTGCCCGATACCATCGGCGCCGCCGAGGGCACGAAGCTGATGCTCGGCGTCCGGCCGGAGCATTTCACGCCGGCGGGCGACATCCCCGTGCCCGGCAAGATCACCTTCGCCGAAACGCAAGGCCGCGAGAATCTCTACGACGTGGCTCTTGCCGGCGGGCCGCTGCTGCGTTCGATCCAGCCGGTGCGCAGCGATATCCATGTCGGCGACGACGTCCGGTGGGCAATCGACAGCCGCGGCATATTCGTCTTCGATGAAAATGGCAGGAGGCTCTGATGACCCGCGATTTTTCGGGATTTTTCGAGCGTTACGGCTGGCCAGCGACCAAGGGCCGGCTTCCCTTTTGCATCGGCCATCGTGGCGCCAGCGGCCATGAACCCGAGAACACGTTGGCCGCTTTTCGCCGCGCCGCCGAACTCGGCGCTGAGATGTGGGAGCTCGACACGCAGCTGACCAGCGACGGCGTGGTCGTCGTCTCGCATGACGACCATCTCGAGCGCGTCTTCGGCATCGACCGCCGCATTTCCGAAATGACGGCAGCGGAGCTTGCCGGGCTCGACGGTGTCGATGTGCCGAGTTTTTCGGAGGTCGCCGCCCTCGGCCGCGAGACCGGGACCGGTCTCTATGTCGAGCTGAAAGCGCCTGGGACCGGCATGCGCTGCTGGCGGCATCTTGCCGAGATGAACCAGCGTTTCGCCTGTCTCGGCTCCTTCGACACGGCGCAGGTGCGCGAACTCCGTGACGCGGCCTGCGATTTTCCTCTCTCGGTGCTGATCCGCGTCGGCCACGATCCGCATGTACTCGGCGACGAGGCCGGCGCCGATATCCTGCATCTCTGTTGGGAGAGGGCAGGCGAGCGTCCGCAGGATCTGGTCACCGAGGCGCTGATGAACCGCGCCTTCGAGGCGGGCCGCGAGATCGTGCTCTGGCACGAGGAGCGACCGGCCATTCTCGACGACATCATGAAGCTTCCCGTTCTCGGCATCTGCACGGATCTGCCCGATCTGATGCGGTCGCCTGCGGTTAAGGAAAAAGCAGTTGGCAGACAGGGATAAGGGACCGCGCAAGGTAACCTCCTTCGATGTGGCGCGTGTGGCCGGCGTCTCGCGCGCCGCCGTGTCGCGCGCCTTCACGCCGGATGCCAGCGTCTCGCCGAAGACGCGCGAGAAGGTCTACCAGGCGGCCAAGGAACTCGGCTACCGGGTGAACTATCTTGCCCGAAGCCTGACCAACAAACGCTCCGATCTCGTCGGCGTCGTCGCTGCCGGCCTCGACAACCCGTTCCGCACGCTACAGATCGAGAATCTCGCAAGAGTGCTGCTCGCCCGTAATTTCCGTCCCATCCTGCTGCCGACCTCGCCGGAGGCCGATACTTCGACGGTCATCGGCCAGCTGCTGCATTACGCCGTGTCAGGCGTCATCGTCACTTCGGACGCACCGCCGACCGAAATCTGCGAGCAGTGCGCGGCCGAAGGCGTGCCGATCGTGCTGATCAACAAGGGCAACGACATCCCCTTCGTCGACCGCATCATTTCCGACGACCGGATGGCCGGCCATCTCGCCGCCACCCAGCTGATCGACAGCGGCGTGCGAAAGCCCGCCGTGATGGCCGCACCTGCCGTATCCTATACGGCGCGGCGGCGCAGCGAGGCCTTCATCGCGCGTTGCAGGCAGCTCGGCGTCGAGGCGCAATTCCTGCAGGTAAGGATCAACAACTACCGGAGCGGTTATGATGCGGCAGCCGAACTTGCCGCATCCGGCATCGACGGACTGTTCTGCGCCAACGACTACATGGCCTGCGGCGTGATCGACCGCGTCATGCAGGGCCGCGGCCGCGATGACGCGCCGCCGCTCCGCATCATCGGCCATGACGACATTCCGCAAGCGAGCTGGACCGCTTACGATCTCACGACCATCCGCCAGCCCTGCGACGTCCAGGCCGAAAAGACGGTCGACCTGCTGATGAGCCGGATGGCCGAGCCGGACCTGACGGCGCGTGTCGAATTCACGCCGGTGACATTGATCAGAAGAAGGACTGCCTGATGAATTCCGCATTCGATGCCGCCGCCATCCGCGCACGGGCGGAGGTCGCCATGTCAGTTGCCCTCGAGGTCGGACGGGAAACGGCCCGCTTTCGGTGGGACTCCGTCCCCGGTAGCCTCGCCGTCGAGAACAAGGGATTGCAGGATTTCGTCACCATCGCCGACAGAAAGGCCGAGCAGGCAATCCGCGACGGGCTGTTGTCGCGCTTTCCGGACGATACATTCATGGGCGAAGAGAGCGGCGGACGATCGGGCGAGGGCGGCACCTGGGTCGTCGATCCGATCGACGGCACCACCAACTATATCAGGGGTTTCCGGCACTGGGGCGTCTCGATCGCCTTCGTCGCATCGGGAAAGGTTGAGATCGGCGTGGTCTATGACGCCGCCGCCGACAAGGTCGTTCATGCCGTGCGCGGCGGTGGCGCCTTCAAGGACGGGCTTCCGGTGCATGCGGCTGCGACCGTCGATCCGGCCAATGCGCTCGTCATTCTCGGCCATTCCCGCAAGACGAGCTTTGAAGACCATCTCGCGCTTTCGCGGCGGCTCCACGAACGCGGCATGGATTATCGCCGCATGGGCGCGGCCGCGATCGACCTCGTCCGCGTCGCCGAGGGCGCTGCCGATCTCTATTACGAACGCCACCTCAATGCCTGGGACATGCTCGCCGGCGCGCTGATCGCCGAAGAGGCCGGCGCTGTGGTGGCGATGCCGCCGGTCGACAGGCTGCTTGCGCAAGGCGGGCCTGTCATAGCCCACGCGCCGGGGCTTGCCGGCGAATTCGCCTTCATCCTCGACATTGAAGGGCTATAAATAGACCATTCTCAAAGAGGCGACCCGCCCGATTTGGCGTAACTGCGACGTTGACCCGAAAGCTGCGGAAACGCCGGTTACGAAACAACGCGATTGCGGCCGCTCTTTTTCGCCGCATAGAGATTCTGATCGGCGATCGCCAGGATCTCGTTCGGAGAAGTGGCAGACAGGGTGCCGGCGACACCGATGCTGATCGTAATGTGCAACCCGTTGCAGATCTCGGACCAGGCCCACTGTTCAACGGCCAAACGCAGCCGCTCGCAGACATCGGCGGCGCCCCGGGGAGCGCCGGCGAGCAGGACGACGAATTCCTCGCCGCCAAAGCGAATTGCCTGATCGGTAATGCGCAGTTGGCCGCGCAATATGGCGCCAATGGCACTGAGGACCTGGTCGCCGATCATGTGAGAGAAGTTGTCGTTGACCGACTTGAAGTGATCGACATCCAGCATAGCGATGGAATATGGGCGCTTCTCGGACGTCAGCTCTTTGAAACGGCTGTCAAGATATTTGCGGTTATAGAGGCCGGTCAGCGGGTCCACATAGACGGCACTGGCAAGGATATCGGTTTGCTCCTGCAGCTTCTGATAGGAGGCCTCCAGCGTTTCTGCGCGCTTCGTCTCCGTTTCGGCAACTTCCTTGAACCGCTTGGTTTCATAGTAGATTTCGGCAAGGCGGGCGCGCTGCTGGGTTCTCTCGGCGCTATTGCGCAAATAGGCTTGGTGATATTTTTTATGGGCCGCCAGCGCCGGATCGAACTGTCCCAGCCCCTCATAGGCTTGCGACAGATGAAGATAGATCTGGATATAGGAATCGAAACTGCCGCCATCGTCTATCAGCTCCACCGCCTCGAGCAGCGGCGCTAGAGCTTCCGCGAATTTGCCGGAATTGTTGTAGATCTGGCCCAAGGTGTAGAGATATTGCTGCCTGTCCCTGACATAGCTGTTCTCCTGCAACAGCCGGTAGCGGACCATGCACTGGAGCGCCTTGTCATGCTCGCCCAGGTGGCTGTGGAACTCGGCTTTGTTGCCGAGACAGATGCGGGCAGCCCAGCGATCGCCAGTCTCGGTTGCGATGTCGAGCGCCTGTTCGGTCAGTTCCAGCGCTCTCACCAGCATCTGGTGGCCTTGCTCCGGCTGATCGAGCGCCTGCGCGATATATCCGGCTTCCGAATGAGCGCCGCCGAGATTGATGAGCCACCAGCATTCATAGGTCTTGTCGCCGATCGATCTGGCGAGTTCGACAGACCTCTCGCTCATCAGGATGGCCCGGTCGGGCTGCTTGTTGTACCAGAAGATAATTCCAATGACGTTGGTGGCCAGGCTTTGCGCTTTCGGGTCTGCTGTCTTGTCGGCCAGATCCAACGCGTGCGTGGCTTCTTCGATCGCTTCCTCCGGCAGGCCCAATTCCAGCAGCAGCCATCCGAAATAGGCCCGGGCATAGGCTTCCTGCCTGGGCTCCCCGTTCGTTTTCCAGAAGTCTACCGCCCGGCGGACATGCGTCAGGCCAAGTTCGGCCTTGCCGATCTGAAAACAGTACCAGCCAATGTCGGTGTCGCATTGAGCTGCGAGCCGATCGTCGCCCCGCGCCGTGGCATCCGCAAGGATCTGGCCGGCCAGTGTGAGTGCCTCGACGGAGCGGCCTGTGCACCCAAGATGCCACGCTTCCTGCAAGCTGGAATTTGCTTGTTGCGCAATTGCTTTAGTATCAACAACTTGCATATCGAACACCAACATTTGTCTGCTGGATATGGATAGCATCAGAAGTTTAAAATGATGCAAATTACGCAAAACATGCGACAGGCCGATAAATAGAGTCCCGACAGCGGCTCACACCTTTCGAAATGATACTCCGATGCTTGTCGTTAGACTGCCATGCGGCGGCGCCAGGCGCGTTCGGTCGCCGGTGCCTCGTCGGTGGTGATCTGATCCGGCTTCAGGGCCATCAGCGCCGAGAAATTCAACCATTCCTCTTCGCTGAAACCAGCCTCCGGATCCTTCAGGGTGAAGGTCCAGGCATCGACGCGTTTGCCTTGATCCTGGCAGAGCGCGATCATGTCGAGACCGTCCCTGGCGGCGTCCAGGATCAGTGACCACTGCAAATAAATCGTGTCCGGTTCGGTCGGGCCGCGCAGGTCGGCGCGCAATTCCGCCTCGACAGCCTTCCAGCCGCGAGCCTTGCTGATATCGTAGAGCTTGTCGGTGGGGTCGATCCCGCGCAGCAGATGCGGAAGCTTCTCCTTGACCGCGACGATGAGATCGAGACTGCCGCCGCTAACGATCACCGAGGCGGCGATATGGCGGAAATGCGCGGCAAGATGCTCAATGCCCCTGGCGCCGATCGCCTCGTAGTCGTCCTTCATGTCGAATTGCAGCAGCGCGGCCGGATGGGCGGATTGCAGCATGGCAGCGAGATCTTCGCTGAGGATCAGCGGCCGGTCGCCCTCCTGCATCCTGATATCGCCGAGGTCACCAAGGCTTTTTTCGGCGATCGGTCCATGCCCGGTCGTTTCGCCTTCGAGGTCCTCGTCGTGCAGCACGACGAAACCGCTATCGGCGCGCACGCGCAGATCGAGCTCCATCGAAGCGCCGGCGGCAAATCCTTCCGCCATAACCTCGGCTGAGAACAGCGGATCGGCAAACCGTTTGCGCAACCTATGCCATTTCAGGCGGGTGCGGTGCCCCTCATGCGAAATCTCCAGGCCCTGCGCATCCAGCAATCTCGTCATCTGCACCAAGTCTCCACGATGCCTCTCTCCTGCCTTGGCGAGCGACGATTATCAAGGACTGAATACGGCTTTATCGGGATGCCGGAGGGTTTTTGCCGGGCCAAGCGTAAGCCGGGCGGCGGCCTTGTGGTCATCGACATGCCGTCCCGGTTCCGGGAACATCTCTCAGCGGCTATAGGCCGACGAAATCGCCTCCGAAGCGGCTGATATATCCGCGAGATGACCGGCCTGCCTGAGGGCCGCGCCATAGGCCACGACATTCGACAGCACCGTCTGGAATGTGGCGCGCGGACCTGTGTGGTTCAGCCGCACGAGACGGGCCGGCGCGGTTCCGACACCTTCGGTCAGCTCGACCCCCAGTCGTCCGGCGGCAGTGATCAGCACGGCAGGTGCCAGCGCCTCCGGCACCGGCACCGCCGTCACCAGGTTCGACGCCTTTGCTGCCGGCACCCAGACCGGAGTTCCGAGTGCCGCAAGCCCCGCCCGTGTTGCCGATGCGGCAAGCGCATGGCGGGCGACCACATTCTCCAGGCCTTCGGCTTCGATGCGGTCGAGCGACGTTTCCAGCGCGAAGAATTCCAGCGGCGCCGGCGTTCCCGGCAGGCCGAACCGGCCGCTATCGACCCAGCTCTTCATGTCCGCCAAAGACAAGATCGAATCGCGCGGTGCGCCATCTCGGAGAATGAAATCCCAGGCACGGCGGCTGACCGAGAGCGCGGAGACACCAGCCGGACCGCCGAGTGCCTTCTGCGGGCCGATCACCGCGATGTCGATGCCGAGATCGTCGACATCGAATTCGTGACCGCCGACCGAGGCGACCGCATCGACGACGGTGACGATGCCGTGATCACGCGCAAGCGCCAGTATCTCGGGCAGGGGATTGAGAATGCCGCTGGCGGATTCGGCATGAACCAGAGCGAGCACATCGATGCGAGAACCGGCGTCGAGTGCTTTGGCGACGGCATCGATCTCGATCGGCAGGCCTGGTTCGGCGACGATATCGGCAACCGTTGCACCGCCCCGCCGCAGCCATTGCCCGAACCAACCGCCATAGAGGCTGGTGACGATGTTGAGTGCGGCAAGGCCGGGGCGCGCAAGGCTGACCGCTGCCGCCTCCAGCGCCACCACTGCCTCTGCCTGCACAAGCAATATGTCGCCACGGCTGCGCAATAGGCGGCCGATCCTGTCGGCAAGGGCTGCGTAGCGTTCCGCGGGATAGGAGGGTACGCCATGCAGGGGATTCCAACCAAGATCGGACATGGATACTTCCTTCAGCAGGGATCGGTCGCGAGACGGGGCACGGCGGCAACGAGCGCGCGAGCGGCATCGGATTGCGGCGCGGCAACGAGCGCCGCGGCCGGACCGGTCTCGACGATCCGCCCGCCATCCATGACGGCGATGCGGTGGGAAACGGCGCGGACCACGGCAAGATCGTGTGAAATGAACAGACAGGCAATGCCCTGTTCTTTCTGCAGATCGACCAGAAGTTCCAGGATCCTGCCGCGCACGGTGACGTCGAGGGCCGATACGGCTTCGTCCAGCACCAGCAGCGAGGGCCGTGCCGCAATCGCCCGGGCGATCGCCACGCGCTGCCGCTGGCCACCGGACAGCGCGCGGACCGGCCGGCCGGCATAGTCGGCGGGCAGGCCGACACGCTCGAGAAGCATGGCGATCTCGCCGGGGCGCCGGTCTTTCGCGACGACGCCGTGGATGCGAAGCGGATCGTCGAGCACGGCGCCAACGCTCGCCAGCGGATTGAAGACTGCGAGCGGGTCCTGGAACACAATCTGCATGCGCGCCCGCCGGCGGCGCAACGACGCACCGTTCAGGGCAAGCCAATCCACCCCCTCGAAGCGGATCGACCCGGCATCGGCGCTGAGAAGCCGCAGCAGGATGCGCGACAGCGTCGATTTCCCACTGCCGGAGGCCCCGACGAGACCGAGCGTTTCCCCAGGCGCGATCGTCAGCGACACATTGTCGAGGGCGGCAACTTGGCGCGCGCCGGAAGAAAACCCTTTCGACAGGTTTTCGACGGAAAGCAGCACATCGTTCATGGCTGCACCTCCGTGATCAGCGGCGGCGTCGCGAGGTCGCGATGGCTGGCGATCAGGGCGGCGGTGTAGTCGCTTTTCGGCGCCGAAAGCACGGAACGGACGGGGCCAGCCTCGACCAGCCTCGCATTGCGGAAGACGGCGATGCGGTCGACGAAACCGGAGGCAAGCGCGATGTCGTGGGTGATGAACAGCAGCGTCATGCCGTCCTCGCGCACCAACCCGTCGAGCAGACGGACAATCTCGGCCTGGACGACCACGTCGAGCGCGCTGGTCGCCTCGTCGGCGATCAGCAGCGCAGGCCTCGCAGCGATGGCTGCGGCGATCGCCACGCGCTGGCGCTGGCCGCCGGAAAGCTGATGCGGAAAGGCCCGCATGGTCTTTTCAGGCTGCGGTATCCGCACCCGTCCGAGCAATTCCTCAGCTCTGACATAGGCTTGTTTCCAGCTGAGACCGAGATGGCGCCTGGCGCCCTCGGCGACCTGCTCTCCGATCGTCAGCACGGGATTGAGACTGGAGCCGGGATCCTGGAAGACGACACCGAAATCGCGTCCCGGGCGGGGCGCATGGCCTAGTCCGGGCCAGAGCATCTCGCCGCCGACCCTCGCACCCTCCGGCAGCAGGCCGGCTAGCGCGCGGGCGAGTGTGCTCTTGCCGGAGCCGCTTTCGCCGATGATTGCCAGTCTTTCGCCGGCGACGATATCGAGATCGATACCGTCGAGCGCGGCCGCGACACCGCGCCCATAGGTGACCGAAAGCTGTCGCAGGCTGCAGAAAATACCGCTCATGCCGCCCCCACGTCATTATCGCCGAGCGCCTGGCCGAGACCCTCGCTAAAGAGATGGACGCCGAGCACGGTCACGGCGAGGGCAGCGCCCGGTATGATCGAGAGATAGGATGCCGAACGCAGTACGCTGCGGCCCTCGGCAATCATCGAACCCCAGGTGGCGATATTGGGATTGCCGAGGCCAAGGAAGGACAGCGCTGCCTCGGTGAGAACAGCACCGGCGACGATGGTGGCGGAAAGCGCCAGCACCGGCGGCAGCGCGTTCGGCAGGATTTCCCGAAAGGCGATTTCGGCCGGATGCATGCCGATCACCCTTGCCGAGGCGACATAATCCTGCTCGCGGATCGCAAGCACCTGCGCTCGCGTCAGCCGTGCCGGATCGGCCCACGTCCCGAGTGCGATGGCAAGGACGATAATGGGCGTCGACACCCCGATGGTGCTGACGAAGGCAAGGGCGAGGAGAAAAGCCGGCACGATCTGGAAGGCGTCGACCACCCGCATCAGCGCCTCGTCAATGAGCCCGCCGGCAAAACCGGCTACCATGCCGACACAGAGCCCCAGCACCATGGCTGAAAACGCCGCCGCCAGGCCGACGGCAAGCGACGTCCGCGCGCCATAGAGCAGCCCCGCCAGGACGTCGCGACCGAGACGGTCGGTGCCGAGCGGAAAAGCCGGATCGGTGAACGGCGCCAGCAACGCGCGGCCGGCGATCCTCAGCGGATCGCCCGGCGAAACGACGGGAGCGAGCAGCCCGGCCAAAAGGAGGATGAGAAGGATCGCCAGTCCGGCCGCACCTTCCGGTGTGCGCAGCAGGCGCCGCAGCCAGTTCATACGCCGCCCTCCGATGCGCCGATGCGCGGATCGAGCGCGGCATAGACGAGATCGACGAGGAAATTGACCGATATGACGAGGACGGCACTGGTGACGACGATGCCCATCAACAGCGGCGCGTCGCGGCCGTTGACCGCCTCCTGCGCCAGCCGGCCGAAACCGGGGATCGCAAAGACACTCTCGATCACCACGCTGCCGCCGAGCATGGCCGCCGATTGCAGCCCGAGCATGGTGACGAGCGGCAGCAGCGCATTGCGCGCCACGTGACGCAGCACGATACGGCTGCGCGACAGGCCCTTGGCGCGGGCGAAGAGCACGAAATCGAGCTTCCAGGCCTCGGCCATACCGCTGCGCATCACCCGCAGGAACAAGGCGAGATAGATCAGCGCGAGCGCGCCCACCGGCAGAACCAAATGATCAGCAATGTCGAGCGCGCGGGCAAATCCCGTCTTGCCGGAAGCGATTGTTTCCACGCCGGCGATCGGAAACCAACGCAGCTTCACCGAGAAAACGATACTGAGAACCAGGCCGAGCCAGAAACTCGGAATGGCATAGACGATCAGTGAGCCGATCGACAGCATCCGATCTCGCACGCTACCCGGCCGCGCCCCGGCAAGGATGCCGAGCGCCGAGCCGATACCAAAGGAGAGTGCCGTCGCGCTGCCCATCAGCAGCAGCGTATTGGGCAGGCGCTCTGTGATGAGCACGCCGACTGGCCGGTTGAAGGCGACCGACCAGCCGAGATCGAACCGCGCCAGCGAGGAAAGGTAGAGCCAGAGGCGCGCAAACATCGACTGGTCGAGGCCGTAGCTCTCGCGCAGCGACTGCCTCAGTGCGGCATCGCCGCCGCCGATCGAACCGAGATAGGCGTCGACGGCATCGCCCGAGGCGGATTCGAGCAGGAAAAAGGTGAAGATCACCACGATCAGCAGCACCGGAATGCTGCTGATTGCCCTGCGCCTCAGGAGGATGATGGCTCGTTTCACGCCGGACAGGGCCTCTGGAAGAGAATTGCTGCCGATCCTATCACGATTGCAGCGCGGTATCGCCCCAGTTCGAGACCGCCCAGCGCGGATTGTCCGCAACATTGAGCACGGTGTCGCGCGCGACGGTGATGAACCCCCATTCCACCACGTTGATCAGCGGCAGATCGGCGACGACGAGCTGCTGAAACTTGCGGTAGAGATCCGTGCGCGCCGCCGTGTCGACCGTCTCGGAGGCCTGTTTGATGATCTTGTCGAGCTCCGGATTGACGTAGCCGCCCTGGTTGGAGAAGGGCACGCCGGCTGGCGTCCCGGACTGAACGAGAATCGTGGTGGAGATCGCCGGATCGCCGCGGAAGACCGGCGGGCCGACGGCAAGGTCGAAGTCGTGATCGGTATAAACAGCCTTCTGGTGCGCGGCCGCATCGGCATTAACGATCTCGGCATCGATGCCGATGACGGCGAGCGCTTGGCGAAGGTAATCGCCGAACTGGCGGGTCTCGTTGAAATAGGGTGCGGGGCGCAGCTTCAGCGAGAAACGGTTACCATCAGGCCCTTGTTTGTAACCCGCCTTGTCGAGAATATCGTTGGCGGCGGCGGGGTCGAACGCATAGGTCGCGACATCGGATGTATAGAATTCCGGCGCATTCTTCGGCACCGGGCCGGTCGCAGCGGCGGCGTAACCGAGGAAGATGGTGTCGACCACGAATTTCTTGTCGATCGCCTGGGCGATCGCCTGACGGACCCGGAGATCGGCCAGTTCCTTGCGGCGGTGATTGATCTCGACGACGAGCTGGTAGGTCAAAGCCTCGTAGCCTTTGGAGATCACCTTGATGCCCTCGACCTTGGAGATGCGGTCGAGATCGGCAAGCGGCACCGCCGAAAAGGCGGCAAGCTGGATTTCGTCAGCCTCGAGTGCGGCACCCGCAGCCTCGCGATCGGGCAGCACGCGGAAGACGATCTCGTCGAGTTTCGGCTGCTCCTTGTCCCAGTAACTCTCATTGCGCACCAGCCGGTAATATTCGCCGGATTTGTGTTCGGCGAACTTGAACGGCCCGGTACCGACAAGCGTGGTGTTAGCCGGATTGGTGGCAATATCGGTACCGTCGAAGATGTGTTTGGCGACGACGCTGGTGACGACAGGCAGGGCGTTGCGGATGAGCTGGAACGGCGTCGGCTTGGAGAAGCGGAAGATGGCGGTGTAGTCATCGGGCGTATCGACGGCTTCGAGATTGGCGAAGACCAGGCGGCCGAGATTCTGCAGCGGCTTCCAGATGTTGAGCGCCGAGAAGGCGACATCGACCGAGGTGAACGGCTTGCCGTCGTGCCAGGTCACGCCGTCGCGCAGCTTGAAGGTGACGGAGAGGCCGTCGGCCGACCCCTCCCAGGAGGTGGCGAGACGCGGCGCAAGCCCGTCCTTGCCGTCGAACGAGGCTTCGGCAAGCGGCTCGATCACCTTGCTCGCAACGAAGAAGACGCCGTTGGAGGCGACGATCGCCGGATTGAGGTTCTTCGGTTCGGAATCGGCCGCAACGATCAGCCGGCCACCGGCAGGCGCCGCCTGCGCCAGCGCCTGGCGAGCGAGCGTCGTCGAAGCGAGGAGCAGGGCGGTGCCCTTCATCAGTGTGCGCCGCGAGATAGATGGTACGGTCATGACCCCTCCTGATCGATCGAATTTCAAGCGCCCATATTCAGGGTGAAACGCCGATTGTCATAGAGGTTAAATTCTAAACCTCGGACACCGCGAGACATTTTTTGTCACCCCGCCATTATTCACTCAGCCACTGGCGGCGACGCGGGTGGGCTCGCCGAAGAGATTGCGATAGGCAGCCCCGGGATGCGGCGCAACGAGCCGCGGCCCCGCTCCCCCGAGTTTTTCCCGCAGCGTTCCCTTGGCATAGTCGGTCTTGTAGACGCGGCGCTTTTGCAGTTCCGGCACCAGCAGATCGACGGCATCCTCGAAACTCTCGGGTGTCACGGCATAGGCGAGGTTGAAGCCGTCGACATCGGTGTCCTCGACCCATTCCTGCATCAGATCGGCAACCGTCTGCGGCGAGCCGACGAAGACCGGGCCGAAACCGCCGACGCCGACCCAATCGGCCATTTCGCGCACCGTCCATTCCTTGGTGGGATCGATGGTGGTGAAGGTCTCGACAGCCGATTGCACCGCATTGGTATGGCGGTGCCGCAACACTTCGTCCGGCCCGAACTGGCCGAAATCGATGCCGGTCCAGCCGGAGATTAGCGTTAGCGCGCCCTCGAAGGAGGCATATTTGCGGTATTCGTTGAATTTCCGCTGTGCCTCCGCATCCGTTTCACCGAGGATCACGGTCTGCAGGTTGAAAGCAAGGATTTCGCGCGGGTTGCGGCCGACGCGTTCGGCCGCCTCGCGGACATTGGCGACATAGCGCTTCAGCACCGCCTTCGACGGTGAAGCGACGAAGATGCATTCGGCATGGGCGCCGGCGAAATCCTTGCCGCGGCTGGAGGCGCCGGCCTGGTAGAGCACCGGTGTGCGCTGTGGCGAGGGTTCGCTCAAGTGAATGCCGGGCACGTTGAAATGCCTGCCGGAATGGCGGATCGGGTGGACCTTGTCCGGATGGGTGAAGATGCCGGTTTCGCGGTCGCGCACGACAGCGCCATCCTCCCAGCTTCCCTCCCAGAGCTTGTAGCAGACTTCCAGATATTCCTCGGCAAGATCGTAGCGGTCATCGTGCTTCGTCTGCGCCGGCTGGCCGATATTGAGCGCGCCGCTGTTGAGGTAGGAGGTGACGATATTCCAGCCGACGCGCCCCTTGGTCAGGTGGTCGAGCGTCGAGATGCGGCGGGCGAAGGTGTAGGGATGCTCGAAGGAGAGCGACGCCGTCAGGCCGAAGCCGAGATGTTCGGTCGCGTAGGCCATAGTCGGGATGAGCTGCAACGGGTCGTTGACCGGCACCTGCGCCGAATGGCGAAGGGCGGCATCGACATTGCCGTTCAGCACATCATAGACGCCGAGCACGTCGGCGATGAACAGCCCGTCGAACTTGCCGCGTTCCAGCGTCTTGGCCAGATGCACCCAGTAGTCGAGATCCTTGTAGGTCCAGGACTTGTCGCGCGGATGGCGCCAGAGCCCCGGCGACTGGTGTCCGACGCAATTCATGTCGAAGGCGTTGAGCCTGATTTCGCGGGTCATGTCTTTCTTCCTTGGAATTAGGGATTGCTGCGGCCAAGGCCGTAGGTCAGCGCTAAGGCTCCGACGAGCACGGCGCCCTTGACGAAATCCTGGGTGTAATAAGGGGCGTTCAGCATGGTGAGACCGTTCAGCAGCACCCCGACGAAGACGGCGCCGGCAATGGTGCCGAGCACGTTCGGGCGGCGCAGATTGAGGACGGCAAAACCGATCAGCGCGGCGGCGACGGAATCCATCAGCAACGAGCCGCCGGAGGAGACATCGCCACGCCCGACGCGGGCGGCGATGACGATGCCGCCCAGCGCCGCCAGCGTGCCCGAAATCACATAGGCGAGCGTCTTCAGCCGGACTGTGGACGCGCCGGCAAGCCGGGTCGCGACCTCGTTGCCACCGGTCGCAAACAGCAGCCGGCCGATGCGGGTGCGTTCGGTGAGAATGAAAAGCGCGACGGCGACCACCGCCATCAGTACCACGGCAACCGGCAGGGTGCCGAGGATGCTGTAGCGGCCGATCAGAAGAAAGGCCGGGTCGTAGGCGCCGGTCGCCTTCGAACCGTCGGGCAGGGTGAGGCCCGCCGAAATCGACCGGCCGGCGGTCGGGATCAGTTGCAGACCGGAAAGCAGGAACATCATCGCCAGCGTCGCCAGGAGATCCGGCACCTTCAGGCGCACGATCAGGAAGGCGTTGACGAGACCGATCAGGGCGCCGAAGGCGAGCACCAGCGGTACCGTCACATAGGCATCGAGATGCCAGACGATCATCGCATAACTCGCCGCCATCACGCTCGATGCGGCGACCGCGCCGATCGACAGGTCGAAACCGCCGACGGCCAGCGTCACGGTGACGCCGGCGCCGAGAATGGCGACGACGGACACTGCCTGCAGAATACTCATCAGATTGGCGATATTGATGAAGGCGGGCTCGGCGATGGTGAAGCCGATGACGAGAGCCGTAAGCAGGATGAACACCGCACCCGCCCGGAGGAACGCCCCGAAGGCGGCAAGACGACCATTATCGGCTTGCGGTGATGCCTTCGGCCGGGCGCTTGCCTGCGGAAGAGTGTCGTCGTCGATCGTCGTCATGCGGATATTCCCTGGATTACGGAGGCAAAAGCGGCCCCGTGTGCCGCGGGCCTCAACACGTGGCGGTCGATGACGAGGATGCGGTCGGCCACTTCATAGGCCTCCTCCGGGTCGGAGGTCGCGATCAGCGTCGCCCGGTCGGTGCGGGCGCGGATTGCCCGGATGATGTCATGACGGGCGCCGACGTCGACACCCTGGAAGGGTTCGTCGAGCAGTAGCAGCCGGCTCGGTTCAGCCTCCCAGCGGGCGATCACCGCCTTCTGCTGGTTGCCGCCGGAGAGCGACCAGATCGAGGCGAGGGGACCGGCGGCCTTGATGCCGAGACGGACGATCGCCTGCTCGGCCTCGCGTCGTTCACGGCCACCGACCAGGAAACCGCGCGGATACCATTTGCCAAGATGCGGCAGGCTGATCGTCGCCGACAGCGAATGGCCGGGCCACGCCGGCGGCATCAGCGATGAACGGTGCCGGTCTTCGGCCGCCATCGCCACACCGGCGGCGATCGCTTCGGCCGGGCTTTTCGGCCGGTAAGGCCGGCCGTCGAGGAACATCGCGCCGCGCTCAAGCGCCGTCACGCCGAAGATCGCCTGGAGCAACCGGCTCTTGCCGGCGCCGAGCACGCCGGTAATCGCCACCACCTCGCCCTCATGCAAGGACAGATCGAAGGGCTCAGCTTCGGGGAGCAGGCTGATGTCGCGCATCTCGAAAATCGCCGGACCGGTCGCAGGCCGCGCATCCGGCCGGGCCGCATCCAGTCGGCGGCCGATCATCGTCTCGATGGCGCTCGAAAAATCGATCGGCCGCGAGAAGGTGCCGACGACGCGACCGCCGCGCATGACGAGCGCACGGTCGGCGATGGCTTCGAGATCGGCGGTGCGGTGCGAGATATAAAGGATCGCCAGGCCGCGCTTGCGCAGGCTGAGAAGAATATCGAAGAGGCGGCGGCTTTCCTCTCCGGAAAGGCTCGCCGTCGGCTCGTCGAGGATGAGCAGATCGGCGCGGTTGGCAAGCGCCCGGGCGATCGCCACCAGTTGCCGGTCGGCGCTGCCGAGGTCGCCGAAATCACGATCGAGCGGCAGGCTGATGCCGGCGGCATCGAGCATTGCCTGCGCGGCGCGGCGGATGCCGGCGCGCGAGACGAAGAAGGGTGTGCTGCGATCGGCGAACCGGTTGAGCAGCAGGGCATCGGCAACGCTCAGGCCAGCCGCGCCGACGAGATCAGTCGATTGATGCACCGTGACGACGCCGGCCTTTGCCGCGTCGGCCGGGCTGCGCGGCGCAAAGGGGCGGCCATCGAAACTGACCGTGCCGCCATCGGCCGGAAGGACGCCGGAGAGGATCTTTACCAGCGTCGATTTGCCCGCACCGTTGGCACCCATCAGCGCCACGATCTCACCGCGCTCCATCGACAGATCAGCACCGGCAAGTGCCCGCGTCGACCCGAAACTGCGGGTGATGTTTTCAATGTGAAGAAGCGGCATCGATCATGTCCGGGACTGCATTTGTATCAGGAGTGTGCCCCGTCCGGGTGGTCGAACTCCAGGCACGCCTTTCCCTCACAAACTGTCCTCGGGAAACAAAGAATCTCCCCCAGCCCGGAAAATCGGATCATTTACTCTACTAAAAACATAGAGATTATATCTAAATAATCCGATGCGTCGCGGGGCTCCGAACCCGTCAGACGACGCTTCCGATTGCTAGAAGGAACGCGACGATGAAATCCCTCGCACGGCTCGCACTGTCTGCCGCCGTCATTCCGTTCATTTTCATTCAAGGCGCAAAAGCCGACGGCCTGTCCGGCGCTCCGGCCCCCTTTGATAAGGGCGGGGTCAAGGTGGCTTTGATCAGCTACATCTCGGCCGGCGATTTCTTCCAGGCCTACCAGGCCGGTGCGGAAGCCCAGGCCAAGGCGCTGGATATCGACCTGCGCGTCTTCCCCGGCCGGCAGGACGCCGCCGAGCAGCGCGAGCAGATCCTGCAGGCGATCAATCTCGGCGTCTCCGGCATCGTCATCGACCACGGCCTTCCGGAATCGCTCGGCGACGTCGTGCGGCAGGCGCTCGACAAGGGCATCAAGGTCGTGGCCTTCGACGTCAACCTCAACAACCCCAACATCCCGCAGGTGGAACAGAGCGATCACGAGCTCGCCTCGCTGGCGCTCGAACAGGTGGTGAAGGACAACGGCAAAGACTTCAACGCCGGTTATGTCTATGTCGCGGGTTTTGCGCCGCTCGACCGCCGCAATGAGGTCTGGGACAAGTTCAAGTCGGAGAATAAGGGCGTGGTCGAAAAGGCCCGTTTCGGCAATGTCAGCGACACGACGGCGACCTCGACCGCCGACCAGGCGAAGGCCGCGCTCACCGCCAATCCCGATATATCGGTCGTTTTTGCCCCCTATGATGAATTCGCCCGCGGTGTGAAGCTCGCCGCCAACGATCTCGGCATTTCAGCTAAGCTGAAGATCTATTCGGCCGACGTCTCGACCGCCGATATCCAGGAAATCACCGAGGAAGGCAGCCCCTGGGTTGCGACCGTCGCGACCAATCCGGCCGTCGTCGGCGCCGTCTCCATCCGTGCCGCTGCACTCGAGATCGCCGGTCAGACGGTTCCCCATCAGATTACCGTGAAGCCGACGCTTCTGACGCAGGAGAGCCTGCGGGCGGCCGGCGTCAAGACGATCGAGGAACTGGCTGCGAAGGTCCCGGCCTTCAGCACGAGCGATGCGGCAACCGCGAGCTGGATTCCGGACAAGCTTTTCTGAGGAGGTCACCCTCGATCCTTCCGGCGGGAGCTTGACGCTCCCGCCGGATCATCTTTTTGGAGAATTGGAGTCCCGCCCATGAGCCAGTCCAATGTCGTCTTCGCGGTGAACCGCAATCCGACGCGAGAAGACCTCTTTGCCCGTGCCGAGGAGATCTCTGCCGACCTTTCCCGGCGCGCCGCAGACCTCGACCGTGAAGGCCGTCCGCCGCTCGCCGAGATCGTCAAATTGAAGAATGCCGGGCTGCTCAATGCGTTGCATCCCACCCAAATCGGTGGCGGCGGCCTCGACTGGGTCGATGGACTGAGGCTGGTGCGCATTCTCGCCCGCGGCGAAAGCTCGATCGGTCAGCTGCTCGGCTACCACTATGTCAACAGCCAGTATATCTATTGGGCCCTCGATGCCGCCCGTGCCCATGCGCTGGGCAGCGATACCGTCGCCAGGAACCTCTATTGGGGTGCGGCGGTCAATCCGCGCGATCCCGGGCTGGTGCTGACTCGTCGTGGCAACGGCTATGTGCTGAACGGACGCAAATCCTTCTCCACGGCGGCACGGGTCTCCGACTACATCAACGCCAATGCCACGCTCGACGACAAGATCGCCGGCTTCGCCGTGCCGACCAATCGCCCCGGCTATGTCGCCAATGACGACTGGGACAATATCGGCCAGCGCCTGTCCGACAGCGGCAGCGTCGAGTTCCGCGACTTCCCGGTCTACGAGGAGGATTTCGTCGGTGCGCCGGCTGCCCCCGACGCAGCGCCGCCTGTATTGTCGACCTTCAACACGCCGTTCATCCAGCTGGTCTTCGTCAACTTTTATCTCGGCACCGCCGAAGGCGCGCTGCAGGCGGCCGTCGATTACGTCAGAACCACCACCCGGCCGTGGATCACGTCAGGCGTCGAGCGGGCGGCCGACGATCCCTATATCCTCGAACGCGTCGGCGAATTCACCGCGGCGCTGAAGGCCTCGGCAGCCCTTGCCGACCATGCGGCGTCAGCCGTGCAGGCGGGTCTTGCCCGTGGCAGCGACGTGACGGCGCGCGAGCGCGGCGAGGCGGCGGCGGAAGCTTATACCGCCAAGGTGCACGCCACCCATGTCGCGCTCGACATCACCTCGCGCGTCTTCGAGCTGACCGGCGCCCGCTCGACGGCAGACAAATACCGTTTCGACCGGTTCTGGCGCAATGTCCGTACCCACACGCTGCACGACCCGGTCTTCTACAAGGCGAAAGAAGTCGGTGAATTCGTGCTGAACGACCGGATACCGGAGGTCAGCCTCTATAGCTGAGGCGGCCACGGCTTCATCGACAATGAAAAACCCCACTGGCGGCAGCGGCGGTGGGGTTTTAGTTTGAAAGCGACGAAGGCTTCAGAGCGCACCGTTCTTCGGCGGCGTCACGCCGTTCAGATGGTAGTTGCCGACGACATGGTATTTCCAGCGCACGGGATCGTGCAGCGTATGGGTGCGGGCATTGCGCCAATGGCGGTCGAGATTGAGACCTGTTTGTACCGACGAGGTTCCGGCAAGCTCGAAGAGCGTATTCGCCGCCTCGATCGCCACCTCTGTTGTCAGCACCTTGGCGGCGGCAACCGCAAGTGTGGCCTCAACCACCTTTTCCTCGGTCGTCTCGACCTGCGCGGCATCGACCTTGTGGCCAGCGCGCTCGACAAGAGCGGTTGCGGCTTCCAGCCGGATGGCGATCTGGCCGACCTTGGCGATCGTCAGCGGGTCGTCGGAAGCGCGATCGAGGCCGCTATCCATCCACGGGCGGGATTTCGTCCTGACGAAATCAAGCGTTTCGGCAAAGGCCGCCCGCGCGATCCCGAGATCGACACCGGCATGGATGATCTGGCCGACGGAACCGATCGTCGTCGGCCGCTCGAAACCCTTGTGATGGAAGACCACGGAATCGGCGCTGACATAGACATTGTCGAGGATCGTCGTGCCGCTGCCGGTGGTGCGCTGGCCGAAGCCGTCCCAGTCGTCGACGATCTCGACGCCTTCGGTGCCCTTCGGCACGAAGGCCATGGTCAGACGATCCTCCGGATCGAGCGCGAAAACGGTGACCCAGTCGGCGAAGAGAACGCCGGTCGAATAGAATTTGCGGCCGTTGATCCGGTAGCCCGGACCATCGCGGGTGATGCGCGTGTTGTAATGGCCGACCGTCTTGGTGCCGCGCTCGGAAAGCGCATTGCCGAAACGATCGCCGGCCAGCACACGGCCGAAGAAATAGCGCTGCTGCTCCTCACCGCCATCGGTTCTAAGCGCCTCAAGAATATAGAAATGGTTCTGCGGGATCTGGCCGATCGAACCATCCGCCTCCGACAGGATCGCAGTGATCTCGGCAAGCACGGCGTTGGAGACGTCGAGCCCGCCATATTGCGCAGGCACGGTGATCGCGAGCAGACCGGACTGGGCGAGAAGATCGAGTTCGGTAAACGGCAGGATCCGGTCGGCATCGCGCTCGGCGGCGCGCGCGGCAAATTGCGCCGCCAGTCTGCGGGCGGTGGCGATCGCTTCCTCGTCGCTGCCGATACGGGCGGCCACGGGCCGGATCTGATCTGTTGACCTCAGCACTGTGTTCATCGATGTCTCCAATTCTGACGAGCCTATCGGTGAAAGAAATCGAGCGTCGAGATAAGAGCACAAATTCTATAGAAGCCATCGAAAATGAAAAGTGTTTGCTTATCAGTCTCCAACCGCCGCGATTAGGGTTTGCGTTCTGCACCGGCGCGGCCAAGGTAGCTTGGCAAGCGATAAAATTCCCACCCGGAATTGCCGCTCCCGGTCTCGATTTGATTTCGGCGACTTCCTACGTAACCGATATCCCGCTGCGTCGCCGCGACGGTTGCAGAAAGAACGCCCAATGCGGGGCAGGCGACCGCCTTGCCCGATCCATGAGGAAAGTCATGACCCCACGGCAGTTGCGCCTCGGCGCCTTCATGCGTCCCGTCAGCCTGCACACCGGCGCGTGGCGCTATCCCGGTTCCTATCCCGACGCCAATTTCAATTTCGCCCATCTGAAGTCCTTCGCGCAGGCGCTGGAACGGGCGAAATTCGACGCCTTCTTCATGGCCGATCACCTTGCCGTGCTCAACATGCCTGTGGAGGCGCTGAGGCGCAGCCACACCGTGACCTCCTTCGAGCCCTTCACGCTGCTATCGGCGCTGGCGGCGGTGACGGAGCGTATCGGCCTTGTCGCCACCGCTTCCACCACTTTCGACGAGCCCTATCACATCGCTCGTCGCTTCGCCTCGCTCGACCATATCAGTGGCGGCCGCGCCGGCTGGAATATCGTCACGACGTCCAACCCCGACGCCGCGCTCAATTTCGGCCTGGACGAACATGTGGAGCATGGCGAACGTTATCACCGTGCGCGGGAATTCTACGATGTCGTGACCGGGCTGTGGGACAGTTTCGCCGACGATGCCTTCATCCGCGACCGGGAGAGCGGCCAGTTCTTCGATCCGGAAAAGATGCATGTGCTCGCCCACAAAGGCGAGGAACTCAGCGTCCGCGGGCCGCTCAATATCGCCCGGCCGCCGCAGGGCTGGCCCGTCATCGTCCAGGCCGGCCAGTCCGATCCCGGCCGCCAGCTTGCCGCCGAGACCGCCGAGATGGTCTTCTGTTCGCCGCGCGATCTTGCCGCCGGCAAGGCGCTCTATGCCGACATCAAGTCCCGCATGGAAGCCATCGGCCGCAAGCGCGACCATCTGAAGATCCTGCCCGCCGCCTTCGTCATCGTCGGCGACAGCATCGAGGAGGCGCGCGCCAAACGCGCCACGCTCGACAGTCTGGTGCATTACGACAGCGCCATCGCCTCGCTTTCGATCGCGCTCGGTCACGACGCTTCGGGCTTCGATCCCGATGCGCCGCTGCCGACCGATATTCCCGACACCAATGCCAGCAAGACCGGCCGCGCTCAGGTGCTGAAGCTTGCGGCGGAGGAAAATCTGACCGTGCGTCAGCTGGCGCAGCGCTATGGCGGCTATGCCGGCCTTGCCTTCGTCGGCACCCCGGCCGGTATCGCCGACGAGATGGAACGCTGGCTCGACGAGCAAGGTTCGGACGGCTTCAACGTCGTCTTCCCCTATCTGCCGCAGGGTCTCCTCGACGTCACCGAACGGCTGGTTCCCGAGCTGCAGCGCCGCGGTCTGTTCCGCAGCGAATACGAAGGCACGACACTGCGCGAACATCTCGGATTGCCGCGGCCGGAAAACCGGTTCTTCCCTGCTGGCACATGAGGCGTCGCCGCCGCTGGAATGGACGAACCTCGCTTCCGCTTTCCGGAAGCGAGCCGATAGCGCTCAGGCCATGACCCCGACCTGAAACGCATCGCTCTCACCCATTATCAGTTCGAGGGGCCAGACGATGTTGCGGCTCTCGTTCGGATAGAATTCCCTATAGGCCTGCATGTTGGCGAGAAGCATCCGGCCGAGCGCGACGCCGAGATCGTAGAGCGAGATACGGAAGCAACTGAGCGACGGCTGCAAGAACCGTGCACGAGGAGCGTCGCGGAAGCCGATCACCGCAAGATCGCGGCCGGGCATGACACCTGATTCCATCAGGCGGCGGTAAAGGCCGATCGCCATCAGCTCATAGATCAGGATCACCGCCGTCGGCCGTTCTTCGAGCAGCAGCAGTTCATGGGCCGCCTGGTAACCACCCCGTTCGCTCGACTTGACGCGGATGACGAGTGCCGGGTTGAATGCGATACCGTGTCGTTCGAGTGCGCGGCGATAACTTTCGACAAAGAGATAACCGAGATTGGCTTCGCTCGACGGCGCGGTGATCGCGATCCGACGATGCCCCAGCGCGACCAGCCGCTCGACGGCATGGTCGGCCACGCCCTCGAAATCGAGATCGATCCATGGAAAATCGCCGGCCGAAAGGCTGCGGCCGAGCGCCACGAAGGGGATCTTCGCCCGCGACAGAAAGTCGATGCGCCGGTCGACGCGCTGCGTGTCCGCGATGATCATCGCATCGACGATGCGCCGTGCCACCATCCGCTTCAGATATTCGTGCGGGTCCTCGTCGCTCGGGCAGGGCAGCATCACGAGGTCGAGCTTGTGGCGGGCAAAGACGCTCTGCAGGCCGCTGGTGACGCCAAGGAAGAAGTTGTCGGCATTCTCGACCGTCTCCTTGCTGGATTCGATCATCAACCCGATGACCTTCGTCTCTCCCTGACGCAGGCTCCGCCCAGACTGGTTGGCGACATAGCCGAGTTCCTCGGCCGCAGCCAGCACGCGCCGGCGGGTTTCCTCGTTGACATCGGGCTTGCCGTTCAGGGCGCGCGAGACCGTGCCGATCGAAATATCCAGGTGGTCGGCGAGCTGGCGAATCCCTTTCATCGGTGGCGATTTTCCCCAGAGCATGATGCCGAAAAGTGTGCGCGGTTTTCGGACGACATCATGCTCTGTTTCTTTGGTTTAGATCAGGATTCAGATTTTAGGCCGACCCGGCCTAAAATCATCCGGATCAATTTGGCATCTGACCTCTATTGACACGGCAAAAAGTTTCCGCATACAGTCGTAAACGTTTACGGAGTGCGTGTCACTAGGAGTTGGCGCCATTCCCTCGGAGGAAATCGTGAAATTCAGTGCCATTCTGTGCGGGTGCGGAGCTATGTCCAAAGGTTGGTTGCGTGCGATCGCTTCCAACCCTCTGCTGGCCGATGCCATCACCATTGTCGGCCTCGTCGACCTGAACCGGAAGACGGCGGAAACGCTTGCCGCGGAGTTCGGCCTCGAGGACGCCGTCATCGGTTCGGACCTGGCTGACGTCATCGCCGCCACCAAGGCCGATCTGGTCTTCGACATCGTCATTCCGTCGGCTCGATACGACGTCGTCTCGACGGCGCTGAAGGCCGGCTGCCATGTGCTCAGCGAAAAGCCGATGGCCGCTTCGCTTGCCGAGGGCGCTGCGCTGATCGATCTTGCCGCCGAGACCGGGCGCATCCACGCTGTCATCCAGAACCGCCGCTTCATATCGGGGGTCCGGCGTCTTCGCCGTTTCGTCGACAGCGGCGCGATCGGCGACCTTACCGGCATCCATTGCGACTTCTTCATCGCGCCGCATTTCGGCGGCTTTCGCGAAGAGATGGACAACGTCCTGCTTCTCGACATGGCGATCCACACTTTCGATGCGGCGCGCTACGTCGCCGATAGGAAGCCGCTCGCCGTCTATTGCGTCGAGCGCAATCCAAAGGGTTCGTGGTATCGGCACGGCGCCTCGGCCAACGCCATTTTCGAATTTTCCGACGACATCGTCTTCACCTATCGCGGCTCCTGGTGCGCCGAGGGCGAGCGAACCAGCTGGGAAAGCCAGTGGCGCCTCGTCGGCTCGAAGGGAATGCTCACCTGGGATGGCGAAGAGAATTTCAAGGCGGCCGTTGCCGGCGAAGAGCCCGGCCTTCTGCATGGCTTTGCAGCCGTAAACGTTCCCGGTCCGGAACACGATGAAGAAACCCATGGCCACGCCAGCGTCATCGCCGATTTCATCGCGGCGATCAGCACCGGCAAGCAGCCCGAGACGGTCAATTCCGACAATATCAGAAGCCTTGCCATGGTCTTCGGCGCAATCGAAAGCGCCAAGACCGGCAAGCGCGTCGAAATTTCAGCATAGGATGACATGACGTGAGCAACCCTGCAAAATCCATTCGCATCGGCACCATGGTCAGCGGCAACAAGGGCGATGCCGCAAGCCGCATCGGCGATATCGCCGATATGGGCTTCGAAAGCTTCGAACCCTTCTTCTGGCAAACGACCAAGGGCCAGGACCTTGCCGAACTCGGCAAGCGTTGCCTCGATGCGATCGGCGACCGCGACATCACCATCTCGACGCTCGGCATGTTCGGCAATCCGCTTGAGGAAACCGAAATCGACCTCGAAACGCTGCAGGGCTGGAAGGATTGCATCGACAATGCCCATCACTTCGGCGCCACCTGCGTTGCCGGCTTCACCGGCCGCATCCGCGGCAAACCGCTGACCGACAGCCTGCCGCGCTACAAGCAGATCTGGAGCGAGCTTGCCAAGCGCGCCGCCGACAAGGGCATCAAGATCGCCTTCGAAAACTGCGCCATGGACGGCAATTGGGCGACCGGCGACTGGAACATCGCCCACAATCCCGATGCGTGGGAACTGATCTTCAACGAGACCCCTGATGATAATATCGGCCTGGAATGGGAACCGTGCCATCAGATGGTCTATCTGATCGACCCCTTGCCGCAGATCCGCAAATGGGCGCACAAGTTCTTCCATGTCCACGGCAAGGACGCGACCATCCGCTGGGAGGTCATCAAGGAACACGGCATCTTCGGCAAGGAGAAGTTCGTCTTCATGCGCACGCCGGGCTTCGGCGACAGCAACTGGACCGACATCATTTCCGAGCTGCGCCTGGCCGGCTGGTCGGGCTCGATCGACATCGAGGGCTGGCACGACCCTGTCTATCGCGACGCGCTTGAAATGACCGGCCAGGTCTATGCGCTCAACCACCTCAAGCATGCCCGGGGCGGCGAATTCGTCGTCGATCCGGCCTGATGATATCGTTTCCGGCAAGGAGGAATTGCCGGACACGGGGATAACCACAAAGGAGGAGAACCATGGCTATCCGCAAATATGCAATTCTGGCAGCGCTTGCCCTTGCAGGCGTCTCGCTGTTCGGTCTTTCGGCCAAGGCCGAAGACGTCACGCTGACGCTCTGGTCGCTTGACAAGGACACCCAGCCGGCGCCGAACCTCGTCAAGGAGTTCAACGCCCAGAACAACGGCATCAAGATCGAATACCGGCTGATCCAGTTCGACGACGTCGTCACCGAGGCGATGCGCGCCTATGCCACCGGCCAGGCGCCCGATATCATCGCCGTCGACAATCCCGAGCATGCGCTGTTCTCGTCGCGCGGCGCCTTCCTCGATCTTACCGACATGATCGCGAAGTCGACCGTCATCAAGCCGGAGAATTATTTCCCCGGACCGCTGAAATCGGTCGAGTGGGACGGCAAGTATTTTGGCGTGCCGAAGGCGACCAACACGATCGCGCTTTACTACAATAAGGATATGTTCAAGGCGAAGGGCCTCGATCCGGCGAAGCCGCCGCAGACCTGGGACGAGCTGGTCGAGGATGCGCGCAAGCTGACCGACCCCGCCAAGAACGTCTACGGTCTCGCCTTCTCGGCCAAGGCCAACGAGGAGGGCACCTTCCAGTTCCTTCCCTGGGCCCAGATGGGCGGCGGCAGCTATGAGCACATCAATGCCGACGGCGCGGTGAAGGCGCTGGAGATCTGGAAGACGATCATGGACGAGAAGCTCGCTTCTCCCGATACGCTGACGCGCGGTCAGTGGGATTCGACCGGAACCTTCAATTCAGGCAATGCGGCCATGGCGATCTCCGGTCCGTGGGAGCTCGACCGCATGACGCAGGAAGCGAAATTCGATTGGGGCGTCACCCTGCTTCCGGTTCCGAAGGAAGGGGCCGAACGCTCTTCGGCCATGGGCGATTTCAACTGGGCGATCTTTGCCACCAGCAAACATCCGGCCGAAGCCTTCAAGGCGCTCGAATATTTCGCCTCGCAGGACGACAAGATGTTCAAGAACTTCGGCCAGCTTCCGGCCCGGTCCGACATCTCGATCCCCGAAAGCGGCCAACCGCTGAAGGATGCGGCCCTCAAGGTTTTCCTCGAACAGCTGAAATACGCCAAGCCGCGCGGTCCGCATCCGCAATGGCCGAAGATCTCCAAGGCGATCCAGGACGCCATCCAGGCGGCATTGACCGGCCAGATGAGCCCGAAGGACGCCCTCGACCAGGCCGCCGACAAGATTAAGGCAGTACTAGGCTGATCATTGGCTGCGAGCGAGCCGCTTGCTCCCTCTTCTCCCCGGCGGGGAGAAGAGGGACCGGAAGCAACGCGTCTTTTAACCGGATGAGCCTCGGTTCATCTCATCATTTCCTCCCGGCAGGGGCCGTCTTCCGCATCATGCGCCAGGCGGCCCCGTTCGGAGTATCGGAGGACCCATGAAAAGGATCCTGATGAGCGTCAGGGACGGTCGCGGTTTCGATATCGTGCTGGTCGCTTTCCCGCTCGGCTTTCTGTTCCTGATGGCGGGGCTGCCGCTGATCTACAATGTCGTGATGAGCTTCCAGGAGGTCGACATGTTCAGCCTCGGGACCTTCTCGCGTCCTTTCGTCGGCTTCAAGAACTATACTGACCTCTTCGCGCAACCGGAAACGCTGCCGATCCTCTACAACACCGTCATCTTCGTCACCGGCTCCATCGCCGGCCAGTTCCTGATCGGCTTCGGGCTGGCGCTGTTCTTCTGGGTCAATTTCCCCGGCGCCTCATGGATGCGCGGACTGTTCCTTGTCTCCTGGGTGATGCCCGGCCTCGTCGTCGGCGCCATCTGGAACTGGATTCTCTCGGGCGATTTCGGCGTGCTGAACTTCATCCTCAGGGAAAGCGGCATCATCTCCGGCAACATCTTCTGGCGCTCGGACCCGCATTATTCGCTCTATGCCGTCATCATCGCCAATATCTGGCTCGGCACCTCCTTCAACATGATCCTGTTGTCCGTCGGTCTCGCCGGCATTCCCGCCGATCTCTACGAAGCGGCCGAACTCGACGGCGCCAATATCTGGCAGCGCTTCTGGACGATCACGCTGCCGATGATGCGCTCGACCATCGGCGCGATCATCGCGCTCGGTCTGATCTTCACCCTGCAGCAGTTCGATCTCTTCGCCGCGATCACCTCGGGCGGGCCGAACAACTCTTCGAACGTCACACAATACTGGGCCTGGGATCTCTCCTTCCGACAATACGACTTCGCCAAGGGTGCGACGATCTCCGTCATCATGATTGTCTTCGTCATGTTCGCCTCCGTCGTCTATGTCCGGTCCACACGCCACGAGGTGCGCGGATGAATACGACCAACCGCGACCGCCTGATGCTCGCCATATCGGTCGTCATGGCGGCGATCTATCTCTTCCCGCTCTACTGGATGTACATCACCGCGCTGAAAAGCGGCTCGGAGATGTTCGCGACGCCGCCGAGCTTCTGGCCGGCCGCTCCGCAATGGGCCACCTATGCCTATGTCTGGGAAAGCCGTGACATGGGCCGCTATCTCTGGAATTCCCTGGTGATCGCACTCGGCTCCATGGCGCTCATCACCCTGCTCGGGGTCGGCTGCGCCTATGTGCTCGCCAGATACCGCAATGTCTGGGTGGATATCGGCCTGTTCCTCATCCTCATGCTGCAGGTCTTGCCGGCCTCGCTGATGATCACGCCGATCTTCGTCGGCTTTTCGCAGATCGGCATGCTGGACTATCCAAGGCTTGCCGTCATCATCGCGGTCGCGGCAAAGAGCATGCCCTTCTTCGTCATCCTGGTGCGCGCCACCTTCATGAGCGTTCCCCAGGAGCTCGAGGAGGCGGCCCTCGTCGACGGCAATTCACGTGTCGGCGCTTTCTTCAACATCGTCCTGCCGCTTGCCCGCAACGGCATCCTGGTCAGCGCCATCCTGATCTTCATGCAGGCCTTCGGCGAATTCGTCTATTCGAAGTCGATGATCCAGGCGGTCGAGCTTCAGCCGGCAAGCGTCGGCCTCAATTCCTTCATGGGGCCGAACACCAACGAGTGGAACAACATCATGGCCTACGCCACGATGTATGTGACGCCGATCCTCGCCATCTTCGTTCTCTTGCAGCGCCGCATCGTATCCGGCCTCACCTCTGGAGCCCTCAAATGACCACGCAGATCGAGCTCAGAGGCGTCAACAAATATTACGGCGCCTTCCATGCCCTGAAGAATATCGACCTTTCGATCGCCAAGGGCACCTTCGTCGCGCTCGTCGGCCCGTCGGGCTGCGGCAAGTCCACGCTGCTGCGCTCGCTTGCGGGCCTCGAAAGCATTTCGACGGGCGATCTGAGGATCGCCGGCGAGTTGATGAACGGCGTGCCGCCGCGCAAGCGCGATGTCGCCATGGTCTTCCAGTCCTATGCGCTCTATCCGCATATGACGGTCGAGGAGAACCTGACCTACAGTCTGCGCATCCGCGGCATCGCCAAGGCAGAGGCCAAGAAAGCCGCCGAGGACGTGGCGGCGACGACAGGTCTTTCACATCTGCTGAAGCGCTATCCGCGTGAGCTTTCCGGCGGTCAGCGCCAGCGTGTTGCCATGAGCCGGGCCATCATCCGCCATCCCAAGGCCTTCCTGTTCGACGAGCCGCTGTCCAACCTCGATGCTGCGCTGCGCGTCCACATGCGCAAGGAAATCCGGTCGCTGCACGACCGGCTGCACGCAACCTTTGTCTACGTCACGCACGACCAGGTCGAAGCGATGACGATGGCCGACCATGTGGTGGTGATGCGCGACGGCATCATCGAACAGCAGGGCGCGCCGCTCGATCTCTACGACCGGCCGGCGAACCGCTTCGTCGCCGGTTTCATCGGTTCGCCGGCGATGAATTTCATTCCCGCGATCGCTGCAGAAGACGGCAGGAACCTGATCCTGGATTTTGGCGCGGTGAAGCAAAAGCTTGCGATATCCCGCGCCATCGAACCTGGCCGCAAGCTCATCGCCGGCATCCGCCCGGAGCATATCGGCGTCGTCGCGCCCGGGCAGGGCAGTTTCGATATACCGATCGCCTTCGTCGAATCGACAGGCTCCTCGACCTTCATCGTCGCGGAGACCCAGCCGGAGCTGACGATCGTCGAAACGCGGCGCGACAGGGTCAAGGCGGGAGACACGATCGGCGTGTCGGTCGATCCGGATCAGATCCATCTCTTCGACGCCTCGACGGACCGTGCCATATAAGGGCAACGGCCTGTCGGCTGTAATTGTCATAAAATCGAACCGGGCACCACCGGCGCCCGGTTGCGCGACAAGCTCGACCCGACGATTGCCAACGAGGATCGCCGGTCGAGCTTCCATCGGTTTATAAGAAAACAGATCCCGCACAGTCATTGCTGTTGACAACAGCGAACATTCGATATTGTCTTGTAAAGCGTTTTACTAAACCGCTTTACAATAGGTCCAGTCAATGGCCAAGGGAACGACCCCAAGCTTGAAGGATGTTGCGGCCGCCGCCGGCGTGTCGGTCACCACGGTGTCCCGTTTCGTCAACGGAAGCCTCGATCTTCCCTTTCAGACGAAGAAGCGCATCGAGGATGCGATCCAGACGCTGAACTACCGGCCGAACCCGCATGCGCGCCGCTTAAGCAGGGGCCGCTCCGACACGATCGGCCTTGTCGTGCCCGATATCGCCAATCCCTTCTTCTCGACCCTTGTCGCCGCTGTAGAGCAGGCGGCCGATGAAAGGAAACTCGCCGTCTCGCTGCATGCCACCCTCAATCGGCCGGGGCGCGAAATCGAATATCTGCAGCTGATCGAGCGCAATCACGTCGACGGCTTGATCTTCATCACCAACCATCCGGATGACGGTGCGCTGGCCGCCCTCATCAACGGCACCGGCAAGGTCATCATCGTCGACGAGGACATTCCCGATTCGAAGGCGCCGAAGCTGTTCTGCGACAACGAGCAGGGCGGTTATCTCGCTGGCCTGCATCTGGCCGAGCAGGGTCATCGCCATGTCCTCTTCATTGGCGGCGACGAGCGCATGATCAGCGCCCGCAGGCGTTATGGCGGCCTGCTGAAGGCGCTCAAGGAGCGGCATGGCGGCGAGGCCCGGGCCGACCGCTATGCCGGCGAATATACGATCGAATACGGCCGGGCGGCGGCGGTCGACTATCTCGCCGGAGACCGAAAAGCGACGGCGATCTTCGCCAGCTCCGACGAGATCGCCATCGGGCTGGTCGAGGTCTTCAGAAGCCAGGGCGTCTCGATCCCTGATGACATCTCGGTCATCGGCTTCGACGATGTCGGCCCGCTTCATCTCTTTGCGCCACCGCTGACGGCCATCCGCCAGCCGGTGCGCCAGATCGGCCGGCGGTCGCTGGAGCTGCTTCTGGAAACCAATTGGCACGAGTGGAAACCATCCGCTTCGGAGGAACTGGTGCCTGTCGAAATCGTGGTGCGGAACTCCGTTGCGCCGCCTGCGAAATAACGATCAGCAACGTCAAAAAACCAAAAGAGGATGAGAACATGACATTGAATTTGACGAGACGAACGATGATCGCAGCCGCCGGCTTCACGGCATTGACCTTTATCGGCCTGTCCAGCGCCGCGGCACAGGAAAAGAAGACCATCGCATTGGTGCAGATCAACCAGCAGGCGCTTTTCTTCAATCAGATGAATGAGGGCGCCCAGAAGGCGGCCGACGCCGCCGGCGTCAAACTGGTGATCTTCAACGCCAATAACGAGACAACAGCGCAGAACAGCGCCATCGAAACCTACGTCCAGGAAAAGGTCTCCGGCCTTGCCGTCGTGGCGATCGACGTCAACGGCATCATGCCGGCGGTCAAGCAGGCCGCCGATGCTGGCATTCCGGTCGTCGCCATCGACGCGATCCTGCCTGATGGTCCGCAGAAGGCGCAGATCGGTGTGGACAATGCCGCAGCCGGCGCCGACATGGGCAAATACTTCCTCGACTACGTCAAGGCGAACATGGGCGGCAAGGCCAAGCTCGGCGTCGTCGGCGCGCTGAACTCGTTCATTCAGAACATCCGCCAGGAGGGCTTCGAGAAGACCCTGAAAGGCGTCGACGGCATCGAAATGGCCGGCGTCGTCGACGGCCAGAACATCCAGGACAACGCTCTTGCGGCGGCCGAAAACCTGATCACTGCCAATCCTGACCTGACCGCGATCTACGCCACTGGCGAACCGGCCCTGATGGGAGCGATCGCCGCCGTCCAGAGCCAGGGCAAGCAGGACAAGATCAAGGTATTCGGCTGGGATCTGACTGCCGAAGCCATTGCCGGCATCGATGCCGGCTTCGTCGTCGCGGTCGTCCAGCAGGATCCGGCCGCAATGGGCGGTGCCGCCGTCGACGCGCTCGTCAAGGCTTCGGCCGGCGAAGCCGTCACCAAGACGATCTCTGTGCCGATCACCATCGTGACCAAGGAGAATGTCGAGCCGTATCGGGCCGTCTTCAAATGATCGAAAGCGGACAGCGTGACATCGCTGCCGCCGGTTCCGGAGGGGTCGCATCCTCCGGAACCGGAACATCCGGCGGCCCCCGATCCGACCCGCGCATCTCGCTGCGCGGCATCCGCAAGTCCTTCGGCTCGCACCAGGCCCTGCGCGGCGTCGATCTCGATATCTTCCCCGGCGAATGCCTGGGGCTTGTCGGCGATAACGCCGCCGGCAAGTCGACGCTGACGAAAATCATCTCGGGAACCTATATTCCCGATGCCGGCACCATCACCATGGAAGGCGAAGAGGTTCGCTTCTCCGGTCCCGCGGATGCGCGCGGCAGAAACATCGAAATGGTGTTCCAGGATCTCAGCCTCTGCGACCATATCGATGTCGTCGGCAATCTCTTCCTCGGCCGCGAACTCAGCCGCGGGCCGTTTCTCGACACCAGGACGATGCTGTCGGAAGCCCGCAAGATGCTGGATTCGCTTGAGATCCGTATCCCGAGACTGACCGGCAAGGTCGCCCAGCTCTCCGGCGGACAGCGTCAGGCGATCGCCATCGCACGCGCCGCCTCCTTCAAGCCGAAGGTGCTGATCATGGACGAGCCGACGTCAGCGCTTGCCGTCGCCGAGGTCGAGGCGGTTCTGGCCCTGATCAACCGCGTCAAGGCGAACGGGGTCTCGGTGATCCTCATCACCCACCGGCTGCAGGACCTCTTCCGGGTCTGCGACCGCATTGCGGTGATGTACGAGGGCACGAAGGTGGCCGAACGGCAGATCGGCAGCACCAACCTTGAGGATCTCGTTCATTTGATCGTCGGTGAAGGAGCCAGGCAATGACGGCTTATACGGAACGCGGCCATGGTTCGCGCGTCGCCGATTTCTTCGGCGAACATGCTCAGGTCCTGTCGATCGCCATCTTCTTCCTGGCCTGCATGATCTTCTTCTCGATCGGCAGTGAAACCTTCTTCACGCTCGGCAACATCCTGAACATCGTCCGGCAGGCGGCACCCATCCTGATCGTCGCCATCGCCATGACCTTCGTCATCATCACCGGCGGCATCGATCTCTCGGTCGGCTCGCAGGTCGCCCTCGTCAATGCGGTCGCGGCGATCGTCATGGCGATGGGGATACCCTGGCCATCCGTCGTCATCGGCATGCTCATGCTCGGCGCCTTCATGGGATTGGTCCAGGGCTGGTTCACCGCCTATCAGGGCATTCCAGCCTTCATCGTGACGCTCGCTGGCCTCTCGATCCTGCGCGGCCTGGCGCTCTATCTGACCCAGGGCTATTCCATCCCGATCAAGGACGCGCCGGGCTTCTTCGCGCTCGGCCGGGGCGAAATCCTCAGCTTCCCGATCCCGGCCATCATCGCCGTCATCATCGCCATTCTCGGCTATGTCGTCATCACCGCGACCAAATACGGCCGGCAGGTCGTGGCGGTCGGTTCCAACATGGAGGCGGCGCGGCGTGTCGGCATGCCCGCCAAATGGATCATCGCCTCGGTCTATATCATCTCCGGCGTCGCCTGCGCGGTCGCCGGCCTGCTGATTGCCGCCCGGCTCGGTTCCGGATCGTCCAATGCCGCTGTCGGTTTCGAGCTGCAGGTGATCGCTGCCGTGGTGCTCGGCGGAACGTCACTGATGGGCGGACGCGGCACCATCCTCGGCACCGTACTCGGCACGCTGACCATCGCCGTCATCGGCAACGGCCTGATCCTGATGCACATATCGCCGTTCTTCACCCAGATCGTTACCGGTGCCATCATCCTCGTCGCCATCTGGCTGAACACGCGCATCTTCACGGCCAATTTCCATTTCGGAATGCGCAGGAAAGGATGAGGCGATGAGCGAGCAGACAGCTGAGAGCCTCTCCGAAGCGCATATCCGATCCGGCAAGGTGATGACCGTCACCGGCCCCGTTTCGGCCGATGCGCTCGGCGTGACACTGATGCACGAGCATATCCTCAACGACTGCCGCTGCTGGTGGCATGCGCCGAAGACCCCGGAGCGTCAATATCTCGCCGAAAGCTTCGTCTGCATGGAGATCCTAGGCGAACTCCGGCAAGATCCCTTCGTCAACAAGCACAATATCACGCTCGACGACGAACATCTGGCGATCTCCGAACTCCAGGATTTCGCAACAGCCGGCGGCCGCACGGTGGTGGAGCCGACCTGCAAGGGCATCGGCCGCAATCCGCTGGCGCTGCAGCGCATCTCGAAAGCATCCGGTCTGAACATCGTGATGGGGGCGGGTTATTACCTCGGTTCCTCGCATCCGGAAGGCGTCGCGGCAATGGGCGTCGATGACATCGCATCGGAAATTGTCCGCGAGGCACGGGAGGGCGTCGACGGCACCGGCGTCAGGATCGGCCTGATCGGCGAGATCGGCGTCTCCTCGGATTTCACCGCCGAGGAAGAGAAATCGCTGCGCGGCGCGGCGCGGGCGCAGGTGCTGACCGGACTTCCCCTGATGGTGCATCTGCCGGGCTGGTTCCGTCTCGGCCATCGCGTTCTCGACGTGGTCGCCGAAGAAGGGGCAAATCTCCGCCACACCGTGCTTTGCCACATGAACCCGTCGCATGACGACATTGCCTATCAGAGCGAGCTGGCGGAGCGCGGCGCCTTCATCGAATACGACATGATCGGCATGGATTTCTTCTATGCCGACCAGCAGGTGCAATGCCCGAGCGACGAGCAGGCGGCGCGCGCGATCGTGCGTCTCATCGAGGCTGGTTATCTCGACCGGATTCTGCTGTCGCACGACGTCTTTCTGAAGATGATGCTGACGCATTACGGCGGCAACGGCTACGCCTACATCCTTCGCCACTTCCTTCCCCGTCTTCAGCGCCACGGCATCGACAGGACGGTTCTCGACGAGATGATGCGCAGCAATCCGCGCCGCGTCTTTTGTGCCGGAGCCTAGCTCCACCAATTCAATCGATCACAGGTACGGCAGACCATGACAAAAAAAATCCTCCTTGTCGGCGAGAGCTGGGTCAGCTCCGCCACGCACTACAAAGGCTTCGATCAGTTCGGCAGCGTCACCTTCCATCTGGGCGCCGAACCGCTGGTCAAGGCACTCGCCGGCAGCGCCTTCGAGCTCACCTATATGCCGGCGCACGAGGCGGTGGAGAAATTCCCTTTCGAGATGACCGGGCTCGACGCCTATGACGCCATCATCCTCTCCGATATCGGCGCCAATTCGCTGCTGCTGCCGCCGGACGTGTGGCTGCACTCACGCACCGTGCCGAACCGGCTGAAACTTCTGAAGGCCTGGGTGGAGAAGGGCGGCGGCCTGCTGATGGTCGGCGGCTATTTCTCCTTCCAGGGCATCGACGGCAAGGCACGCTGGCGGCGTACCCCGGTCGAAGACACGCTGCCCGTCACTTGCCTGCCTTACGACGACCGCGTCGAAATCCCCGAGGGAACCGTCGCCGAAGTGGTGAAGCCTGAGCATCCGACGATGCGGGGTCTCGAAGGCGCCTGGCCGGTGCTTCTCGGCGTCAACGAGGTCGAAGTGCGCGACCGGGCCGATGTCGAGATCGTTGCACGCCTGCCTGACGATCAGGGCGGCCATCCGCTGCTCGTCCTCGGCACGCATGGCACCGGCCGGACGGCGGCCTGGACCTCGGATATCGGCCCGCACTGGCTGTCGCCTGCTTTCTGCGAATGGGAAGGTTATGGCCGGCTCTGGAAAAACATCCTCGGCTGGCTCACCGAAAAGCAGGCGTGATGTCTCAACGCGGCGGGAATTGGAAAGGGAATGACATGCAGGAAATTTCAGACAGGCCGTCCAACGCCATCCGGGACATCTTCGGCAGGGACAAGGTTCTGATCGGCATGATCCATTGCCCGGCCTTTCCGGGCGCCCCCCGCTACAGGGGTGCGGCAATGGACGCGATCTACGACGCGTGCATGCGCGACGCCGAAGCCTGCATGGAAGGCGGCCTGCATGGGCTGATCATCGAAAATCATGGCGACGTGCCGTTCTCGAAGCCCGAAGATATCGGCCCCGAGACGACGGGTTTCATGTCCGTCGTCACCGACCGGATCGCCCGCGCAGCCGGCATCCCGCTTGGTATCAACGTGCTTGCCAACGCGCCGATCTCGGCTTTCGCCATCGCCATGGCCGGCGGGGCCAAATTCATCCGCGTCAATCAATGGGCCAATGCCTATGTCGCCAATGAAGGTTTCATGGAGGGCAGGGCGGCCGAAGCCATGCGCTACCGCTCGCTGCTCAGGGCCGAGCATATCAAGGTCTTCGCCGACAGCCACGTCAAGCATGGCAGCCACGCCATCGTCGCCGACCGCTCGATCCAGGAACTGACGCGCGACCTCGCCTTCTTCGATGCCGATGGCGTCATCGCCACCGGCCAGCGAACCGGCCATTCGGCGACGATGGGGGAGATCGAGGAGATCGGCGCCGCCACGCATCTGCCGCTGCTCGTCGGCTCCGGCGTCAACAAGGACAATATCGTCGATATTCTGAGCCGCACCAATGGCGTCATCGTCGCCTCCTCGCTGAAGCACGGCGGCGTCTGGTGGAACCCTGTCGATATCGAACGCGTGCGGGCCTTCCGGGCAGCAGCCGAGCCGGGACTGGAGGGCTGAGCATGGCGGCAGAGAGCCTTTCGGCCCGCATCCTGCGCGAGAACGATGCCGTCTTCCGCGCGATGCTGAGCCACCGCTTCGTCGAGGACGTCAAAAGCGGCACGTTGAGCAGGGAGGCTTTCGAACGGTACCTCGTCTATGAAGGCGCTTTTGTCGACAGCGCCATCTCGATCTTTGCCTATGCGGCGGCGACCGCCAGGACGATGGCGCAGAAGCGCTGGCTGATCGCGGTTCTCGATGCGCTTGCCAACGAGCAGATCAGCTATTTCGAACGCACCTTCGCCAGCCGCGGCATCGATCCCTCGTCCTTCGACACCGGCATCGCCGAGGTCGAGGCCTTTCGCGCCGGCATGTTGGAGATCGCCCGCCGAGGCGGCTTCCTCGACACCGTCGCGGCGATGTTTGCAGCCGAGTGGATGTACTGGACCTGGTCGAAGGAAGCCGCCAATTGCCCGATCGGCGATCCGCTGCTGAAGGAATGGGTCGACCTGCATGTCGATCCGAATTTCGCCGCCCAGGCGCAATGGCTGAAGAATGAACTCGACATGGCAGGAGAAACGCTGGAAGAGGATGAAAAAGCGCGGCTCAGCGCGATCTTCGGCCGGGCGATGCAGCTCGAGATCGATTTTCACGATGCGCCTTACCTTTAGCTTCACCTTGCGAAAGCAGATGCATGCGCGCCTACATAGTCGGTAACGTCGCCATCGACGAAACCATCGCCGTTTCCGAACTTCCCGTCATCGGTGCCTCCATCCTTGGCAATGCCGGTGGCAGCGATCTTGGCGGCAAGGGCACGAACCAGGCTGTTGTCATGGCCCGCTGCGGTGTTCCGACAACGCTGGTGGCGCCTATTGGCAGGGATGGGCGGGCCGATAGTATCCGCCGTTACCTCGCCGACGAGCCGCTTCGGAGTGAACTGATCGAAATGGATGGGGCATCGAGTGATGTCTCGATCATCTTCCGACTGCCTGGCGGTGAAAATGCCATCGTCACGACGACGGAATCGGCGCAGAGCCTGTCCCTCTCCCATGTCAGGCGGATCCTGTCGACGGCCCGTCCCGGCGATCTGATGATGCTGCAGGGCAATCTGTCCGACCAGACGACCCGCGACATCCTCGAACATGCAAGAGCGATCGGCATGGTCACCGCCTTCAATCCCTCGCCGGTGCGTTCCTATTTCTCCGATCTCTGGCACCTCATCGACATCGCCTTCCTCAACAAGGGTGAGGCACAGGCTTTGACGGGAACGACAAGTGAGGATGCTGCCCAATATCTGCTCGGCCGGGGTCTGCGTGAAATCGTCCTGACGCTGGGCGGAGACGGCGCGACGCTCGTGAACCGGAACGGCAGCATCGACGTGCCGGCCCGCGCCTGCGATGTTGTGGATACGACGGGTGCGGGCGATACCTTCATGGCCGCAGCCCTGGCATCCTGCGCGTTGCGCGATCAGCGGCTGGACAGGCTGGCCATCGAGCACGCGGCCGCAGCCGCAGCCATCACCGTCTCAAGGCATGGAACGAGAAAGGCGTTTCCGACCATTTCCGAGCTTGAAGCGATCCTGAGATAACCGCCCCGCTATGGCGGGCAGCTTCATAAAACCATCATCAGCCTCTGCGAAGGGATGGGCTTCTCGCGATTCCCTCCGTTACATCCGGACATTCCCCATGACATCACTCTCAATTTCCGCGCGTCTTTCCCCGACTGCCTCGTCCCGCCTCGTCGTGCTTGCCGAAACGGCATTGAAGGCGGGCGAAACCGCCCGCGGCTCGTTGCGGCGGCGGACATCCCAGGAAATGCTCGCCAAGGCGCCGCGCGACTATCAGACTGAAATCGATGTGGCCGTCGAGCGGATCATCGTCGACGAGATGACGATAGCCTTCCCGGACTATGCCATCCAGGGCGAGGAAGCCGTCGGCAACCGCACGGCCGCTCCGGAGACGCCGATCATCTATATCGACCCGATCGACGGCACCACCAATTACGCCTGGGGCATTCCGCATTTCGGCATGACGATCTCGATCGTCGAAAACGGCAGGCTGGTCATCGGCGTCGTCTATGACGCCATGCAGGACGAACTCTTCAGCGCCGAAATCGGCGGCGGCGCCTATCTCAACGGCGAACGCATCCGCTGCGCCAATGTCGGCGACATCGAGAACGTGCTTGTCGGCGCCGGCCTGCCGATCCCCGGCCAGGTCAAGGCGGTTGCCGAAGACACCTATTTCGACGCCATCAAACGCCTGATGGCCAACACGGCAGGCGTGCGCCGCCTCGGCTCGGCGGCGCTGTCGATCGCCTATGTCGCCTGCGGCCGTCTGGACGGGTTCTTCGAAGACGGGCTCGCGATCCATGATTTCGGCGCGTCAGCGCTGCTGGTCGAAGAGGCGGGCGGCATCGTCACCCGGTTTTCCGGGACCGAAATCGACGGGCGAGGCGATATACTGGCTGCCAGCAAGGCGCTGCACCCCTGGCTACTGGAAGGTTTCCAGAGCAAGGCGTGAACCTGCGTATTCCAGCGGTTTAAACCCGCTGGAGCGCCTCGATCTCGGCTTTGGCGGCGGCCGGCATCGACTGATGGGCAAGTTCATTGTCGCGGAAGACAAAAAAGCTGGCGAGGCGCGGTTCGACCCTCATCCCGGCCCGGATCCGATCGTCCGGCGCCACCATCGCCTTCAGGCGGGTGCCGTCGGCAAGATCGACATCGACCATCTTGTGGGTGCCGAAATCGACGATGCGATGGACAGTCGCGGCCTCCGCCCGATCCGAGGGACGGATCGTCAGCGCTTCCGGGCGGGCGGCCAGCGTCACCGGCCCATCCTCGATGGGGATTGCAAGCGGGAAGAGCGGATGTTCGCAGACCCCATTTCTGGTGCGCCCCTGGACGAAATTCATCGAGCCGATGAAGCCGGCGACGAAAGCGGTCTGGGGCTGCCGGTAGATGGTGCTCGGCGGCGCAATCTGTTCGGTGCGCCCATCGCGCATGACGACGATGCGGTCGGCGAGCGCCAAGGCTTCATCCTGGCCGTGGGTGACGAAGAGCGTGGTGATGCCGAGGCGCTGCTGGATATCGCGCACCTCCTCCCGCAGCCTTTCGCGTAAGTGCTGGTCAAGGCTGGCGAAGGGCTCGTCGAGCAGCAGGATCTTCGGCTCGAGCACCAGCGAGCGGGCAAGGGCGACACGCTGCTGCTGGCCGCCGGACAATTGCGTCGTCATCCGCCTGCTGTAATCGGCAAGGCCGACCAGCGCCAATGCGCTCTCGACACGCTCGCGGATTTCCGCCTTCGGCAGCCGGCGCAGCTTCAGGCCGAAGGCGATATTGTTGAAGACATCCATGTGCGTCCAGAGCGCATGGCTCTGGAACACCATGCCGGTCGGGCGCCGCTCGGGCGGCAGCGTCGTCACATCCTTCGCGTCGATGCGGATCGTCCCGCCGCTTGGGCGCTCGAAGCCGCCGATCATTCTGAGCAGCGTCGACTTGCCGGAGCCGGATGGGCCGAGCAGGCAGACGAGTTCGCCGTCGCCGACTTCGAGCGAGAAGTCGCGAACGGCAAAACTGGTCCCGAACAGTTTCGAAACGCCCTCGATCGCCAGATGTGCCATTCTCAAACCCTTCCCTGGACTGACGCGTGGTATTTCATGCGCCGAAACCTCTCGCAAGGGCGCCGGTGCCGATCACGCGGCGTGCAAACATCAGCGCGATGAAGGACGGCACCCACAGCATGACCGAGAGCACGGCGCCGTATTGCACGACGATCTGGTTGTTGATGAAGCTGATCATCAGCACCGGCATGGTGCGAATCTCCGGCGCGCCGATCAACCAGGCGCCTTCGGTCTCGTAGAAGGTGCCGACGAAGGTCAAAAGCAGCGCCGCTGATATCGTCGGTGCCGCCTGCGGCAGGGTGATCGACCAGAAGACGCGCAGCGGTGTGGCGCCGGCATCGCGCGCCGCCTCTTCCATGCGCCGGTCGACATTCTGGAAGGCAGCGACTGGGATCCAGATCATCAGCATCAGCGTGCCGACGAGTTGGATCAGCACGACGCCCCAGAAGGTGCTGATCAGGCCGAACTGCAGGAAGATGCCGGCAATAGCGACGAGCAGGCCGAATTTTGGAAAGGCATGCGATGCGAGGAACGACAGAAACAGAATGTTCCTGCCGGGAAAACGCATGCGCGCGAAGGCGTAGGCCGCGGGAAGGCAGATGACGGCGGAGAGAATGGTCACCGTCGTCGTCAGCCGCAGGCTGAGGAAGAGCGCGTCCCAGACATCCCCCCGCGCCAGCGTCTGCCCCCAGAAACGCAGGCCGAACTGCTGCGGGATGACCGAGGGATAACGCCAGACTTCGGTGAAGGCCCATGTGCCGACCACGATCAACGGCAGCGCGATGAACAGTGTCAGCAGGCACGCGAAGAGCAAGCCGATCCAGTCGAAGCGAAGATCCATGCTCGATCTGCCGGTCGTCATAGCTGGGCCTCGCGGTTGCGGGCGATCGACCGGATGTAGAAAATGCCGAAAACCAGGCAGAAGGCGAATGTGATGACGGCCTGGGTCATGGCATCAAGCGGGTCGTTCATATCAGCGAAGGTGCGCTGCATGAACGGCCCCATCATCTCCGGCGATGCCGAGCCGAGCACATAGGGTAGGGTGAAGGCGGAAAAGATGCCAAGCACCGCAAAGGACGCCGTCACCAGCAGCGAATTGCCCATGCGCGGCAGGATGATCGAGATGAAGACCCGAAACGGCCTTGCGCCGACATCGCGGGCGGCCTCGACGGCGCTGTTCGAGATGGAGGAGAGCCCGGCCGTCAGCATCAGCACCGTCAGCGGAAGATTGTCCCAGACGAGGCCGATGACCGGTCCCCACGGCGTCAGATAGGGCGTGCGCAGCTTGGGCAGGCCGACTGAATTCAGCAACAGGTCGACGGTGCCGTTCGGCCCGATCGTCCGGATCAGCGCATAGGCGAGGATGATCGACGGCACGAACATCGGGAAGATCGCAAGAGCCTGCACATAGGCGGCAAGACGCCCCTGCGAGAAGCGAAGGTAAAGCGCGATCGGAAGGCCGATCGCCAGAAGCAGGATGCCGCAGACGGCGGTCGTCCAAAGCGTCAGCCAGAGATTGCCGAGGCTGTAGCCGTCAGTGAAGAAGAAGCGATAGGAGGCAAGCGAGACTTCTTTCGCTCCGTCAGGACCGCGAACGAAGATGGTGCCGACGACCGCCGAAAAGATCGGAAAGATGATCAGCCATGCGAGCAGGAAGACCGGTAGGGCGACGAGGAGGAGCCCGATGGAGCTCCCCCTGGTGATGGACGGGTGACGGCTGGAAACCGCCGGCGCAGTTTCGGTGGACATCAGGTTCGGCTGATGCCCGGAGCGACGTTGCGGTACCAGCCGTCGGCGATTGCCTTTTCCCAGTCGCCGCCCGGGAAGGTCGGGATGGTCGATGGAATGACGTCGGCATATTTCTTGCGGAGATCGTCGGAGATATGGTCCCAGGAGATGCCGGGGAAGCCGCCGATCTGAGTGATGATCGCTTCCTGCATTTCCTTCGTCAGCATGAAGGCGGCCAGCTTCAGCGCCGCATCCTTGTTGGCGCCGTTCGAGAACACCGTGATGCCGGAAAAGCCGCCGCAAAGGGCGAGATCAGTAAGCTGCACGAGGCCGGTCGTCTCCGGCAGCACGCCCTGGGAGATCGCCTGCAGCACCTGGTCCGACCAGACCGGGACCATGGTGACGACGCCCTGGGCGAGCAACTGGATCGACTGGGTGTTGCCGGCGGTATAGGCGCCCTTGTCGTAGAGCGCGGGCTCGAGGTCGTTGAGGATCTTCCAGGCCGGCGTCAGCGCTTCCGTGGCGAAGTCGGCGGTGAAATTGTCGATCTTGAACTTCTTCGGATCGCGGCCATTGGCCTCATGGATCGCCCGGCGGACGAAGTTGCCGCCCGAGCCGCCCTTGTCCGGACGGTTGTAGATGAACTGGCCGGGATTGGCCTTGATCCATGCGGTGAGCTGCTCCCAGCTCTTCGGTGCATCCTTCGGATCGAGCTTGGTGGTGTCGTAGGCGAGAAGCACCTGCGAACCGCGGTAGGGAAGCGAGTAAGGGGTATCGAAGGCAAGCGGATTGATATGGTCGTAGGCTTCGATATTCTCGGCGGAGAACTTGACCCAGAGGCCGGCATCGATGCCGCCGGACGGCAGGCGCGGATCGAACACCTCGAACAGGTCGGCCTGCGGATCGGTCTTCGTCTTCAGTGCGGCGAGCGCACGGTCGGCGATGGCGCGCAAACCGTTATTGTCGCCGGCATCGGTCACCTTCAGGGCAACGCCTGGATGCGCCTTTTCGAAGGCGGGGCGGATGGTGTTGTTCCAGAGGTCGACGATATTGGCATCCGAACCGCTGTAGAGATCGATCGTGCCGGCCGCGGCCGATGCGAAACGCGGAAGAGCCAGCAGACCGGCTGCAGCTGATGATGTGATCAGAAATTCGCGTCTATTCATAACCCGTCTCCATCAGGTGTCGAGGCTCAGCCTCCGCAGGAATGTTCAAGGCCTTGCTAGCGCCGGCGCGTAACATCGACATGACAGATCGGGCGTATCTGAGGGAAATTGCACAGCTGTGCTGAATTCCGCCGTATGGAAATCTTCGGCGGGAAACACTATCTCTCGGCAAACAAGGAGATATCCAATGACCGAAGAACGTGCAGTCCTCGCCGGCGGTTGCTTCTGGGGCATGCAGGACCTGATCCGCCGATACAAGGGCGTGATTTCAACCCGCGTCGGCTATACCGGCGGCGATGTGCCGAATGCCACCTACCGCAACCACGGAACCCATGCTGAGGCGATCGAGATCATCTTCGACCCCTCAAGGATCAGCTATCGGGAAATCCTCGAATTCTTCTTCCAGATCCACGACCCGAGCACGCGCAACCGCCAGGGCAACGATGTTGGCTTGAGCTACCGCTCGGCGATCTTCTACGTCACCCCCGAGCAGGAGCGCGTCGCCAAGGATACGATCGCCGATGTCGACGCCTCAGGCCTGTGGCCCGGCAAGGTCGTCACCGAAGTCGTGCCGGTCAGCGATTTCTGGGAGGCCGAACCCGAGCATCAGGATTATCTGGAGCGGATTCCGAACGGCTATACCTGCCATTTCGTCCGGCCCGGCTGGAAACTGCCGGTTCGTCAGAAGATCGCCTGAAATTGATCAGGCTCCCATCGCCGCGCGGCTGGTTTCCAGAAGCGCGGCGACGAGATTTGCCCGTGGCGAGGATCGCGTCGCCACGATGCCGACGGTGCGCATAGCGGACGAGCGGGGCAGGGGCAGCTTGAGGATATCAAGGCCAGCCGGCCAGGGCGGCGCCCAATCCGGCACGATCGAGATCCCGAGACCGCGGTCTACCATCACCGCGATCGCCTCCAGCGCGTCGAGTTCGTAACGCTCGACCGGATGGATGCCGATCTCGCGCAGATATTCATCGGCGATGTGACCACCCCATTGGTTGCGGTCGTAGCGGATGAAGGGCAGGGTCTTCAACAGTTCGAGCGGATCCACCCCCTTACAGTCCGGCGGAGCGATCAGCACCAGGGGTTCCTGGCGCAGCTTGTTGAAGGTCAGCGTCTTCTGCATCGGAAATCGCGGTTCGATGATGAAGGCCGCGTCCAGCGCGCCGTTCAGAACCTCGGCATAGAGGTCCATCGAAGAGCCCGGCTTGAGGAAGATCTCGATCAGCGGGTAATCCTGGGCGAGGCGGTGGAGAATGTCGGGAACGAGACCGGTCAGCGCCGTATTGATCGCCCCGATCCGCATCTCGCCCGAAATCGTCGCGGTGCCGGCCATCGCCTTCAGATCGCGTGTATCGCGCACCAGCTCCCTGCAACGTTCGAGAATGGCAAAACCCGCCTCCGTCGGCCGCATGACGCGACCGGAACGCACCAGCAGCCGCACCCCGAGCTCGGCCTCCAATGCGCGGATGCGCTGGGCGACGGCCGCAGGCGTGAGGTTCAGCCGCTGCGCCGCCTCCGCCAGCGAGTGCCGCTCGGCAACGATAATGAAGGTTTCGAGAAAGCGTGTGTCCATCGATAGTTTTTCTATCTCTTGAACGAAGCAGAAGCCATATTTTATTTACGATCCATTGCTCCGAAAGATGGCCCGACCACATGAGGAGATGAAATGGATTTCGGCCTGAAGGACAAGACGGCCCTGGTGCTTGGCGCCGGCGGCGGACTGGGCAGCGCGATTGCCGTCAAGCTTGCGCGTGAAGGCGCCAGAATTGCCGCGGCGGATATCGATCTCGCCGCCGCTGAGAAGACCACGGCTGCGATCGAATCCGAAGGTGGCAAGGCGCTGGCGCTGCAATGGAACCTTTCCGATCTCGGTTCGATCGATGCGCATGTCGCTGAAATCGAGCGCCAGTTCGGACCGGTCGATGTCCTCGTCAACAATACCGGCGGCCCACCGCCGACCACCGTCTCCGGCCAGGATCCCATGCTCTGGAACCAGTATTTCCAGAGCATGGTGCTCTCCGTCATCGCCATTACCGATCGCGTGTTGCCGCAGATGCGGGCGCGCAAATGGGGGCGCATCGTCACCTCGACCTCGTCGGGCGTGGTCGCGCCGATTCCCAATCTCGGCATCTCGAATGCATTGCGCCTGTCTTTGGTCGGCTGGTCGAAAACACTGGCGCGCGAGGTCGGGCGCGACGGCATCACCGTCAATATCGTCCTGCCGGGCCGGATCGCCACCGGCCGCATCACCTTCCTCGACGAGCAGAAGGCCAAACGCGAAAACCGTTCCATCGACGACATCGTCACTGAGAGCACCGGCAACATTCCGCTCGGCCGCTATGGCCGGCCGGAAGAATATGGCAATGTCGTCACCTTCCTGGCGAGCGAGCCTGCTTCCTATCTCACCGGATCGGTGATCCGCGTCGATGGCGGCATGATCCAGAGTGTCTGACAGAAACCCAATTGGAACTGACAACCGATGGCCCTTAGCGCTGAAGCGATAGCAACCCTCAAGACCGTTTCGACCGCGACACTGACGACCGTTCTTCTGAAGAAGGGCCTGCGAAACGTCTGGATCCGCGGCGCCACTCCCTTGAAGCCCGGCCAGCCGCGCATCGTCGGTCCGGCCTTCACGCTACGCTTCGTACCGGCCCGCGAGGATCTCGCGACGCCGGCATCCTGGGCCTCGCCGATTTCGACGCGCGCTGCGATCGAGGCGATGCCGGAAGGCTGCGTCGCCATCGTCGATGCGATGGGAGTCACCGAGGCCGGCATCTTCGGCGATATCCTCTGCGCCCGCATGCAGAAGAGAGGCGTTGCCGCACTCGTCACCGACGGCGTGGTGCGCGACCTTGCCGGCGTGCTCGACACCGGCCTGCCGGTCTGGTGCCGCGGCGTCGCAGCCCCCCCTTCGGTCGCCGGTCTGACCTTCGTCGCCTGGCAGCAGCCGATCGGCTGCGGCGGCGTGGCGGTCTTTCCCGACGACATCATCGTCGTCGACCAGGACGGCGCGGTGCTAATCCCGGCCGATATGCTCGACACCGTGCTTGATGAAGCGCCGGAACAGGAGCGGATGGAAGCCTGGATCATGACCAGGATCGATGAAGGCGTGCCGCTGCCCGGCCTCTATCCGATGAACGCCGAAACCAAGGCGCTCTACGAGGCCTCGAAGAAATAGGCTCCGGGCCAAGACGGTGGCAACTTTATCGCGAAGCCTGGGATTTTTGCGACATTTGAGTGGCCGGCTCCTACCTAAGTAAGACGTCCAGGAATGATCGCCCCACATTCAGAAGCGGTCATTCACAGACTTGGGACAGTTGCAGCAATGCCCCCTGCCAACGATCGGCTGCCAACATCAACGGTCTTTGTAGGTGGTGCCTGGACGGACCTCTTTTACTGATGGCGGCACCTCGGCCGCCGTCGGTTGGCATCCTCTATTGAGAGCCGGCCCGCCAGCACCGTTGGTGTCCTTTGAACAGTTGTGCCTCGATCCATGGAAAGCGTTCGCCACAGCCAGCAAGACTTCCCGCTATCTGACGGTGGTCGCCTGTGACCAGACGACCATCCATTGCCCGTCGCGACGCTCATAGACATCGGTGTGCCAATAATCATGGAGGGGGACTTTGTGGCCGCTGAAGATAACTTCCAGTTGGGCGCGATATCGAATGACCGCCCCACTGCCGTATAGGCGCACATCGATCTCGGCGGGCTCCCACGTCAAATACCTGATTTGTCCGGAGGCAATCGCACCCAGGTATTCGTCTTTTGAAAGCGCTGCGCCGATCGGCGTTATCAATTGAAAGTCTGGAGCATGAAGCTGTCTTGCCCGAACAATATCCGCGCTAACGAGTGCGCGCAGTCTGGCGCGTTCAGTTTCGCGGAGAAGGTCGGCGTCATTGGTTGTGGAAAGGGCGTCGGCGAACGAGACTGTCATGCGTGTTCTCCATTTGAAAACGAGAGATCGCTCGATCCCTCACCGGGCGACCGCTATGCGCGGTAGAAATGCTTCAGAGCATAGTGATCACATTGCCGGTTCCCCCCGACGGCGGACCAATCCCAGGTCGATGAGGCTTTGGGCGCTGGCGCGTATGGCATCCTCCTCCGGGCGCGAGCGCCAGTTCAGGACACGCTGGGCTTTTTCTGCGCTAACACTCAGATCTCGATTGAGTTCGTGAACGATAATTCGGGCATTGGGGTCCGACTGCGCCATGGCCTTGACGACCTCATCGGGAACTTCGCCTGACGGCAGCCGGGCGGCGTACTCAGGGAAAGAAGCCGCAAGAACGGCCACCAAATCTCTGAGCCAGAAAAATCGGCCCCCGACGATGAAACGTTGGCTCTTGGCCACGGGATGGGTCATCGCTCGAATGTGAGCGTCTGCGACATCGCGCACATCCACTACAGAGAAGCCGAAGCGTGGAATGCCCTCGAATTGTCCCGTCATCAGATGATGGATCAGGCCCACGGACGTCCCGAAATTCGCGCTGAGTAACGGCCCAAGAATCATGCTCGGGTTGATGACCGCCAGATCGAGGCCAACCTCATGCGCAAAAATCCAGGCAGCCCGCTCGGTCAGGGTCTTCGACTTGTAGTAGGGCGTCGCCCGTTGGCCTTCCGGGTCTGTCCAGTTTTTTTCGGTGAAAGGCGCCTTCCCGTCGCCATGGTTGGTGGCGGCTATGGAGGAGGTGAGTACCACACGCTTAACGCGCGCGCGGTGCGCCGCATGGAGTACCCGCAACGCACCGTCACGGGCTGTCTGGATAAGCGCATCCTCATTTTCAGGAAACCCCGGGGGGAAAGGTGACGCCGTATGAATGACATAGCTGCATCCTTCGACAGCCGCAGTCCAGCCATCGTCGCTGTCAAGATCAGCCTGAACGAAGCTGAGGCGCTCAAGAGCATCCTTGTGAATTTGCGCGCGAAACTGGCTTTGTACGGCATCGCTCTTGTCAAGGCGACGAAGGCTGCCTCGAACCCGATATCCTTGATCAAGCAACTGCAAGCCGATGTGCCCGGCGAGGAACCCTCCAATGCCCGTCACCAAGACCGTTACAGTTGTGGGGTCGTCCGTCGCTGTGTTCATCGAAGCTCCTTGTGACCACGTCTGGGCGGCTCAACCAAATTAGACACATATACTATATTTGTCTAATCGTCCTTTTGACAGCATGGACCAAAAGTGTCAATATGCCCACATGATGCAAGCCGAGCAAAAAATAACGCAGATTTTGGACGCCGCCTTGCCGGTGTTTGTGCGCTTTGGCTTTCGAAAAACCTCGATGGCGGACATTGCGCGCGCTGCGAGAATCTCGCGCGCCTCGCTCTACCTGAGCTTCAGCAGCAAAGAAGAGTTGTTTCGGGCCGGCTCAATGCGAGCGCATACCCGGACACTGAATGAAGTGGCAGCAGTTCTGGAGGGCAAGGGGAGGGCAATTGATCGAATAGAAATGGCCATATCGGTCTTTCAGCGGGAGTTGATCGCCCCCTTTGGCGGTAGTGCCGATCCGGAAGAACTGTTTGCTGCCAATATGGCCTTGGCTGCGGATATCACGCTCGAGGCGCGGACTAAGCTATTAAGCATGCTGACACAGACCTTGATAGCCGCCGTGGAGAGCGATGAGATCGAACTTGAACCGCTGCAGGCCCCGCCCGCGCAACTGGCCGATATCATTGTGGCTGCAATGGATGGGATCAAACACGCGCGAGTTGACGGCTCCAGCCTTGCGGACGACACGAAACTATTCATGCGCATCCTGCGGGTGGCCGTGACGTCAAGGACTAGCCAGTAGGCGCATTTACGCTATTGCCAAGCCCCGGTACCCGCTTTTTGCTGTTAGGCAACCGAATCTGTCGGGCCGACACGGCCGGCCACACATCAGCAATCGTATCAACGTCAGCTCTGTCACGAGCTCGTCCAAAAGCCGTTTCCGCTTCCCCCCATCTGTGCCGCTACCCGTGTGCTGCAAAAGTCCCGGCTTTTGCCGCGTTCGAAAGTCAGGATCTTCGCGACAAGGCAGAAAAGTTCCTTGCCGCGCACCGGGAGGTCAGCGGGTAAACCACCCCGCTGACCAATACCTATTCGTCAGAATAGGTTGCGACCGTCACTCCTCGGATCACCATCTATCTGGTGTGGCGTGTAAAGGTTGGCACGGGCGTTTCGCCGCCAAGGTCTTGCGGGAGACTCCGGATCATTTCTGATGGTCGTAACAGCGATCGCAGCTTCCCCACTTGTGGGGCATTGTACCGCCCATTGCCCATCAGGCGCAGCTATTCCGGAAGGGACCGTGACGCTCTGCGGCGCATGAGCTGAAAAACTGATCCAGTAGGAATTGCTTGCAGCGTGTCCCAATGCCTCCGCGGCGAAAGCCAGTGAAGGCGCTGAAGGCGCCTCGCCTGTGGTGGAGAAGAGGACGCAATCGACATCATGCCGCTCATATTCTGTGAAAATTTCCGGATAATGCAGTTCCATGCCCATCGAGCAGCCGAAACGGAGACCATCCACCTCAAAGGTCACCGGATTTTTTCCCGGCGAGTACATAAAAGAGATTTTCGTATTCGATAGCAGACGCTCGTCGTAGCGTGTCACCAGTTCTCCACGATCGGATATCACGTAGAGACTGTTATGCGGTCGATGTGGCGAAGTGAGCTGATGGACGGAGCCGAATATCGTCCATAGCTTAAGTTCGCTCGCAAATTTTCTGGTTGCCTCCAGTTCCTCCCGCAAAATACTCCATTCGCAGCGCGTCCAATTGGACGGGCCAATTTCCCGAGGCCCATTCTCAGACATGATGCGTTTGTTTGGCGAACAGGTCGCTCCCTCGGGGAAGTGTATGAGGCGAGCGCCTGTCTTATGCGCTTCCTCCATAAGGCGGCGCATTTCCACTCCGCTGGCACGGAGCGCCGAAATATCACGAGGATCGTTGAACAGCGATGTTTGGGCGACAGCGATCCGTATCGAACGGATCACGGCTTCGTCCGGTCGTTGGCGGATATGTTGAAGAGCTGCGGTGTAAGATTCGCCGGTTTTGGCTGCGCGAGCACGTACAAGGCGTTTGAGATTTCCGTTTTGCGTCATTGTCAGGCCTTTCACGCCTCGGACGCAGTTCCCCAGCAACCCGCCCGAAACGATCGGACCAAGACAACGGACTGAGACGAAAGTCCCTTTGCCTCCGTTCAAGACCATGCTGGGGAAGGTCTGGGAGGTTAGGCGCAGGCCACGCCGAAATAAAATTGTCGAGCAGATGCTGATTCGTCAAGCTGTTGCGATAATCCCGATTGAAGCGATGGTTTTGCGAATGATATTTGCGATGTCGCAAAACCCGATGTGATGCGACGGTCAGGCGCGCGGCCCTTTTTGTTTTGGCGCAGATGGAAGCTGCTCCGGTAAGCCGGTACCTCCACGACACCTCAATAACGAGGCACGTAATCCAGACCGCCGTCGATCCGGGCTGGGCGCCCTTCCAGGAAAAGCTCGCCGATGCGCGGCGCCGAGCGGGCGATGACCTTGCCGCGACGGATCACCGCCAGCCGGTTCGGCTTCAGCCGCAGCGCTTCCAGCGTGTCGCTCGCCTGAAGGATGACCAGGTCGGCCTTGCATCCCTTTTCCAGGCCGTAGCCTTCAAGCCCCATCGTCTTCGCCGAATTGACGGTCAGCGCGTCGAAGATCCTCTTCTTGTCGTCGATGCCGGCCATCTGTGCGACATGGATTGCCATATGGCCGACCTCCAGCATGTCGCCCGATCCCATCGAATACCAGGGGTCCATGACACAGTCGTGCCCGAAGGAAACATTGAGCCCGGCATCCATCAGCTCCCGCACGCGGGTCATGCCGCGGCGTTTCGGATAGGTGTCGTGCCGGCCCTGCAGCATGATGTTGATCAGCGGATTGGGGATGACGTTGATCTCGGCCTCCGCCATCAGCGGAATGAGCTTGGAGACATAATAATTGTCCATCGAGTGCATCGAGGTCAGATGCGAGCCGGCGACGCGTCCCTGTAAGCCGAAGCGGATGGTTTCCGCAGCCAGCGTCTCGATATGGCGCGAGAGCGGATCGTCGGTTTCGTCGCAATGCATATCGACCGGCAGGCCGCGATCGGCGGCGATGCGGCAGAGCGCCTCGACCGACGCCGTGCCTTCACCCATCGTCCGTTCGAAATGCGGAATGCCGCCGACGATATCAACGCCCATGTCGAGGGCGCGGTTGAGCGCGTCGATCGCCCCCGGCGAGCGGTAATAACCGTCCTGGGGGAAGGCGACCAGCTGCAGATCGATATAGGGCGCGACCTTCTCGCGCACCTCGATCATCGCCTCGACGGTCACAAGCCTCGGATCACTGGTGTCGACATGGCTGCGGATGAAGAGCAGGCCCTGCGTGACCGCCAGATCGCAATAGCGCAGTGCACGATCGACCAGTTCCTCCTTCGTCACGATCGGGCGCAACTCTCCCCAGAGCGCGATGCCCTCGAGCAGGGTGCCGGATAGGTTCATGCGCGGCAGGCCGAGCGACAGGGTCGCGTCCATATGGAAATGCGGATCGACGAAGGGCGGGCTGACCAGCCGGCCTGACGCGTCGATTTCTTCCCTCGGCTGCGCCTGGAGATTGGGCTCGACCGCGATGATCTTGCCGCCCTGGATGCCGATATCGACGCCCTTTCGGCCATCAGGGAGATTTGCATTTCTGACGATCAGATCGAACATCGGAGCCTCATTGGACAGAAGTGGTTCAGCGTTCGCCGCGACGATAGGGCTGCATCAGTGCCTGCGGTACGCGGGCGCGGCGGGCCATGACGGCAAGGGCGGCAATGGAAAGGATATAGGGCGTCATCAAAAAGAGCTGATAGGGTACAAGCCCGCTCAGCGCGGTTTGCAGCCGGAGCTGGAAGGCATCGAAGAAAGCGAAGAGCAGGGCGCCGAACAGCGCGCGACCGGGCCGCCAGGAAGCGAAGACGACGAGCGCGATGCAGATCCAGCCGCGCCCCTGCACCATGGTCGGGAAAAAGCTGTTGAACGCCGACAGGGTCAGGAAGGCGCCGCCCATTCCCATCAGTGCGCTTCCGGCAATCACCGCGCCATAGCGCACCTTCATCGGATTGACGCCCTGAGCTTCCGCCGCATGCGGGTTTTCGCCGGTCATGCGGATCGCAAGCCCAACGGGCGTGCGGAAGATGATGTAGGCCATCAGTAGGGCGATGGCGATCGCGAGATAGGTCGGCGCCGTCTGCGTGAAGAAGGCTGGCCCGATGAAAGGCAGAGTCGAAAGACCCGGAATGGCGATCGGCTGGAACGGCACGATGGTGGGCGGCGTATTGGCAAGCGGCACGATCAGCCGGAAGACATAATAGCTGAAGCTGGAGGCAAAGAGGGTGACGCCGAGACCAGCGACATGCTGGGAGAGGCCGAGCGTCACTGTCAGGCCCGCATGCAGCAGGCCGAAGACGCCGCCGGCAATGGCGGCAATCAGCAGGCCCGTCCAGAGATCGGCGCCGTGATAGACGGAAAGCCAGCCGATCATCGCGCCGAAGGTCATGATGCCCTCGATGCCGAGATTGAGTACGCCGGCCCGTTCGCAGAGCAGGGCGCCGATCGTGCCGAAAATCAGCGGTGTGGCGATCCGCAGGATTGCCGCCCAGAGCCCAGCGGAGGCGATGATGTCGAAGAGCTGCATCATCGCCGGATCCTGTATTGGGTGAAGAACAATGCGATCAGCATCGTCAGCAGCGACAGCGCCACGGTGACGTCGGCGATATAGGTCGGGATCCCGAGGCCTCGGCTCATGCCATCGGCGCCCACGAACATGGTGGCGGTGAAAATGGCGGCAAAGACGACGCCGAGTGGATTGAGGTTGGCGAGCATGGCGACGACGATACCGGCATAGCCGAAACCGGGCGACAGGTCGGTCGTCACGTAACCCTTGACCCCCATCACCTCGATCGCTCCTGCCAACCCTGCAAGCCCGCCGGAGAGGCAGGCGACCTTCACCAGCGTTCTGCCGAGGGGCACGCCCGCAAAAACAGCGCCGCCCGGATTGAGGCCGGCCGCGCGCGACTGCATGCCGAACACGGTGCGCGACTGGATGAAATGGACGAGGATCGCCAGCGCGATTGCGATCGCAAAGCCGATATGCAGGCGCGAACGGGCGATCAGCTTCGGCAGCATGGCGTGATCGCTGACCGATTGCGACTGCGGCCAGCCGAAGGCGAGCGGATCCTTGAGAACGCCATCGATCAGCATCGAGACGAAGAGCACGGCGATGAAGTTCAACAGCAGGCTGGTGACGACTTCATCGACCGAGAAGCGCAGCCTGAGCCAGAGCGGGATCAGGATCAGCACCATGCCGGCAATGGCGCCGATCAGCAGTAGCAATGGAATGAGAATGGGGGCGGGAAGATTGCCGAGCAGTTTCGAGCTTGCCGCCGCAACGGCGATGGCGCCGAGATAGAACTGGCCCTCGGCGCCGATATTCCAGAGTCGTGCCCGGAAGGCGACGGCCGCGGCAAGCCCGGTCAGCATCAGCGGCGTTGCCCGCGTCAGCGTTTCGGTTGACGACAGCCGCGAGCCGAAAGCACCGGTCAGGATGCGCCAATAGGCATCGAGCACGGGCGCGCCGGCAATTGATATCAGGATGCCCGAAAGCGCCAGGGCTGCGATCACCGCGATGACGGGCGTGACGATCAGCAGGGAAAGCGGACGGTGTTCGCGGCGCTCAAATCGCATGGCCGGCCTCTGGGTTTTGCTGCCATTCGCCGGCCATCATCAGCCCCAGCCTGCGCGCATCGGCGTCTTCAGCCTCGACGGGCGGCGACAGCCGGCCGCCGACGATCGCCTGTATGCGATCGGCAAGCGCGATCACCTCGTCGAGGTCTTCGGAGATCAGCAGCACGGCGGTCCCTTGCCTGCGGGCTTCGAGCAAGCGGGCGTGCACGGCTGCCACCGCCCCTTCATCGAGACCGCGCGCAGGCTGCGCCGCAATCAGGATCCGCGGCCGCCGATGCAGGTTGCGGCCGAGAATGAGCTTTTGCATATTGCCGCCGGAGAGCAGCCGGGTGCGAATGGCCGGGCCGCCGCCGCGGACATCGAATCCGTCGATGATCTCCCTGGCGAAGGCCATGCCCGCTTTGCGATTGACGAGACCACGGCGCGAAAAGGCCGATGAGGCGATGCGCTCCAGCACGGCGTTTTCCCAGATCGCCATTTCGCCGATCACGCCTTCCTCGTTGCGATCCTCGGGAATGCGGCCGATGCCGGCGTCGACGACATCGGCGACACCGAGATTGCCGACGGCTTCCCCGAACAGCAGAAGGTCGCCGGCGCTGCGCGCCAGCATGCCGGAGAGAAGATGCGCCAATGTCGCCTGACCATTGCCCGAAACACCGATGATGCCGAGGATTTCTCCCGCATGCAGCCGGAAGCTGATCGACTTCAGCCGATCGACGCCGCCGCTGCGCACCGTCACATCGGCCGCTTCGAGGGCAATGGCGCCGGCTGTCGACGGCTCGCGCACGGGCCGCGTCACACGGTGCCCGACCATCAGTTCGGCGAGTTCCTCTTTGCTGGTGTCCGACGTCTTGCGTTCGGCGACCATCTTGCCGCCGCGTAAGACCACGATGCGGTCGGCCGCTGCCATCACCTCGTCGAGCTTGTGCGAGATGAAGATCAACGAAAGGCCCTGGCGGGCCATTTCCCTCAGCGTCGTGAACAGTCGTTCGGCCTCGATATTGGTCAGCACCGCCGTCGGCTCGTCGAGGATCAGGATGCGGGCATCGTTATAGAGCGCCTTGAGGATCTCGACGCGTTGCTGCTCACCGACCGACAGGTCGCCAAGGCGCGCATCCGGATCGACCTTGAGGCCGAAGCGCTCGGATATATCAAGCAGCTTCTTGCGCGCCGCGGAAGTTCCCGAGCGCCAGGACCACAGTCTTTCCGTGCCGGTCATGACATTTTCGAGAACGGTCAGATTGGGCGCGAGCGAGAAATGCTGATGCACCATGCCGACGCCGGCCTGGATCGCCGCGCGCGGCTTGCCCTGCGGCACCTCCCTGCCTTCGATCAGAATTCGGCCGGCATCCGGCATGTAATGGCCGAAAAGGATGCTCATCAGCGTGGTCTTGCCCGCACCGTTCTCGCCAAGCAGCGCCACGACCTCACCCTTGGCAAGAGTCATGGAAATATCGTCATTGGCGAGATTGGCGCCGAAACGCTTGCTGACGCCTGTGATCTCCAGCACCGGCCCGGTCATGACGGCAGTCCCGCGACGGGAAACCGATGCTGCCACCGCCCCTCGGACTCCAAGCGTGCGGCAAGCGACAGGAGGCGCGGTTCGTGACCCATCGGCGCCATGATCTGCACCGGCAGCGGCAGGGCGTGCTCATCCTGTCCGAAAGGCAGCGTCAAAGCAGGAAAACCCGAAATATTGGCGAGGCAGGCAAGCGGCGCAAAGGCCGTCATCCGCTCGAGATGCAGATCCGTGTCGGTATGATCGGACGGAAAGGAGCCGATCGCAAGAGGCGCAGACGAAAGCATCGGCGTGAGAATGCAATCGACCTTGTCGAACAGCGTCCAGAGCTTATGGCTCACCAGAACGGCCTCGTTCAGCGTGTTCCAGAGCGATGTGACCGAAAGCCCTCGTCCGCGCGCAGCAAAAGCCTGCGTCAGAGGCTCGGCCCTGCTTTCATCCAGAGCCGCCGCCTCGATGAGCGCCGCAAGGTTGGCGGAGACGATATCGGCGAAGGCGCGGCCGCTTGACGTGACGCTTCCTTCGAACGCGGCCCAGCTCAACGGAACGATCAGGTGTCCGTCATTCTCGAGCGCACGAGCCGCATCCTCGACGGCTGCGAGCCGATCACCCTCCGTCGGATAGACCGGCCCAGTATCAACCAGCAGGCCGGCTCGCAAACGACCGTCGTTGCTGTCGACAGAGGAGGGGTCCGGAAAAGGTCCTCGTGAATCGCCGGCCAACCCGTCGAATATCAGCGCCGTATCCCGCACCGAACGGCAGACCGCGAGTTCGCTGGCGATACCGGCGAGGTGGTTGCCAAAGGAGGGGCCGCCCGGGATGGCGCCGCGCGTCGGCTTCATTCCGACGAGGCCGCAGCAGGCGGCGGGCACACGGATCGAGCCGCCCGCGTCGGTGGCATGTGCGATCGCAACGATCCCGGCGGCAACCGCAGCCGCCGCACCGCCGGAGGAGCCGCCCGCGGTTCGGGCCGGATCGAGCGGGTTGCGGCAGAGAGGCCCGATCGCCGGTTCGCTGGCAAGCGACAGCCCAAATTCCGGGCTCGTCGTCAGGCCGAACAGGCAGAAGCCGGCGTCGCGGAAACGAGCAGCCAGATCGGAATCCGCTTCGCCGCCCTTTCTTTCGAAGAGACGGGAACCGGCGGTGACCGGCAGCCCGGCGAAGGGGCCGCCAAGATCTTTCGCCAAACTCGGCACACCGGCAAAGGGCCTGATGGAAAAGCGATCCGGCGCGCTCCGCCGCTCCCGGTCGCGGTCGTCCGCCGAGGCAAGGCCCATGGCGGCATCGAGATAGGCGAGCGCGCCGAGCGCCGCCTGCCGCGCAGCGGCCTCAAGAGAAGCCTGCATCGCCTCGGCAGCGCTCAGCTTGCCATGCCGGATCGCTGCCGCCAGGTCGGTCGCATCGCTTTGCATGAGTCGAATTACTTCGGCTCGTCCATCATCTTCGGAACCTCGAAGGTGCCGGCCTTGATCTCCGCCCGCTTGGCTTCCATCGCAGCCTCCGCATCGGCGGGCGCCACGCCCTTCACAAAGACGATATCGCTGCCGCCTTCCTTCATCAGGCCGTAGGAGGTGTAGTTCCGACCGACCGGTTTTCCGGCCGCGACATCGGCGATCGCAGCGTTGAGGATCGGGCGGAAATACCACATGGCGTTGGCAAACACAGTGTCAGGGTAGCGCGGCGTATAGTCGATCAGCGAGCCGACCGATTTGATGCCGCGTTCCTTGGCGGCATCGGCGGTACCGATACGTTCGCCGAACAGGATGTCGGCGCCGGCGTCGATCTGGGCAAGACCGGCTTCGCGGGCCTTCGGCGGATCGAAGAAGGTGCCGATGAAGGAGACGAGGTGTTTTGCCTCCGGGTTGACGGCCTTGACGCCGGCCGCGAACGCGTTGATCAGCATGTTGACCTCGGGGATCGGAATAGCGCCGACCGAACCGACGATATTCGACTTGGTCATCTTGCCCGCCAGCATGCCGGCAAGATAGGCGCCGTCATGGTTCCAGGTGCCGAAGACACCGAAATTATCGCCGGCCTGCTCGCCGCTCGAACCCAGCACGAAGGCGGTATCGGGATAGTCGGCCGCGACCTGCCGGGCCTCTTTCTCCACCGCATAGGCCTCGCCGATAATCAGCTTGTTGCCCTGTTCGGCATATTCGCGCATGGCGCGGGGATAATCGGTGCCGGAAACACCTTCGGAGAAGACATATTCGATAACGCCTTCCTTGGCCGCGTCCTGCAGGGCCTTGTGCAGACAGGAGTTCCAGGCATTTTCAACCGGCGAGGCATGAATGCCGGCAACTTTCAGCGGCGCGGCCGCTCTTGCCAGCGGGGCAAAGCCGCTGACCCCAAGCGCAATGCCGGATGCGATCACTGCCCGGCGTGAAATCAGGATATCTTTGGTCATTGATTGTTCCCCTTTTTTACCATTTGGTTCAAAAATCATAGTAGCGCCTAAAAATGTGTCAAGCCGCGAATGGGCTTAAAAATCAGGCTGATCGGCCACCGCGACCTGACTGAAAAAACGAGGCATGGCAGGCTGCACGCTCGGCGCCACCGTGCTTGCCGGGCAGGATCTACAGGGGCTTGGCGCGACGACTCCGGCAGGATATGCATAGAACTATCGGGTTGGGGAAATTGAAATGGGTGATGAAGAAGACGCCTCGCGGCGGCCGATCGCGAGCCGGTCGTCGTCCTGGGCGATCGGCCTGAGTGCGTGGCTGGCACGCACCGGTGTCACGCCAAACGGCATTTCGCTTTTCTCGATCCTGTTTGCCAGCCTCGGCGCGGCGCTCATCCTCTTCACGGCCCATCCGATCGCCATGGTTTGCGCCGCGATCTCGGTGCAGATGCGGCTCGTCTGCAATCTGCTGGACGGCATGGTCGCGATCGAAGGCGGCAAGAAAACCAAGAGCGGGCCGCTCTACAATGAATTCCCCGACCGGATCGCCGACAGCCTGCTTCTCGTCGCAGCCGGTTATGCCTGCGGCTTTGCCTGGCTCGGCTGGCTGGCTGCGCTGCTCGCCGCACTCACCGCCTATATCAGGGTCTTCGGAGGAGCGGTCGGTCTTCCCCAGGACTTCAGCGGCATCATGGCCAAGCAGCGCCGCATGGCGGTACTGACGGCGGGCCTCGTCGCCCAGAGCGTGGAGACGCTGATATCGGCCAGCCATTGGTCGCTGCTCCTTGCCTCCGTCATCATCGCGGCGGGAAGCCTCGTCACCTGCACCACGCGGACGATAAGACTTGCCCGCTCGCTGGAGAGATTATGATCGCACTCATCCGTCGCCTTCTCGTGCTTTTCGTCCGCATCGTGGTCGGCGCCCGCAGCGAGTGGCGGGGCTGCACGCCCGACCCCCGCCGCCGCATCTATTTTGCCAATCACAACAGCCATGTCGACACCGTCGCCGTCATGGCCGCCCTGCCGTGGCCGGTGCGACGGCTGACCCATCCGGTTGCGGCGCGCGATTATTGGGGAACGACCGCCTTTCGCCGTTTCATCGCCGAGAAAGGCCTGCGCGCCGTCCTGATTGACCGCAAGCCTCTGCCCGACAGCAACCCGCTGGAGCCGATCGAGCGCCTGCTCGAGGAGGGGCGCTCGGTCCTGATCTTCCCGGAAGGCACGAGAAGCGCCAGCGATGAGATCGCCCCCTTCCGCAGCGGCATCTATCGCCTTGCATGCCGTTTCCCCGATGTCGATCTCGTGCCGATCCATCTCGACAATCTTCAGCGCATCCTGCCCAAGGGAAGCTGGCTGATCGTCCCGATCACCTGCACGGCGCGCTTCGGCAAGCCGCTCCGCGTCGAACCGGGCGAAGGAAAAGACGCGTTCCTGGCCCGCGCCCGTGCCGCGGTCATCGAGCTAGCAGACGGAGAACGCATCGCATGACCAGCCATTTCTCCATCGTGCTTGCCGCGATCCTCGGCCTGTTGGCCGTCGCCTCGGCCATTGGCTTCACCCTTCAGCGGCGGGCGACCGAGCCCGGATCCGTCGCTACCGTCCACAATCTCAATGCCCGAATTCGCTCATGGTGGATCATGGTCGCGATATTCGGCGGCGCGATTCTGCTCGGCGATACCGCGGTGGTCGTCCTGTTCGCATTCCTGTCCTTCATGGCGCTTCGCGAATTCTGGACGCTGACGCCATCGCGGCGCGGCGATCACCTGGCGCTGTTCCTGTCCTTCTTCGTCGTCCTGCCACTTCATTACCTGTTGCTCGGAACGGCGTGGTACGGCCTATTTGCGATCTTCATCCCGGTCTATGCCTTCCTGATCCTGCCGGCGGTGGCGACCTTGACGGGCGACGTCAACGAATTCCTGGCCCGGACCGCCAGGGTGCAATGGGGATTGATGCTGACGGTCTATTCGATCAGCCATGCTCCCGCACTTCTGATGCTGCAGACCGGTACGCCATCCGCCCTGCTTCTCGTCTATCTCGTCATCGTGGTGCAACTCAGCGACGTCTTCCAGTATGTCTGGGGCAAGCTCCTGGGAAAGCATCGCTTCTCGCCGAACATCAGCCCATCGAAGACGCTCGAAGGCCTCTTCGGTGGCGGCGCCTCGGCCATCCTTGTGGGAACGCTGCTCTATCGCCTGACGCCGTTCTCGCCGCTGCAGGCGGCGGCCATCAGCACGGTCATCGTCGTCGCGGGCTTCTTCGGCGGCTTCGTGCTCTCGGCCATCAAACGCGATCTGAACGCCAAGGACTGGGGCTATGTGATCGAGGGTCACGGCGGCGTGCTCGACCGGCTGGATTCCATCACCTTCGCAGCGCCGCTGTTCTTCCACATCGTCCGCTACTGGTACACCGTCTGACAATTCATCCGCGAAAGCCTATCTCGCATCCTCCATGGATGACGCGTGAGCCCTCGCCATGGCCTCCTGAAGGTCGGCGATAGGCGTCGCATTCACCATCTTCCTGCCCTCGAGTTCCTTCGGCATTTTCCAGCCGGGATCGATGCCTTCCATGTTCGGCAATTCGTGAGCGATACCCTTGTGGCAGTCGATGCAGGTCGCCTGGCCGGAAAGCAGATATCGGGTATGGATCTCGGCGGCGCGTTGTGTCTGCTTCTGCAGATCCATCGCCACCGACGAATGGCAGTTGCGGCATTCCAGACTGTCATTGGCCTTCATGCGCGCCCATTCATGCTGCGCAAGTTCCAGCCGCTTTTCCAGAAACTTCGGCCGGGTGTTGATCGTGCCGAATATCTTGCCCCAGACCTCCTTGGAGGCCTGCATCTTGCGGGCGATCTTGTCGGTCCATTGATGCGGCACGTGGCAGTCCGGGCATGTCGCCCGCACCCCCGATCGGTTGGAAAAATGGATGGTGCGCGAAAGCTCCTGATAGACGTTGTCGTGCATTTCATGACAGGAGGTGCAGAAGTTTTCGGTATTGGTCAGTTCCAGCGCGGTATTAAACGCGCCCCAGAAGAGAACGCCACCAACGAAGCCGCCCAGCGTCAGGACGCCGAGCCCGATCGTTGCCGCCGGCGTCGTCAGGATCGACCACGCCCACAGAACCGCTTTCCTGATAAATGCGATCATGACGGTCACTCGCTTCCGGCCGGCTTGAAACCGAGCTCGCTCATGTCCTTGAACGCATTGGGGACGAGTGGCTGGGTGTCCGCCTGCGGCACATGGCACGCCGTACAGAAGTAGCGGCGAGGGGAGACGTCGGCGAGCATCTGGCCGTCGCGCGTCATATAGTGGGTGACGCTGATCATCGGCGCGCCGCTATCCTGCGTGAACTCCCGCTTGTGGCAGGAGAGGCAGCGGTTGGCGTTGACCGACAGTTCGTAACCTTCGATCGAATGCGGAATGATCGGCGGCTGGTCGGGATAGGCGCGCATCCTGCGCTTGTCGTCGACGATCCATTTCGGCAGCGGCTTGGCGGCCCCTGTTTCCATCGAGGGCGTCGGGCCCTCCAGCTGGGGGACGGTTTGCTGCATCACCTGACCGAAGGCGGCCGTCGCGAGGAAAACGACGACGCCGGCTGCGATTGCCTGCCATTCCGGTCGCCTTAAACGGCGGGGAGAATCTTGACCGCGCATTTCTTGAAATCCGTCTGCTTGGAGATGGGATCGGTGGCGTCGAGCGTGACCTTGTTGATCAACTGGCTGGCGTCGAACCAGGGGACGAAGATGACGCCGGGCGGCATTCGATTCCTGCCCCTGATATCGATGCGCGAGCGGATCTCGCCGCGGCGGGAAACGATCCGCACCTCCGCCCCCTGATTGATGCCGCGCTTGCGGGCATCCTCGGCATTCATGAAACATCGCGCGCCGGGAAATGCCCGGTAAAGCTCCGGCACCCTCATGGTCATCGATCCCGAGTGCCAGTGTTCGAGCACACGGCCGGTAACCAGCCAAAAATCGAATTCGTCGTCGGGAGATTCGGCCGGCGGCTCGTAGGGCACGGCCAGAATGACGGCCCTGCCGTCCTTCTGACCATAAAATTTCACGCCCTCGCCGGGCTTCACATAGGGGTCGTAACCTTCCCGGTATCGCCAGCGCGTCTCCTGGCCGTTGACCACCGGCCAGCGCAGTCCACGGACCTCATGATAGAGGTCATAGGGCGCCAGATCGTGTCCGTGCCCGCGCCCGAAGGAGGCATACTCCTCGAACAAGCCTTTCTGGATGTAGAATCCGAACGCCTTGGCCTCGGCATTGTCGTATTCGGCGCTGATCTCATCAAGCGGAAACCGGTCGACCTCGCCATTGCGAAAGAGCACGTCGAAAAGCGTTTTTCCTCGATACGCCGGATTGGCATCGAGGATTTCCTTCGACCAGACCTCATCGGTGGTAAATCGCTTCGAGAATTCGACGATCTGCCAGAGGTCGGATCGCGCCTCGCCCTTGGCCTGAACGAGTTGATGCCAGACATGGGTGCGCCGTTCGGCGTTTCCATAGGCGCCTTCCTTCTCGACCCACATCGCCGCAGGAAGGATCAGGTCTGCGCTCATCGCCGTTATGGTCGGATAGGCATCCGAAACCACGACGAAATTCTCGGGGTTGCGATAACCCTGCCAGGTTTCGTTGCTCGTATTCGGTCCGGCCTGGACGTTGTTGTTGACCTGCACCCAATAGAAATTCAGCTTGCCGTCCTTCAGCATGCGGTCCTGCTGGACTGCATGATATCCTGGCTTCTCCGGAATGATCCCCTGCGGGACACGCCAGATTTCTTCGGCATGTTTGCGGTGCTCGGGGTTCGTCACCGTCATGTCGGCGGGAAGGCGATGCGCGAAGGTTCCCACTTCACGGGCCGTCCCGCAGGCCGAGGGCTGACCGGTGAGGGAGAACGGGCTGTTGCCCGGTTCGGAGATCTTCCCGGTGAGCAAATGCAGGTTGTAGACCATCTGGTTCGCCCAAACGCCGCGGACATGCTGATTGAATCCCATCGTCCAAAGCGACATCACCTTGCGGTCAGGATCGGCATAGAGTTCCGCAAGCTGCTCCAGGAATTCGGGATCGACCCCGGTGAGTTCGGACGTCTTCTTCAGCGTGTACTCGCTAACGAACGCCTTGAAGGCGTCGAAATCCATCGGTTCGGTCTTGCCGGGATCGCTGGCGTTGGCCGCTGCGATTTCAACCGGATTGTCCGGGCGCAGGCCGTAGCCGATATCGGTGACGCCTTTTGCAAACTTCGTGTGGTCGCGGACGAAGTCCTCGTTCACACGTCCTGTTTGAATGATGTGGTTGGCAATGAAATTCAGAATCGCCAGATCTGTTCCCGGTTTGAAAACGATGGGAATATCGGCGAGATCCATGCTCCTGTGCGTAAAGGTCGAAAGCACCGCGACGCGCACATGCGGTTGCCCAAGCCGGCGGTCGGCGAGGCGTGTCCAGAGGATCGGATGCATCTCCGCCATGTTCGAGCCCCAGAGCACGAAGGCGTCCGCGTTTTCGAAATCGTCGTAACAGCCCATCGGCTCGTCCATGCCGAAGGTCCGCATGAACCCGTAAGCGGCCGAGGCCATGCAGTGTCTGGCATTGGGGTCCAGATTGTTGGAACGAAAGCCGGCCCGCATCAGCTTTGTCGCGGCATATCCTTCAAAGATCGTCCACTGGCCGGAGCCGAACATGCCGACAGCCGTCGGGCCTTTGTCCTCGAGCACTTTCTTGCACTGCTCGGCCATCACGTCGAAGGCCTCGTCCCAGCTCACCGGTTCGAACTCGCCGTCCTTGGCGTAGCGGCCGTCCCGCTTTCGCAGCAGAGGGGTCTGAAGCCTGTCCTCGCCATACATGATCTTGGAGAGAAAATAGCCCTTGATGCAGTTAAGGCCGCGATTGACCTCCGCCTGCATGTCTCCATGCGTTGCAACGACCTGACCTTGCTTGACGCCCACCATGACGCCGCAACCGGTGCCGCAGAAGCGGCAGGGGGCCTTCGACCATTTGATTTCCAATGCACCGACGCCGCCGGGCACCGGCTGCGCGACAGCCGGCATCGCTATTCCGGCAGCGGCCGCGGCGATGGCGGCGGCCTGGGCCTTCAGAAGCTCACGCCTGTTCAATTCTCCCGTCATGGCCTTGCATCTCCTCCTCGACATGCTCGAACACCATGTTTGCCGCAATCACGCCGTCCAGGAGCGAGATTTGCGATAGACGATCGCCGAGCATGCCCGTGCTCGTTCCCTCGATAGTGACGACGATCTTTCCGTTGGCGTGAGCGTGGACTTCCACATTCCGCATCTCGGCGATGGCCGCCAGCACAGCCCCGGTGCGGGCCGGCATGGTCGCGATCACGGCACTCGATATGTGATAGCGCAGACCCCGCTCAGGCATCGGCCGCCTCCATCCCGCTCGGCTGCAACACGATGGCGTTGACGGGACATCCGGCGATGCACCCTCCGCATCCATTGCAAATGTCGGTGCGAAGTTCCGGAAGAAACGGGCCGCCGACGCGGGGCCGGAAACGGATCGCCTGCTGAGGGCAAGCTTCTCCGCAGGACTGACAGGTGATGCCGCGCTTCGCCAGGCAGGTATCACCAACCGCGGCGACATGGGCAAAACGATCGATCCGCTCTGTGGTGAAAACGGGTTGCGGGCACAATGCCGCGCATTCACCGCAAAACGTGCATTCGCCTCGCATAAAGTCGAGCAACGGCAGTCCGTCCACCAGACGGATTATCTTGGTGGGACATCGCTCCTCGCATCGTCCGCACCCCGTGCATGCCGCGGCAAGGCTTTGCATCGATGCTCCTGGCGGACAAATCCTGTGATCGGTCGTTGCCGGCCGGACTGAGAGGAATTGACGTCGAGACATCGGCACTTGGGACATGGCTCAATGCCCCGCCGGCGGCCCCGGAGGGCCGAACACGATTTGAAACATCCATACGAGGAAACCGTAGCCGCCGACGACACCCACGGCGACCAGAGGCCATATTCCGAATGCAAGGATAAGGAAAGCCAGCACTTCCGCCCGGCGCTTCGCGCGCGGATCGCTCTGCCCCGATGCTTTTTGAAGCAATTCAGACATGACAGGCCCCCAGGCGCGGACGATACCATGCCCAGTCATCCATGACCAGATGACTTGCATTCCACTAGCCTGCTGCCTCCTCTCGCAGGCAGCAGGCTCGCATTGTCGCCGTCATGGAGCGTCGTAAGAAAACGCCTGCACGCAAGTAACTCTAGACCCGGTCGACCTCCTCGAGGCTGTCGAACAGCCGGCGCTGAACATCCCGCTCCTGCCTGCCGATGGCGGTCATCAACTTGCCCATCGTTCCCCGCAGGCCGTGCAACTCGTCGACCAGCTCCATGACGATATCGACGCCGGCTTCGTTGACGCCCATGTTTCCCATGAGGTCCAGGATCAGCCGCGCTCGCGCGACGTCGGCGTCGCGAAATTGCCGTTGGCCGCCTGAGGTCTCGGGGATCAACCAACCCTGTTCGATCCAGAGGTCGAGCTGGTCGATGTCGATTTTCAAGTAAAGACGGAATTCGAGATCATCCATGATCAAGCCTCCATGTTCTTTCTCGGATCATACGAGTTTGCCGTCGCCCATTCCTTCACCAGATCCGTCAGCCGCTCGTTGGGATTGTCAGGCAGCACGATCTTCAGGGAGACATAAACGTCGCCATGTCCGCCGCTGCGTTTTGCAACACCCTTGCCCTTGAGGCGCAGGACCTTGCCGGTGTTCGAATGCGGCGGCAGCGTCAGATTGACCGGCCCAGACGGCGTCGGCACACGAACCTTGCCGCCGAGCACGGCCTCATTGAGCGAGATCGGCAGTTCCAGGCGGATATCGTCGCCGTCTCGCGTGAAGAAGCGGTGCGGGCCTACACGGATTTCGATCAGGGCATCACCCGCCGGACCGCCTCCGATGCCCGGCTCGCCCTTGCCGCGCAGCCGCAAGGTCTGGCCATCGCGCGTTCCCGGCGGGATCTGCACGTCAAGCGCTGGGCCGCCAGGAAGCTTGACCTCGGTCCTGGTGCCGTTGACGGCCTCGAGAAAATCGACCTCCATCGAGAACTGGCGGTCCCGGCCACGACCACGGCTCTGGCCGCCTCCGGCCCGGCGTGAAAAGAAGTTGGCAAAGACATCGTCGGCATCGCCGAAATCGGCAAATCCGGCACTGTTGTGGTAGGGATCGCCAGGGCCGCTCTTCGAGGCATAGTCGCGGTAATAATTGCGCTGCGCCCGCTCGGCGCCTGAAATATCGATCTCGCCGCGGTCGAAACGCCCGCGTTTTTCCTCGTCGCTCAAGATCTCATAAGCGGTTGAAATTTCCTTGAACCGCTCCTCTGCCTTTTTGTCGCCGGGGTTGAGGTCGGGGTGAAGTTTCTTGGCGAGCTTGCGGAACGCGCTTTGAATATCCTTTTGCGTCGCATCCCGTTTCACGCCCAGAAGCTCATAGGGATCCTGGCTCATACATATCTCCTGAGGGCAGCGTATACTGCTGGTTGGCTTGGGGATGATATAGGTTGCCGGGCCGCCGCCGGGGAGGGTAAATTGGTCGCCGGACGATATCAGCGCGACAAAGCCACTGCGGTCACGCCAGCGCAGTGGAGATTAGAACAATGCCACGTCTTCGGCTTGAGACGCCGCGCCCTCATATGCGTGATCTAAACGCCGATCGATGAGAACCGAGCACCCGGCGTGGCGCACGACTTTGTCGACAATCGAGGAGAAGACGTAGTCGGTGATATCGGTCACATGCGACGACAGCAGGATGAGATCGGCCGACTTCTCCCTTGCGACGGAAACGAGCTGGGAAGCGGCAATGCCGATGCGAACCTCGATCGTCGCCAAAATCCCCATTTCCTTGCAGAGCGATGCAAGTTTCTTTTCGGCGTCGACGATGGCGGTCGTTTCGAATGCCTCGGGAAGCTCCGTCAGGTGACGGCGCGGGATATTCTCGATGACATGCATGACGACGATGCTTCCGCCTTCATCCGCCAATGCCGCAGCCCGGCGCAAAAGCCGGATTGCCGTTTGCCTCGAACCCGTGCCGATGCCGCAGATGATTGTTCGATACATTGAAATCCATATCCTCGAATGCGAATGATAGCGCCGATCATACCGGTCTCAACCTTCGCGGCATTGACGAATGTCAAGGAAAGGCCTCGCAACGGTAGCCCTCACAAAACCGCCATTTGCTTAGAACGGGACCTCCGGCTGAATCGTCGCAGTTGACGATATGGCCATCAGCAACAGTTCTAACCCGATGTCGTCACTTATTGAGGTTCACATGCCGCATTTTGCGATTATCGGATCGGGTGCGATGGGAAGCGCTGTCGCCAAACGGCTGATCGACCGCGGCGCCACGGTGCTGACCCATCTCGAGGGCAGAAGCGAGCAGACGATTGCGCGGGCAATGGCAGCCGGCATGGTGCCGGTCGGACGCCAGGAGCTGACAAAGGCCGAGCTGATCCTGTCGATCGTTCCGCCGGCGCAGGCGATCAAGGTCGCCGAATTCGTCGCGGACATATCGTCGAGGATGCCGGCGCCGCCGCCCTTCATCGACCTCAACGCGATTGCGCCAAAAACCATGCAGGCTTTGGCGGCACGGTTCGACGGCAGCGGCGTGGAGGTGCTCGATGGCGCGATCATCGGCGGGCCGCCGGTTCCCGGCAAATCAGGTCCGACCATCTATATCAGCGGCGATCGTGCCGAGCGGAGCCGGCTGCTTGAGGATTGCGGCCTCAGGATCCGCAGGCTCGACGGACCGCTCGGCGCCGCCTCGGCACTGAAGATGTGTTATGCCGGCATCAACAAGGGATTTATCGGCCTCGGCACTGCCATGCTGCTTGCCGCATCGCGTTCGGGTGCTGCCGAAAGCCTGAAAGCCGAACTCTCCGAAAGCCTTCCCGACGTCGACCGCAAGCTGTCGAAATCCATTCCCGACATGTACCCGAAAGCCTATCGATGGGTCGCCGAAATGCAGGAGATTGCCGATTTCCTGGGAGAAGATGATCCGGCGGCGACCATCTTCCGCGGCATGGCGGACCTCTTCTCCAGGATGGCTTCCGACGTGGAGGGCAGCCGTGTTCTTGTCGGTCAGCTGGACGAGATCCTTGGCTCCAGGGAAACCCGCGACGCGATGGTCATGCCATAATGTCGCTGCCGGCGCTGGCAATGGAGGCACCGGCAGCTGGTGTACGGCCGGTCCAAGCCGCGCCTATATCTTCACGAAGTCCTCGACCTGCGCCCTGATCGCGACCTCGGTCGGCAAACGCTCCATCGAACTCGCGCCGTAAAAGCCGTTGCAACCCTTGCAGCGTGCAAGCACATAGGCCGCGTCCGCGGGCATGGCGATCGGCCCGCCATGGCAGAGCACGATGACGTCGTCGCGGATCGACCTTGCGGCATCCGACCATTCGTTGATCTTCTCCACGCATCCATCGAGGGTCAGCGCCGTTTCAGCGCCGATCGCGCCGCCTGTGGTCAGGCCGAGATGGCAGACGACGATGTCGGCGCCGGCTTTGGTCATCGCGATCGCGTCCTCGCTGCTGAAGACATAGGGTGTCGTCAGCATGTCCTTGGCGTTGGCGCGGGCGATAATATCGATTTCCAGATCGAAGCCCATGCCGGTCTCTTCGAGATTGGCGCGAAACGTGCCGTCGATCAGCCCGACGGTCGGGAAGTTCTGGATGCCGGCAAAACCCATTGCCTTCAGCTCGTCGAGGAAGTGATCGGGCAGCATGAAAGGATCGGTGCCGTTGACGCCGGCAAGCACCGGCGTGTGGCGCACGACCGGCAGGACCTCGCGGCCCATCTCCTTGACGATCTCGTTGGCATTGCCATAGGCGAGCAGGCCGGCAAGCGAGCCGCGGCCGGCCATGCGGTAGCGGCCGGAATTATAGATCACGATCAGATCGATGCCGCCGGCCTCTTCGCTCTTGGCGGAAAGGCCGGTGCCGGCGCCACCGCCGATGATCGGCAGGCCTTCGGCGATCTTGCGGCGAAGCTCGCTCAGAATGTCGTTTCTGTCGATGCGGGTCAAAACTCTCTCCTCAGGCATGGATCTCATGGAAGCCGGCAACGAGTGCCGTGGCGAATTCCGGACTGTTGACATGGGCGTCTATCTCGACGAGGCGCCTGTTCGGCGCCTCGCGCCAGCCGCCACGAATGGCAGAAAACAGCGCCTCGTCGGCTTCGGGATCATGGAATGGCTGACCGGCGGCGTCGATCGCTGAAACGCCCTGAAGCGGCAGCAGGAAGCGGACCGGACCCTGCATCTGGTTGAGCCGCTCGACGATGAAAGCGCCGATCCTGCGGTTTTCCTCCGGGGTGGTGCGCATCAGGGTCACCTGTGCATTGTGGACGTGCAGCCTGCGGTCGCGGAAGGGCGCCGGCACGGTGTCCCGCGCGCCGAAATTCACCATATCGACGGCGCCGACCGAGCCGATATAGGGCAGGCCGGTGCGGATAATGGCGCCGAAGCGATCCTCGGTCGCCGGAAAGACGCCACCGATGAGAAGGTCGGGCACCTCCGTCGTCGTCACATCGATTACGCCCTGCAACAGACCGGAATCGGCAAGCTTCTCCATCGACTGGCCACCGACGCCGGTCGCATGGAAGACGTAGATTTCATGCGTCTTGCCGAGCATTTCGCGGAGCTGGGTGACGCAGGAGGTGGTGACGCCGAACATGGTCATGCCGATGCCCGGCCGATCATCGCTGGAGACGGGGATGGGGTTGCGGGCCATGCCGGCCGCCGCATTTGCCGCATTGCCGATTACCTTGCGCGAGATGGCGTTCAAGCCGGCGATGTCGACGACCGAATACATCATGGTGAGATCATTCGGGCCGACATAGGGCGCCACATTGCCCGAGGCGACCGTCGAGACCATCAGTTTCGGCAGGCCGATCGGAAGCGTTCGCATCGCCTCCGTCACCAGCGCGGTATTGCCGGTGCCGCCAAGGCCGAGCACGGCGCCGATGTCGTTGCGCGATTTCAGGAATGCCGTCAGCGCTTTGGCCATGGCCGAAACCGCCGCTCCCCGATCGGTCTGCCCGAGCACGGCCGCAGCGCCCTCAGGATGAAATGCGGCGACGTCACGCGCCTGGACATCGGCGCCGGTGCCTTCCCTAAGCGTGCCGACATCGACCAGAACAGCCTCGGTTCCGGCCGAAAGAACCACCTCCCTGGCGTAGCTCAGTTCAGCACCCTTGGTGTCGCAAGTGCCGACGATATAGACCTTTCCCATTGGTTTTCCTCCCTTTTTGATCGATCTCCGACATTCTCTAGATAAAATTCCCGATTTTGTATTTTCCATATTGTATATTCTTTCGTATATTGCATACTCAAATCACGAATGCCAGACGGAAATGGAGACCATGAACGCACCGCGCCACCTCACCCTTCGCGAGCGGATTTACGAGGAAATCGTTCGCCTGATCGTCTCCGGCGAGCTGCCGAGCGGCGTCTCGATCGATGAAAAGGAACTGACGGAGCGCCTGCAGGTCAGCCGCACACCGTTTCGCGAAGCGATCGGCACGCTCGCCAAGGAAGGGCTGATCGAGATCAAGCCGTATCGCGGCTTCTTCGTGCGCAGCTTCACGCCGAAGGAGATCGACGATCTCTACGATCTACGCAAGACGCTTGAATGCTTCGCCGTCGAGCTCGCCGTTCCACAGATGAGCGACCGGCACATCGCCGGTTTCGAGCGCATCCTCGATGAGGCGGTGGCGGCACTTCGCCGCGGCGACATGGAGACCTACGGCATTCGCGACAAGGAGTTTCACGAGACCATCGCCGAGCTTTCGGGAAGCGCGCCGTTGATCGAAACGCTGGCGCGGCTCGCGCTGCAGATCCAGATTTGCCGCTCGATCGCCAACGAGAGCCGCGATCTGGCCGAGAGGGCGGCCGAGGAGCGCGATCAGATCCTGCAGGCGTTCCGGGCACGCGACATTACCCGCGCAAAGACCCTGATGCACGCTCATATCAGCGACGTCCAGCAGGCCGTCATGGCTCGGTTTCAGAGGGAAAATCCAGCGCGTTAGCCGGATGAAATGCCAGTGGAGCGAAGGAGAGGGAGGTCTCCTTTTCGACAAGTGAAAAACGTGGCCGTGGAGCGGCCGGAGGAGGGAGCAATGCTGAAATTTCTTGCCCGCAGCACGGCACTGGCGGCGATGATCGCCGCAAGTTCGCTGGCGCATGCCGAAACCCTGAAAATGTGGGGTCCGGAACAGATCACCGAACCGCTGGTGGCCCAGCTATGGAACGGCATCAAGGCCGATTTCGAAAAGGCCAATCTCGGCGTGACCGTCGAATTCATGCCGCCGACCGGGACGATCAGCAACGGCGCGGTGCAGGCGGCCATCCAGTCGGACGCCGGCCCCGACGTGATCCTCACCAACTCCGGCATCGGCCGCATCAGCGTCGTCAAGAACGCCAAGCAGGTCATGCCGCTCACCGAGCAATATGAAAAACGCGGCTGGAAGGACCAGATCTATCCCTGGCTCTACACCGAGCTGAAGGGCCAGTTCGGCGGCGAAATCTATGAGGTTCCCGATGGCCTCGATGCGCTTGGCATCTGGTATCACAAGGATATTTTTGAGCAGGCCGGCTGGAAGATTCCGGCGACCTGGACCGAGTTCGAAGCACTGTTGAAATCGATCGGTGAGACCGGTCTGCAGCCGATCGCCATCGGCCCGCGCACCACCGGCAGTGCCGGCCACCTCTTCGGCAATCTGCTACAATCGGCGAGCGGTAAAGAGGTGATCGGCAAGGCGCTACGCCGCGAAATCGCCTGGGACGATCCTTCGGTCGCCGCCGGCGCCGTCCGGCTACAGAAGCTGGTCGAGGCGGGCGACATCAGGAAGGAAATGGCCGGCCTCGATCTCGATGGCGCCTCCCGCCTCTGGTTCAACAAGCGCGCGGCGATGTTCGTTGCCGGCCCGTGGTTCACCGCCAATGCCCGCAAGGCCGGCTATGACCTCGCCAATGCCGGTTACGCGCCCATGCCTTCCGACATCAAGGGTGCGGCGATACCGACCGGCGGCGTCGGCTGGAGCTGGCTGGTGCCGGTCAACTCCAGACAGCCGGAACTCGCGATGAAATGGATCGACTTCATGCTGTCCGATGCGGTGATGAAGAAGCGCGCGCAGGATCCGGCAAGCACGATGATCTATCCGCGCGAAATCCCGGGCGTCGAGCCGCCGACGCCCGTGCTGAAGGACATCTTCGCGGCTGCCGCCGGCGGCGTCGGCTACAATCCGAGCGTCTATCTGCCCGGCCCGGTACTCGACACCTACTTCCAGGTCATCCAGGGCCTGATCTCCGGCCAGATCGGCGGCGAGGACGGCATGAAGCAGATCCAGGCAAAGATGGCAGAGGCGAAATAGTGGTCATTCCAGAAACGCCCGGAAGCAAGGTCGTGGCTCCTCTCAGGGATGCGCCTGCCGTGGCGGGACATACGGGCGGCCTGTCCGTCCGTATGTCCAAACGCCGGACGACGGGGGCTGCCACATCTGACTCATCCGCTGGCGATGCCCGCACCGCATTGTGGCTGATGGCGCCGGCGCTCGGCCTTTATGCCGTCTTCACCCTGCTGCCGATCGCCGCCACCTTCTGGCTGAGCTTCAACAGTTCAGCCGGCTTCAATACCTCCGCCAGTTTCGTCGGCTTCGACAATTACGCCAAGGCCGCACACGATCCGATCGTCTGGAAGAGCCTCGTCCATACCTTCCTCTGGCTGGCCTATCATGTGGTGATGGCAGGCGGGCTCGGTCTTCTGCTGGCGCTTGCCGTCAGCAGGCTGCGGATCACCCAGGTCTTCTTCCGCACCGCCTTCTTCCTGCCGCATCTGGTGTCGCTGGCGGTGGTCGGCGTCATCTGGGCCAATATCTACGATCCGTTCTTCGGCCTGCTGAATACCGCGCTGACGCGGATCGGGCTCGGCGCCTTCACCCAAGGCTGGCTGTCCGATCCCGCTTTGGTGCTCTTTTCCGTCAATATCGCAAGCTCGTGGCAGGGCTTCGGCCTCTACATGCTGCTCTTCATCGCCGGCCTGCAGAACATCGACCGCTCGCTCTACGACGCGGCCGAAGTGGACGGCGCCAACGCCTTCCAGAAACTGATCTACGTGACGCTGCCGGGGCTTCGTGAGGTGACGACCTTCGTCGTCTCGCTGGCAATGATCAACGGGCTGAAGGGCTTCGCCACGGTCTTCGTCATGACCAATGGCGGGCCGTTCTACCAGAGCGAGCTGATCACCACCTATATCTACCGGCTTGCCTTCCAGTCCCAGGATCACGGGCTTGCGGCGGTACTCTGCATCCTGCTCAGCCTGCTTGCGATCACCATCACCATCGTCTTCAACCGCTGGCGTGCGAGGCTTTCGCAATGAGCGTCCGTCATCGCGAATGGCCGGTGGCGCTGGCCCTGACCCCGGCACTGATCCTGATCCTAGCCCCCTTCGTCTGGCTGGTGGTCTCGAGTTTCAAGACCGAGGCCGAGATCGGCCAGGCCGACCCCTTCACCTGGCCCGCCGACCTGATGTGGCGGAACTATCTGGATGCATGGCAGATCGGCGGGTTCGGCGAACTCGTCGGCAACAGCCTCATCAATCTCATCGGCGTCGTCGCCCTGTCGCTGATCACCTGTGCGCCGGCCGGCTATGCGCTTGCCAAGATCCGTTTTCCCGGCCGGGAATGGCTGTTCTACGCCTTCATCCTCGGCTTGACCGTGCCCGTCCAGGCGATCGTCATCCCGCTCTATCAGGTGCTTTTCGGGCTGAACCTCGTCAACACGCTTGCTGGTATCGTGCTGGTGCAGGTCAGCAACGGCATTCCCTTCGGCATATTCCTGATGCGGAGCTTCTTCATCGGCGTGCCTGATGATCTGATCGAGGCCGCCAAGATCGACGGCGCCTCGCATCTGCAGATCCTCACCAAGGTCTTTCTGCCGATCTCGACGCCGGCGGTGCAGGCGCTCGTCATCATCAGCGCGCTCTCCACCTGGAACGATTTCTTCCTGCCGCTGATCGTGCTGATCAGTCCCGAGGTGCAGACGCTGCCGCTCGGGCTCGTCCGCTTCGCCAGCACCTATGCTTCCGATTACCGCCTGGTTTTTTCCGGGACCGTCATTTCATTCCTGCCGATCATTCTTCTCTACATCCTGATGCAGCGCCGCTTCACCGAGGGGCTAACGCAGGGGGCAATCAAGGGCTGACCATGTCGCATCATGTCCAGCGGGAAATCCGCTACAATTTCGAATTCGATCACCGCATCAAGGCTTGCTTCATCGGCGCCGGCGGTCATGCCTATCGCAATGTCTATCCGGCGCTGCGTTACGCGCCGGTCGAGCTTGCCGGCATCTGCGATCTCGATCTCGGCCGCGCCGAGAAATTCGCAAAACTCTTCGGCGCCGGAAAAGCCTATACCGACCATCGCGAGATGCTCGAACGGGAAAACCCGGAGCTGGTCTTTCTCGTCACCGCCTATCATCCCGACGGCCGGGTGCAGGCGACCGACCTGGCGTTCGACGGGCTTGCATCAGGCGCTCACGTCTGGATGGAAAAGCCGACGGCGGCAAGCCTTGCGGACATCGAAAGGCTGCAGGCGGCAAGTAGCGCGGCCGGCCGCATGGTGATGACCGGCCTGAAGAAGACCTTTTTCCCCACAATCGAAAAGCTCAAGGATCTGATCGGCTCGCCGGGTTTCGGCCGGCTGACCTCGATCAATGTCCGCTATCCCCAGAGCCTGCCGAGCCAGGAAGACCGCGCCGATCTCGTCAAGATGCAGAGCTTTCTCGACCATATCTACCATCCGGGCGCGATCCTCAACTTCCTCGGCGGCGAGATCGAACGGGCTGGTTATGAATGGGAAGCGTCGACGGGCGCGACCGTCACCAGCCTGCGCTTCCGCTCCGGGGCAATCGGCACGTTGCATCTTGCCGCCGGCCAGTCGGGCGGCAGCATCTTCGAGCGGGTCGAAATCATCGGCGAAGGCGCCAACGCCATCGTCGAAAACGGCAGCCGGCTGACCTACTTCCGCAAGGCCGACTTGCCGTCCTATGGCCGTGCCGCGAGCTTCATCCAGCCGGACGAGAATGCGGCGCTGTTCTACGAGCCGGAGCATTCGCTCGGCCAGCTCTACAACAACAACCTGTTTTATCTCGGTTATGTGCCCGAAATCCTGCATCTGACGGATGCGATCCTCTCCGGCACGCCGATAACAAGGGGCACGCTCGAAATCGCCCGCGAGATCATGAGGCTCTTCGAATTCTACAGATGCGCGGATGCCGGCGTCACCACCAATCTCTGACAGGGGAGCGACAGCCTTGACCGATACCGATGTCATATTCAGGAAAGCCGGCGGCGAATTCATGCCGACCAGCTGGGGCGAACTCAACTGGAAGATCACTGGTGACGGCACGCCCGGCGCCGAGATGACCTTCGGCACCTGCCGGATCAATCCCGGCGAGCGCAACCAGCTGCACTCGCATCCCGATTGCGAGGAAATCCTCTACGTCGTTTCCGGCCATTGCGAGCACAAGCTCGGCGATGCGCTCTACCGGCTCGAAGCCGGCGACGCCATCCGGATTCCCCGCAATATCAGGCACTGGGCGCGCGCGCTCGGTACCGAACCGCTCTTCGCCTTGATCATGTTCTCCTCCGGCACTCGCACGGCGGTCAATCATGAGGGCGAGGGCGCGGCCTGAAATCATCCTGTTCTCGTGGGGGAGGGAATATCATGGCGTCGATTGCGCTTCACAACATCCGCAAGTCCTACGGCAACCTGCCGGTCATTCACGGCGTCGACGTCGATATCGAGGATGGTGAATTCATCGTGCTCGTCGGACCGTCCGGCTGCGGCAAGTCCACGCTGCTGCGCATGATCGCCGGCCTGGAAACGATCTCGGGCGGCCGGCTTTCAATCGGCAACCGCATGGTCAACGACCTGCCGTCGAAGGAGCGCGACATTGCCATGGTGTTCCAAAGCTATGCGCTCTATCCGCATCTGACGGTGGCCGAGAATATGGGCTTTTCCCTGAAGCTGCGCGGCACGGCCAAGGACGAGATCGGCCACCGAGTGCAGTCCGCCGCAAAGATCCTGGCGCTGGAACCCTATCTCGACCGCCTTCCGCGTCATCTCTCGGGCGGCCAGCGCCAGCGCGTCGCCATGGGCCGCGCGATCGTGCGCGATCCGAAAGTGTTCCTCTTCGACGAACCGCTTTCCAATCTCGACGCCAAGCTGCGCGTGGCGATGCGCGCCGAGATCAAGGAGCTTCACCAGCGGCTGAAGATCACCACCGTCTATGTCACCCATGACCAGACCGAGGCGATGACCATGGCCGACCGCATCGTCGTGATGCGCGACGGCATTGTCGAACAGATCGGAACCCCGCTGGAAATCTATGATCGCCCCGCAACCACCTTCGTCGCCGGCTTCATCGGCATGCCGGCGATGAACCTGCTCAAGGGCCGCATCCAGGCCGACGCGCCTTCGATCTTTCGCACCGAAAGCGGCGTCGCCATGCCGCTGTCGCTGCGTCCCGGGACGGCCGATCCCGGCGAAGAACTCATCTATGGCATCAGGCCGGAACAGTTCGTCATCGCCGATGATGGAACACCGGCGAAGGTCGTGGTCGTCGAGCCCACAGGCGCGGAAACGCAGGTCGTTGCCCGGATCGAGGGGGCCCGGATCGGGGAAGAAAACGTCAATATGTTGTTTCGCGAGCGCATCGCCGTAAGGCCGGGCGACGCGATCCGCTTCGCCTTGCGGTCTGCCAGCGAACATCTGTTTTCAGCGGCAACAGGCAGGCGTCTTCCCGACGCGGATGCCTGAAGCAGCGGTTTTCTTCAGCTTTGCCAAGACTCTGACGATTGCGTGAAACCGCGCCGACACCTGTGACAAAACCTCATCGCCTCTGCTATGTCAGGAAAAATGCGGCAACCCAACCTGCGCCGCACTCTGTCTGACCAATCCCAGGAGTTTGAAAGATGAGCGGTTCTTCCGATTATACACCCCCGAAGGTCTGGACCTGGAACAAGGCGAATGGCGGCCAGTTCGCCAGCATCAACCGCCCGATCGCGGGAGCGACGCATGACAAGGAACTGCCGATCGGCCGTCATCCGCTGCAGCTCTATTCGCTCGGCACCCCGAACGGCCAGAAGGTCACCATCATGCTCGAGGAACTGCTGGCGCTCGGCCACAGCGGCGCCGAATATGACGCCTGGCTGATCAAGATCGGCGATGGCGACCAGTTCGGCAGCGGCTTCGTCGCGGTCAACCCCAATTCCAAGATCCCGGCGCTGATGGACCGCAGTGGTCCGAAGCCGATCCGTGTCTTCGAATCCGGCGCCATCCTGACCTATCTCGCCGAGAAGTTCGGCGCCTTCCTGCCGACCGAGCCAGCCGACCGCGCCGAATGCCTGTCCTGGCTGTTCTGGCAGATGGGAAGCGCCCCCTATCTCGGCGGCGGCTTCGGCCATTTCTACGCCTATGCGCCTGTCAAGATCGAATATGCGATCGACCGCTTCGCCATGGAGGTGAAGCGGCAGCTCGACGTGCTCGATCGTCGCCTTGCCGAAAGCGAGTATCTGGCGGGCAGCCAATATACGATCGCCGATATTGCCGTCTGGCCCTGGTATGGCGGCTTGGTGAAGGGCTGGACCTACGGCGCGGCCGAGTTTCTGCAGGTCGAGGACTATAAGAACGTGCTGCGCTGGGCCGACGCCATTCATAGCAGGCCGGCCGTGCAACGCGGCCGGATGGTCAACCGCCTCTCCGGCGAGCCCGCAAGCCAGTTGCACGAGCGCCACGACGCCAGCGACTTCGACACCAGGACGCAGGACAAGCTCGCGGCCGCCGAGTAGCAAGCGGCCTCATCCACGTGTCGCAGCAATAAATGAGGCTCCGCCGCCTTTACGGCGGCGGAGCATTTGCATGCTGCCCGAACTCAGTTCTTGACCGTATCTTCCAGGAAAAAACGGCCGAGCGGGTTCTGGTAGAAGTTCTCGATATTCTTGCGCGAGACGTTGATATAGGGGCTGTAATAGAGGTCGATCCAGTTGACGTCGTCCTTCGCCATCTTCTGCAATTCGACATACATCTGTTCGCGCTTCTTCGGGTCGAGCTCGAGACGAGCCTTGGCCACCAGTTCTTTCACCGCCTCGTTCTTGTAATTGGTCGAGTAGTTGTTGTTGGAATCGTGGCCGAGGACGAAGGTGGTCTTCTGGTCCGGATCGAGAATGTCGTTGGTCCAGTAGTTGACAGAGACGTCGTAGTCGCCGGCAACGATCATGTCCCATTCCTGGCTCGGGTCGACCTTCTGCAGATTGGCGGTGATGCCGGCCTTCTGCAGCTGCTGCTGGACGAGCACGGCCGTCTGTTCGTCGACTTCGTCGCCGGCGCGCACCAGATAGTTCAGCGTCAGGTCGGAGGCGCCGGCAGCAGCCAGCATCTCCTTTGCCTTTTCGGGATCATAAGGCCGCTGCAGATTGTCGGCATAGTAATAGAGCGCGCCCTTCGGAACGTAGGAATTGGCGACCGTGCCCTGGCCGAAGGTGACGGTATCGACGATCGCCTTCTTGTCGATCGCAAGATCCAGCGCCTGGCGGACTTCCTTCTTGCCGAGCGCGCCATGCGCATGGTTGATCAGAAGATGATCCTCGCGGGTCGAGGCATCGATATCGACGTTGAGGTTCGGGTCCTTCTTCAGCTCCTCGACGCGGGAGAAGGGAACGAAGATCGCCGTGTCCAGCTCGCCGGCCTGAACGTTCAGCATGCGGGTGTTGTCGTCGGGCACCGAGATCCACTCGACGCCGTCGAGCTTGACGCGGTCGGCCTGCCAGAAGTTCGGGTTCTTCTTCAGAATGACGCGGTCGCCGCGCCGCCATTCCTCGACCACGAAGGCGCCGGATGCGATCGGCTTCTCGCCGTAGGCATCGGCACCCAGCGTTTCCATGCCCTTCTTGGAGATGACGGAGGCATTCGGCAGCGCCAGCGTCGAAAGGAACGGCGCAGACGGGTTCTTGAGCTTGATCGTCAGCGTGTGCGCGTCGGTCGCGACCGCCGTATCGATCACCTTGTAGGAATCGCTCCAGAGCGAGGCGGGGTCGTCGCGGATGCGCAGCAGGCTGTAGGCGGCATCTTCCGCGGTCAGCGGCGAACCGTCGGAGAATTTCGCGTCGCGGATCTTGAACGTGTAGGTCAACCCGTCATCCGAAGCGGTCCAGCTTTCGGCAAGGCCCGGCTCCAGTTTCGTGCCTGTCTTGTCGACGCGGATCAGCACGTCGTAGACGTTGGAGAATACCCAGTTGTCGATGTTCTGCGCGGTTTTGATCGGATCGAATGTCGTCGAATCCTCGCGGCGGCCGATGGTCAGCACACCGGCGGCTTCGGCATAACTTGCACTGAGCGTCAGGCCGGCGAGCAAGGCTGCAAGCCCGATTGATTTCCACCTGTTTGTCATGAATTCGTTCCCTTCGTTGTTATGGCATGCGTTTGATGGGCTGGATCGGTATCGATTGCGGATCGTCCTTGCCACCGGCGCCTTGCAGCAGCGGTTTGTCAGGATCGATGTCGGGAATGGCGGCGATCAGCGCCGCCGTATAAGGATGCTTCGGCCGCGCGAACACCTCTTCGGAACGGCCTTCCTCAACGATCTCGCCGCGATACATCACAACCACGCGTTCGCAGAGATTGCGGACGATCGCGAGATCGTGGGCGATAAACATCAGCGTGAGGTTCATCTTCGCCGTGAGCTCGCGAAAGAGCTCGATGATCTGCGCCTGGATGGTAACGTCGAGGGCGGCGACGCACTCGTCGGCGATGATCAGTTTCGGGTCGACGGCCAGCGCGCGGGCGATGCCGGCGCGTTGGCACTGGCCACCGCTCATGCTGCGCGGCTTGCGGCCGGCAAATTCGCGTTCGAGGCCGACGAGGTCGAGCAGAGCATTGATCCGCGCCGGGATATCGGCTTTGGCGACCTTGCCCTGCACCTTCAGGACCTCGGCCAGCATCTGCCCGATGGTCAGGCGCGGATTGAGCGCGTTATAGGGGTCCTGGAAGACCATCGCCGTCTCGCGTCTCAGCTTTGCGAGGCCCGCGCTCTTCTGCAGCGCCAGATCGACGCCGTCGAAAGTGACGTGGCCTGAGGAAAGCGGTGTGAGGCCGAGCACGGCGCGGGCAAGCGTGCTCTTGCCGCTGCCGGATTCGCCGACGATGCCGACCGTCTCGCCCGGCATGATCTGCAGGCTGACGCCGGCAACGGCGCTCACCGTCTTGGCGCCGCCCTTAAGCAGGGCGCCACCGGCTCTGAAACGTACGTGGAGATCATCGATTTCGAGCAAGGGCCTCGCCGGCTGGCCGGCCTCGGCAATTTCGGGCAGCGGCGCCGCTGTCTCGCCCGGCAGGGAAGGGTGGCTGTTGATCAGGTTGATCGTATAGGGATGCTGCGGCCGCGCCAGGATCGTCCGCTTCGGCCCCTCTTCGAGCAGTTTGCCGCCGCGCAGCACGGCGATGCGGTCGCAGGTCTGGGCGACGATGCCGAGATCGTGGGTGATCAGAATAATCGACAGGCCGCGCCGGTCGCGAATGTCGATCAACAACCGCAGGATCTGCGCCTGGATGGTCACGTCGAGCGCCGTCGTCGGCTCGTCGGCGATCAGTATCTTCGGATTGCAGGACAGCGCCACGCCGATCATCGCCCGCTGCCGCATGCCGCCGGAAAATTCATGCGGATAGCTGTCGTACTGGCGCGCGGGATCGGGGAAGCCGACCTGCGCCAGGATGTCCGTCGCTGCGGCGCGGGCCTCGCGGGCGCCGAGGCCCTGATGATAGCGGATGCCTTCGGCGATCTGATCGCCGATCCGCATCACCGGGTCGAGATGGCTGGTCGGGTTCTGGAAGATCATGCCAATCTCGCCGCCGCGCACTTTCAACATCTCGCCATCATCGACCCGCATGAGGTCGCGCCCTTCGAGCAGCACGCTCCCGCTCTCGATCTTCAGCAGCGAAGAGGGCAGCAGGCGCACCAGGGAGCGGCAGAACAGGCTCTTGCCCGAGCCGCTTTCGCCGACGAGACCGAGGATCTCGCCTTTGCCGAGATCGAGCGAGACGGCATCGAGCAGCGTGCGCGGGCCGGAATCGACATGCGCCCTGACGGTAAGATCACGGACGGAGAGTACGGAGCCGCTCATTCGTGCACCCCCAACAGCTCGCCGAGCGCATCGCCCAGCATGCTGAAGCCGAAGGCGAGACAGACGATGGAAAGGCCGGGAAACAGCGTGATCCACCAGGCCGTGGTGATGAAACTCTGTCCTTCCGCGACCATGACGCCCCATTCGGCGATCGGCGGCTGGACGCCGAGGCCGAGATAGCTGACGGCGGCGCCGCTAAGCAGCACCAGCGTCGCATCCGACATCGAAAAGACGATCGAGCCGGCGATCGCGTTCGGCAGCAGATGGCGAAACATGATGCGCGTGCGGCTGAAGCCGAGGCTGACGGCGGCGACGGCATAGTCGCTGCTTTTCAGCACCAGCATCTGCGCCCGGATCAGCCGCGCATAGGAGACCCAGCCGACCAGCGCCATGGCGATATAGAAGCTGCCGAGGCCAGGGCCGAGAATTGCGATGATCGACAGCATCAGCACCAGGAAGGGGAAGGCAAGAATGATATCGACAAGACGCATGAACAGCGCATCGACGATCCCACCGAAGAAGCCGGCAATCGTGCCGACCGTCGTGCCGATCAGGAAGGGAAAAATGACGCCGATCAGCGCCATCTGCAGGTCGAGGCGCGCGCCCCAGATAACGCGAGAGAGGATATCGCGGCCGAAATTGTCGGTGCCGAAGGGATGCAACAGCGAGGGCGCCTGCAGCCGCACATCGGCATTCTGCATGATCGGATCGTAGGGTGCGACAATGGGCGCGCCGATCGCCAGCAGGACGAAGAACAACAGCAGGCCGGCACCGACGGCAAGCATCAGCCGCCGGCCGAAGAACCGGCGCCAGCCGAGAGATGCGGGAGCAATCGCCTCGATGCTCATAGCTTCACCCTCGGATCGACGGCGACGGTGACGATGTCGGCGATGAAGTTGATGAGCACGGTGGCGCAGGCAAAGACCATGGCGACACCCTGGACCACCATATAGTCGCGCGAGAAGATCGCCCTGACGAGCAGCTGTCCCATGCCGGGCAGCGCAAAGACGCTCTCGACCACCACCGTGCCGCCGATCAGCCAGCCGATGTTGACGGCAAGCAGGTTGATCGTCGGTACCAACGAATTCGGCAGCACATGTCGCCAGAAGACGATGCCTTCGGGCATGCCACGGGCGCGCGCCGCCGTCGCGACATCCGATTTCAGCTGCTCGATCATCGCCGCCCGCAGGCTGCGCGTCAGCACGGTCGAAAGCGACAGCGCCACCGTCAGGCTCGGCAGCACGAGATGCGACAGCTTTTCGCCAATCGTCGCGCCGTAGCCCGAAACCGGCAGCACGCCGAGTTCGACGCTGAAGAGGATGATCAGCATCAGTCCCAGCCAGAAGGGCGGAAAGCCGATGCCGAAGGTCGAGACGATGCGCACCGCATGGTCCGGCGCCCGGCCGGCATTGCGCGCAGCGATCGCCGCCATCGGCACCGCGATCAGCACCGACAGCACGACGCTCGCGGCGACGAGCGCAAGCGTCGGCTCGATGCGGGTAACGATCAGCTTCAGCACGTCGATCTTGTAGAGGATCGACTTGCCCATCTCGCCATTGGCGAGGTTCTTGAGGAAATAGACATATTGCAGCCACATCGGCTGATCGAGGCCGTATTGGGCGCGGATGCTGGCAAGGGCCGCCGGCGTGGCGCGCGTGCCGAGGATGTTGCGCGCCGGGTCTCCGGGGATCAGCCGGACCAGAATGAAAGTGATGATGCTGATGCCGAAAATGACGGGCAGGAACTGCAGCGGTCGCGTCAGAACGAATTTATAGCGATGCATGACGGCGATCGCCTCTCTGTTTTCGTCGGCTTCGCTCCGCTTTGTGCTGCATCAGTGTGCCTCGTGCCGGGCGAGAAAATCGAGAAGCGCCGGATAATAATCCTGCGGGTTCTCATAGAACGGCATATGGCTGGCATTGGCAAATACCTTCAGCTCGGCATTCGGCAGCGCAAGCTTCATCCTGAGCGCACAGGCCGGCGTCAACTCGTCATGCTCTCCCGTCGTGATGAGCACCGGCAGCGTCAGCCGCGGCAGATCGGGGATGCGGTTCCAGTCCTTGAGGTTGCCGATATAGAGAAACTCGTTCGGTCCCTGCATCGTCTCGTAGGGCGCCATGTTCCAATCGTCGAGCGAGCGGCGCACCGGCGCTGGCCATTCCGGCAGACGGCAGACGTGGCGGTAGTTGAGGATGGTGACGGCGGCGAGATATTCCGGATGATTGTAGGTGCCCTGCGCCTCGTGTTTCTGCATCATCGATACGGTTTCGGGACCGAGTGCTGCACGCAGCCGTTCCAGCTCCGAGATCAGATGCGGCATGTCGGCGACGGTATCCTCGAGAATCAGCGTCTTCAGGTTCTGAGCGTAAGTCAGCGCATATTCGATCGCCAGCCACCCGCCCCAGGAATGGCCGAGCATGTGGACCTTACCGAGCCCCAGCGCCTTGCGCACCGTTTCCGTCTCCTCGACATAACGGCCGATTGTCCAGAGCGAGAGATCGTCCGGCCGGTCGGAAGCGCCGGTGCCGAGCTGATCGAAAGCGACGACACGATAGCCCTTGTCGACGAGACAGGAATGCGCCTCGCGCAGGTAATCGCAGGGCAGACCCGGCCCGCCGTTCAGGCAGAAAACCGTCTCACTGCCGGCTCCGAAACTGTAAGCAACGATGCGATAACCATCGACATCGATCTCGAATCGCTCGTCCGGCTGTATTTCACGCCACATTGATCGCTCCGGCAGAAGGTTTCACTTGCTCAATATTTGGGCGTGGTTATTTTTTTATCGTAAATCGCGTTCCGTGCCAGCTATAAGAAGTGATAGGGTAGGGCGCCACGTCGAAACTGGAGCAGCCCGTGCTTGACGATATCGGAACGATCAGAGCGCAGTTCACAGCGCATGAAACGCTGGACGGCCGGATCGATCAGGCCTTCGAGGCGATGAAGCAGATCGGCTTCGAGGCGCTGATCTACGACTACACGCCGGTGCCCTACGATCTCGACGGCGCGATCATGATACCGTCGCTGCTGAAGCTCAGGAACATTTCCGACGACATGCACGACTACTGGTTCAATCAGGGCTATTTCCGTATCGATCCGGTGCAACAGGTGGCGCTGCGCACCTCCGCACCCTTCTTCTGGAACTACGACCCGGACGCCGACACGCTGATCAGGGGTTTCATCAACGAGGACACGGCGCCGGTGACGCGCTATTTGAGCGAACGCGACATGTCGACCGGCGTCACCGTCCCGGTCCATATGCCACGCGGCGACTATGCGACGGTCACCGGCATCCGCTTCGGCGGTAACGACGAGTTCGAACGGCACGCCCTGCGTTATATCGCCGACTTCAACCTGCTGGCCCACGTCTTCCATGAGAGCGCCTATACGCTTTTCGACACGCGGGCGAAAAGCGTCGGCACGATCCGGCTGACCGAGCGGGAACGCGAATGCCTGCGCCATTCGGCGGAAGGTTATTCCGCCAAGGAAATTTCCCGCATCATCGATCGTTCCGTGCCGACCGTCGTCATGCATCTGAACGCCGCGGCCAAGAAACTCGGCGCCCGCAACCGCACCCAGGCCGTGGTGCGCGCCACCCATTACCGCCTGCTCGAAGACCGGCCGACTCATCATTGGCCACCCTATAACTTGTGATAGCTGCCTTCACCGTTGCCGCCGCGTTATGCTTTTTTCATACGGCCAAGAGATGGAGACGCCCGTGGGCGAAGTCACGACCAAAGAAGCCTATTTGCCCTTTCGCGACTATCGCACCTGGTATCGCGTCACCGGTTCGCTTGTCAGTGGCAAGCTGCCGCTCGTCGTCGCCCATGGCGGACCCGGCTGCACCCATGATTATGTCGATTCCTTCAAGGATATCGCCGCTCTCGACGGCCGCCCGGTCATCCATTACGACCAGCTCGGCAATGGCAATTCCACCCGCCTTCCGGAAAAGGGTCCGGATTTCTGGACGGTCGGCCTGTTCCTCGAAGAACTGGATGCGCTGCTTTCCCATCTCGGCATTCAGGATCGTTATGCCTTTCTCGGCCAGTCCTGGGGCGGCATGCTCGGCGCCGAACATGCGGTGCGCCGGCCTGAAGGCCTGAAGGCGCTTGTTATCGCCAATTCGCCGGCCAACATGCACACCTGGGTTTCGGAGGCGAACCGGCTAAGGCAGGAACTGCCACAGGAGGTGCAGGACACGCTGCTGAAGCATGAGCTGGCGGGAAGCCTCGCCGATCCGGACTATATCGCCGCCTCGCGCGTCTTCTATGACCGCCATGTCTGCCGCGTGGTGCCGTGGCCGCCTGAAGTGGCGCGCACCTTCGCGATCATGGACGAGGACAATACCGTCTACCGCAACATGAACGGCCCGACCGAGTTTCACGTCATCGGCACGATGAAGGACTGGACGATCGAAACCAGGCTCGACCGCATCGAGGCCCCGACGCTGCTGATCTCGGGAAAATACGACGAGGCGACACCCCTGGTGGTAAGGCCCTATCTCGAACACGTTCCCGGCTGCGAATGGGTGCTCTTCGAAAATTCCAGCCATATGCCGCATGTCGAGGAAAAGCAGCTTTGCCTGACGACCGTTTCCACTTTCCTGTCACGGCACGATTGAGAACTCACCCAATCCGCTTCTTGCCGCGGAAATGACGCTTGGGATAGTCTCCGTCCCATTCGAAAGCGAATGGGACGGACCAATGAACGATCATCCGCAAGCAGGAAGCGCGACCATCCTTGCAACGAGCAGGGGGCGTGGCTGGCGCGGCTTGGAGGCCGAGCTGCTGCGCATTCCGCCCGGCCGCACCCATATTGCAGGGACACCCTATCATCGCCTCGGAATCCACGTCGGCCGACCTGTGCGAGCGCAATGCCGCTGTGACGGGCGGGAGCATCGCCGGCTGCAGAAGCATGGCGATATCGATGTGGTGCCAGCCGGCCTGGATGGCTTCTGGGAGGACGACGGCGAATGCATGATCCTGCGGCTGAAGATCAACAAGGATCTCTTCAATCAGGCTGCCATCGACCTCGGACGCGATCCCGCGGAAGCGATGGCGCCGAAATTTCAGCTCCGCGATCAGCGACTCGAGGCAATCGCCTGGGCCTTGAAAGCGGAGCTCGAAGCGGACGAGCCGTCCGACCATCTCTATGCCGATACGCTGGCAACAGCCTTGGCGCTCCGTCTGGTCGAGGCCGGCAGCGGCAGTTCTCGCCCGGCGGATGCCGGTAGAGCGCTCTCGCCCCGGCAGAAGCGGATACTTACCGACTACATCGAGGACAATCTCGACGCGCTGCTTTCGCTTGCCGAACTTGCCGGTCTTGCCGGACTCAGCCTCTCGCACCTGAAGACGCAATTTCGAAATAGTTTCGGCATACCGCCGCATCAATATGTGATGCAACGCCGGGTCTCGCGCGCCGAGGCATTGATTCGGACCTCCGGCCTGCCGCTGAGCCAGATCGCGCTGGCGGCAGGCTTTGCGCATCAAAGCCATATGGCAAACAGCATGAAGCGGCTGCTCGGCATCAGCCCAGGCACTATCGCCCGCTTGGTCAATTGACGAAAAATGGCCGATCCTGCAACGGATCGGCCGAATGCGCAGGCCAGATCCACGACATCAAGGCATCCTCTTTCGATAGCGAACAAGCGAAGGAGAGAACCATGTTTGTCATCTTCGGCGCCACCGGCAAGGTCGGCAAGGCAACGATAACAAAGCTTTCGGCCGAGGGCGCACCCGTCAGGGCGGTGCTCCGTGATCCCGGCAAGGCTGCACCATTTGCAGCACTCGGATGCGAGATCGCCATTGCCGAGATTGGCGATGCCGATGCCATGGCCGGCGCGATGAGGAATGCGACGGCCGTCCAGCTCATCTGCCCAATCAATCCGCATGCTGCCGATGCCAGACGCCAGATGCTGCGATCAATCGAGCGGATGGCGGACGCGATCGACGCCGCCAGGCCGCCGCGCGTCCTGGCGATCTCGGATTACGGCGCACATCTGACGATCGATACCGGCATTACCAGCCTGTTCCGTGCGATGGAGGAACGGTTCCGGCAATGCGCTACCGAGATGGTCTTTCTGCGCTCGGCCGAACATATGGAAAACTGGGCACGCTACCTGAAGATCGCTGGCGAGACCGGCATAATGCCGAGCATGCACCAGCCGCTATCGCGGCCTTTCCCGACAGTCTCCGCCGCCGATATTGGCGGTATGGCAGCCGACCTTCTGCTGGCCGGCGAGGAACATGGACATTCGCCGCGTATCGTCCATGGCGAGGGGCCGCGCGAATACACGGCGCTCGAGATCGCTGCGGCCTTGGGGCGGTTAATGACCCGGAGCGTCGTCGCACGCGAACTGCCGCGTGCCGATTGGCCGGCAACGCTGACGCGCGCAGGACTTTCGCACAATTACGCCGATCTGATCGTCAGGCTCGCCGATGTGCACAATAGAGGCCTGATCGGAGTGGAAGCCGGCGTCGGCGAAATCCGCCGCGGCCGCACGGACCTTTCCGCTGCTTTTGAACTGTTTCTTCCCAATGCTCCGCGGGCTGAGGTAGTCGATCATGTCAGGCGTGGAGAGGAGTCCAACCAGGGATGGTAGGTTCCGATGATCTCTATCAGCCGACCAGCCATTTCTTGGCGACACGGCAGGCCATCGTATAGGCCGGATCGAAGACATTGCCGACATCGTAACGCACCACCTGGCCGAGCAGATGGCTGGCCGCCGTCCTGTCCAGGCCATAGTCCGATGCCAGCCAGGCCAGCATTTCGCTGGTCGCATGCTGGAGCGCCTGATCGAGGGGCCGGGCGTTGCCGATGGTGAAGATGTCGTCGGCGGTTTCCCCGCGCGGCCAGACCAGGCCGGCTTTCTTCTCCACCGTCAGCCGCACCGTGACTTCGAACGTCGTCTCGACGCCGGTTCCGACGATCTCGCCATCCCCCTGTACGGCATGGCAGTCGCCCAAAAAGAACAAGGCGCCGGGCGCCGCTACCGGGAAGCGGACCGTGGTGCCCGGGCCGAACAGCCGATAATCCATGTTGCCGCCATATTCGCCGCTGGTCGCAGTCGATATCGCCTGGCCGAGGCTGGGCGCCACGCCGAAACAGCCGATCATCGGGGCGAGAGGCAGAACGAAATTTTCGAGGCCGGAGACGGGCTCGGAAAGCCGGACGGTCAAGGCCTCGCGGTCGATGGCCCAGATGGCGACATCGCGCGGCGGCAGGTCGCGAACCGCCTCGGGATCGACGACATTGGCCGCGACGACGCTGCCGGTAAAACCCGTATCCCTGGTCGGGGTCATGCTGATGATCTCGACCTTCAGGGCATCTCCGGGCTCAGCCCCTTCGACGAAGATCGGGCCGTTCATCGGATTGCCGCCAGATGCCTGCTTGATGCCAGCCTTGTCATGCCCGGCGGCATCAAGCGTCTCGGTAATGACGGTATCGCCGTCGGCGATATGCAGGGCCGGCTGAAGAGAGCCGATGACATTGTGAAAGCTTGTCGGAATGAAGCGGTGCGTGGTCATGAGAATACAGCTCTCGCTCGTTTCGAATATCAGGAGCCTGCGGCTGGACTGCCCGGCGGAGAGAGTTCGAGACTAGATCAGAGATTGCCTGCAATGCCAATATTCGCACACCAGGAGATGATCACGCCTCAACCGATGTCGAGGCGTAATCGGATCGACGTTCAGAATTTGAAGCTGGTGCCGACCGTGACCTTTTGCTGATTGACCTCGAAATCGCCAAGCGCCGAGCCGAAATCCTTGCGTCCGAAGTCGTCATAACGATATTCGGCGCGCATCACTATATTGTCGGTCAGGGCATGTTCCACGCCGCCGCCGGCTGTCCAGCCGATCAGAATGTCGTCCTTCTTGCCAACGCCGGGCACGTCGACTTCTCCACCGGCCGCGGCCAAACCTCCGGTTCCGTAGATCAGCGTACGGTCCAAGGCATATCCCACGCGCCCGCGCGCCGAGCCGTCCCATTTGAGGGAAACGTCGCTCCCGTCCTTCCAGTTGTAGTTGAAGTCATTCTCGATACCGAAGACGAAGGGACCGTGCTGGAAATTATATCCACCATAGATACCCGTCGAACCTCCATCCAGATCCTGCTCGGAACCGTTGAGATAGCTCGCATGTGTCGAGGTGTATCCGCCTTGAAGCCCGAGATAAAATCCCGACCAGTCGAAGGCCGACTGGGTCTGTGCCTGCTGGATGTAAGCGGGATCTTGAACCACGGCATCGGCGGCAAAAGCCGGCACGGCCGAGAAAGCCACGGCGGCCAGCGTGATTATCTTTGTGTACATTAAAGTGCCTCGTCATTTCGATGATTGGAAAGGGCGTCAGCAAACCGGCAAGTCGGCTGGGAGCGATGCATTATGCTGCGGTTCGGTGTTGCGGTTTGCGCTTTATTGTTGCGATATGTTGTGACGGGGAGCGTCTTGGAACGCGGGGCGGACGCGCGCGATTTAATACAAGCTATTGTAATTTAAAATATATTTTAGTTCCATAACATGCATTATGCAACTTTTGCATGTAGCGGGGTGGATTCAAGGATGAAGTGCGACCCATCGGGTGTCGCTTCACCCGCGCCCTCGCCGCTTGCCAAAATCTGCTCCGCGCAGGAACTCCCTCGTCGCCCATTTGTTTTACAGTCTGCACCACCCGGACGTTTGCCCAAGGTGCAATCGGCGACAGTGGAGCTGATCCGTGGACATGACGCGCATCCGAGAACGCATGGTGGAGCACCAGGTGTCAGGTCGTGGTATTCGCGATCAAAACGTCACCAGGGCAATGCGCCTGGTGCCGCGCGAAAAATTCGTCGCTCCAGGCTTCGAGGAATTCGCCTATGAGGATGCGCCGCTGTCGATTGGCGAGGGCCAGACAATTTCGCAGCCGTTCATCGTGGCTCTCATGCTCGAAAAGGCCGATCTGGATGCCGGCGACAAAGTGCTCGAGGTCGGAACGGGCTCCGGCTATGCTTCAGCCCTGATGAGCCGGATAGCAGGCCACGTCTATTCCATCGAGCGCCATGAAAGACTGGCGCTTCAGGCCAAGGAACGCTTCGAGAAGCTGGGATACGACAACATTGACGTTCGCGTCGGCGACGGCAGCAAAGGGTGGGCGGAAGCCGCTCCGTTCGATGCCATTATCGTTTCTGCGAGTGCACCCGAGGTGCCAACCGCCTTGAAAGAACAGCTGACCCTCGGAGGGCGGCTGATCATTCCGGTCGGACGTAGTGAAGCGCAGCGCCTGAAACGCCTCACCCGTACCGGGGCCAGCGCCTTCGAGAAAGAGGATCTCGGCGGGGTGCGCTTCGTTCCCTTGATCGGCGAAGGCGCCTGGACTGCTACGCATCCGATGTACACGGCAACGGCCCCGTCATCACCGGGAACTTTTGCGTCCGCGCTGACACTCTTTACGACCGACATCGGCCTGTCCTACGTCAAGAGGTGGTGGCCTCGCGCAGCTCATATCATCGATGGCGTTCCGACCGTTCTGGTGACGGATGGCGTCTACGACGAACGCGCGCTCAAAGGAGCCCGGCTGCAGAAGGAAGATGTCATGCAGGCAGCGCGAAGCCAGGAAGGTATCGAGAGCGTGACGGAGATAAAATTTGCCATCCTCGAAGTGAGCGGCAACATCAGCATCATCAAGAAGCAGAAATCCGGCTGACTCATTTCGAGCGGTTAGCCGCCTGGGAATGCGCTTCAGAAGGACAGGTCGAGCACCCTGCCTTCGAACAGGCGGTCCCGGGAGCCTTCGAGATGCGCCTTCATCAGCCTCTGCGCATCGTCAGGCCGGCCATCGGCGATCGCCTTGTAGATGGCGTTGTGCTCTTCATAGACCTGTTCCAGCCCCTGGCGCGGGCCGAGCAGGGAGAGGCCGTGGAGATGCATGCCGACGGCGATATGGGCCTTCAGCGCATCGATCGAGGCCGTGTAATAGTGATTGTTGGCGGCTTCGGTGACGGCACGATGGAACATGAAATCGGCGTCGGTGCGGTGAAGCTGATGGCTGGTCGCTTCACGCAGATCCGCAAGCGCGCTGGCGATCTTCTGGATCGCCTGCTCATTGCGGCGCTTGGCAGCGAAATAGGCGGCCGCCGGCTCGATCGTCAGGCGGAATTCGTAACAGCGCTGAATATCGGCGATCGTCTTGACTGGCGAATAGGCAAGCTGCGTCGTCGGCGATCCATGCGCGCTGACGAAAGTGCCGGCGCCCTGCCGGGCATAGACCATGCCCTGATCACGCAGGCGCGCCAGCGCATCGCGGACGATCGGCCGCGACACACCCAGCATCGAGGCAAGCTCATGCTCGCCGGGAAGGCGTGAATCCGGCGGATAGTTTCCGCCGCGGATACGCTCGAGCAACTGGTCGAAGACGCGATCGACCAACTTGACGGCCTTGCCGCGTTCCGGCTTGCCCGGCGGGCCGGCTTCCGCGTTCAAAGATTCGCCATTCACTTCAGCCACGTCATTCTCCCCGGCGGTATCTTACTAGAGCATGATGCCGAAAAGCGTGAGCCGTTTTCGGACGACATCATGCTCTCATCCTGTTCTATGCCGCCCGATTCCAACGAACCAGTCTTAGCAAACTATCGGGCTTGCCGAAGCCCCCGGACTTCACGGCGCACCGAAAATGCCGACCATCGGTGGCCGTGACATCGAACCATGGCACGCCGGCTTCGATCTCGCCCTTCGGGGCGAGCACCCTGACCCCGAGCGCATGGAAAACAGCAAGCGCCGTGTCGCCACCCCCGAGCATCAGCATGTCAGGCCCAGTATCGTCGATAACCGTTTTGACGCCTGCCGCAAAACGGTGGGCGACCAGTGTTGTATCGGCTGCCATATCGCCGGAGCAGCGCAGCAGCGCCGGCAGCGCCATGCCCTCCCCGCCTTCGATCTCCCCCATCGGCGCGTCCACCACCATGCGCAGAACGCCCGAAGCTTCGAGCCGGTCCATCTGGGCTATGGTAATCGGGTCGCGCGAGCCGAAGGCAAATAGCGTACGTGGGGTCGCTGCAAATTCCGGCATTGGCTGTCGCTCCTCTTCGCCAAGCCGGCGGGCAAGTGCGGCGCCGAGACCCCGGGCGCCCACCGCAAGTGTCAGCCGCCAGTCATGATCGGCAACGATCTGGTCGAGATCCATATCGTCCTCCGCATCGGCAACGGCAACATTGCCCGCGCGGCCCTTGAACAGATCGGCGATCGGCAGCGGCCCGTCGACGCCGCGGCCGACGACGCAGCCCCGGTAGGTCACGCGCTCCTGATCGGGAATGGCGGGCGCCACGAGAATGGTCTCCAGGCCGAGCACCTCCGCCAGCGCCAGGCTTTCCGCCGCGACATTACCCTTCAACCGGGAGTCGATCTTCTTCATGACGATATCAGGCTTTGCGCCGCGAAGCGCCCCAGTCGCGTGGCGCACCCTCTCGGCAGCTTCGCGCTCGCCAATGGCGCGCGATGCGGTATTGACGACGACGACATCACAACCGGTGGCGACCGCATCCTGAGCAGCCTCGACATCGACGGCGACCGAAACCGAGAGGCCGGCTTCGACGAAGGGCGTGCCGGTATCGAGCGCACCCGTCAGATCATCGGCGATGATAACGGCCTTCAGCGTCATGCGGTCTGTCCGGTGTTGACGGCGTGGCAGGCGACGAGATGGCCGGGTTTCGCCTCCTTCCACGCGGGAATGATTTTGCTGCAGACATCCATGGCGATCGGGCAGCGCGTGTGGAAACGGCAGCCCGACGGCGGGTTCAGCGGGCTCGGCACGTCGCCCTGCAGGATCTGGCGCTGACGCGTGCGCTCATGCTCCGGATCGGTATCCGGAACGGCCGACAGCAGCGCTTTGGTATAGGGGTGCAGCGGATTGTCGAAGAGTTCCTCGCGGGTGGCAAGTTCGGCCAGCCGCCCAAGATACATGACGCCGACGCGGGTGCTGATGTGGCGCACCACGGCGAGGTCATGGGCGATGAAGAGATAGGTCAGCCCATATTTCTCCTGCAGATCCAGCAGCAGATTGATGATCTGTGCCTGGATCGACACGTCGAGCGCCGAGATCGCCTCGTCGCAGACGATGAATTTCGGCTGGCAGGCGAGCGCGCGGGCGATGACGACGCGCTGGCGCTGGCCGCCGGAAAGCTCGTGCGGGTAACGTTGGGCAAATCGCTTGGGCAGGCCGACATCGGTGAGCAGCGTCGCCACCCTCTCCTTCAGCTCCGCCTTGGTGCAGAGCTTGTGGAAGAGGATCGGCTCGCCGATCGCTTCGCCCACCGTCATGCGCGGATTGAGCGTCGAATACGGATCCTGGAAGACGATCTGCAGGTCGCGGCGGAAGGGCCGCATCTGCTTTTCGTCGAGCGTCGCGAGATCCTGACCCTTGTAGACGACCTTGCCGCTGGTCGCCTTGTAGAGGTTGAGGATGGTGAAACCGGTCGTGGACTTACCGCAGCCGGATTCACCGACAAGGCTCAGCGTCTCGCCTTCCATGATGTCGAGGTTGACATTGTCGAGCGCATAAACGGTCGCCGAACGCTCCCCGAAGGCGCCGAGCTTGACGTGGAAATGCTTGACCAGGTTTTCGACCTTGAGCAGCGGTTCGGCACCCATCATGCGGCCTCCTGCATTCTCTGGACGACGAAACAGGCGGCGCGATGATTGCTGCTGCCGCTCAGCGGTTCGAGTTGCGGCACCTTCTCGTGACAGATGTTTTCCACAAGCGGACAACGCGGCGCAAACGGGCAGCCCTTCGGCCGGCGGCCAGGCTCCGGCGGCGTGCCGCCGATCGAGCTCAACCGGCTTGCCGGCGGGTCTGACAGTTTCGGGATCGAGGACAGCAGACCGCGCGTATAGGGATGGCTCGGGCGGGCATAGAGTTCGTCGACCGGCGCGTCCTCGACCACGGTGCCGGCATAGAGCACGGCGACGCGATCGACGAGGCCGGCGATCAGCGCCAGGTCATGGGTGATCCAGACCACCGACATGCCGAGCTTGGCGCGCAGATCCTTCACCAGATCAACGATCTGGGCCTGGATGGTGACGTCAAGCGCCGTCGTCGGCTCATCGGCGATCAGAAGTTTCGGGTTGCAGGCAAGGCCGATCGCGATCATCACCCGCTGGCGCATGCCGCCGGAAAGTTCGTGCGGATAGGCCTGCAGGCGCTCCTCCGGGCCGGGAATGCCGACCAGGCGCAGAAGCTCGACAGCGCGCGTGCGGGCTTCGGCCTTTTTCATGCCGCGGTGGTAGATCAGCGGCTCGCAGATCTGGTCGCCGACGCGCATGACGGGATTGAGCGAGGTCATCGGATCCTGAAAAACGAAGCCGATATCGCCGCCGCGCACCTTGCGCAGCTCTCGATTGGACATCGTCTGCAGGTCGCGCCCGTCGAACGTCGCCGATCCCCTGGTGACCTTGATCTTGTTCGGCAGCAGCCGCATCAGGCTCAACATGGTCAGGCTCTTGCCGCAGCCGGATTCGCCGACGACGCCGAGGGTCTCGCCCTTGTCGACATGGAGATCGATGCCGTCGACGACGACGGCCGGGCCGTTGCGGCCGTCGATTTCGACGGTAAGGCCTCTGACATCGAGCAGGCGGTCGGTGCTTTTGGTGTCCATCATTTGCTGCCCCGCGGATTGAGCGCGTCGTTGAGGCCGTCGCCGAGGAAGCTGAAGGCAACCGAGGCAAGGCCAAGCACGGCCGCCGGAGCGGCGAGAAGATGCGGATAATGCTGCCAGACGCGAAGCCCGTCCGAGATCATGTTGCCCCAGCTGGGCGTCGGCGGATTGACACCCACGCCGAGGAAGCTGAAGGCGCTTTCCAGCACCATCGCCGTGCCGAGACCGGCGCTGACCGAGACGATCAACGGCCCCAGCGCATTCGGAATGACATAACGCTTGATGATGATCCAGTTCGACAGGCCGAGCGCCTGGGCCGCGGTGATATAGGGCCGGCTGCGGATCGACAGCACCTGGGCGCGGACGAGACGGGCATAGGGCGGCCAGGAGATCAACGCCATCGACCCGAAGACGAGGATGAAATCCACCCATATCGTCTGGCGGTAGAAGGGATTGAGGGTCTCGAGGTAGCGCGCCTCCATCCATTTGCTGATCGGCGATTTCAGCGAGGCGTTGATGACGACGACGAGCAGCAGGTTGGGAACCGACATCGTCACATCGGTCAGCCACATGATGGCGCGATCGAAGGGATTGCCGAAGAAACCGGCCACCGCGCCGAGCGTGAGGCCGATCACCACCGCGAAAAAGGTGACGATGACGGCGACGAGGAAAGCGGTGCGCGTGCCGAAGACCACACGGCTGAAGACGTCGCGGCCGAGATCGTCGGTGCCGAAGAGATGACTCATCGACGGCAGTGCGTTGCGGGCGTTGAGGTCCTGGCTCAGATAGTCGTAGGGCGTGAGATAGGGCCCAAAGATCGCCGTGAAGGCGAGGATCAGGACGACGACGAGGCCGAAGATGGCAAGCTTGTTGCGCTTCAGCCGGTACCAAGCGTCGCGCCAGAGGCTGACCGGCGGCTCCTCGATGGTTTCAGCGGTGGAAAGAGGGACGGCGGACATGGTCAGCGGCTCCTTCTTGAATCATTGGCACGTGGATCGAGCAGCGGGTAGAGCACATCCACCAGCAGGTTCGACACCATCACCAGGAACGATCCGATCAGCGTGATCGCCAGAATGACCGGATAATCGGAATTGATCAGCGCCTGTACGGTCAAGCGGCCGAGGCCCGGCAGGCCGAAGACGAGTTCGACGAAGATCGCGCCGTTGACGATGGTGATCATGATCAGGCCGAGCTGGGTGACGACGGGTGTGAGCACCGGCCGCAGGATGTGGCGCAGCGCCACGACGATCTCGGGCACGCCCTTGGCGCGGGCGGTCCGGACGAAATCCTCCGACAGCACCTCGATGACGGCAGCACGCGTCTGGCGCACGATCAGCGCGATCGGCTGGAAGGACAGGACGAGCAGCGGCAGCAGGATGCGGACATCGAATATGCCGCCCCAGCCATAGGGCACGCTCGCACCCGGCAGCAACACGATGAGGCCGACCATCAGCAGCGGGCCGGCGACATAGGCCGGGATCGCCCAGAGGAAGAGCGCCGAGCCCAGAATGGCATAGTCGATGCGCGAATTCTGGTTCAGCGCCGCGATCATGCCGAGCGGAATCGCAACGACGGCCGTCAGGATGATCGAACAGAGGGCCAGCTGGAAGGAGACGGGTGCAGCCGCCGAAACCATTGCCCAGACGGAGCGGCCCGAGGTCAGCGAATTGCCGAACTGGCCGTGCAGCAGGTTCCAGATGTAAAGGCCGAACTGTTCGATGAAGGGCTTGTTGAGGCCGGCACTTTCGCGAATGGCTTCGATGCGCTGCGGATTATAGGCGACATCACCGGGCGCGCGCAGGAAGATCAGCTTGATCGGATCGCCGGCGCCATAGAAGGCCAGCGCATAGACGGCCAGCATTACCACCAGAACCGACGGAATCCAGATGGCAAACCGGGTTAGCACGTAGCGCAGCAAGGCCACCTCCCACCTGTTGTTCGATGCGTTCCCGCTTTTGGCTGCGATCGCATCTCTTCTTCTTGAAACTTGCGCGAAGGCCTTGCAGCCTTCGCGCGGGTTAGTGCCGACAGGGACGGTTTCCGCCGATCAACCGATGGAAATGTTCCAGGGTTCGACCACCTGCCAGTCGAGGTTCTTTTCCAGGCCCTTGACGTCCTTGGTGGCCCAGCGCGACATCGCCTGAGAATACCACGGGATGAAGGCCCAATCGTCGCGGAACGCCTTCTGGGCTTGCTGGGCAAGAGCGATGCGCTGCGGATCATCCGCAGCCTTGGTTGTCGCTTCGGCAAGGGCGCTGTCGACCTTGTCGTTCTTGTACCCGCCGAGCTTGTTCTGTGCGTTCGATGAGGTCGAGGCGATGGAGCCCGCGAGATAAGAGACCGCATCAGGCACGCGGGTGCCGACGTCGTCGCGGAAGATCTGGACCGAGTTCTGGTCCGGACCGGCATAGGAGTCCTGTTGCGGCTTCATGTCGACGGCCGTGATGCCGAGATTCTGGCGCCACTGCTCGGCAATGAACTGGGCGGCCGCTTGAATGGCCGGCCCCGAGATGCCGACGAACAGGATCTTCGGCAGGCGCTCCGGCCCGCCATAGGTCGATTCCGCAAGCAGCTTTTTTGCGCCTTCCGGATCATAGGGATAGGGCTCGAAGCCGGAATTGTCAGCGCCCGGAACCGAATTGAGGATCTGGTCGGCCTTCTTGTGCGGCCCATCGGGATAGGACGCCTTGAACAGCCCGTCGCGATCAACCGCCATGATCAGCGCCTGGCGGACCTTCGGATCGTCCATCGGCGCACGGGAGATGTTGAACCAGAAGTGCTGGCTCGTCGGAATCAGTGGTCCTGCCGAGAATTCCGGGCCGAGATCCTGGATGATGGTCGAGGTGATGAGTTCGGTATGGGCGTTGAACTCTCCCGACTTGATCAGCGACGTCGCGCTGACATTGTCTTCGATCGAGGTGATGTCGATGCGTGCAAGCTTCGGCTTCGGCCCGAAGAAATTCTCGTTCGGCTCGAAAGAAAGCTTGCCGGCGTCGATATCGAGGCTCGTGAGCTTGAAGGGGCCGGAGAAGACCGGCTTACTATCCGGCTTGTACCAGTCGATGATCTCCTCGCCGTCGCTGCCGCGCGACTGCGATGCCTTGGTGATCGGCGCGATGTGGTTTGCGAGGCGCATGAAGAAGATCGGATCGGCGGCCGCCAGCGTCACGACGACCGTTCCCTCGTCGGGCGTTGCGACACCCGTCAGCTCGTTGCCGGAACCGGCGGCGATTTCGGCATAACCCTTGACCTTGCTCAGCACCTGGTCGGCGCGCTGGTTCTTGGTGTTCGGCATCGAGGCGACTTCCCACGATCCCTTGACGTCGGCCGCGGTGATCTTGCTGCCGTCGGAGAAGACGGCCTTGGGGTCGATCTTGAAGGTCCAGACGGTGTTGTCGGCCGATTCCCAGCTGGTGAAGACGTAAGGCTTGATATTGCCTTGGCTGTCGAAATACATCGGCGAGGCCCACCAGATCGAATTCCAGCGGAATGTCCTGCCGCCGCCGCGCAGCGGCGACCAGTCCTGGTCGAAGGCCGGATGCGCGACCTTCAACACCTGGCCTTCATCGGCCATCACGATGCGGGCATTCATCCCGAACACGGTCAGGCCGACGCCGGCCGCAAGGCCGAGCTTCAGCGCGTTGCGACGCGATAGATTGGTTTTATCGGTTTGGTCAAAAGACATGGCATTCCCTCCCACGGTGAATTCGGCAGCGCTCTCCCTGCACCTGCCAGGCGCAGCACAATCCGTCCCGTATCGTTCTCTCGTTATTGTAAATATGTCAACAAAAAATCGTTATTTTGATCCGAACAAAATTTCGTTGTAAAAATATATAAATAATAACAGATAGATAGGTTTTCTAATCTGCACCGCAGCACTTTGTCTTCTTGACAAAAGAGCCGCAATGGAAAAGTTCTTTGCACTCCATCACGACAGATGAATGACATTTCCATGCGCCATCGGGCGGTTCATCGCCCCCAGACAGGACACGCCGAGGAGGGCGGAATGAGCCATCACAGGATTACAGGCGTTTTCAGCGCATCGGCTACGCCGCTGACGGCAGACAATACACCTGATCTCGCCCTTTTCACCGATCATTGCCGGCAGTTGCTGGCCGAGGGATGTCATGGCGTGGCGCTGCTCGGCACGACGGGCGAGGCCAATTCCTTCTCCGCAGCCGAGCGCCGCACGATTCTGGAAGCGGCATTGAAGGCCGGCATTCCGGCCGACAGGCTTTTGCCGGGCACCGGTGTCGTCGCCATCCCCGAGACCGTGGAGCTGACCCGGCACGCGCTGTCGCTTGGCGTGACCAAGGTGGTGATGCTGCCGCCCTTCTACTACAAGGGCGTCACCGACGATGGGCTCTTCGCCGCCTATTCGCAGGTGCTGGAAAAGGTCGCCGATACCCGCCTGCAGGTCATCCTCTATCATATCCCGCAGGTCTCCGGCGTGCCGCTCTCCCTTCCGCTGATCGGCCGGCTGATTGCCGCCTTCCCGGAAACGGTCGTCGGCATCAAAGAATCTGCCGGTGATTTCAATAACATGCAGGCAATCATCGCCGCCCATCCCAGTTTTTCGGTGTTGGCGGGCGCCGATCCGCTGCTGCTGCCGCTCTTGAAGGCGGGCGGGGCCGGCTGCATCACCGCCACCTCCAATCTTGTGGCGAATTCGCTGCGCACCGTCTACGACCATGTCCATGACGAGACGCGTGCTGGCGATGTCGCGGCGGCGCAGGCCCGCATCAACGCCTATCGCACGCTGTCCAATTCCTACGTCCAGATCCCCACCATCAAGGCGATGGTGGGGCTGAAAACCGGCAATCCCGCCTGGAGGCGCACGCGCGCGCCGCTGATGCCACTCGGCGATGCCGACTATGCCGCACTCGCCGATAGCTACGCCAAACTGCCTTGAGGAGATCCGTCATGCGTTTTACCGGCCTGCCCCCGGAAGCCGTTCCGGCCCTGATGACCGGGACCATCGCCCCTCATCCCACGATCGAGGGCCGCGCCGAGGCCTACCTGCCCTCCCCTTGCATCCAGAACCATGCGGCCAATCTTGCCTTTCTGCCCGACGGCACGCTGACCTGCGTCTGGTTCGGCGGCACCATGGAGGGCATGGGTGACATCTCGATTTACATGTCGCGGCTGGCGCCCGGCTCCGAGCGCTGGTCCGAACCGGAAAAAATGAGCGACGATCCGCAGAAATCCGAGCAAAATCCGTTGATTTTCAATGCTCCCGACGGAAAGATCTGGCTGCTCTATACCTCGCAGACCTCGGGCAATCAGGACGGTTCGATTGTCAAATGCCGGATTTCAAGTGATGGCGGCCGGAGCTTCGGCGCTGTCCGAATCCTCTGCGACAGCCCCGGCACCTTCGTTCGCCAGCAGATCGTCGTCAACGGCAGGGGCGACTGGCTGCTTCCGGTCTTCCGCTGCGTCGGCCTGAACGGCCAGCGCTGGAGCGGCGATGCCGACACGGCTGCCGTGCTGATGTCGCGCGATGGCGGCGCGAGTTGGCAGATGCGGGATATTCCGGACAGTCTCGGCGCAGTACATATGAACATCCTGCCGCTCGGCGGCGACGAGATGATCGCCTTCTATCGCAACCGTTTCGCCGTAAACATCCTGTCGAGCCGATCTTCCGATGGTGGCGAGAACTGGAGTGCGCCCGAACCCACCGACCTGCCGAACAACAATTCCTCGATCCAGGCCACGATCCTGAATGATGGAGCAATCGCAATGGTTTACAACCATTCGAATGCCGGCATGTCGGATGCGCGGCGCCAGTCGCTCTATGATGAAATCGAGGGTGGCGCTGCCGGCGAGACCGTCGTTGCAGCCGATGGCGGCCCCAAAGCCATTTGGGGTGTTCCGCGGGCGCCGCTGAGCCTGGCGATATCGCGGGATGGCGGCAAGAGCTTTCCACGTCACATCGATCTCGATACCGGCGACGGCTTCTGCCTCAGCAACAATTCGAAGGATTCGCTGAACCGCGAATTCTCCTATCCCTCGGTCCTCCAGGGTCACAACGGCACGCTCCATATCGCCTACACCTACTACCGGCGCGCCATCAAATATGTCAGCCTCGCCCCGCAATCCCTGCCGTGAGCAAAGCGGCAGCCGGAAAATTGTAAACCTGCATCCAATCGCACGCGAAAAATGCAGGATACAACGGCCGTCGACCGGCAGCGGGATGGTAGTTGACAACAGGATCGGATTATTCACCGCCGTCGGCGTGGCGGCCGGCCCTTTGCGCTGAACTGCAGTCGCCATCGATATAGACTCCATAAACCACTGATATATTTATTGATACTGACACGGAGCCCCCCGTCTCAAGGCGGAGCAAGCCCATATCTGCCGATAAAAATCTCCACCCTTTGGAATGCCGGCTTGACATTGATCTTACAACTTTACATTAAAGAGAGCGACGATATTGCAGGGAGGACTGGTTCATGGCCAGCTTGGGTTCGCCAATCACGATCGTTCGGCCGCATCTGATCGAATTCGGCGTCGGCACGGCGGGAAAGCTCGGCAAATGGGCCGCCGATAAGGGCTATCGGCGCACACTTGTCATCTCCGATGCCTTCAACGCCTCGCGCATCGACGTGCTGGAGTTGAAGGGTGAGGTGGCAGTCTTCTCCGATGTGATGCCTGAACCGGATACGGCCAATCTCGAAAAGGTCCTGGCGGCGGCAAACGCCGCCAATGCCGAGCTGGTCGTCGGCTTCGGCGGCGGCAGCGCCATGGATCTGGCAAAACTGGCGGCCGTGCTTGCCGGCTCCACGCAGACGCTGCATGAGGTCGTCGGCCCGAACAGGGTGCATGGGCCGCGCAAGGTCGCTCTCGCCCAGGTGCCGACGACATCGGGCACCGGCAGCGAGGCCGGCATCCGCGCGCTGGTCACCGATCCCGCCACGAAGGCAAAGCTTGCGGTGGAAAGCCTGCACATGCTGGCCGATATCGCCGTCATAGATCCGGCTTTGACGTTCAGCGTACCCGCCCGTACGACGGCCGCCACCGGCGTCGACGCGATGGCCCATTGCGTCGAGGCCTTCACCAACCGCAAAGCCCATCCGATGGTCGATATCTATGCGATCGAGGGAACGCGCCTCGTCGGCAAATATCTCGCCCGCGCCGTCAAGGACGGCAACGACGCCGAGGCGCGCGCCGGCCTGTCACTCGCCTCGCTTTACGGCGGCCTTTGCCTGGGCCCGGTCAACACCGCCGGCGGCCATGCGCTCGCCTATCCCCTCGGCACCCGCTGGCATGTGGCCCATGGCGCGGCCAATGCGCTGATCTTCCCGCATGTGCTCGCCTTCAACACGCCGGCTGCCCCGGAAAAGACGAAGGCGGTGATGGAAGCGCTCGGTTATGAGACCTCGGAGAACACCGCATCCGTCTTCGATGCGGCTTACGCTTTCTGCGCCGAGCTCGGCATCGAAATGAAGCTCTCCGGCCTTGGCGTGCCGGAGAGCGATCTCGATGCCATGGCCGACGACGCCTTTGCCATTCGCCGTCTGCTCGATAACAATCCGCGCGACCTCTCGCGCGCCGACATTCGCTCGATTTACGCCGCCGCTTTTTAGGCGGCAAAGTTTTCAGAAGGGACTCGCTCGATGGACAGGAATGCGAAAGTCGCCGTGACGCTGGGCGATCCGGCAGGCGTCGGCCCCGAAGTGATCGTCAAAGCCTTGGCAGCTCTTCCGAGGGAAGAGCGCCGCGATTTCGTCATTGTCGGCAATGTCGAAGCACTGGAACGCGCCGACCGCGTCACCGGCGCCGGGCTGAAATTCGGCCCTGCCGATGCCGCCGGTGACGACAGGATCGCTGTCGACGAAGTCCCGCTCGGCGCTGATCTACCCGAAATCGGCAAGGTCAGCCCCGTCGCCGGCGATGCCTCGGTGCGTTATATCACCCGCGCCGTCGAGCTCGCCATGTCGGGCCAAGCCGATGTCATCGTCACCGCGCCGATCAACAAGGAAGCGATGAACCTTGCCGGCCATCACCATGACGGCCACACCGGGCTTCTCGCGCATCTCACCGGCTCGAAAAGTTCCTTCATGCTGCTTGCCTCCGAACGGCTGAACACCATCCACGTCTCCACCCATATCTCGCTGAAGGGGGCGATCGAGCGCGCCAAGACCGATCGGGTGCTCGCCACCATCGAAGCCGGACACAGGCACTTCCTGCGGCTCGGCCGCAAGGCGCGGATCGCCGTTGCCGGCCTCAACCCGCATTGCGGCGAAAATGGTCTGTTCGGCACCGAGGACATGGAATTCCTGGCACCCGCCGTCGAGCAGGCGCAGGCAAAAGGCATCGACGTCGTCGGGCCGATCTCGGCCGATACGGTGTTTGCCCGCGCCTATAACGGGGCTTTCGATCTGGTCATCGCCCAGTATCACGACCAGGGCCATATCCCGATCAAGCTCGTCGCCTTCGAGACTGCGGTCAACGTCTCCCTCGGCCTGCCGATCGACCGCGTCTCCGTCGACCACGGCACCGCCTTCGACATTGCCGGCACCGGCAAGGCCAACCACGTCAACATGCTGTCGGCCATCGCCTATGCCAGACTGATGGCCCGCTCGCCGCGGCGGGAGGCGTGATTGCGGCAATCCGGGAGAAATGCGGCGCCGGTCGTCACCGAAACGTTGATTGCGCCCCCAACCCATCACATGCCGAACAGACGGCGATCCCAGAAGACGGGCTGGTGGAGGCTCGCGGTGATCGAGGGGAATTCCGGGTGGGCCGGGTTGATCAATATGTTGCGGTCGACGCGGGCGACGACACTTGGCACCAGCAGGATGGCGCTGCGTTTTTCCTGGCACCATTTTTCGCCGAAAGCCTTGCTGACAACAGCCGGCATGCTGTCCCAGCCGGGCAGCGCGGGCTCGGAGAAGACCTCGTAGCTTAACCCACGCGGTATTGTGATCGTCACATAGTGCTGGTTGGGCGGCAGCCGCCCGCTGCCGTGGACGAGCTTTTCGAGCAGCGCCGTCGAATAATGCTCGCTGGTGTAGATGATCGGGCTGCCCGATGTGTTCCACCGTCCCGGCGCGACGGTCGAGCCGGTGGCGTCGAAGATCGGATAGGTTCCGGCGGGATCGCCGATGCGGACGGATGTCAACGTCCGGTCGAGATGCTGTGCGCTCACGCAGCGCTGCCGTATTTCAGGCTTCCGAGGATATCGAGTACCAGCTCGCCGCCGATCTCGCTCTGGATGACCACGTCGATCGGCCGCCTGTCCTCCAACATTGCATGCGGGCGAAACAGGAAGTCGCGCGCCTCAGCCTCGCTCTGCCAGACATCGAGTGCCAGGCCCCAGACACGGGCAAGACGGGCGAGCTTTATGCCCTCGTCGGAAGAGAGCCGATGCTTGGACTTGCGCCGCTCATAGGTGGCCTTCGGAACGAGGCGGTATTTGAACTGGACATCATCGGGCGCCAGAAGCAGCGCCATGCGATCGAGCGCCTTGACCGGCAAGCCTTCTTCGATGCTGGAGAGCAGGCCGAAGGCCGAACGCGATGCCGGTTCCCTGGCAGGCAATCCGAGAACATCGGCGATGAGCGCAAATCCCATCATGATCATGGATCCTTTTCACTTGAGGTTATATTTAGTCTCAAGTGATACAATGTTCAATAGCGCCGATCCGGCTTATCTTCGATAGCTGCCAAATATCTGCGTCTGCGTGATCGGCATCTGGGCATGAGTTCGGACTGGTGGTTCGTTCGTACCGGGGCTTCAGCTTTGCCCCTGATGCAGCCGACGGAAAATCCGCTCGATCTGGGCAACGACGGCGAAAAAGACGATGCCGGAGAGAGAAGCGAGCACGACGGCGGCAAAGAGCCTTTCCGCCTGATAGTTGAATGTCGACTGGATGATGACAGCACCCAGCCCCTGGTTCGAGCCGATCCACTCCCCGACGATCGCGCCGATCACACAGGTGGTTGCCGAAATGCGCAATGATGCAAAGAGCAAGGGGGCGGACCGTGGTGCGCGCAGGCGCCAGAACGTTTCCCATCCGCTCGCCGAAAGCACATGCATCAGGTCAAGCTCGCTCGCAGTCGCCAGATTGAAGCCCCGGGCGGTATTCACCAGGGTTGGGAAGAAGCAGATGAGAGCGGCGATGATGATCTTCGGAAGCATGCCGAGGCCGAAGATGAGGATGATGATCGGCGCGAGCGCCAGCACCGGGATGGTGTTGAAGAGCAGGACGACGGGAAAATAGGCGGCCTGGAACCACGGATTATAGACAAAGGCAATCGCCATGATCACGGCGAGACCGTTGCCCAGGAGGAAGCCGAGACCCGCCTCCCCCCATGTCGGAACGGCATTCGACAGCAGGAAGCGCCATTCGATGCCAAGCGTGCGCAGGATCGCCAGCGGCGTGGGAACGATATAACTGGGAATACCGAGAGCCGGCACCAGCCATTGCCAGGCGAGAAGCAATGAGAGGGCACCGATAACAGGAAGGCCGATCGCCTCGATGATGGATAACGGACGGTGCGTCATGCAGCCGAACTCCCCTCCTGCAGCAATTGGCGCAGACGGGCGGCGGTCTCCTGAACATCGAGGCTCTCACGCCGACAGAGGCCGCGCTCGTCTTTCATCGGCGCAAGGTCGATCAGCGCCTGGACGCGGCCCGGATTGGCGGCCAGGACCAGCACGCGTCCGCCGAGATAGATCGCCTCGATGACGCTGTGAGTGACGAACAGGATGGTCGTGCCGGTCCGGCGCCAGACGTCCAGAAGCTCGTCATTCAGTCGTTCGCGGGTGATCTCGTCGAGCGCACCGAAGGGCTCGTCCATGAGCAGGATATCCGGCTCGCATTGAAGCGCACGCGCTATGGCGACGCGCTGGCGCTGTCCGCCGGACAATTGATGCGGATAGCGGTCGGCCAGATGCGACAGGCCGACCAGCTCGATCCAATGGTCGGGCCGCGGATCGACCAAGCGCGAGACGCTCTTCTTCCCCACCTGGAGCGGCAGCGCGACATTCTCCCTCACGGTCCGCCAGGGTAACAGCGTTGCGTCCTGAAAGACGAAGGCGACCTCGCGCCGCCGGCGCGCCTCCGAAGCTGTCCTGCCGAGCACCGACAGCCGCCCGTCAAGCGGCGGAAGAAGATCCGCCACCGCACGCAGGAAGGTCGACTTGCCGCAACCGGAAGGGCCGAGAATGGTCAGAAACTCACCCCTGCCGACGCTGAGGTCGACGCCGGACAGAATGCGGGTCGTCTCGACAGCGCCGGCATAGCCGACAGCCAGATCCTTGGTTTCGATGGCCGCTGCTTCAGGCAAATCCGCTCTCACGCAATCTTCGGGCGGTCGCCCGCCGTCATGTCCAGTATCTCAGTCGTATAGCAATCCTCCAGCTTCGGAGCGCCGCTCTTGAACTGACCGATCTTGTCATAGACGGAAATCTGCTCGGCAAGCGCGGCCGGATCGAAGCTGCCCCAGCCATCCTTGCCGGTCGCAGCGTCGAAGCTCAGCGACAATATGCGCGGCACGGTCTGCAGCTCTACGGCAAGATCGAGCTGCGGATAGGCCTCGACTGTCAACTTCACCGCCTCTTCGGGATGTTCATGCGTCCAGGCCCAGCCCTTGGCGACCGCACGCAGCACCTTTGCCAGCGTCTCGGCGTTGCCGCTCACGGCATCGTCGGTGGCGAAATAGACATTGGCATAGGATGGCAAGCCTGTGTCCTTCATCATCAGATCGATGCGGTCGGGGCCGATGACGGAAAGGGCCTGCGTGTTGGTGATCCATCCGGTGACCGCATCCACCTGGCCGGTCATCAGCGGCGTCATGTCGAAGCCGATATTGGTGATGGTCAGGCTCGAGGGGTCGATATTGTTCTTCAGCAGGATGGCATCGAGCACATAACGGGCGGTCGGCTGGATGCCGATGCGCTTGCCAACCATATCCTTGACGGTGCGGATCGGCGCCTTGGGCAGCGAATAGAAGGCGAAAGGCGCCATGCGGAAACCGCAGGCGAAGATCTTGATCGGCACGCCGGATGACCGGGCAAGAAGGAGCTGTGCCGAATCCGAGAATTGGCCGAGCTGCGCATCACCCGTGATCACAGGCGGCACCGTTGCCGAATTGGGACCGCCGGGGGAAAACTCGACGTCGAGACCCTCGGCCTCAAACAGGCCTTGCTTGACGGCAACGATATCGCCGATCTGTCCGTTGCTCATCAGCCAATCATATTTGATGACGACTTTGGATGCGGCGGCGTTCGAATGACGCGGTACGAATACGCTGATCCCCGCCGTCGCCGCGGCGAGAGCAAAGGCTCCGCCCTTCAGGACGGTACGCCTGCCGACCACGATTTGTTTGTCATCCCCGTTCATTTGCTTGCCTTCCCCTTGTTGGTTTGTCGGACGGCTGGCTGGGCCGCTTATGCTCGTTGCCGCGGGTCGATGTCGCCGATCGGGCCGCCTTCAGACCACGCATAGATCTCCCAGAGATTGTCGTCGGGATCAGCGAAATAGCAGCATCGCGCATTCCAGACGTAATTCTGCGGCGGCGCGTGGAAGAGCACGCCCGCAGCCTTCAGCTCCACATAGGCAGCATCGACCTGCTCTGGCGAGGCAAGCTCGATGGCCGCGCAGGCCTTGTGCACGCCCGGAGGAGCCCGGCGGTTTGAGACACCGGTATTCTCGGCGATATGCGCGATCTCCCAGAGCGCCAGCGTCACGCCAGCCCCTTTGAAATCGGCAAAGCCCGGAGCGCGGCGCCGCGGCTTGAAGCCAAGCCGCTCGACATAGAAGGCCGACGCTCTTTCGATATCCTCGACCAAAAAACAGATATCGGTAATCGGATTGGTTTGGGCAAAAGCGGTCATGCAGGCCTCCTGATGGGAAGAGCCTCGCAGACCGCAGCCTCAAGAGATTTCAAATTCGTGCGATTATCTTTCGCAAAATTGCTGATTTGCCATCGGCGGGCGCCGGCTCAAAGACGGACCGAACGCTGGTATTCCTTCGGTGTCGCCCCCATCAGACGCCGAAAGACGCTGGAGAAATGCGCCTGGCTGGAAAAGCCTGTGGTATAAGCGATGTTTGCAAGCGTCTCCTTGCCATCGGCAAGGTAAAGTCGCGCCCGCTCGATCCTGCGTTCGAGGACGAAGCGATGCGGCGCCATGCCCGCCGCCCGTTTGAATTCCCGACTGAAGTGAAAGGGGCTCATATGGGCCACACCGGCCAGCTCCTCAACACTCAAATCGGATTTGCCAAGCAGGTCCTCGATGTAATCGATCACGCGCCGGAGATTCTCCGATGTCAGCGGACGATCGCCGGCTTCAGGTTTGGCGCCCAGCAGTTTTACAACACAACAGGCGAGCGCCATTCCCAGATGCTGCATCAAAAGCGGGTCGTCGCGCCCAGTCTTCTCGGCGGCAAATGCAAGAGAAAGCGCAACCTGCAGCGTTGTCGGATCCGTCGTCGCGCTCAGCGCATCACTATCCCAATGCTCGGGATCGAAGCGAGAACCCCCGATGCCGCTGTAGAGCGCCGGTGACTGGAAGATCGAGATATAATCCGCCGCATCGCCCTCGACCTCAAGGACCGTGGCAGCCGGTTGAAATCCCAGAGTGAAGGGCGGCCTCTCAACTTTGCAGAATGCCCCGCTTCCAAACCGATAGGCATATTTGCCGTGCGCCGTACGGTTGATCGAAATTCTATGAAGCGAGCCCCTTGAAACCATTTGCCCCGCGGCACTGCGATAGGTCTCGACGATCATGTCGCGTTGAACGAAGGCCTTGTAGCCTCCGAGGGATGGCCGGCTTATTGAGAAAATCTGCGGATCGATATCGGGCATTGTTTCATTCTCCCTGACAGGGAGAGAGGCAAGTTGCGCGCCAAATGGAAGCCAAGCTTCGCGCTGGATATCAACGTCGTGGGATAAAACCCGACCGCGCCCATGTAAATCGTGATTTCATGACTGCTGTCGCGCCACACGGCACCACGGCCTGGCAGGCGTTCACCCTCGGCAAATCTGGTCGCATGCGCAAGAATTATGCAGTGCGTGTTTCTTCCTGATCGGTGGCTGTGGACTGTCGACTCATCTGATCGCTCTCAAAACCGCCGAGACATCCGAAATCATTCCCGGTCATGGGAAACCGCAGCCAGGGATCAGCTTTCGTTCCCTCCACTCTTTTCCCCGGAGATCGTTCTTTTGGAAATTCGTTCCTCCTCATCCGCATTAATCCATTTAATCTATAGACATAATTAATTGGAGAGAATGGCAATGAGCATCGAAAAATCCGGAAGCGGTCTCGGAAGACGAGACCTGTTGAAACTGTCCGCCGCGGCCGGGGTTGCCGTCGCCGGTGCCTCCCTCATCGGGCAGAAGCCGGTTTTTGCAGCCGAAGAGCTGTCGCTGAAAGGCAAGCGCATAGCCATCAGCGCCACCGGCACCGATCACTTCTTCGACCTGCAGGCCTATAATGCCCAGATCGAAGAGGTAAAGCGCCTCGGCGGCGAGCCCATCGCCGTCGATGCCGGGCGCAATGACGGCAAGCTGGTTTCGCAATTGCAGACGCTGATCGCCCAGAAGCCGGATGCGATCGTCCAGATCCTCGGTACGCTCAGCGTCATCGATCCCTGGCTGAAGAAGGCGCGCGATGCCGGGATCCCGGTTTTGACCGTCGACGTCGGCTCGACCAATTCGATCAACAACACGACTTCCGACAATTGGGGCATCGGCAAGGACCTGGCGCTACAGCTCGTCTCCGATATCGGCGGCGAAGGCAATATCGTCGTCTTCAACGGCTTCTACGGCGTCACCCCCTGCGCGATCCGCTACGACCAGCTGGTCAATGTCGTCAAATATTTCCCGAAGGTGAAAATCCTCCAGCCGGAACTGCGCGACGTCATCCCGAACACCGTGCAGGACGCCTTCACGCAGATCACGGCCATCCTCAACAAATATCCGGAAAAGGGTTCGATCAAGGCGATCTGGTCGGCCTGGGACATTCCGCAGCTGGGCGCGACTCAGGCTCTGACGGCCGCCGGGCGGACCGAGATCCGCACCTACGGCGTCGACGGCAGCCCGGAAGTGCTGCAGCTCATCGCCGATCCGAATTCGCCGGCCGGCGCCGATGTCGCCCAGCAGCCGGCGGAAATCGGCCGCACCGCCATCCGCAACGTCGCCAAGCTGCTCGCCGGCCAGACCCTGCCGCGCGAAACCTATGTTCCGGCGCTGCTCGCCAACAAGACCAATGTCGGCGAAGTCACCAAGAAACTCGGCATCGGCTGACACTGAACACGAGCGATCCGGCCCTGCCGGATCACTCGGAATCTGCCCGCCCGGAGAGATCGACATGACGGCCATTTCGTTGAAGCAGCCGGTCACGGCACGCAACGACATCATCCGCTTCGAAGGCATCGTCAAGCATTTCGGCGGGGCGCAGGCGCTTGCCGGCGCGTCGCTGATCGTCAGGCGCGGCACCATCCACGGTCTCGTCGGCCAGAACGGCGCCGGCAAGTCGACGCTGATCAAGCTGCTGGCCGGTCTTCACCAGCCGGATGGCGGCCGGATCGAGATCGAAGGGCGTACATTCGACAGGCTGACGCCGCATCTTGCCGAAGAGCTCGGCATCCACTTCATTCACCAGGATCGGCTGCTGGTGCCGACCTTCACCGTCGGCGAAGCCCTGTTCCTCGGCCGGGAACCGCGCATATCTGGCACGCCGTTCCTCGACCGGCGACTGATGCAGCGGCGCGCATCCGACATTCTCAACGACTATTTCGGTATCCGCTTGTCGAACAGCGCGCTGATCGGCGAATTGTCGACCGCCGAAAAGCAGATCGTACAGATCACCCGCGCCCTCCTCAATCAGCCGAAAGTGCTCGTCTTCGATGAGCCGACCGCCGCCTTGGTGCGCCGCGAGGCCGATATCCTCTTCCGGCTGATCCGTCGTCTGCGCGACGAGGGCGTCACCATCATCTATATCTCGCATTACCTGAACGAAATCGAAGAGCTCTGCGACCACGTCACCGTGCTGCGCAATGGACTTGATGTCGCCTCCCTGCCGATCGGGGACACCTCGGCCGGTGCGATTGCGCGGCTGATGGTCGAGCGCGACATCAAGGAGATGTTCCCGAAGCCACAGGTGACGCCGGGTGAAGAAATCCTCAAGGTCGAGCAACTGTCGGCGCCGGGGAAATATAGCGACGTCAGTTTCACGCTTCGCCGCGGCGAGGTGCTCGGCCTCACCGGCCTGCTCGGCTCCGGCGCCAAGGAGCTGGTCCGCACCCTCTTCGGTCTGGAGACAGCGGCGTCCGGCCGTATCGAGGTCAGCGGCAAGGCTGCCCGTTTCACCAATCCAACGCAGGCGACAGGGCGCGAGATCGCGCTGGTGCCGGAAGACCGGCGACGCCACGGCATCGCGCTCGACCTCAGCGTCGCGGAAAATATCAGCCTTTCCAGCCTTGGCCGTTTCACCCGTTTCGGCTTTCTCGATCGCAAACGCGAACGGGACGAAGCCGATGCCCTGATTAGTCGGCTGCAGGTGAAAGCCAATGGGCGCGATGCCCTGCTGCGCACGCTTTCAGGCGGCAACCAGCAGAAGATCGCCATCGCCAAATGGCTGAGCCGCCGCTCCGAGGTCTATCTCCTCGACGAGCCGACGGTCGGCGTCGATATCGGCTCCAAGGTCGAGATCTATACGCTGATCGGCGAACTCGCGGCGCGCGGCGCCGGTGTGATCGTGCTGTCTTCGGATCTGCCCGAACTCGTTGGCATCACCGATCGCATCCTTGTGCTTTTCCGCGGCCGCGTGGTGCGGGAATTCATATCGTCGGAGGCCACGGCGGATGCCGTGCTGGCTCAATCGACGGGATCATCCGAGGGACATCGTCATGTCGGCTGAAGTGGAATTCGCGCCTTCCGGTTTTTCTGCTGCGGAACCGCCTCCCCGGCCGGCCGGCAATATTGCAGCGGCCGCGCTACGCTTCGGATCGTTGATCGCCTTCGCCGCCATCCTGATCGTCTTCTCGCTGACTGCACCCTATTTCCTCAGCATCGGCAATATCGGTAATGTGCTTGGCCAATCGGCCATCTCAGGCGTGCTTGCCATCGGTCTGACGATCGTGCTGATCGCCGGCGGCTCCAATGTCGTCACCGGCGGCATCGACCTGTCGCTCGCTGCCAATATGGGTCTCAGCGCCGCCGTCTATGCGAGCCTGACGCAGCTCGGCTACGGCGATGCGACGGCGATTGCCGCGGCGATCTTGACCGGGGCGCTGATCGGCACGGTGAATGCCATTGCCGTCGTTTATGCCGGCATCGTGCCGCTGCTCGCCACGCTTGCCGTCATGAACGTCGTCGCCGGCCTGGAATTGGTGCTGACCGGCAATACCGTCCTGCCGGCCTCGACACCTTTCCTCTCGGCGCTTTCGGCCTCGGATCCTTTCGGCATACCGGTTCTCGCCTATGTGCTCCTCGGCTTTACGGCGATCGCGACGGCGGTCGTGCAATATACCCCGCTCGGCCTGCGTCTCTACGCTGTCGGTGAGTTTCCGGATGCGGCGCGTGCCGCCGGTCTGCCGCTTCGCCGGCTACTATCAGGTGCCTTCGTCGCCAGCGGCGTTTCCGGCGGCATCGCCGGCATCCTGTCCGTTTCCTATCTGAGCGGCAGCACGACCGGCGCCGGCGAGATGCTGCTGCCCGTCGTCGTCACCGCCCTGCTCGGCTCGGTCTTTTCGCGCCGGCTGGTTCCGACAGTCACCGGGACGCTGCTTTCGGCCCTTTTGGTCGGCTTCCTGGTCAACGGTTTCCAGTTGCTGAATATTTCGAGCACCCTGGTCAGCGGCGTCCAGGGCGTGCTCATTCTCATCGTCGTTTCCGCGACGACACTGCTGCGCCGGCAGGAGGCCTGACCATGTCGCTCCATATCCCTACCCCCGCCACGACAGGCTTGCCGCGTCTGATCGCCGGCGGCCTGGTGCGTTATGGGCTGATCCTCGCCCTGGTTGCGGTATTCGCCGCCTTTTCCCTGACAACGCCGACATTCACAACGCTGGCGAACCTGCAGAGCATACTGGTCAACAATTTCACGCTGCTTGCCATCGTCTCCATCGCCATGACCTTCGCCGTCGCCTCGGGCGGCATCGATCTTTCCGTGGGAACGGCAATGGATTTCGCCAGCTTCGCTTTCGTTTCGCTGGTTCTCGCCGGGCAGCCGGTGGCACTCGCCGCGCTGGCGGGACTGGCAGCCGGAGCGGTCGTCGGCGTCTTCAACGCGCTCTTGATCTCCGGGATCGGGGTGTCGCCGTTCCTCGCCACGCTCGGCACGCTGTTCATCGGCCGCAGCGTTCAACAACTGCTGACCAATGGCGGCAATCCGGTCTATCTGCCGCCGAACGGCGTGCCGGAGGCCTTCCGCTTCCTCGGCCACGGCACGGTCGCCGGCTTTCCGGTGCCGCTGGCCGCGGCCATCATCGTCATCGCAGCCGCAGCGGTGGTTTTTGCCCGCACGCGTTTCGGCCGTGTCATTCTGTCGATCGGCATCCAGCCGGGCGTCGTGCGCTATTCCGGCATCGCAGCGCCGGCCCATGTAACGGTGACCTTCATCCTGGTCGGGTTGATCGCGGCCATCGCCGGCCTGATCCTGACGGCAACCGTCACCACCTACATTCCATCCTCCGGCAATGCCTTCCTGCTCAATGCCATCGGCGCCACCTTCATCGGCACGACGCTCAGCCCGCTCGGGCGGCCGAATGTCGGCGGGACCGTCCTCGGCGCGCTGCTGCTCAGCGTCGTCGCCAACGGGCTGCTGCTGACAGACCTGAACTTCTATTGGCAGCAGGTCGGCACGGGAACGCTGATCTTTGCCGTGCTGGCCCTGAGCTTCATCAACAGAAAGGCTGCCGGCGGTGCGTAAGAGCCGGAAGCGGTTCTATCCCGCCGAGGCGTCCGAAATCATTCTGGAGACGGCATTCTTCCAGCCGATGATCTTGGTCTGCCGCTCGGTCTCCTCCATCGAAGGGCTGAAGCGGCGGTCGCAGGCCCAGGCCTGCGCAAACTCCCGCCTGCCGGGCCAGATGCCGGCTTTCGAGCCGGCAAGCCAGGCAGCACCCAGCGCCGTCGTCTCGCGGATCGCCGAGCGGTCGACGGGGTTCCCCGTCATGTCGGCGAGGCACTGCATGGTCCAATCCGAAGCCGCCATACCGCCATCGACACGCAGCACCGTTTCCAGCTGGTTGACCCCCCAGTCCTTCTTCATCGCCACCAGCAGATCGAGTGTCTGGTAGGCGACGGATTCGAGCACGGCGCGGGCAAATTCCGCCGGCCCGCTGTTTCGGGTCAGGCCGAAGATCGCGCCGCGCGCGGCCGGATCCCAATAGGGGGCGCCGAGGCCGGTGAAGGCCGGAACGATATAGACCTGCTGTCCGGGATCGGCCTTGGCCGCAAGCACCCCCGCCTCCGACGCCTGACCGATGATGCCGAGACCATCGCGCAGCCATTGCACGGCGGCGCCGGCGATGAAGATCGAGCCTTCGAGCGCATAGGTCGTCTCGCCGTCGAGCCGGTAGGCGATCGTCGTCAGCATCCGGTTGGAGGAGGAAACACGATCCCGGCCGGTGTTCAGCAGGGCAAAGCAGCCGGTGCCATAGGTGGATTTCATCATGCCGGGCTCGAAGCAGGCATTGCCCATCGCCGCCGCCTGCTGGTCGCCGGCAACGCCGAGGATCGGAAGCTCCGCACCGAGCAGCGCCTTGTCGACGCGGCCGAAATCATCGGCGCATTCCCTGACCTCGGGAAGCACCGCAGGGGGAATACCGAGAATGCCGAGAAGCTCCTCGTCCCAGGCACCGTCATCGATATTGTAGAGCAGCGTTCTCGATGCATTGGTCGCATCGGTGGTATGCACACGGCCGCCCGTCAGATTGTAGATCAACCAGCTGTCGATCGTGCCGAAGCAGACATCGCCTGCCTCCGCCTTCTCACGCAGACCGTCGACATTGTCGAGCAGCCAGCGCAGCTTCGTTCCGGAGAAATAGGGGTCGAGCAACAGCCCGGTCTTGGCGCTGAACAGCTTCTCGTACCCGTCGGCCTTCAGGCTCTCGCACATTTCAGCCGTGCGCCTGTCCTGCCAGACGATCGCGCGATGAAGCGGTGTTCCGGACTTGCGATCCCAAACGACCGCCGTCTCGCGTTGGTTGGTGATGCCGATCGCGGCAATGTCGCCGGCCTGTATGCCGGCATCTGCAATCGCCTTGCGCACCGTGTCGATCACGGACAGCCAGATCTCCGTGGCGTCATGTTCCACCCATCCGGGCTGCGGATAGTATTGGGTGATCTCCGCCTGCGCGGAGCCGGCCATTTTCATGTCGCCGTCGAAGATGATCGCGCGTGAGGACGTCGTGCCCTGGTCGATTGAAAGAATATAGCCGCTCATATCCGTCTCCGGCTCGCACGAAACCGCTCCGCCCGGCAAGGAGGGCAGACGCGGAGGTTTCATGAGAGAAAGATTGTGGGTGCCACCGGCCGTAGCCGGTGGCAGGAAGTGATGGCCGGAAGCTTTGTCGCCTCCGGCCGAGGTCCGCCTTACTTCGACTGCCAGCTCTTGACGAGTTCGTCGTAGTTGACAGTGACCGGCTTTTCCTTCTCATTCTCGATCTTCAGCTGCGGTGCAAGGTTGCCCTTCTTCACCGCATCCGCGTTCCAGTAAGCGAGGTCATGCTCTTCGGCGAGTTTCGGGCCGATATCGCCCTGGACACCCGATTTCTCGATACGGCCCATGACCTTCTCCTGCTCGCCGCAAAGAGAGTCCATGGCTTCCTGCGGTGTCTTGGCGCCGGCAGCGGCGTCACCGATGGCCTGCCACCAAAGCTGAGCCAGCTTCGGATAGTCGGGAACGTTGGTGCCGGTTGGCGACCATTGAACACGGGCCGGCGAACGATAGAACTCAATCAGACCGCCGAGCTTCGGAGCGCGCTCCGTAAAGCTCTTGTCGCGAATGGTCGATTCGCGGATGAAGGTGAGACCGAGCTGGCTCTTCTTCACGTCAACAGTCTTGGAGGTCACGAACTGTGCATAGAGCCAGGCAGCTTTCGCGCGGTCCGTCGGGGTCGACTTCATCAACGTCCACGAGCCGACGTCCTGATAACCAAGCTTCATGCCGTCTTTCCAGTAAACGCCATGCGGGCTCGGTGCCATGCGCCATTTCGGCGTTCCGTCCTCATTCATAACAGGCAGGCCAGGCTTGACCATGTCTGCGGTAAACGCCGTGTACCAGAAGATCTGCTGCGCGACGTTACCCTGTGCCGGCACCGGACCGGATTCCGAGAAGGTCATGCCCTGAGCTTCCGGCGGTGCGTACGCCTTCAACCAATCGAGATACTTCTGGATCGAATAGACCGATGCCGGGCCGTTGGTATCGCCGCCACGCGCGACGCACGAACCGACCGGACGCGAATTCTCGTCGACCTTGATGCCCCATTCGTCGACCGGAAGACCGTTCGGCAGGCCCTTGTCGCCGTTGCCGGCCATCGACAGCCAGGCGTCGGTGAAGCGCCAGCCGAGCGACGGGTCCTTCTTGCCGTAGTCCATATGGCCGAAGACCTTCTTGCCGTTGACGTCACGGCCGGTAAAGAATTCGGCAATGTCTTCATAGGCCGACCAGTTGACCGGAACGCCGAGATCGTAGCCGTATTTCGCCTTGAAATCGGCCTTGTTCTTCTCGTCGTTGAACCAGTCGTAGCGGAACCAATAGAGGTTGGCGAACTGCTGGTCGGGAAGCTGGTAGAGCTTCTTGTCCGGCGCGGTCGTGAACTTGGTGCCGATGAAGTCGTCGATATCGAGGCCGGGGTTGGTAACGTCCTTGCCTTCGCCGGCCATCCAGTCGGTCAGATTGCGGACCTGCTGATAACGCCAGTGCGTACCGATCAAGTCGGAGTCGTTGACCCAGCCATCATACAGGTTCTGCCCGGTCTGCATCTGCGTCTGGATCTTCTCGACAACGTCACCCTCTTGAATGACGTCGTGCGTGACCTTGATGCCGGTGATCGCAGTGAAGGCCGGAGCCAGAACCTCGGACTCATACTTGTGAGTGGTCAAGGTTTCCGAAACAACCTTGATGTCCATACCCTGGAAAGGCTTCGCCGCATCGACGAACCATTGCATTTCCTTTTCCTGGTCGGCACGAGAGAGCGTCGACACGTCGCCGATCTCTTTGTCCAGGAAAGTCTTTGCCTCGTCCATGCCGGCATAGGCCGACCCGGTCATGGCCAGCAGTACCGCTGCTGTCGTCGTCAATAAATGCCTTCGCATGATATCCTCCCAGGGTTTTGCGATTGCAGTCTTCACGTCTCAGGCGGCCAGAAAAACCCCGGCCATCTGCATCAGTTTGCCTCACACGTAACGGAATACGCCGACGGCGTAGACAACGGAGAGAGCGAGAGCCCACCAGAGGCTTGATCCCGCGAGACCAAGCCAGGCAAGATGGATAAAGGCGCTGCCGAGCAGCGAAAGGAAAAGCCGGTCACCGCGCGTCGTCTCGAAGCGCAGGATTCCGATCCGCGGGTTGCCGCCCGGCACGGCATACTCCCAGACCCCCATGCCGATCAGCAGCAATGCGATAACGATGAAGAACGCGGCCGTCGGCCAGGTCCATGCCATCCATGAAAAATCGGGAAGCGAAAAGCCCATCAAACCCTCCCCAGGGCGAAGCCCTTGGCGATGTAATTGCGCACAAACCAGATCACCAGCGCCCCTGGGATCAAGGTCAGAACACCCGCGGCGGCGAGCAAGCCCCAATCCATGCCGGATGCGGAGACGGTACGGGTCATGGTGGCAGCGATCGGCTTCGCGTCGGTAGTCGTCAACGTTCGTGCGATCAGCAACTCGACCCAAGAGAACATGAAGCAGAAGAAGCAGGCGACACCTATGCCGCTCGCAATCAGCGGCGTGAAGATCTTCAGGAAAAACCGCGGGAACGAATAGCCATCAATATAGGCCGTTTCGTCGATTTCCTTCGGCACGCCGGACATGAAGCCTTCAAGTATCCAGACCGCAAGCGGCACGTTGAAGAGGCAATGCGCCAATGCCACGGCGATGTGCGTATCGATCAGTCCAAAGGCTGAGTAGAGCTGGAAGAACGGCAGGGCAAAAACCGCCGGCGGCGCCATCCGGTTCGTCAGCAACCAGAAGAAAAGATGCTTGTCACCAAGGAACCGATAACGGGAAAAGGCATAGGCCGCCGGCAGCGCGGCTGCCACCGAGATCACCATGTTGATCACGACATAGGTGATTGAATTGATGTAGCCGGAATACCACGCCTTCTCCGTGAAGATCGTCACGTAATTGGCGATCGTCGGGTTATGAGGATAAAGCGTCAGAGAATTGACGATTTCCGCATTGGTCTTGAAGCTCATATTGACGAGCCAATAGATCGGCAGCAGGAGCACGATGATATAGATCGTCGGAACCAGCCACCACCAGCGCGATTCCTCGCCGCGCCGGCGCATCAGACGGCTTACTTCATCGGAGGAGAGACCGCTTGCGACACTGGTAACGCCTGAGATTTTTCGGCTCGCTGTCGTTTCGTTGGAGGCGCTCATTTCAATTCTCCGCGTCGTGGCTTGTCATGACGGTGTAGAACACCCACGAAAGCAGCAGGATGATCAGGAAATAGATCAGCGACATAGCAGCGGCCGGACCGAGGTCAAACTGTCCGAGGGCGGTCTTGACCAGATCGATCGACAGGAAAGTGGTCGCGTTGCCGGGACCGCCGCCCGTGACGACAAAAGGCTCGGTGTAGATCATGAAACTATCCATGAAACGCAGCAGCACGGCGATCAGAAGAACGCGTTTCATCTTTGGCAGCTGGATATAGCGGAATACGGCCCAACGAGACGCACCGTCGATCTTCGCTGCCTGATAGAAAGCATCCGGAATGGAAACGAGGCCGGCATAGCAGAGCAAGACGACCAGGCTCGTCCAGTGCCAGACGTCCATGATGATGATCGTCACCCAGGCGTCGAGCGGATCCTGCACATAGTTGTAATCGATGCCGATGGCATTGAGGGAATAGCCGAACAAACCAATGTCGTTGCGGCCGAACACCTGCCAGATCGTGCCGACAACGTTCCACGGGATCAGTAGTGGCAGCGCCATCAGAACCAGGCACACCGGCACGCCGATGCCGGATTTCGGCATGTTGAGCGCAATGAAGATACCGAGCGGGATCTCAAGAGCGAGAATGATCAACGAAAAAACTAGATTTCGCTGCAGGGCGGCCCAGAAACGGTCGGAATGCAGGATTTGGGTAAACCAGTCCGTTCCGTTCCAGAAGAACTGGTTGTTTCCGAAAGTGTCCTGAACGGAATAGTTCACAACCGTCATCAAGGGAATGACGGCCGAGAATGCCACCAGCACGAGGACCGGCAGGACCAGAAACCACGCTTTGTTGTTCCAGGTTTTTTCCATGATCAAGCCTCCGGTCCGGCGCGCCAAGAGTCGGCATAGATACTGATACCCGACGGTTCGAAGGTCACCCGGGGATCAGCCGGAATTTCCCCGTCTTCAGGGACGACGATCGCGATCGGCTGGCCGGCAAACTGCGCGCGGACGATCTTCTGCCGGCCGATATCTTCCACCTTGCTGACGGTTACAGGCATGCCCTCGCGGCCGACCCTGATAAACTCGGGCCGGATTCCAAGCTCTACCTTGGCCGCTGCCGCAGTCTTTGGCGCATAGTCGAGTGTCAGCGCGTGCTCGCCGACCCGAACCGTGCGGCCTTCCACCTTGGCTGGCATGAAGTTCATGCCTGGAGAACCGATGAAGTAGCCGACGAAGGTATGGCTCGGACGCTCGAAGAGCTCGGCCGGCGTGCCGATCTGCACGATCTCGCCATCGTACATCACCACGACTTTGTCAGCGAAGGTCAGCGCCTCCGTCTGGTCATGCGTGACATAGACCATCGTAAAGCCGAACTGCTTATGCAGCCGCTTCAGCTGCGACCGCAGCACCCATTTCATATGCGGATCGATAACGGTGAGCGGCTCATCGAAGAGAATCGCGTTCACATCCGAGCGCACAAGGCCGCGGCCGAGCGAAATCTTCTGCTTTTGGTCCGCCGTCAAACCGCGCGCGCGCCGCTTGGCCCAGTCTGAAAGATCAATCATCTCCAGTATTTCGCGGACACGACGATCAACATCAGGCTCCGCGACTCCGCGGTTGCGCAAGGGGAAAGCCAGATTGTCATAGACGGTCATCGTGTCGTAGATCACCGGAAACTGGAATACCTGCGCAATATTTCGCTGCTGCGTCGGCAGGTTCGTAACATCCTGTCCGTCGAAGAGAATTCGCCCTTCGGACGGTTGAATGAGGCCGGAAATGATATTGAGCAGCGAGGTCTTTCCGCAGCCTGAAGGTCCGAGCAGCGCATAGGCACCGCCGTCGTTCCACTCGTGGTGCACTTCCTTGAGAGCGTAGTCCTTCTCGCTCTTCGGGTTCGGCCCATAGGCATGTCGAATATGATCGAGGGTGATACGTGCCATGATCTTCTCCTAGCCCCTCTGCCCGGCGATGGTGATCGCCCGGCCGTCCGCGCCGAACGCCATCAGGTGGCGCGTATCGATGAAAACGGAAAGGTCCGTGTCCGGATCGATATTGTGGATGCCGTGCGCAAGCATCACCCAGCGGGTGCCGGCAAATTGTAGATGCACGAAACTTTCCGATCCCGTGATCTCCGAAATCTGTGTCCGTGCTATCAGCTGCGCCGAATCAGCCGTCTGGGCGGTTGGTGCAAGATGATGCGGGTGAAACGCGATCGTTGCCGGCCCGTCCGGCACGTTCTGAAGATGCGGCGGCACGGCAAAAATCACGGCGCCATCGCGCAGGAAATTGCCTTCCGATTTGACCAGATCAATAAAATTCAGCGGCGGGTCGGCAAAGGTTTTCGCCGTCGTCAGATCGAGCGGATTGCGATAGACCTCGATCGTCGGGCCGAACTGCGTGATCCGGCCCTCGTTGAGCGCTGCCGTATTGCCACCCAGCAACAAGGCTTCGGAGGGTTCCGTCGTGGCATAAACGAAGATCGCGCCGGACTGGGCGAAGATGCGCGGCAATTCCTGCCTCAACTCTTCACGCAGCTTGTAATCGAGATTGGCGAGCGGCTCGTCCATCAGCACCAGGCTGGCATTCTTGACCAGGGCGCGGGCCAGTGCCGTGCGCTGCTGCTGGCCGCCGGACAGATTGAGCGGCGTGCGGTCGAGATAGGGCGTGAGCTTCAGAAGCTCGGCCGCCTTGCGCACGTCGCGGTCGATCGTGGCGGCATCCTTGCCCGATATGCGCATCGGCGAGGCGATGTTCTCGTAGACGGTCAGCGCCGGATAGTTGATGAATTGCTGGTAGACCATGGCAACGTTGCGTTTCTGCACCGGCATGCCGGTGACATCGACGCCGTCGAAATGGACGGAGCCGCCCGTCGGCCGGTCGAGGCCGGCCATCAGCCGCATCAGCGACGTCTTGCCCGACAGCGTCGGCCCGAGCAGGACGTTCAGCGTGCCTCGCTCGAGGACCAGATCGGTCGGATAAATGTGATAGTCCGCGCCCACCATCTTGGCGGCGTTCCGCAGTTCCAGCATTCCGATTCCCGTGCCTCCACGCAGCGGGGACCACAGGGCTCCTATCCGGCCATCGCCGGCATGGCAGCCATGTACTCCTCCAGTGACTGAGCCTGCTCCTTCGAAAGGCGCAGGCCATCTTTTGTTCTCCTCCACAGCACGTCTTCGGCGTGCCGGGCCCATTCCTGTTTAACGAGATAGGTGACCTCGGCCTCGTAGAGATCGCCGCCGAACAGCCGTCCGAGATCGTCGATGCCGCGGGCATCGCCGAGCAGCGCCTCGGCCCTGGTGCCATAGCGGCGCACCAGGCGGCGGGCATGCTGATCGGCGAGGAACTGATAACGCCGCTTCAGCTTGTCAACTTGTGCCTCATAGCCGCGGACCGGGAAGTCGCCGCCCGGCAGATGGCTTTTGGCCGTCCACGGGGCGCCCTTGACGCCGATGGCAGCACCGATCTTCTCCAGCGCATGTTCGGAAAGCCGGCGATAGGTGGTGAGCTTGCCGCCGAAGACGTTGAGCAACGGTGCGGCACCTTCGCCTTCCAGCTTCAGCACATAGTCGCGCGTCGCCTCCTGTGCCTTCGAGGCACCGTCGTCATAAAGCGGCCTGACCGCCGAATAGGTCCAGACGATATCTTCCGGCTTGACCGGCTCTTTGAAATATTCCGACGCCGCATTGCAGAGATAGACGGTCTCCTCTTCGGAGATCCTGACATCCTTGGGATCGGCGGTATAGTCGCGGTCGGTGGTGCCGATCAGTGTGAAGTCGCACTCGTAGGGGATGGCGAAGATGATGCGGTTGTCGGGGTTCTGAAAGAAATAGGCTCTCACATCGTCGAACTTCTTTTTCACGACGATATGGCTGCCCTGGACGAGGCGGACATGATGGGCTTCGTTCTGGCCGAAGGCGGAACGAATGACATGGTCGACCCAGGGACCGGCGGCATTGACCAGCATGCGGGCCTGATGGCTGTCATTGCGGCCGGTGACCGTATCGGTGGTCTCGATATGCCACAGGCCCTTCTCGCGCCTTGCCGACACGACTTTGGTGCGCGGCATGATGGTCGCCCCCTTGTCGGCGGCGTCGCGGGCGTTCAGCACCACCATCCGGGCATCGTCGACCCAGCCGTCGGAATATTCGAAGGCCTTGGCAAACAGCGCCTTCAGCGGCTTGCCGGCCGGATCGCGGCGCATGTCGAGCACCGAGGTCGGCGGCAGCAGCTTGCGGCCGCCAAGGTGGTCGTAGAGGAAGAGGCCGAGCCGGATCAGCCAGGCCGGACGGATGCCGCCCTTGTGATAGGGCAGCACGAAGCGCAGCGGCCAGATGATGTGCGGCGCCATCGCCCAGAGGATTTCGCGCTCCATCAGCGATTCGCGCACCAGGCGGAATTCGTAATGCTCGAGATAACGCAGGCCGCCATGGATCAGCTTGGTGGCGCCCGACGAGGTGCCCGAGGCGAAATCGTTCATCTCCGCCAGCGCCACCGAATAGCCGCGCCCAACAGCATCGCGCGCAATGCCGCAGCCGTTGATGCCGCCACCGATGACGAATATGTCGTGAATCTCCCGGCCCAATATCCCCTCCGAGCCCCGCTGCAGATTTCGCATCGCACAAAACTTGCGCAATTGCGAAAGTGACATCAGTTAAAACGAAAGAAATACGAATGTCAAACGAATGTTTCGCAGATCACCACCTTGATCTGGACGATTTTTAGGCCGGATCAGGATAAAATGAGAATTGTCATCTGAATCAAAGGCATAGAGCATCGTGCGCTTTCGAAAGGCGCTGACGCTTTTCAGCCCTATCCGCTAGCGCGATCTGCCGTTCGTTTCGATCAGCTTCACATTGTTTTCGAGGCAGAGATTGCGGATCGACGCTACCGGACAGTGGTCGGTGATGAAGGTATGGACCTGCGAAAGCTGGCCGATCCTGACCGGTGCAGTGCGTTCGAACTTCGTCGAATCGGCAACCAGGATGACATGCCTGGCATTGGCGATGATCGCTTGAGCCACCTTCACCTCGCGAAAATCGTAGTCGAGAAGCGCGCCGTCCACGTCGATCGCCGACGCGCCGATCACGGCGTAATCGACCTTGAACTGACGGATGAAATCGACGGCCGCTTCACCGACGATCCCGCCGTCCGAACCACGCACGACCCCGCCGGCGATCACCACCTCGATCGCCGGAAAGGAACGCAACCTATTGGCAACGTTGATATTATTGGTGATCACCATCAACTCGTGGTGATTGGCGAGCGCCTCGCCCACCGCCTCGGTCGTCGTTCCGATATTGATGAAGAGCGAGGCGCCGCTCGGGATCAGCTCGACCGCGGCAATGCCGATCGCCTGCTTCTCGGAAGCGGCGATCTGTCGGCGCGCCTCGTATTTGACGTTCTCGGTGCCGCTCGGGAATGTGGCACCGCCATGAATACGTGTCAGCACCTGTGCGTCGCAGAGATCGTTCAGATCCTTGCGGATCGTCTGCCGCGTCACGGAAAAGCGAGAGGCAAGCTCCTCGACCAGAACCCTGCCGCTCGATTTCGCAATCGCCACGATTTCGGTTTGCCGGTCGGTCAAGAACATGGGCGCATACCTTTCGTATCTGCTTTCGTTTTAAAGAAAGCGAAGGGCAGCGCAATGCCTATCTGTTACCAGTTCGCCCTCGCGGCTCGAATCTCACGCTATCGCTTCCGCATCACGTTGACGATGAGCACACCGAGGATTGCCATGACGCCACCGACCGCACCGAGCACCGTTGGCGTTTCGCCCAGCCAGACAAAACCGATTAGCGTGGCGACCGGCGGAACGCCGTAGAGGAAATTCGAAGCGCGGGCGGCCGTCAGCCGCTTCAACGCGATCGCCCAGGTGAGATAGCCGATCACAGTGGGGAAGATGACGAGATAGGCAACGCCCCAGTTCACTTCGGCCGGTGCGGCCGCGAGCGCCTGGATTGTCGCCGGGACGGCCGGAAACAGCGGCACGGAACCGATGAGCAGGATCCAGGCGGTGACGGCAAGCGCCGGCAGCCGTCCAAGCAGCGGCTTCTGCAGCACGCTGGCGATCGCCGAGCAGAGCGCTGCACCAAGGATCATGACCGCATTTGGATCGAGATTGAAACCGTCGTCGGAGGCGACTGCAATCAGCGCTACGCCGCCGAAGGAAACCGCGGTACCCCCCCCAGCCCCAGCGGCCAAAGCGCTCGCCGAGCGCGAATGTGGCAATCAGGGCAGTGAAGACGGGCATGGTGTTGATGATGAAGCTCGCCGGCCCTGCCGCAACCGTCTGCTCGCCGGTGTTCAACAAAACCGCATAGGCGGCGATGAAGAGCACGGCGGCAATGGAGAGGCGGAGGAAATCGCGCCTTTCCGGCATCGGCCGGTAGATGGCGAGGTAGACGAGGGCGATGGCGCCGGCTGCCACATAACGCGCCGTCGCCAGTTCGATCGGCGTCAGCGGTCCGAGACAGATGCGGATCACCACGAAGGAGGACGCCCAGAAGAGGATGGTAACGAGGATCGCGGCAAAGGCCACCAAATCGAACCCGCCTTGCTGTTTCGCCGTAACCGGTGCGCTTGCCGCCATGCTCATTTTCGCCTCCATCTGTTTCCGTGAGAATGGATTAGGCCTTCGATCCGTGCTTGAAAAGCATCGCAATCGATGATCAAATGTGCGTATGGTTCACAGCTCGCCCGTGCTTCCGCCCCTCGACACGCTCGAGACCTTTGCCCGCGCCGCCCGGCTCGGATCGTTTTCGGCCGCGGCCGAGGAAAGCGGCATCACGCATGGGGCGGTGTCGCGGCAGGTCTCGCGCCTGGAGCGCTGGATGGGCGTGCGGCTGTTTGCCCGCGAAGCCCGAGGTGTGCGCCTGACGCCGGAAGGTATGCGGTTTTTCGCGCGGGCGGAGGAAGCGCTGGCGCTACTCGGCAATAGTGGCGAGCGCTGGCTGCCCCGCCGCAACAAGGCGGTAGTGCGCCTTTCGGTAACGCCCTCCGTCGCCTCGCTATGGCTGTTTCAGCGCCTGCCGAAGCTTGAGGGAAACGAGTTGCATGTCGAGTTGACGCTCGAACACCGGCTGGCGGATTTCGGCGAAGGCACGGATCTTGCCATCCGCTGCGGCAAGGGGCCGTGGGCCGGCGTGCGCGCCCTGCCGCTCTGGAAGGAGAAATCGTGTCCGATCGCTGCCCCGGCGCTGGCGGAGCAGCTCGGACAGCGCTCCGATGCCTTGTCGCTGCTCGAACTGCCGATCCTGCACGATTCGAACATCGAAGGCTGGCGCCGCTGGCTCGCCCGCGAGGGTGTCGACTATACGCCGCGCGGCCATGACCGGCGCTTCGAAGACTATAATCTGGTGATCGACGCCTGTGCGCAGGGGCTCGGCATCGCGCTGGCGCGACCGCCGCTGTCGGATGCGGCGCTGGCGGCCGGGCGCGTCGTCACTGTCTCGGAACGGACGCTCGATTATCACGTGGCCTTTCACCTGATCCGCCCGGACGATGCGCTTCGAAGCCCCGCCATCGAATTTGCCAGCCGCTTCCTGCGTGAGGCCGGCCATGACGCGGCGACGATCGCCGCCTTTATCGCACCCGGCCGGCCGAAGACGTAAGCGGAAGATGCGGCACCGGCCGCATCCGGGTCGTTATTCCTCCGGGAACTTCAGGCGCATTTCCTTCGCCAGTTCGAAACCGGCAGCCCTATAAACGGGTTCGCCGGCATCCGAGGCATGGATGACGACCGTCGTGCAGCCGATCGATTTCAGATAATCGACGGCCTTGTTGGTCAGCGCCAATGCGATGCCGCGCCGACGGAAGGCGTCGGCGACATAGACGGACCAGATATAACCGAACAGCCGCTGTTCCGGACGGATGACCTCCGGAAACGGCGATTGGTGCAGCTGGCAGGATGCAGAACCGGCGATTTCACCGTCGACGATCGCAAGGAACGAGGTCAGGCGGCGCTCTTCGCGACCGCTTCTGATGAAAGACAAGATCCGCGCCGCCGCATCGGAGCTGTAGTGTTCCGGTGGTGTGCCGTAGCTGTCCCAGATCTTCAGATAGTGCCCCACCAGGACCTCGTCCTCGTCGGGCGTTGCCATTCGAATATCCATCATGTCGTGATCCGGCTTGGGCATGCGAGGGCGCGAAATCGCTCCTCAGAAGAGTTGGCGCCTCCCCACCGCCATGGGCAGGAGGCGCCAAAAGAGAACATCAATTCGCTGCCGTCAGCGTCATCGAGGCGCTGCCTGCCGCAACGTTGAGGCCGAGCTGGCCGGTCAGGCTGACCGTCTGCAGATGGATCGAGCCGGAGGTACCGCCGACCAGGAGATTGGCGCCCACACCGGCGCCGAGCGTGGCTTCGGCGCTAGCGCCGACATAGAGGCCGGCGAGCGAGCCGCGGTGATAGCCGGCGGTCGGCGCAAACACGGCCCAGATCAGGCGGCTGCGCGTGGTGAAACCAAGGTCGATGCCAAGTTTTCTCACTTCGCCGGTATAACGATCCGAAAGCTCGTTGCCGACGGTCGACTGGAAAATGCAATCGGCTTCCTTGGATGAACCGAGCACATAACCCGTGCCGCCGCCGATATCGCAGGTAAGATAACCGATCTTCACGCCATTGCGCAGGTCCGGCTCTTCATATGTCCTTGTGACGAGGTCGGCTGCATTGGCCACCCCCGCTCCGACAAAGGTCAACGATACCGCGGCAAAGGCCGTCGCAAGAATTTTGTTCATAAGTCTCTCCTTCTCAAATCGTGACGGGAGCATACCCGGCTACTCGCCACCAGATTCGGCAACAGATAACGGACGGAACCGCAAAACGATCCCGAACCGGCATCATTTACGCATCGCATGTCAAAGCGCATGGGAAGGCGCAAGCGACAAACAAGCCTACGGTTCAGCCCCATTGGGACATTTCGAAGGCACCTTTTCGCGGCATTCGATTATTTCATGATCTTATCCGGAATGGTTGCCAGAAAGGCACATCGATCTCGACCGGTGACATCCGGCTGAGCGGCCGGTGACCACAAGGCTCGGTCTGGCCGCCTCTGTTCATTTGCGGCGCTACCATTTCTGCCGAAGCCAGAGTGTCAGGAAACCGGCAACGACAGCGGCAGCCGCGCTGAACAGTATGGGGCCCAGATAGCTACCGGTTTTATCGAATACGAGCCCCGCCATTGTTGGCCCCAGCAAAGCAGCCACACCCACGGCCGTATAGAGATAGCCCAGTATCGTTCCGATATGACGGGTGCCGAAGAGATTGGCGGCGACGGCCGGATAAAGGCCGACACAGCCACCATAACTCGCCCCGAACAACAGGGCGAAAAGCACCATCATGGCCATGCCGTTGGCAGCGGACCACAGGACGAATGAGCCGGCAACAGCAAAGGTAAGAATTGTCAAAAGGCGCAAGGAACCGATGCGGTCGCCCAAACCGGCCAGCACGAAACGCCCAAAGATGTTTCCGACGCCGATGAGCGCTATAAGGATTGTACCGCTTTCAAGCGACAGACCCATGTCATGCGCTGCCGGGACGATATGCACATAGGGAATGAATGTGCAGAACGACACCAAGAGCAGCATGATGTAGAACAGGCTGAAACGGCCATCGCGCCATACGGTGAAAGGGCTGGGCCGGTCGCTGGATCGCAGTTCTGAAGGAATGCTGTTGTCTTGGCGTCTACGCACGAGCATTGCCGCCGGCAGACCGATTGCGGCTATGACAACCGCCAAAGCGATGAAACATCCACGCCAACCAAGCCCGGAGACAAGCCGGCCGGTCGTAAACGGCAGCAAGAGTGTGCCGAGGCCGATGCCGGCCGTAGCAATGCCTGACGCGCGGCTCCGCTTGAGGATAAACCAAGACTGCACAACTCCAACCGCCGGAACATAAGAGAGGCCGATCCCAACCCCCACCCCGGCACCGTACCAAATGTAGAGCGAGGCCAGCGACTGTGCCTGGCTGGCTCCGACGTAACCGATGATCATTGCCACCAAACCGGTCGCTATGACGGCGCGGGACGACCAGCGATCGGCAAGCGGGCCGGCGATTGCGCCCAGCGAATAGAACACCAAAGCCGAGATGGAGAAGACAAGCGCGATCTCGCCACGCGATGCCGCGAATTCCTCGGAAAGACCGGGAAACACAGCGGAGAAGGCGTAGGCTGATCCGAAGGTTACAGCTGTCAGCGCATGCGCTCCACCGACGACCCACCATCCGCTTGGTGAGTCCGCGTCTTCGGACAGTGAAACAGGTGAAAATATGGATGGCAAAATCAATCGGCCTTTCAAAATACTTATCGCTCGGAGTATTGCGCAGTCCCGCACCGACGCAAGTCGCAACGCAATGCCTGCATGATTTTCTCACGCGCGAGTTGTCACACCATCCCTAACGATAAATTCCTCGCGCAAGTCAGCGGTTCATGCGATGCAAGAAATCGACGGGAGAGGCAGCGGATCGCAACGGTGTGATGGCTATGGAAACTGTTGAAAAATCGAATAATTCCAATCCACATTTGCCAGAGGGATATTCTCTGGTCCCCAAGGGTAAACTGGCAAATGCCGTCACCTGTCTGGAGATGACGGAGAAGCCGGCCTCCAGGGAAGCCAAGCTTATCCCTGGGATCTCTTTGGAGCGGATGACAGCTCCCGATCTGATGGCATATCGCCAGCTTTTCCGGCTGGTCGGAGAGGATTGGATGTGGGTTTCGCGCTTGGTCATGCCCGATGACAGGCTGACGGCCATTATCAACGACCCGCTGGTGGAAATATACGTCCTCCTGGCGGACGGACGACCGTCCGGCATGCTTGAGCTTGATTTCCGGCAACATGGCCGGTGTGAACTGGTTTTCTTTGGAGTTGCCAAAAGTTCGATCGGAACCGGTGCGGGGCGCTATCTCATGGACAAGGCGTTATCGATTGCCTGGGCGCATCCCATCGAACGGCTTTGGGTCCACACCTGCCACTTCGATCATCCGAATGCATTGCCGTTCTATCAGCGGTCCGGTTTCAAGCCATATGCTTTCATGGTCGAAGTGGCAGATGATCCCAGACTAACCGGTGTGTTGCCAAGGACGGCAGCGCCTCATATCCCAATCCTCGATTAGGTGCCATTTATCGCAAAACGGCCATCTTTCATTCTGCCTTAGGCGCAGAATTTTTAACTGCCCTGGCCCAGTAAAATAAAAACCCGGCGATATGTCTCGCCGGGTTCTTATACTTTATCTGTCCGCACTATACTTTTCGCATCAGGCGCATGACGATCGATACGACGAACAGCACCAGGAAAATGAAGAACAGAACCTGGGCAATGGAAGCTGAGGCCCCTGCGATGCCGCCAAATCCGAGGACGCCGGCAATCAAAGCCACAACGAGAAACACCAGAGCGTAATAAAGCATCGCAATCTCCTTTTACGTTGCTGCGGAGATAACGGAGGCCGCCCCATTTGGTTCCCGTCGGCCTTGCCGCGGGTAGATGCACCGTCGCGCCGACCCCATTCAGCCGAGATGAAAGACGCCGTTATATGTCCGATCGCCTTCATTCGGTTCGGGAGGTTCGGCCGCATCGAGATAGGCCTTGAGCGGGCCGGTCAATACGAACCAGATGCTTGCTCCGAGCATGAAATAGGCTCCCACAGGATCGTCGATGCGGGCGATGAACGGAAGGCAGGCGGATGCGAACAACACGATGATGCGCACCGACCACTCCGCCTCGCGTTTGGCGATGGCGCGCGCTCTCAGCGACTTGTATTCCCGTGCGCCGTAACCGCCTCCCCCTGCCTTTGCCGCCGAAAGCAGCTTTCGCACGGAGGGCAGCGCCAGCATGACCAGCGCGGCAATGCTGAGCGCGAAAGGCTTGCCGGACACGACCTGCCCGCTCGCGATCAGCAGAAAGGAGAGCACAACGAGATTCCATGTCGGTTCCAGCAGCTCCGGCGGTTGCCGCGTGCGCAGATGCCAACTCCGCAGCAAGCCCGCCGCGCCGTGCAGTAGCGGCTGATCGATATAGCGATTGATCCAGTCCATGCCGATGCGCCCGTCCCCGATTGCATGAAGAGGGCTCCGAACACCACGGAATTTGGTCATCATCGTGGCGATAGCCGCCGAATCTGTTCTTCGCGTGAACGAAACTTGCAGAGACGCATCACAGTCGCAAAATCTGAAGGCGACTTCGGAACGCGGCGACACCAGCTTAGCGCAATTCCTGCGCGACCTCCCAGACATGGCCCGACGGATCCGCAAAGGCTGCCGTCCGGCGGCCCCATGGACGATCGATCGGACCATTGAGCAACGCTACTTCGAGTTTGCGCAGTTCTGCGCAAACCGCATCGACGTCGTCGACCTTGATCGTCAGCAGGACGCGTGCGCCCGAACCGGGGGATGACACGGCGGATGGCTCGACCAGCTGAGGCGCCTGTGCCGCATCGAGCAGGTTGATCATCGTTCCCGAGAATTTCAGGACAGAGGATACGTCGTCCTGATAGACGACGTCAGGTGCGAAGACCTTTTGGTAGAATGCTTTGGCCTCGCCGATATCATCGACGAACAGCGTGACGACTTCGATCCGATCCAACTGCATGGGCATTTCTCCTCCGTTGCTCCGAGCGGCCAACGATATCGCTGGCCGGCTCTTCACTGGTCGTTTCGACGCCGACGGTTTCGACATGCCGGGGCAAAAATGCCGTCAGCTTCGCAGGCCGGGCGCCTCCTGGCCGGTGCGCGCCACATATTCGGTATAGCCGCCGCCATATTGGTGGACGCCGTCGGGCGTCAGCTCCAGCACCCGGTTGGAGAGCGCGGCCAGGAAATGCCGGTCGTGCGAGACGAACAGCATCGTGCCTTCATATTGCGACAGCGCCTTGATCAGCATTTCCTTGGTGTCGAGGTCGAGATGGTTCGTCGGTTCGTCGAGCACGAGCAGGTTCGGCGGGTCGAACAGCATCATCGCCATGACGAGGCGCGCCTTCTCACCACCCGACAGTACGCGGCACCGCTTCTCGACATCGTCGCCGGAGAAGCCGAAACATCCGGCCAGCGCCCGCAGAGGCCCCTGCCCTGCCTGGGGAAAGCGGTCTTCCAGCGATTGGAAGACGGTATGCTCGCCGTCGAGAATATCCATGGCGTGCTGGGCGAAATAGCCCATCTTGACGCTGGCGCCGAGAGCCACACTGCCTTGGTCAGGCTCGGCGGTGCCCGTCACCAGCTTCAGCAGCGTCGATTTGCCGGCGCCGTTGATGCCCATGATGCACCAACGTTCCCGCCGCCGCACCATGAAATCCAGCCCCTCATAGATGCTTCGACTGCCGTATTTCTTATGCACGTTCTTCAGGCTGACCACGTCCTCGCCGGATCGCGGCGCCGGCTGGAACTCGAAGGAGACGGCCTGGCGGCGCTTGGGCGGCTCCACCCGGTCGATCTTCTCCAGCTTCTTGACGCGGCTCTGCACCTGCGAGGCATGCGAGGCGCGGGCCTTGAAGCGCTCGATGAACTTGATTTCCTTGGCGAGCATTGCCTGCTGGCGCTCGAACTGGGCCTGTTGCTGCTTCTCGTTCTGCGCCCGCTGCTGCTCATAGAATTCGTAGTCGCCGGAATAGGCCGTCAACGTGCCGCCGTCGATCTCGATGATCTTGGTGACGATGCGGTTCATGAATTCGCGGTCATGCGAGGTCATCAGCAGCGCGCCCTCGTAACCTTTCAGGAACTCCTCCAGCCAGATCAGGCTTTCCAGATCCAGATGGTTGCTCGGCTCGTCGAGCAGCATGACGTCAGGGCGCATGAGCAGGATGCGGGCGAGCGCCACGCGCATCTTCCAGCCACCCGACAGCGCGCCGACATCACCGTCCATCATCTCCTGGCTGAAGCTCAGGCCCGCAAGCACTTCGCGCGCCCGTCCCTCCAGCGCATAACCGTCCAATTCCTCATAGCGCGCCTGCACCTCGCCGTAGCGCTCGATGATCTCCTCCATATTGTCGGCCTGCTCGGGATCGGCCATGGCCGCTTCGAGCTCGCGCAATTCGCCGGCAACGATGCTGACGGGACCTGCGCCATTCATCACCTCGGCAACGGCGCTGTGCCCGGCCATCTCGCCGACATCCTGGTTAAAGTAGCCGATGGTGACGCCCCTCTCGACGGAGACCTGCCCCTCATCGGGCTGCTCCTCGCCGTTGATCATCCGGAAGACGGTCGTCTTGCCGGCGCCGTTCGGACCAACCAGGCCGATCTTCTCGCCTCGATTGAGGGCCGCGGACGCCTCGATGAAGAGGATACGGTGGCTGAGCTGCTTGCTGATATTTTCGATACGGATCATGATTTGCGCGGCGCCTGGAGAAGGAGATTTTGGCGCGCTTATGCCATGCAAGGAAACCGCAGGATAGCCCTGTTTCCTGTCCTCTCGATCAAGAGTACGACGCCGAAAAGCGAGAGCGGATTTCGGACGGCATCTTGCTCACCTTCTTTAATTTGGAACAGGATTGGATATCATCGGAACTCACGCCAACGGAGACCTGTGCCAATGAGCGTTCGTCCGCCGCAGTCCTTCCGACAATCCCAGCAGGATAAAAGCGGCTTCAACGTCCTCGAATACGAGCTGATGTCGGAACGCGCGGATTCGCTCGGACGTCACGGGCTGAAGGTGGAGGCGGCACTTGCCGCCCTGAAGGCCTGGGCTCCCGATCACCAGACCGCTGAGGAACGCGAGAGGCTTCTCAATGAAGCATCCGACGCCGTCTGGGCATTCTTCATCCAGCGTGAGATATGCGGGTTGCGGAACAACCGTGACGCTATTCAGCGCTACGGCATTCCGAATGAAGTGATCGCGAGATTAGGCGCGGTGCGGAAATAAGCACCGCGACGGCACTGCTATTGTCATCGTGGCTGCCGTCCCGCCTCTCTCTATGGGGTGGAAATACCCGGTGCGGAAAGGTATGGCTTGGTGCCGCACCAATGCGAAAGGGAGCCGCGATGCCAAGCTCAATCCGGATCGGGAATCAGGATCTCGCCGTCGAAGTCTCCTCGCTCGGCGCCGAGATGCAGGCGCTGACGACAAGCGACGGACGCTCGTGGTTATGGACCGGCGATGCGGCCTTCTGGACCGGGCGGTCGCCGATCCTGTTTCCCATCGTCGGCAAGGCGCCGGACGACAAGATAGCGATCGACGGCACGGTCTATCCGATGGCCCAGCATGGCTTTGCCCGCCGCAGCGAATTTGCGCTTGCGGCATCCACCGCAACGATGTGCCGCTACGAACTCATCGCCTCGGAGGCGACGCGGGCGGTTTATCCGTTCGATTTTCAGCTGGCTGTGGTGCATGCGGTGGAGGGCCGTGCGCTGACGGTGACGGCGGAGGTCACCAATCGCGATCAGAAGCCAATGCCGTTCGGCCTCGGGTTCCATTCGGCTTTCGCCTGGCCGCTGCCCGGTGCTGCCGGGCGCAACCATATCGTGACGCTCGCCAATGAAGGCGAGCCGGCGCTTGTGCGGCTGGCGGGTGGCCTGATCAACCCTGCGCCTCTGCCCTCGCCGTTTGATGCCGGCCGGCTGGTGCTGGATCACGCGATGTTCGAACAGGATGCGATGATCTTTCCGAGTGGGGCGGGCGACAGCTTGAGTTATGGCGCCGAAGGCGGGCCGGCCATGCAGTTCCATTTCGAAAACCTGCCCAATCTCGCGCTCTGGACCAAGCCGGGTGCGCCTTTCCTCTGCATCGAGCCCTGGCATGGAACGGCCGCGGAAGCTGGAGCATCGAACGAGCTTTCGGCGAGGTTGTCCACCACGATACTGGCGCCGGGCGCTGTGGCCCGCTTCGCCTTTACGGTCGAAATTCCGCAATAGTAAGAGCGCTCGCCGGGAAGTCGGGCGAGCGCTGTCGTTTCAGTGAGCGCCGGCGCCACCGCCGGCACGCGGTTTTTGGGTGAGCAGCAGCGCGACGGCTGCAATGGCAAGAACCACGCCGATAACGGCGAAGGTATCGCTGAAACCCATGATCAGAGCCTGGCGTTTGACGACCTGACCCAGCGCCACGACGGCCTTCTGGGCTGCAACGGCATGGTCGGAGACGCCGTGCGACAGGAAGTAGCCGGTCATCTGGTCGAGGCGATTGCGGACTTCGTCGCGGCCGAGCGTCACCGACTGGCCGATGATGTTGGAATGGAACTGCTCGCGTTTGGTCAGCACCGTGCCGAGTGTCGCCGTGCCGACAGCGCCGCCGAGATTGCGCAGCATGTTGGTCAGGCCGGAAGCGGCGGCGGCATCTGAAGGTGCAATGCCGGCAGTGGTGATGGCGGTGATCGGGGTCAGCACCAGAGCCTGGCCAATGGCGCGGACAATGTTGGGGATCCAGAACTGATCGCCCGCGGTATCGGCCGAAAGCATGATGTTCATGAAGCAGCTGATCGCAAAGATCGAAATGCCGAGGAAGCCGATGTAACGGGCATCGAAGCGCTTCATCATCATCGGCACGAGCGGGATCAACAGCAGCTGCGGCAGACCGGTCCAGGCCAGCACGTTGCCGATCTGCTCGGCATTGTAGCGCTGCACCTGGCCGAGATATTGCGGCAGGATATAGACGGTGCCGAAAAGGGCGACGCCGACCAGCACGTTGACCGCAACGCCGATGCCGAAATTGCGCTGCTTCAGCAGGCTGAGCTTGACCAGCGGCTTCTTCACGGTGAGCTCGATCCAGATGAAGGCGACGAGAAAGACGAAAGCGAGGATGCTGAGCTTGACGATGAAGGGCGAGGAGAACCAGTCCTCCTTGTTGCCTTCTTCAAGCACCGTCTGCAATGCCGACAAACCGATCGCCATCGTGACGATGCCCGCCCAATCGCCTTCCCTCAGCAGGCCGAGCTGCATCGGCTGCTTGTCGAGCGTCAGGGCAAGGGCGACTGCCATGATGGCGCTCGGGATGGCGTTGATAAAGAAGATCGTCTGCCAGCCGTAATTTTCGGTGAGATAACCGCCGATGGTCGGGCCGATTGCCGGCGCGAAAGTGACCGAAAGCGCGAAGATCGCCAGGCCGAGCGGCTGCTGGTTCTTCGGCAGCTTGGTCAGCACCATGGTGAAGGCCATCGGGATCAGCACGCCGCCGGCAAAACCCTGCAGACCGCGCAGCAGGATCATCGTGCCGAGATCATGGGCGAAGGCGCAGGCGATCGAGAACAGCGGGAAGAGGATCGAATTCACCAGGATATAGCGGCGGAACGAGAAGACGTTGCTGAAATAGGCCGTCAGCGGAATGACGACGATCTCGCCGATCAGATAGGAGGTGGAAATCCAGGCGCCATTGTCGACGCCTGTTCCGATGCCGCCCTCGATGTCGAGAAGCGAGGCATTGGTGATCTGGATGTTGAGGATCGCCATGAAGGCGCCGATCATGCCGGCGAGAACGGCGATCCAGTCCCGGGTGCTAGCCCCGGTCCTTTGTTGCGGAACAGCGATAGCTGTTGCTGTGATGGTGGACATGACACAAACTCCTCGCCGCTGGCCTAGCTGCGATCGTTCTTGGTATCGATATCAGGCTGAACGGACATGCCGGGGCGCAGATCGCCGTTTGCGGCGGCATCGCCGTCGAGCAGGATCTTCACCGGAATGCGCTGAACGACCTTGGTGAAGTTGCCGGTGGCGTTATCGGGCGGCAGCAGCGCGAATTCCTGGCCGCTTGCCGGAGCGAGGCTGTCGACATGGCCGTGATAGGTGCGGCCGGGGAACATATCGACCTCGATCTCAACCGGCTGGCCGGCCCGGACGTCGGTCAACTGCGTTTCCTTGTAGTTGGCGATGACATAGGCAGCCGTCGTCGGCACGACCGACATCAGCTGAGTGCCGGCCTGGACATATTGTCCGACGCGCAGCGTCCGGTTGCCGACGGTTCCGTCGACCGGGGCTGTTATCGTCGCATAGGAAAGGTTGAGCTCGGCCTGGCGCTGGACGGCCTGGCTGCGCGCAAGAGAGGCCCTCGCCTGGGCAAGCTCGGCATTGAGAAGATCGACCTGCTTGACGGCGGCATCGAGCGAGGCGCTGTCGCGCACGATGGTGGCCTGAGCGGCGGCGATCTGCGAGGCGGCTTGCTGGGCTGTCTGGACCGGGGCATAACCGCTGGTGGCAAGGTTCGAATAACGCTTGTTGTTCTGCTCGGCGAAGGTCTCGTTGGCGCGGTCGACGTCAACGGTCGCGCGGGCCGCAGCGATCGTCGACTGCTGAATCTCGAGCGAAGCCTGCTTGGCGCTGACGGTGGCTTCCGCGGCAGCGACATCGGCCTTGGCCTGATCGAGGGCCGCCTTGAAGTCGCGATCGTCGATGCGGGCAAGCGGCTGGCCGGCCTTGACGGTCTCGTTGTCCATGACGAGGACCTCGGCGAGATAGCCGGAAACCTTCGGGGCAATCGTGCTGTTGTCGGCCTTCACATAGGCATCGTCGGTCGAGATATGGAAGCGGCCGACCGTCCAGTAATCATGGCCGTAATAGGCGCCGGCGGCGATCAGCACGAGCGCGGTGGCGCCAAGCAGCAGCGAGCGGCCGCCGCGCTTGCGGGCAGGCTTTTCCTCGGCAATCGGAGCCGCAGCTTCGGCGATGCGCGGCGGCTGGCCCGCGTCCAGGCTGGCCGGGGCGGCTTCGGCGACGGTTTCGGGAACAGCGTTGTTGTTGAGGGCATGCAGCGTCTTGATGGTCATTGTCTTTCTCCGGTTGACGGTCGCCGTCTCTTGGGCTGCGGCCTCTGAAGTCAGGTGGAATCCTATTTAGGAAACTTGACGTTTTCCAAAATATGCTCTATAAAATCGATGTCAACAAGAATTTGGAAAATTGCGATGGTCCAAAATCAACAAATCGAGAAGAGGCCGCGCGGAAGGCCGCAGATACGCTGTGACGACGACACCAAGGGTCTGATCATCAAGGCAGCAAACACCCAGTTTCACGAGAATGGCTACGCGGCGGCAAGCATCGCCACGATCGCCCAGGAGGCTGGTGTTTCCACAAAGACCCTCTACCGATTGTTTCCGACCAAGGCCGATCTCTTCGCCAGCATGATCTCCGAGCGTATCGTCGGTTTCCTGCTTGCGCTCGATCCCGCAACGCTCGCCACTGCAGACCTGAGGGACGGGCTGGAGCGCATGCTGATGGCCTATGGCATGCTGTCGCTCTCGGACGAGACGGTCACCATCATGCGCCTCGTGATCGGCGAATCGGACCGCTTTCCGGAGATCGCCACGTCCTTCTACGAACAGGCGATCCTGCGCACCAATGAGCTGATGGAGGACTGGCTGCGCCGCCAGGTCGAGCGCGGCCTCATTGCGCTTGACGATCCGCATTTGGCCTGCGGCATGCTGCGCGGCATGATGGCCATGGAGCCGCAGCGTGCGGCGATCCTGCGCCAGGAACCGCCGCCCAAGATCGAGGCGATCCAGGCGCGGGCAAAGATGTGCGCCGATCTTTTCTTGAAGGGTTGCGCGCTCTGAAGCGTCCTTCAGGATTCAAAGCGCGATAATTTCCGCCGAAGGGCGCTGCGCGAACAGGGGACGCCCTCAGTTCGGCGGGGCGCCCAGCGCATGCAGGATGCCGCGCAGCTCGGCAAGGCCGCGCATGCGGCCGATGGCGGGGTAGCCTGGTGTGACGACCTTGTCGAGATCGTCGAGCATGCGGTGGCCATGGTCCGAGCGGAAGACAATGGTGTCCTGCGCGCTGCGGCGGCGGTCTTCCGCCACCAGTTCCCGGAGGACCGCGACCATATCGACGTCGCCTTCCAAATGCGCGCTTTCATGGAACGTCCGGCCGTCGCCTTCGCGCGTCGTGGCGCGCAGATGGGCAAAATGAATGCGCGAAGCAAAACGCCGGGCGATCGCCGGCAGATCGTTTTCGGCGCGCACGCCGAGACTGCCGGTGCAATAACACATGCCGTTCGCCGCCGATGGCACCGCATCGAAAAGAGCGGCATAATCATCGGCCGTCGAGGCGATGCGCGGCAGGCCGAACAGCGAACGCGGCGGATCATCGGGATGCAGCGTCAGCTTGACACCGCGCGCTTCGGCAGCCGGCGTCACCGCCTCCAGGAATTCGATCAGGTGCCGGCGCAGCCTGGCGGCATCGATACCGCTATAGGCGACCAGCTTTTCGCGGAAGGCCGGAATGGTCAGAGGTTCGGTGGTCGAGCCAGGCAGAGCCGAGGTGATGATACGGGTGATGTCGGCGATCTCGTCGTCCGTCATCGCCTCGAAGACGATACGCGCCCGTTCGCGGTCCTCCGCGGAATAGTGCTGCGCCGCATCCGGCCGTTCCAGAATGAAGAGATCGAAGGCCGCGAAGCGCTCGTGGTCGAAGCGCATGGCGGTGGCGCCCGTCGGCGTCACGAAATCGAGTTCGGTGCGGGTCCAGTCCACCACCGGCATGAAATTATAGCAGACGATCGGAATGCCGCAGGCGGCAACCGCTTCGAGGCTGGCGATCCACGCCTCGATTTCGGCCTTGGCCTCCCCACCCTTGCGTTTGACGGCGTCGGGGATCGGGATGCTTTCGACGACAGACCAGACGAGCGGCGAACGGTCGCCAGGCGTCGTCTCGATCAGAGACTGGCGCTCGCGCACTTCCGTTTCCGTCCAGGCCCTGCCGATCGGCACCTGATGCAGCGAAGAGACAATATTCGTCGCACCCGTCTGGCGGACGTCATCCAGCGTCACCGGCGCTTCCGGTCCGAACCATCTCCAACCCTGTCGCATCCTTCTTCCTTCCCTCGCCTTTTCGTTTCATGTTCGCCTGCCGTCAGCAGAAATAATCGGGGTAACGTGCGCGCAGTTCGTCGACATCGGGAATGACCGCGCTCAGGTGATGGGTCATCGCGCTGCGTGCCGCCACCGCATCATGGGCGGCGAGCGCATCGCGGATGATCATATGTTCGTGCACCACATTGTCCATGCGCCCGAGAACCGGCAGCGTCAGCCGTCGTGCTCGATCGAGCTGCACCTTGACCGTTTTCAGGGTCGCCCAGATACCGGGATAACCGGAGATCTGTGCGATTGCCTCGTGAAAGGCCTCATCGTCCTCATGGAAATTCGAGGCATTGCCGGCCGCAGCATGGGTCTGCTGCCGCGCGATGATGGCGTCGAGACGGGCAATGTCTGCGGCGGTGGCGGTCAGGGCCGCGGTCTCGACAGTCGCGCCTTCGAGCGCCTTGCGCACGACGACCGCCTCGGGGATCGCCGAAACCGGCACCCGCGACACGACGGTGCTCGACTGCGGATAGATATCGACCAGTCCGCCTTCGGAAAGCCGGAGCAGCGCCTCACGTACCGGCGTGCGGCTGACGCCGAAATCATCGGCGATCCGCTTTTCCTGCAGCAGCATGCCGGGCGGCATTCGCAATGACACGATGTCGGCATGCAGGCGCTCGTAGATTGCGCCGGCCGCGGTGATACGGCGCAACCTGCCGGCAACCTCTTGCGGGGCCGGGACGACCAAAACTTCGGTTTCTGATGCCTGCCGCATAACGATACCGGGACGCTGAACCTATCTGGCATACTAGTATATTAGTTTTGTCCCCATGCCAAGACGCACTACGGTCGAGTGACGGCATGAACCTGACGAAATCAGAAGCAAACTTTGTTTGGAACTTAGGTCGGTCGAGTTGGTTGAGAACTCCAAGGAGGCGCTCATGAAAAACCCAGCACGACGCAAGATACGCGAAAGCGCGACCGACGGTGACCGGCCGGAAGTTCCGTCCGCCACGAAAACAAGCGGACGGAAGATGGCTCGGCGAGCCGCAACCGATATCAACAAGCAGAGCGTCGCGTCGCCGGCAGCCACCCGCGAGGAGGAGATCCGAAAAAGGGCCCATTCTCTGTGGGAGAAGGAAGGAAGGCCGGACGGCAAGCATCAGCATCACTGGAGCCTGGCTGAACATGAACTCGATGCACAGCAGGGCGAGGCTGACAATCCTCCAAGCCTTGCAGCATTGCGAGAGGCCTCACGCGAACATACGGATGCATTCCTCGTCAAGACGGATCTCGAAGACGCGGATCAACGCGAAGCCTCCCCCGGCACACGCGAGCAGGATTGAACTTTCTGCTTCGCGCCACTCTCAGGAAAGGTCCTCGACATGGCCGACAAACAGAACTTGAACGCCGGATTCACCGGCACGCCCACCGAGCAGCCGGAGGGATTGACCAAGGTCGCGAAGTCGGCCGCCAACGAGGTGAAGCGCGAGGTCTATGCCGTCGCCTCCGGCGCGAGGGATCACCCGCAAGCAGCAAGCGCATTGTTGCTCGCCACCGGCATGCTGGCATTCGGCCTCGGCTACTTCCTCGGTCGATCATCGGCGGAAAGTTCGACTCGCGCATACTGGCGATAATAACGGACAGGTCGATGAAGCACATGAATTGGCTCTTCAGCTAGCCCACTCGGCTGCCCACAACGGCTTTCCGACCGTGGGAACAACACCGGCGTTCGCGGCTGAGCGTCTGTCAGCCGGAACCAGCTGCCGGATGTCTCAGGCGGCGGTAGTGGTTTCGGCACCGGTGAACGCGAGATCCGAGACCTCGCCCGTTGATGAATAGCCAGAGACGAGCTCCGCCAACATCGACCGCGCTGCGGTCATATCGTTCCGATCCAAGACGACATTGAGTGAGGTGAGCTTTTTCGAAAGCTCCGGCCAGAAGAGGAAATCCTCGCGCGCCTTCATGATCCGGGGATGTTCGGTCGTTTCTGGATTATCCCCGATCAACAGTTCTTCATAGAGTTTCTCGCCGGGCCTGAGGCCGGTGACGGAAAGCTCGATGTCCCCTTCGGCATTGTCCTCGTCGCGAACCGTCAGCCCGGAAAGCTCCACCATCTTGCGGGCGAGATCTGCGATGCGAACGGGCTCACCCATGTCGAGCAGGAAAACATCTCCGCCCTCGGCCATCGCGCCAGCCTGGATAACGAGTTGCGAGGCTTCCGAAATGGTCATGAAATAGCGGGTTATATCAGGGTGTGTCAGCGTCACGGGACCACCTTCCTTGATCTGCTGCCGGAAAAGCGGCACGACCGAACCGGAGGAGCCAAGGACGTTTCCGAAACGCACCATGGAGAAATTCGTTTGCAGTCTGTCAGTCGTCGACTCTGCTGCGAGCGCCTGCAGAACCATCTCCGCCAGCCGCTTGCTGGCGCCCATCACATTTGTCGGACGCACGGCCTTGTCCGTGCTGATCAGCACGAAATTCGAGACGCCGTTCTTGTTCGCCGCGCGTGCCGTGACCAGCGTCCCCATGACGTTGTTCTTGATGCCTTCCACGGCATTATGTTCGACAAGAGGCACATGCTTGTAGGCGGCGGCATGATAAAGCGTCTGAGGTCGCCAGCTCTGCATGATATGCTCGATGCGATCCTGATCACGGACGGAACAGAGAATCGGGACAATCTGCAGATTTTCATGCTTGTACAGTTCGGCCAGCTTCTGCAGCTCGGCATGGATATTATAAAGCGCAAACTCATTCTGATCGACGAGGATCAGGCTGGAAGGGCTATTACGCAAAATCTGACGGCATAATTCGCCGCCGATCGAGCCGCCAGCACCCGTGACCATCACAACCTTGTTGCGCATCGCCTTGTCGAGCAAGGCCTGCCGCGGCGCAACCGCTTCTCTTCCGAGCAGATCTTCGATCTCCAGTTCACGGATGTCGGAGACGGCGATACGCCCCTGAGCCAGGGCCGTAAGATCCGGCAATGTGCGAACGTTCACCCTGGCTGTGCGAATATGCTCCAGGATTTCGTTGCGGCGCTGCCGCGATGCCGATGGAAGAGCAAGAAGCACATTGTGCACGCCAAGCGTTTCGGCGATCACCGGAAGATCCGAGGGATCGTAGATCGGCAGGCCGCCCATGATACCGCCCTTGAGGCGCGGATCATCGTCGAGATAGCCGACAACATTGAGTTCGGCACTGTTCGTCAGGGCACCCGCCAGCTGCCGCCCGGCACTCCCTGCCCCGTAGATCAGCACCTTGGCGACCGTATTCTTGTTAAGGATGCGCTGGTAGGCATCCCCGAGCCAGTAACGGATACCCAACCTCGACAGGCCGATCCCGATCAGCAGCAGGAAGGGCTGGAGAATGCCGACGGTTCTCGGAACGCCCGGGACGCTGAGCGCCGTAAATATCGTCATGAAGGCGACGCCGTAGATGGCAATGGCCTTCAGAACCGCGATGAAAGCCGCCAGGCCGGCATAACGGAAGATCGCCCGATACATGCCCATGACGATGAAGATCGGAAGTGCCATGCACAACGAAACAAAGACCGGCAACCACTGCACGCCGGTCAGCACCGTCCATTCGTTCAGGCGGAAGCAATAGGCGAGCCAGATCGTCAGAATGCAAAAGCAGGAATCCACCAGCAAAGCCAGTGCGCGTTTGGCAACACGCGGCATCGCCAGGAGAGGAGCGACGAGCGCTTGCATCGGCAGTAACAACCATCCTGAGCGCGGCGTCCCAGCGGGGGTATTTTCAGGCATTGCTTACCAGCGTCTCGCAGATCAATCAGACAACCACCTTCTTGTCACTTTCTCCAACGAGCGCAACTGAAATAATCGGAAATCAAGGCCTTCTGCACCGCTAGTCTATCAGAAGTAGGTAACTTAATGCCTGATACCCTTGCGGCGAATGACCTTCTCGGCGGTCAAGAACAGGATGCGCATATCGAAGCCGAATGAGCGCCGCTCGAGATATTCGACATCGAATTTCACCTTCTCCGGGATCGGCAATTCGTCGCGCCCGTTGATCTGCGCCCAACCCGTCAATCCAGGCAGGAGCTTGTCGACACCGTGCGCCGTGCGCAACTCCATCAGATCATATTGGTTGTAGAGCGCCGGCCGCGGACCGACGAAGCTCATCTTCCCCTCGAGAATGCACCAAAGCTGCGGCAGTTCGTCGAGGCTGGATTTGCGCAGAAACGAGCCGATGGGTGTCAGAAACCGATCCGGATTGTCGAGCAGATGCGTGGCAACCGTCGGCGTGTCGACACGCATGCTCCGGAATTTCGGCATCAGGAAGATCTGGTTGAAACGACCGATCCGTTTTGACCAGTAGAGAACCGGTCCTGGCGAGGTTAAGCGAACACAAAGAGCGACGATCAGGATCGGAACGAGCAGGACCACCGATGCAAGCAAAGCCAGGAAAAAATCCACCGCCCGTTTCAAACCCATGCTCCGCAGCTCTTCCGCCCCACCGACGACCATCCGCCATTTGCGATTTCGCCCTGCCGTATCGTCAAAAAGCGTTTCGCGTCAACTGCGGGACGCAGTGTTTCCGCAGTTTGTGGCGGCGGGCAGTTGGGCGATTGCCCGCATAGGTGCGGTCAATTCGGCTCTGCTAATCATCGGTGGCCAGATGGTCAGGCGGCGCGAAGGCGGCGGCACGCAATAGCCAAGCGCCATGCCGCGATTCCGGTGCCATTGCTGCGGCAATTTCATCGGCCGGTCGCAAGTCACGGGGACGGATGGACGGCGGGAAGGCCTCCCGGCCGCATTTGCTCTTTCACTCAGCCCTTAATCGCCCGGCCACATTCATAAGCGTCCTGTCGGCGCTCCTTGCGCCTAACAAGGAAAGCGAAACTTTCCCCAGGCAACCGGCAATTGGAAAAGCCAGTTGCGGACAGCCGCTAAGGCCCGAAAGACACAGAAGCTCGATGCAGGCGGAACGGAATCTAGCGAAGCTTTCTGCGCCGGCATCGCGCGCTGGCGGGCTCATGGCCAAGGTCGGAAGAGCGACAATCACATTTTCGCACAGCAATCGGTCGATCTCCGCGGAAAAGAGCTTGGCGATCGCACGTGCCTCACGCACCTCCTCGTCATCCAGACGAGATCCTGACAGAAGGCGCGCAGCAATATCGGGAGCAATTGCTTCAGGGCTCCGCTCGAAGAGTGTTTTGTTGCTGTCCCAGGCTTCCCTTTGCAGGATGGTGATGAACGCCGAAGCAAGGTCGGCGAGGCTGAACGAGGAGATCGCATCTATCCTGCGGACAGGTATGGCCGCCGATCGAAGGCCGGCGATCATCTCGTCGGCAACCGCGTCGTCGATGGTTGCGAAGATATCCGCGGAAATGAGGATAGATGATGGTCGGTCATCTGCCGCGGGCATGCCGACGGCGCTCATCACCGCAGCCATTGGTTCCAGGCTTCTCGTCATGAAACCCGGCACGTCAAAGCTTGGCGCCAGCGGACGCAGTGCCTGGTTGTCGAGGCTTCCATGTGTCGGGCGCCAGCCGATGAGGCCGTTGACGGCGGCCGGCAGCCGGATGGAGCCGGACGTGTCTGTTCCAAGCCCGATATCCGCAAGGCCCGCGGCAACCGCGACGGCCGAGCCGGACGACGACCCGCCGGGGATGAGATTGGGATCGCGCGGATTGATCGGCATACCGAAATGGATGTTGCCGCCGATCAGGGAATAGGCGAGCTCATCCGTATTGGTTTTGCCGACGAAGCAGGCGCCGGCATCGAGCAGCGTCCGGACCAGAGGCGCCGTCGATGTCTTGATGCCGGAGGCAGCAAGTACCGTGGCGTTGCCGGCCGCTGTGGGATAGCCGGCAACGTCGAAAAGGTCTTTGACCGCCAGTCGAAGGCCGGAAAGCGGGCCGATGGACGCGTGCCCGACATCTGCATCCGGATAGGGTATAAAAGCGCTCCATGGGTCTCGCACTTGCGCCGGCCCCTAGATCTTCAGATGTTGCAGGACACGGGCGCGGCTCTCCGGACCATTGAGGCTTTCGTCTTCGATCGCCCCGAGTTTGAGAATGGCCCAGCGGTCCGCCACCGAAAGGGCAAAATCCAGATTCTGTTCGACCAGCAGGATGGTCGTGCCGCGCTTTTCGCGGTCGTCCCTCAATGCCTTGGCGATGTTCTGAACAACGGAGGGCTGCAGACCTTCGGAGATTTCGTCGATCAGCAGCAGTTTCGGACGCAGCATCAGCGCCCGCGCGAGGATCAGCATTTTCTGCTCCCCGCCCGACAGCGTGCCGGCTTTCTGTGCCAGCCGATCCCTCAGGAACGGGAAATAGGCGTAGACCCGCTCCAGGGCAGATGCCAGATCCCGATCGCCTTTGAGCGCGAGGCGCAGATTGTCGCGGATGGAGAGGTCCTGAAACAACGGCAATTCCTGAGGGGCGTAGCCGATGCCGGAAGCGATCAACTCGGCGGGCTTCCTGTCGGTGATGGCAGCGCCATCGACCTCGATCTTGCCCTTGCCGACGCGCAGGAAGCCAAGGATTGTCTTCAGCAGCGTCGTTTTGCCCATGCCGTTCTTGCCCATGAGGGCGAAGATTTCGCCGGGCCGGATGGCAAGCGACACGCCATTGACGACATCCACCGCGCCATATCCGCTCGATACGCCGCTGAGTTTGAGTTTGAACGCGTCAGCCATGGGCGCCTCCTGCGTAGATGGTGCGAACCGTTTCGGAATTGACCACGTCATTCACCGTGCCGTCGAGAACGAGCTTGCCCTGGTGGAGAACCACGATGCGACTCGATATGTCGCGCACGAAATCCAGATCGTGTTCGACCAGGATGGCGGCGAAACCCATCTCGTCCGTCAGTTTCTTGAGGATGGCTCCGATGGTCATGCGCTCGGTCTTGGTAAGACCCGCCGTCGGTTCGTCGAGAAGAATGATGCGTGGTTCCAGAGCGACGACCATCGCCAGTTCGAGAGCCTGCCTTTGACCATGCGACAGCAGCAAGACCGGCTTGTCCAACATGTCGGCCATGCCGGTGAGCGTCAGGATCTCAGCTGCAGCGGCCGGCAGCATGATCTCGGCGAGCGATCGCATCGGACTGGGTGTCTCGCGGCTGAAACGCGCCATCTTGAGGCATTCGCCGATGGTCATGCTGTCGAAGATGCTGGCAACCTGGAATTTGCGGCCGACGCCGAGAGCGACGATCCGTTCCGGTGCATGACCGGCGATATTCGTGCCGATGATATCCACTTGACCTTCGATCTGCTGGGTACCGTCCGACAGGCAACGCATCAGCGTGGTCTTGCCGGCGCCATTGGGGCCAACCAGGCTGACGAGTTCTCCGGCGCCGATTTCAAGGTCGATGCCCTTGAGGACGGAGAGGCTGCCATAGGACTTGCCGAGACCGCGGATCGACAGAAGGCTTTTGCCTGCCAACGGACCGTCCTCGGCGACGATGCGCGTCGGCAAGGACTTCAGAGTGCTGCTGGAGTTGGCCGACTGCAGGAATCGCGTCACCAGGGAAGCGAGGCCGCCCGGCAAAAGGATGATCATGGCGACGAAGAGCGCACCGATGATCAATTGCCACAGGAAGGGCAGATCGCCCGAAAGGCTGGCGCTCAGATAGTCGATGCCGATTGCGCCGAACAAGGGTCCGATGATCGTTCCCCGGCCACCGAGCGCCGTCCAGACGACGAGTTCGGTTCCGAATACGAAGCCGGTATTCTCGGGTGCGACGACACCGGATGCGTTGGCATAAAGGAAGCCGGCCAGGCCGCATACGCCAGCCAGAACGGCCGTCAGGACGATCTTCAGCCGAGCGGGGTTCATGCCGAGATAGGCGATGCGGGCTTCGTTGTCGCGAATTGCAACCAGCAGACGGCCGGCGTCCGACCGGACGAAGACGATGGCAAGAACGGCCAAGACCAGCAGGCACGCGCCCGACAGGCGAAAATAGCCGGGAAGCCCGAGCGGGAGGGTTTCGTAACCGACAAGGCCGCTCGACGAACCGGTCCAGGTGCCGCCGGAAAAGATGAGTTGGGTGACGACGATCGGCACCACGAGCGAGATCACGGTGGCATAGAGCGGTGTCGATCCGTGATAGAACGACAGCCAGCCGACGGCGAAGCCAAGCACGAGCGGAACGAACACGGCGGCGACAAGGGCGACGACGAAAAGCGCCGGGCTTGCGCCGATATGGGTGAGAACCATGGCGGTGGCATAGGCGCCCACGCCAAAGAATGCCGCCTGCCCGAAGGTGAGAACGCCCGTATAGCCCCAGAGCAAGTCGACGGTAATCGCCAGCATGGCGTAGATCATCGAACGCGTCAGCACGTTAAGGCTGAAGCGGCCGAGAAACATCGGTCCGATGACGATCAGCAGGAGAGCCGCGAGCGCCAGCGTCAGAAGAAGGACAAGCCGGAGTTTTTGTCTATTAGGCACGGGCAAATCCCTTCGGACGTATGCGCAGTGTGATCGCGCAGAGGACGGCCACGGTGATGCCGCCGAGGATTGGGCTGAAATAGGTGCTGACGAGCACTTGGGCGGCCCCGAAGATGAGGCAGGCGGCAGCAAGCGCAGTGAAAGAAGAGCCTGCGACCATCACCAGCATGAAGGCGCCCGTCAGCCAGGCGACGCCCATATTGGGATCGACGCTGGTCAGCGGCGCGAGCAGCACGCCGGCAAGGGCCGCAAGGCCGGTGCCGATCATGAAGGTCGCGAGCCGCACCTTTTCGGTATCGATACCGAGCCCGCGCGCCAGGGTTTCGTTCATGATGACTGCCCGGGCGGAGAGACCAAGCCTTGTCCCATCGAGCAGCAAGGTGAAGCCGAGACCCAGACAGATGGCGGCGACAATGGCGAAAAGACGGTAGGCCGAGTAGCCGGTGCCAAAGAGATCGAAGGTGCCCGGCAGCAGCGCCGGCGTGAACTGCACGTCGCGGCCAAACCACAGCGTGATCAGCTGGCCGATGACGATGCCAAGGCCCCAGGTTGCAAGAATGGCGTCGAGCGGGCGGCGATAGAGAGGCCGTACGATGAACCGTTCGGCAACACCGCCGAGGATCGCGCCGACCAGAAACGCAAAGGGGATGGCAAGCCATGGATTGAGACCGAACCCGCTGACGACAACAGCGCAGTAAGCCCCGATGGTCAGCCATGCGCCATGCGCGAAATTGATGATCTTCAGCACGCCGAAGATCGCAAGCAGCCCGGCGGCAACGATGAAGAGAATGGCCGCAGTGCTGACGATATCGAGAAAGAGCGTCATTTCTAGAACTCCGATGCTGGAGGCGGGGCGCCCTGCCCCGCCACGCTGGTTTCAGAGATTCGGGCACTGATCGCCGGGATCGACGTCCTTGAAGCTATCGACGACTGCAACGCTGCCGTCGTCCTTGACCTGGCCAAGATACATCGTCAGCGGCGCGTGGTGCTGCTTGTTCATGGAGATCTTGCCGCGCGGACCGGTGAAGGAGACGTCAGGAAGGGCTTTGAGCACGTCCGCCGTATCCGTGTTGCCAGCCTTTTCGACGGCTGCCTTGTAAAGGTAGATCGCTTCATATTGCGGCACGGAGAGATCGTTCGGCGTGCGCAGTTCCTTGCCGAACTTCTTGTCCATGGCCGAGAGGAAAGCCTTGTTTTCCGGGCTGTCGATGCCGGTGACGTAGGAGGCCGAAAGGAAGATGTCCTTGGCATCCGCGCCCATGCTCTTGGCGGTGCCTTCGTCGACCGCGAGATTGCCGTAAGGCAGGGTGACGCCAGACGAACGCAACTGCTTGGTCAAGGTCACGTTCGGTGCGCCGCCGGCCGTCGAGGTGATGATCGCATCGGCGCCGGAGGAGCGGACCTTGGAGATGATGGCCGTCCAATCGCTGCCGTCGATCGGCAGATATTCCTCGCCGACGATCTGAGCACCGGCTTTTTCGATATAGCCCTTGGCGAAGGTCAGCATGCCGCGTCCGAAGGCATAGTCCGAACCGATCAGGAAGAACTTCTTTGCGCCCTGTTTGCTGATGAAATTGTCGACGACAGGCGGCACCTGCTGTTCTGGAACCCAGGCATCGACGAAAAGATTGGCGTTGCAGGATTTGCCTTCGTAGAAGGACGTGTAGATGTATGGCACCTCACCCTTGGAAACGATCGGCAGGCCGGCATTGCGCGCAGCACTCGTCTCCATGGAGATGATGACGTTCACCTCCTTCTGGAAAACCAGGGAATCGAAGGCCTTCTGCGCGCCGGCCGCCCCTGATGCATCGTCGGCGATCTCAAGCTCCAATGGCCGCCCGAGCACGCCGCCTTTGGCATTGATTTCTTCGACGGCGAGCTCCGCAGCTTGGACGACGGACGGCGCAACCACGCTGTTTGCGCCTGAAAGCCCGACCGGCACGCCGATCTTGATCGGATCCTCGGCGAAGGCTGCGTTGGCGAATGCCGCAGATGCCAGTGTCAGGATTATGGTTTTCATTTGCATTTTGTTCCCCTTTCTTGAGTGGATTGACATTACCCGTAGACATCGGCTCGGCGGTCGCCGAGCAGATGATTGAAGCTGTTGAGCGTGCGGGTTTCCGTCACGCTCGACAGATCGATTTGCGCAAGGAGGATTTCCTCGCGATCGGCACTGGCCGGACCAGAGATCGGCCAACCCTGCGGGCCGACGATCAGGCTGCGGCCGATGAAGGACTGGCCGCGCTCGATGCCGATCCGGTCGGCGCAGGCGATGTAAAGGCCATTGGTGTGGGCGGCCGCCTTATGGAGGATATTGGCCATCGGCTCGGGAACGCCTTCGGCACCGGCCATCGGGACCCAGTTGGTGGGCACGCAGACCAGCTCGGCGCCGGCCAGGGCCAACTGACGAAACGTTTCCGGAAACCAGCCATCGTAGCAGATGGCAATGCCGATACGGCCAAAAGGCAGGTCGAATATCGGCAGTCCGAGATCGCCTTTTCTGAAAAGACGGTTTTCGTTGTTCCACAGATGGAGCTTGCGGTATTTGCCGATATATCCCTCGGGGCCGCAAAGAAGAGCACTGTTGTAAAACCGGTCGCCATCCTGCTCGGCAATGCCGCTGACGATGTAAAGGCCAAACTCCTCGGCAAGGCGGCGGAGCGTCTCGGCACTCGGGCCGCCGGGTACCGGGCCGGCCAATGCGGCAACCTCGTCGCCGTCACGGAAGTTGTAGCCGCTATCGGCCAGTTCCGGCAGAACGACGATCTCCGCGCCTTGGGTCTTCGCCGCCTTCGCCAGCCGCTCGATAGCCGCGAGATTACCGGCGCGATCACCGATGATCGGTTCGAACTGGACGGTTGCGACGGTTACCGTCCGTGCGGTTGAGGTCTTGACACTCAATCTTGTCTCCAAACGCAAAAAACCTCTGGCACGGAATTCAATCCGTGAACCAGAGGCTACATAGCCATGATGTGAATGCGGCAGCCCTGCCGCTGAGCAAACCTGCTCGTTGTCTTTAGGCTTGCACGAAAGAATGTGACCGTCAAGCCGCTTCAGCAGGCATTTTCAGCGACGCAAGCGTTAGCAACTTAAGGTTGAGTTTTTGCGCCAATGGAAAGTCCGAGGCTTTTCATGGTGTCTTGCGCGGCAATGATGGATTCGGCGATCGTCGCCATCGGAACGCGCTTTGACGTCGCCTGATCGCGCAAGAGCTTATAGGCCGCGGCCTCGTCGAGACCATTCATGGCCCGCAGCGCTGAAACGGCTTTTTCGACCAACCGGCGACTTTTCAAGGTTTCCTCGAGTTTCTGCACCTTGCCGGCGAGCCGCTTTTCGTAGCTCTGCCGATAGCGTGCAAGCGCAAATTGCGTCAGGATGCCGAGCGGCCGCAACGGTTTGCTGATAACGCCGTGGGCGTTGAGATCGATAATCGCCTGGAGGGCTGTCGGGCTCTCATAGGTCACGATGGCGATGATCGCCGTCTGCTGGAGGTCGATGATCTCAAGCGCGTGCTCGACATGCACATCCTCGACATGCAGGAAGACGGTATCCACGTCGGGAGGCAAGGCTGGCGGAAGCGGCCAGGTGGCCCGGACCTCGCAACCAAGGCGCTTGAGGTGAGCGATCAGCACGTTGCCGTCCTCGTCACGCGGATGGACAACCAGAACGCGTGCGCGCCGCAGATCCTGAACGATCCTACTCGGTCCCGCCATCTCAGGCCTCCAGCCAGACGTCTTCGAACCGCGACGCCGTCAGATACGGGTCCGGCCGGATCGGGCCAGGCGCCTGCCAGGCGATGTCGAAGAGCCCATCGGCGCGCGCCACGCCGATGCGGGGATGCAACCAGAGGTGACGAGTATCGGCGTCGAAGTTGATCCGGCCCTCTGGAGCAAGATAATCCTCCAGAAGGATTTCTTCGGAAATACGATGGGTCTCGAGCGAGCCGGCCCGGGCAAGTGCGCGGGCGAAAAGGTGAACCTGCGCATAGGCCGGTTGCGACCAGACGCTCGTGGTGAAGTCCTGGCCGAAACGGGCCTTGAATGCCCCCACGAAGCGCTCGTTCGCCTCGTTCTCGACCGTCTGGAAATAGGTCGCCGAAAGAATATGGCCGGTGCAGGCGTCGGCTCCGATCTCGCGAATTTCACTCTCGGCCATGGTCAGGCTGGCAATCGGAACCCGCGTCCGATCGATTCCGGCCTCGGCATACATGCGGTAGAAACACTGTGCCGGCCGGCCGATGATCGTCGAGAAGATGGCATCGGGCTTGAGACGGACGATATCGGAAATAACCGAACGCAAGGTCTGTTCGTCGGCATGAAGAGGAAGATATCGCTCGCTGACGACTTCACCGCCCTTTGCCTCTACCACATCCCGCATGACCCGATTGGATTCGCGCGGATAAATATAATCCGCGCCGACGAAGTAGATCCGGCGTCCATGGTGGCGCAGAAGGTATTCCGCAAGCGCGAAGGTGTTCTGATTGAGGGTGGCGCCGGTATACACCACATTCTCCGAATATTCGAAACCTTCATACATCGACGGATAAAACAGCAGTCCGTTGTGCCGTTCGACGATCGGCAGCACCGCCTTTCGGCTGGCCGACATCGAGGCACCGAAAATGATGTTGACGTCGTCATCGGCCAGCAGGCGCCGGGCCAGATTGCGATAGGCGGTTTGGTCCCCGCCCGGATCATAGGCGATCGGAACGATGGGCTTGCCAAGCACGCCCCCCGCCGCATTGACTTCCTCGATCGCAAGTGCGGTGCCAAGAAAGTGCTCGGTTTCCGTAATTTCGCTAATTCCGCTTCTGGAAAACAGCACTCCCACCCGCCATTCGGAGCTTGTCATCTTTGCCTTTTCCGACGTGTTGGAGGTTCGAAAGCGGTGAATGCCTCAGTTCCGCGCTTTCGACTTCCATACCCTTAGTGCTTTTTCATGGGATCCTGCAAGCGGGTGCGATGCAGGTCGCTGTCACAGCAGACGGAGACGGGAACTATCGGCCATGAACCGTTGCGGGCATCACATTGTCGGGGATCGGACATGTATAGGCTTTGCCGCTGGTCTTTTCTCGCCACTCGTCCGTCGCGGCTGCCAGGAGGTCGGGTGACGACATCAATGCGAGCCCCGTTGTCGCAAGCGTCTTGGCCGCATGTGCCATAGCCTTGTGCGCGGCCGGGCTTTTTCCCTGCGCGACGACCTGCCAGGTATGGGGATTGGTGCCGATCGCCCAGGCTGGCGCCCAGCATTGCGCGGTCGGCGTCACCCAGCTGACGTCGCCGACATCGGTCGATCCGGCCCGGAAATGCGATTGTCCTTCGAAATCGCGCAGACCGGTGTGCAAGGGCGTCGAGCCATCGACCTTGGCATTGGAGAACACATCGCCCTTGATCTGATAGAGGCGGATGCTGCTCCTGATTGCTTCCTCAGTGAAGGTAGCCTGGATTTTCCTGGCGAAGGCGATGTCGGCCTCGTCGAAGGCTATCGGCCCGAGCGCGACCATGTTCTCGTGCATCGCCGTTTCCAGCGTGATGTTGGGAAGAAGGTTGGTCGAGGCGGTGTCGAACACGATCTCGACTTCGGTTTCGGTCATCATCGCCGCACCTCGTGCAACTTTCTCGACGCGCCCGGCAAGCTCAAGCGCCTGCGGCATGTCGGGCGCCCTGATCAGATAGAGAACCTCGGCGCTAGCCTGCACGACATTGGCCGCCCTGCCGCCGGTGTCGGTGATCGCGTAGTGAACGCGGCAATCCTGCGGCATGTGTTCGCGCAGGAAATTGACGCCGACATTCATGAGTTCGACCGCATCGAGCGCCGAACGGCCGAGATGGGCGCTGTTGGCGGCATGCGCCGCGACACCCCTGAAGCGATAGTAATATTCGAGAACGGCAAGATTGTTCGTCGAGCGAACACCGTTGAACGGAGCCGGATGCCAGGTCAGGGCGGCATCGACATCATCGAATGCGCCGGCACGAACCATGAAGGTCTTGCCGGAACCGCCCTCCTCTCCCGGGCAGCCGTAATAGCGCACCGTGCCGGGCAGATTGTTCTCCTTGAGGTGGCGGGCAAGTGCAACCGCCGCCATCAACGACCCGACACCAAGCAGATTATGCCCGCAGCCGTGACCGGTTGCTCCCGCCGCCTGGGGATGCGGCTCGGCCACGTCGGCGGTCTGGCTCATTCCGGCCAGGGCATCGAATTCGCCGAGGAAAGCAATCACCGGCTTGCCGCTGCCGGATTCGCCGATGAAGGCCGTTTCCATGCCTGCGACGCCGCGGCGCACGGCAAAGCCGTTTTCCTCGAGTGCCCTGGCCAGCAATTGCGACGAGCGCCGCTCCTCGAACTTCAGCTCCGCGAAATCCCAGATACCGTCGCTGAGGGTGATATAATCCGGTTTCATCTTTTCGATCGTCGCGGCAATGGAGCTGATCGCGTCAAGATTCATGGCATTTCCTCGCTGTCTGTCCTGCCGCCACAGGGATGTGTTTCACCGGACCCGGCAGGGCTGCCTGCCGGCTCTCCTGTTCACTGTCGAAACGGGATCGCGGCGCCCGACCCACCGGGCGCGGCCGTTCATGCTCAATTGTCGAGCGAAACTTCCCAAAGACGGGCATTCGATTGCCAGACGGGCTGGCCCTTCAGCTTCTTGGTCGCGCCCCAGACATCGACCATGTCATAGAGGAAGATGCCCGGCATTTCCTTGAGCATCAGCGTGTGAAACTCGTCGAAGATCGCCTGACGCTTCGCCTGGTCGGGCTCCCCATAGGCCGCCTTCATCAACTCGACTGCCTTCGGGTCATCCCACATCAACGAAGCGTTCTTGTCCTTGTTGCCGACATAGAAGCCGTACATCAGCGCCGGATCGAGCCGCGGCGCGACCGATTGCGAGATGATCTGGTAGTTGCCGGAGCGGCGACGATCGACCTGCGTCGCATAGTCGAGCACCTCGATCTGCACGTTGAGACCTGCCTGCTGCATCATGGCCTGCGCCATCACCGCGGCCGGGAAGCTTGGCACGTTGCTGCGCTTGTTGGCGATGATGGTGATCGGCTCGCCCTTGTAGCCGGCGGCCGCAAGCTCCTTCTTTGCGGCCTCGATGTCGTAGGGCAGACGCTCCTTCTGGACATCGTCGAAGTAGAGCGAGTCTTGCGAAACCATCGAACCGTTGGCGGTGCCGGTGCCATTGGAGGCTGCCTCGACGAGCTGGTCGAGATCGAGTGCCATCGCCATCGCGCGGCGCACGCCGGGATTGCTCAGAACCTTGTCGCGCGTCTGGATGTAGAAGAGATTTTTGCCGTTGTTGCGCGCCACGATCAGTTGCATCGTGTCGCTCGTCTTGAATTCGGGAATGAGATCCGGCGAAATCTCCGCGGTATCGAGCACGCCGGACTGAAGCCCGGCCTTTACGGTCGAAGCATCGGGAATGACCATGAACTTGATGCCATCGACGAGAGGGCGTTTCGAGCCGACCATGCCGTCGGGTTTGCCGTCGTTCTGGGGCGAGACATAATCGTCGAACTTGGCGAGATGGATATATTCGCCCTTCTTCCATTCATCCCATTTGAAGGGACCGGTGCCGATCGGCTTGATGAAGCTTCCGTCCGCACCGACCGATTCCGGGGAGATGATCCCGGTGTAACCGCATTCGGGGCGCGACATCAGGCCAAGAAAGACCGCGGATGGCCTTTCCAGCGTGATGGTGACGGTCGAAGCATCGACTGCCTTGACCCCGGTAACATGCACGCTGCCGCTGCCGTCGAAGTCAGGAAGGCAGGTCCATTTCGTTTCGGGCTTGAGATAGCGGTTCCAGTTCCACACGACGTCATCGGCGGTCAATTTCTTGCCGTTGTGGAATTTGACGTCGTCACGCAGTTTGAAGCTGTAGCTCAGCCCATCCGCCGAGACTTCGAAGCTCTTTGCCAGCAGCGGCTTGACCTCGCCGTTGTTGGCATAGCCGACGAGCCCTTCGACAATATGCAGGATGACGCCATCGGTATTGCCGTCGCGATTGACGCCTGGATTGGCGCTGCGCAAATCGGAACTTTGCGCCACGACGATATCGCGGGCATCGACCACGCCGGCCATCGCCATCAACATGGTGCCTGCGAGAAGAAGCTTATGCATTGTTCTACCCTCTTTTATGGATTGTTAGGATCGGAGTTCATCCCAGCAGGCGCGTGAAAGCCTGCCGATGGTTTCGAGCGCGACCGTATAGCCAGGTGTGCCGTCCGGCATTTCCTGCGGCACGTCGTCGGTATAGGCGGCGATGATGTAGAAGGGGGTCCCGTCGCGATAGACGATGCCGGCATTCATGCGGCCACGCTTTCCCGTGCCGCCCTTATGGGCGACGAGCACCCCGAACGGCAGCCGGGAAGGAATGGCATAGCGCAGGATCTGGTTCTTCAGGGTTTGAAGCGCGTAAGCGCACAGCGCCTGCGAGCAGCCGAGCCGGTCCGCAGCGTCCCGCGAATCCTGCGCATCCAGGATGGTCTGCAGCAGATAGACCTGATCCCGCGCCGTCGTCGTGGTGACGGCCTTCAAGGAATGATCGGGCGACAGCGCCAAGGGAGGGATGAGGAAGCGATGGTTGGTGCCTGTCATGCCGATCGACTTGCAATAATTGTCGACCTCTTCGAGCGTCAGCCTTTCGAAGACCATCTTGGTGCAGACATTGTCGCTCAGCACCATCATGCCGGTGATGGCATCGCGCAGCGATATGACGATTCCGGGGCTGAGATAGCGGAACATCCCGCTTGCCACTTCCTCGGCGAAACGCTTTTCGTAGGTAATCCGTTCGTCCAGATCCAGGCGGCCTTCATGCGCGGCCTTCAAGGCTGCCATCATGATCGAGGTCTTTCGGGTGCTGGCGGAGGGCGTTTCCTCGTCCGCGCCTCTGCCGATCGTTTCTCCGCTGCCGAGCGCACGCACCATGAAGCGTGTCACGAAAGGCTGGGCATCGCAGATCGCATTCAATCGCTCCGCAAGCTTTGCGGATTCAATCATCGTCGTCATATCAGTTCTCCAGGCGCCATTTGAGGATCACGCCGCCCTGAGCATTGTGGTCCAGAGCGGGGATGGCCGAGAGAAGCCGTTGTGTGTAGGCCTCCTTCGGGCTGTCGAAAACCGTATCGCGGTCGCCCTGCTCGATGATCCGGCCGTCCTGCATGACGACGACACGATCGGCCACCTGTTCGACCACGCCGAGATCGTGGCTGATGAACAGGCAGGAAAAGCCGTAGCGTTTTTGCAGATCGGACAGGAGTTCGAGCACCTGCGCCCTGACCGTCACGTCGAGGGCCGATACCGGTTCGTCGGCGATCAGGAATTTCGGCCGGCGCGCAATGGCCCGGGCAATCGCCACGCGCTGACGCTGGCCGCCCGAAAGCTCATGCGGGTAGCGCCCGGCGTAGTCGGCCCCAAGCCCGACTTCCTCCAGCGTCTCCAGGGCGCGCTTGCGCTTTGCCGCAGCGTCGAGATCGGGAACGAGCCGCAGCGCTTCTTCCACAAGCGCGACGATGGTCATGCGCGGATCGAGCGAGGAATAAGGATCCTGGAACACCATCTGGCAATTCAGCCGATAGTCCATCCAGTTGTCGTCGCGGCTGCGTCCTCTGAACCGGATATCGCCTTCGCTCTCCCGGACCAGTCCGGCAATGGTGCGGCCGAGCGTGGTCTTGCCGGAACCCGAACCGCCGACCAGTGCCACGACTTCGCCCTCGTGGATATCGATGCTGACGCCATGCAGCGCCCGCTTTGGCGTTGCCTTCTTCATCAGCGACCGCCGGCCCGGATAATCGACGACGATATCCCGTGCCGAGACCATCGGCGCCTTGGTCTTGTCGATCGTCCGGGTCTCTCCGCGGAACGGCAGGGAGCAAAGCAGTTTCTTCGTATAGGCACGCTGTGGTGCGTCGAGCAGCTCGGCGGTGCGTCCTTCTTCGACGATCACGCCCTTTTCCATGACAACGATGCGGTTGGTGTAGCGGGCAACCATCGGCAGGTCGTGACTGATCAGCAGCACGGCGGTGCCTTCCGCCTGCGTCAGTTCCACCATCAATTCCATGACATCGCGCTGGATCACGGCATCGAGCGCCGTCGTCGGCTCGTCGGCGATCAACAGCGCCGGTTTCAGCAGCATGACCGATGCCAGCATGATGCGCTGGCGCATGCCGCCCGAGAATTCATGCGGATAGGAAGTGAGCGCCCCGGCGGGATCGCGGATCCCGACCCGGTTCAGCATGTCAAGGATCCGGCTGCGCCGCTCTTCCTGCGAAAATTTCGTATGCAGCTGCAACCCTTCTTCGAGTTGGCGGCCGACGGTCATCGAGGGATTGAGCGAGGTCATCGGTTCCTGGAAGACGACACCGATTTCCGCACCGCGCAATTGGCGCAATTGCGCAGCTCTCATCGCAAGCACGTCGCGTCCCTTATAGGCAACGGAGCCGCCGATCACCTTGATCGGCGCCGGCAGCAGCGAGATCAGGGCGCGTGTTGCCAGCGTCTTGCCCGATCCGCTTTCCCCGACGATGCCGAAGATCTCGCCTGGCGCGATGTCGAAGCTCAAGTTCTTGACGACCTGCACACCGGTGCCGGCGACCTGAAGCGACAGGTTGCGGACATTCAAAAGCGTTTCCTTGGTCATTTCAGTCCCCTCATCCGCGGATCAAGCTTGTCTCGAAGAGCGTCGCCCAGAAGATTGATGCCGAGGAGCGTCAGGGCGATCGCCAGGCCCGGGAAGAGACCCAGCCAGACCGCCTGCTCGATGAATGGCCGGCCGGCGGCCAGCATGTTGCCCCAGGTGGGCGCCGGTGGCGGCACGCCGAGGCCGAGAAAGCTGAGCGCGCTTTCCGAAAGGATCGCCCAGCCGAACATCGAGGTCGCAAGCACGGTGATCGGGGCGATGCAATTGGGGAGGATATGGCGGAACATGGTGTAGAGCTCGCCATTGCCCATCACCTTGGAAGCCTCGATGAATTCCCGCTCGCGCAGCGACAGAACGGCACCCCGGACAACCCGGGCCATCGAGGGCGAATAGGCAATGCCCAGCGCGAAGATGATGCCATATTGGTTGGCGCCGAAGACGGCGAGCAAACCGAGCGCCAGAAGGATGCCCGGAAAGGCGAGAAGCGCATTGTTGACGGCCATGATGACTGCATCGATCCAACCGCGGGCGTAACCGCTGACGAGACCGATCAACGTACCGCAGACCGTCGCGAATGTGACCGTCAAGGTGCCGATCCAGACGCTCGCCCGGGCGCCGACGATCAGGCGGCTGAGTACGTCGCGGCCGAATTCGTCGGTTCCGAGCCAGTGGGCGCTGCTTGGCGCCGCCAGCCGCGCGGTGAAGCCGAGCTTCATCGGATCATAGGGGGTCCAGAAAAGGCCGATCGCAGCGGAGATGAGCAATGCGGCAATCAGAATGCTGCCGATGAAGCCGTTGAACGTGACGTTTTTCATTCGGCGACTACCCGCGGATCGAACAAGGGATAGAGCAGGTCGACGACCAAATTGACCAGCACATAGGAAAGCGAGACGAACAGCAGACACCCCTGGATCACCGGGTAATCGCGGGCAAAAATACTGTCGACCATCAGTCGCCCGAGCCCCGGAATGGTGAAGACCGTCTCGATGACGGCAATGCCGCCGAGCAGATTGCCGAGGATCAGACCGATGACTGTCCAGGTCGGGCCGAAGGCATTCTTGAAGGCGTGCCGCCAGAGGACGGCGCTTTCGGAAAGCCCCTTGGCCCGGGCGTGGGTGATATAGTCGAGACGCAGCACTTCCAGCGTCGAGGCGCGTGCCATGCGGATCAACACACCCATCTCGTGAATGACCAGGGTCATGATCGGCAGCACGAGATAGAGCAGGCCGCCGGTGAGGTTGCTGCCGATCGAGACATAGCCGAGCACCGGCAGCCAGCTGAGTTTCAAGCCGAAGAAAAGCAGAAGCAGGAGGCCGAGCCAGAATGTCGGGATCGACAGCAGGATCGTGGCCGTGCCGACCAGCGCAAGGTCCGTCAGACTGTTTTGCCGCCAGGCGGCGATGACGCCGGCCGGCACGGCGATGAGGCTTGCCAGAAGCACGGCGACGACGACGACTTCGGCGCTGACCAGAAAACGTGAAGCGACGAGCGGCAGCACCGCCTCGTCATTGACGATCGAGCGGCCGAAGTCACCCTGCACGACATTGGCGGTCCAGATCAGGAACTGCTCAGGCAGCGATTTGTCGAGGCCGAGTTCCGAGCGCATTGCCGCGATCTGATCCGGCTCAGCCATATCCCCCAGCATCAGTGCCGCCGGATCGCCGGGTATGAAGCGGATCAGGGTGAAGACAGTCACCGAAACGAGGACGATCGTCGGCAATGCCATCAGGAGGCGGTTCAGGACGAATTTCAGCATTTTTGTTCCCCGCGATGGGCGACGGACTGTGCCCGGCGCCATCGGTTTCGTTGCCGCAGACTATGATCGAATGAAGAAATATCCGCAATATTATGCGATTCCGTCATAAGTCTATGCGGAATACGACCGCAACCAAAGCGACTGCGTTCGCGTAAGGTTTCAGGCTAAAAATTTGATTTCAAACGCCTTTTTGCGAAAGCCGGATCTGTCGCTTCAAGGCGTCGCTCAGAGCGTGGGCAGCAATCGAGAGTGGCGTCCCGACCGCCCTCGCCAATCCGAATTCCTGGGTCGCGCGTGGCACGAAAGGACGGTGAACCACCGGCAGGTGGCGATAGAGATTGGCATAAAAGCTGCTGATGATCGTGACCCCAAGGCCATGCGCGACATAGGAACAGGCGGAACTGTTGGTATGTGTCTCGATCTTGACGATCTGCTTGATGCCGGCTCGCCGGAAGGTCTGGTCGAGCGCCATGCGGTTCGGCCGTTGGCGCCCGATCAGAATGAGAGGAACGTCGCGCAAATTCTTGACCGTGATTTCCTCCAGTTTCGCAAGAGGATGATCCTTCGGAACGACGCAGACGCTTTCGCCGGTGGCGACCCGCTCGACCTCGATGCCCGGTCCGCTCTCGCCCTCCATGCGCAGAAAGCCGAAATCGATCACCCTCTGCTCGACGAGCTTGTTGATCGCAGTCGTCGTCTCGAAGAAGGTTTCGATTCGCACACCGGGGAAATCGTTGATGTAATCGACCAGCATGGCCGGCGCGAAATGCTCCCACATGCTGCTCGGCAGGCCGATGCGGACGATCTCCGGACCGGCGGCGCCGCTTCTTAGGTCCTCCGCATGACCCGACATCCGATCGACCGCCAGCAAGATGTTCTCGGCATCGCGGGCAAGAAGCAGGGCCTCGGGGGTGGGGATGAGACGGCCTTTGTCGCGGACGAAAAGCGACATCGAAAGGTCCGCCTCGAGCTGCTGGAGGAGGCGGCTGACGCCGGACTGGCTGAGACCCATCGTCTTTGCGGTGGCAATCGTCGACCCCGTCGCCAGAAGCGTGCGCAGGACTTCCAGTTGCTTGATATTCATGCGCTTGCGATCCCCCGGGACAGTCCAAGCACCGTCATCATGCCCAGTCCGAAATGCTTTGAAGGAAAAGGCTGGCGGCCTTGGGCATCGGAAATTTCTCTCCGCTGATCAGCGCGTAGGCAACCGGCAGTTCCGGTTCGAGCGCAATGAACTGCAGCGGCAGCGTCGCATATTCGCGGGCGATGATCTCGCCGACCAGCGCAATGCCGAGCCCTTGGGCGGCCAGAGCGCAGGCACTCGCCACCGAATGCGCCTCGAGCAGGGGGCGTTGGCGGATGCCGGCCTTGTAGAACAACGCCTCCAGCTCATGGCGAACCGGCCGCTCCCTGTTCAGCATGATCAGATCCTGCCCCTTCAGCTCGCCGACCGACAATAGGCGGCTGCCGGCCTTGGGATGATCATTATGCAGGACGCAAACAATCCGCGACGACAGGATCTTCTCCTGTTTCAACCCCGGGCTCATCAGCGGCAGACGCGCGAAACCGAGATCGGCCTCGCCGTCGGCCACCATCCGTTCAATTGCCAGATAACTGCCGGACGCGACTTCGACGCGCATCGGACCATTGGCGGCGAGAAAATTCTTCACCAGCTTCGGAATGCGCGTCGAGGAAAGGCTGGAGGGAAAGGCGAGCCGCAGCATGATCTCGCGCGAGCGACCGCTCTCGAGCTCCATCGCCGCGGTTTTCAAGGCCCGCAGCCGGTCGGAAATGGCCCGGATTTCCGGGCCGAGCTGCAGCCCCTCGCGGGTCGGTTGAAGCCGGTTCTTTTCCCGGTCGAAAAGCCGGACGCCGAGATACTCTTCCAGTTGCTGCAGCAAGCGGCTGGCGTTCGATTGCGAGATCCCGAGCTCGACGGAAGCGGCGATCGTCGAGCCCGTCGCGGCGATGGCGTCATAGGCCTCGATATGCTTCAGGCTGATCGCCGCACTCGTGTCTCGCGCCATTCTATCTCCAATGTCGATAGCCCTACCCGCGATCCGCATAAGATTGCGGCGCTGCGGAAAGTTGAACATTTTCCGCGGAGAACCAAACTCACGGAAAGACTTTCGTCAATGGCCACCATTCTCCGGAAGATCGCGGAACAGCTCCTGTCGCGAACGGCGTTCTCAAACCGCGCGATGGACCGGGCAAGAGATGCTGTGGTGGACACCATCGGCTGCATGATTGCAGGCAGCAGCGATCAAAGCGTTGCCGCACTCATCCGCGCCTTCGACGGGGAAATCACCCAAGGCGGCGAAGCGCGGCTCGTCACCGGCGGCTCCGCCTCGCCCTCTTTCGCCGCGCTCATCAACGCAACCGCGGCGCATGCGCTGGATTTCGATGACAATTTCCATCCGGCGAGGGCGCATGCTTCCGCGGTGCTGGTGCCCGCACTGCTGGCGGTTCTGACCAGCGGCAAGGTGACAAGCGGAAGACGGTTTCTCGAGGCCTATTTGGCCGGGCTGGAAGCGCAGGCGGCGGTCGGCTTTGGCGTCAATCCCTCTCACTACAACAGGGGCTGGCACGCAACGGCGACGGTCGGCAGCATCGGGGCTGCGGCTGGCGTGGCACGGCTTCTCGGCGCCGACGAAGAGAGACTCGTCGCGGCGATGAGCCTGGCGACGAGCTTCGCCTGCGGCCCGAAAGGGCAATTCGGCACGACCGCCAAACCGCTTCACGCCGGCATTGCCGCGCGCCATGCCGTGGACGCGGCGCGCATGGCGCTGGCCGGCATGAGCGGGCGGCCGGATATCCTCGAGCGGCCGCAAGGTTTCCTCGATCTTTTCGGGGACGATGATGCCAAGGGCTGGCAGGGCCTGACCTTCGAGGAGGAACATATCATCGAAAGCCGAGGCGTGGTGACCAAGCGCCATCCCTGTTGCGCCTCGACCCATCGCGCCATCGACGCGCTTCTGGATCTGAAGCAGGAGCATGGGCTTCTGGCTGGCGACATTGCCAGGATCGAGACGAAAGTCGGCATATCCGCTGCCCGCAACCTCGCTTATCCCAACCCTGCCGACGAGATGCAGGCCCGCTTCTCGATGCAGTACTGCCTGGCGACAGCCTTCCTCAAGGGATCTCTTAGCCTTTCGGACTTTACGCGGCAGGAGATTGGGCGACCGGAAATCCGGGAATTCATGCCGTGCATCGAAATGCAGTCCTATTCGGCCGAAGAGGAAAAAGGCGTGGAGCGCCTCCCGCACGTCGTCACCGTCACGACGCGCGATGGGGGCATCTTGAGCAAGTCTCGCTTGCATGCAAAGGGATCGCTCGAAGCGCCGATGAGTGTGCATGAACGCGAAGTCAAGTTCATGGACTGCTTGCGCTGGGGAAATCGGAATGTGTCCGAGGCCTCTTTCCTGCAGCTTCGCAAGCTTGCCGATTTTGAAAACCTGTCCGGCGACGATGCCGTCTGGAGACTGATCACCGACCATCAGTCGCCTTGACAAGCCACGGCGGCGGATCGGCGGCGGGGAAAATCTCCCCGCCAACATCAACGTTCAGGCCGCGGACTTCTAGGCGAGGTATTTCGTAAACCAGTCGACCGTTCGCTGCCAGGCGAGCTTGGCTGCCGCTTCGTCGTAGCGAGGGGTGGAATCATTGTGAAAGCCGTGATTGACGTCGGGATAGATGTAGCCCTCGAATGTTTTTCCCGATGCCTTCAGCGCAGCTTCATAGGCCGGCCAGCCTTCGTTGATCCCCTTGTCCAGCCCGGCATAATGGAGAAGCAAGGGCGCCTTGATCTTCGGCACGTCCTCGGCGCGCGGCTGCCTGCCGTAAAAGGGCACGGCTGCGGCAAGTTCCGGATAGGCCACCGCCGCGGCGTTGGCGACGCCGCCGCCATAGCAGAAGCCGGTGATGCCGACCTTGCCGGTGGTGAGATCGTTATGCATCAAAAATTCGACCGCCGCGAAGAAGTCGTTCATCAGCTTTTCCGGGTCGACCTTCTGCTGAAGCTCCCGCCCCTTTTCGTCATTGCCGGGGTAGCCTCCGACCGACGTCAGGCCATCCGGGGCAAGTGCTACGAAACCCGCCTTTGCCACGCGGCGCGCCACATCCTCGATATAGGGGTTCAGGCCCCTGTTCTCGTGAACGACCACCACGGCCGCAACTTTGCCGGTCACGTTTTTCGGGCGGACGAGATAGGCGCGCACATCTCCATTTCCCTTTGGCGAGGGATAGGTGATGTATTCGGCTGATATATCGGGATCGGTGAACTCGACCTGGGTCGCCAGCGCATAGTCAGGGCTCAGCGACGCAAGAATGGCGGCGGCCGTCACGCCGCCGACGGCGAATTTGCCGGCCCGGTCGAGAAACTCACGCTTGGTAATTCTCCCGTGGGCGTAATAATCGTAGAGTTCGAGAAGTTCCTGAGGGAAATCCTTGGCTGTCATACGCGTCATGATGGCTCCTCCTGCCTCCTTGTTCTCGCACCATCCTACACAGGTAAGCTCGCGACTCTTTTCAACATTTCGCGAGTTTCGCGTGAGCTTGTCGGCTGGGGCAACCGGCGCTGAATGACTGACTTGGCTTCGGGAGGATGCGCGCCAACGTCCATCTGGCGAACCGCGTCCGCCCAGTTGTTGCAAGCAATGGGCCGCCGGCTATCGATCTATGAAAATTAATTTCATACTCGCGCTATGAGGCCCGTTTTCTATTGACGCCTCTCGATTTTTGTCCCAACTTAAAGAAAATAAATTACTAAATGGGAACTTGATCGGCATGAAAGTGGGAATCATTGGGCTAGGATTCCGGCTCGGCTATCTCGGCTATGTTTTCAAGGCAATCGATAGCAGCTTCGACATTGTCGGCTATGTGGATCCGGAACCCGCCGGACTTCCCGGATTGACGGAAAAGGGCATTTCAGTCGGCAAGGCCTATGGTTCGCCGGAAGAACTCCTCGCTTCCGAAAAGCTCGATCTGCTGATGATCGGCTCCCCCAATCACCTCCATCTCGACCATATCAGGCTCGGCCTTCAGGCCGGTCTCAAGGTCTTCTGTGAAAAGCCGATCGTCACGACCATCGCAGAAAGCATCGAGCTTGCCCATCTGATGGCAAAATTCGGCCACGAGCGGCTGATGGTCGGTCTCGTGCTGCGTTATTCCCCTCTTTATAAGGATCTCCGCGCCATCCAGGCCGAGGGCAAGCTCGGTCAGATCGTGTCGATCGAGGCCTCCGAACATATCGAGCCTTATCACGGCGCCTTCTTCATGCGCGACTGGCGCCGCTATGAGCGTTACTCCGGCAGCTTCATGCTGGAGAAATGCTGCCATGACCTTGATCTTTACAATGGCGTCGTCGGCGCACGGCCGGAACGCGTCGCCAGTTTCGGCGGCCGCAAGAGCTTTACTCCGGCCAACGATCCGGCGCGCGAGGGCATCAACGACCTCGAACTTTTTCACCGCAAGCCGAGCGGATGGATGGGCTCGGACAAGGTCTTCGACAGCGATGCCGATATCATCGACTATCAGGTGGCGATCGTCGAATATGCCAATGGCGTCGGCATGAACTTTCACACCAATCTGAACGTGCCCGACCAGTTCCGCCGTTTCGCCATCATGGGGTCGCGCGGCATGGCCGAAGGCGATTTCGTGCGCGGCTATCTCGACGTTCACGAACAGCTGACCGGCAACAAGGTGGTCGAAAACAAATATGCCGCCACCGAGCTCTCCCAGCATTACGGCGCCGATGAACAGATGGCGAGCGACCTGCTTGAAAGCGTGCGCACCGGGCTCGAACTTCCCGTTTCCACGCTGAATGCGCTCGAAGCCGGCATTCTGGCTCTGGCGATGGACGAGGCGAGGATGAAGAAAACGGTCGTCGATCTCAGACCGATCTGGGACCGTTTCGACGAAGCCCTTCACGCAAGAGCGGCTTGAGGAGAGCGGCAAGATGAGTGTTCAAAGAAGCACGGTCATCTTCGCCTGGATCCTTCTTCTCCCGGCTGTCCTCTATGTTCTGGCGATCGTCGCCTATCCGCTGGTCGATACGTTCATTCTCTCCTTCACCGATGCATCGCTGAGGAAGACCACCAATTGGGTGGGCTGGATCAACTACGAGAAGATCTTCAATGAGCGGTTTGCGGAAGTCATCTTCCGGACCTTCATCTGGACGTTCTTCTCGGTCGCCCTGAAAATGGTGATCGGCACCTTCGGCGCATGCATGCTGAATGCGGCGGTGCCGGGGCGCTCATTATTCCGGCTTTTGACCATGCCGCCATGGATCGTGCCGATGGCCATTGGCATCTTCATGTGGGGCTGGATGTATAACGGCCAGTTCGGAATGATATCAGGCCTGTTGCAGCGCTTCGGTCTCGTCGACGGCCCGGTCGCCTTCCTCGCCTATGGCAGTACCGCCTTCTGGGCAACGATCATCACCGATGTGTGGATTGGTGTGCCGCTGGTGACGATCTACTTCCTGGCGGCGATCCAATCCATTCCGAAGGATCTCTACGAGGCTGCCTGGACCGACGGCGCCGGCCGCTGGTACCGCTTCCGCCGCATCACCCTGCCGCTGATGGTTCCGGCGATCATCACCATGTCGATGCTGTCGCTGATCGCCACCTTCAACTCGTTCGACATCATCTGGATCCTGACGCAGGGCGGACCGAGCGGCGAGACGACGACGATGATCATCGATACCTATCAGACGGCGATCGGTTCGAAGAAATACGGGGAAGGTGCAGCGCGCGCTGTGTTGATCTGCATCTTCCTGTCGCTCTTCTGCTTCGCCTATTTCCGCGTCACCCGCCGTCTCAATCCGGAGAAGCGCGCATGAGCAGTGCCTCCATGATCGACCGTTACCGCTGGTGGGAAATCATCCTGATCTATTGCGGCATCGCAATGTTTCTGTTCTTCGTGCTGTCGCCCTTCGTCGAGGGCTTCCTGGTGTCGCTGAAGCCGCTCGCCCAGCTCTTTTCCTCGCCCTACCGCTTCTGGCCGGAGAACGGCTCGTTCGAAGCCTACCGGACAATGTGGATCAGCGTGCCGGGCTTCGGGCGCTATATCTTCAACTCGTTCTTCATCTCGATCATCGTCACGCTGATCGTGCTCTGCCTCGTCATTCCGGCGGCTTACGCCTTCGCGAAGTTCGAATTCAAGGGCATGGGGATCCTGCTCGGCGCGTTCCTGACGGTGAACATGTTCTCCGGCGCCGTGCTGTTGATCCCGCTCTTCCGGCTGATGCGCAGCATGGGCGTGCTCAACACCTATCTCGCCATGATCGTGCCGGGCGTCGCCTTCCTGATCCCGTCGGCGATCTGGCTGTTGCGCACCTATATGATCCGCATTCCACAGGAGCTCAACGAAGCGGCCTACATGGATGGCGCCAGCCATTTCTACACGCTGCGCCGTGTCATCCTGCCCATTGCGATGCCGGGGATTATCGTCGTCGCCATAACCACCTTCATCGGCGCTTACGCCCAGCAATTCATCTTCGCGCTGACGTTCAACTCGAAGAGCGAATACATGCCCTTGCCGGTGGGGCTCTTTGCTTACTTCGGCAAGCAGGAGGTCATCTGGAACGAACTGATGGCGGCTTCCTTCGTCGGTATCGCGCCGGCGATGGTCGTCATCTTCTTCCTTCAGCGCTACCTTGTCGGCGGGCTGACCGCCGGTGCGGTGAAACAATAAGACCAAAAAACGAGTGAACAGCTAACACAAGAATGGGAGTCACGACGTGAGCATTACCATCAAGACAGGCCTGATGGCCCTCGCCTTGCTCGGTTCGACGGCATTGACCGCAGTCACTGCCCAGGCGGCCGACAAGGAAATCAGCTGGATCTATTGCGGCGACACGATCGACCCGGTCCATACCAAATACATCAAGCAGTGGGAAGAAAAGAACGCAGGTTGGAAGGTCACGCCCGAAGTTGTCGGCTGGGCGCAGTGCCAGGACAAGGCAACGACGCTCGCCGCCGCCGGCACGCCCGTTGCCATGGCCTATGTCGGCTCGCGCACGCTGAAGGAATTCGCGCAGAACGACTTGATCGTCCCGGTGCCGATGACCGATGACGAAAAGAAGAGCTACTATCCGCACATCGTCGACACGGTGACCTTCGAGGATACCCAGTGGGGCGTCCCGATCGCTTTCTCCACCAAGGCGCTTTACTGGAACAAGGACCTCTTCAAGCAGGCCGGCCTCGATCCCGAGAAGCCGCCGAAGACCTGGGCTGAGGAAATCGAGATGGCCAAGACCATCAAGGAAAAGACCGGCATTCCGGGCTTCGGTCTCTCCGCCAAGACCTTCGACAACACGATGCACCAGTTCATGCATTGGGTTTACACCAACAACGGCGCGGTGACGGATGCCGAAGGCAAGGTCACGCTCGACAGCCCACAGATTCTCGCCGCACTGAAGGCCTACAAGGATATCGTCCCCTACTCCGAGGAAGGCCCGACGGCCTATGAGCAGAACGAAGTCCGCGCCATCTTCCTCGACGGCAAGGTCGCCATGATCCAGGCAGGATCGGGCGCCGCCTCCAGGCTGAAGGAGACGAAGATTGCCTGGGGCATTGCGACGCTGCCGCTGGGTCCCGACGCCAAGGGGCCCGGCACGCTGCTGATCACCGACAGCCTGGCGATCTTCAAGGGTTCGGGGGTCGAGGAGAAGGCGACGGAATTCGCCAAGTTCATCACCTCGCCCGACGTCCAGTCGGAATACGAGCTGCAGGGCGGTGCCGGCCTGACCCCGCTGCGCCCGTCGGCAAAGGTCGACGAGTTCGTCGCCAAGGATCCTTACTGGAAGCCGCTCATCGAGGGTATCAACTATGGTGGTCCCGAACCGCTCTTCACCGACTACAAGGGCTTCCAGAACTCGATCATCGAGATGATTCAGTCGGTGGTGACGGGCAAGGCCGAACCGGAAGCTGCGCTGAAGAAGGCTGCCGGCGAAATCGAAGCGTTCAAGTAAACCGCTTTGGACTCTTTGGGATCGCGGGTGCACAGCCCGCGATCCCTCCCCGATCGAATGTGCGACAAGGCCGCCGGTGGAGACAGATTTTTGGGACAGCTCCTTCTCAACAAAGTTCAGAAGTTCTATGGCGACTACGAAGTTCTGAAGGGCGTGCAGCTCGAGGTGAGGAACGGCGAGTTCGTCGTCTTCGTCGGCCCGTCAGGCTGCGGCAAATCCACCCTGCTGCGCATGATTGCCGGTCTCGACGCGACGAGCGCGGGCGATATCGTTATCGATGGTATCAGGGTCAATGACCTGCCGCCGGTCAAGCGCGGCATCGCCATGGTGTTCCAGTCCTACGCGCTCTATCCGCACATGACTGTTTTCGAAAACATTGCCTTCCCGCTTCGCGTCGAAAGGATGGAAGAGGAAAAGCTCAAGGCCAAGGTGGAAAATGCCGCCCGCATCCTTCACCTCGAACAGCGGCTGCAGCAGAAACCCGGCATGCTCTCCGGTGGCCAGCGCCAGCGCGTCGCGATCGGCCGCGCCATCGTGCGCGAACCGAAGATCTTCCTGTTCGACGAGCCGCTTTCCAACCTCGACGCAGCACTGCGCGCCGACATGCGCATCGAGCTTGCCAAGCTGCACAGGCAGTTGAAGGCGACGATGATCTATGTGACGCACGATCAGGTCGAGGCGATGACCATGGCCGATCGTATCGTGGTGCTCGATTCCGGCGATATCTCGCAGACGGGGGCGCCGCTGGAGCTTTATCACAAGCCGGCAAACCAGTTTGTCGCCGGCTTCATCGGCAATCCGAAAATGAATTTTCTTCCCGTGACCTGCAAGGGCGTCAGCGCCAATGGCGTCGAGGTTGATTATCAAGGCCAGACAGCCGTTCTGCCCGTGACGCCGCGTGACGGCATGGCCGGCAAGGCATTGACGCTCGGCATCCGGCCGGAGCATATCCAGCTCGGCGGCGGCGATATCGTCTTTACCGTGACGCCGACGGTCATCGAGCGCCTCGGGGCAAATACGGTCGCTTACGCCTCGCTGAACGGCGAAGCCGAGAATTTCTGCGCCATGCTGCCCGGCAGCGTCGGCATCCGCGCGGATGCGCCTGTCGCAACCGGCATCAATGCTGCGGACTGCCACCTCTTCGACGAGGCGGGCATTGCCTTCGAGCGGCGCGTGGAACTGACCGAAATCGATATGAACCTGATCAATCCGACGGCCGCTTGAGCCGGCTCGGTGTCGGCGAGCGCGATCTCGGCAAGCGTTGGGGGCATAATCGATGCTGTACAGAGGAAGGCATTGGTGGACTTGATGACTTACGCAGGCCAGCTCGTTCCCAACAGATCCAGACGCATCGCGAGGACGAAAGATCAAAGCGAGACTGCCAAAGGTCACTTGATTGCTGGGCCCTCTCGTTCGGTCAACACGCTTGTTGACCGCAGGCACCGGCGCTATGCAAGCCATTGTATGTGAGGAGTGGGCGTTGATCGCGCCCTTCATGTCAGCTCCGAGCAAGGCCGGTCGGCCGTGCAAATGGCCCATGCGCCCACCCCTTTGCGTCAGACCAACTCGGATAAGGAAGTTGGGTCGAACCCTTTCAATCCCGAAAAACCGCCGTCTTCAACTTTGGCGACCCAATTCGGATCAGTGAGCAGCGCGCGACCCACCGCAATCAGGTCGAACTCATTCCGATCCATTCGCTCGATTAAGCGATCGAGGCTAGCTGTGGTTGATCCCTTGCCGACGAAGGCGCTGGCAGTAACGTCGTTGTCAAGGCCCACCGATCCGACCGCGATTGTTGCGGCACCCGTCACTTTCTTTGCCCAGCCTGCGCCATTGAGACCATTCTCGCCGTCAATCTCCGGGAATTCCGGTTCCCAGAAGCGGCGTTGCGACATGTGAAGGACATCGACTCCCGCCTCGACCAACGGTAATAGCCAGGTCTCCATTTCTGCTGGCGTTTCTGCGAGGCGCACGCTGAAATCTTGTTGCTTCCATTGACTGACGCGCATGATGATCGGGAAGTCGGGGCCTACCGCTTCACGCATGGCGCTGACGATCTCGACCGCAAAGCGCGAGCGTTCCTTAATCGTTGGTCCGCCGTACCGGTCCGTCCGCAGATTGGTGCCCGCCCAGAAGAATTGATCGATCAGATAGCCGTGCGCGCCGTGGATCTCGATGGTGTCGAAACCAAGCCGCTTGGCGTCTGCCGCGGCTTTGGTGAAGGCTGCGATAGTATCTGCGATGTCCTCTTCGGTCATCGCCACGCCGCGCGCGTCACCGGGTGCGTCGAGACCGGACGGACTTTCCACCGGGGCATCGGGCTCCCAATTATTGATGTAGCGCGTCGCTCCCGTGTGCCAGATCTGTGGCCCCATACGACCTCCAGCACCATGGACAGCGTCAATCACATTCTTCCACCCCTGCAGTGCCGCATCGCCATGAAAGAACGGGATTCCGCTGTCGTTGCGGGAGGCAGGGCGATTGACCACGGTGCCTTCAGATAAGATCAGTCCGGCGCGACCTTCTGCCCGGCGCCGATAGTAATCAGCGCTCGCCGACCCCGGCACGCCTTCAGACGCAAAAAGGCGGGTCATGGGCGCCATGACGATGCGATTTTTGAGTTCAAGCGACCGGATCGTGAAGGGTCGAAACAGGCTGCTTGTATTGGGACTGGGCATCAGTAGAACTCCGTTGCGTTGAACGAAGCTACAGGTATATGAAGTAAACCTAGCGTCAATCAGGCACTTGAAGTCGCCTAGGTATATCGAAGGAAACCATCATGCTTGAACTGGAACCGCTCTGCTTTTCTTCTGAATGTCCGAGCCGAGCTCTATTCGATCAGATTGCTGACAAGTGGTCGATGATGGTGATCGCGGTTCTTGATGACGGACCGCAGCGCTTCAATGCCATTCGCCGCCGCTTGCAAGGCGTGACTCAGAAGGCTCTCACTCAGTGCCTCCGTCGCCTTGAACGGAACGGTCTCATAGCGAGAGAGGTAATTTCACTGTCGCCAGTGGCTGTACAATATCAGCTGACGCCACTTGGCCAGACGTTACGTGAACCCCTCCAAGAACTCCACAAGTGGACGTTGGTGAAACTGCCGGAGGTCGCCGTAGCAAGAGAAGCTTTCGACAGGAGTTCGCGGTCGGGCTGGACAACCCCTACCAGCCCGAATGTAAGAGCCAGCCGCAAATTAAGTTGAGTGATTTCAGTAATTTGTGATTCTCTGTGGTTTGCGAAGACTACGGAGGATCGAGATGGCCGGGACTGAAACCACTCGGGAGCACCATGACCGCAGGCACCTGCGCTATGAAAGTGACCGTACGGATGAGGAGTGGCGTTGATCGCGCCCTTCATACTAGCCCCGAGCAAGGTCGGTCGGCGCGCAAATGTCCCATGCGCGAGCTTTGCGTCACTCCCCTGACCTGAACGGACCCCTACCAGACGAGACCGCGGGCCGCGACTTCCTCGACGCGGGTGACGATGCCGCCGCGATGGAAGACCATCGTATCGAACAGGTTGGAGACCACGCAGGTGTGGTTCGGGATGATGAAGAGCTTCTCGCCGATCTGCGGGCGGGGGCCGGTGCAATTCGCGAGGTCGATGACGCCGTGTTCTTCCGAGAGGCTGGTGATCCGCGCTTGGGGATAACCGACGATCAGGCCGTAGTCGCTGAAGCCCTGGAGATCCGAGGTCAGCGCCTTTGAGCCGGCATCGATGACGGCGCGGTCGGCATTTGGCCGTGACACCACGGTCGCCAGCACATGCATGGCGCAATCGTCCTCGGTGCAATGGCCCATGCGCACCATCTGGCGGTCGTTGTAGATATAGGTGCCGGCGCGGTGTTCGGTGGCCGATTTGACGAGATGGGCCTCGAAGAGGCTGGGTGTGCCGCCATTGCTGACGATCTGGCAGGTTATGCCTTCGGCTTTCAGCTGTGCCAGCGTTTCAGCGATGAAGGCTTCCACGGCGGCCGCCGATTGCGGCTTCGGATAGGTCACGATGCCGCCGAAGGTCAGTCCGTCGGCGGCGGCGATGCGCTTGGCGAGCGAGGCCGCCTCCCCCGGCGTCTGTACGCCGCAGCGGCCGCCGCCGGTATCGCATTCGACCAGGACGTTCAGCGGCTTGTGGCCGGAGAAATGTGCTGCCAGGCCGTCTACCGTCACTTCGCTGTCGGCGACGACCTTCAGCGCTGAAATCCTGTCGTTCAGCCTGGCCAGCCGCTCGATTTTCTGCGGTCCGAGGATGTTGAAGGTGATGAGGATGTCCTCGAAGCCGGCTGCGGCGAAGACTTCGGCTTCCGTCACCTTCTGGCAATTGATGCCCTTGGCGCCCGCGGCAGTCTGCGCGACGGCCAGGGCCGGGATCTTGTGCGTCTTGATATGCGGCCGGAAGTTCAGCCCGTGCTGATCCATATAGGATTGAACGCGGGCGATGTTTGCCGCCAGCCTGTCTTCGTCGATCACGGGACGCGGCGTCGAGAGATCGGCGATCCTGTCGCCCGCCTTGGCGACGACGGCAAACGGGGTGTCAGGCATCTAGGCGGCTCCGCGTTCTATCCCATGTGGATCGGCGACGATCGGCCAGATGGTCTTCGGTGCCCGCTGGTATGGCGTCGTTGCCGGATTATTGGGATAGGGCGTTCCGGCGGAGCAGTAAAGGATTTCCGCTGCGATCTTCGAGAAGGAGGCGAAGAAGTGGTTGGTGGATTTGATCACCAGGATCTTCTGCCTGGTGGGATCGATGCCCATCACCGAAAAAAGGCTCGGATCGAAGCTTTGGGCGCGGGTGGAATTGAGGATGATGTCGATGCCGTCAAGCACGATATGGGCGGCATCGCCGAAAGGTGCGAGGCTCTCGCCGAACTGCATCTCGGCATTCTTCAAGAGCTTGACGATCTTCACGGTACCGTCGATGGGATTGCCGGTGCCGGGTGCCGACTTGGCGCCGAAGCGCAGCGGAATCTCCGCCCCCTCGCCCGCCGCAAAACAGATCTGCACGGCCACCGGATCCCAGATCGTGCCGATCGCGGCGCTGGTGACGCCGCGGGCCAGGAGTTCGCCCAGGACGACAGTGGCATCCCCTGCCGTGCCGCCGCCCGGATTGTCCCAGACGTCGGCAATGACGACGGGCCATGCGGTGGCGGCCATCGCCCGCGACACGGCTTCCTTCTCGTCGATCTGCGGGACCATGAAGGTGCCGCGCTTGGAAAACAGCTCCAGGCCGAGTTCGCGCGCCAGAGCCGCGCCCTTTTCCGGCTTGTCGTCGGTGACGACAAGCAGCTTCGTTCCCATTTCGGGAACGTCGCCCACCATGAAACCGTGGATCACCGAGATCGACAGGATGTCCGGATCATCCTTCTCGATCCGCATGATCTTGTCGACGAAGGAGCGCATCGGCTCGCGCGATGTCGGGAAGACGTCGATCATCTTACAGTCGAATACCGACATATCAGGCTTGACCCGGCCTTCCAGTGTTTCCACGGCGATGCGCCAGAGATCCTCGGCGCGATCGACGAAATCCGTATGCGGAAATTCCTTGAAATAGACGGCGAAATCGAGTGCCGCGACGCGTTTTGCCGTGAGATGGCTGTGCGGATCGAGTTCGGCGCAGATTAGCACGTCGGGCCCGACCATCTCGCGCATGCGCGCGAGAAGATCGCCTTCCGTGTCTTCGTATCCGGCGGCCACCATGGCGCCATGCAGGCCCATCACGACAGCGTCGACCGGCATTGCCGCGCGGAGTTGATCGAGGATTTCGTCACGCAATTCTTCGTAGGTCGCCCGGTTGACGAGACCGGCGGGATCGGCCCAGGTGGCGGTTCCCTCGATCAGCTCCCAACCTTTTTCTCGGGTGACGCGCCTTCCGACGGTGATCGGCGCGGTGCAGAGCGTCGGCGTTTCCGGATGTTGGCCCGGCGGGGCATAAAGCGAGGCTTCGAATGCGCGGCGATCCACGCAGATCGGGGAAAAGGTGTTGGTCTCGGTCGCCAGTGCTGCGGTGAAAATGCGCAAGAAAGTGGCCTTCGTGTTGTCGTCCCCGCGTCAACCCATCGGGTTCGGCAGGTAGCCGGTGAAACCTGAGATTTTCCAGCGTCCTTGGTGAAGCCTGCAATAATAAAGCGTCTGCCATTGCATGATATCGCGGGTGCCGTCAGGCTTGGAAATGCCGCCGTCGAATTTCTTGCGGACAAGCGCCATGTCGCCTTCGATCTCGATATCCTCAAGCGTCGTCGTGGTGAAGATCGCCGTGCGCGCATCTTCCGCGAAACTCTGTGCGGCGAAATCCCTGGCCTGCCTCAGCCATTCCTCGCGATAGGCCGACAGCGTCGGAAATGCGAGGCGCCACTTGTCGGGGCTGACGGCCTTCTGACCGTCGATGCCGATGAAGCCCTCTTCGACGAAGTCATGCTCGACCATCGACCAGTCGGCGGCCAGAAAGGCATCGATATCGCGCGGAACGAGCATTTCCCAGATCGCAGACCGGGCACTGTCGGACGGGAAAGGATTTAGGAAAGGATCGCGCATGTTTGCCCCGGATTGAAATTCTTTTCATAAATCGCGTTTTTCACTGGTCAAATTCCGCTTTCTATGGTCATTTGTCAACTTATCAAGAAAATAATTTGCAAGGACTTCAGCATGCCCATCAAGCGCTATGGCACTGTTCAAACCGGCGCCGGCGGCAAGGCGCTGCCTTTCGCACGTGCGGTCGAAGCCGACGGATGGCTGTATGTTTCCGGGCAGGTTGCGATGGAAGATGGCGAAATCATCGACGGTAACATCATTGCCCAGACCCACAAGACGATCGCCAATGTGCTGGCGATCCTCGATGAGGCCGGGTACGGGGTCGAGGACGTCGTGCGCGTCGGCGTCTGGCTCGACGATCCGCGCGACTTCTGGACCTTCAATAAAATCTATCAGGAGTATTTCGGCGAACATCCGCCGGCACGCGCCTGTGTGCAATCGTCGATGATGGTCGATTGCAAGGTTGAGATCGACTGCGTGGCCTATAAGAAGAAGGATGGATAGCGCGCCATCGGGGGGACGGGTTTGGATATCTTTTCGACATTGCAGGAAGACAAGAGCCGGCTCTCCCCCTCCGAGAGCCGCATCGCGGAAATCATCGTCAACGACTTCGAGTTTGCCGTGAACGCCTCGATCATCGAGCTGGCGGAACGGGCCGAGGTATCGCCGCCGACCGTCACCCGTTTTTGCCGTCGGCTGGGTTGCGAAAGTTTCTCCGACTTCAAGGTGCAGCTCGCCCGAACCGCCCATATCGGCGTGCGTTATCTGAAACCGGAATCGAAAAGCACCGACCCGGCCGATGTGGCCCAGGATATCATCACCAAGGCCCAGAACGCGTTGTTTCTCCTGCACCGGTCGCTTGATCTCGCCGCGATCGAAGCCGCCGTTTCGCATATCGCCAAGGCCGATATGATTTACGCCTTCGGCTCGGGCGGCAATTCGTCGATGATCGCGGACGAACTCCAGAATCGCCTCTTCCGTCTCGGGTTGCGCATCACGGCAAGTTCCGACCACAGCATGCAGCTGATGATGGCTGCCGCGGCAAGGCCCGGCGACGTGTTGATCGGCTCCTCCTTCTCGGGACGCAATACGGAGCTGGTGCGGGCCTTCGAGCTTGCCCGCCAGGCCAAGGTGAAGACGATCGCTCTGACCCAGACGGCAAGCCCGGTTGCCAAGGCTGCCGAGATCGTCGTGCCGATCGACCTTCCCGAAGGCAGCAATATCTATCGCCCGACCTCCACGCGCATCGCCTACATCGCGACGGTCGATATTCTGTCGAGCCTGGTCGCCTACGCCGTTCAGCCAAAGGCGACGACCACGCTTCGGCGCATCAAGCAGCAGCTGGTCATTCACCGCGACGGCGACGACCGGCAATTGCTTGGAGATTGAGGTTCATGAACGGGAGCGACAGGAAATGACGCAGTCGATAGCCATCGTGACCGGCGCTGCAGGCGATATCGGCGCGGCGATCGCCGCACGGCTCGCCGATGACCACGACGTCGTGCTGCTCGCCGACATCGATGCTGCCGCTGCGGCTGCCGTGGCGTCAAAACTCGGGCCGGGCAATCGTTTCGTGGCCGTCGGATGCGACGTGACCAACGAGACGAGCATTGCCGAATTGGCAAGGCGTGCGGCGGAGATCGGTGTGGTTCGGACCCTCGTCAACAATGCCGGTGCGGCCCGCGCCACCAACCTGCACGAGACGACGCCGGAGATCTGGCGGGCGGACGTTGCGCTCAATCTCGAAGCGGCATTCTTATGTTTCCGCGCATGCGAGCCCATGCTGAAGGCCTCGAAGGGCTCCGTCGTCAACATCGCCTCGGTCAACGGCCTGCATGTCTTCGGACACCCTGCCTATAGCGCCGCCAAGGCAGGCCTTCTGCATTTTACCCGGTTGGTTGCCGTGGAATACGGCAAGTTCGGCATCCGCTCCAATGCCGTCGCACCCGGCACGGTGAAGACGCAGGCCTGGGAAGCACGCGCAAGCGCCAATCCAAATGTTTTCGAGGAAGCTCGCCGCTGGTATCCGCTGCAGCGCGTCGTCGATCCGAAAGACGTCGCCAATGCCGTGGCCTTCCTTGCCGGTCCTCTTGCCGCAGCGATCACAGGCGTCTGCCTGCCAGTCGATTGCGGCCTCACGGCTGGCCAAGCCGAACTGGCGCGGACCTTCTCGCAATCGGAACATTATTGAAATCCAGAGCGGTTCATCTTTTCATGGAAGCGCCGAACCGCTCTAACTTTTTGTTTTTACGCAATTCCGGACGAAAAACCGCTTCGCACTTTTCCTGGAATTGCTCTAGAGGAATACGAGAGGAGCAGGTTGTGAAGCCGGCTTACTTCGGATCGATGACCGCATGAGCCGCCTTTTTCCCGATGTCTTCCGCAATCCGGCGATCCGCGCCAGCATGATCGCCATTTTTACCTTCGGGATGGCGGGGGCGATGACCGCACCCTACCGTTCGATCGTCGGTATCCGCGAATTGGGCTTGAGCGACGGCCTCTATTCCTTCCTGAGTTTTGTCTCGGCGGCGGTGAACGTCGTCATCAGCATCCTGCTCGGCAATCTCGCCGATCGGCTGGGCGAGTACAGGTCGACGATGATCGGCGCCTGCCTGTTCGGCATCGCCGGCTACGGCATGGTCTACGCTTTTCCCACAGCCGCCGTCTTCGTCATCAGCGGCTTGCTGCCGCTGCCGATTTACGGGGCGCTGAACTCGCTGCTGTTTGCCAATGCGCGCGCGGCGATGCACGGCATGAACCGAAGCGACATGGTGACGGCCAACTCCGGTGTGCGCGCCATGATCTCGCTGTCCTGGGTGCTGATCCCGGGGATAACAGGCCTCATGCTGTCCGGCGCATCGAGCATGCTGCCGGCCTATCTCTTTGCCGCCATCTCATGTCTGCTCTGCCAGGCAATCATCATCTTCGCCCTGCCCAAGCGGTCGGCAACGGAGATGGCCGCGGTCCATCATCTCAGCTATCTCGGCGCGCTGCGCCAGGTGGTTTCGCCGCGCATCTCCGCGCATATTTGCGGGGTGGCGCTGATTACCAGCACGCTGCATCTCAATGACGCCCTTCTGCCGTTGATCGCCACCGGTGCTGCGCATGGCAGGCTCAGCGACGTCGGCATTCTTGTCGGCATCGTCGCATTGCTGGAGGTCGTCTTCATCATCATCTGGTCGCGGATTGCCCGGAAGACCGGCCAGATGACGGCGCTTGCCGCCGGCACCGTCATCTATGCCGTATTTCTCAGCCTTCTCGGCTTTGCCTCGCAGCCGTGGCACCTCTATGGGCTCACCTTGCTCGCAGGCATCGGAGCGGCCGCGATCATCAGCTTTCCGATCACCTATCTGCAGGATCTCATCGCCGACCGGCCGGGGCTCGGCAGCGCACTGATCTCCGTCAACATCTTTGCCAGCGCCGGGATCGGCGCGCTGGTCTTTGCCGCCGGCACATTCATGACAGGCTATTCGGGAACCGCCATCCTGAGCGCCGTCACCGGATTATCCGGCATAGCGCTCCTCGGCTTCCTGCAAGGACGCAGAGCCCGTTGAGCAAATAAGACGTTGCGAAGAATGGAGCTTTCATCGCTGTTCGTCTTGTGACAAGGGTGACGCACCATTTCCTTTGAAGGCGACATGAAGGCGATCTCTGGCACGAATCTCGAGCAGGCCAAGTCTCACAACCGGCGTGTGGTGATCGAGGCTGTCCGCACGCACGGCCCCTTGTCGCGCGCGGCGATCGCCCGGATGACGGCGCTGACCGCCCAGACCGTCTCGAATATCGTCGAGGAACTGGAGAGATCGCACCTTCTCGTCCCGTCCGAGGCGCAGAAGCTGGCGCGCGGCCAGCCGATCATCCCCTACACCATCAATCCACGCGGTGCCTATTCGATTGGCCTCGAACTCGGCCGCCAGCGCGCAAGCGGCGTTCTGACGGATCTGTCCGGCGCCGTTTGCGCACGCATCGAGCGCCATGTCGAACACCCCGATCCGCAAAGGGCCATGCCGGCTCTCCAGACAATCGTCGAGGATCTTCAGCAGGCCTTCGCATTCGACCGGAACCGGCTGCTCGGCGTCGGCATGGCCCTGCCCGGCCGTTATGCCGATGGCGGCACAACCTCTCTCAGCCCGCAGAGCCTGCCCGGCTGGCAGGACTTTCCTGTCGGGCATGAGCTGGAACAGCGGGTGAAGGTGCCGGTGCTCGTCGAGAACGATGCGACGGCAGCGGCGATCGGCGAGCGTCTTCACGGCGTCGCCCGCGGTTTGGGCAGCTTCGTCTATCTCTTCCTCGCCGGCGGCGGCGGCATCGGTGCGGGAATGTTCCTCGACGGCCACCTCTACAAGGGCAGCCGCAACAATGCCGGCGAGATCGGGCATATCATCGTCGAACCGCATGGCAAGCTCTGCAGCTGCGGCAAGCGCGGTTGTCTGGATCGCTACATCTCGCCGACCGTTGCCTACGAATTCATGGGCATTGCCAATGCCGAGGAGCTTTCGCCTGACGATCTCGACGCACTGATCGCCAGGGGCGGTGAGGGTCTCGATGCCTGGCTCGATCAGGCCGTCCAGCCGCTGCGGCAGACTGTCGATTTTCTGGAACTGGCCTTCGATCCGCAGACCATCGTGCTCGGCGGCAGCATATCGACATCGCTGATGCTTCGGCTGGCAGAGCGGCTGGAGCCGCTGTACACCCCGATCGACCCCAGCCAGAAGCGCACCGCGCCTCGCGTCATGATCGGCATGACCGGCAAGGATACGGCCATCCTCGGCGCCGCCGCGCTGCCGATCTTTTCCGAAACCAATCCGCGCTTCGACGTCCTGCAAAAACCGCTCGGCTAGCGCATCGGCCCGAAAATCGGAATCGATTTTCGGAAAGCGCGATGCGTAGATTCAAAGTGCTAGAGCGCCCGGGAGGTTGCCGATGCCGGCCTCATCCGCCGGCCGGCTGCCTCGCATCTGCTTGCAGCGGGCGACGGGCGAGAGGTCGCGCAAAGATGACCACGTTCCCGAGAAGCGTCAGCGCCAGGCCGATCAGGCCCAGACCGCTCCAGTGGTAGCCTTCAAAGACCGTCGACAATGACAGGGCAACGATCGGGAACAGGACGGTGGCATAGGCAGCGCGTGAGGAACCGATGCGGGACACCAGCATCAGGTAGGTGGTGAAACCGATCACCGATCCGATTGCCGCGAGATAGAACAGGGCGGCAATATAAGTGATGTTGGGCGGCGCCACGATCGGCGTTTGCGTCACGGCAATCAGGAAGAGGAGGATGATCGCGCCATAGGCCATGCCCCATGCATTGGCGGTCAGCGGTGAGATTCCGACCGCGCTGTTTCGACGCGATGCCATATTGCCCAGCGAGAAGAAGAGCGTGCCAAGCGCTGCGAGCCCGATCCCTTTCAACGTGCCCGTATCGAAATCGACGACAACCTCCTCGCCGAAAAGCAGGAGGAGCCCGGTTGCTCCGAGCGCCGCTGCGAGAAGCGTGCGGCCCGTAATGCGGTCGCCGAAGAACAGGCGCGCATTGACGGCGTTGTAGATCGTTGCGAGCGAAAAGATCACGGAGATCAGCCCGGACGGGATGGAGGCGGCGGCGCTGTAGAAACAGATGAAATTGAGGCTGAACAGGCAGAGCGCTTGCGCAAGGATGAAAGGTTGATCGCGCAAGGCAGGGAGCTTGAGCCGCCGCATGACAGCCAGGATGGCGACGAGTATCACTGCTGCGACTGCAAATCTGTAAAAGACCGAGACCAGGACCGGCACGGGACCGACCTGCATCGCAATGGCGATCCAGGTCGTCCCCCATATGAGGACGGTCGCGATGAAGAGAGCGGCATTTGCCATGGAGTGATCCTCGTTTTCGCGACCAATAGGCGAACCGCGCGCAGGGCTCTTGCACATTCTTGCTATGAAATCGCTTTGCCCGGACTTCCTGCTCGCCATGCGGGTCGTCGACCAGTATTGTTCGCAAGGCGTGGCCAGGCATGGGGAAGTATTGGTGAAAGATAGCCGTCTCTCGGTTTTCAGGTTTTTGTCCGCATCTCCCAATGCGCGGATGTCACAATCCATCGATTTGGGTTTTGGGCGATCAGCGGCCATCTGGAACAATGCACACGACAGGATGAGCTATGAGCGGCCGAACGGTCATACGTTCAGTCTTTATCTCAGAGGCGGCGCCGGAACGCGTCGTCTGGACGGCAGCCCCGTGCGCGGCCGTCCAGGGGTCCTGTGCATCATGCCACAGGGGCACTCGTCCGAATGGGAAATCACCGACTTCTTCGAATTCGTGCATCTGTATGTTCCCGACGATCAAATGCGCCGGATGTTTTCCGAGACGTTTGACCGCGATGCTCGGCTCATGGCTCTTCCCGAAGTGACCTTCGCAGAGGCACCCGCCTTGGCGCACACGCTGCGGCAGATGACGAAAGCGATGTTGGCGGGCGGTCATCTGTTGGCTGAAGAAGCAATGACGCAGGCGATCAACGATCTTTTCGTTGATCCGCGTTTTGGCGGGATGCGTCCCTGCGCAATCAGCGGCGGGCTCGCTCCTCATGTGCGACGCCGTATTCTCGAGTATATCGAGGCCCATCTCGGTGAGACGATCCGCCTACAGGATCTGGCGACGATCGGGCAGCTCAGCGCCTTTCATTTTCAGCGGATGTTCCGGGCAAGCTATGGTGTTTCCCCGCATGGGTGGGTGGCCCATCGGCGTGTCGAGCGCGCCAAATCGATGTTGTGCGGCATGGACCCGATCGCGCAGATCGCTTCGGCCTGCGGTTTCAGCAGCCAGAGCCATATGACACGGGCATTCAAGTTGGGCACAGGCGTCACACCCTCTGCCTACCGGCAACGACAGTGAAGTCCTTCGCTCGACCGCACTTGTCTTTTCCGAAACCAATCCGCGCTTGATGTCCTGCAAAAGCCCCTCGGCTAAAGACCTCACTTCACCGCGATGACGACCTTACCCTTCGCGCGTCCCGTTTCCACATAGTCCAGCGCCTCGTTGGTCTTCTCGAACGGGAAGGCCCGGTCGATGACGGGGCGGATGGCGCCCGCCTCGATCAGCGCGGTGATCTTGCCGAGTTGCGCGCCGTTTGCCGTCATGAAGAGGAAGGAATAGCCTATCCCCAGGCCTTTCGATTTCCGCCTGATGCCGAAGCTCAAGAAGCGCATGACCTGCTGCAGCAGCCAGCCGAAGCCGTTTTCCCTGCCGAAGTCGGGATCAGGCGGACCTGATATCGAGATCAGCTTGCCGCCCGGCTTGAGGACGGCGAGCGATTTCTCCAGCGTATCCTTGCCGAGGCTGTTCAGCACCACGTCATAGCCCTTCAGCACCTTTTCGAAGTCGTCCTTCTTGTAATCGACCACGAAATCGGCGCCGAGGCTTTTCACCAGATCGACATTTGCCGTGCTCACGGTCGTCGCCACATGGGCGCCGAGATGTTTGGCAAGCTGGATCGCGATGGTGCCGACGCCGCCCGAGCCCGCATGGATCAGCACCCGCTGCCCCTTCTGCAGCTTGGCGCGCTCGACCAGCGCCTGCCATGCGGTCAGCGCCACAAGCGGAATGGATGCGGCCTCTTCCATGCTGAGATTGGCGGGCTTCAGGGCGATATCGGCAGCGTCGATGGCGATATACTCGGCGAAGGTGCCGATGCGATCCTTGCCGGGGCGCGCATAGACCTCGTCGCCGGGCTTGAATTGCCGGACATTGGCGCCCACCCGGACCACGACACCAGCGACATCATTGCCGGGCACCAACGGAAGCCGGTAAGGCAGGATCAGCTTGAACTCTCCGTCCCGGATCTTGGCATCCAGCGGGTTCACGCTAGCGGCATGGATCTCGACCATGACGTCATTCTCGCGCAGCTGCGGTTCAGGGCTCTGGCCGAGCCTGAGGGCGCCGCCTTTCTTGTAGCGATCGATCAGGAATGCTTTCATGAAGGCGAACTTTCGTGTTTGTGATGAGCCGACAATGCGCGGCAAGCCAGGATCAATCGGGAAGTTTGTTGAATTTCCGCAGGCTCTTGTCGACGAAGGACTCGGGCAGGAAGCGGCGGATGAAACGCACCTGTCCTGCTGCTTTCCCGGCCGTGTAACGTCTCTTGGGCGATGGCGCATTGGCAGCCCGGACGACGGTTGCGGCGACCACTTCGGGCGCATCGCCCTTCGAGACGATCTCGCGCATCAGCTTCTCTGCATCGGCACGCACCGCATCATAGACGGCAAGCGGCTTGTCCGGCCGGGTGATGTTCTCCTCGAAAGAGGTGCGAGTGACGCCCGGTTCGACGAGCACGACGCGGATGCCCTGCGTTCGCACCTCATGGTCGAGGGATTCCGAATAGCCTTCGATCGCGTGTTTGGTTGCTGCGTAGAGCGCGTTGAAGGGCGCCGGGATCAGCCCGAGGATCGAGCTCAGGTTGATGATCCGGCCGCTACGCTGCCGCCGCATCACCGGCAGCACTGCATTGGTCATGCGCATCGTGCCGAAGACGTTGACGTCGAAGACGGCTTTGGCCTGCGCCGTCGTCGACTCCTCGGCACCGCCGAGCAGGCCGATCCCGGCATTGTTGACGAGCAGATCGATCCGTCCCGTGCGTTTCAGAACCTCGTCGACGACGCCCTGCACGGATTGATCGTCGATGACGTCGCAGACCAGCATGGTGATGCCATCGGCGGTATCAGGCATCGGCTTCCGGCTGGTGCCGAACACATGGTAACCGTCGTGCCGCAGCGCTTTCGCCGTCACCAGCCCGATGCCGGAGGAAGCCCCGGTGACCAGGGCAACGCCGCGTTCTCTCTTGCTCATCAATGTCTGCCTTCGTTTTTGTCATGGAACATCTATGCGCAACCTGTTACTATCAAATTGATAGTAAGTCACTACTAAAAAGATATCGACATGAAGAATCTTTCGAATCAACCCTGTCTGATCGCCCGTAGCCTGGCGCTCGTCGGCGATGCGTGGAGCATGCTGATCATGCGCGACGCCCATGCGGGGCTGACCCGCTTCGATGAATTTCGCAAAAGCCTCGGCATCGTCCCGACGATGCTGACGGGGCGGCTGTCATCGTTGACCGAGGAAGGACTCTTGGAAAAACGCCGCTATTCCGAGCGCCCGCCGCGCGATGAATATGTGCTGACGGAGGCTGGCCGCGACTTTCTGCCGGTGCTGTTTGCGATCGGTGCCTGGGGCCGCAAGCATCGCGGCGGCGGTGACGTCACCCGCTTCTTCGACGCCGAGACCGGAACCGAGATCGATCCCGTCACCATCGACCGCGCGACCGGCGCGCCGATTGGAACACGTCCGATTCGTATCGCCGCAGCCGAATGTCAGCCGCCCGCGGCAGATGAAGCGGCACCGGACAATTCCCTTTGAAAGCAATGTCAGTATCCCCCGCCATCACCGCCTCCGGCGATGGCAAGGGTAGTCCGCAAATCAAAACCCGTGGCCTATCCGGGCGCTACGACTGCTGCAGCCCGTAGAGCAGCGGCATCAGTCCTGCGAGCGCCCTGAAACGCTCCCACGATTTGGATGAAGGCTTCGTCCAGCCCGTTTCGGCAAGGGCGGAAAGGCGCGGGAAGACGAGGCGGTCGAAAACGGCGCGATCCGTCATCGGCTCGGACCAGATGCAGGCCTGGATGCCGAGGAGCTTCTGTTTCTGTGCTGTCGTCCAGCCGCCGATGGGGTCGAAATTGTAGAGCTTTTCCGCATCCGAAGTCCCCGCCCAGCTGGCGCCGGGCTCGTCCCAATCGGGCCTGAGCGCCATGTCGAGGTAATAGACCTGCCCGGGGCAGACCACCATTTGATAGCCGCGTTCGGCAAGTTCGGCCGAGACCTCGACGTTGCGCCAGCTGCAGAGATAGCTCTTCGATTTGTCGATGACATCGCCGTGGGCGGCCTCTTCCCAGCCGCCGGTGATGCAGCCCTTGCTCGCAAGGAAGCGCTGGACACGATTCAGGAACTCCGCCTGCAGGATGGCGGCGCCCGAGCCGTGGATGTCGTCGGCGCCATGGGTATTGGTCACGACGTTCAGCCGCTTGGCATGCGCATCGGCCACCTCGTCGCCCGCCACGGTGCGCAGGCGCTCGAGCGCTTCCGGCGAGCCGGACCACGCGCCGAGCGGAACTTCGTCGGCGCCGAGATGGATGGTCTTGAACGGAAAGAGCTCGATGAGTTCCGAGAGGATCGTCTCGATGATCTCGTAGGTCTTCTCGCGGGCCGGGTTGATGCAATTGTCGGGAAAGCCCTGAACCGAATAGTAGCTGCCGACCTCGGCCGGGTCGCGCAGCTCCGGTATCGCCTGCAGCATGGCGTAGCAATGGCCGGGGACATCGATCTCCGGCACGATCTCGACGCCGAAGCTCTTAGCCTGGGCGACGATCTCGCGGATCGCAGCCTTGGTGTAATAACCGCCGGTGCGGGCAGGGCTCGAACCGAGCAGCGGCGGAACGGCCAGGCCATGGCCGCGCCAGGCGCCGACCGCGGTCAGGGCGGGATAGGCGTCGATCTCGACGCGCCAGGCCTCGTCGTCGGAAAGGTGCCAGTGGAAGCGGTTGAGCTTGTTCCAGGCCAGCACCGCCACGAGCTTCTTGACCTCGGCAGCACCGTAGAACTGGCGGGCGACATCGAGATGCAGCCCGCGCCAGCCCATCGACGGTTCGTCGACGATCTCGCCTGCGGCCGGAAACTGGAAGACTTGGGGATGCAGCCTTGCGCCGCGCCAGATCTGGCCGAGCGTGACGAGACCGTAGAAGAAGCCGCTCTGGCGGCTTGCCTCGATGGTGATCGTCTCACCTTCGAAACTCAGCCGGTAAGCCTCTGGTCCGAACCCGGTGGCCTCCTTCAGGACAACCGGAACCGCGCCTTCCGCCTCGCTCCGCACGATGCCTTCAACGGCGAAGAGATGCTCGACCAGCGCTGCGAAGCTGCGTGCTGCCGCCTCCCCTTCAGCGCTTTGCGCCTGCGGCGCAAAACCGGCCGGCAGCGGCCGGCGGGCAGTGACGGCCACATGGTTCGGCCAGGGGATGATTGACACCTGAACCGGCGCGTTGACGGGAACCGGATAGATCTCGGCGCCACGCTTCAGCGGCGCGTTGCTGACCGAAGATCGCGTCGGCTCTATGGTGAGCACGATCGTGCTGCCGTCGGAAAGCGCGAGATAGCCGCTCGTCGCGCCGTCCGTCCAGTGGCGGAACTGCCAGCTCAGCGCATAGACCGAGATCGTCCACGTCTCGCCGGCGCCGAGAACGAAATTGGCCGGCGGCTGGAATTCGGTGAAATTCGAGAGCCGCTGCGAAACCGTGGCGCCTTCGACACGACCTGCCGGATCGACACGACCCGGGCCGCTGACGCAAAGCGAGAAATTCGAAAGCCGCTCGGTGCCGAGGTTCTTGAGGCGCAGGACGTAGGAAAACTCCTTGCCGTCGGCAGGCGGGTTCCAAAGGGTTTCAAGCCGCAGGGCTTTCGGTCGTGATGTGGACATGGTCACTCTTTCCTTTTGAGGATTGGCCTTTTGAGAATTGGCCTTTTGAAAATCAGCTCTCGAGCATTCCGGCATTCGAGCCGCCAAGCGCGCGCATGAAATGATTGGGGCCGACCTGCTCGACGACGGTGGACTCAGGACGGCTGAGCGAGCGCACCTTTTCCGCCTGTTCGAGGAAACGCGCGCTTCCGCCCGTCACGAACGGCCGGCTGCCATCCGGAACGGCTGAAAGCAGCAACCGCGTATAGGGATGGCGGGGATCGGAGAGGACGGCATCGGTATCGCCCCATTCGACCATTTGACCGGCGAACATCACGACGATCTCCTCGGCCACATGTGCGGCCGTCGCGATGTCGTGGGTGATATAGAGCATGGCCAAGTCGTTTTCACGCTTCACTGTGGCGAGCAGATCGAGAATGTCCTTGCGGATGGAGACATCGAGCATCGAGGTCGGCTCATCGGCGACCAACACGCTCGGCGCGACCGCCAGCGCGCGGGCGATGTTGACGCGCTGCCGCTGCCCGCCCGAAAGCTCATGCGGGAATTTTTGCCGGGTCAAATCGGGTTCCAGCCCCACGCTTGCCAGCAGGCTGGCAATCTCTTCGGCAAGATCCGCCCTCGCGCCGTTCTGCCGGTGCAATTGCAGCGGCCGCGCCAGATGATGGCTGACGGTGAAGGCCGGGTTGAGCGACGAGAACGGATCCTGGAAGACCATCTGCACCTCTCGGCGGTAGCGATGCTCATCCTTGGCCTCGCCGCGGGCGGTCAGATCCTGTCCGCGGAAAAACAGCCTGCCGCCGGTCGGCTTGTCCAGACGCGCGATGATGCGGGCGCAGGTCGTCTTGCCGCAGCCGGATTCGCCGACCAGCGCCAATGCCCGGCCGGGAAAGAGCGAGAAGGACACACTTTTCAGCGCCTGGACCGGGCCGAAATTGCGCTTGATGTCTTCGAGCCGGATCACGGCATCCGTGACAACAGCATCAGTCTCCGCTTTCATGCCAGGACCCCCGAGAGATGCGGATTGCCCGGAAGCTGTGGAATGGCATTCCAGAGCTTGCGGGTATAGGCGTGCAGCGGCGCCTGGGCGACCTGCCGCACGTCGCCCACTTCAACGAGTTCGCCCTTCAGCATGACGCCGATGCGCTGGCAGAGCTGCGCCATCAGATGCAGGTCATGGGTGATGAAGAGCACCGAGAAACCATAGCTCCGCTGCAGATCGACGACCTGCTCGAGGATCTCCCGCTGCACGACGACGTCGAGCGCGGTCGTCGGCTCGTCCATGATGATGAGTTCGGGCCTCAGCGCCAGGCAGATCGCAATGACGATGCGCTGACGCATGCCGCCGGAGAACTGGTGCGGGTAATCGCCGATGCGATGGGTGGGAATGCCGACAAGGCGGAACATCTCCTCGGCCCGAGCTCTTGATTCCTCGCGCGAACAACCGGTGTGCCGGGAGAGAACGTCGTGGAACTGCGCCTCGACCCGCATCAGTGGATTGAGCGAATTCATCGCGCTCTGAAAGACCATGCCGATGCGCTTCCAGCGGATACGTTGCAGCTCGCGTTCCGGCAACCTCAGGAGATCCTGTCCGGTGAGCCGGATGCTGCCGCCGCTAATCCAGGCCGGCGCCTTGGAAAGACGGGTGATGGCATAGGCGATCGTGCTCTTGCCGCAGCCGGATTCACCGGCCAGCCCGAAGATCTCGCCGCGGCCGATAGTGAAGGAGACGTCCTTGACGGCGCGAAACTCTCCCTTGTCGACGAGGTAGTCGACATTGAGCTTGTCGATTTCCAGCAGATTGTCGCTCATCGGCCAAGCTCCAGTTCCCGGTTGCGGGCGCGGGTGAGGCGGAACCAACGTGTCAGCGCCGGGCCGGAGCGCAGCTGCGGATTGGCGATCTCGTCGAAGGTGAAATTCAAAAGCGCAAGGCCAAGCCCCGTCAGTGCGATGCCTGCTGCCGGCACGCCGATGTCCCACCATGCGCCGACCATGATCGCCGAGGAATTCTGGGCATTGTAGAGCATCGTGCCCCAGGAGACCTTCAAGGGATCGCCAAAGCCGAGATATTCGAGCGTCGTCTGGGCAACGATGGCGTAGATGATGCTGCCGACGAGGTTGATGCCGATCAGCGTCGTCAGGTTCGGCAGGATTTCCACGAAGATGATGCGCCAGGCCGGCTCTCCGATCATCTTGGAGGCCGTGACGAAATCACGGTTGCGAAGCGCCATCGTCTGCGAGCGCGTCATGCGGGCGCCCCAGGGCCAGGAGGTCAGCGCGATGATCGCCATGATCGTCATCGGCCCCACCGTGCCGGCGAAGGAGGCGAGCAGGATTAAGAGCGGCATGTTCGGCACGACAAGCACGGCGTTGGTCGCAAGGTCGAGCACCGCATCGGTCCTGCCGCCGGCATAACCGGCGACGAGGCCGATGGCCGTGCCGAGAACGGTGATGGCAATCCCCGTGGCAAAGCCGACGGAGAGAGAACTGCGGGCGCCCCAGACGAACTGGCGATAGACGTCCCGCCCCATCTTCGTGGTGCCCATGACATGTTCGATCGATGGCGGCTGGTGCGAGCGCCCGACACGCGCTCCCGGCTCGCCGGGCGCGACGATCGGCGCAAACAGCGCCATCAGCCACAGGGCAACAATGATGACGAGGCCGGCCAGCGCCTTCTTCTGCCTGAGAATAGGCCGGAGTCCGAAGCCCATTATACGGCCTCCCGCAATCTGGGATCGACGAGCCCATAAATGAGGTCGACGAGGAAATTGGCGCCGAGCGTCGCGAGCGTCATCAGCAGTAGCTGTCCCTGGATGACCGGGTAATCGCGGGCGATGCTCGCAGTATAGAGCGTCAGTCCCAAGCCGGGATAGTTGAAGACGATCTCGGTAACGATCGAGCCGCCGAAGACGGCGCCGAGCATCAGCGCCAGGTTGGTCAGCACCGGAAGCATGGCATTGCGCGCGCCGTAACCGAACATGACCGTGAGGTGGCTGAGGCCCTTGGCACGCCCCATAGTCACATAATCCTCGCCGAGCACCGAGATCATCGACGAGCGCATCGTCGTCTGGAATTCGCCGATCAGGAACGGTGACAGCGTCAGCACCGGCAGGATCGCATGGGCGAAGACGCTGCCGACGAAGGTGAAATCGAAGGCAGGATCGAGGTTCGGATCATAGGCATAGCCGACAGGAAACCAGCGCAGCGAGACCGCGAAGACGAACAGCGTCGTCAGCGCCACGATGACAGGCGGCACCGAAATCATGATCACGGAGAGCGGCGAGACGATCGTGTCGAAGCGCCCGCCGCGGCGCCAGGCCGAGATCGCGCCAAGCACGACACCGACGCAGAGCGAAAAGATGACCGCGGTCGTCACGAGAAAGACCGTCCAGAGCGTCGAGCGGCCAAGGACCTGGACGACGGTCTGGGGATAATATTTGACCGAGACGCCGAGATCGAAGGTCGCAAGCCCCTTCACGTAATCGACGAACTGCCAGAGCATCGGCTGGTCGACCGCGCCGAAGCGCGCCTTGATCGCCTCAACGGCCGCGGGTGTCGCCCGCGGGCCGAGCTGGGCGACCATGGCATCGACCGGACTCCCCGGCATGAGCCGGGGAAGGATGAAGTTCATGACGATAGCGAACGCCAGGGCGACCGCATAGACGCCGAGGCGCCGGCTCGAAACGCGCATTTCCGCTCCTTCGCGAGGCTCAGCTGACCGGCTTGAGGCGCAGCAGATGCATCAGGCGCATGCGGTTATTGTCATGATCCTCCGGATTCATGACGGGATCCTTGTCGGTGACCCAGCCGGTGAAGCGTTTGCTGGAGAACTGATACCAGGTCGGCCCGTTGAACACCGGCACGACGGGGAAGTCGTCGGCAATCAGCAGCTGGATGTCGTTGAAGATCTTCTTGTGATCATCCTCCGACGTTGCCTTCAGATATTGATCGAAAAGGGCGTCCAGCTTCGGGTTCGAATAGCGCGAGGGCGCGCCGGTGATGCGCCCGCCATAGGCGGTCGACAGGCTCTGATAATAGCCGCGGAACGGGGTTGCGCCGTCGGCGCGGGAGTTCATGACGACCTCGAAGCTGCCGTCGATGATCTGCTTGCGCCATTGTTCGTATTCCGGCGTGGCAACCGACGCGTTGATGCCGGCGGCGCGCAGTCCTTCGACCGCGATCTGCACGGCGTCGATCCAGTCCGTCCAGCCGTTCGGAACGATGATCGGGAAGGCGATCGGCTTGCCGCCTGGCGTCGTGCGGAAGCCGTCGGCGCCCTTCTTGTAGCCGGCATCGTCGAGGATCTTGTTGGCCTTCTCGGTATCGAAGCCCATGAAGGCGTCCTTGTCGCCTTCCGCGCCCTTGTTGCGCCAGGTCTCGAATCGTGGCGGCAGGCCGGTCGCATGTTCGTTGACGACGGGATAGCCGAAGCCGGCAATATCGACCATCGACGTGCGGTCCATGGCAAGGCTGAAGGCGTGACGGAAATTCAGGTCCTTATAGGCCTCGAGGTTGCCTTCATTGCCGCTCTTGAAGTTCATCTGGAAGGCGACGGTTTCGGCCGGCGGCTGCCAATAGCCGTTGTGATCGGCATCGAGCGCGACGAAGGTCTTGTCGATCTGCGGAATGAAGGAGCCGATCCAGTCCATATTGCCCTCCGGCAGGATGGCAAGCATCTGGTCGTTGCCGGAGATCTGCGGCAGCCGGAGGCAGTCGACGTGCAGCGAGGCAGCATCCCAGTAATTCGGGTTGCGGCACTGCTCGTAGACCTGCGGCGTGAAGCGGCGCAGCTCCGTCATCGGGCCGGAGCCCACAGGCTTCTCGTTTTTGAAGGCGACCGGATCGGAAACGTCCTTCCAGATATGCTCGGGAACGACGGCCAGATCCGCAAGCGATTCCGGGAAATCGGAATTCACCGCCTTGAGATCGATCCTGACCTCGGTCGGCGACGGCGTTTCGACGGAGGCAACGCTCTCGCCGACGCCGACAGTGTCGAGGGCGGCGTTCTTCAGCATCAGATCGATCGTGTATTTCACGTCGGCCGACGTCAGCGGTTGGCCGTCTGACCACTTCACGCCTGACCGCAGCGTATAGGTCACCGATTTCATATCCTCGGAGAATTTATAATCAGTCGCCAGGCGAAACACTGGCTTGCCGCCATCCTCGGCATTGAAGATGACCAGGGGCTCGTAGATGAAATCCATCGTGCTCTGCCGGCGGCCGGCCAGGTCGAAGGGATTGAAGTTCTGCACCCAGCTGGTCTGCTCTTCGATGTGCATCGTCAGCACCGATTCAGCGGCTGCACCCCCCGCTCCAAAAACGACGAATGCCGTCAGGGCGGTTGCTACTGCCCAGCCGGCACACACGGAAATATTGCGGATTGCCCTCTTGCTCGATCTCATTCCAACGTTCCCCTTGTGCTTTATTTTTGGAGTCAATCAAATTGATTTAATATTGATAGTCAGTTTCCCGCCGACCCGTCAATTGCCGATCTCAAATTTCTGCAGCGACCTTTCGGCTCAGCTCTTCGGCAGAAATCAATGCAGGATTCGCCCGTGAGATGGCCGGCGGATCAGGGTCTTCCGAGGTTTCACGTCCCGTTTCGAGAAAAATATCGGGCCATGCGCGCCGCGTTAACCATTAAGGTACTTTTAAGTACGATAATTAACCCAACGGTGGCGAATTGATCGGAAACACGGATCGATAAGCATGAGGCTGCTCGCCACGGCCGGGATGTTCCCCGGGATGCAACACATTCAACCTCCGAAGCAGGCGAATTTCCCATGACGAGCATCAATACGAACAATTCAGCGATGTCTGCCCTTCAGACGCTGCGCAGCATCAACTCCAATCTCGAAACGACACAGAACAGTGTTTCCACCGGTTACCGGGTCGACACCGCATCCGACAACGCCGCTTACTGGTCGATCGCAACCACGATGCGGTCCGACAACAAGGCGCTCTCCGCCGTGTCCGACGCGCTCGGCCTCGGCGCAGCAAAGGTCGATACGGCCTATACGGCCATGGACAATGCGATTGACGTCGTCGACGAGATCAAATCCAAGCTCGTCGCAGCAACCGAGGACGGTGTCGACAAGTCCAAGGTCCAGGAAGAAATCAGCCAGTTGCAGGAACAGCTGGCGAGCATTGCCCAGTCGGCGTCGTTCTCGGGCGAGAACTGGGTTGCGGGCGCGGATGGCACGAAAAGTGTCGTATCCTCCTTCGTTCGCGACGGTTCCGGCGCCGTTTCCGTTAAAATGACGGAATACACCCTGGATACCAGCTCCGTGGGCAATGTGTTGTTCGGCATGAGCGGCGGGTCGATCGAAACCTCCACGGGGATTCTCGGAACGGCTGATGCATATGGCAATTCCGTCTATTCGCTCGATATCACGAACTTCACCACCGGTCAGATCCAGTCGGCCCTGTCGACCATCGAATCCGCGCTATCGGCAATGACCTCTGCCGGTGCGCAACTGGGTTCGATCTCGACGCGCATCGACCTGCAGGAAGACTTCGTCGGTGCGCTTTCCGATTCGATCGACTCGGGCGTGGGCCGGCTGGTCGATGCCGATATGGAGGAGGAGTCGAGCAAACTCTCCGCCTTGCAAACACAACAGCAGCTGGCGATCCAGTCGCTGTCGATCGCGAATTCGTCGTCGCAGAACATCCTGTCGCTCTTCCGCGGCTAATCGTCCTGGCCGCAAAAGGAGCCGGGCGCATAGAACGCCCGGACCGCATTCGCCGATCGAACATCGAGCCTGGCCTTCCCGGTCAGGCTCGATTGCGTTGGTGACGTATTTGTGTGGGCAGGCTCTATCGCTTCCGTCCTCATCCGAACTATGGTGTCGCGATTGGCGGAATCGCGGTCCATTTCTTTGCTTGAACCATGCCGTCGGTCGTCTCGATCGTAAACGCGATCAGCCTTGGCTTTCGCAGTCGGGAGCGAAGAATGCAGTGCGCGGGATCATCGCATGTCGGAACGACTTGAATCTGCCCGTTCTGGTGAAACGCCCGCCATCGTCTGGCTCGGCTTTCTGGCGATGTGCGTCGGCATGTTCATGGCGATCCTCGACGTCCAGGTGGTGGCGACATCGCTGCCGACCATTCAGTCGGCGCTCGGCATCGATCCGGATCAGATGAGCTGGATACAGACGGCCTATCTCATCGCCGAAGTGGTGGCGATCCCGCTCACCGGCCTGTTGACGCGGCTTCTGACGATGCGGTGGCTGTTCGTCACCGCCATCAGCCTGTTCGTCGCCGCCTCCGCCGGCTGCGCGGCCAGCGGCAGTTTCGGTGAGCTGGTCGCCTGGCGGGTGCTGCAGGGTTTTTCCGGTGGAACCCTGATCCCCTCGGTATTTTCAGCCGTGTTCATCCTCTTTCCGAACGAGCGACAGGCGCTGGCGACGACCATCGCCGGCGTGCTGGCGGTGCTGGCGCCGACCGTCGGGCCGATCGTCGGCGGATGGTTGACGCAGACCTATTCCTGGCATTGGCTGTTCCTGATCAACATCATCCCCGGCATCGTCTCGGCAATTCTGGCGGCGCGCTTCCTGCCGCGGCAGGCGGCCGATCCGTCCGAGCTTGGGCATCTCGACGTTCTGTCGCTTCTCTTGATGGCGACCGCGTTGACGAGCCTGGAACTCAGCCTGAAAGAGGCGCCGACCAGCGGCTGGACCTCGGCCTATGTGCTCGGCCTGCTGGCCCTCTGTCTTGCGTCGGGAGGCGCGTTCATAGGGCGAACGCTCTACCGAAGCCGGCCGATCGTCGATCTCGGCAATTTCGGCGACCGGAACTTTCTCGTCGGCTCGGTGCTGAGCTTCGTGCTCGGCATCGGCCTCTTCGGCTCGGTTTATCTCATGCCGGTCTTTCTCGCTTTCATCAGGGGACATGACGCGCTCGCAATCGGCATGACGATGCTGGTCACCGGCATTGCGCAACTGATCACCGCGCCGATCGCGGTGGCGCTGGAGAAGCGCATGGATGCGCGGCTGCTGTCGGCCGCCGGTTTCGCCCTGTTTGCGATCGGTGTCGGAATGAGCGCGTTTCAGGATCCCCGCTCCGATTATGACGCGATGTTCTGGCCGCAGGTCGTGCGCGGCGTCGCCATCATGTTCTGCCTGCTGCCGCCGACGCGGCTGGCGCTCGGCACGCTTCCGCCGGATCGCATCCCCGATGCGAGCGGTCTTTTCAATCTGATGCGCAATCTCGGCGGGGCGATCGGCATCGCGCTGATCGACACCATCATCTACACGCGCTCGGAACCGCTGGGACAAAGCCTCTGGACCCGTCTTCAAACCGGCGATATCGAGGCTGCGACATTTGTCGGCGCACCTCTCCAGGCCATATCGGGACATAGCGGCAGCTTCGATGCGGACACGACGGCGGTGCTCGATCCGCTGGTCCAGACCGCGGCAAGCGTCCAGGCGATCAACGAAGCCTGGCTGGTCATCGCCGTCCTGACCGGCTGCGCCCTGCTCTCAGTCCCCTTCGCCAGGCGGCCGGCGTCAACGTGAAAACCAAGGTGATAAGTTGCCGATCTTCCGATCGCCGGTAAGATTTCTCTCAATCATTTTGCGTCATCCTCCAGTTCCCCTCTGAAGCCAATCGACGAGATCTCAATGGCCCCGAACCTCACGCGCAGTTTTCAAATGCCTCGACGCGAGGAGCTTGGCCTCGTCACGATCAGCAACGGGTCCGGCCTGTCGGTATCGGCCCTGCCGAACGGCACGCTGTTTGCCATCGAATATGCCGACGACAAGGGAACGGTGCAGATCAACCAGATCCAGGGATCGCCGCTGTTTGGCGGCGTCAGTCGCCTTTATCTGCGCATCGGCGGCGCGGCGCCTGAGGTCGTCGAGATTGTCGGGCCCCGCGCCAATGGCGGCTTCGGGCACGATGCGACGAGCCTTTCCTGGAGCGGCGAAACAGGCGATATCGGCTACGCCGTCCGTCTTGAGCTGCATCCTTCCGAAACGGCCTGGTTCTGGCGCGTCTCCATCCGGCATCGGAAGGATGGGACGCTGCCGGCGGATCTGGTGCTGATCCAGGACGTCGGTCTCGGCGATCGCGGCTTCCTGATGAACAGCGAAGCCTATGCCTCGCAATATGTCGATCACCATATTGCCGATCATCAGACATTCGGCCCTGTGGTGATGAACCGGCAAAATCTCAAGCAGTCGGGCGCCCGCAATCCCTGGCTCGCGCAGGGCTGCGTCGATGGCGCGGCTGCCTATGCCACGGATGCGATCCAGCTGGTGCAGGCGAAGAACCGTCTCGACGATCTGCTGGTCGGCCCCTTCGGCACCAGCCTGCCGAGCAAGCGGCGCCAGCAGGAGACGGCATGTCCCGCCATCCAGTCGAAATCGCTCTCCGTGCCGGCAAGTGGGGCGACCGCGACCTTCTTTGCCGTCTTCGCCGCCGACCATCCCGAGGCGTCGAGCGATGCCGACCTTTCGCGGCTCGATGGGCTGGCGACGACGGACAATACGGCCGCCGATATCGCAGAGGCGGCGCCGGTGCGCAGCCTGCTGCAGGATGCCGCCCTGCTGAAGGCCGAAACGCTGGACAAAAAGGCGATCAGCCAGCTTTACCCCCAGCGCAGCCTCGAAGAGCGGGTCGGCGGAAAGCTGTTGTCGTTTTTTGTCTCCGACGGCGTTTTGAACCGCCATGTCGTGCTGCGCGACAAGGAACTCATGGTGGCCCGCCGCCACGGCGCGATCGTTCGTAGCGGCCAGAATATGCTGCTCGACGATGGGACGCTTGCCGCGACCTGCTGGATGCAGGGCATTTTCGCCGCGCAGCTGACGATCGGCAATACCTCCTTTCACAAACTCTTTTCCGTGTCCCGCGACCCCTACAATCTGACGCGCGCCAGCGGGCTGCGCATCATGGCGGATCTTGGCGCCGGCTGGCAGCTGCTGGCGGTACCGTCGGCTTTCGAAATGGGTCTCAGCGATTGCCGCTGGATCTATCGCCTCCCCGAACGCACGATCATCGTTTCGGCGGTCGCCTCCGGCGAGGATGCGGCGATGCAGTGGACCATTTCCGTCGAGGGCACGCCGTGCCGCTTCCTGGTGTTCGGCCATGTCGTGCTCGGCGAGCGCGAATATGATGCGGGCGGCCAGATCGAATTCGACACCTCGGGCAAACGCATCCTTTTCCGGCCGGACCCGGCCTGGCTCTGGGGCGAGCGTTATCCCGATGCCGGCTATTGGCTGGTGAGTTCGACACCCGATGCCATCGAGGAGATCGGCGGCGACGAACTGCTTTATAGCGATGGGGTGGCGCGCAACGGCGCCTTCGTCGCGCTCCGATCCCGACCGACGCGGGTGATTTCCTTCGCCGTCGTCGGTTCGATGACCGATGCGGCGGAAGCCGAGCGCCTGGCGCAGCGCTATGAGGCCGGCGTCGCCGACGAGGCCATGCTTGCGCCGGCATCAAAATTCTGGCGCAACGCCGTCCGCGGCGTAACGATCGGCAGCACCTCGCCCGATCTTGCGGCGCAGACGGCCCTGCTACCCTGGCTCGCGCATGACGCCATCGTGCATTTGAGCGTGCCGCATGGCCTCGAACAATATACCGGCGCTGCCTGGGGTACACGCGACGCCTGCCAGGGTCCGATCGAATTCCTGCTCGCCTATGAGCATGACCGCGAAGCCAAAGAGGTGTTGAAGACCGTCTTCAGCGAACAATATCTGGAGAAAGGCGACTGGCCGCAATGGTTCATGCTGGAGCCCTATGCCAATATCCGGGCGGGCGATAGCCACGGCGATATCGTCGTCTGGCCGCTGAAGGCGCTCTGCGACTATATCGAGGCGACCGGCGATCTCGCCTTCCTCGACGAGAAAGTCTCCTGGCGCGATGAGAAGACGATGGCCAGGGCGAGGGAAGCCGATACCATCGCGATCCATGTCGAGAAGCTGCTCGATACCGTCCGTGAAGCGTTCATCCCGGGAACGCATCTGATCCGCTATGGCGAGGGAGACTGGAACGATTCGCTGCAGCCGGCCGATCCGCATCTGCGCGACTGGATGGTCAGCAGTTGGACCGTCGCCCTGCTCTATGAGCAGATCGTCCGTTATTCCGCGATCCTGCGCCGCCTCGGCCATGGCAACAAGGCCAAGGGACTGCGGAAGATCGCAACCGCGATGCGCCGGGATTTCAACCACCATCTCGTGCGTGACGGCGTCGTTGCCGGCTACGGTATCTTCGATCCCGCCCATGACGGCGTCGAATTGCTGCTGCACCCGAGCGACCGGCGCACCGGCCTGCACTTCTCGCTGATCTCGATGACGCAGGCAATGCTCGGCGGCCTGTTCACGCCGGCGCAGAGACGCGATCATATGAAGCTGATTAAAGAGCATCTGCTCTTCCCCGACGGCGTGCGGCTGATGGAGAAGCCGGCGACCTATGCCGGCGGACCCGAGACGCTGTTTCGCCGGGCCGAATCCTCCTCCTTCTTCGGCCGCGAGATCGGCTTGATGTATGTACATGCGCATCTGCGCTATTGCGAAACGCTGGCGCTGGAGGCCGAGGCGGAAAAGCTCTGGAAGGCGATCGCCGTCGTCAATCCGATTTCGATCACGTCAGCGCTGCCGCATGCGTCGCTGCGCCAGCGCAATACCTATTTCAGCAGCAGCGATGCGGCTTTCCATGACCGCTACCAGGCGGCGGCCGAATGGGAGCGCGTCAAGGCGGGAGAGATCGCTGTCGACGGCGGATGGCGCATCTATTCGAGCGGCCCCGGCCTCTACACCAGGAGCTTCGTCGAAAACATCCTGGGCTTCAAACGGCGCTTCGGCCGGCGCAAACGCAAACCGCTTCTTCCCGCGATCCACGCTTCCGTCGATCTGCACACCGACCACGCCGCCTGGCGGCGGCTGATGAGGCCGAAGCCTGAGCTGTAAAAAGGATTATACCGTAGCGTCGCGCAACACTTCGAAGCGCGCCGCACTTTTCGACAGGTGGGTCCGGATGGCACGGCGTGCGGCGGCCTCCTCGCGGTCACGGATCGCCGCGAATATCGCGTGGTGTTCCCGGCGCATGCGTGCCGCATGGCGCTTGCGCTCGACTGCCGTCATCTTGTCCAGGCGCGCCCATTGCCGCGGCACCATGATGTCCCCGAACGTATCGAAGAGGCGGCTGTAATAGGAGTTCTGCGTCGCGACCAGAATGGACCTGTGGAAGGCGTAATCCTCCTGCGCGCCGTAACCGCCCTCCTCGAGCGCCTTGTCGAGGGCATCGAGACGATCCTGCATGCGGTCGATATCGTCCTGCGTGCGTCTCAATGCGGCAAGGCCAGCGGCTTCGTATTCGATCCCCATGCGCAGCTCCAGCACGCGCAGAACCTCGTCGATCGATTGCAGGTCGTTGGGAATGATGGAGAAGGATCGGGTCGTCGGATCGTTCGCGACGAAAGCCCCAAGGCCTTGCCGCGTGGTGATCAGGCCTTTCGCGCGCAGCGCGGCGAGCGCTTCGCGAACGATCGTCCGGCTGACGCCGGTCGCCTGCATGATCGCCTGTTCGGTCGGCAGACGCTGGCCGGGTTTCAGGTCGCCGGACTCGATCTGCGCCGTCAACGTATCCGCAAGGCCGCTGCGCAGGTTATTGACCGGCTGCCGCATGGTGTTGAAGACCACCTTGTCCCTGTCCGTCATCCCTATTGAATCCTGCCTGTCGATGCGGCTGCGCCGGCCTCATATCCTTTTGCTAGCGCATGCCGGCGGGAAAGGCAAAATGACGCCGGTCACGGCAGCCTGATGCCGACAGCGCCGCGTATCTTCTCAGACGCGCGGCGCTGTCGCACTTTGAACTATGCAGTCGTCGTTCAATGGGCGGATCACCGCGCCAGCCAACCGCCATCGACGGGTAGCACCGTTCCATGCACGTAGTCGGACGCCGACGATGCCAGGAATACGGCAGCACCGCCGAGTTCGGACGGCGTTCCCCAGCGCCCGGCCGGGATGCGGGCAAGGATGGCGGCATTGCGGTCGGCATCCTCGCGCAGCGCCGTGGTGTTGTTGGTCACGAAGTAGCCGGGGGCGATGGCGTTGACGTTGACGCCCTTGCCGGCCCATTCGCAGGCCAGCAGCTTGGTCAGTCCGGCAAGCCCGCTTTTCGAGGCGGTATAGGACGGGATCCGGATGCCGCCCTGGAAGGAAAGCAGCGAGGCGATGTTGATGATCTTGCCCCTGCCCTTCTCAACCATATGGCGGCCGGCCGCCTGCGACAGGAAGAAGGCGGTCTTCAGATTGACGTCGATCACCGCATCCCAGTCCTCCTCGGTGAAGTCGAGCGCATCGGCACGGCGGATGATGCCGGCATTGTTGACGAGGATGTCGAGGCCGCCGAAAGTCTGGATGGTCTCGGCGACGATCCCCTTTACCGGTTCGATGCTGGCGAGATCGGCCTTGATGACATGGAAGCGGCTTCCCGCTTGCTTCACCAGCGCCTCGGTTTCGTCCATCGAGGAGCGGCCGACGGCGACGATCGACGCGCCGGCCTCGGCCAGCGCCGCCGCGATCGCCTGGCCGAGGCCGGTATTGGCGCCGGTAACGACGGCAGTCCTGCCGGACAGGTCGAAGGGATTGGCCACGGCGCTCACCTCAGATCCGCAATGGCGATATGGTCCATGTCGGTGAAGCTCTTATTGTCGCCGGCCATCGCCCAGATGAAGCTGTAGTTCTTGGTGCCGGCGCCCGAATGGATCGACCAGGGCGGCGAGATGACCGCCTGCTCGTTGGCGACGAGCATATGCCGGGTCTGTTGCGGCTCGCCCATGAAGTGGAAGACGCGCTGCTCGGCTTCGAGATCGAAATAGAGATAGGCTTCCATGCGGCGGTCATGCGTATGGGCCGGCATGGTGTTCCAGACGCTGCCCGGCTCGATCATGGTGAAGCCGAGCGTGAGCTGGCAGGACTGGCAGACGTCCGGATGGATGAACTGGTAGATCGACCGCTTGTTGGCCGTCGCGGCTTCACCGGGCGTCAGGTGACGGGCCTTTTCGCGGGTGAGCAACACGGTCGGGTGCGTTTGATGGGCCGGAGTCGAGACCAGATAGAACTTTGCCGGATTGGCGGCATCGGCGCTCTCGAACCGGATATCCTTGGCACCCTTGCCAGCATAGAGGCAATCATACTTGGCGAGATCGTAGCTGGTACCGTCGACGACGATACGGCCGGCGCCGCCGATGTTCAGCGCGCCGAGTTCACGCTCGGCGAGGAAGGTTTCCTGTCCGATCGCCGTCGGCGCCGTCAGTGTCAGCCCGGTATCGAGCGGTGTGGCGCCGCCGATGACCATGCGGTCGTAATGGGAATAGGTGAGCCGGATCTCGCCGCCTTCGAAGATGGTCTCGACCAGAAAGTGACGCCGCAGCGTTTCGGTGTCGAAATTGCGCACAGCCTCGGGATGGGAGGCATGTCTGACGTCGATCTGCATGTCGAATTTCCTCAGTTTTCGTTGTCGTCAAGCGTTGTTGCTGTCGCGAAAGCCGGCTCGGTTCGACCGTCCGTTCCGCTCGGCAATGAACCATACGGTTACATAGTTGTACGACAAGTTCGAAGTCAATATGTTTCTGCAGGCTCGCTCGCGGCAGCAAGCGGCCTCGGGAAATCCGGAATAAAATCAAGCACAAGCGGGAAAACTGTCATCTCCGAGCGATGGATCGCAGGTGCTCGTTTCTCAGCCCCGCTCGAATTTATGTCGGCCAAAACGAAAAAGCCTGCCGCGGGAGGAGGTGCGGCAGGCTTTCGAAAAGAACCGAACGACAGCTGGGAGGAGGAGTGCTGTCGTTCCACAGACGACCCTGGGAGGAGGATGGGGCGCCTGTATATCGAAGGGATGCGGGAGGAGGTGCATCGCTTCGATAGAAATAATCATACTTATTTCTTGCCCAGTTGATAGGCATTTCTTTGCAAGGCAGCTATGCGTTATGCGAAAAGCGGGCGGCTCGACTGCCCGTGATCCATCCACCGGAAACACAAAAGCAAAGCGCCCGCTCGGGAGGAATCAGGCGCTGGGCACAGTCTCGAAAATGCGTAGTCTTAGTTGCCGTTAGCGGGCGATGGCTGCGCGGGCGACATTGCGGATTTCGCTGCGGCCGATGCCGAGGTCGTCCAGTTCGCGTGCGGACATGCGACCCAGTTCAGCGACCGTCTGACGGTACTTGCGCCAGTTGTTAAAAGAGCGTGCTACGTTCATAATGATCCCCTTTCCGTGGGCTTTCGAAGCCTAGCTGCCAGTCCTTGGCGCTTCGTTCGCTTCGATGAGTTCTATATAGTACGAGACCTTCGATTGTTGCAGCGCCAATGCATCACTGCACCTATGCGGTGCCTGCATGGGTCGCTATCTATGGGCGATTTCGCGGTCACGATCGGAACCGCTTCGCGATCAGGATTTGAAGCGATCGAAGGCCGTCAGCCGCACGAGCGGTGGTTCTGCTTCTTTCCACCGGTAAATCTCCGCGCGCAGATAGGAAAGCTCGTCGCCGAGGCCGTCTTCGTCGACCTCGATCCACCACGACTTCAGCCGGCCATCGCTTCCATCAGACCAGCGATAGCCCCTCGCCTTCAGGTGGTCCTTCATCTCGAACGGGCTGTGTTCGGCAAAGATACGGATGCGCGAACGCTGGCTGGCGCGATAAAGCTCGGTGAACGGGCTTTCACTCTCGCCCTGCTCTCGATCGAGAATTTCCAGCAGCGCGTGGCAATCGTCCACCGCGCGATGGCCGTCATGGAAATATCCGGCCTGGCCGACGAGATAGCCGAGCTTCGTGCCCTCGAAACCCCGGGCGCTCCAGTCGATCTCCGACACCGAGCATGCCCAGGCCTTGCCGGCGAAAATTGTCGAGAAGGCCTCGCAGAACGGCCGGTCGAAACCGGCATTGTGGGCAATGATCAGATCCGCCGGCTCGATCAGGGACCGCAACGCCTGGATATCGATGACCTGTTCTTCGACCATCGCATCGGTGATGCCCGTCAGCCGGGTGATCTCGGGCGGGATCGGCCGGGACGGTTGTTGCAGGCCGCCATAAATGCCGACGATGTCGCCGATCGCGCCGTCATCGTTGAAGGTGAAGGCGACGGCGCCGATTTCGATGATCTCGTCGTTGCGGTGGCTGAGACCTGTCGTCTCGGTGTCGAGAACGACGCCGAGCCGCGAAAATCCCGGCCGTCTGACGGGCGCAATCGGCCGGGCGGCGAGTTTTCTCAGGATGCGATAATTGCCGCTCTCTTCCAGCGTCCGCGCCATGTCTTCTTGGGAAGAGCCGGCCGGCTGCGACGGCGGCCGGCGCGATGGACCGCGCGCCTTGGCGATCGCGGGCGATGCCTTAGCAAACATGTCGAGTTGCGAATCTCTATGCACGCTCATCGAATCTATATGTCACGGAGAGGCGATTGAATCCATCACTCGCGCCAGCCGCTGTGGAGTGTCCCCACCTGCGGCCCTCTCCAGCGGGAAGCTCAACCGGCAGACCGCGCCGGGATTGCGGTTGTCGATCGTCACCTCGCCGCCATGCAAACGGATGATGTCGCGAACCAGATTGAGGCCGAGGCCAGCGCCGCGTCCGTCATGATGGCGCTTGAAGAAGGGCTCGAATATCCGATCCCGGACATCGGCGGGAATGCCTGGTCCCTCGTCGCTGACCTCGATCCAGTTGCAGCCTGACGTCAGCGAGATGATGCCTTTCCTGCCGCCGTGGTTGATCGCGTTCTGCAGGATGTTCATCAGGGCGCGCTGCAGCGCCAGAGGATCGCCGTCGATCTCTCCGGCGCCGTCGACCTCGAACTGCACCGTATAACCGGCGGCAAAGGCCAGCGGCGCCATCTCGATGATGACCTTGCGCGCCAGCTGCCCCAAATCGACCTTGCTGAACTGGACCTTGCCCTGTTTCAGCCGCTGAAGATCGAGCATCTGCTCGGTGAGGACGGCGAGCCTTGCGGCATCTTCCAGAAGGTCGGTCTTGATCGAACTGTGCGGCAGGGATCCAATTCTCGTATTCAGAATGGCGATTGGCGTGCGCAGTTCATGGGCGGCGTCGGTCAGAAACCGTTCCTGCCGCTCATACCCCTCGTCGAGACGGCCGAGCGCGCGGTTGACGGCACGCACCAGCGGCGCGATCTCGTCGGGAATATCGTCTGCCGAGAGCCGGCCGCCGCGCTGGTCGATATCGATCGTATCGGCCTGCAACGCGGCCTGGTCGATCCCGACCAGCGACCTTCGCACGACGAGCGGCGTTGCGATCAGCGCTCCCAACGCCATCACCGCAACGATGGGAATCACCATTTTCGCAAGGATCAGCGAAACGCCGAACAGGAAAGGGGCGAGCGGGTTGGGGCCGTCGGTGCCGGTCAGGAACTGCACCTGTCCCCCATCCATCGCAATCCACTTCATCCTTGCCGCCGGACGGTCGTGGTCGCCGAGATTCTCGCCGAAGCGCGCCTGGCCGACATGATCGAGCGTATTGCCGATGCTGGCATATTCTTCCGGAATCCGGCCCTCGGTCAAAACATGCCCCTGCATGTCGCGAATGGTGTACCAGAGATCGGGCGCATCTTTCCGCAACTGCCTGATATCCTCGGTCTCCCTCAGGCCCAACGCTCCGGTGGGCTGGCGGAAGACGGCCTGGCGCAGAATCTCGATCGTACCTTCCGTCGACCGGTAATCCCATATCTTGGCCACCGAGATCAGCACGATCATCACCAGGATGAGCACGACCGACTGGACGGCAAGAAGCCGCCAGAACAGCCGCTTGTGCAGCGAATAGGAGCAATGTTTGCTCATGATGCCTCACGCAGGAGATAACCCACGCCCCGGATAACGTTGATGACCACGCCCGCCTGCGACGCTGCCAGCTTGCGCCGCAGCCGCGATATGTGGGAATCGAGCGCGTTCGACTGGATCTCGTCGTCGAAGCCGAAAACCGCTTCCATCAAGGCCGGTCGCGGCACCATGCGGCCGGCCCGGCGCACGAGGCATTCGAGCACCAGCGCTTCCCGGCGCGGCATTTCCAGACGCCGGCCGGAGACGATGATCTCGCAATAGGTCGGATCGAATGAAAGCCGGCCGATCGAGATCAGCGCGGGGCGCAAGGTTTCGGAGCGGCGCATGACGGCACGCAGCCGCGCCAGAAGTTCGTCGAAGACGAAGGGCTTGGCGAGGTAATCGTCGGCGCCGGTCTCCAGGCCGGTGATCCTGTCTGGAACCTCTCCCTTGGCGGTGATGACGATGACCGGTAGCGTCAATCCCCTTTTGCGGATCTTCGGAATAAGCTCAAGACCGTCGCCGTCTGGCAGCTGCCGATCCAGGAGGACGGCGTCATAGGCGCCGTCGCCGATCACCAGTTCGGCGTCGCCCAAGCTCGAAACGTGGTCCATCACCATGTCGTGCCTGGTGAGCGCCCCTCGGAGTGCTGCGGCCATTTGAGGTTCATCCTCGATCAGTAATATGCGCATCTCACATTCCTGTCGCAGGGCCTATGGGGGCTTGTCGGGGCCGTCGATCCATAGGTGGAAACCATATCACCCTCAAGCAAGTCTGCGGTGCCCGTGGCGTATCGAATGCAAGAGCGCCGCTTCGTCGCAAAGGATCCTATCCGTCATCATGCGCGGCGCTGCTCGATCAGGGCCATTGGCTGGTAGCGGCGGCTGATGCGATAGACCGCGGCCGGCGGAATATTGCGCAACGTCCAGCCGATCTTTTTTGAGACAAGGCCGAGGGCGTCGAGGATTTCGGCAGGCACCGGGCATTTCGGCCCGTAGGTGAATTGATAGAAGGCGCCGTGCGGCCTGAGGTTGGCAAAGCAGTCCTCGAGCAGCGCCTGCACGTCGTCCGGCCGCATGGCAAGAAGCGGAAGCCCGCTGACGACGCCGCCGAAGAAACTTCCGGAAAGCGACGTCTTCCACATCTGCCGCACGTCCACCTGCAGCACCCTGGCATCGGGAAAGCGGTCCTGCAACAGCGTGGCGAAATCACGCTCGTATTCCACCAGCGTCAGATCCCGCTCGGCAATGCCGCGTTGCAAAAGGGCCGCGGTGAAAACGCCGGTGCCCGGACCGAGTTCGAGAACCGGCCCGGTGAGCGCAGAAATTTCCTTGGTCATCAGGCCCGCAAGGCGGGGGCCTGATGGTGTGATCGAAGCGATGCGCAGCGGTGCGCGAAGCCAGGCGAGAAGAAAGCGTCGTCGATCGAAACGGGGCATTGGACCTTCACAGCGGCTGATTGATCCCGCCCATGAACCGGCTCAACATTGCAACAGTCTGTCATGGCGCAGTCACGGTGACGCAGACGCAGATTTTATACCTGAGACTCGACCTTCGGCTGCGCTGCCCTGAGACCCCTCCTGTCGATCCAGCTTTTGATTTCGGCGGCAATCGCCTCGGGCTGGTCCTCAGGGGCAATGTGGCGCGAAGGCCCGCACCCCCTGGTCTCCAGGCCTGCGATGTTGTCGCGGCACCACGAAATCATCTCGCTGCCGATCAACAGCGTTTCGGCAGGCCCGTCGAAGGTCAGCAGCAGCTTGGGAGTCTGAGGACTGGCGGAAAGCCAGCGGTCATAGTTCTCGATCCTGGCGACCACATCGGCCGGCTCGCCGTTGATGGGCATGGCCCGCGGCCATTCCAGCAGCGGGCGCCGGCTGTTACGGTCCGGATAGGGAGCGCGGTAGACATCCCAGTCGGCATCGCTAAGCCCTTTCAGCGTGGTTGCACGCAAGGCCTGCTCAATGAAGAAATTTTCATCGAGGACCTTGGCCTCGCCTGTTCCGGCGCCCCGCAACAGTTCATAACGCGCCTTTCCGCCGCCTGGCAGATCCTCCCAACTCATCGGCCGCAGGATGGTTTCCATGAAGGCGATGCCGCGCACACGTTCGGCGTGGCGCGAAGCCCAGTCGAATGCCAGCGCACCGCCCCAGTCGTGGCCGACGAGCACGACGTCGTCGAGGTCAAGCGCCTCGAACCAGGCGTCGAGATAGGCGATGTGATCGCCATAGCGATAGTCGATATCGGGTTTGCCGGAGCGTCCCATGCCGATCAGATCGGGCGCCAGGCAACGGCCTGGCCCGACGCCTGGCATGATGTTCCGCCAGAGATGCGATGAAGTGGGATTGCCGTGGAGGAAGACAATCGGGTCGCCCTCCCCCAGTTCCTCGTAGGAGATGAACGAGGTGAGAATATCGATGGTCGGCATATGGAGCTCCGCGCTTTCGTGCTATATAGGCAGGCAACTGTCCATTTATCATATAGACAGGTAACTGTCTATATTGCCGCGGGGGTTTCATGGCGTCTTCGTCCCTTGGCCTGTTGTTGCGTCTGGTCCATCAGCATTGGACACAGGCTGTCGAAGCGGCACTCGATGAGGCCGGCTACGGAGATATCCGCCCGCCGCACGCCAACGTCTTCACCTTCGCGCGACCCGAGGGCATTCAGGTCAGCGAGCTGACCAAGCTCGCCCGTGTTCGCAAGCAGACGATGACCCAGGCCGTGGAAGAACTCGAGCGCTTGGGTTATGTCGAGCGCCGGCCCGATCCGAACGATCGGCGCGGCCGGCTGGTGTTTCTGACGGAAAAAGGCCAAGGAGTCAGGCCGATAGCGATGGCGGCGGGCCGGCGCGTCGATGAAAGCTGGGCCGCCTTGACCAGCCAGCAGCAAATGGACGATCTGCGGACAGCGCTCCGGCGGCTGCTGGCACAGTTGCAATAGCGAAGCGGCACTGCCTTGCCCCTTTCCACTTAACCGTCGCACGACCGAAGGAAAATAGATGCCTGGTGACGATAGCAAGGGTGCCGACGCGGATGTCGTCATCATCGGCGGTGGAGCTGCCGGTATTGCCGCCGCCCGTCGCCTGCAGGCGCTCCGCCCGGACCTGTCCATCCTCCTGCTTGAAGCCGGCGATCGTCTCGGCGGGCGCGCCTGGACGGTTGGACTGCCTGACGCCGATATTGCGCTCGATCTCGGCTGCGGCTGGCTGCATGGCGCGCGGACCAATGCCTGGACTGCGATCGCCGGCGAGGTCGGACTGACGGTCGACCGCACGCCGGCGCCCTGGAACGACGGCGGACGCCAGCTTCAGCGTGATGGCGCGGAGGCGCGTGCCGCAAGGCAGGCGATCGGCGCCTATTTCGAGCGTCTCGAGAGCCATGAGGGGAATGACGCCGCCATGGCCGAATTGCTCGAGCCCGACAATCCCTGGAACGGCCAGATCCGTGCGATCGGCACTTATATCACCGGCGCCGAGCTGGAGCGGTCGTCAATCGTCGATTACAACAGATATGATCCCGGCCCCGGTCCCGACTGGCGGGTGCGCGAGGGTTATGGAACGCTGGTCTCGCGTTACGGCAAGCCGGTTCCGGCAAGGCTCGGCACCGAGGTGACGCGCATCGACCACCGTCATGCCGGCCGTATCGGCATCGAGACGAACCAGGGTGTGCTCCGTGCCCGCGCCGTGCTGGTGACCGTGTCGACGAATGTGCTTGCCGCCGGCAGGATCGCCTTCGACCCGCCTGTGCCTGATAAGATCGAGGCGGCAGCCCGTTTGCCGCTCGGCCTCGCCGACAAGCTCTTCCTGAGGCTCGCAAATCCGGAGGCGCTGCCGGCGGATACGCATATGCTCGGTTCCACCAGTCGTGGCGCGACCGGCACCTATCAGCTCCGGCCGTTCGGCGCGCCTGTCGTCGAGGCCTATTTCGCCGGCGACCTCGCGCATGATCTGGAAGGGCAAGGCAGCGAGGCCGCCTTTTCCTTCGCGTGCAACGAATTGGCAGCGCATTTCGGCGCTGACATTCGCAAGCAATTGTCGGTCGCCGCACTGTCGGCCTGGGCCGCTGTGCCCCATATCGGCGGCTCCTATTCCTATGCCGAACCCGGCGCGTCCAATTTGCGCGGCCGTCTCGCCGCGCCGCATGACGGGCGGATCTTCTTTGCCGGCGAAGCCTGTTCGACGTCGCGCTATTCAACGGCGCACGGCGCCTACGAGACCGGGGTTGCTGCGGCCGATCTGATCGCCGGCTCGTTTTCGCAAAATCCGTAACCGTCGCCGGCTGCGACGGCAGGCGGGAAAATTTTTTCTCACTTGTCGCGAGGGCGGGATTGGCTATGCTCCCCCTCGCCCCTGCGCTGCGAGCTCAGGGCGCGGTACGTCATCCGGCGGCAAGCGGCCGCCTCAAGCTCAATATTGTCATTGATTGCAGGAGCCCCGGCTTCTACCCCGACCGTTTGCGCGTCGGCTGCGGGTATCCGCATGAGGAGGAAGAAATGGACTATCGCAAGCTCGGTCCCAGCGGGACCGTCGTCACCGCCTATTGCCTCGGCACCATGACGTTCGGCGCGGAGGCTGACGAGGCCGCCTCGCATAAACTGCTCGACGATTATTTCGCCTGGGGCGGCAATTTCATCGATACCGCCGATGTCTACAGCGCCGGCAAGTCGGAAGAGATCATCGGAGGCTGGCTTAAAGCGCGCCCGACCGAGGCCCGCCAGGCGATCGTCGCCACCAAGGGGCGTTTCCCGATGGGCAACGGACCCAACGATATCGGCCTGTCGCGCCGGCATCTCGGCCAGGCGCTCGACGATTCTCTGCGCCGCCTCGGCCTTGAGCAGATCGATCTCTATCAGATGCATGCCTGGGATGCGCTGACGCCGATCGAAGAGACGCTGCGCTTTCTCGACGATGCGGTTTCCTCCGGCAAGATCGCCTATTACGGCTTCTCCAATTATGTCGGCTGGCACATCGCCAAGGCCTCGGAAATCGCCAAGGCACGCGGTTATACCCGCCCGGTGACGCTGCAGCCGCAATATAACCTGCTGGTGCGCGACATCGAACTTGAGATTGTCGCGGCCTGCCAGGATGCCGGCATGGGCCTGCTGCCGTGGTCGCCGCTCGGCGGCGGCTGGCTGACCGGCAAGTACAAGCGCGACGAGATGCCGACGGGTGCTACCCGCCTCGGTGAAAACCCCAATCGCGGCGGCGAATCCTATGCGCCGCGCAATGCGCTGGAGCGAACCTGGGCGATCATCGCTGTTGTCGAAGAGATCGCCAAGGGGCATGGCGTCAGCATGGCGCAGGTGGCGCTCGCCTGGACGGCGGCACAGCCGGCGATCACCTCGGTCATCCTCGGCGCCCGTACGCCCGAACAGCTCGCCGACAATCTCGGCGCCATGAAGCTCAAGCTCTCCGATGATGACATGGCAAGATTGAACGAGGTGAGCGCCCCTCAGCCGTTCGACTATCCCTACGGCAAGGGCGGCATCAACCAGCGCCACCGCAAGATCGAGGGCGGCCGCTGAGTCTCCGCCCATAACCGGATGAGTCGTCTCGCCCGGTCTGCAACACCAACGAAGAAAGCCGCCATGTTTCCATGGCGGCTTTTCGGCCTTGCTGCTTGGGAGGCGATTTTAGGCCGGAAGCTGGAAGATCACGTTGGCGATCAGGACGATCGCCAAGCCGCCAGCGAGCGCCAGGTAAGGCAGGATGCCGGCTTTCTTGACGCCGAGATCCTGGCCGACCAGACCGAGATCCTCCATCGCGCCGGCCGGGAACTTGCCGCCGTCGCGCACATAGTGGCGATAGGCGAAGACGGGCAGGATCAGGGCGGCGAAGATGAAGCCGACCCAGAGCGCATTGGAATAGCCCCATACCTTGGCGCCGGCGCCGAGGAAGAGGGCGTTGACGAAGGCGAGCACGGTGTTGAGGCCGATCAGCCACGTCGGCGCCTTCCAGGGGCGTTCGATATGGCCGGAATCCACCCGGTGGATCCAGCCGGAGTTGAGGTTCAGGAAGTTGAAGATGATGTAGCCGACATTCGAGACGGCGAGCACGAAGAAATAGCCGCCGACATCCGAGGCGATTGCCAGCAGGAAGAGATTGAAGGCGAAATCGGTCCACATCGCCCGCGTCGGCGCGCCATTCTCATTGACGTGGTCGAGGTATTTCGGCAGCCAGCCGTCCTTCGAGCCCTGGTAGAGCGTGCGCGAAGAGCCGGCCATCGCCGTCATGATGGCGAGGAAGAGCGCCATGATCATCAACACGACGAGCAGTTGGGTGACGACCCGGCCGGCGCCGATCAGGCCGCCGAGCGCTTCGGCAACGCCGGTGCCGTCGACGATGCCGGGGGCGAGCATGCCTGCATGGCCGAGAACGCCCTGGAAGGCGAAGGGGACGAGGAAGAAGAACAGGCAACAGGCAAGGCCGGAATAGAAGATCGCCTTGAAGGTGTCGGTCTTCGGGTTCTTCAGTTCGCGGGTGTAGCAGACCGCCGTCTCGAAGCCGTAGGTCGACCAGGCGGCGATATAGAGGCCGCCGAGGAAGAGCGTCCAGCCGCCGTTGCTCCAGGTGCCGTCGGCGGCGGCATAGGCTGCCGTCGGCGGCACGAGGCCGGTGACGTTGGTGGCAAGGATCTGGCCGCTGACGATCGGGTAAAGACCGATGATCAGCAGCGGCACCAGCACGATGATTGCCAGCCACTTCTGTACGCTGGCCGTTTCCGAGATGCCGCGATGCTGGATCGCGAAGATGATCAGCATCAGGATGCCGCCGATGAAGAAGGTGGCATTGATATTGGCGGTGGCAAGGAAGGGGATGTTGAAGGTGACGAGCGACCAGTTGCGGATCGCCGGCGTGAGCGCCGCGACACCGTCGGTGCTGAGCAATGCCTTGACGGCGTCATCGGGGGTGGTGCCGGCATGGGCGGCGATATATTCGGCGACGCGGGGGCTATCGGCCGTGATGGAAGCGGCATGGGCGGCGATCCAGTCGAGGACCATTTGCGAATCCGCCGCCGGAATCGGGTAGAAGGCATTGAGGATGTAGCCGGCGGCGATGGCGCAGCCGAGCGACAGCACCGGCGACCAGGCAAACCAGTTGCACCAGACCGACAGCGGCGCGATGAATTTCGAATAACGCAGCCAGGCGGTGGCGCCATAGACCGAGGCGCCGCCGGATTTGTTGCCGAACATGCCGGCGATTTCGGCATAGGTGAAGGATTGCAGGAAACCCATCACCATCGAGATGATCCAGACGACGAAGGCGAGCTTGCCCGTCGTGCCCGCGATACCGCCGATGGAGAAAAGAACGAGCGGCGGCACGCCCGCAGCCACCCAGAATGCGCCCTTCCAATCGAGCGCGCGTACAAGCTTACCCTCGGTGCCGGATGCAATTCCGGCCTCCACAACATCTGTCATCGGTGAAATTCCCCATTCGATTTGTTCCGGACGTATCTTTGTACGTCTCCCTGAACGTGTCTCCCTGACAGTCTCAAGCCGGCCCGGATGATTTTGGCGATCCGTGTTCCCGACGGATTCCCCGAGTCTCAGCTCTTTATGCATAGTGAAGATATTTTCTTTTTAGTCAACATGACTTTACTTTCCCGAGGCATTTTGTAACCTGTATGGGTGTGCCCCAGGGTACGCCGATCCCCCATGAGGGCAGCATGCGAGAACTTCATCCTGCTACGAGCGGCCTGCGCCCGGCGACTGCGAGCCTCGTGCATTATCCCGGCATTCCCACCCTGCCGGAGGGAACCGAGCGCTACCGGGCAAAGGGCGGCGGATCGGTCGTCCTGCGCGTCGCGCCGGGCGACCGCGTCAGCGTCATCGACAGCGAGGGCGGGCAGGTCTGCGAGATCTCTTTCCTCGACGAAAAGGGACGATTCCGGGCGGCCGGTCTTGGTGCGGCATTCAGCAATTCAGCCGAGGGTTTGAAGGCCATTCTTCAGGCAGAGCATGAGAGCGCCGCACGCACGCGCGTAGCGCTTCAGCGCCGCGGCGCCGATCTGGCTTCGGCCGGAGCGCTTCGCATTTTCGGGGCGGGATCGACCCCGGGCAGCCAAGCGGATTTCACGATTGCCATGAAGGGCCTGCTGATTGTCGCGGCACCCGCCGCAGCCATGTCGCCGGAGGCGCAGGATACGGCGACGCCGATCGAGATCAGGATCAAGCGCAGCCTGCTGATCCGCGATTACGCCTCGGCCCTGCCGGAACCGGTCGCCGATCCGGTCGAGGATATCCGCATCCGGGCGGCGACCGCCGCTGCCTATTTCGTACGTGCCGGCGAATTCATCCAGATCATCGACGTCTATGGACGCCAGTGCACCGATTTCCAGGCGTTTGCCGCCCGCAAGGTCGACAAAGGCCTCGATCTCGCGCTTGATTCCACCGTCACCCGCACGCTGCTCGGCCGCAGCTATCCCATGCCTGGCCTGCCCTCCAAGGCCTTCGACCGCGACTTCGAGCCGCTGGTCGAGATCGTCCAGGATACGGTCGGGCGCCACGACGCTTTCGCGACCGCCTGCAATGCGCGTTACTACGACGACATGGGCTATCCCGGCCACGTCAACTGCACGGATAATTTCAACGCGGCGCTGGCGCCCTACGGCATTGCCGGCCGCAAGGGCTGGGAAGCGCTGAACTATTTCTACAACACCAATATCGACCACAACAACCAGCTCTATCTCGACGAGCCATGGTCGCGTCCCGGCGATTACGTGCTGATGCGGGCGCTGACCGATCTCGTCTGCGTCTCCTCGTCCTGTCCCGACGATATCGACGCGGCGAACGGCTGGGATCCGACGGATATCCACGTCCGCACCTTTTCCGGAAAAGAGAAATTCTCACGAGCGGTAGCCTATCGCATGACCCCAGATGCCGACGCCGAACTGACGCGCGAAACCGCCTTCCATCCTCGCCTCTCCGCCTTGACGCGGGACTACGCCGAATATCGCGGCTACTGGCTGCCGAACCGCTTTTCCAGCGAAGGGCCGGTCGAGGAATATTGGGCCTGCCGCGAGCGCGCCGCCGTCATCGATCTCTCGCCCTTGCGGAAGTTCGAGGTGACGGGGCCGGATGCCGAGGAACTGCTGCAATATTGCCTGACGCGCGACGTGCGCAAACTGTCGACCGGCCAGGTCGTCTATTCCGCCATGTGCTACGAAAACGGCGGCATGATCGATGACGGCACGCTGTTCAGGCTCGGCGACAAGAATTTCCGCTGGATCGGCGGCGATGATTTCAGCGGCATATGGCTGCGTCAACAGGCCGAGAAGAAGGGCTTCAAGGCCTGGGTCCGCTCCTCGACCGACCAGATGCACAATATCGCCCTCCAGGGGCCGAAGAGCCGCGATATCCTGAAGCAGATCATCTGGACGGCGCCGCGCCAGCCTGAAATCGGCGAGCTCGAATGGTTCCGCTTCACCGTCGGTCGCATCGGCGGCTTCGAGGGCGCCCCTGTCGTCGTCTCGCGCACGGGCTATACCGGCGAGCTCGGCTATGAGATCTTCTGTCATCCGAAGGATGCGCTGACGGTGTTCGACGCCGTCTGGGAGGCAGGCCAGCCGCACGGGTTGAAGCCGATGGGGCTGGAGGCGCTCGACATGGTCCGCATCGAGGCGGGCCTGATTTTCGCCCATCACGAATTCACCGACCAGACGGACCCGTTCGAGGCCGGCATCGGTTTCACCGTGCCGCTGAAATCCAAGCAGGATGATTTCATCGGCCGCGAGGCATTGATCCGGCGCAAGGAGCATCCGCGCCACCTGCTCGTCGGCCTCGACATCAAGGCCAACGAGGCCGTCGGTCATGGCGATTGCGTCCATATCGGCCGGGCCCAGGTCGGCGTCGTCACCAGTGCCACGCGCTCGCCTGTTCTCGGCAAGACCATCGCGCTCGCCCGCATCGACGTGATGCATGCAAGCCCCGGCACCGAGGTCGAAATCGGCAAGCTCGACGGCCACCAGAAGCGCCTGCCGGCGACGATCGTGCCGCTTTCGCACTACGACCCGCAGAAGACACGGCCGCGCTCGTAACCCCTGTTTTTTGAGGGCGGAGGCGGCGATCGGCCTTTTTGGCATGCAAGGCGGCCGATATACAACCTGGCGGAGATTTCACTACTCTGAAAAACTAAAAGTTGACAAACTCGGCTTGGATGACTATATCCCGGTTGTCGATATTGCTTGTTTGACTTTTGTTATCGCACGCTGGCAACGTGCCCTGGACGAACTTCCCTCTTCAAAATCGAGATCATCATCCGTCGTGCTTGCGCACGTGCGGTCTGTCAATTGCTATGAAAGGGTTTGTTATGACCACTGGCACAGTTAAATGGTTCAATTCCACCAAGGGCTTCGGCTTCATTCAGCCTGATGACGGCGGCGCTGACGCCTTCGTTCACATCTCTGCCGTCGAGCGCGCCGGAATGCGCGAAATCGTCGAGGGCCAGAAGATCGGCTACGAGCTCGAGCGCGATAACAAGTCGGGCAAAATGTCCGCTTGCAATCTCCAGGCTGGCTGAGCTGAAATCTGCTTTCCTTTGACCGCGGATGTACCGGCACTGCCGAAAGCATGATACTATCAAGGTCAGGCAATTTGCCTGGCCTTTTTGCTGCGTTCGCTGAGCGGCGCATGAATCCAGGACGGATATGACAGAGTCACATAGCAAATCACGCAAGCAGGCGGAGATTGCCTTTGGAAACGCGCAATCGCAATTCCTGGCGCGAAGCCGTGCGGTTGAGGAAGTCGATCAGACGGTGCGGGCCCGCGAAGAAAAGACCTTGCGGTTACGCGAAGCCCGCGAGGCCAAGGAGTTGCAGGATCGCTTGACAGCGGTTACCGCTCTTGCCGCAAAGAAAAAGAAAATCTGACCTTCGGGCCAGACATCCAACAGTCAGGAAACAGATTTGAAAAACGCCAGAAACAACGAGCTTGCCGATCGCCGCAGCGCCGCTGCCGAAGCCAAGGCCGCTCTCCTCAATGCGTATCGTACCGCCAAGGATACGGCTGAACCCACCCGGCTCGCCAAGCAGGCGGAGCGCCAGGCCATTGCCGCGGCCAGGGAAGAACGGCGTGCTGCGCGCGAACGGGTCAAGCTCGAGGAACTGGAGCGGGCTCAGGCCGCAGAAGCCGAGCGTCAGGCTGCCGCCGAGGCCGCCGCACGCGCCGAGGCCGACGCGCGCGAAGCGGCTGACAAAGACCGGATCGCCCGCGTGATTGCCGATGAAGCGGCCCGAAAGGCCGAACGCGACCTGCGCTACGCCAATCGCAAAGCCAGAAAGTCCTGACTGTCGGCGCCGCCTGTCGACACGACAGGCAGCGCTATCTTCAAGCCGCCTGCACGGCTGCATTCAGCGGGATTTCGACGTCGATTTCCAGCGTCGAGACGTACTCGTTGCGATCGATCGTCACCTGCACCTTGTCATGGTCGAGCTGCACGTGTTTTGCGATCACCGCCAGGATTTCCTCACGCAGCAGCGAGACCAGGTCCGACCCCGCCGAGGAGCGTTCATGGGCGAGAAGGACCTGCAGCCGTTCGCGGGCGGCCGGTGCTGTTCTCTGCTTGTTGAAAAGACGGAAAATATTCATGCTGCCCTCCGTCCGAAGATCTTGCCGAAAATATTCCTCTTTTCCTCTGGGATCGCGATCGGCACCGTCTCGCCGGCGAGCCGGCGAGCGGCATCGAAATAGGCCATAGCAGCCGCGCTGCGGCTGTCTGCCAGCGTGACTGGCGCGCCGATGTTGGAGGCACGCAGGACATCCATGCTTTCGGGTATGATGCCGAGCAGCGGGATGGAAAGGATTTCCAGGACGTCGTCGACCTTGAGCATGTCGCCACGTTCGGCGCGGTTGGCGTCGTAGCGGGTGAGCAGCAGGTGCTTTTCCATCCGCTCGCCGCGTTCGGCCTTGGCGGTCTTGGCATCCAGCAGGCCGATGATGCGATCGGAATCGCGCACCGACGAGACTTCCGGATTGGTGACGACCACGGCAACATCGGCGTGGCGCATGGCAAGCGTCGCGCCGCGTTCGATCCCTGCGGGGCTGTCGCAGATGATCCAGTCGAAATAGCGCTTCAGGTCGTTGATGACGCGCTCGACGCCCTCGGCCGTCAGATTGTCCTTGTCGCGCGTCTGCGAGGCCGGCAGCAGGAACAGCGTTTCCAGCCGCTTGTCGCGGATCAGCGCCTGGGTAAGCTTGGCGTCGCCCTGGATCACGTTGATCAGGTCGTAGACGACCCTGCGTTCGGCGCCCATCACGAGGTCGAGATTGCGCAAGCCCACGTCGAAATCGACGACGACGACTTTTTCATTGCGTTGCGCCAGCGCCGCTCCCAATGCGGCGGTCGAGGTGGTCTTGCCAACCCCGCCCTTGCCTGACGTGACGACGATCACTTTCCCCATCATTGTCTCTCCTTTGCCGTGGCCCCAGTAATTCAAAGTGTTACAGCGTCCTTTGCGGCTCTCGAAGAGACGCGCAGCGCTGCCGTCAGATCAGTTTCTCTGCCATGATCGCGTCCTCTTCGAGCCAGAGCTGAACAGCCTGTCCGCGAAGATTGGGGGCCATGTCTTCCGCCATTTTGTAGATGCCGTCGATTGCAACCAGCTCGGCCTCGAGCTTGCGGCAAAAGATCCGCGCCGATGCGTTTCCGATGGACCCCGCCATGGCTCGGCCACGCAGGGCGCCATAGATATGCACGGACCCTCCGGCGATGACCTCGGCACCCGAGGCGACCGATCCGATGACGGTGACGTCACCTTCCGGGAATATTACCGATTGTCCGGAGCGCACCGGCTCCCGGATGACGATCGATTGCATGGCCGGACGCGTCTCCGCCGCTGCCGGTTTGACCGGCGTATCGACGCTCTCTTTGGCCGGAACCTCGATATCGGAAACCGACCGGCCGCCTTTGAGCGCCGGCGGCATGCCGGAGCCGAGGATCGAAGGCCGCGCGCCTTCGATGCCCATGATGCTGACATTGCGCTTGGCAAGTTCGGCAATCAGGTCCTTCAGCTGCGAGCGGTCGATCTGCAGGTCGGTCAGGTCGAGCACGACAGGCCGGCCGAGGAAGAACCCGGCCGAACGCGCGGCCAGATCGTCCAGCCTGATCAACCAATCATCGATGGGAAGATCCGGGGACAGCATGACCGCGAGGAAAGAGCGGCCCTTGATGCGGATAGAGCGAGCGTCTGTTAGCACTTTGGTCATCTATGTGAAGAAATCGTTGACCATGTCTAGCGCTGCTATGGTTAACAAAAAGTTAACGCGGCCTTAACATTACCCATAATGACGTGAGGGTTTTCAAGGGCGAGATTGCGCCAAGCCATTGCAAACGCTTTGTATTCTCCAGCAGTGCCGAACAGTTAATAATGCGGCTTTCGACGTCAGCCGCAAATCTGCCGCTGCGCCGGGTGACGCTCAGCCTTCCGCCTTGCGTTGCGCGTTGGAAATGGCGCGTGCGGCCTCTTCCGAGGAGTTGGCGAGCGTGCGCATCTCGGCGGCCAGCACGGCAAAGCCTGATCCGGCGGTGCCGGCGCGGGCGGCCTCGATGCCGGCATTGACGGCGAGCAGCTTCAGGTAACGCAGCGATTGCAGGATCTCATTGGTCTTCGAGGCGGTGACGCGCATGTCGGCGGTCTGCTCATCGATTCGCTGATAGAGTGATTCGATGTTGATGATGCTGCCTTCGAGATAGAGAAGCTCGCCTTTCTCGTCCCAGATGCCGCCGCCGGTCTCGGTGACCCAGATGAGATGACCCATGGCGTGACGGATGCGGTATTCCATCGTCCAGTCCGTGCGCTTCTCCAGCGCCCGACCGACGATCTCGTCCATCAGAGGCACGTCTTCCTCGTACATGATCGAGGTGAAGGTCCGCGTGCGATTGCCGATGATCTCGTCGGTGGGATAACCGAAGATGCGCTCGATGCCGTCGGTCATTTCAAGCATGGTGTAGTTTTCGTCGGCGCGGCAGCGGTAGAGAAAACCGTTCATGCGCCCGAGAATGCTCGTTTGAAAATCCATGAAGGCCACATCCGAAGAGAAGAGTTGCAGATGGATTTATGTCGTCTCATTTAATACGGCGCATGCGCCGGAAGAGAATGCACGACCACCCTCCTCCGGCAATGCAGGCCTGCCTCATCAGTTGCGCAGATATTCTTCCATGGAATCGTCGAGCGCCTCGACCCAGGGCGTGTGATGCGTCGGCGACATGTTGCCGGTCATCAGCGACCGGTAGGCATGATCGCGGAAGCCCATGATATTGTGGGCCTTGTGATGTTCCCACTCCATGAAGGTCCGGTTGGTGCCCTCGATGTCGAAGGAGGGATAGTCGGTTTCATCAAGCAGTTCCTTCACATAGTCGCCCTGATACCAGATCATCTGCTCGGCATCTTCAAGCGTTTCCTCGCGGGCGCGCCACATGTCGAAATTGGCCTTCAGCGCCTCTTCCGACGGCAGGGTGATGCGCCCCATCATTACGTCGCGCGCCCACCAGGCCTGCACGTCGAACATGTTGAAGGTGTAGAACTGGTCCTGCATGCCGATATAGAAAAGCTGCGGGTTCTTGTCGAAGATCACCCCCTTGTAGAGGCTGTCGGCCCAGAGGCGGTTGGCGGTCTTCAGCCGGAGATCGTCGGGCAGGAAGGGGAAGTGGTGCTGGTATCCGGTGCAGAGGATCACAGCATCGACCTCCTTGCTCGAGCCGTCGAGGAAATGCGCCGTGCGGTTTTCGAGCTTGGTCAGCAGCGGCCGTTCCTCGAAATTCTCCGGCCATTTGAAGCCCATCGGTTTTGAACGGTAGCTCGTCGTCACCGATTTCGCGCCGTATTTCCAGCATTGCGAGCCGATGTCTTCGGCCGAATAGCTGCGGCCGACGATGAGGATATCCTTGCCCTTGAACTCCAGCGCGTCGCGGAAATCATGGGCATGCAGCACGCGGCCGTTGAAGGTCTTCACACCCTCGAAATAGGGCACGTTCGGCGTCGAGAAATGGCCGCTTGCGACGACGACATAATCGAATTCCTCGTCATACATCCGGTCCTCGATGCGGTTATGCGCCGTCACCGTGAATTTCTTCGTCTGATCGTCGAAGCGGACCATGCGCACCGGCGTGCTGAAGCGCACCCAGTGGCGGACATTCGCCTTCTCGACGCGGCCCTTGATGTAATCCCAGAGCACGGCGCGCGGCGGATAGGAGGCGATCGGCTTGCCGAAATGCTCCTCGAAGGAATAATCGGCGAATTCCAGGCATTCCTTCGGGCCGTTCGACCAGAGGTAACGATACATGCTGCCATGGACCGGCTCGCCATATTCGTCGAGGCCGGTGCGCCAGGTATAGTTCCAGAGCCCGCCCCAATCCGACTGTTTTTCGAAGCAGACGATCTCCGGGATCTCGGCACCCTTCTGGGCGGCCGATTGAAAGGCGCGCAGCTGCGCAAGCCCGGAAGGACCGGCACCGATGACGGCTACTCTTGTCATGAAGCATTCCCCTCTTGATTATATGTCATTGCCTGTTTTGCGCGTCTGAAACCGCACGCGGCGCTGGTGCGCACCGCTGCGCGTCAGTCGGGATAGATGCCGGGGCTGGTCGGAGCTCCGTCGTCATATTTGGAAAGCCAGTCGATCGTCGTCTCGCGGAAGCGGGTGAGGCCCTTGTAGTCGATGAGCTCTGGCGGCAGCGTCTTCAGCACGCGCGGAAAGCGGCGCGCCCATTTCGGCACGGTGGCGAGCTCTTCCATGTTCATCAGGTAGCAGCGGATGACGAAGAGGATGGCGTTCGAGCGCGGCAGGCGCCAGAGGCTCTGCAGTTCGACGCGCAGATGCACCTTCTCGCCGACATTGTCAGGCGTCACCGTGGTGCGATCGGGACCCCATTTGTGGTAGTTCTCCGGGCTGGTGTCGAGCCGCGGATTGATCGTCATCGTCCAGTTGAAACGCCGTGTCGGTTTGCCCTGCTGCAGGTTCAACAGGAATTTCAGCGCCCGGTCGAAGACGCCGATCTGGTGGGCGAGCGGCACCGGCCCGTGCCATTCCATGAAATTCATGCCGATATCGAAATCGAGCGACCAGTCGGCCTGCGTCGTCACCATGCCGGCGTCCATCCAGAGATTGCCGTCGCGCTGATCGACGATGCAGAAGTCGCCCTGGGCCTGGCGGGTGATATATTCGAAGGGTTCGCAGGGCAGCGTCGAGGCATCGCCGAAGGTGAAGCTGTCGTCGATGCCGAGCGGGCGGTTGATCCAGCGCCACTGATCGCCGTTGCGGATCAGCGTGAAATGGTCGGGGTAACCCGCCGCCTGCTCTTCCATCAAAAGTTCGAGCGTATCCCATTGCGCGCTCATCATGTGCGGCAGCGCCTGATAACGCAGCGGATCCTCCTTCAGAACCAATGCCCGGTCGTGCATTTCGGCGACGTAATGCTCGTCGACGTCGATCAGGTTTTCGTAGACGGTGCCCGTCCGGCCGCGCACATGCGGCTCCATGTTGACGGAATACATGTATTCGTCGCGGTCGAAGGGAAACGGGAAACGCCGGATGTTTTCGGGGCTGTTGCGGTAGCTGAAGTCGTTCCGGAAGGTTTCCTGCTTGAAGGCGATTGCCATGTTCGGTCTCCTTGTCCCGCTTTATCAGATGCCGCTAGAGATCGAGATGCAGCGTGTTTCCCTCGAAGCGGGACACGCAGATCATCACCTTGCGGCCGGATGCTTTTTCTTCGTTCGTCAGATAGACGTCATGGTGCAACAGCTTGCCGTCGCAGGTGACGACACCCGTCTCGCATTGACCGCAGGCGCCGCCGCGACAGAGGAAGGGCGCGTCGACGCCCGCCGCCTCGATCGCCTCCAGCATGCTTTCGTGATGGCCGACCTTCACGGTCTTGCCGGAGCGAATCAGTTCCATCGTGAACGGTTTGCCGGGCAGAGATGACAGGAACCGTTCCGAATGCAGGTTCTGTTCCGGCCAGCCGGCGTTAAGGCCTGTTTTCAGCACGCCGTCGATCATGCCTGTGGGGCCGCAGACATAGAGATGCGTGCCAAGCGGCTGGCTGTCGAGCAGGCGAGTCAACGGGATGGTGCCGCCTTCGGCGTCGCAATAGATCTTGATGCGATGCCCGCCGTAGCGCTCCAGCAGTTCCCGCCAATAGGCGCCGCGGTCACGCGTGCGGATGGCGTAGTGCAGCTCGAAATTGGCGCCTTCGCGGGAAAACTGTTCCATCATCGCGATGAAGGGGGTGATGCCGATGCCGCCGGCGATCAGAAGATGCTTGCGCCCGCGCCAGTCCGGCTGGAACAGGTTGACGGGGTAGCTGACCTTCAGCTCGTCGCCTTCGCTGACCTTCTCATGCATGAAGGTGGAGCCGCCGCGTGAATCCTCGACATGCAGCACGCTGATCTCATAGGCCGTGCAGTCATGCGGCGGCGACATCAGCGAATAGGCGTTGCGGCGCATGTGGCCACCATCGTTCATCGAGACGATGACATGCGCGCCGCCGGAGAAATAGGGCAGCGGCTTGCCGTCCAGGCGCTCGAAGCGAAATCGTTTGACGCGCTCGGCGATCGGCGTGATCCGCGCCACGCGAACCGGAATTTCAGTACCACCGCTCAAAGGAACAACTCCTCCGGATCAGGCGCGCTGCCGGGCTCTTCGGCATCGATATTGACGCCCTGGAAGGCCGCAAGCCGGCGTGAATAATGGTCGCGCACCAGAAGCGGGAGCCCGCAATGGCTGCAGGCAAAGGGGCTGGTGGTGACGTCGTCGGTGATGCCCTTGCAATGGACGCATTGCACGCGTCGGGCCAGCGAGCCGCGATGCTCGGTGATGACGGAGGCATGGTCCATGCCGTATTCGAGCGCCAAGAGCATCGCCTGACCGATGAAGCCTTCGGTGCCCGAGATATAAAGCCGCGTGCCCATATGGGCGGTGGCGAGCGAGCCTTTCAACCGGAAGAGCAGCGTTGCGATGGTCGGGGCGGTGAAGAACATGTCGGCGCCGAGGTGGCGCAGCGCCTCGTCCAGGCCGGACCCTTGCGAGCCGCGGGCGACATAGAGGATTTCGCTACGGGAAAGCGCCGTGTCGTCAAGCGCCGGCTGCTGATCGAGGAGAGCCTTGGCGCCCTCCCCTTCGAGCGCGAAAATGTGCCGCCGGGCGTTGGGCTGGATGGTCAGTCCCGTGTAGACTGGTCGGCTCTTGATGCCTGCAACGAGCATTCGCGTGCTCCTTAACCTACGGCAGTCCTCTTCTTCTTCTCCGGATCGTCGAAGGGAAGCGTATGGGCGGTGGCGCCCGCCTTGAGGGTCTTGCCGCGGACTTCGAGTTTCGTCCCATGCACCGCCTTGTCAACGTCGAGACGGGCGATCGCCATGGATTTCTTCGTCAGCGACGAATAGCTCGGGCAGCTGATGACGCCGACCTTCTTGCCGTCGGCAAAGACCTCGTCGCCGAGATCGGCCGGTCCGTCGGCATCGATCAGCATGCCGAAGATCTTGAAGCGTTCCCTACCCTTGAGGCGGGCATGTTCCTCGGCGCCGCGAAAGCCCGTCTTGCCGGGGCTGACGGTAAAGTCGAGGCCGAGTTCCCAGAGGCTGTCGCCGGGCGGCTGATCGGCGAAGGGATACATCTGCGAATTGTCGTAGGGGTAGAAGAGCAGGTAGCTTTCGACGCGCAGCATGTCGAGAACCGAGAAGCAGCAGGGGATGATGCCCATCTCCTTGCCTTCCTCGACAATCCGGTCCCAGACCATCACGGCGTCCTGGCCGCGCACGAAGATCTCGTAGCCGCGCTCGCCGGTATAGCCAGTGCGAGAGATCATCACCGGCGCGCCGAATAGCGTCGTCTGCATGTGGTGGAAATATTTGAGGTCGCGGATGCCGGGCACGTATTTGGCGAGATAGTCGACCGCGAGCGGACCCTGCAGCGACAGGTCATGCAGGTCGTCGTCGAAGAGCACGGCGCAATTGCGGCCTGCCGCCTGGCGAACGACTTCCTCGTGGCCGGAGCCGGAGCCATGCACCAGCATCCAGGAATTCGGGCCGGTGCGATAGACGATGCAGTCGTCGGTGAAGTGACCGCGCTCGTTCAGCATGGTCGCATAGACCGAGCGGCCGGGATAGATCTTCGTCAGGTCGCGGGTGGTGATGTAGTCGAGCACGGCGATGGCGTGCGGGCCGACCAGGTGCACTTTCTTCAGGCCCGAGACATCCATGATGCCGGCCTTGGTGCGGACCGCGACATGTTCTTCCGACATGTCCTTGTCGTAGGTCCAGGCGGTTCCCATGCCGCTCCAGTCCTCGAGCTTCGATCCCAGAGCGCGATGCCGATCCGCCAAGACGGAGAAACGCCATGATAAAGCCATTTCCGTTCCCTCTTATTTCCTCTACGGAATATTTATTTCCTGACTATATAAGTCTTTCGCGCCGTGGCAAGCCCGCCCGGCATGCATTTCCCAAACTTTCGGCGGCACTCGCCGCAGCTTTAACGTCCTGCATGACCGATGCGACTGCGTGCTGCCGTCGATGGCCGTCTCTCTCAACCCATGCGTTCGGAGGCGTAGCTGCCGGGGCTTGCCGGGAAGACCACGGTGCGGTTGCCGTTGATGAAGGTGCGGTGATGGATATGGGCGTGGATGGCGCGCGCCAGCACCTGGCTTTCGACGTCGCGACCGATCGAGACATAGTCGTCGGGCGACTGCGCATGGGTGATGCGCGCCGTGTCCTGCTCGATGATCGGGCCTTCGTCGAGATCGGCGGTGACGTAATGCGCCGTCGCCCCGATCAGCTTGACGCCGCGGCCATAGGCCTGCTTGTAGGGATTGGCGCCCTTGAAGCTCGGCAGGAAGGAATGATGGATGTTGATGATCCGGCCGGACATTTTCTGGCACATCTCGTCCGACAGGATCTGCATGTAGCGGGCGAGCACGATCAGTTCGGTGCCGGTCTGCTCGGCCACCTCCATGATCCGGGCCTCGGCCTGCACCTTGTTGGCCTTGGTGACCGGAATATGGTGGAAGGGGATGTCGTGATTGACCACGACCTTCTGGTAGTCGAAATGGTTGGAGACGACGCCGACGATGTCGATCGGCAGCGCGCCGATCTTCCAGCGGTAGAGCAGGTCGTTGAGACAATGGCCGAAGCGCGACACCATCAGCAGCACCTTCATGCGCTTCTCGCTGTCGTGAAACTCGTAATCCATCTCGAAGGGCGCGGCGACGGCTGTAAAACCGGCGTCGATATCGGCCCCCGAAAGCCCTTCTTCCGAAATGAAGCTGACGCGCATGAAGAACTTGCCGGTATCGAGATCGTCGAACTGCGAGCTGTCGATGATGTTGCAGCCCTTCTCCGCCAGATAGCTCGAAATCGCCGCAACGATGCCGCGCGTCGATTTGCAGGATACGGTGAGTACGAAGTTCTTCATGCGGTCTTTTCCTTCGCCGTTTCAAGCGCAGAGAACCTGGGCGCGCCGGCGCTTTTCCGTCCGGCGTGCCTATTGCAGGTCTGCCCGCTCCTCAGATGTCGAGCGTGTTGTCGCGTTCCCACTGGGTGAAATGCGAGCAGTAGGCATTCCATTCCCGATGCTTGAGCTTGAGGTAGGCGGCGGAAAACTCAGCCCCGATGGCCGCCTTCAAGCCCTCGTCGGCATCATAGGCCCGCAGCGCGTCGAGCAGGTTGAGCGGCAGGCGCGGTGCGTCCTTCACCAGATGCCCCTCGGCATACATGTCGATATCGTAATGCCGGCCGGGATCGGCCTGGCTGCGGATGCCGTCGAGGCCGGCGGCGATGATGATCGCCTGCAAGAGATACGGGTTGACCGCCCCGTCCGGCAGGCGCAGCTCGAAACGTCCGGGTCCCGGCACACGCACCATGTGGGTGCGGTTGTTGCCCGTCCAGGTCACGGTGTTCGGCGACCAGGTGGCGCCCGATGTGGTGCGCGGCGCGTTGATGCGCTTGTAAGAATTGACCGTCGGATTGGTGATCGCGGCGAGCGCCGAGGCGTGCTTCATGATGCCGCCGAGGAAGGTTTTACCCTGAGCGGAGAGCCCGAAGGCCATTTCCTTGTCCGCGAAGGCGTTGACCTTGCCATCGATGTCCCAGACCGAGATGTGGGCATGGCACCCGTTTCCGGTCAGGCCCTTGAAGGGCTTCGGCATGAAGGTGGCGCGAAGGCCGTGCTTTTCGGCGACCGACTTGACCATGAACTTGAAGAAGGAGTGCTTGTCCGCCGTCTGAAGCGCGTCGTCATATTCCCAGTTCATCTCGAACTGGCCGTTCGCGTCCTCGTGATCGTTCTGATAGGGCTTCCAGCCGAGCTCGAGCATGTAGTCGCAAATCTCGGCGATGACATCATAGCGACGCATCACCGCCTGCTGATCATAGCAGGGCTTCTCGGCGGTATCGAACTGGTCTGAAATCACCGAGCCATCGGCAGAGATGAGAAAGAACTCGGGCTCCACGCCGGTTTTTACCCGCAGCCCTTCTTTCGCAGCTTCGGCGACCAGTTTTTTCAGCAGCACGCGCGGGGCCTGTTCGACAGGCTGATCGTCCATGACGCAGTCGGCGGCAACCCATGCGACGTCCTTTTTCCAGGGCAGCTGGATGACGGAGGAAGCATCGGGAACCGCGAACAGGTCGGGATGGGCAGGCGTCAGATCGAGCCATGTTGCGAAGCCCGCAAAGCCGGCGCCATCTTTCTGCATGTCGGCGATGGCTTCGGCGGGAACCAGCTTGGCGCGTTGGCCGCCGAACAGGTCGGTATAGCTGATCATGAAATATTTGATGCCTTTTTCGGAGGCGTATTGCGAGAGGTCCAGTGTCACGTTTGTCCCCTTGTATTGACCTTATGTAATGATCTTAGACACTTGATGGTGAAGCCGGCCGCATCCTCCCAAACGCGCCCGGCCGGCGTTTTTAGAAACCGGTCTTGCCGGGGATCCAGTTGGTGCCGGCGAGCGGCACCTGCGCCATGGCCGATGCCTCGATCGTCAGTGCGACGAGGTCTTCCGGCTCAAGGTTGTGCAGATGGTTCTTGCCGCAGGCACGCGCGATCGTCTGGGCCTCGAGCGTCATGACCTTGAGGTAGTTGGCGAGGCGGCGGCCGGCCGCAACCGGGTCGAGGCGTTTGGCAAGCTCCGGGTCCTGGGTGGTGATGCCGGCCGGATCCTTGCCTTCATGCCAATCGTCATAGGCGCCGGCCGTCGTGCCGAGCTTTTGGTATTCCTCTTCCCAATGCGGATCGTTGTCGCCGATCGCGACGAGCGCCGCCGTGCCGATCGCGACCGCGTCGGCGCCCAGCGCCAGCGCCTTGGCAACGTCGGCGCCGGAGCGGATGCCGCCCGAAACGATGAGCTGCACCTTGCGGTGCATGCCGAGATCCTGCAGCGCCTGGACAGCCGGACGAATGCAGGCGAGCGTCGGCATGCCGACATTCTCGATGAAGACGTCCTGGGTCGCCGCCGTGCCGCCCTGCATGCCGTCGAGCACGACGACATCGGCGCCCGCCTTCACCGCAAGAGCGGTGTCATAGTACGGACGCGCGCCGCCGACCTTGACGTAGATCGGCTTTTCCCAGTCGGTGATCTCACGCAGCTCCATGATCTTGATTTCCAGATCGTCGGGGCCGGTCCAGTCCGGATGGCGGCAGGCCGAGCGCTGGTCGATGCCCTTGGGCAGGTTGCGCATATTGGCGACGCGGTCGGAGATCTTCTGGCCGAGCAGCATGCCGCCGCCGCCGGGCTTGGCGCCCTGGCCGACCACGACTTCGATCGCGTCGGCGCGGCGCAGGTCCTTCGGATTCATGCCGTAGCGCGACGGCAGATATTGGTAGACCAGCGTTTGCGAATGGCCGCGCTCTTCATCGGTCATGCCGCCGTCGCCTGTCGTGGTTGAGGTCCCGGCGATCGTCGCGCCGCGGCCGAGCGCTTCCTTGGCATTGCCGGACAGCGCGCCGAAGCTCATGCCAGCAATGGTGATCGGCGTCTTCAGCGTGATCGGCTTCTTGGCGAAACGTGAGCCGAGCACCACAGTCGTGTCGCATTTCTCGCGGTAACCTTCGAGCGGATAACGCGAGATGGAGGCGCCGAGAAACAGCAGGTCGTCGAAATGCGGAACCTTGCGTTTGGTGCCGGCGCCGCGGATGTCATAGATACCGGTCGCGGCCGCGCGGCGGATTTCGGCAAGCGTATAGTCGTCGAATGTCGCGGACTTGCGCGGCGGGGTATAGGGGTTGTGATAGCTCATGGGGGTCCCTCGCCTTAATACGCGTCGGCGTTGTCGATGTTGAAATTGTAAAGCTTGCGGGCGGAGCCGTAGCGCTTGAACTCTTCGGGCCTGACGTCCGTGACCCCGGCGCGATCGAGCAGTTCGGCAAGCTTGTCCAGATGCTCCGGCCGCATCTCTTTCTCGATGCAGTCGGAGCCGAGGCTTTTGACCTCGCCGCGGACGAACAGCTTGGCTTCGTAGAGCGAATCCCCCAACGCATCGCCGGCGTCGCCCAGCACGACCAGATGGCCGGATTGACCCATGAAGGCCGACATGTGGCCGATGCTGCCATGAACGACGATGTCGATGCCCTTCATCGAAATGCCGCAACGCGACGCCGCGTTGCCCTTGATGACGAGCAGGCCGCCGCGGCCGGTGGCGCCGGCATATTGGCTGGCGTCGCCCTCTATGACGACGGTGCCGGACATCATGTTTTCGGCAACGCCCGGACCGGCCGAACCATGAACCGTCACCCTGCCGCCGTCATTCATGCCGGCGCAGTAATAGCCAACCGATCCTCTGACAGCGACCGTGACGGGGCTGTCGATACCAACGGCGACGGCATGGCTGCCGCGCGGGTTGATGACTTCGAATTCAGTGTCGTTGGCACCCTGGGAAAGGGCGTGCAGCGCGCTGTTCAGTTCGCGAAGAGGCGTGTTGGAAAGATCGAATGTGGGCATTTATTCCTCGTTGGTCCGAGACGGTTTGCGCCGGCTCCTGCTTTTCAGGCGTCCTTCAGGCGGCCTTGTCGTGATCCCAGAAGTAAACGGTTGCCGGCTCCGGCTCCCAGACACGGGCATTCTCGATGCCGGGAAGGTTGACCAGCGCGCGATATTCCGAGCCGAAGGCGACATACTGATCCGTCTCGGCCATGACGGCGGGCTTGCAGGCGATCGGGTCGCGCACCACGCCGAAGCCGGACTTGGTGCCGACGACGAAGGTGAAGAAGCCGTCGAGATCGTCGAGCGCGCCCGTCAGCGCCTGACCGAGATCCTTGCCCTTGGCCATTTCGGCCGTCAGATAAGCGGCGGCGACTTCGGAATCGTTCTGCGTCTCGAAGGTCATGCCTTCGCGCACCAGTTCGCGACGCAGGTTGTTGTGGTTGGACAGCGAACCGTTGTGCACGAGGCACTGGTCGGCGCCGGTCGAAAACGGATGCGCGCCGAGCGTGGTGACCGCGGATTCCGTCGCCATGCGGGTATGGCCGATGCCGTGGGTTCCGCTCATCGCGCGGACGCCGAAGCGCGCCACGACGTCTTTCGGAAGGCCGATCTCCTTGTAGATTTCGACGCTTTCGCCCGATCCCATCAGACGGACCGCCGGGCGGATCTCTTCAAGCGCCTTGCGCACATTGCCAAGCTTGGACGCGTCCAGCTCGATGACCGCATGCGTGCTCTTGATCGAGACGTCGGCTTTGATGCCGGCCTTCTCAAGGTCGCCGGCGAGGCCGTCGAAATCCGCGCCGGGATTGGCCGACTGGATGGTGATTTTTGCCCTGCCTTCGGCGGAGCCGCCATAGATGGCGATGCCGGCCGAGTCCGGACCGCGATCGGTCATGGTTATCAGCATATCCGAGAGCAGATTTCCCAGCTGAGGCTCAAGGCTCTTGTCCTTGAGGAACAGTCCAACGATGCCGCACATAGGTGTGCCTCCTTTCATGTTGAGAAAGGACTAGCAGGTCTACATCAGGACATCAACTGGGAGGAATAAAATTTTCTTCTAAGGCAAGTCAGCTCTTGGAGTTCTGCTGGGGATAACTGATGATCGAGAGGTACTTGCTCGGCAACTTCATCAACTGCTCCGGCCCATGGGGCGCGTCGGCGTCGAAGAACAGGCTGTCGCCCGGCTGCATCTGGAAAAGCTGGTCGCCGTGGCGATAGATCACCTCGCCTTCGAGCATGTAGAGAAACTCCATGCCCTCGTGCTGGAAGGTCGGGAAAATATCGGAATCGGCCGTCAGCGTGATCAGATAGGGCTCGACGATGACGCCGCTGGTATTGTTGTCGATATGGCCGAGCAGATTATATTGATGGCCGGCGCGCGTGCCGCGCCGTTCGAGCTCGATGCCCTGCCCCGCCTTGACGAAGACGGCATTGCGCGGTTCCTCGAAGCGGCGAAAAAAGGCGGTCAGCGGCACGCCGAGCGCCCGCGACAGCGATTGCAGCGTCGTCAGCGACGGCGAGATGTTGCCGTTCTCGATCTTCGACAGCATGCCGAGCGAAATGCCGGTCGCGGCCGCCAGATCGGTGACCGTGATGCCGAGTTTCTTGCGGTAGGCGCGCACCTCGTGGCCGATCGCCATTTCGAGGTTGTTCTCCTTCGGCTCCCGGACGGCGTGCGGATCCTGGGAAAAGGGCGCGCGTCCACTATGCGCCTGTTCCGGTTGCTCTGCCGCTTCACGCTTGGATTTCATGGATTTTCCACCGCCGCCTTCTCTTTGATCTGAAGGCAACCCTATCGCCATAGTGAAAATTCCTCAACCGTGAAGAAAACCTATTCCCGCCGCGCCGCGCGCGGAGCGATGCCGTAGACGGCGCGGAACATCCGGGAAAAATGGCTCAGACTGGAAAAACCGGTGGCGACCGCGATTTCCGAGACCGAAAGCGGGCTCTGTTTCAGCAGGCGATGGGCATGCTGCAGCCTGATCCTGCGATACTGATCGAGGAAGGTGGTGCCGAGATGGGTGGCAAAGAGCCGGTCGAGATGGCGTGCGGTGACGCCGGCGATGCGCGCCATGGCGGCACGTTCGAGCGGCATCTCGATCGTCTCCTCCATCCGTTCGAGAACACTGAGCAGGCCGGGATGATGGACCCCGTAACGTTCGGCCAGCGAGGCGCGCTGCGGGGCTGCCGGCTCGTTGACCTCGGTATGAAGGTACCAGTCGCTGACCCGGCGGGCGAAATCCGGTCCCATGCGCTCGGCGATTAGCACATGCATCATGTCGAGGGGCGCGATGCCGCCGCCGCAGGTGATCCGGTTGCCGTCGATCATGAAGCGCGCCTGGCGCGGCGTGAGGTCCGGGAAGGCTTCGAGAAGGGCGGCTGCATGCTCCCAGTGGATGGTGAAGTCGCGGCCGCCCAGCAATCCGGCGGCGGCCATCAGATAGGGGCCACCCGAGATGCCGCCGATCCGCACACCTTCGCGCGACAGCTGCCGCAAGCAGGCAAGCACACCGGGATATCGCCAGTCGCGCGGTGACCCGCCGGCGCAGACAAAGGCTGTTCCAAGTCCCGAGCCTCTGACCGGCAAAAGTTCGGCGGGAACGCTGGTGCCCGAGGAGGAAAGCGCCGCTGCACCATCCGGCGAGAAGATCCGCAGCCGATAGATCTCGCGCCCGGCCAGAAGATTTGCCGCCCTGAGCGGCTCTGTGGCCGAGGCATAGGACATCAGCGCAAATCCCGGGATGAGGATGAAGCCGATTGTCTGGACATTTTTGCTATCAAATGAAGACATGTCTCTTTCTTAGCGATTTATGTCCTTATCGTGCAAGTACATGCGTCTCTTTCTGGCATCATGCTCCTGTTCTTTCCGGGTGACCCATGCGCTATTCCGCTCTTTCGATTTTTCTGAACGGCCTTCGCGGCAACAAGGGCTGGGCGCCTGCCTGGCGCGATCCGGCGCCGAAGCCGCATTACGACGTCATCATCGTCGGCGGCGGCGGCCATGGTCTTGCCACCGCCTATTATCTCGCCAAGGAGTTCGGCGTCACCAATGTCGCCGTCCTCGAAAAGGGCTATCTCGGCTCCGGCAATATCGGCAGGAACACGACGATCATCCGTTCGAACTACCTGCTATCAGGCAACAATCCCTTCTACGAGCTGTCGATGAAGCTTTGGGAAGGGCTGGAGCAGGACTTCAACTTCAACGCCATGGTCTCGCAGCGCGGCGTGCTCAACCTCTTCCATTCCGATGCGCAGCGTGACGCCTATACGCGCCGCGGCAACGCCATGCGGCTGCACGGCGTCGACGCCGAGCTTCTCGACCGGCAGGCAGTGCGCCGGAAATTGCCCTTCCTCGATTTCGACAATGCCCGTTTCCCCATTATGGGCGGCCTGTTCCACCCGCGCGGCGGCACGGTGCGTCACGATGCGGTCGCCTGGGGTTATGCGCGCGGCGCAGACAGCCGCGGCGTCGACATCATCACCCAGTGCGAGGTGACCGGTATCCGCCGCGAAAATGGTCAGGTGACCGGCGTCGAGACCAGCAAGGGCTTCATCGGCTGCGGCAAGCTGGCGCTCGCAGCCGCCGGCAACTCCACCGTCGTCGCCGATATGGCCGGCCTGCGGCTGCCGATTGAAAGCCATGTGCTGCAGGCCTTCGTCTCCGAAGGCCTGAAACCCTTCATCGACACGGTCGTCACCTTCGGCGCCGGGCATTTCTATGTCTCCCAGTCCGATAAGGGCGGCCTCGTCTTCGGCGGCGATATCGACGGCTATAATTCCTATGCCCAGCGCGGCAATCTCGCTTCGGTCGAACATGTCGCCGAGGCCGGGCTGGCGATGATCCCGTCGCTTTCGCGCGTGCGCTATCTGCGCTCCTGGGGCGGCGTCATGGATATGAGCATGGACGGCTCGCCGATCATCGACCGCACCCATATCGACAATCTCTACCTCAATACCGGCTGGTGTTACGGCGGCTTCAAGGCGACACCCGCCTCCGGCTTCTGCTACGCCCATCTGATCGCCCGCAACACGCCGCATCAGACCGCCCGCGCCTTCCGGCTCGACCGTTTCGCGCGCGGTTATCCGATCGACGAAAAGGGCGTCGGCGCCCAGCCCAATCTGCACTAAGGACATTCGACCATGGCAAGCCTGATTTCATGTCCCCATTGCGGTGCCCGGCCCAAGGAGGAATTTTCGATCCGCGGCGATGCCAGCCTTGCCAGGCCGGCGCCGGATGCCGGCGCGGATGCCTGGTTCGACTATGTCTATCTCCGTGACAATCCGCGCGGCCGGCACAGCGAATACTGGCATCACACCTCCGGATGCCGCCGCTGGCTGATCGTCGAGCGCGACACCGTCACCCATGCGGTCCACCGCGTCAGGGATGCCGCCCTTTCCAAGCTCGGCGGAGAACCGGCATGACGAGTTTCCGTCTCTCCTCCGGCGGCCGGATCGACCGCGCCACAACGCTCGGCTTCACCTTCGACGGCAGGCCGCTCGAAGGCCATCCGGGCGACACGCTCGCCTCGGCGCTGCTCGCCAACGGCGTCCAGCTCGTCGGCCGCAGCTTCAAATATCACCGCCCGCGCGGCATTCTGACGGCGGGGGCCGCCGAACCGAACGCGCTGGTGACGACAGGCAGCGGCGGGCGCACCGAACCGAATACACGCGCGACGATGATCGAGCTTTATCAGGGGTTGACGGCAAAGAGCCAGAACCGCTGGCCCTCTCTCGGCTTCGATATCGGCGCGGTCAACGGGCTGCTGTCGCCCTTCCTCAGCGCCGGCTTCTATTACAAGACCTTCATGTGGCCGGCGGCCCTCTGGGAAAAGCTCTACGAGCCGGTGATCCGCAAGGCGGCGGGCCTCGGCAGAGCCTCCTACGAAGCCGATCCTGATTCCTACGAGAAATGCTGGGCGCATTGCGATCTGCTGGTGATCGGCGCCGGCCCTGCCGGCCTTGCCGCAGCGCTGACCGCCGGCCGGGCCGGCGCACGCGTCATCCTCGCCGACGAGGGGCCGGAACTCGGCGGTAGCCTGCTTTCCGAGACCGGCACCGTCGACGGCAAGCCGGCGGGCACTGTTCTCAACGAGCTGCTTGCCGAGCTGGAGGGCCTGGAGAACGTGCGCCGCATGCCGCGCATGACGGTGTTCGGCTGGTACGACGACAATGTCTTCGGCGCCGTCGAGCGGGTGCAGAAGCATGTAGCGATGCCCGATCCGGATCGTCCGGTCGAACGGTTGTGGCGCATCGTCGCCCGCCAGGCGATCCTGGCGACCGGCGCCGAAGAGCGGCCGCTCGTCTTTGGCGGCAACGATATTCCCGGTGTGATGATGGCAGGCGCCATGCGCAGCTATCTCAACCGGCAGGCGGTGGCGCCGGGCCAAAGCACGGTGATCTTCACCACCAATGATGCCGGATATGACACCGCCGCCGACCTTGAAGCCTCCGGCCTTCGAGTTGCGGCGATCATCGACAGTCGCGCCGATGGCGGCAAGAGCTGGCAGGGCCGTGCCGAGGTTCTGCGGGGCGCCCGGGTGATCGATGCGTTCGGCGGCAAGCGCCTGCACAGCGTCGGCGTCGAAACCGCAGGCGGCCTTCGCCGGATCGACGCGGATGCGCTCGCGATGTCGGGTGGCTGGAGCCCGGTCATTCATCTTGCCTGCCATCGCGGCGGCAAGCCGCGATGGTCGGAGGAGACTTCGGGGTTTCTGGCGCCGACTGCACAGGAAGGCCTCGCGGTTGCGGGCGCCGCAGACGGCCTTGCGCAGACCACAGCCTGCCTCGGCGATGGCGCCGCAAAGGCCGCCGCCGCATTGCAGGCAATCGGCCTCGCCGCGGAACCGGCCTTTGCTTCCGCCACCGAGACGGCTCAGCACGCAAAGCCGCTCTGGTCGGTCAAAGGTTCAAAGGGCAAGGCCTTCGTCGACTATCAGAACGACGTGCATCTCAAGGACCTTGGGCTGGCCGTGCGCGAAGGCTACGGCCATGTCGAGCTCGCCAAGCGTTATACCACCAGCGGCATGGCGACCGACCAGGGCAAGCTTTCCAACATCAACGCCATCGGCATTCTCGCCGAGACGCGTGGCGTGTCGCCCGCCGAGGTGGGAACGACGACCTTCCGGCCCTTCTATACGCCGGTCTCCTTCGGCGCTTTGACCGGGGCATCGCGCGGCAAACATTTCCAGCCGGCGCGCAAATCGCCGCTGCATGGCTGGGCCGAGAAAAACGGCGCGGTCTTCGTCGAAACCGGCCTCTGGTATCGTTCTTCCTGGTTCCCGCGCGTGGGCGAAACGACGTGGCGCGAAAGCGTCGACCGCGAAGTATTGAACATCCGCAAAAATGCCGGCCTCTGCGACGTCTCGACCCTCGGCAAGATCGAAATCTTCGGCAGGGATGCCGCGACCTTCCTCGATCGCATCTATTGCAACGGCTTCGCCAAGCTTGCCGTCGGCAAGGCGCGTTACGGCATCATGCTGCGCGAGGATGGCTTCATCTATGACGACGGCACCACCAGCCGGTTCAGCGACGATCATTTCTTCATGACGACGACGACCGCACTTGCCGCCGGCGTGCTCACCCATCTCGAATTCTGCGCCCAGACGCTCTGGCCGGAGCTCGACGTCTGCTTCGCCTCCTCCACCGATCAATGGGCGCAGATGGCCGTTGCCGGGCCGAAGTCGCGCGACATCCTCTCCGAGATCGTCGACGAGGATCTGTCGGATGCGGCCTTCCCCTTCATGAGCGCCCGCAAGGTCTCGCTCTTCGGCGGCGGGCTCGAAGGCCGGCTCTTCCGGATCTCCTTCTCCGGCGAACTCGCCTACGAGCTGGCAGTACCGGCCGGCTACGGCGAAGGCGTTGCCGACGCGATCATGGCAGCCGGTGAGAAACGTGGCATCTGCGCCTATGGCGCCGAAGCGCTCGGCGTCATGCGCATCGAGAAGGGCCACGTCACCCATGCCGAGATCAACGGCACGGTCACCCCAGGCGATCTCGGTTTCGGCCGCATGGTTTCATCAACCAAGCCGGATTTCATCGGCAAGGCCATGCTTGCCCGCGACGGCCTGCAGGATCCCGAGCGCCCGCGCCTCGTCGGCGTCAAACCGCTCAATCCGACAAGCGGCTTCCGCACCGGCTCGCATATCCTTGCCGAGGGCGCTGCGGCGACGCTCGAAAACGATCAGGGCTACGTCACATCGAGCGCCTTTTCGCCGGGGCTCGGCCATACGATCGGCCTGGCGCTCGTCAAGCGCGGGCCGGAGCGTATCGGCGAAAAGGTGACGGTCTGGAACGGCCTGCGCAATGAATTCACCGATGCGGTGCTCTGCCATCCCGTCTTCATCGATCCCGAAAACGAGAAGCTTCATGCCTGATCTTCCGCAACACAAACCGGTTCTGGCCGGAACGGTTTATAACGGCATCTCGGAGGCCGGCATCCGCCTGCAAGCCCTGCCGGAGGGGCATCTCCTGCATGTGCTCGGCGCGATAGAGCCATCCGCGCTCGCTGCGGAATTGGCAAAGGCAGGCTTTGCAAAAAGTTCGATCCGCAAGGCGGGCTTCGGTCAATGGTTCGTCGCCGGCGACGAACCACTCGTCCCTGCCAGCCTTGATGCCCTCGCCGCAGCGCTTGCCGGAAAAGCCTACGTCATGGACCAGAGCCACGGGCGTGTGCGCATCGGCGTTTCCGGCCGCTCTTCGCGGGCGCTTCTCTCAAAGGGCACCGCCGTCAATCTCGATCCCGGCGTCTTCCCGGAAGGCCATTCGGCCATGACCATGGTTGGTCATCTCTCCGTGCAGATCGTCCGCACCGGCGATGACAGCTTCGAACTCACGGTCCTGCGCAGCTTTGCCGAAAGCCTCTGGGACGAACTCACCCATATGGCGGCGAGCGCCGAAAAGGACGACGCATAGGGGCCATCCGTGTCGGCAATGGCGCCATTTCCAGGATACTTGGCAGGAGGTCGAGGCGGTGGTAATCTTTACCACCGCGGGGAAATGGAGCTGCTTGTGCCCAACGTCGAAAAGATTAGTGTCTCGATGACGCCACAGCAGGCGGATTTGCTGCGCGATGCCGTGGAAAGCGGCGCATACGCCAGCAGCAGCGAAGTAATCCGTGAAGCTATCCGCGACTGGTCTGCAAAATGGGAATCCCGTAAGGGCGACATTGAGCGCTTGCGCGCATTCTGGGCCGAAGGCAAGGCAAGCGGCGGCATTGAGCCCGTAGATTTCGATCGGCTGCTCGACGAGGCACGCCAGGAAGCCAAGCTCGCCGCCCAGCATGCCCGCTCGTCTGGACTGTCGCCGCCCGCGCCGGCGTGAAAAAAATCTACGCTGACATCGCCCGGGAACAGCCTCAGGCGGCGGAGCGATATTTCCGCCGTTTCCGAGAGAAGGCGATGCTTTTGATCGACCAGCCGCGTCTCGGCTCACGCCAACGGGATATCAGTCCCTCGGCGCGCATGCTCGTTGAGGCTCCCTATGTAATCCTCTACGAGACCCATCCGGACACCGACCAAGGGCCGGTGGAATTGGTTGAGAGAGAGCGGTTCCGGCTGGGGGCGAATGACACTCTAACGACGGTGATCGAGTGGTCGGATGAAAAATATGGCAGGTGCGATTTCCTGCACGTCGCATGGAAGCTACCGAGCGTGCTGTTTCCTGTCGGCGGCGATCGGGAGCAGAATCAGCCCGCCCGCCAGGACCATGATGGCTGCAACTAGGATGGGACCTCGATAGCTTGCAAAATAAAGTGTTGACGTGCCGATAACTGGTGCCGCGACCAATGCGCTTAGACGCGAAGCGTTGGAAAAAAGTCCCGTCATGAATCCAATCTTCGCCGGGTGAATTTCCTGGAACCAGGCAAGCCCCATTCCTATCACGGATGCAACGAATACGGCGTTAAGAGCCTGTAAGAGCAGAACTTGCAGGTAGTTTTGTGAGGCTGAAAGGCCGATGCAGTAAAGGAGCCCTGCTAGACAGCCAATTTTAAACACGAATGCGCGTCCACGTCTTTCTGCGACAATTGGCAATAAAAAGAACAGCGGTATCTCAAACGCGGCGGCCAAGCTTGCGACGAGGCCGATCTGAAACAGAGTTGAGTGAAACTCATCCCTTAGCAACAAGGAGACCACGTTGCCCGTGATATAGTTGGTGCCCAGAAGGAGCACAAAACCAGCGAACATCAAGATAACAGTAATTTTTCCGTTTTGACCGTTGTCCCTCTTAGCTCGGGGAAACGGTGGGTTGGATGACGGCATCCACCAAATAAACATGCTGTTGGCTAAACAAAGAGTCGCGGCAATCCAAAATATGCTTGATAGACCGAAACTGGTCATCGCTGTGGTGGCTGCTGCTGGTCCCACGACCCATGCGACAGAAAACAGGCTCCGTAATTTCACAACGAGCGATGGGTTGGAATGCGTCCGTCGAATGTATGCGAAAAAGAGGCTCGATAACGCGCTGTATGGTCCCAGCAACAGAACAAACAGCAGGCCAAGCGTGTGCGGGTCTGACACGAAAGGAATGCTAGCCAACCCGAAAAATGCAACGCAATTCACCGTGGAAAGCATTCTTCGGAGGTCTGAAACGCGATCGGAGATCGCCGGTATAATCAATGTGAAAACCAAGCCGGCAATACTGTTCAGACCCAAAAGCCAGCTTAGCGTGGTGGGGTCGACGCGAAATCTCTCATACAGATACAAGGAAAGATTGGGATTTACTGACGCCGTTAGCAGGCCGATGGACAGAGCATAGGCGACATTATTCCACCGAGTTGACGTGGTCTCGGCGTCACTCATAGACATTGCGATCCCTTAAATCTCTTTGTCGAAGGATTGATGATGCGGCCAGCGCAATGGCGTCAGCGGCTTCATCTGCATAAAGATGGGAAAATCCCGTGGAAGCAGGGCTCGCTCGCTTCGATCGCGGGTCCGATATTTGAACTGCACCGGCAAGTCCGGCTCGCGCAGCTGCTTCAACATCAGAGAGCCGATCTCCGACAAGCCAACACCGGTCCGCGCGTAACTCCAACCGGTCACAAATTGCCTGTATCATGCCCGGGCCTGGCTTCCTCCATTCGAACTCCTCCACTAAGTCCGGATTTGGAACCTGAGCGCAGGCTGCAATAGCTTCGAACATTGGAGCATCTCTTGAGATCGATTGCTCTATGTGATGGCACACCAACTCGAAATCAGCCCAGGAGTAATACTTTCTTCCAATGCCGCTTTGATTTGTCACGAGAGCGACGAAGATTCCTGACCGGCGACAAAATTGGATCGCATTGATCACCCCGGGCAGGAGTTCAACTTGCCGAATACTCCCCACATATCCGCTATCGACGTTGAGGACGCCATCCCGGTCCAAGAATAGAATTTCCTGCCGCGGTCGGCTTTGTCGTTCGCGTCGCCAGTATATGCGAGAATGGAATTTCTCGTATTCCTGCCGCTTATAACCGGCCAGTGGTTTCAACATGGCGTCTCGCGAAGTTAATGCCTCTGATATAGCTCCACGTCCTCGGAAAAGTCGCCAGTTGCTTCACATCCTCTGATAGAACGGCATCAAATGGATGCGTAAAGATGCTGTTTGCCTCATTCCGATCATCCGCATCCCGGCTGAGGCTCACAATCTCCGCCGCAGTGTGACCGGCCCTCATAACGAAGAACAGCTCCGGATGGCAGTAGACAGGATCATACGCTAGGCCGATCAGCCATGATCGGTCTGGATCAACATCCAGAACCCCAAGTTCTTCTTTCACTTCGCGCGTGGCTTCTTCGAATAGATTGATCTCTCCATCGCGCGCGGTCGGCTCGGCATATCCGCCGACGAAATAGAGACCACCCGGGTTTTGCTCGGCTGTTAGGCTCCGCTGAGTGAGGACAAGGTGGTTATCGCGGCTGACAAGAAGAACAGTCAAGCCCAGGGGGTCTGCTCTTCCTGACGCTGGAAACTCATCAGAAAACGACGGCTGGCGTGATGTGATGTAAGCGGAGAAGGATGTCCGCTCTGCCTCGATTGCCGCGATGCCCTTTGCGCTCGCAAAAGATTTGAGCCTGAGAAGTGCGCCATCGAACGCGCTCGGCCGAGTCCGTGTGAAATCTGACCAAATGCGGAACTGTTCCGATCGACCTGCGTCATCGAACTCGAAACTACCAGCGAGCTTGCAGCGGACATTTCGAGCTACCACTGAAAGATGGGTCTCTTCCGGGAATCTGTGTTTCACCATGAATATGTGTCTCCCGGCCGTTTCGTTATTGAATACGTGAGCATGGCTTGTAATTTGGCGGCTACCTCTGCTGCCATGAGGGGAGCTTCCGTTGCTTTGCCTGGAAGGGCGAGGATCTCATTTTCAGAAAGCTCTATGACATGCACGTCAACTGATCGTGGGCCGGCGCTGCTGACATGAATGCTCGGCTTCAGGCAGGCATTGGACTGATAAGCTGCGAAATGCGGGACGTTATAGGTTGTATTCAGCCGGTCTTTGATGCCGGCAACAGTGGAGGGCACCTGGTCATAGTTGGGCGCTTCGATTTCCAAATCCTCCTGGCTCTGACATACAACGCAGTAGTCGCCTTGGGGCATCACCGAAACGTCACCGGGATCGACGATCATGTATCCAAATTTCGTGAAACGCTTCGTCAAAACAACATGACTTTTCCATAGTTTAACAGTCGTATCCCCGAGTGAACTCCACCGGTCTCTGTTTCGCTCCAACAAGCCTTTTGTTTCGAAACCTGCGCAATAGACGACCTGCTTTACCCTCACGCGCTTGGTCTCACCCGCGACCGTGATTGTTGCAATGCCATCGACGTATGAAGACAGGCGATGTCCCACCCACGTGGTGACGCCTCTATGAAGCATCCGGGATAGGAGCTTCTGGTAGACCATTGCGTAGTTGATCGGCAGGTCCTTCACGTATGCAGCAACCGTGGCGTTTCCGCGGAATTCAAATTCAGGGTTGGCCAATTGGGCAGAAGAAAGAGGGATCGCTTCTATCTGAAAAGAGGCCCATCTTTCCAGGGCTCGGTCTGCGAGAACCTTGTCGCGGACAAGAAGGCGAACCGGCGCTGCGTTGTGATGGATCGCCGTCCAATGATGCGTGCGGTAAAATTCGCACCCTTCCCTGCATCGTTGCGCAGTGCGGGCCGCCCGTATCGGATCATCGATCACAGCGGCATGAAAACCGCCACCGTGAACATAGCCCCCGTTCCGAGTGCTTGGACCAGGAGCGATTTTATCTCCTTGCTCGATGAGGAGGACTTTTGCGCCAAGTTCGCTTAGAACGTCGGCAGTTGTGAGCCCTGCGCAGCCAGCTCCCACGACCAAAACATCAAAGTGATCTGCACCTTCCATTAAGACGCTCCCACGCCAGAGTAGTCAATCTTGTCGGCACGAGAGCCTTCGCTATGGATGGAAACCTTGTGCAAGGCTTTGCTGTGAAAGGCATCCTGGAGCTGAGCATGTGCGCTAGGGGGCGCTAGAAACAGGAAATATCCTCCTCCGCCGGCTCCCAGAATTTTCGCACCTAAAGCCCCGCAACGCTTGGCTCGATTGTAAATCTCCGCCAGCTCAGGTTTGCCATCTAAAGCGCCAAGGCGCTCTTTGAGATGCCACGCCTCGTCGAAGTAATTTCCGACGTTCGATAGATCCGAACGTTCCAAGTCCAATGCCAAGTCTTCAGCAAGGTGGACCATCCTTGCCAGAACCTCGTCGCGTGCAACGGGCGACACAAGAACCCTTTGTGTTGCCAATGTTTTCGACGCGTCCCGGCGATAACCGCTGTCGAGCAGCATAAGCCAGCTTGACAATTCTGCTTGCACATCAGGCGAAAGGTCGAGGCCACGGCATTCGACCGTTTCGTTAGACAGAAACCGATAATGTCGAAGACCGCCAAAGGCCGGAGGGTAGGCATCCTGCTTCCCGATCTCGCGGCCAGCAATTATCATTTCGGCGTGCGCAGCGCGCGCTGCTAGCTCATTCGGTTCGAGAAAATGACCGGCGAGTTGCACAAGTGCATTGAACAGGCCAACGGCAACGGCACTGGATGCTCCAAGGCCGCTTCCGCTTGATGTGACGTCCGACATGATCGAAACGTCAACTCCCCCTCGCCAGTTGAGAGACTGGAAAACCGATCGTAGGATCGGATCGCTTATCTTATGCCAGGTTGAGAATAGCTGTTCCGAATGAGTAACCAACCTGATTTTGCTATCGCGTCGCCATTTGGCGGTCACGAACACAAACTTGTCGATGGCGGTGCTCACGACGCCGCCATTCATTTTCTTATAGAAGCTTGGCACATCACTTCCTCCACCCAGGAAGCTCACCCTCAATGGGGTTTTTGAAACTATTAAGTCGGGCGGTACGTCAGGCGATTTGAGATGGCTCATGCAGCAGCAATAGGGGGAGTGTGCCGCTTGATCAGTGTGCGCAGGATCATGTGTCCGACCATCATGTGAATGTCTTCACATATTTGCATGTCGGAACGCGAAACGTGAAGAATCCGGTCGGACAACGATACCAGTGCTCCGCCATCAAACCCGACGATCGAGGCGACCGTTGCGCCAAGGGACTTTGCGACTTTCGCCCCTTGGACGACGTTGGCGGAGTTGCCACTACCGGAAATCAGCAGAACAACGTCGCCGGGATCGACTACATTGCGGATCTGCTCGGCAAAACTTTCTGGATAGGATTGGTCGTTCGCGTGGGCAGTCAGCAAACCAATATTGTCAAGAACGGACCGACCACGAAACCGCCTCCCTGTCGCGAGTGGGAGCGATTTGTTCCAGTCAGTAACGTAATGGAGCGCCGTCAAAGCACTGCCGCCATTGCCGCAAACTATGATTTGCTTATCCCGCTGCCAAGCGTCATCGATCAGATCAACGAAAGAGGCAATCGAATTTAGATGCACTGACGCCAAAGCGCTATTAAAATCCGTTATATATTCGGATATCGCATTTTGCACTATAAATTTCCTTCACTTATACTTTAGGTGGCAGAGGCTCTATAGTCATTTTCCCATGGCTTTCCTGAATTCATCGATATTTTTATTTCTGGGGCTCGTTCGTGATAGAGATGGGCAAAAATGCCGGGAAGGCGGGCGATTTTCTCAATCGCTTCAACCCGGCTGAAGAAGTCACGGTCTTCTCCTCCCCAGCCGACAAAGCCTGCGTCGAATCCGCCAACGGCGTCGAATGTTTCTTGAAATAACCAGACACAGCCTCCTGGTGCATTCTTCGAAACGTACCCGAAGATTGGGCAGGCAGACCGAAATCCCTTTTCGTATATTCGGCCCGTATCTTCCGGCTGAATGAAGTACATGTCCGTGTAGGGAAAGAGTACCTTGCAGCCCGACTCAATGAGGCAACCTATCGACTGATCGACAAATGTTTCATCTAGGTAGGCATCACCGTCGAGAATGCAGAGAATCCCATCATCCGATCTGCAAATTGATGAGCCGAAATTAATCGCTGCTGATTTGTTGAATTTGCCGGTGTTCAGCCGATGATGATATTGGATGTCGTAGTGCTCCAGTGCCCCCCTGTTGCGGGGAATCTCATCATCTTCGACAACGACGATGGATACTGCTCCAGCGCTCTGTCGGGTAAGTACCCTCAAACACGAAAGCAGGTTTCGCAGCCGGCCGTCATGAGGGACGGTTGCTCGAAAAGGAATTATAACGCTGACTTTACCGGGGTGATCTGATCGCCGCTTGCTCGGAGACGCCGAATTTGCGTCAAAATTTTGCATGGCAAAAAGCAGCCTCGTTTCAGAAAGGACACGACTCGCTACAATAGTTGCCTGGTTGACCGGCATGCCGGGCCGTTCAAGGGCATCTTTGATGCTCGACAAAACACCCCTAAAAAAAGAAGGCACCGAAGGAGAGATAGACCACGCTTCGGCTACCTCGATTTCCAATCCCTGCCGCACAAATTCGACTGTCGACTTATGGAGTTCCCGCTCTTTCTCCCAACGAGGAGGGCTGATTGCTTTGGACTCGGGGTCAAAGTACGACACAACAGATGCCGCCAAGGCCGTTGCACAGTCGAACATTGGGGGCGTGCTATATCGGAACATCGGCTCACATTGAAATAAAACAATCAATCTACCCATGATTGCGGATTATGACAGTTTTGTGAACCCTTTAAATTGTAGGGGATAGCGAACAAGAGTATCGGCCCGGCATTAATGGCGATTCGATTTCCGCAGAAAAATCTGCGCGGCCGGTGCATGCTATCGACGCTCGGCGCGATCTCCGGGCCTTTTACCAAGCGTCGAAAGTCGGGCAGACAGTTCCCAAGTAGCGTCCGCCAACAGATTTCAAGCCGTTGCCCGCGCGGTGGCTTCGGCCGTCATCCACTCCGCGCGCTCTGCGCCTTGCAGTTCTTCCATCGCATCGGTGGCGAAGCTCGGCACGACGCCGGTCCACAGCAGTGCGCCATCGGAATTGGAATGGCCGTCGCCCTCGAGTTTGTAGATGCTTTCGACGATATACTGGCCGTCATTGTTCAGGCCCTTGATCTCGGAAATCTCGATCACCCGGCGCCTTCCGGTGCGCTTGAAGCGGGCGATCTGCACGACGACGTCGACCGCCGAGGCGATCTGGGCGCGCAACGGCCGCAGCGGCATGTCGATATCCGACATCAGCGCCAGCGTTTCCAGCCGGTGCAGGGCATCGTAGGGCGTGTTCGCATGCACTGTCGAAAGGCTGCCGCTGTGCCCCGAAGTCATTGCCTGGATCATATCGAGGGCCTCGCCGCCGCGGCATTCGCCGACGATGATGCGATCGGGCCGCATGCGCAGCGACGAGCGGAACAGGTCGCGGATGCTGGCGCCGCCGCGGCCGAAACGGTCAGGCTTCGTCACTTCGAGATAGACCACGTGCTCCTTGCGGATCTGCAGTTCCGAGGTGTCCTCGATGACGATGATGCGTTCGTGGTCGGCAAAGGCTTCCGACAGCGCGTTCAGCATCGTCGTCTTGCCGGTGCCGGTGCCGCCGGAGATGATGACGTTCTTCTGCAGCCCGACGGCCGCCTGCAGCAGCGACAGCGACTCCTCGGTCAGGCTGCCCTGTGTGACGAGATCGCGGATGCTGCGATGTTCTTTCAGAAAGCGGCGGATGGAGATGCAGAGCCCGGTGCGGGCCGCCGGCGGCTGGATCATCTGGACGCGTGAACCATCCGGCAGGCGGGCCTCCACGCTCGGCTCCTCCGGCGTCAGCCGCTTGCCGGAGAATTGCGCGATGCTGCGCGCGGCCGATTCCAGGTCCTCGCGACTGGCGAAACGCGTATCGGCGCGTTCGAGCTTGCCTCGCCTTTCGACGAAGATGTCGGATGTCCCGTTGATCAGGATTTCGGAAACGCTCGGATCCTCGAGGAGAAAACGGATCGGCCCGAGCAGCTTGTCCAGCGCCCGGGTCAGAACCTGGAAGGTTGCCTGTTCGGCAGCGTCGTCGGAAACGGCTTTCATCAGAGCGGCATCCCGACCAGAACCGTGCTCATGCCGAAGAGTGTCGCCATCATCTGAACGGCGGTCGGAAAGAACATCATCAGTGGAATGAGGACCAATCCAAGTATCAAGATGCTGCTCATCGTTTCCATCGTTTTCTCTCCGGATCGACTGGCGGACCATGTCCACCATTTGAGGAAAGCTTAATCCAGATCCTCAAATAACACCATGGTTGGGCTCGACGAAGACGGCCGTTATGAGTGCAGCGCGCCACTTCTTCTATCGCTTTGAAAGAATTGACCAATTATGGAGCAGTAGACGAGGTGCCGCAACAGCGCCAAAAACTTCGTCTCGGCAGGTAAAACTGCAGACGGTTCAAACGGTTAGTTGAAAAACTCCGCCGTCAACTGCGGCTTTGCCGGCGACGTCTCCAAGTCAATTGGAACCCTTCGTTTCGTTTGCTTGACGGAGGGCTGGCCTTGGGCGCACTCTTGGGTCTTAATGGTGTTGCTCAACAAGCGTTGGCCACTGGGGAAGATAAGCTGAAGCAGAAAATATCATTGGAACGAGCAACGTGCTGGTTCGGATCGATAGCGTATGCTTGCTTCATCTTCGCCAAGGTCTTCGATCCGAAACAAACCTAGGAACGAGGAATACGCAGATGTTTGGAAAACTCAAGACTATCGCAATTGCACTTCACAAGGACGAGCGCGGCGACATGGCCCAGATCGTCCTGGCCGTCGCTTTGATCGTCATTCCGCTGATGCTGCTTTTGCTCGCATTCGGCAAACAGATCGGCGAATGGTTCAACGAAAAGAACACGGCTCTCTCCGACGCTGAGAGAATTCCCGAGCCGGGTCAATAAGCGGATCAGTGTCATGGACATGACCTACGATCTGATCCTGATGCCTGCAGCGGCGGCTCTTGCCGTCGCCTGCACCATGACCGCGGCGGTGCTCGACCATCGCCACGGTCATATCCCGAACGCCGTCACCTATCCCTGCCTGCTTGGCGGGTTCATGCTGGCAGCGCTCAGTGGCGGTCTGACCGGGATCGGCCTGGCCTTTGCCGGGCTCCTCGCAGCCGGCCTGATCTTTTTCATCGCCTTCGCAGCCGGAAGCTGCGGCGGCGGCGATGTCAAGCTGATGGCGGCGCTCGGCGCCATTCTCGGCCTGTGGCCCGCCATCGACGTGACCCTCGCATCGCTTATGATCGGCGGCGTGATCGCCGTTTTCTCGATGGCGCGGCGTGTTCAGTGGAGCGTGCTGGCCCGAACTGTCGGACTGTTTGCGCTGCTCCTGCCCGCCGGTTTCCGCGATGCCGCTTCGGTGCTGAAGCCGCGCGAAACCCATCATACCGTCCGCTTCGGCGTTGCCGCTGCGCTCGGACTTCTCTGGTGCCTTTTCATGCCCGATTTCACCCCTCTCTCACTCGTGAGGTAACGGCAATGCGCGCGGAACTCGAACGCCCCATCTTCGACGGTGCTTTCTGGAGTTCGATCCTGCACTCACGGACCTTCTGGATCCCTGAGGATCACGGCGCGCTCTTCGGCACCTTCGCGATCGCCATAATCTTGCTTGCCTCGATGCTGCTGCTGCCGCGGCTTTCCGCCCGCCGGCGCCGGATATCCGAGCTGCACGGCGATACATCAGGCAGCACGACAATGATGGATTTCGTGCTCGTCACGCCGGTCTTCGTCTTCTTCATGTTCGTGGTCTTCCAGTTCACGATCCTGGCTAAAAACCACCTCTTCACCCATTACGCCGCCTATGCGGCGGCGCGCAGCGCCCGCGTCTATTTCTGCCCGGCCCTGCCGATCACCATCCGAAGCTTGATCGACGCCAAGACCTGCGACGACGATGCCGCCGCCGGCAAGGCCGATCTTGCCGCCCGCCTGGCGCTGATCCCGGCCGCTCCCTACGACCAGCTGAAATGCGTCGGCGCCTGCCAGCCGCCGGAAGACGCACTGAAAAGCCTTGCCGACGCCTCGGGCCTTTCGAAGAACTGGCGCGCGATGCGCAACCAGGCCCGTTATATGTTCGATCCGCAGAACGTCACCGTGACTGTCGACCGTGCGCCGATGGCGCTTTATGCCGCCATCAATCGCTCGCCGCACGTGCCGGTGACCGCCAAGGTGGAAGCGCGTTTCCTGCTGCTCGAATATGCCGGCTGGGTCTTTGCCCGCGGCCAAAGGAAGGACGGCCGCTACTACACGATTTCGACGGCGGAGGTGAACTTGCTATGACACCGACCTTCATCAAACGTCTGCACCGCGACGAACGCGGCTTCCTCTCGCCGATCATTCTCTACATGGCGATCGCGCTCGCTTTGATGATCGTCTGGATCCTGAACACCGGACAGATGATCTACGACAAGCAGCGCACGCAGGATACGGCCGACGCCGCCGCCCTCGTCCACGCCGACTGGGAAGCGCGCTATCTCAACATCATGGCGATGAACAACGTCGCCTCGTCGCAGGCAACCGTCGTCATGGCGACCTCGGTCGCCTTCCAACTTACGACGGCGGAACTGGCCCTGCGCTCGGGTGTCATTCTGGCGAAACTCGCCGAATATTCCTTCACGGAAGGCTTTGGGCCGGCATCCCTGCTGCCGCCGCTTCCGCCGATGCCCTATTGCCCCGGCTGGCAAAAGGTGCCGATCGTCGGCGGCATAATCTACGGCGCTTGCTTGGCGTTCCAGGGATTCCGGGCGACGGAAGCCACCAAGGCGATTGCCTATACGGTGGCGGCGCAAGTCAAATACGATCCCTGGGGTCTTATCAACAAGTCCAGTGACATCATCGATGCGATGAACGATCTGAACGACTACCTCGTCGAAAGCTTTCCGCAGCGCGTCGGCAACGAAGCCCTGCACCTCGTGCGCCTCAACAAGTCGGATCACGTCGTCTTCCATCCCCCGTGCGAATCCTGCGGCCAGGCCGGAGAAGGTGCCGGCGGCAACCTGCCGGTGGACCGTGATGGCGTCAATCCCGCCGCGGCCTATACCGAAATGTGCCTTGCCATGTCCTATGGGACTCAGGGACAGGATCCGCTCCTCATGCGCGGCGAGTTCGCCAATCGTGGCTTCCCCAACGGCAAGGGTCCGCTGACGGCAGGCGGGGTCGACGGCAGCCATATTCGCGACTGGGTCAACCACGAGAGCGGCATCGACGATCAACTGGTGGAATTCTACATCTTTTATGAAGCCTTCGGCCCGGCTTACCTGAGCAAGGTTCCGTTCAAGGCGATTGTCGAGCAATATGCCGGCGACCTCGGCTTTTGGGAAGAATTGGCGCTCGATGTCAGTTTCTGGCTGGCAGACAAGGTCTTCGGCGTCGGCTTCGGCATCACCAACCCCTTCCAGCTGCCGATCGACGTGCCGCCGCGTTATTCGGATGCGCAGACAAAGGACGAGAACGACTTCACCCGCAAGTTCGACATGATCTGGAACCAGGTCTGCGGCCCGGCGGGCGGTGCGATCTCCGTGGCGGGCGCTAGTCTGCCCGTCGTCTCCTTCCCGAAGCCCTATTGGCTGAAGGGACGCATACCCTTCAACTTCACGCCCTTCGGGGGCGACCAGCTCACCGACTACCAGACGCTGGCGGTCGTTTCGCGCGCACCGCGCGCCCGGCTGCAGGTCCGCATCTTCAAGGACAAGACGCCATCCGCCTATGCCTTGGCGCAGAGCTGGGTCCACAATTACACGGCCTTCGACCTCTATACCCAGGACTGGCTCGCATCGCTGGCTCCCGCCACGCTTGCCGACGATATGGGCGAGGTCTCGAACACCATCAAGCAGAGCCCGGCCGCCGACAGTTTCACCGGCCTGACGCGCGTCTTCGATCAGGGAGGAGCCAATGCCTGGGCTGCCGTCAACACACACTGAGCCAATGGGCGGTCCTCCGGGCCGCGGGCTGCTGATGCGGCTGCACCGCGACAGTCGCGGGCTTGCCTCGATTGAATTCGTGCTCGCCGCGCCGGTCATCCTGCTGATCGTGATTTTCGTGATCCACGCGAACAGGATTTCCACCAAGAAGGTCGGGACCATGCTCGCCATGCGCAACGCCGCCTTCGCCGAGGCGAATGGGCTCACCTGCACCTCCGACTTCTCGAACGTCTTCCCGATCCCGGCCTTGCCGGCCCTGCCCGGCCGCGACGCCATGAACTGCTCGCGCACCCCGTCGCATGAAGGCGACGGCGAACCGCAACGCACCTTTGTCTGGGACGACGTGCAAAATACCCTGAAGAGCGACGGTCGCGACTTCGGCGATATGGTCGGCGACCTCGCCAACGAAAAGCCGCAGCTGGTCACCGCGACCGCCGACCGGGTCTACAAGTTCAGGGATTCCGACGATCTCGATACGATCAGGAGCATCCGCTGGAAGGATGCGTTCACGGTGGATGACTCGACGCTGTTTGCCTCGCACAACAACGATACCACGCGCCGCGGCTACGATCCGACGCTGCGCCGGGAAATCCGCGATGTGGCCGACGATTCCGGCGATCTCTTCGACGGCGTCTTTCCGGGAGCGAAATGAGATGGGACAGGGCTCGCGCATCTCCTTCCGTTTTGCCGGCCATCTCACGAGTTTGGCGCTGGTCATCAGCCTCGCCACCGTGGTGGCCACGCCGGGCCGTGCCGAGATCTACAAGGATTTCAGGGTGACGCTGAATTCGATGTTGGCCGGCATTCTCGGCGCGCCGGAACGTTCGCCGCGCGATCTCGCCATCAACGGCCAGCCGCTAGAATTCACGCCCTACCAGAGCGACCGCAGCATTTCCGATATCACCGACGAGTGGCTGCGGGTGCTGGCCGTCAATACAAGACCTGCCCTGCCGAAGAGCAATGACAGGCAAGAGCTGACCGCCGTCATCGCCGCCAACATGCTGATCGTCCCGAAGGTAAGCCGCATCCGCGATGACCTCGCCGTGGTGGTGCGCTTCTTCGACGGCGACGGCGAGGCCGCCCTCGATTATCTCAGGCGGCAGGATCCGGCCAATCCTTCGGCAAGAGCGCCGATCCCGGGCGTCTCGATCATGATCCGCCGTCCCGCCGATGCGCCGATGACCGAGGTGCTGATGAGCCGCTTCGAGGATGTCGCCTCGACGCTGCCGGCCTTTGCGGCGCCTGCCGATGTCAGCAAGCTGCCGATGTCGCTGCGTCCGCCGGCCGGCGTCGAGGTGCTGAGCGATATCGGCGATCGCGACAAGGGCCACACCTCGCGCACGGTCGTGTCGAAAGGCACCATTTCGGCCTCGCGCTGGTCGGATCAGCGCGCCGATCTTCTTGCCCGCGACGGCTTCACCATCGAGACGCCGCCGGCTGAGCGCGGCGGGGTCACCGCCCTTTACGGCCGGCGCGGCAGCGTCGAGGCCAATGTCTTGTACACGCGCAGCAAAACCGACGGCAGGACCGTCGAGGTCATTCAAATCCGGCAACCCTTCGTCGAAGGAATAACACCATGAACTGGAAGCTCATTGCGGCCGTCATCGTCGGGCTCATCACCGGCGTTCTGCTTTACTTCTGGACCGAGAGCGTCAAGAACGAGCAGGTGGCCTATGCCTTCATGCGGCTCCAGCCAGACCGGAAGGTGACGCGAGGCCAGGCGATCACGCCCGATATGCTCGCCGAACCGGTGATGCTGCCGGAAAGTTTCGGCGCGCTTGCCAAACTCGCGGTTCCCGCCGCCAGCGCCTACCAGGAATGGCTGAAGGACAGGACGGCTGCGAGCGACATTCCGGCCGGCTCCGTGCTGCTCTTCCAGTATTTCGACGATACCGATGGCGGACGCCTGACAACGATGATCGCGCCCGGCAAGCGGGCGCTGACCCTTCCCGTCAACGCTGCCGCGGCCGTCGGCCATTTCGTCGAGCCGGGCAGCTATGTCGATATCCTCGGTACAGTCGACGAACCGGTCGAGCCGGTGGCGCCTGCCGCCGCTACTCAGCCCGGAACACCTGGCCAGGCGCCTGCCGTTCCGGGCCAGCAGCCTGCCGCGACTGGGCAACCGCCGGCTCCGGCCCAGCCGCCGTCGCCGGTCGAGCAGATGCTGAAGAACTACCTCACCCAGTATCCGGGCGCCGACGAGAACGATGTCAACGCCTACCGGAAGCAGGCGCAGGATTATAAACTCGGCATCAGCTCACGCACCCGCGTCGTCACCCGCACCTTCCTGCAGAACGTCAAGGTTCTGGCCGTCGGTGCGGCGACGACCCCGGAGGGTGCGGTGACCAAGGCCAACAGCACTTACAACAATGTGACCGTCGAAGTGACGCCGTCGGAAGCCGAGATGCTGATCTTCGCCATGGGCCAGTCGAACGGCAGCCTCAATCTCGTGCTGCGCAATCCGACCGACAATACCGTCGAGGACCTGCCGAGCATCAACTGGACGCGCATGTGACCGTCGCGGGGGAATGAGCCATGCTGTTGAAAATTTCCTATGAGGACGGCAGCGGTCGGGAGGTGATCCCGCTCTCGGCGAATGAGACCTATTTTGTCGGCGAAAGCAGCACGCTGACGCTGCCGGCCGGTGCGGGCGTCGTGCGGTTGCGCGGCAGCCATGTCTCCTCGCCGCAATTCGTGCTGCGGAAATCGGGCCAGGGCTGGTCGGTGCAGCATCATGGGCGCAACCCGACGCGCGTCGACGACCAGCCGCTTCGGGCCGGCACGCCGGTCGCGGTCTCGGCCGGCATGTCGATCTGGGTGCCGAACGTCACGATCGAACTCGTCGAGCCGGTGGCAGCGCCTGAGGCGGTCACGCAGTTTCCGGACCAGGAACGGGTGCTGGCGCTGCAGATGGAGATACATGAGCGACTGCTAAAAGACACGCAGTATGACCGGCTGGTGAAATCTTCCGATTTCGGCCGCGAGGAGACGCGCGGCCGCATCCGCGAGCGTCTCGACATGTTCATCAAGGAGGCGCTCGACAGCGCGCCGCAGGATCTTGTCATCCTCGTCATCAAGAACGCCGTCTATCGATGGCTGGCAAAACGCATCGCCCGCACCGGCCGGCGCGACGCCTCGTCGAATGCCGCAAGCCTGGCGCGCGAGGAACAGGACAACCGCCGCCTGTTCGACGTCGGCAAGGCGCTGATCTCGGCCTTGCAATTGAAGCTCAACTTCGAATCCACCCGCGCGGACTTCGCCCAGCTCGACACCCGCTTCAGCGCCGCCTTCCAGGCTCGGCAGGCGCTTTTCAATGCCGGCGACCGTTACGAGATCGCCCATATGCATCTGCGCTCCAATATCGAGGAGCTGATGTATCGCTGGGGGACGATCTCGGAGCTGATGGATCTCGACGTCATCTCGGAAATCATGGTGACGCGGTACGACGAGATCTATGTCGAAAAGTTCGGCCTGCTGGAGCGCTACCCCTTCGCCTTTGCCAATGAGCGGCAGCTGATGAAGGTGATCGAGCGCATCGCCGTCGATTCCAACCGCTCGATCAACGAGAGCGAGGCGATGGCCGACTTCCGCATGCCGGACGGTTCACGCGTCAACGCCGTCATTCCACCGCTGGCGGTCAAGGGCGCCTGCCTGACCATCCGCAAGTTCGGCGGCAAGTCGCGGCTCGACATTAGCAAGCTGGTCACCGCAGGTGCGCTCAGCGAGCCGATGCGCGCCTTCCTCGAGGCGGCCGTCCGCGCCCGCAAGAACATCGTCGTCTCGGGCGGCACCGGCTCCGGCAAGACGACGCTGTTGAACAGCCTGTCGCAGTTCATCCCGGTCGGCGAGCGCGTCGTGGCGGTCGAGGACACGTCGGAACTGCAGCTCGACGGCATCCATGTCGTTTACCTGCAATCGCGGCCGAAGACGGCGGAATCCGAGACCAGCGTCACCATCCGCGACCTGGTGCGCAACGCGCTGCGCATGCGTCCCGATCGCATCATCGTCGGCGAGTGCCGCGGCGCGGAGGCGATCGACATGCTGCAGGCGATGAACACCGGCCATGCCGGCTCGATGACGACGGCGCATGCCAATACGCCGCAAGACATGATGACCCGCCTGGAGGTGATGGTGCTGCAGGGCCAGAGCTCGCTGCCTGTGATGGCGATCCGCCAGCAGATCGTCGCCGCCGTCGAGCTCGTCGTGCAACTCAACCGCCTGGAAAGCGGCCGGCGCGCCGTCACCGAGATATCCGAGGTGATCGGCATCGATCCGGATACCGGCCTTGTCATCGTCGAGCCGATTTTCCATCTCGTCGGCCGCGCCGGCGGCCAGGCAGTGCATGCCTTCACCGGTTACCTGCCGAGCTTCGTCGCCGAGCTCGTCGAGTTCAACGACGACGGCGAAATCGAAAAATTGGACATGTTCGTTTGAGGGGGAAACCATGAATATCAGCATTCTGCAGATCTTTACGGTCGCCCTCGGCGCGGTGACGGCGGGACTGCTCGTCTGGGGCGCGCCGGTGCGCTGGCCGGCGCCGCTGTTGCGCGCCACCGAACGCGACATCGCGCTCGCCAGCGAGGCGGCCCAGGTCTTCGGGCGCGATGCCGTTCCGCCCTATACGATGATCCTCGCCTACGGCATCACGGCAATCCTCGTCTTCGTGGTGGTCTCGCTGATCTTCGGGCCGATCGCCGGCATAGTCATCGCCATCCCGGTCGCCTTCTTCTTGCCCAAGGCGATCATCCGCTACTTCCTGCAGCGCCGCTGGCTGCAGATCGAATCGCAGCTTCCCTATGCCGTCGACCAGATCGTCTCGGCAGTGCGCACCGGCAAGCCGCTTGCCATCGCCGTCAATGCGGTGGCCGATACCGGCCAGATGCCGGCCTCACGCGAGTTCGAGCGCATCGCCCGCGAACAGAAGCTCGGCATCGGCTTGGTCGAGGCGCTCGACCGCCACGGCCGCAACGTGCCGAGCCTGCACTTCAAGATGGTCGATGCGGCCCTCGGCCTCTTTGCCCGCCAGGGCGGCGACATTTCCGAGCCGCTGACGGAAATGTCGAAATCCTTCAAGGAGATCTGGAAGCTCGACCAGAAGATTACCACCTCGTCGTCGCAGGCGCGCATGAATTTCCGCGTCGTCAACGGCGGCGCGCTGTTCATGATCCTGATGATCTTTTTCGGCCAGCCGGAACTGATCGACAAGGTGTTCGGCAACGCCATCGGCATCGTCATCGCGATCGTCGGCGCCATTCTCTACGCCACCGGCTTCTTCTGGATGCGCTCGATGATGAAGGTGTCGGTATGATGTCTCAAATACCCCTCGCCCCGATCGCCGTCGTCTTTGCCGGCATCACCGCCGCCCTCTTCGTCTGGTGGATTGGCGATCTGCTCGGCAGCATCCAGGTGGTGCGCCGGTCCGCGGGCGGCGATGGCCCGCCGCCGAATATCGTCGACAGCATCGGTATGCGCACGCCTGTCGAATTCGTGCTGACCCATTTCGAGCCGCTGCTGGCCGATTACGGCGCCCAGCTCGAGCAGAAGCTGATCTATGGCGGCCGGCCCTTCGGCGGCGTGACGGGGCGGGAATATATCGCCCTTCTCGTCGTCCTCAGCCTGTTCGGCTTCATCCTGCTCGGCGTGCTGTTCGGCATCGCCAGCGGCAGCGTGATCGGCGGGCTGGTCGCCGGGCTGATCCTCGGCCTGATTCCCGCGATCTATTTCTGGGTCGTCGCCGACGACAAGATGCAGGACCGCAAGGAGCGCATCTCGCGCGAATTTCCCTATTTCCTCGATCTCGTCGTCATGACGCAGCAGGCGCAGGCGACGCTGCCGGAAAGCCTGAGGCTTTATGCCGAGGCCGCACCCGGCACCGTCATGAGCGAGGAGATCGAACAGACGCTGAAGGACGTCGCGCTCGGCACCGGCATGGTCGAGGCGCTGCAGCGGCTGGAGCGTCGCATGACCGCCGAGGAGGTCGTGCGCGTCATTCGCGCCGTGATTCAGGGCGAAGTCGAGGGCAGCAACCGCGTCGAGCTGCTGCGCGAACATGCGCGCGACCTGCGCTTCCGCCGCTGGGAAAAGGCCGACAGGGCCAGTGAAAAGCTGAAAGCCAAGATCGTCATGCCGGCGATGATGATCGTCGTGTCGATCCTTCTTCTGGTGCTGGCGCCGGCAATCGTCGAGATGATGTCGAGTGGGATGTTCTGATCATGGCCTTTTCCTTTTTTCGCGGAAACAAACCAAGCCTGCTGCAGACCGGGCCCGGCGGCCAGAGCCGCAGCCATGTGCTCGACCGGCCGGAAATGTCGATCGGTCGAGCTTCCAACGCCGATATCGTCGTCGACGATCCGTTCCTGGCGCCGATCCATGCGCGCATCGAGCGCCAGAGCGACGGCGGCTTCATCATTCGCCGCATGGGTCTGAACCCGATCATGCTGCGCGGCGAAGCGCTGCTGCAGACGGCCTCGCTGAAAGCTGGCGACAGCTTCCGTCTCGGCAAGGACGTCGAATTCCAGTTCGTCGTCAAAGCCGCCGCCAAGGAGGCGCCGAAGAAGGAGGCCTCCAAGGCCGGTGACGACAAGCCGAAGAAATCGCTGCTCAAGCAGCCGGCCTTCCTCGCCGGCATGGGGGTCGCCTATCTCGCCATCGTCGGCATCATCGGCTACGTCATCCTGTCCGACAGCGGCAGCGCGGACGGCGGCCCGACGGCGGAACGCATCAACGCGGAAGCCGCCCGCATCCCGACATGCATCAAGAATGCCCGGCGCATGCGCCAGGTTTCCGAGCAAAGCTTCAACGGCGCCGTCGGCGGCCGCGTCGGCAGGGATGGCGACGCAACCTATGCCGCCCTTTCGCTGAGCGCCGAACCATCCGACGATGCGGCGCTGGCAAAGGCCGCCGAACCGATCGTCGAGGCTTACAAGCGCACGGCGCTCGCCGCTCTCGCCTCGGAAACCCGCGGCAACAATACGCTGGCGCAGAGCCTCTACCAGCAGACCTACGATCTCGTGCCCGACGTCAACTGCTCGGCTGCACGTTTCGCGCTGCAGCGCCGCGCCGCCACGAAGCCGCCGGCACGGCGGTGATTTCCGGTTCTGCGCCGTCGCCGACATCTGGAGGGCCACGTGCAGAGCAGAAGCCCGACTATCAGAAACCAAACGCTGACGGTGGTGTCATCCAGACGACGCGCTACAACTTCTGTCTGAGCGCGCGAGCTAGAGTATGACAATGACAACGTCTGCCAATACGGAATCCCCACTATTTAATTCGAATATCGGTCGCGCGCCTAATTTTCAGAAACAACCGCAAAAGATGAGAAATTATTCCCGCCAACATGATCGTTCCCAAGATTGTTTCTAAGTAAATTCTTGAAAAAACACGATCTATCCTTCCTAGGCCCCACTCCATGACAAAGCATTTTCCGATAGTGCAGCGATTAGGCCCAGGAAACCGCCATAGAAACACATTGAAAATGATGAAAGAAGCGGACAAAATCACGAAAGGCCTCGAGAAGACCGGAGGACTAGCTGAAGACTGTGCTTCAGATGCGCCAAACAATCGCGACGATGTGCTGGCGTTCAGTATAAAAAGGAAGCATGCACTTGAGATTATTTGACTGCTTATCAGCAGCGCAGTTAAATTATAATCCGATAGAAAAAACTGACACGATATTGCAGTCAGCCCGCTTGGGAACAGTAAGCCAGCTAAAAACGCCTCACCGCCAGCCCCTCTTTTCTTTGCTATACTGATAATGCAAACGTATGCAGCCCACGCAGTCGCCACAATTGGAATGGGGCCAATCACCCACGGCAAGCTTAGAAAAAGCATAAATCCCTCAATGCTTGTGCAGTCGCGGAATTACTCAAGCGTGACGTGCAATTTTCATCTTTTGGTTTACCGATGTTTGGGTGGCATGGAGATGTCAATGTCGGCGGGAGATATATTTTAAGTAATCTCGTCGATTTTTCAATAAGGCCTCATGTTTCTGTGGGGTATTTGCGAATTCCTTATAATATTAAATTTTAATCATATTAAATATATAGACGTTACTTCATGGAAGATACCTGCCAAAGAAGTTGGCAGTCAGCGTGTGTTCAATGTCTGGCAGGCTTCGGCCCGATGCCGTCAGCCAAAGCGTTCCACCAGGAAATCGATCACCGTGCGCAGCGTCGCCGTCGGCCGCCGGTTCGGGGTATAGATGAGGGACATCAGGACGGGCTTGTAGGACCATTCCGGCAGCACCTGCTCGAGCCGGCCTTCCGTGATGTCGGCGGTGAGCAGCAGTTCCGGCTGAAGGACAATTCCCGCGCCGCTGAGCGCTGCCATGCGCAGCGCCGTCCCCTGGTTGGTCGAGAATTTTCCGGAAATCAACACATCGCGCATTTCTCCTCTCGGTCCGACGAGGTGCCAGCGATCCTGCATGCGCCAATAGGAGTGGCCGAGGCAGAGATGGCTCGCCAGATCCTCCGGCGAGGTAGCGAGGATCCGCCGGTAGGGCGTGAGCGGGCGGGCGACCAGGCTGCTGCCCGATAGCGGACCGATATGGATGCCGAGCTCGAAACCCTCGCCGACGAGGTCATGGACATTGTTGTCTAGCGACAGCTCGATGCTGACGTCGGGATAGGCGTTCTGGTAATCGATCAGCGTCGGCACCACGTCTTGCCGCCGCCTCCCCGCCCGCCATCCTACGGCCAACTGATTTCGCCGATTTTTCCTTTGGTGCTTCCGAGCAATGGCGGAGTTCGGTCGAAGTGCTCCATCGCAGGATCCTTCTTCCGCAGAGTGCTCGTCCGACAGACCATGGCAGGATTTCCCGCGCGCCGGGTGGCGATGTCAAGGACTTGCCGGAATGCGGGCGATGACCTTTATCTCGAAGTCGAAGCCGGCGAGCCAGTTTACCCCGAGCGCCGTCCAATTCGGATAGGGTGGCTTGCTGAAAATCTCCTGCTTGACCGCCATGATCGTCCCGAACTGGTTTTCGGGGTCGGTGTGGAAGGAGGTGACGTCAACGATATCATCCAGCGTGCAGCCGGCGGCGCTCAGCGTCGCCTTGAGGTTTTCAAAGGCCAGCCGCACCTGGCGTTCGAAATCGGGTTCGGGCGTTCCGTCGGAGCGGCTGCCGACCTGTCCGGATACAAACAGCAGATCGCCGGACCGGATGGCGGCGGAATAGCCGTGCTCCTCGTAAAGAGCGTGCCTTTCGGCAGGAAAGATTGCTTCGCGTTGGGTCATTCTGATCTCTCTTGATGTTGGCAAAGACCGGTGAGCGCGGGGAATGCTTCACAAGCGTGCTCGATTTGATATACGGTACGTATGTGAAGTAACTGACATACGCATCGTATGTCAAGTTAATATACGCTTCGTATGTGAATTGAGGGGTCGAATGGCGAAAACACGCAATGAAACGATGCAGGAAAACCGCGCCAAGCTGATCGCGGCGGCGCGAAAGGCTTTCGCCGAAAAGGGCTACGCTGCAGCGTCGATGGACGAGCTGACGGCTGACGCCGGCCTGACACGCGGCGCGCTTTACCACAACTTCGGAGACAAGCGCGGGCTGCTGGCGGCGGTCGTCGATCAGATCGACACGGAGATGGCGGCGCGCGCTCAACAGATCGGGTCTCGGGCGGGTGACGACTGGCAGGGCCTACTCGCCGAGGGCGCGGCCTATATCGAGATGGCGCTCAATCCGGAAGTCCAGCGCATCGTTCTGCTCGACGGACCAGCGGTGCTGGGTGATCCCTCGCAATGGCCCAGCCAGAACAATTGTCTACAGGTGACCAAGAGCACGGTGGAGCGCCTGACCGCACAAGGCATCCTCAAGCCGCTCGACGCCGAGGCGGCTGCCCGATTGCTGAGCGGCGCGGCTCTCAATGCCGCCCTCTGGATCGCCGCCAGCGACGACCCGCAGAGCGTGCTGCCGAAGGCGGTCGAGGCCTTTCATGCCTTGGCGGCAGGTCTGCTTTTGGAGCGTTCGTGATCGTCGTGAGAGGTTCTCTCGCCAAACAGAAAGCCCATGGCGTAGCGGACGCAACTTATCGAGCGCGACGAGTCCGTGTGGCCATCGTTTTGTCAACGAGACGAGCGGTCAGATAAGCGAAACACAGGACCACGCTGAGAAACACTGAGAATGCGAGAGGGCCATTCAATCCCATCGACGCCGCAACCGGCTTGAAAACGCCGATCGCCCCGCGGTGCAAGATGTAGACAGGATAGGAAATATAGCCAATCCACGTCGCCAACGCCTCGGCTTTTGCGGGCATCTCCAGAAAGAGGCCGAGCATCACGATGAGCGGGGCCAAGGCCATCGCGAACATCAAGTCGTAGTAAGGCCGCAACACGACAGGAACCGGCGCCGCAATGCAAATCATCAGAAGAAGGCACGGCACAATGGCGACCCAACCCTTCCTCCAGGCGGGCATGCCGCCGAAGAGGCGGCTTATCACCACCCCTGCCGTAAACGAAAACATCACCCTTGGCAGTCCACCGACCGCTGAGGGCCACTCCCAGCCGATATTCAACATGCCGTATTTAAGACCGACAAAACCCAAAAACGCAGCCGAGACCAATGCAACGCCGCAGAGCGCGCGGACGGAGAGCCGAAAAAGCCACAGGGCGAAGACGATATTCACCAACAGCTCCCAGAACATCGACCATGCCGGACCGTTGATCGGAAACATTCCTTGCATCGGATTCGCTTGAAGGAAATACATCGGGCTCGGCAGAAAGAACGTGTTCGCAGTCGTCGACACCAGCAGGTCGAGGACGCTTTGATTTCTCAGCCCCCAGTTTGTTAGCAGAATGATCTGGACGAGGCCGACCACAATTCCGATGAAATAGAGCGGATAAAGGCGCTTGATGCGGGCCGCCATAAACGACTGGAACAGCAGACCGCGCGAGAGCCGTTTTCCATAAATATCCGCGATAATAAATCCGCTGAGAACGAAGAAAAAATCGACTGCCAGATAGGCCGAAGGCGCATAGCTCTCCCGGAAATGTGTAGCGACAACACAGATAGCGGCAAATCCGCGCATGGCATCGAGCGTGTAGTAACGGCTGCGCTCGGCAATCGAGACTCCTACGTCGTCCATCGCCGATGGCGAATAACCGCGGTCGAGGCTAGTCATCTTATGGATTATCCTATTGCGCGTTGCGTCTGAGAGGCGTTCGGATGCGGTGGATGAGAACGTCACCAAAGCGACGTTCTGATAATTTCAGATGACGGCTTGAGCACCAGATCAATCGCGACACAGGTCTATGCGGGTATGGCCTGGAAATCATGCAGGGTTGGCAACCGCACCCCTGTTACTCTTGCGCTGCCGTGCCTGCTTTATACTGCCGATCAAGACATTTAAACGAGCTCTGCACAGAACGAATATCAGACCGCAGTAAGCCATGCCGCCTGCCAGGATTTCCACGGCCAAGCGTGGATACGGGGACCAATGAATGAGCAATTCATGGAGGAGGAAAATGACTGCAACCATTCCTGCAGAGGCCATGGTAGGCCGCAGGAATTGCGCCAGATATGCCGGGATACTCAGCTCTATATGCTGCGAAACCTTCCAGCTGGTGATCGGCCAAAACAACAGAACTTCGATCATGATGGCGAAAACGATTGTCGTGACGCCGTAGGGATAGAGAATTGCGATCGTCAGGAGTGTGAGGAGGTTTCGTGCCAGCTGGTAGTAAAACCACCAATCCATCTCTCCTTGGCTCTTGATCAAGGATGCCTGCACGTAGCCGATCCCGGCCATCAATCCTATGACGCAGTAGAACCGAACCGGCCAAACGGCCGCGATCCAATGTGCACCGAAAATTGTCGTGATCGCATCATCGGCGACGGCAGCAAGGCCTATGAAGACGGGGTAGGAAACCAGAGCGCAGCCAAACGTCGCCATGAGAAATGCTTCTCGCACTTTCTTCGGATCGGCCCGCAATGAAGAAAGCAAGACGTGCGTGACGGATGTTAAGCCCCCGGCGATGACGTTGTTGATCATATCGAACAAACGCTTGGAAAAATTATAGATCCCGAGCGCTGATGGGCTCAAGAGCACCCCGATGAGCAGGTTGTCCAAGCTCATTGTCTGTAAAAACCGAGTGCCGGATGCAAAAAACCCATAGTGAAGGAGCTCGTTGAGGCTTGCTCTTTTCAGGTGAAACCCGGGCCGCCACCCGGCGCCCCAGAAAGCGGCGCCGCATGATGCCGCTGTGGCCGCGATCTGCGCAATCGCAAGCCCCCACAAGCCGAAACCCGCGAGAACCAAAACAAGGCAAATGCAGGCAGAAGTGATCGTCGCAATCACAGTGCGGACGGCTACCAGATGAAACGACATCTTCCGATTGACAATTGCATTCGGAACGACGGCCGTGAAGTCGAAGAAAACCTTCAATCCCATGATGTAAATCAGGGGTGTGATTTGCTCATGCCCCACATAGGCCGCGATTGGCGAAGCGGCGATGCACAAAGCACCATAGATCAAAAATGAAAAAGCGAGCGAAAGCAGGAATATCGTATCCAGATGGCTGCGCCTGATTTCGGCTTTTTGGATGATCGCTTCGCCAAATGCCGTCGGTCCAAAGCTGCCGGCAAACGACACGATGCTGAAGGCCAGCGCAACAAGGCCGAAATCCTGAGGCTGGAGAACGCGAGACGTCACCACAAAGACTGCGAAAGTCAGGACTGTCGGAATAAGCGTGCTCAGCGCCGACCAGAAAGCACCCGTAACGGCTGCGGCGGATCGGTTCTCACTGACATGGCTGAACAGAATATCGTCGTCTCGTAAAACCGACAAAGTGAACTCCTACCGGGAATCAGACTATGGAGGGTTGAGGTATTAGATCTGGGGCCGGAACAGCGGGACTTGGATGCATGGGTTTACTCGACTTGTACCAAGTTCCTCCCAGCTCATACGGCAGGCGAGACATTGCTGCCAAAAGCTCACCGGCATTTGTCGCCTTCTCCACCAGAGGGCTATCGCCAGTCTGGCTACCGATGACGTCGTGCAGATTGCTTCCGTCCCTCGCAACCGCGATATGCGGCTTATTCAGCAAAAGACAGAGAATATGACCGTGCAGATGGTTGGTGATGATCCGTTGTGCGCCGGAGAGGATCTTCACGCCGTAATCGACATATCGAGCCGCGACATCCTGACGATGCTGGGCGATCATCTCTGTGCGGCTAAAGCCATGCCGCAACGCCGACTTGACGACGCTCGACTTGCGCATGCGCGACAAACTGTTCGGACCGTTGATCCAATTGGTAAGAGGTCCGTCAACGATCGCTCGCGCTTTCGCTATATCGACCTCGTCCTCTCCGAGAGGCTGCATGACATATAATACCCGGAGAGGATCGGCTTCGAACGGTTTCAGCGCTCCCATGCCGAATGCCGTGTCCGGGCCGGCCTCGACATCACAATCGAAGTTGGCTTTCGCCAGCTCGAAACTCTGACGATCGCGCGTCATCCAAAAAAAATTGCGATGCCTTCCGATCGTACGTTTCGCATATTCCTTGAGGGACTCGTTTGCGAAATGGATCGTTTGCGGCATCTGGATGATTGTTCGATCCGGATATTTCCACATCAAACGGTAGCGAACATCATCCCTGCCCGCCTGCGCGTCGCCAAGGTCGGCTCCACCGCAAATGAATATTGGAGCGTCGCCTGGTGTTGTTTTTATCTCATCTATACTTTGCGCTGCGCTGCCCGTCAGCACCGGGAGGCGCCCCGTTACTTCGCGCAATACTATCGCCAATCCAAGCCAACTCGCGTGATGGCCAGGATCTTTATTTGATGGAAAGTTTATTAAAACGTAAGGCTGTCCCCGGCTTACAAATTTCCTTACTATTTCAATCAACTTTTCTTTTTGTCGTCGTATTACAACTTCGCCGAGGTGATGCATATACTCAACTTGTATTTTCAAAACTCAAACAGCAATTACAACCGCGATTCTGAAGAGTCAATTGGAGGATGAATTACTTTTAGGTCATAGTTAAGTGGGCAAATTGTCTCACGTCTTGGCCACCAGCGATCACGAGGTTCGAGCGTCGAGCCTGGGCTTGGCAAATGCCCGTGACGCGGGCGAGCGGCTCCTGAGGAATGGTCGTGGATGACGAAGTGTTGATCAGACGGGACCGTCGAAGATGGAGATCAGGGAGAGCGGCGCGGCTCTCAACGCTGCCCTCTGGGTCGCCGCCAGCGAAAACCCGCAGAGCGTGCTACCGAAGGCGGTCGAGGCGGCGGGAGGTTTGCTTTTGGAGCGTTTGTGATCTGCTAGAGGGGTTGGTTCCGGCTGGGGCGAAATGACACTCCAAGCAACCTCCGCAGATGTGCGTCCCTTGCTGTCATTGACAATAGCGTCGAGTTCGCAACTCCGGAATTTGGCACGATGTAGGGTTCTATCAAAGTGGGGGATTGCAGTCATCGGGGCTGTATGATTAGGCAATCGACGAAGAAGATCAGGAGTTTTCGAGGCAGCGCCTGGTGAACCCGGCGATGGCTCGACCATCAACAGTACCGCGCATTTCCGTTCCTGTTTCTGCGATATCTATTCTTACGACAGCAGGGGGTGCGGGCAAAAAGGCCTGGGATAGCAGGCCAGCCTCTTCAACTGATAACGGCGGCGTTAATACGACGTCGTTTTCGTCATCGCGACGCCACGTCGTCTGCCCAAAGAGCATGTGTGGAGCGCTTTTGATGGCCTGGACCGTTCGTATGTTTTCAGCGAGAATGATGATGTGCGTTCGCTCCTGGGAGCGAGTCCCATTGCGTGCAAATTCCTCCTCGATAGGCAGGCGCGTATTCAACGCGAGCCTGATTTGCGGTCCTTCTGAACACGTAATCCAGAGCTCGCTGGCCGGTCGCTCGCCGCGCGCTATCGTCAGGCTGTCGACCGCGACGATGCCGGGAAGCGGCGGCAATATCTGGCGCCGGTCAAGTTCGGCGAATGCGGTCGTTACAAACGCGGAAACGCCGATAGAATGAGGCCAATTGATTGTGAGAAGTGCCAGGATGACGACAAAGGTTTTGCTTTGGATGCCGTCCCGGACTGCTCGGCAGATCGCGAGCCCTGACATTGGCGTCAATCGCACCCAATCATCTCCCTACATGACACGGAAATGGTGCCTGTCCCTTGTATTCCATCTCCGATCAGCTTTGGCGGTGGATACGAAGGGTCCACACCGTGCTTAAGGTAGGCTTGCATCCAAAGGACGCTGCTTCTGAATGGGTCTGGGTTGAGCTTCTCCGGATAGTAATGGGGCAACTCGAACTCGTAGTAGGTCGGGCGGCAATCGGGCTTGTTCCGAGCTTTGCCATCTGGGCCGATTGGGCACCAGGCATTCTTCGAAACATCAGGCACCCAGGTGACACCTCGGCTGAAGCAAGAAATGGCTTCAAACCCAGGTTCGACCAGCATGCGCCCGTCAGGTCCTTGTAGCCCCCAAGCACCGTCATTCGGTACGATCGAAACACCGCTCTTGCACTGGGTATTCTTGGAAGGAACAAGCGGTTCACTAATCCTCAATGGGAAAGGTTTCTCCTCCGGGACATCAACAAGCCTCCCGTCAGCAGTGATGCCGAACCATTTGCCATCGAGTTGCACTTTAAGCGGCTTTCCTTGGAGGTCGCGTTCGACCCTTTGGAAGAACTTACCTCCAAGAAGATCGCCGCCAGTATCCAGGAATCCTTCCTCGCCATTCAGTCTCACCACCGAATAGCCCTGATCCCAATATGACAGCCAGTCGTAGGCGAGGGGAATTACCAGCTTTCCCTGCGGATCGACGGCACCCCAATGTCCACGGCGTGTTTCAGCGTCTTCAACCTTGATCGAAACAACAGCACGACCGTCGTGAAGTGATTGAACTGAGTCGAACGCCGGTTCGACCTTCCACTCTCCCTTATTGTTCATTAGGCCAAATCGCGGCTGCTTTGCACCTAGATCGCGGGCCCAAACGTAATTTGGACGGCCACGTTCGAAGGGTTTAAATTCGTAAGTGTATGCGGTTAGCCAACCCTTGCTCAGGCTGTAGAGACCCATAGGACCATAATCGGCATACAGTAGATCGAAGGGCTCCAACTCTTCCATTTCAGGAGGTCGCTTAGTCCGATACTGACCCTTCCGCACGATGAGAACATCGCCCATGATCGGCGTCGAACGACCGAATTGTGGTTCCAGCACCACCTTCCCACTTTCTGAGACGACGCCCGTGTGCTGACCGACGAGTATTTCCGCAAATCCCTCGTGGAAGGGCCCGGCAAGATCGAAGCGCGGCTCGATAACAATCTTGCCTGCCGTATTGACGTAGCCGAAGAGCCCATTCATGCGCACGGCGGCCAGGCCCTCTGAGAACAGCATAGTCCGCTCGAATGCCTTCGGGATCAGCTCTTTGCCACTCTGTCGATCCGAATAACCACACAAGTCGAATATGCCGCCGCACGACGGAACCATCGCCTTGCCACTCGCTACAACGTCGTCGGTGCCGAATCCATGGGACGGCATGGAAGAGAGCGAAATGACCAGCAGCGGGACTCGGAACCATTCCCGCGACCAAATTCTGTTCGCCAAAAAGCGTGGCATGCGCGTCTCCAGTGAGGAACATTCATGTCGACCACAAGAAACAGGACAAGTTATGATTGCGGTAGGATTTTCGATAAAATTGCACCGGTAAATTGGAGCCGCCGATGGATGAGCCGTTGTGCAACTGTCTGGGTGTGCATCAGCTCGTATGACGGCTGGTTACCCTGACATAATAGCCGTCAGGATCGACAAGGCGAAAGTCACGCGACCCCCAAGGTTGTAGAGCAAGATCGGAGACCGGCCAGCCGCTCTCGTTTGCCGCGCGATAGGCACCCTCGACGTCAGCGACCTTCAACACGATCTCGACGCCGAGGCCAACTCTCTCGCCAGTTTTGACCCGTAACGGATGATCGGTCGAAAGGACGTTGCGCGAATTGATCGCGATCACTGCGTCACCGTTTTTCAATATCGTGTATTCGGCGCTTGCCGAACCTTGGACTTCAAAACTCAGGACACGCTGATAGAAATCCAACGATTTCTCAGGCGTTTCGACAAATAGCTCCAAACTCAGTTCCAACTGGTGCCTCCCTTTCTTTTCTCCCGGAATGGCGCAAGCCTCAGAGTGATCGTTCGAAAAGAAGCTCATTGTCCTTTTCGGCGGCGTGTTCCCAACCAGCCGCTCGATAGAATTTTTCGGCTCGGGTGTTTGGATCGGTGGTGAGCCAGGCGCGTTCGATGCCCGCAGATTTGAGGCAGGCGCAGGCTTCGGCCAGCAGAATGGAGCCAATTCCCTTTTTTTCAAATCCGGGCGCCACAAAAAGCGCCCAAATGCTTCCGTTGCGTGGGTCGGCAGCAGAAAAGCCGACGACATCGCCGTTCTCTTCCCAAACGGCCACTCCCGGATTGGCTACATACCAATCGTAATCATCATCGGTAACCTTTGTGGGGTCGCTCAAAATGTTTTCGCCGACTGACGAACGGACAGCTTTCAGCGCCAAGAGGTCACTCGGAACCGCATTTCGGAGCATGCAATGATCTCTCGATATATTGCGAAAGCTTGTACAATGCCTCTTTGCGGCCATCGGTTCAATGACCGCTCTCAGTACAAAGCGGACGCGATCTGCTGACTGCTCTCGGCCCGAAGCGGTCATTAGGCGTCGCAGAAATTTAAATTTACCGCGACACCTCATGGATGAGCAGATGCCGAATAGGCTCCCGATTCACGAATTCTGCTTCTACATGTTTTAGAACATGGCGCTGCCCTGCGAACGGCACCATTTCCATAGCCTCGGCGAATGATACCCACTGAAATTCGCTGTGCTCGTCGTTGAGAAAAACTGGCTGCTCTGTATCCACAATGCCGACGAAGACGGGCAGCATATTGATGGCGTTGCGATCAGCCTCATAGAATTGCTCGCATATATCTGCGGAATAGAGAAAGTCGCAGATCAGGCCCGTCTCTTCACGGACCTCTCGTAGCGCAGTTTCCCAAGCCTTCTCGCCGTCCTCCATGCCGCCTGCTACCTGGCACCACTCACCAATCAACGTGTGGTTTCTGCGTAAAAGCAGCACCTCATGTCGAGCAGTTCTTTTGCGGATGACGACGACCGATACAGCAAAACAACGGATTGGGATTTCGATCATGAGCCTCTCCGCCAAAGTGATCCGCTGGATTTGTCAGTCGGCAGAATAGGAAATTCCGCAACGTGCACAACGTCCGCTATTGGTGCATTCCAGCCGAGGTCGATCTTCCGCTATCGGCCCGAAGCGGACGTTCGAAGTCCTCTGATCTTTCGGGGCCGAGAAGCGGTTGATGCCTGTCAGCCATCCCCGCATGTTCTCTTATCGCATCGTGGGCTTCCGTCATCGCGCGTCACTATTCGGCGCACCCTCTTCGAGGCGGCATCATCTGCTGGCGACAAGCACCCCTGCCCCGACCATCAAAGCTCCAGCGCCACGGTTGAGGATGCCGATCTTTTTTCGGATCGGCCAGTGCCGTTTTCGCTTTAGAGCCGATGAGCACATGTCCTCCGACCACGACCACCTCTATCAGGGCTATGACCGCCAGCAGTTCCACGGTGTCGGGGATGGTCAGTGGCCGGATGCCCAAGACGCCCGGCAGTAGCGCCAGATAGAAAATCGGCATTTTGGGATTGGAGATATTGAGAAGAAAACCCGTAATGAACAGGCGGATCAGGCCGCCCCTCATCACACGAGGTTTTATGTTCGGCTTCGAACGCCACATCGTGACCCCTGTGTAAATCAGGTAGATAGCGCCGACATATTGGATCAAACGTAGATTTTCGTTCATGTATTGAGCAATGGCGTTGAAACCGATGGCCGCGAAGATGACGAACAGGAAGATGCTGCAAACGACGCCGACCCCATAGGCGACGCCGTGCGCCGGGCCGCTGGACACGGTCTTCGACAGGATCGTCAGGTTGTCAGGGCCAGGGCTTGCTGCGAATACGAAGAAAGCCAAGCTAAACGTCAGAACTGTTTGTAGGTCCATCATGCGCTCCTTTGCTCCGTTAACTCGTCGAACTTGCAATATCCGCCTTGAAAGTACTCCGCTCCTATCTACTTGTAGCGCTCAGCGGGCGCATTATTACGTGTAAAAAATTCTAGAATCAACACTTATGGTTGCGCATAAATTCGTCAGGAGGTGTGCTGAAATTAGGCAGTACGTCTGATTTATTTGCTGCTCCTGCGATCAATTGGCGGCGGGGCAAGTATGAAGCACAGGAAGCATTGACACTCCGGTGCAACGCCCGACCGACCAGAGGCGCTCTCCAATCGAAACTGTCCCAAATTAACCCATAATTTAGCATTCGCTTGCATGCGCGGACTTCGATGCTACCGTCGACGCCATCGTGGGGGATCGCGTATGACAATTGAAGAGCTGATCGATTTACAGGAAGCAGGCTCGAGGGCGCGGGTGCTCGGACTGAAGGCTCACGAGAACCCATACCTCGCGGCCCATAGGATGCCGACCGGTGATAGCGCTGCTCTGGGGGATTGGCTTGCGCGTCACGACGCGTGGAAGTTCGGTTGGGAAGCGGAGGACGCCAGCCGTGAAGGTAGAATTGTGACTCACTTCAAGGAGCTGATCTCGATTGCCAAACGAGGTGCGCTCGATGCGTGACGTTGTTAATTTTGGCTACAATGCCTGAGTTAAACGCCAAGCGTCGTGTTCGGGCGCTGGTGAAACAATGCGACATCACCCTCGAAGCAGCCCGCGATCCGTTGTTTCTCAGCAGGAAACATAGACGGCCAGCGGCTGTCATAAATTGAGTTTTTGCTGGTTACAGCCATCGTTGCTCCTTGAAGCAAACCTTACCCTTTTGTGACATAGTTCACCAATCGACCCGGGACCGCTATTTCCTTCACAACGGTCCTGCCGGCAAGCAAAGTCACCACCTCAGGCTCTGATCGAGCTGCCGCCAGCAAACCCTCCCCCAGGATAGGCCGCCGCTCGGAAACGGTGACGAACCTTGCCGTTGATCTGCACCACGTACTCGCGCATCTCCTCCTCCGCCAATTCAGGATCGAAACTTGGCCATGGAACGAAAGCCAGTGTCTCTTCATGACCAAGTTTGCTCCACAACTCCTCGGCAATGTGAGGAGCGAACGGGGACGGTCGAGCGAATACTTTCAGGTTGTGCCTCTTGCAAAATCCGGCCGCTCTTCATTCGCGGCATGCATATCAGGCAAGAAACGGCCAACAAGGAGCAACAAGCGTTCACAGTCAACTTCACCTCATCAGACTGGCGTCGCCTTGGCGATTCCGGCCGCGGTTTGCCGGAGGTGGTCAAATAGCGGCATGCCCTGGGAATGCCAAAGGACGCGTCAAGCAATCACGGACGTTGCCAATACCAAAAGTTGTACTATTGTCTGTCCCGCACGAGAAAACCTGATGGTGGTTATGCCGGTAGTAACTCGACATCTCATTGATCGGGGTGACGGAGCCACGGTCGAGCTCTTTCAAGCTCAGGTCGCAAGCGAAACGCCCGCAGGCGCAATCCTGTTTGTCCACGGCAACCAGGGTGGCCGTCTGCTTGGAGGGATAGAGGCGGTCGATAGCGGCGCGTTGCTTCGGTTCTGTTCTGGTTTGAATATCACTGCGGCGGCAGTCTCGCAGCCCGGTTTTGGGGCGTCAGATGGGCCTCCAGATTTCTGCGGTCCCAAAACTCAGCAGGCGATCATTGCGGCTCTCGGCTTCCTGAGGGAACAGCCTTCCGTCGACCCTAGCCGAATGGTCCTCTATGGAAACAGTCGTGGCGCCGTTGCATCGGCAATGGTTGCCACCCAGATTTCTGATCTGCGGGGAGTCATTCTCTCGGGCGGCGTCTACGATCTTGAAGTCGCTTATCACGCGAGTTCAGACGGTTTGCGGTGGGCTATCGAGAAGGAGGCGGGCCTGTCGAGAGAGGTCTTTCTGGCTCGCTCTGCGCTGCATTACGCGCCCGAAGTTCGGTCGGAGACGCTGTTGCTGCATGGAAAGCATGACAACCGTGCGCCGGTTGCCCATGCTGAACTGTTCTCAAAAGCTCTATCCAATGCAGGCGTCCCGGTGACGCTTCACATGTTTGAGTGTGGGCATCAAATTCCAAGGAGCCACGTGCAGGAAGCTCTCCGCCCCTTCCTGAAAAGGATGTACCATCCCATCGTGACCTATCACTAAGGCGGCACGTAGCTTCGGCTTCAGATTGCCGACAGGAAGGTTGCAACATCCGAGCGGCTGGACAGCCTTACCTTTTGCAACGGATGCTCCTCGAAAAAACATTGATGTGCGTCGAAGGAATTCATGTGGTTCTTCCGAAGACGGTAACCACGCGTGTATTCCAGCAATTCCTCGAACTGTTCCACGGTCCCGCCGCCGGTTTGGCCTCGTTGCAGAAGGTTTGAAATACACTCATCGTCAGAGACGTCGAGCCAAATCAGAGTTGTCACACGCGTCATCACCTGCCTGAGGATCGAACCGTAAATACCCTCCATCACCCAAGAGCTGTTGCCCGCAGCCTGGGTCACCAGTCGGTCGCGCTCATCACGCGGACGCTCTCCGGCAAAATTCGGTAGCCAATGAAGATCGTCGAGATGAACTGCTGGGATTTGCAATTTATGGGCTAGTTGCCCGGCCAGCCAGGACTTGCCACTTCCGCCATTGCCTACGATGAATATTCTGTCCATCTCTTGTCCTGCTTCAATGAGGGTAGATTGCTGATGGGCTTCAAACGTGAAGCCGATCGGTGAACTTTATTGCATCGAATCCGAGTTGAGTAGTCTCAGCCCCGAAGCTTGCCTGACTGGAAGGCGAGAACGATCAGCACCGCTGATCGCCGGCAAGCGAACCTGACTGACGCATCATCGAGCCCGCGTCGCCGCCAAATTGCCGCCAGTTCGTTCAGTTCGAGAGATACTCGTGCAGGAATGCCTTCACTCTGATGAAGGACTGCTCAGCAGCAGGCGCGTTATATTCTTCCCGATGACCGAATGCCGTCTTTGCCACTGTGACGTCTGGAGCATCGAAGGCATGGTACGCACCTGGATAGATATCGAGTTCGATCGGCGGACCTTTGCCACTGATGTGAGAAACCCTCTGCCGACACCTTTCGGCTGGGCTCCAATCGTCCACGTCGCCAATGAGGATCAAAGTTGGCACCGTCGCATCGCCCTCGTGGGGAGCGCAAACCGGATAGTACCCGACTGCAGCCTCGAACTTCCGATCCATGAACTGTTCGTTGCCCTCGGTTTTCGTGGCTTCCAGCGTCGCGATGCCACCAGCGGAAAAGCCCATCAGCCCCACATGTCGGGCATCAACGAAGGTGTATGTTGATAGGAAATCGAGAGCCCCGTAGGCATCGAATACCCGGTCAGGAAGATAGCTCTCACAGGTGTTGTCGATGTTGCGGGTCGTGAAGCTGTCGACCACCAGCACGACATATCCCCATGAGGTCAACCGCTGCGGCCAGTAAGTCTTGACGTTCTCATGGATACCGCCACAACCGTGCATGACGACGATAGCCGGAAAGGGACCATCTCCCTGTGGTCGGCTTAGATATCCCAGCAAGTGCGTGACTTGGGCCTGCGGGAGACTGACACCTTGTTCCCTTGCCTTGCGTTCCAGGAATGGACTTGGCTTTACGACTGCGCTGTCGAATCGCACCAACTCGTCGGCGTGAGCCGAAGGGTCAGGCTGCACGATAGCGATGAGCAAAAGTCCGAAAACAAGCTTTGTGATTTGCATTGAGTTGCTCCGCTGGGAGACAGGCAGTTGATCAAACGCTATCCACAACCGATCATCATCTAGATGCGGAAACTTCGACGTCCATAGGCTTTAAAGCGGCGCGGCAAATAGTCGCCTTCAATGATTATCCCCAAGCGTAAGTCCGGAGCCGGGGACAGAGCTCAAGGCTAAACCTTACGAGCGACATCGGCCTTGGCCGAGCGTCGTCAGCCAAACCGTTCCACCAGGAAATCGATCACCGTCCGCAACATCGCTGTCGGCCGCCGGTTCGGCGCATAGACGAGGTGCATCGGGACGGGCTTGTAGGACCATTCCGGCAGTACCCGTTCAAGCCGTCCTTCAGTGATATCGGCGGCGAGCAGCAGTTCCGGCTGAAGCGCAATTCCCGCGCCGCTGAGTGCTGCCATGCGCAGCGCCGCTCCCTGGTTGGTCGAGAATTTTCCGGAGATCAACACATCGCGCAGTTCGCCGCCCGGCCCGACCAGGTGCCAGCGATCCTGCATGCGCCAATAGGAGTGGCCGAGGCAGAGGTGGTTCGCCAGAGCCTCCGGCGAGGCCGGCCGGCCATGGCGGGCAAGATAGTCCGGCGAGGCAGCGAGAATCCGCCGGTAGGGCGTGAGCGGGCGGGCGACCAGGCCGCTGTCGGCGAGCGGGCCGATGTGGATACCGAGCTCGAACCCCTCGCCGACGAGATCATGGACATTGTTGTCGAGCGACAGTTCGATGCTGACGTCGGGATAGGCGTTCTGGTAATCGATCAGCGCCGGCACCAGGACTTGCGTGCCGAAGCTGACCGGCGCCACCAACCGAAGCCGGCCGCGCGGCGCCGATTGCAGCTCGCTCGCCGAAGCCTCGGCCAGCGCCACTTCGGAAAGCGCGCGTTTGCAGCGCTCGTAATAGAGCTGGCCGACCTCTGTAAGCTGATGGCGCCGCGTGGTGCGATGGATCAGCTTCGCCCCGAGCCGGGTCTCGATCGTCTTGATGTGCTTGGCAACCATGGCAGGCGACACTTGCGCGATCTCCGCGGCCGCCGCGAAACTGCCATTGTCGATGACCCTGACGAACATCGCCATGCCGGCCAGCTTGTCCACGATTGCCTACCTGTTGGTTTCGAATGACGATACCAACAGCTTATTTATCAACCGACGAATTTACAACATGGTCGCCATGCCCGCGCCAAGACGACGGACATCACCAACCTGACCAAGGAAGAGACCATGCCCATTCTTCACCTGCAGATGCATCCCGGCCGCACCAACGATCAGAAACGCGCCTTCGCGCGCGAAGCAACCAAGGCCGCCGTCGAGACCCTCGCGTGCCCGCCGGAATCGCTGGAAATCCTGATAACGGAGATCGCCAAGGATTCCTGGGCGGTCGGCGGCAAGCTGAAATCCGAGGCCTGACAGACGACCCGCTATGCCGAAGGCTCGAGCTGCGGGCCGCCGCCATGGTATAGGACGGGGAGCCGGCCCTCGGCTCCCTGCTGAATGTGAAGGGCGGCCGGTGATTTTACTGGCCGCCGCCACTCCACCGCACGCAAGCCTTTGGACAGCCGACCTCACCGGGGAGTTTGCTTTTGGTCCATCTGAGCCATGGCGGAGTTCGGTCCTAAGCGGACCTTTCGGTGTCGAAGGCGAAGGCTGCTTGGCGTCCTCATATCAATCGTAGAGCCAAGCGGTGGCTTGAAAGCGGACAACGCATCGGAGTGGCGAGGCGGCATGTTTGCATCAAAAGCGGATTTTACGTTGAACGTGATTGCATCTTTGATGCCTGCGCCTGTTTTTGGCCCTGTGTCCAGCGGGTCACTCGTTCGCAAGCACTGTCTTTCCAGATGCAAATTGGCGATTATAGAAAATCCGAACCGACAGAACGACGCCGGCGATCAGGACGACAACCCCAGCGACTTCGATCGGAGTTGGCCAGCGGGCATGCACGACAAGTCCGCCGATCACGCCGAAGGCAGTCTCTGAGACGATCAATTGCGCGGCCAAGGCAACCGGCAGGCTGCGGGAGGCGATATTCCAGGCCCAGACGCCGCCTACGGTGGCCAGCAGCGCGAGAGTTGTGCCCCAGACATAGAGGTTGCCGGCAGCGCTCCAGCCGAATCCCAATATAGGAAGCCGGAAGAGGTCCATCGCGGCACCGATGGGATAGAAGGCCAGCATCAAGACGCCGCCGCCCACCAGTATCAGCGCCGACCACACGCCGGAGGGCATGTCCGGCCGTGCGGCGAGTGCCGCCTGATTGGAAAGCGCGAACCAGACCCAAAGGCCCACGGCAGCAAGCGCCAGCGGCACGCCAATCCACAATGATTGCACAGAGTCCAGTCCTTCGGCCGTGAATGCCGTGCCATTGACGAGAACAAGACCCACCAGCACCAGTGCCAGAGGCACCATGAGGGATCGCCAAGGCAATGATGCCTGACGCTGATTGCCAATGACCATCAATACGATTGGCACCAGCCCGAGAAAGGCCGGAGCGATGACTGGGCCGGCAAAGAGGGCCGCTCCGGTCACTGTCAGGAAGTAGCCGACATAGCCGACGAAGGCGAGCCAGATGGCTTGCAGGCAGTTTCGAAGCGTGAGGTGGCGCATGACACCCTTCTCGGAAAACAGAATGTAAAGCCCGACGAGTGCCGAGACGACGTGACGGATGAGGGCAAAATCAAAGGTGGAATAGTCACCGATGATGAAGGGCACGACGAAATTGAGCGAAAAGGCAAAGGCCGCAAAGAGAGCGGCCGACACGCCAACATAGAAAAGTCTGTCCATGATGCTCACCCCTTTTGACGTTGCGTCACCGAGCCCTGGTCTCCGCGACGCCGAGTATGCCGTTTGGCAGTCAAGCGAAATGCTTGATCGAATGGATAAAATTTACCGGCCACGCGCCCTGGTCGGTAGCCGGGGAAAATGAGAGCCAGCCTCTCGATACGCATCACCCGGATCATGAAACGGTGCAGAATCGCAGGGGCCGCGATGCGTGTGCAACGCTTCGAAGCGGTCATCGCTGCTTCATCGGGATGGGATTCACGCAGACGGCCGTGCCGCCTCTTCAGGAGAGCCGATTTCCCGCCGCAACTGCTCAGACCGGGCGAACTTCGGCAAGCCGCTTGACTGCATACTCGTCCCGCCAGCAGACGGCGGCTTAGCAACCAGGGATACCGCCGCCTTCATCTGTGCAGCGCACGGGAATTGTGGCATAACTGGGCCATGGCGATACATGTCTTGGCGGTCCATCGCGACACGGTCGGGACGGAACAGGCGGCGGGCGGTTCGCTTGCAGCCGCCTATTCCGTGGGGGTTTTCTGCTGGCTGCTGTCGGCCGGCGTCTATATCGCCGCGAAATGGGTCTCTTCGGAGATGCCGCCCTGGGCGCTTTGCTTCTGGCGCGTGCTGATCGCCTGGGCGATCCTGATGCCCATCGTGTACCGGCATTTCGGCGCCATGGTCGCGCTGGTGCGGGCTCGCGGCCTCGAGCTGCTCGCCATCGGCGGTGTGGGGCTTGGCGTCTGCCAGGGCCTGATTTTTGTCGGCCTTGAACATGCCGATGCCACGACCGCCGGCATCATCATCGCCCTGATCCCGATCATCACCATGATTCTTGCCCGTTTCATTCTGGCTGAGCCGATGGGACGCTGGCAGGTGATCGGATCGATCCTCGCCTTTTTCGGGATCGTGGTCATCATCGTCAAGGGCAGCCCGGCTGCGCTCTTGCGTCTCGACCTCAATCCCGGGGAGTTGTGGATCGTCGCTGGCGCGTTCTGTTTCAGCCTCTATACCGTCCTGCTCCGCCGGGCGAAATTCGATGTGAATCGCCTTGCGCTCCTGGTGCTGCTCCTCGGTGCAGCGGTGCTGACGGCGCTGCCCTTCTACCTGTTTGAGCTTGTCTCCGACGAGCGCTCGACGCTGAATGCCAGCGGCCTTATCGCGCTCGGCTATGTCGCGATCCCGGGTGGCGCGGTTATGTATTATCTCTTCAATCGCAGCATCGAGGCCCTGGGGGCGGCGCGGGCGGGCGTGCTGCTTTACATCCAGACGATCTTTATCGCCGTGCTCGCCTACCTGTTCCTCGGCGAACAGTTGCAACGCTATCATCTCGAAGGCGCGGCACTCATCGTCGCCGGCTTGCTTCTCATCATCTTGCTGAAGCCAACGACCAGAGCGGAGGCGACCAAAGCCTGAGTACGAACGCAATGGCTTTCCCAATGACCGCTTCTCAAACCTGTGCCATGTCCGCTTTCGGAAAAAGGAAACAGGTGGTTCTATGAGCAATATGGGGCGCAATGCGACCGGGTGTTGTCCCGATCCTGCGCTTGGTTTACCCAAGTCTCAATCGGGTTGATCGAGGGTGCCGCGAGTGGGATGGGAAGCACTGGAGCTGTGGGGCAAGGACGCGGTTCGCATCGAACGGCTGGCTGGCGGGGTCGCCAATGATGTCTGGAGCGTGCACATCCACGGGCAACTTGCAGTCGGTCGTCTGGGTACCAGGAGCAATGCTGATCTGGCGTGGGAGGTTGAACTCCTCCGGCACCTTGACCGTGAAGGTCTGAGCGTGCCGGTGCCGATCCCGGCAGACGACGGCCGGCTATTCGCGGATGGCCTGATGGTTATGACATACATGCATGGCGGACCACCCGAGACCGAGGGCGACTGGCGTCGTGTCGCCGAGACCCTCCGCGAACTGCATCGTTTGACGCAAGGCTGGCCGCAGCGCCCAGGGTGGCGATCCTCGACGGACCTCCTGCATGCCGAGACGGGGACGAGGATCGACCTTGCCGCGATGCCGCCAGATGGCGTCGCTCGATGCCGCGCGGCGTGGGCACGGCTTATCGGACGTGAGGCAAGCGTCGTCCACGGTAATCCCAACAACCCTGCCAACATCCGCATGACCACGGACCGCGTCGCACTGATCGACTGGGATGAGTCGCATATCGACGTCCCCGACCTTGACCTCGTCTTGCCCCATAATGCTGCCGATCTGGAAGCCGGGGCGTATGACATCGCCGCGCAAGCATCGGCCGCATGGGAAGCCGCCGTCTGTTGGGATGACGAATACGCGAAACAGCGACTTGCCGAAGTTCGAGCGGTCTAGAGCGGTTCAGCTTTTAACGGAAGCGCAGAACCGCTCTATTCTTTTGTTTTTACGCAATTCCCGGCAAAAGCGCTTCGCGCTTTGCCTGGGAAACCCGCTTCGCACTTTTCCTGGAATTGCTCTAAAGCGCGTCGCATGAAACGTGGTTCAAGCGACGTGCTTTAGCTCTTTGTTTTTATGCATGTCGTACCTCCGGAACCGCTGCACACTTCCGGGCGACATGCATCAGCGACGGCCGCTCCCGGCGCAAGCCTGACGTCGATAGGCAGGTAGCCCCTGGAAATACGGCCTAGGTTAGCATCATCGGAGGAAGGTCCGGCCGCCGCTCTCCCAGTCCCCGCGGGACGAGCGATAGAGCCGCGATCCCCGCCTCATCGGCCGCACGCAGAAGCGCCTCCCGGAATTGTTCCGGGGCAATCTTCCCGCTCAATGCGTCGACGCAGGCTTTCACGGCAGCCACATATTCCTCGCCGTCATCGCAAGGCCAGTCGTTGATCAGGAGACGCGCCGCGTCGCCCAGCGTCCATACGATCTTGCGAGATGCCGGTCCTCGCAAAGCGAATCCGACCGGCGTAAATGCTGATGATGTATTCCAGCACATTGTCCTCGACCCCTCAAGGCACGGGTACTACAGTCCCCGCGATCAATATACGCGCGTATTTTGAAATTTGGAATTGAAAACTGTCGAGAGGCACCGCTTGAACGCGAGGCTGTGGAATCAGGAAAAATGGCGCCCATGGCTTTATCTCGGAGCGCCCTGCGTTGCGTCGACAGGTGACATCCCTGGGGCGGAAAGGCCGTCCACATGATCGGAAATCATGGAAGGCGTTTTTGAACCATGCTTTCCGACGAAGCGTAGCAACTGCCACCAGTAGGGACCTTATCCAGCCAGCATACGTGCGAGCATATGTCTGATATGGTCCTGCGCGCCGTAGAAAATTGCAGCGATAGTGATCGTGCGACGACTTTCCACCGGCACGAACCAGATAGCCGCCTTATCCCGCCGAAGAAACCGGATTCCAGGGTCAATGTCGGCCCGCAATGTGCCGGTATAAGGCGTATCGACGACACGATCGATTTCGACACGCAACTTGCGGATTCGTTCAGCGGTACGCTCCAACGCCTCGTCGGCCAAGTCTCCGAGTTCGACGTGGGACTCGAAGAGATGATCGAAAATCAACTCAAAATCGCGTTCGGCATCCGCGGAATATTCAAGGGTCCACACGAACAGCCCGCCGCTTCCGCTCGATCATCGCCTCGACGCGGATTTCCATTTCTGTCGTGGAAATCATCGGGCCTTTCAAACGCCGATGGACCAATTCGCGAAGCGCTGCCGTTTCGACGGCCTCAGCCTCCGTCTTTTGGCGGAGGAGTTCCAAGCCCTGCTGAAGAACGGAACTCATGCTGGAGTACCGGCCGCTTTCCACCAGCGAACGGGCAAAGGCGTCCTGCTGGTCGGTCAGCGAGATCGACGATTTGACACTCATCGGTTTATCTCCATTGAGCCGAATTTGCTACTCAGTAGCATATTTGTCGATCTGCCGGAACCCCTCCCTCTATTCGCCATGACGGTGACGACCCATAGGCCATGGTGCAGTCACGGCATGCCAGTATACACTCAAGCGAATACCCTTTGTCGAAAGCCATACATGCAGCGCCTGCCCCGTGCCCCCAAAGCCGTTCTGTTCGACATGGACGGTTTGATGTTCGATACCGAGGCTCTGTATCGGGATGCGACGATCACGCTGCACGGAATGCTGGTTTCGAATTGCCTCTCTCGGCCTATCTTGAAACCATCGGTTTGCCGGCTTCCCGTGTGCGCGAACTCCTGTTGGCCCGGTTCGGCGAGGATGCCCCTCTGGAGGATCTCTGGAGGCAGGCTTCGGAACTCTTCACGCAGATGGTGCAAACGGATTTACGAACGAAGGCAGGCTTGCCGGAAATCCTATCCTTCCTCGAAGCGGCGCGGATCCCTTCGGCCATCGTCACCTCATCGGGTCGGACGGCCGTCGAGGCGCATCTTTCGGCCGCCGGGCTGCAAGGCCGCCGGTTCCAAACCATTATTGCCTATGGCGATTACACGGTGGGAAAACCGGATCCCGCTCCATACCTGCTGGCCGCCGAGCGGCTCAACCTGCCCATATCGGAATGCGTTGCCCTGGAAGACTCCCGAAATGGAGTTCTCTCCGCGTCAGGCGCCGGAGCGATGACCATCATGGTGCCTGATCTGGTTCAGCCGGCTCCGGATATTCCTGGCCGCTGCGCTTGCATCTTGGCGGATCTTCACGCCGTTCGGGATTTGATCGCCATCTCGATGGCGGGAGCCGCCGTGGAGCCGTGAGGGAACAAAACTGCAAGCCTACACAGATGCACTCCGCACGTCATGCAGTTGACAGGTCGGGACGGTTCTTTCATCTGGAGCGCCAGATCAGGAGCCTCTCACATGACCCTTAACATACGCCCCGCGACGCCTTCAGATGCGGCAACGATCCTGCGATTCGTCCGCGAATTGGCCGACTATGAAAAGGCGATCCACGAGGTCGAGGCGACCGAGGAGAGCACGCGTGCGGCGATCTTCGGCGACGGTTCGGTCACGCATGCGCTGATCTGCGAACGCGAAGGCCAAGCGATCGGCATGGCGGTCTATTTCTTCAGCTATTCGACTTGGCAGGCGAAGAACGGCCTTTATCTGGAAGATCTCTACGTAACACCGGACGCGCGCGGCTCGGGAGCCGGCAAGGCGCTGTTGCGGCGCCTGGCACAGATCGCGCTGGAAAAGAACTGCGGCCGCTTTGAATGGAGTGTGCTCGACTGGAACGAACCTTCGATCCGCGTCTATGAGGCGATCGGCGCGGAGCCGCAGAAGGAATGGATCCGCTATCGGATGGCGGGAGAGACGCTGGCGGCGTTTGCCCGCGGCTAGAATTCTCTATTTTTTCTTGGCCTCGGCGCTTGCGTCTTGACGGACTTGCACGCCGTTCGGGATTTGATCGCCATCAGCCTGGCTGACCGCGACGCGGCCCGAACGGGACATTGCCGATAATCGACATTGTCCCATCGCGGTCGGGCGGGCGCATCATCCCGCGCAGCCGATAGTCAGCGGCACCCAGCTTTCCCCCTTCAATCTCCACCCTTCCGATCCTCACCGCAATTCTGCAGTAACCCGGAAAATCCCGCCGGCCGAAGCATCCGAGCAGACGACGAAGGTGGAGCCCTCCTGCGCCATGAAGGCGACGTTGCCGCCGGCTTCGCAGGGGGTGGCGCTCCATTGCAGGATAATATCGCCGTTGTCGGGCAGTTTTTCCGTGGGGGTCTTCGTTGCACTTGCCATCCATTCGGTTGCCGACGGCAGGTGGACGGGTGTGTTCAGCTGTTTCGACAGCCAGGCGGTATAGTTCTGCGCCACGGCGAGCGGCACGTCGTCGGCCGGCTGCTCGGGGTTATCGGCATAGGCCTGGGCGGCGGCCTGATCTGAGATGGCGGTGTAATATTGCGCCATCTCGGCGCGGGTCACCGCCTTTGCCTGCATGCAGAAGGACTTGTCGATCTTCACCGCGCCATTGGCAACGCCGAGCATGCCGCCGAGCTCCTTCATCGAGGAGGTCATCAGCCGCACATTCTCCAGCGAATAGCTTCCGGCCGGCACGGTTTCGAAGGCAAGGGTCGGCGAAACCGGGCAGAAGCCGCGCGCCGACAGCGCCTCGAGTTCGGCAAGGATCGGCTGGTAGGCTGCGACCGCCAGCTTGTAGGCCTCGGCGGTGTAGCGGCCGTCGGCCTCGCCGATCTTCGGCGCAAGGGCTGCAAGCGTCGGATCGGCAGCCCCTGCGCGAGTGGCGATCGAGGCGTTGAGATCGGTGACCTTCTGCTTCAGCGCGGTGGCCTCGTCCTTCGCCGCCATGACATCGGCGATGACGGCGTCGAACAGTTTGGCGGCGTCGCCATAGCCTGAGGTCGCGGCCGGCGTCTGCCATTGCTCGGCCTTGGCCTTGGCTTCGGTCATCAGCCCGCTCGCCTTGGCGACGTCGGGGCTATCGCCGGCGCCGATGCGGTTGACGGTTTCGCGTTTGGCCGCCGCGTCTTTTTCGGCTGCGGTGAGCGCGGTGAGCGCCTTGGCGAGATCGTCAAACGTCGTTTTCGACTCGTCATAGGCGCCGACGGCAGCGTGCATCTGTTTGGCGGCGGCGGCCTCGGCGGCAGTCTTCATCTTGGTATCGGCCTCGGCAAAACCCGGCGCCTTGTCGCCGCCTGCGGCAGAGGCGGCAGCTTTTGCCTTCTCGGCATTCTCCTTGGAGATGGCGATCAGCGCATTGCCGAGATTGATGGCGGCCGTCTGATAGCCCGGAAGGGCCTTGTCGTAGTCTTCGTCCTTGAGCAGCGCATCGGCCGAGGTCAGCGCCGCAGCACCGGTGTCATAGGCGAGTTTCGCCTGGTCACCGGAAGGGCGCTCCGGCGCCTTGGCGGCGATCGCCTTCTGTTTGCGGCTTTCGGCCTCCTTCTTCCAGGTGCCGACATCGGCGACGAGCTTCGGATCCGGGCGCAGCAGTTTGGGGATGGTGACGACACCGACGCCGATGCAGATCAGGAGCAGCGCTCCGATCATCGAGAGCTTGGCCAGCGTCCACTTTTTCGGCTTCGGCGGTTCCGGCTGCTGCACGCCGCCGCGCGGATCCCATGACATCGGCTGGATGCCTGTGGTCACCCGGGCGAATTCGCCGAGCGCATCGGCGCCCGTGCGCGGTCGCCCGGCCGGGTCGCGGCTCAGCATCCTTTCCACAAGACTTGCAAGCCCCTCGGGAAAACCGGGGATCAGCACATCCAGGCGAGGAAAGATGTTGGACGGGTCGAGATGGATGTTCTTCCAGCTCTGCTCGCGCTGGTGCTCGTCTTCCCAGACCATGACGCTGTCGAAGACGCTGGCATAGGTCTGCCGCGGCAGGAAGAGCTTGTAGGCGATCATGCCCATGGCGTAGATATCGAGCGCCGGCGAGGCGGAGAAGGTGCCGCTGGCATAGATCTCCGGCGCCCCGAATTCCGGCACATAGGGCGGGATGATGTGTTCGCCGATCTTGGAGATCAGGTGCAGGTTGCCGATCCGCACCGACAGGCCGGAATAATCCTCGGAGACATAGATGCACTGGTCCGTCAGGGCATTGTGGGCGTAACCGGCGCCGTGCAGCGTCGCCAGGCCCTCGAGGATGTGGCGGCCGATCTCGACGGCGCGCTCGTAGGCCACCATCTCCGTCTCGTCGAGATACTGGTGCAGCGTTTTCGACGGCCGCTTCTCGACGATATAGAAATTGTCATCTTCCGGCGACGGCGGGATGAGGTCCTCGATTTCGACGAAGCGCCGCGCCGTCAGCGATTTGGCCTCGTTGATCGAGGTCCAGACGCGCTCGAAACGGGCCTTGTCCAGTTTCAGCGCCATATCGGGCGTGACGATGAAGACCGCATGGCCCATCCGCTTGTCCTCAGCGGGATAGACGATGAATTCGTTTTCATAGATCGGCTCGCCGATCGTGTAGCGGGCGATCAGATCACTTCTCATGCACGTGTCCCCCTGCATTCATTCATGAAACCGAATTCTATTCACCCGCCAGTAATGGATCGCCGATCAGGCCCGCGGCGAGCAGCAGGCCGGTCTTCGTATCGCGAAGCGCGAAGGCGAAACGGGCATCGGCGACGACGCGAACAAGTGTCGGATCGATGCTGCGTTCCGTGATGACAGCCGTGGCTGCCGCCGCCTCCGTGCCGTTTTCGTCAACCTTGATCATGGTCTTCTGCAGAACATGGGACAAGCGGATGTTTTCCTTGGTGAAACCCGGAAAACCCGCATCCCCAGTCTTCTCAGTCTTTGGGGCCTTTTCTGGCGCCACACCCATCGCATTGAGAACCGGCATCAAATCACGCCCGTCGTTGAGGGAAAAGCGGGGCAGAAAGATTTCGCCCTTGGCGGCCTCGAATTTCTCGCCCTGAAGCCAGGAAGCGAGCGCCTTCAGATCCGCGCCGCCGACACCCTTGCCGGAGCGCGCCGCCACCACGACCATGCTGTAGCTCTCGCCGGCATAGGCAAGATCGACGGCGGTGAATTTTTCATCGGAGCGAAACCTCTGCCCGTCGCCGGCAAGATGCATCATCGGCACCGAAATCGTCGAGCCATCCGGGCGCTGAAAGGGGCTTGCCGGGCTCTCCTTCTCGAAGGAGGTCTTCCAGCGCGCCTTGAAGGAGAGTGCGCCGAGGCTGACGAAGCCGCCGCCGGGCGGCGCGTCGAGGATCGACGAAATGGCGCCCCGCGTGGCGTTCTTCACCCAGGCATTGATGTGCTCGACCGATGTCGGCCCGTCGAGATCCTCGATCGACGGCTTGATGCGGTGGCTGGCGAGCATCGCAAGCGCATCGGGAACGAGTACCAGCCTGTCGTCGAAGACGATCGCAACCGCCGTCGCCAAAGGCGCGTCGGCCGCGGCCGGCTTTTCCCCTGTCATGGCGTCGAGCACCTTTTCCGGTCCCTTCACTTCGCCGGCGAAGCCGAGGCTCTTGGCGATTGCCGCCTTGCCCTCATCGGAGGCGCCGAGGCTTGCGAGACCGAGGGCGGCCGCAAGGCTTGCCGGCGACACCATGATATTGGCCGCCCCTTCCTTTGCCAGGGTGCGGTCGATGAGCTCGGCGGCAAGCCCCGCCTGGGCGGCAAGCACCACCTTGCTGTCACCGGTCTCGCCGGCGTTGGCTGGGGCAAGCGCCATCAGGGAAGCGGCAAGACCGGCCAGCAGAGTGGATTTCGGCATGGTTCGCTCCTCTTCAGCGGATGCGATAGAATTTGGAATCGAACGACCACTTGCCCTGGGTGCCGGTCTCGTCGTCGCCGACGATCCTGAGGCTTCGGGCGAGGTCGTAGACATAGTTGAAGGCGGCGCGCTGGCCGACGAGCGGTGTCGGCACATCCGGCAGGTCGAGCACTTCGATCGGCTTGTCGCTGAGGATGGCGACGACCATACCGACGCCGGCCGGACCCTCGACCTGATATTCGAAGCCGATATAGGGATTGCGCGCATCGGGCACGACGACCGGCCGGGCCGGATCGAGCCGGTTGTCGCCGCTCTTGGCCGTCGGCTTCAGGCCCATCGAGCGCTTGTTCGGGTAGAGCTGCGTCAGCTTGCCGGCGGCGTCGATATCGACCAGGATCAGGTAACCGGACTTCTTGGTAGAGACGCGCATCGCCACCTTGTCGCCGATGCTGACGGCGGTGCCGGGCAGCATGTCGACGGCAACACCGGCCTCATTGTCGCTCTTCAGCGTATTTTCGACGGCGGCGACCGGCGTCTTCGCCTCCTCGCCGGTGATCACGTCGCGGCCTAGCGCATCCGGCAGGCCGTAGAATTGCGGGACCGGCGTGAAGCGGCAATCCTCGGCATGCGTCCGGCAATATTCGTCGGATTTGCGCCGGACATAATCGAGAAGGGCGGCATTGCTGACATTCGGCTTGTCGGCGGCGCGTGCCACGCCATCCTGCACGCCTTCGATGAAGTGGCGGGTGAAAACACCGAGCGCCGGCTTGGCCTCGCGATCGACGAGCGCCCACTGCCCTGCATTGACGGCCGACCAGACCATGGCGCTTTCGCCACCGAAGGAGAATTTCGCTTCCTTGCCTGACTTGTTCGGCGGTTCGATGGCTGCCAGTGCCGGGCCGAGGCAGCGCACGGTGCCGGAGGGTGCTGCGACCGCGCTGCGGCTGCCGGGGCCGACATGGCAGGCGTCGATCAGCAGGGTGACGCGGCGGTCCTTGAGGCTGTTCAGCCGTGCGGCGATCTCGGTTTCGCGGATCTGGTTGGTGACCGTCACCTTGCCACCCTCGCGCACCAGTTTCGCATCGGCTGCCACCAGCGTCGGGCTCGTCGTTTCCTCGGCGCCCATTTCCTCCGAGCCCTGGCCGCTGAAATAGAGGAAGACACGGCTTCCCGGCGTCGACTGGCGCACCAGCCAGTCGTCGATCTCGGCCAGGATCGCCTCGCGGGTCGCCTTGCGGTTGGTCAATGTGTGGATCTGTTCCGGGCGGTAGGCGAGCGTCTTGGCGAGGAAGACCTGCATCGCCTTCACGTCGCTGGCGGAGCCGGTCAATTTGGCCTCGCGCATCTCGTAATCGTCGATGCCGATCAGCAGCGCGCGATCGCCGGGGGAGCCTTGGATCACTGGCGTCTGGACGGTCGGGGATTGGACGTCGGGTTCGGCGTCTGCAGGCCCGGTGACGGGTTTGTCCGCGGGCATGTCGGGGCTTGGCGTTTCAGTCGTGCCGGCAGGCGCGCTATTGCCGGCGGGCGGGGTATCGCCGGCGGGCGGCGACGTGATGGTGAGGTTGGCCTCTTCCTGCCCGGATTTTTGCTGCTTCGTTCCGGCGCCGGTGGTGGCGGACGCGACCTGATCGCCTGTCGCCGATCCTTCGACATCAGGCACGTCGCCGTCGGTCTTTACGGCGATCCAGCCGCGGAAGGCAGCGACGCGGGTATAGACGCCGTAATGTTCGGCCTCGGCGCAGCCGGCGCCCCAGCTGACGATGCCGAGCTGGATCCAGCTTTTGTCGGGACGCTGGGCGACGAGCGGTCCGCCGCTGTCGCCCTGGCAGGCATCCTTGCCGCCTTCGGCATAACCGGCGCAGACATTGCGCTCGTCGATCGGGTTCATCCGCATCGAGCTGTCACGATAGGCGGCGCGGCAGTCCTCGCGCGGCACGATCGGCAGTTCGACTTCCTGCAGTTCGGTCGGCAGATATTTGTCATCCCAGCCGTGGTCGGCCTTAGTGTAACCCCAGCCGGTGACGACGGCGGGGTGGCCGGCGGCCTCCACCGCCTCATCCGAGGCCGAGGCAAGGATCGCCGGCTTCGATTTGGCGGGCTCGGCGAGCTTGATGAGGGCAATGTCGTTGGCGAAGACCTTCCGGTCGAAATCCTCGTGAATGATCACGTTTTCCACGGCAAGGCCGGGCTTGTCGGGCCCGTCGACCGCGATCACCTTGTCGATCTTCGACTTGCCCTCGACGATCAGCAGATCCCGGGCGAAGAGATCCTGCTTGCCGGAGCGGCCGCTGGTGACGCAATGGGCGGCCGTCAAGATCCAGCGCGGCGCGATCAGCGAGCCGCCGCAATGGCCGCCGAAGCGGCCGCGCTGTTCGGGGTCGGGCGCCAGGATCTTCACCTGCCAGGGCCATTCGCCTTTTCTCGCCGCCTGACCGCCGATGACGCGCCCGCCATCCTCGCCGGCAAAATCGGTATCCTGCTGCGCAAGAGCTGGAGAGGTCAGAAGCAGCATGACGGAGGCAATCGTGAGGACCCTGCTGATCGACGTGCTCATAGCTTGGCTCCGGCGGAGGTATAGAGGACCGTAAATCCGACGCGGGCGCCCTCGGGGAGGAATTCGCCGAGGCGCCTGGCGATATTGCCGGCCGTGCGGCGCCTGTCGTTTTGCTTCAGGAACTCCACAAGCTGCGGCATCGGGGTTTCAGAGGTGACGGCGACGAGCAGGTCGGTGCCAAACGGCGCGACGACCGAAAGATCGAGGTCGAAGGTCTGAGACATCTCGGCATCGGCCTCCTTCTCGTTGGGATAGAGGAACTGCACGGTGCCATCGCCGCTGACGTCGAAGAGCACGAGCTTGCGGCCCGATAGATCCGAAACCGTGACGCCGACGCGCTCGCCTTCGCCATGGACGGTGTCGGACGGCGTCACGCGCACGGTTTGCGGGTTTGTCTCCGACAGCCGCTTCAGCGTGTCGAGCGCGGCCATCCGGTCGACGACAAAAGGCATGTCGCCGGCGCCGACGCCGGAGGCGACGACATCGCCGCCGGCAATCGCCTCGCGATTTTCCGGATCGAAGACGAGTTCGGCATCGGCACCCTCGGTCACCTTGAATGGCGTGACGGCTGCGTCGATCCCCTGCAGAACCGGCTCGGACCCCAGGGCGGCGACGCTGATCGGCGCGGGCTCGGTGGGCAGCGGAGTGTTTGATTTCTCCGCCACCGCCTGCGCCCCCGCCCCTTCGTAGGCATAGACGACCGCACGGTCGAGATCGGTTCCGGGCGGGCTTTCGGTAAAGATGTTCTGCCGCTGGTCGGTGAACTGATAGACCGCCTGGCGCACATATTCGAAGAGTTCGCGGCGGCTGACGGCGCCGTCGCCGTTGCGGTCCGCAGCCCCCTCGAAGGCGCGGGCGGTGGCATAACTCAGCGCGCCGCGCTTCTGTGGAATGCCGGGGATCGTGATCTCGGGCGACTTGGTGTTCTCGTCGACGGCGGCAAGGAAGGTCAGCCGCTCGAAATCGAAGCCGGTGGAGAGCGCATCGGCGGTCGTCGAAATCGGCGCGAGGTCATCCTCCTCGATCGTATAGGACGGCGCCTGACGCCAGGTGATCTCGGCGCCGCGCGGATCGACGTCGCGGGTCATGCCGCCGGCATGGCAGGTATCGGCGATGAAGACGACATCGGCGCCCTTGGCCTCGAGGTTGCGGATCAACACCTTGAACTCGTCCCCGAAGATGCGCTCGCGCGATCCGGGCAGCCGGGTGTCGAAGCCGGCCAGCACATAGACCTCGTCGCGGCCGCTCGGTTTCGAGCCCTTGACGCGTTCCGGCTCGCTCGACCCGTGACCGGCAATGCCGAGCACGACGAGGTCGCCAGGTCCTGCCCGCTCCGTCACGGCCCCGATCGCTTGGAAAATGCCCTCGCGATCGGCTGCGCCATTCTTCAGGAGCGTCATGTCTTCGACGCCGACCGAGCGCAGCGACAGGGAAAGGTCCTCGGCATCGGCGACGGCGCCATGCAGCGGCGGGACATTGCGATAGAGATCGATGCCGACCAGCACCGCCCGGACCGCGCCGCGCTCGGGCGCCTCGATCGTCCTTGCCAGGCTGTCGGTGGCCGCCAGCGTGACGAGGGCTAATGCGGCGGCCATGGAAACGGATGCGGACATGGCCAAACTCCCCTCGCCGCGGCTATTCGCGACGCCATTCGACGCGCCGGTTGAGCGCATCGACATCGTCTTCGGTGAGGTTTGCCGTTGCCGTCACGTCGACCGGCTCGGAGGCGCCGCGGCCCTCGGCATCGATCGTCGCGTCGATGCCGTGGCTCTTCAGGAAATCGGCGACGGCCTGGGCGCGGCGCTCGGACAGCTTCTGATTATAATCGTCAGCGCCGCGCCGGTCGGTATGGCCGACGAGGATGATGCGGCCGGGCTTCTGCTCCTTCAGCGCTTCCAGCAATTCCTCGGCGGCCTCGGTGCCGATCGAGGTGAAGCTCGACTTGTCGAAATCGAAGGTGATCGGCACCGGAATGGAGACCGGCACGATGCCGCGCACATTCTCGGAATAGATGCCGCCGAGCACGCCGCTGCGGTGATCCTTCTCGGCCGGCACGAAGCTGCCTTGCGGATTGTCGCTCGAAGGATTCGCGGCAAGGATGCGGGCCTGGGCGGCGCGCTGGATGAGATCGGAAATCGTTTCGGCCGGCGGCGCCTTCGGCGTGCGGGTCTCGTTCTTGATGATCTCGATCGCCTGCTGGTAATCGGCGGCGGCATCGGCGAAGCGGCGAGCGGAGAAATAGATCTCGCCGAGCGTGGCGGAAGCCTGCCACAGCACCTGCGGACTGTCGGCAGCGACAAGCAGCGGTTCGTAATCGGCGACCGGTCTATCGGCGGCCATCATCTCCTGCGCGGCGGAAAGCCTGAGGGCTGCGACGCGGCGCTGGGCATTCACCTGGAACTGGCCGCAATCGGCGCTGACGGCGATCGCATCGGCCTCGGAAGCGGCAGCGGTGATATCCTTGGCGGCAACGGCCGTGTTCAGCTTGTCGAGAAGCGCGGTGCAAACCGGCGTACCGGCGTCGGCGACCTCGATCTCCTCGCCGGCCTGATCCGGTTCGGCCGAGCGGCCGAGGTTCAGCTGCGGCATCTTGATGCTGAAGCCGCCGGGCAGCTTGAATTGCGGCATCTTGATCTGCGGCATCGGCAGTTTCGGCATCTTGGTCTGAGAAGACTGGGCCGGCTGCTTGTACTGCGTCGGCTGCTTATATTGGGTCGGCCGGGTGGACGACGTGGTGTCGGCAGGGCCGATCAGTTCCAGTTCGTCGGCGGCAAGTTCCTGGCCGGGCGCCAGATTGGTGACGATCTTGTATTTCTTCGGCGGCTGTGTGGTGGCCTGCTCGACGGGTTTCGGCGCCACCTTTTTCGGCGCAGCGGGCTTCGGTTTTTCCACCGCCGTTTCCGGCTTCTTGGCAACTTCCTGTTTCGTCACCGGCTTCGGCGCGGCTGCCGGTTTCGGTGCAACGGGCGGCTTTGCAGCCTGCTCGACCGGTGCGGGTTTTGCGGCAGGGGCAGTTGCGACGGGAGGAGCCGCGGACAGACTATCGACCGTCGTCAGCATCAGCGTCTTGCTGCTGATCTTGGTGCCGAGGCTGCGGGCTTCCTCAAGGCTGCGGGACACGGCATCCATGCCGCCGTCGATTGAGCGGAACATGCCGCTGCCGCTGCCGCCGAGATCGGCGAAGATGGTCAGCGGCTTGGAGGAATAAAAGACCTTGATCTGCTCCTGGCCGACCGGACCTGAAACCTGCAGCCGGGCGCCGCTTGCCGGATCCGGCACCTGCACACGCTTGCCGGCGCCGATGAGCGCATCGGTCTGGTACTTGTTTGGGAAAAGCTTCACCACCGCGCCGTTCGGCGAAACGTTCAGCACCGTGACATAGGCGTTTTCGCTCGACTGGATGAAGAGGCCGACCACTTCGCCGATGGCGTATTTGGCCTCGGCGCGATCGAAGGTGATGCTGACGGGGCCGGTCTGGGCCGGCGCTTCGGTCAGTGTGCGTTCGTTCTGCGCCTCGACGGCGGGAACCACCGAAAAGAATGAAAGAAAGGTGGCTGCTGCTAGGATGGCTTTACGGTTCAGCATTGGAAAACCTCCTCTTCGAACAATCTCACACTGTGTTGAAGATGAGAATAGCACTGACCGGCGAAATTGGGATGGTTTCACCCGTCTTGCTTGAGGGAGGGTTACAAATTATTTGGAGCCCGAAAGAATCCATCAAGGCAAAGAGGTAAGCAAGACTCATGCTCGGCAATATCCGGTGGCTATTATAGTCCGTTCGGATGGCTGGGATGCGGTTAGTTCTTGGGTTTCTGCCCGGCTGATTTCAAAATCGAGATCAGGTCGCTCATTCCCTCGGGCGAGGAATTGTAGAGCCAGAGAATATCCGGATTGTCGATCGCGAATTCCTTGCCGGGGCCGGAGCCCATGTCGCGGCCGGGCGAGGTCGCATCGGGCAGCTTGCCTTCGCCGGGCGCCAGCCCCTCGGCGCGCTCATGTTCGGCGATGATGGCGGTCGCCGCAGCAAAGGCCTTTTCGTCCTGCTGGCGCAACGCTGCCAGCGCGGGGTTGCGCGCCGCCAGCGCATCCTCGACCGGGCCGGCCTGACTAAGCTCAGGCATTTGCAGCGCCAGCAGCAGGCCGATCGACAGGGTTATGAGCCAGGATTTCGTCATCGTCGTCACATCCGTCTTATGGGCGCCATTACGCGACAAGCGCCCCGACAATAGGGAGAGGCTGGGAGGATGGCAACGGCGCTTGGCGCCAATCGATTGGGAGGGTTGAAATCGACTGGCAGAGGCGCTTTCGCTCTTTGTTTTATGCATGTCGTTGCCCCGGAACCGCTGCACACTTCCGGGCGACATGCATTAGAGGATCTTCAATTGCTGCAGACTGAGGCGCAGGTCGCGCAGCATCTCGCCGAAGATCTCCTCGATCATCCCCGTCGACCAGACGACCATGGTGCCGTAGGGCGAGCGCTTGCGCTGCATGAAGCCCGCCGTCTCGAAATCGATCAGCGTCTTGCGGCAGGTCTCGCTCGACATCACCGCGACCAGGAAACGGGCGAGATTGGACTGGTCGATCGCGCCTGATTTTTCCGCCCAGTTCTGGATCAGCCGCGGCTTGGTGTCGGCGGTGAACATCGAGGCGAGCGCCCGATCCTGCGACAGCCCCAGGCGCTGCAGCTTGGCCGGATCGCGGGTCAGTGAAACCACGTAGTCATTGTGCAGATCGGCGAAGCGTTCGATATCCTCGGCCGTGTTGATGCCGAAGACCTTCATCGAATAGAGGAACTCGGCCATCAGATAAGTCGGCTCGGAGCGCAGCTGCGCCAGATGCTTGTCGTCCTTGCTGGCAGATGCCGCGCAGACGCGATCAGAAAAACCTATCCGTGCGGCGCGCACCTGCTCCAGCAGGCTGATGTCGAGCGCCAGTTCGTCACCGTTCCATTCCAGCATAAGCATTTCCTGCCAGCAAATCTTCGAGACGATGATCTTGTACTATTCCAGGCGCAGATCTCCAAATCGTTTGGAAAGCAACAGCTTGCTGATGGGGCGCATCTATCTTACCATTTTGAATGGCTTGGCAGTCTTTTCGAGGGTCGAGGCAATGCGTGGTTTGGGGTCGCATATTCTGTTTGCCGCGGCACTTGCAGTCGCCTCGCCAGGTTTTGCCAAAGACACGACAATCATAGAGCTTCGCAGCGGCGGCGGCGCGCGTTCGGTCGGCATCATCTCGTCCAACGAGGAAGTGGAGGCCTCCGGGCCTGCGGCGATCACCGTCGGTGACGATGGCACCATCTACATTCTCGACCAGAACAACGGCCGCGTGCTCGCCGTCGACGCCGAACGTTCGCAGGCCGATCCGGAGATCCTGCCGCTGCCGGAGAATGCCACGCCGGAGGATCTCGCCGTCGTCCACAACGAACTCTACCTCTGGTCCGATGGCGTCGTGCCGCTCGAGCGCGCCACCGATGCCGACGGTCGGTCGCAGACGCTGCGCGCCGTCGACGGCGGCGGCGATGCCGACGACTACACCCGCTCGGTCTTCGCCTCGATGGGCTCGGTATCGCCCGGGCCGCTGAACAGCATCATCGACGAGATCGGCCGCAGCGTGAGCCGGCCCGAGGTCCGCCCGCCGGTCAAGCAATATGTGCCGAGCCGCGGGCTCGGCGATATCGTCGCCGAAGTCTCGGCTGCCAACGACAAGGCGGAGATCCTGCTGCGGCGCAGCAGCTCGGAGGAGAATTTCCTGTCGCTGCGGCTGACCTCCGAAGGGCGGATCGGCACCGTCGAACTGCTCGACATCGACACAACAGGCAGGCCCTATGCGCTGGTCGAGCTGGTGCCGGCCGACCGGCCCGAACGCACCGGCATGCTGGTGGTGCGATTCACGCCGAACGGGGCAATCGACCGGGTCTACGACCTGCCGATCGAACCGGGTACGGTATTCTCCAGGCGTTTCGTGGCGATCGGCCCGCGTGGCGACGTGCTCTATTTAAGATCGCTGGAGAGCCGGGCGCAGGTGCTGCGGCTCGATGGCCGGGAGCCCGGCCGCAAGCTTGCCGTCGCCAGCCCCGCCAAGCAGCCGAATGCCGGCAAACCCGGCAAGACGCCGAAGGTGGCGATCGTGCCGAAATCGCGCAGCGACGTCATCGAGCGGGCCATCGGCTTCGAGACGCTGAACTGGCTGGTGACGCCGACGGCCTATGGCAAGGATCCGGGTCCGGGCTGCATCAACATGAACCGGCTGCGCCGCCCGACCTACCTGATCGGCAAGCGCGGCCAGACGGTCAAGGGTGTTCCCTATTGCTGGGGCTGCAAGACGCCGCTCGAGAATTTCATCGGCGGGGTGGAAAAGGGCCAGACTGCCGGCAATGTCTGCACCAAGAGCGCGCCGCAATCCAACATCCTCGGTGTCGACTGCTCCGGCTTCGTCAGCGACGCCTGGGGCCTGAAGATGCATGTGACGACGCGCGCCATCCCCGGCATCACCAAGCGCCTTTCCGACCCCTGGTCGATGCGGCCGGGCGACGCGCTGAACAAGCCGGGGTCGCATGTGCTGCTGTTCATGCGTTTCACCGACGACCGCAAGGTGGAGGTGATGGAGGCCTCGCCGAATGCCTGCAAGGGCCGCGTCTGCCGCAACACCTATTCGCTCGGCAGCCTGTTGATGCGCGGCTACCAGCCGGTGCGCTTCAGGGGGCTGGATGGTTGAATGAAAGGCAGCGTCAGGCTGCCGGCTTTGACGCCAATCGGCGCTTCGCCATCGCCAGAAGGCCATGCGCGGCAACGCTCTCGGCATAGTCCCGATAGGCGGGATCCCGGCTCAGCATGCGCTCTTCGGCGCGGGCGCGCATGACGTAGATAAGGCTGACGATCGCCAGCATGCCGGCCCGGGCAAGTCCTTCCGCAAGGCCGCTGGTAATGAAGCTGGGAAATGCAAACAGCCACCAGGAGATGTTCTTCGAGACGTAGGCTGGGTGTTTGATGAAACGATAGGGACCTGAGGTGATGATGCCGCGATGAGTGAGGTTGGAAAATCGCGGCCCGAAAGCGACAGTCGCCCAAACGTAGATCACGGTGCAGGCCAGCGTCGCGACGCTCCAGAGGATGAAGATGGCCGACCCCTCCTGGATCACCGTCTCCCAGCCCGGCCCGTCGCCATAGGGCACGAAAGCATGCGAAATCGCCGGGAAGAACGGCTCATAACAGATGAGGCAGACCAGCCAGCCGAGCGCCGTCGTCTCCGTCGCCCTGACATGCCAGCCGAAAAGCTTGAAGGTGGCAATATAACCACCGGCGGCAAGCACGACGTCGAGGAGAAAGACAAGCCGCATGAGACCTTCGAACCATGCCGCCGAGAGCGGCGAATAAGCCCAAGCCGGCTTGTCGGCGAGATCGGCAAGAGCGGTCATGCCGCCCGAGAACATCAGCACGAGAAAGAAGCATTTGATTGCGAGCAGGCGCAATGCGAACAGCACGTCCTCCTCACGAAAATCCTGGATCAGCACCGCGCGCCCGACCTGATGGAGGTAATCGTCGGGCTCTTCGGCGATCTGATCGGTGGCTACGATGTAGAGGATGGTAGCAGCAGCCAGCGCGACGGAAATGGGGATGGTCGTATGGCCGGCCTCGATGAACCATCGGACCGCCGCCGACTCTGTGAAAAACGGAAAGACCGAACAGGCGATGACAACCACACCCAAAAGTGCTGCGAGGCCGACAAGCTTGGTTCCGATGCGGCGCCAGAAGATGGCGGAAGCCTCGTTCCGTCTTTCTCGCGACGCCCAAGCCCGACGAGCGGCTGGCGTACCTTCGACGAGAATCCATGCCAGGAGAAGGCAGAACACGACAAGCGCCATCGCCTTGCCGGGCTCAAGCTGCAGATAGGCCGAGAGCGCAATGCCGATGAGAACGCCGACAAGGGTCCCAGCCTGGCTGACGAGAGGGCTCCCGGTAACGGTATCCCTGTCCTGGGGGATCGGCACGCGCTTGGCTTTCTCGACTACATTGCCGGCTGCATGGAAGGTTGTCGAACGGAGACCGGAGAGCGTATCCGCGACGCCTGCGCCGCAAGCATCATGGTTGCTTCATCCGTTAGCCGAGGCGCATCCTCCGGCAGCGAGATCATCGCAATGTCGAGCTTGTCATAGTCGACCATATAGTAACCCGATCCGGTGGCGATGACGGCCTCAGGCCTGATTGCCAGAAGATCCTGGGCCATCGTGCCGACGAACATCGGGCCGCCCCAGATGTACCGGAAAGCATAGACCGGTATGCCCTCAGCCGAGGTGCCGAGCCTACGGATATCAGTCTTCAAGCGGCGATCGGACCAGCCTCCGCTGGAGCTCGATGAACCGCTGGAGCTCGATGAACTGCTCGAACCAGAAGAACTGCTTGAACCAGAAGAACCGCTAGAGCCAGAGGAACCGCTAGAGCCAGAGGAACCGCTGGAACCAGAGGAACCGCTAGAGCTAGAGGAGCCGCTGGAGCCAGAGCCGGCATTCCCACCGGAACGGTTCTCAGAGCGGGCGAAAGCCGGTTGATTGATCGTTGTGGGCACTTTTCTGACGGTGGAAGTGGGATTCCTGGCCGGCGTGGCGTTCCTAGCCGGCTCTTCACTGGCGAACAGTGTCCTGGCGCCAGGGTCGAAGATGCAGCTCTGCAAGATCGCGCCTGAGCCTGCGATGAATGTCGAGCAAAGCAGAACACGGATGATGAGCTTTCTTGTCATGAAGGGCGCCCCCAGATCGCCGGTTTAGAAGAGATCGTACCTCGGATTTCGCTTTACCCATGTCGCCTTAGCGAGCTGAACGAGCCTGTCGTCGAGCGACTTGGTCTTCGGAAGCGCCTTTTGCTCCTGAGTGGTCAACTCAGCGACGAAGGTTTTTTCCGCTTTCTTCTTTGCAGCATTGGGCAAGGTCTTGAGTTCCGCCTTTGCCTGGTTCTTCGGGTCGCCGCTGCCCGGCATGTTGATGGCGGTGGCCAGCGCGAAATAACGTGCCGCCGTTGCAAGGCTGTCAGCGTCCGTGCCTGCTTCTTTCGCCAGAATGGCGCGGTCGAGTGCACCCCAATAGTCGCCGCGTTCTGCGCCCATCTCGAGCCACTTCACCGCTTCCGCCTTGTCGGCGGCAACGCCGACACCGTCGCGGTACATGCGTCCGAGGTTTGTCGGGGCATAGGGCTGACCGCCCTCTGCCGCCCGCGTGAATAGCTCGATCGCTTTGGGAAGATCCTCCGGTGCGCCCTTTCCGAAGCGGTAGACGAGCGCAAGATTGTTCAACGAATAGATGTCGTTGCGCTGGACGCCAGCCTCGTAGAAGCGGATAGCCCGCTCCGGATCGGCTGGAACGTTGACGCCGTTGAGGAAGATATAGCCGAGCTCGTTCATCGCGTAGGTATGGCCGAGATCTGCGGCCTGGAGCATCAGGCGTAACCCCAGTTGCTGATCGGCCTTGGTGCCACGGCCGTAGTAGAGGGCTTTGCCGTAGCTGTGCAGGGCGAAGGGATCGCCCTTGGCCGCACCACCCTTGGCGATCTCGCTTGCCTTGGCTGCGTCACGCGGGACGGAAGCACCGAATTCGTAAAGGCTCGACAGTTCATAGATCGCCCGGACATGCCCGGCATCCATCGCCTTCGTGATCGTGGCAAAAGCCGTCTTCGTATCGCGGTTGGCAAGCTGGGCGCGGCCGAGTTGATAGACGAAGCGCGCCACCTCGGGATAGGCCTTGACCGCCTCCGCGCAGGCCGGCAGTGCGGAGGCGGGGTCGATCTCGTTCGGCAGTTTTCCGGCGGTCACGCCCTGCAGGTCGAGGGGTGCCGCGGCCGCGGTGTCGCAGGCGTCGAGCGCCGGTTTGAAGGTGATGGTGGCCGGCGCCAGGTCGTCATTGGCGGCCTGCACCGTCAGGGCGAAAGGCTGGTTTTCGGTGCCGATCTGCGGCTCGTAGGAAAGGGTCGGAATATCGGCGGCCTCCAGCACGTGGCCAAGCCCGATCACCCGGTCACCGGCGCGCAGTGTGCCCTTGCCGGGCAGGGCCGCGACCTTGAAGGTCATTTCGGTGGCCGATGCCGGGACGGCAGGCAGGCCGGCTTCGACGGGGCCGACGCCGATCGTTGCGCTGACGTCGCGCGGCAAGGTCTTCAAATAGGCATCGACATCGGCAAGCCGCACCTGTTTTTGCTGTTCCAGCTGGGCGAGCTTGGCGCCGGCATCCGCCGAGACGGTGATCGCCACCACGCCCTGCGTCGCCTGGCCATAGGGGTCGCTGACGGTATAGCCGATCAGGCCGACGGTGCCGGCGGCAACGCCGGATGAATCATAGGTCAGCGCCGTCAGGGCTGCGGCCGGTATCTTCGCGCCCTGCTCCACGGGCTTGCCGTCGAAGCTGAGTTTGCCGGTCTTCGGAAGCTGGTTGAGGGTGACGAGCAACGCCGAGCCGGTCTCGTCATGCGGCGGGGCGATCGGCAGTTTGGTGGCAGCGGCTCCCTCCGGCACGCTCACCTGCTGCATCGGTTCGACGCTCGGCGGCGGTGGCGCAGGAATGAAATAGAAGCTGTCGGTCAGCGAGGAGTTTTCCCAGGGAACCTGCTTGCCGCCGGTCATGGCGATCACATCGCGGCGCACATCGGTGAGGACCTGGCGGATTTCCTTGTTGGGTTCGCTGGCGCGCTTGATGAAGGATTCGGAATAGGGGCTGAGAGCACCTGTGCCGTCGAGCGCCACCTGGCCCGGTTCGGTGGAGAAGGCGATCAGGCTGCCGAGATCGCTGTCGATGCGCGCCAGTCCGCGCGTGGCGCCGACCGGTTCCAGCTTTTCGGCCATCCAGAATTTCTGGGCGTTGAAGGGATTGTTGCGGCAGGCGTCGAGGAAGATCAGCTGCACCCGCGAATTCTGCTTGAGATGGTTGAGGATCAGGTCGAGCGGCATGGTCTGCGTCTCGACGTCATAGGGCGTCTCCAGTGTCGCATCGACCGGCACGATGAAATTCTGCCCGCCGACCTGGATGCCGTGGCCCGAATAATAGATCAGGCCGGCCTCGGCATTGCTGGTCGAACGCAGGAAACGGCGCACCGTATCCTCAAGCCCGATGCGGTCGACATTGACGCCGATCGTCACGTCGAAACCGGCCGCGCGCAACGTGCTGGCGACCTCTTCGACATCATTGGCGGGATTGGGAAGCGAAGGCAGCGTCTTGTAGACCGAGTTGCCGATGACCAGGGCGACGCGGCGCCCGCTCTCTTCCGTGATGGCGGCATGTACGGTGCCGATCGACAGCAGCATTGCCGCGACGATCAGCAAATAAGTGCACAGTCTCCTGACGTGGTGAAACTTGGGCATGGCTCGATCGCAAACATCTATTGTCCAGAGTTCAATAAAATTTGCTGGCCTGCTGGTGCTGGGCCCCCTCCGCATTCACAGTTTGAAAATATTCCTCGGCGCTTCAAAAATCAAGCTTCGCCGCCTCCAAGTGAATTGGAGCAGTCCCGTCAGATTGGAAGCCCGTCATCCACAAGAAAGACTGTCGAAATCAGGAATTTAACATGCGGCGGCGAAGTTTCCTTAACCTCGAAACGTATAGTTGCTGATCGAGGCCGGTTTCATCTCGATAGAGAAGCCCGGCAAGGTGGGCGGCATATAGGCGGCGTTCTCGATCCGGCAGGGTTCGAGGAAGTGTTCGTGCAGATGGTCGACATATTCGATGACCCGGCCGTCCTTGGTGCCGGACACGGCGACATAGTCGATCATCGACAGATGCTGCACATATTCGCAGAGGCCGACGCCGCCGGCATGCGGCCAGACCGGCAGACCGAATTTGGCGGCGATCAGCAGCACCGAGAGGACCTCGTTCAGCCCGCCCATGCGGCAGGAATCGATTTGCACGATGTCGATCGCGCCCTCGGCGATGAACTGCTTGAACATGATGCGGTTCTGGCACATCTCGCCGGTCGCGACCTTCACCGGGCTGATCGCCTGGCGGATCTTGCGGTGGCCCGCGACATCATCGGGGCTCGTGGGTTCCTCGATGAAGAAAGGCTTGGCGAAGGAGAGCGCCTTGACCCAGTCGATCGCCTGGCCGACATCCCAGACCTGGTTGGCGTCGATCATCAGGTAACGATCGGGACCGATCACCTCGCGAGCGATCCTGAGGCGGCGGATATCGTCTTCCAGGTCGCGGCCGACCTTCATCTTGATATGGTCGAAGCCGGCGTCGATCGCCTCCTGGCAGAGGCGGCGGAGCTTTTCGTCGCCATAGCCGAGCCAGCCGGCCGAAGTCGTGTAGCAGGCATAGCCGTCTTTTTCGAGGATGGCGATGCGTTCGGCCTTGTCCGCCTCGGCGCGCTTCAGGATCTCGACCGCTTCGTCGCGGGTCAGCACATCGGTGAGATAGCGGTAATCGACGATATCGGCGATCTCTTCCGGCGACATTTCGGCGACGAGCCGCCAGACCGGCTTGCCGGCCTGTTTGGCCAGCAGATCCCAGACGGCATTGACGACCGCGCCGGTCGCCAGATGAATGGCGCCCTTGTCCGGGCCGATCCAGCGCAGCTGGCTATCGCTGGTCAGATGCCGCCAGAACCGGCCGGGATGGGCAAGAATCTCGGCAAGATCGGCGCCGACGACGAGGTGGCGCATCGCCTTGATCGCCATGCAGCAGATGTCGTTGCCACGGCCGATGGTGAAGGTCAGGCCATGGCCGGCAAGATCAGGCGCGTCCGTATCGAGAATGACATAGGCGGCCGAATAGTCCGGATCGGGGTTCATCGCATCGGATCCGTCCAGGCTTTGCGACGTGGGAAAGCGAAGATCGAAGACGCGAAGATCGGTGATGCGGGTCATGATTGTTCCTCCCGATTATAATTGTATGGGGCCGATGGCGGCGGCCGGATCGGCCGGCGGTGCCGCCGGCCGCGTGATCGGCTAAAGCGCGTTGCGATCTTTCAGATTCGCTTCTCACGCTTTAGGTCTTTGTTTTACGCAATTCCCGGCAAAACCGCTTCGCGCTTTGCCTGGGAAAACCGCTGCGCATTTCCCCTGGAACTGCTCTCAATCAGATCGTCCAGCCGCCGTCGATGGCGATCGCCTGGCCCGACGTATAGGTCGCGCCGGCGAGATAGACGGCGAGATCGGCGATCTCCTCCGGCGAGCCCAGCCGGCCCATCGGCTGGCGGGCGATGAAGGCGGCGCGCGCCGCATCGTAATCGCCCTGGGCGCGCATGCGGTCCTGCAGCGACGGGCTTTCAACCGTGCCGGGGCAGATGGCGTTGCAGCGAATGCCCTGGCCGACGTAATCGGCGGCGACGGATTTGGTGAGCCCGATTACCGCCGCCTTCGTGACGCCATAAGCGAAGCGGTTCGGCACGCCCTTGATGCTGGAGGCGACAGAGGCCATGTTGACGATGGACCCGTCCTTGCGTTCGATCATGCCCGGCAGCACGGCCCGGATGGTGCGGATCATCGCCTTGACGTTGAGGTCGAAGGCGAATTCGAGATCGGAATCCTTCATCTCGAGGATAGAGCCGGCATGAACGAAGCCGGCGCAGTTGAACAGCACGTCGACAGCGCCGATCTCGGCGACGAGGGCCGTGACCGCATCGTCTTCGAGCACGTTCAGTCTGTGGGTGGAAACGCCGGTTTCGGCGGCCAGCGTCGCCAGCGCCTCGGTGTTGATGTCGGTCGCGTGGACCTTGGCGCCGACCGCGGCAAAGGCTGTCGCCGTCGCCCGGCCGATGCCCTGGCCGGCGGCGGTGATGAGAACGGTCTTGCCGGAAAGTCTGTTTGTCATATCACGGGCCTTTTCTGGAATTGTCTATGCTGGACGACGGAATGCGGTTTGTCTTGATGAGGCTCGGGGGCGAGGCTCGGGCCTTTTCTCATTTTGCGCGCTTCGACGGTCGTCCGGCAAGATATTGTTGGCGGCTTGCCGCCCAGTCCTGGTGCCGGGAAGGCCACGCGGTTTCACCTGATATCGGGCGACGTCTTCAGTCATGATTTGTCTGTTTATAGACAAACAGACGATTGGCCAAGGGTCAAGCGTGAAGTTTTCCTTTTCCGGCTGCAGTTCTGCGTATATGCAGAATGGTATTCACAGGAGGAAGGAATGGAGACCGACGAGTCAGACCGCTACCGCGCTCCTGCCCTCGACAAGGGCCTCGATATCTTGGAACTGCTCGCCGGTGTCGATACCGGCCTCACCCAGGCCGATATCGCCAAGCGGCTCGACCGCAGCCCCAATGAATTCTACCGCATGCTCGATCGCCTGGTGCGCCGCGGTTACGTCACCCGGCTGGACGGCGATCGCTATTCGCTGACATTGAAGCTCTTCGGTCTTGCCCAGTTGCACGCGCCGGTGCGCCGGCTCGCCTCCTATGCCACGCCGCTGATGCGCGATCTCGCCCAGCGGACGCGCCAGGCCAATCACCTTGCCGTCTTCGATCGCGGTGCGGCGGTTGTCATCGCTCAACAGGAGGCGCCTGACTATTGGGGGTTCTCGATCCGCATCGGCGCCCATATCAGCCTCTTCGACACCGGTTCGGGGCATGTGCTGCTCGCCTTCCGCAGCGAGGAGGAGCGGGAGATGATGATCTCGGAACATGTGCGCAGCCGCGCCGACATCGAACTCGGGCCCGATTTCTACGACCGCCTCGAGCAGATCCGCGAGCGCGGCTACGAGATGATGGCAAGCGCCCAGACGGCGGGCGTCTACAACCTTTCCGCCCCGGTGCTCGGGCCGGACCGACGCTGCATCGCCGCCCTCACCTGCCCCTTCATCGCGCTCGTTAATGCGCCGTCCGCGCCCGATATCACCCAGACGATCATGCTGGTGCAGAAGACCGCCGCGCAGCTTTCGCTGCTCGCCGGCGCCGATGTCGGCCATTCCGGCTGACGGGTCCCCTCGGAAAAGCCCGTCGCGAAGCAGACTTGCGAATCGCATAAGTTCGTGCTTATGTGTCGACATGATCGAGAACGACATTTTCCGAGCCTTGGCCGACCCAACCCGCCGCGCGATCTTCGAGAAGCTGGCGGCGGGCGGCATGAACGCCAGCGCCTTGCGCGCGGGCATGGAGATCAGTCAACCGGCAATGTCGCAACATCTCTCGGTTTTGCGGAACGCAAAGCTCGTGAGGGAAGAACGGCAGGGGCGTTTCGTGAATTACGAAGTCGATCCGGAGGGACTGGCTCTCATCGCGCAATGGTTGGCGAAATATCGTGCCTACTGGCCTGCCCGCATCGAAGCTCTCAAGGTCTTGCTGAAGGATATGGACCAATGAACGACAGAAAGGCCACCGAGCAGAAAGACGGCATCGAAATGGAATTCGATCTGGATGAACCGCCGCACAAGGTCTGGCGTGCAATCAGCATCCCCGAATTTCGGGAAAACTGGTTGCCAAAAGACGCTTTGGCCGATCCCGAACCGGCCACTGTCACACCTGGCGAGGAAGTCCGTTATAGCCTGCGCGACAATGCTCCACCTTTCCTTGAAAGCTCGGTGACGTTCACGATCGTCCCGAACGCGACCGGCGGCACCCGCCTGCGCATTATCCACGAACTGACCGACGCGAGGCTCGACCGGATGGCGAAAGCGGCCGCGAACAGCAACAGTCCGCCCGTCATGCTCGCCGCCTGACGCGGCAAGCCCCGTTAAATTCTCGAAGATTGGAGTTCGCCGATGCGCGAAGCGATGCAACTCGTCCCTATGGTCATAGAACAATCCAGCAGAGGAGAGAGGTCTTTTGACATTTACTCCCGTCTCCTGCGCGAACGCATCATTTTCCTCAACGGCGAGGTTAACGACACCGTTTCCGCTCTGGTCTGCGCGCAATTGCTGTTTCTTGAGGCCGAGAATCCAAAGAAGCCGATCAATCTTTACATCAATTCGCCGGGCGGTGCCGTGACCAGCGGCCTCGCCATGTATGACACCATGCGCTTTATCCGCGCGCCGGTTCATACGCTTTGCATGGGGACAGCCCGGTCAATGGGATCGTTCCTGCTGATGGCAGGCGAGACCGGTGAAAGAGCTGCATTGCCCAACGCCAGTATCCTCATTCACCAGCCCTCCGGTGGCTTCCAAGGGCAGGCTTCGGACATGCTGATTCACGCCGAAGAAATCCTCAAGACCAAGCAGCGCATGACGCGGCTCTTTGCGGAGCATTGCGGACGCTCCTATGAAGACTTTGAGCGCGGGATGGATCGCGACCGCTTCATGACGGCGGAAGAAGCATTGGAATGGGGTCTTATCGACCGTATTCTAACGGTTCGGGAAGACACGGCCAGCCTATAAGCTGTCGCGGAAATCCAACAAAAGTTGGAATTTTTAACCGCCGGGAATTTCTATTTGAACAATCCATTCACCAGGGATAGGTTGCCGCAAAACCACTCTTGGAGGAGAGAGCGTGTTCATCGACACCCATCTGCACATCATCGATCGGTCGGCGCTGCCCTATCCCTGGCTTTCCCAGGCGCCCGCTCTCGATCGTGATTTCCTCTACGAGACCTATGCGACTGAGGCCCGGCGCTGCGGCATCACCACGGCGCTGCATATGGAGGTCGACGTCGATCCCGCCGCCATGCAGGCCGAGACCGATCACGTCGCCGGCATCTCCAAAAAGGAAGGCAGTCTGCTTGCCGGCGCCATCGTCTCCTGCCGACCGGAGGAGCAAGGTTTTGCCGCCTATCTCGAGCGACAGAAGGCCGATCCCTTCGTCAAGGGGTTCCGCCGCGTGCTGCATGTCGTGCCCGACGACGTCTCCGAAGGCGCCCTGTTCCGCGAAAACATCCGGCGCATCGGCGGCAGCGGCCTGACCTTCGACCTCTGCACCTTGCCGCATCAGGCGGGCCGGGTGACTGAACTCGTCGATCTCGCGCCCGATGTGCAGTTTGTGCTCGACCATTGCGGCGTGCCGGATATCCGCTCGGATGCCTTTCAGCCCTGGAAGGCCGGCATATCGGAGATCGCCCGACGGCCGAACGTCGTCTGCAAGGTTTCCGGGGTGGTCGCCTATGCCGATGCCGGGACCTGGACGGCGCAAACGCTGCAGCCCTATATCGAACATGTGATCGCAAGTTTCGGCTGGGATCGTGTCGTCTGGGGCAGCGACTGGCCTGTCTGCACGCTCGGCGGCGGCCTCTCCACCTGGGTCGCGGCGACCCATGCGATGCTTTCCGGCGTTGGCGAGGCCGAGCGCTCGAAGCTGCTTTTCGCCAATGCGCAGCGTCTCTGGGCGTTCTAAAAAGCACCGCCCCAAAAGAGCGCAGTGGTTATCAAAGACTTAAAGCGCATTTGCATGGACCGGGTGAAGCAACGCTCTTCGCTCATTGTTTTTATGCATATCACCCCCGGATTCGCTGCACACGCCCCGCCGACAGGCGTCAACATCACGAAAATAATGACGTGCCCGGCAAAAGTGCTACTTTGGCATGTTTTTTGCTGGTGATGTGTGGTGAGATAATGACGCAGACGCGTTGTATCGGTTTGGGACGACTTACAACCGAGCAATTGCTAGCTTTATTCATCTCGGGTAAAAGTTGTCAGGCGGAGATATGGCAAATGGCCTGATCTCCGCTGTATCAGGAGGGAAATAAATGAAAGAAGAACCGCACTCAGTAGATGTTCACGTCGGAAAGACGATCCGCATCCAGCGTCTGTTGAGGAAAGTTTCTCAGACGGAACTGGGAGATCGTGTCGGCGTAACGTTCCAGCAGATCCAGAAATACGAAAAGGGTTCCAACCGCGTTTCCGCCAGCATGCTGGTCGAAATCGCCGGCGCGCTGAAGGTCGATGTCAGGACGTTTTTCGACGACCTGTCGACCCCTGCTACGGCCAACGACAACCCTGCTCCGAGCGAGGAATTCGTTATTTCGCGCGAAGGCGTCCTTCTCAATGCGGCGTTCTTTTCGATCAAGAACGAAGCTCTTCGCAAGAAGATTCTGAAGCTCGTCCAGGCGATCGCCAACACCGAACAGTTGGACGCTGACGCGGCCGAATAAACCGGTCCTTCACGCAATCCAACGGGCCGCATGAGGGTCAATGGCGATCGATCAGAATTAGATTCTCGCTGGCATCCTTCATTGCGATCTTGGCTTTGCTGCCGAGCAGCTTCTCGAGATTGACGTCAAGCTCCCTGTCGGGATCTATGCCGTCCCAATCGATAACGACCTGCAGCAGCGCCATGTTCGTCAGGTGCATCAGATTACGCAGCTGAAGCTTTTCAGCCTCCTCCTTGGCTGCCGACAGCAGCCGGAAGATCCTTGCGTATTCGCTGCCTGTACCTTCGTTGTGTTGTTCAAACATCGTTCCCGCCTTCGTTGGCCGTGAAACCCTACGATTCCATCCACTACTGCATCTTTGTGCCGCGACCGTTATTCAAGCGTTACAGCAACCGCATTGCGCGTGACTTCGGCGTGCAGGAGCTCCCAGTGCGAGGTTGCGGCAAAGTGCCAGTCACGGTTGACGGGAAGGAATTTGTCCCTGCGCAGCCATTCCAATACCAGCCGCGCGTCGTTGCGCTTGCGCTCGACGCGGTTGCCGCGAATGGCGGCGAGGATGTGGTCGCGGCGCGGTTTACGGAAATGGCACTCGTCGGCCACCTTCGCATAGGTGCGCTCGGAAAAATGCAGGAAACGGCCGGCAAGCAGAAGCTTCTTGCGCTCGCCGGGTGAAATCTCGCCACTGGCGTAAAGCGCATCGATCGTCGGCTCGAAATCGACCCAGGGCACGGAAAGCGGCAGCCAGCCAAGTTCCTGCGGCGCATGCACCAGCGCGACGGCCTCGTCGTCGAGCAGCCGCCCGGACTCATAATCCTCGAAGATCGAGCCGAGCCCGACCATGCCGAAGGGGGCGCATTCGGCTGCCCGCAACGCGCCCATGCTGGCGCCGCCGGCAACGGCGACATCGTGTTCGAGCGCGTACAGAATTTCCTTGTGCCAGACCGAAGGCAGATCGCCGAAATAGCCGTCGACGAGGCCGATCGCGGTGGCGCCGTCCTCAACGGCTTTCAGAATGTCGCCGGCGGCGGCCGGCGGCCGGAAGTCGATGCAGGAAGACATCGCCCTTGCCGCGGCAAGATCGCTGCCCAGGCTCGGGCCGACGAACAGCACCTTCATGATTCGGCTCCTCTTATGGTGTTGACGGCGCGCATGCCGAGCTGGATGTACTGGCCTGAGATATCGACCTCCAGGCCGGGCACGATCACTCTGACGACGGAGACCGGCAGGGCCGGGTGCGGAAACGGCACGACGACGATCTGCTCGATGCCGGTGGCCACCAGCCGGTCGGCAATATGGCCGATGGTCTCCTGGATCGTCGCCTTGCGGTGATGACGGGGCTGGAACGGGCGCATCCGGCCGTCGCCCTCGCACAGTTCGACCACCTGCTGCATCGCCGCACTCCTGTCGAGCCGCTGATAGATGCGCGGCGAGAAATCGTCGCGGCTGCCGGCAATCGCAGTCAGCCGGCTCTGCGCCGCTTCGGTGATGGCGCGCAGCGCGGCGCGCACGGGATCGGGGTGGCAGCCGCAACCGCCGCAGACATGCGACCAGCGTGCGTCGACACGGTCGGAAAGATTGCCAGGCATGATGACGGCCAGAAAGGCGGGAATACCGATATCCGTTGTCATGTCGAGCAACAGCAGTTTCATGCCGGCGCGGGTGATCCGGTCGGTCATGACGTCGATCACCGCATCGCCGAAGGAGGCCGGGTCGATGCGGCTTTCCTTCAGGCGCTCCGGCGATTTCAGCTGGGTCAGGGCCCAGGCGTCGCGCTCCACCAGCTCGCAAAGCCCATGCAGGACCGCCTCGGACGGCGTGTTGCCGGAGGCCAGCCCATCGCTCGACTGCTCGAAGCCCGGCGGCCTCTCGCCGCGATGGTCGAGACCGACAAGCCACCAGGGTACGAAGACGCTGCTGCCGGACAGGATGTCGAGCCCGGAGCACCAGGGAATGGGACGGCTGCCGATCTCGTCGGGCGCGCAGCGTGCGACATTGTCGAGGTCGATCATGGCGGCACGCTCCGCCCGCATGCTCTCGACGGTCGCCTGCGTCAGGTCGGCGGGGGCAATTTCGGCGATCCGCGTCTCGACCGCCTCCATCGCCGCCGAGGTCATGGCGGCCTCGTTGTCGATACCCTTGCCCTGAAAGACCGAGAGCGTATGGCTGTTCGGCCTCGTTGCGAAGGCGACGGGGATGTTCAGGACGTCGAGCGCGGTCAACAGACCGACGCGGGTGATGCCGAATTCGCGCAGATGCGGCCTGATGGCCGCGAAGGTCTGCGCCGGCGTGACGGCGCGGTCATGATAATCGCTGACGCCTGCCGATGATCGTTTGAGGTCACCGGCAAGCGTTTCAAGGTCGGTGAAAGCGGACATACCGATTTGTTCCTTAGCGGAACCTCAGCGCATGCGTCAGGCTCTCGAGCGCATTGGCGGAAACGTTGAGTTCATCCTGCTTCATGGCTGCTCTGGCAGCTGCAGAGAAGCGCAGCGACGGTGTCTGAACTGCAGTGCTTTCAGCATTCGTCTTCATGTTCCATCTCCGATTGGTTGGGCAGCGCCTTGCTGCCGTTAACCATCAGAGGGAAACATTACCTGCGTCATTTAAGCGTTACAGGCTTCGTTAAAAGGCCGCGCAATCAGGGAAGACCGGCAAGATGCAGGCCCTGTATCAGCGGTTCGGTATAGGCGGGATCGCGATCGGGGACGAAATGGCGGATATCCTCGCTGCGGAAATCGGGGAAGTTTTCCAGCACCACCCTGGCATAATTCCTGGCCTTGGCCGTATCGCCCGCCATAGCATGCGAGGCGGCGAGCAGGCGGGCGGTTGCCTGCTTGGCCTTCACCGGTTCCAGCGCCTCGATCGCCATTTCATACTCTTCGCGCATGAAATGGATGCCGCCGAGGTTCCAGTAATAATAGTCCGGCGGCAGCGGATTGAGTTTGAAGGCCGCGCGGCTGAGCTCCAGCGCCCGATCGAAATCGCCATCATGGGAAAGCGCGTCGGCGAAATCGGCGAGGATGTCGGCATCATTGGGATTGAGATCCTGGGCCTGCTGGAAATATTCCAGGCTTTCGTCGAAGCGGCGGCGATAGAGCGCCACGAATCCGAGCTCGCGGTAGGCCCGGCCGCTGTTCGGGTCGGACTGCTGCGCCTGCCGGGCAGCGCCGTTCGCCTCATCGAGCAGTTCCTTGTCGCGCATGCCGCGAATCAGCCATTCCATACCGAGCGCGCGCGACACGCCGGCATGCGCAGCCGAGAAATGCTCATAACGATTGAGCGAGGATTTGAACCATTTGCGCGCCTGGCGCAGATGCTGCAGATCGGTCTGGGCGATCAGCCGCTTGCCTTCCAGATAGAGACGATAGGCGGACGGCGGCGCCTCGCCGATCGGCATCGCCAGTTCGTGGCGCTCGATCGTGTCGGCGAGCGAGGAAACGATGCGCCGCGTCAGATGCGCGAAGGATTCGCTGATCTTCTGCATGACCAGCGGCAACTCGATGGCCCAGATCACCTCCGATGTCGTCGTCCGTGTCAGGCGGCAGGTCGCAAAGACATCCTCGTCGCGACCCTGGATGGTGACGTAGACCGCATAGTCGAAGCTGAGGTCGAGCGGACCGGACACGGCGCGCGACGGATCGATCGAACGGCTGAGGATTTCCAGACTCGTATGCGCCGCGATCACCTTGAAGCCGCGCTGCTGACTGAGGCCGATGGTGACGTCTTCGAGAAGCGCCCTGCCGACGCGCTCCATCAGCGGATCGGTAAAAATGCTTTCCGGCGGCAGGATGATGATGCGCGGCTGACCGAGCAGAGTGATCGCGAGGTTCGGCCCCGGCTGAGAATGACCTGAAGCCGCTTGTGCCGCCGGCACCAGGTTCAGTTCGCGGGCAAGAGCGGTGGTGCTTTCCTCCGGCTCGGTGTCGAAGTCGTCCTTCAGCTGGCTTTTGCACTTCAGATAGGCCTGACGCGCCGCTGCCGGATCGTTCATCCTGACATAGGTGCGCATCAGGGCACGATAAGCAGTCTCACTGGCAGGATCGAGTTCCAGCAGGCGCCTGGCAAGCGTGACCTGCTCTTCATCAGATCTATCGTCTGATGTTTCGACCAGCCGGGCGAGATGGGTGGAGCGCAATTCGTCGATGCGCTGGCGCTCGAAGGTCAGCCAGTCCTCGGCGCCCTGCGTCGGCGATTTGACGCCTTCGAGCAATTCGCCGTTCAGGAGGCCGCCGTCTTCGGGTGCGAGCGGCCCTTTCTGTTTCAGGATATGAACATCGACCTCCCAGCCGGCGGCAAGGCCGATATGGGTTCGGGTCGCGGCCAGCAGCGGCGGAAGGTCGGCGGGAATGCTCTGTTCGATGCGCGCCAGGAGCTGGCGCAGACTACCTGCCCGCTTTTCCGGCAGCTCCGATTGCCAGAGTTGCCGCCTGACGGTTTCGCGGTCGAGTTCGAGATCGGCTTCGGCAGCGAGCATGGCGAGAAGAAAATAAGACTTCTCCGGCAAGGGGAGTTCCTTCCCCGCCGCCAGCAATCGCGGTCTTCCGAGCAGGCACAGCCTGTTCGTCGACATTTGCCCGGATGTCCGTTGCATCTCGGTTCTCACCCCCGAAAGCCAAGGCGCGCAAACGCACCGGCGGTCAAGACATCATGTTAAAGCTATAAAGCCGCCGCGCATAGCGGCTTTGCTATAAAAAAGAAGAAATTTCATCGATTATTTGCATTTTCGCATGTCGCTCGCCGAGAAGATGCTTTGCCAACACTTCCGTGAGGATGCGGCTTGCGTCCCCTGGCGGCAGGTTATTGAGCAAACGACGGCCCGTATTACGGGCTGTCCCCGACAAAATCGGCGCCGCGCTACAGGCCAAGCGTCTTGATGTGGGCTTCGCCGGTCCGTTTTTTGTCTCCCAGGGAGCGGCTCAAGGGGTCGGGAAATCTGTGAGCATGCTGTAGGAGGGCAATGTCCTGTTGGCGAAGATCCCCTTGCGGAGGAGGACGCGGTCGGAGTGCGGACGGGCGATAACCTGGTCGAGGCTCCAGGCTTCGAGGATCATCAGGTCTGCCGGCCGACCGGCGCCGATCGTACCGACGTCGATGCCCATGACGCCAGCAGGTGCCGGGCCGGCAAGAGCGGGCGCATCCGCGTAAGGGTGGTCGAGATGAAGGATGCGCACCGCTTGCCGCCAGGTGTCCAGCATGTCGTGATCGCCATAGGCAAAGAACGGATCGCGGCAATTGTCGCCGGCCGCGGCGACCGGAATGCCAGCCGCCTGCAATTCCTGCACGGGCGTGACCCCGCGCCAGCGCGGCGTGCGGCCGTCTTCGCGATCCTGGAGATACATGTTGACGGTTGGCAGCGTGATGATCGAGAGGCCGGCATCGGCGATCAGCGCGATCGTGTCCCGCAATTCTTGCTCGCCCAGAAGCGCAAGCGAACAGCAGTGGCCGCATGTCACGCGCCCCTCGTAACCGTGGCGGATGGCGGCACGTGCCACATGCGGCAGGGAATCCGCCTGTGCCGCCTCGTCGACATGGAGATCGACATCCAGTCCCCGTTCCTTGGCCAGCGCAAACAACCGGTCGAGCAGCAGATCGATATCGTCGAGGCCTGCCCCATGGGTGCCCCCGGAGGCGCGGGTGACGCCGCCGAGCAAGCCGCCGTGGGCGGCAACGATATCGGCAAGGCGGGCGCCATAGTCGCCGCGATAGGCATCGAGCGGCACGAGGCCGGCAGCCTGCAAGGTGATGCGGCCTTTCCAACGTTCGCGCATTTCGGCAAATGCGCTCCAGGTGATTTCCGCCTGCCCCTCGTGGCTGTCGAGATGGGTGCGGATAGCGGCCACGCCATGGGCGTCGGCCGTTGCAAGACCGAATTCCATCCGTCGCAGGAGATCGTCGGCATTCCAGTGGGCAAGCCGGTCCGCCGTCGTCGCGGCGCGCGCGCCGGGATGCGTGCCGCCGGAATCGGGCGCACGTCCCATGGTGTGACCCTTGTCGAGATGGGCGTGCGCGTCGATCAGAAGCGGCCAGACGTGGCGGCCGTCGAGCGCGACTGCATCTTCGCCACCATCGGCAAGGGCCGGCGTTATCGCGGCGATCTTGCCGTTCTCGACCAGAATATCGACGAGGGCGGAGCCGTCCCGATCCACCTCCGCAGCACCAGGCACGTCATTTGCAAGCAGCGCGACCGGAACGCGCGCCTTCGCAAGACGAATGCGCTCCGGTCTCGCCAGACGGGCGGCAAAGCTGGGAAACAGCGAAAGATCGTTCATGGTGAGTCTCGATTGGATGGGTTACCGAGCGGTCAGTTCTCGTCAAACGAGGCGAGCAGACGCTCCTGCGCGAATTGCATGAAATGGCTGCCTGCGGGCGAAAGCGAGCCGCGGGCGCGGTGGAGGATATTCAGCCGTTGCAGCGAGCCGGTTCCCGTCAGCGGAATGAAGACCAGGTCGCCGGTCGCCATTTCGCGGTCGACATCGAGCCGGTTGAGGAAGGTGATGTGAGGCGTTGTCCGGGCAAGGCGCTTCATCAGTTCCATCGAATTGGTCTCGACGACGGGAACAAGGGTGGCACGCGCCGGGGCAGTCGCCTCGACGACCTCGCGCAGCGACAGCGATCGATCCGCCAGAACCAACGGATAGAGCAGGCAATCGGACATGCGCACGGTCCTGCGGTTTGCGAGGGGATGGGCGGGCGCCACGACGGCTCCCAGCGCATGGTGGAATTCGGCGGCGCGTTGCAGCCGAGTATCGTCCGGCAGGTTGTAGGCAATGGCGATATCGGCCTGGCCGAGTGCAACCATCTCCGCAACAGTCGTCCGGTCGCCGACCATGATGCGCAGGCTGACCTGCGGATGTTCTTCTCGGTAAGCGGCAACGATTTCGGCAATCCGACCCGCAGCGAGCGTTGCCATGGTCGCCAGCGCCACCTCGCCGCGATTGAGCCCCTTGAGGGACTGGATCTGCGACCGCATCCGCTGATGCGCCTGCAGTGTCTCGCGAATGTGCTGGATGAGGATTTCGCCGGAACTCGTGAGCTTCAGGCCGCGCGGCAGGCGCTCGAAAATGGGTGCCTGCAGCTCTTCCTCAAGCTCCAGGATATAGCGGTTCACCGCGGAGGCGGCGACATGCAATGTCCTTGCCGCCTTGCGGATGGAGCCCTGTCGGGCCACCTCGTCTATATAACGCAGCGCGCGTCCATGAAGCATGATGGGTCCGTTGCCTGACGGGAGTCGGATTGACCGTTCCACGATGTCACCGCAACGGCCCATCTTCAACGTCACTTCTTGGCGAAATTGGCGTTGATGCGCCGGGTCAGGTATTCGCCGGCGGTGATCGCCTCGTATTTGCCGAGCGGACCCTCAATGACGGCATCGCGGTTTGCCTGGCAGAAGAAGGGCAGGGACAGTCGGCGGCCCATGTATTCATTCTCGCGCGGCATACGCACCCGGTGCAGCGTCGACTGCAACTGGTCGTCCGACCAGCGCATCAGCATGTCGCCGATGTTGCAGGTGATATAGCCCTTGCGCGGCGGAACGTCCGTCCATTCCTTCAGGGCTGCATCCTTGCCCGGGCACACCTGGAGCCCGCCTTCGCCCTCCTTCTGGTGAAGAATGGTCAAGCAATCGAAGTCCGAATGCGCGCCGGCACGCCACGACGTGAAGTCTTCCGGCTTGGCGCCTTCCATCGACATGTAGTGGATGAGGCGCAGCGTCGATTGATATTGGTCCGAAGACGGGTCATGCGCCTTGGTGAAGAAATCCTCGGCAAAGCCCATCTTCAGCGCGAAGCAGGAGAGGATGCGCATGCCGAGTTCCCAGTTCTGTCGCTCGAAGCGGAGCATCTTTTCGCGGAAGCCCGGAAGATCGTCTTCGCTCGGCCACAGATTGAGGCGGATCATGTCCGGCAGGGTGAGCTGGAAGCTCTCCTTGTTATCCGGCGTACCGGTGGAGGGACGGACCTGCGCCCTGAACTCCCAGCCGGCATTGATGCCCTTCGGCATCGGGGTTTTCGCCTTAACCTCCACCGGCAGTTCGAAGAATGTCCAGGCCGTGTCGAAGGCCGCGTCAATATCGTCCTGAGCGATGCCGTGATTGTAGACCTGGAAGAAACCGATATCGACCGAGGCCTGCCAGAGTTCATCGGCGATCTCGTGCTTGCGGTGGTCGAAGTCAGAAAGGTCGATGACGGGGATTTCCCGGTCAACGGTCGTGCCCATGCCGCCGATGGTCGCTTCCTTGGCGAGTTCCGCGAGGGTGTCTGTCTGGATATTCATATTATTCTCCTTACGTGAGTGCCGGCGAACCGGCGGTTGAGGAGCAATGTCCGGGCAGGGCCCGACTGCTTCTACTCCGGATGGATTTCAGCCGTTTTTCGGCAGGCTCCAGGGAAAGAGGAGCTTCTGCGTCAGGACCACGGCCTGAAATAGCAAGAGCGACATGGCGGCGAGCAGCAGCAAGCCGGCCCAGGCCTGTGGCAGCTTGAACAGGGAGGTCGACAGTTGGATGAAATAGCCGACGCCGGCTTCGGATGCGCAGAACTCCGCAACCACGGCGCCGATGACGGCAAGCGTGATCGAGATTTTCAGCGCCGAGAAGATGTAGGGCACCGCAAACGGCAAGCGTATCTGGGTGATCTCGCGGAAGCCCGAGGCGCGCAGGCTTCGCGACAGCTCGATCAGATCCGGCGGGGTTGCCGCAAGGCCCGTTGCGGTCGAGACGACGAGCGGAAAAAAGGTGATGAGACAGGTGATAACGATACGTGGCGCATCGCCGGCTCCGAGCACGACGATCATGATCGGCGCAATCGCCACCACCGGCGTCGACTGCACTACGACGAGCAGCGGATAGAGCGTTCGCGACAGGAATGGCGAGCGCATCATGACCACCGCGAGCGGAATGGCGATAAAGATGGACATCGCATAACCGATCAGCGCCACCCGCAACGTCGCGGCGATGTGCCCGATCCAGCGCTCGAAGCCGATGGAGGAGAACGAGCCGAGGATCGCGCTTGGCGGCGGCAGCAGATAGGTCGGGATCGACAGGAGCCGCGCGACCGCTTCCCACAGCAGCACCGTGCCGATCAGGGCCGCGGCGGTCGCAATGCCCGGCAACGCCAGCACCTGCTTGAGGAGAGCAACCGGTGTGCGGCTCCGCATGGCCTCACGCCGCCTGACGGGTGAGGAGGAGATCGCGGAGGTAATTGGAGAGGTCATGGATCGCCTTGTCCTTTGCAGTTTCAGGGCCGCGTGGCCGGCCGACGGGGACGGTGACTTCGGTCAGGATCGAGCCCGGACGTCCGGTCATCACCAAAACGCGGTCGGACAGAAGCGCCGCCTCACTGACGGAGTGGGTGATGAAGACCACGGTCTTCGGGCGTTGGGAAAAGATGCGCAGCAGATCGAAGCCCATCACCTCGCGTGTCAGGGCATCCAGCGCCGAAAAGGGTTCGTCCATCAGCAGGATATCCGGATCCATGAGCAGCGCGCGGGCGATGCCGACACGCTGCTGCATGCCGCCGGACAGTTCGTCCGGCAGGCGTTTCTCGAAGCCGGCAAGCCCGACCATGCTCAGCAATTCACCCGCCCGCCCGCGCTCCTCTGCCGTTACCCGGCCGGTCTTGTGGCGGGCGGGAAATACGACATTGTCTTCGACAGTCGCCCAGGGAAGCAGCGTCGGCTTCTGGAAGACGATCCCGATGTCGTCACGCGGGGCCGTCACCGGCAGACCGAAGACGTCTACCGAGCCGGATGTCGGCTTCAACAGGCCGGCGATCATGCGCAGCAGGGTCGATTTCCCGCAGCCCGAAGGGCCGAGGATCGAGACAAATTCATGCCGGACCACATCGAAACTGACGTCTCGCAGGGCTTCCGTGCGCCCGGACCGAGTTTCGAAAACTTGTCCCAGCCTGTCGAAGCGGATAGCGGGCATCGCCATCGAGGTTACTCCGTTACGGCGAAGGTGCGGTTGACCATGGTTTCCGGATCGAGCTTGGCCGGATCGATATCCTGTGCTTCAGAGACACGGCGCCAGGTTTCGGCGAGACGGGCGGCTTCGAAGCCGCCGAGGCCGTCCTTCTCCGTCACCTCGTTGAAGATCAACGGCAGCGTGTCCTTGAGCGAACCCTGGACGTCCTCCGAGCCGAGTTCCGGTACCATGGTGGTGACAGCGGCGGCAGCCTTCTCCGGATTGTCCTTGGCGAATTCGACCGATTTCTTGTAGGCGGCGATAAAGCGGGCGGCGACCTGCGGACGCTTGGCGAGGAAATCGTCGCTGGCGATGAGGGATGCGGAATAGAGCTCGAGCCCGGCTGCCGACCATGGCAGGGCAACGATCTCCTTGCCAGCTTCCTTGCCTTGGTTGCTGTAGCGCGTCAGGTCGGTCATCCAGGCGATGATGCCATCGGCATTGCCGGTCATCAGCATCGGGCCAAGTGCGCCGGGATCGGCTTTGATGAGCTTGATATCCGCCATGTCGATGCCGGCATCCTTGAGCACCAGCGGCAGGTAGACATTCGACGATGTGAAGGGCGACGTCGCGATCGTCTTGCCCTTGACGTCAGCGACGCTTGCGATCGAACCGCCCTTGGCGACGTAGAAGGCATGCGGCCCCTTGTTGAACAGCGACATGACGGCGGTTACCTTGACGCCCTCATTGGCGCGCGCGGCCATCAGGGCGCCGATATCGGAAATACCGACGTCGGAGGACGCCGAGGCAAGGCGCGATATGGCGTCGGTCGAGCCGCGACCGGAGGCGATCTCCACCTCAAGGCCGGCGTCCGAACAGAAACCTTCCTGGATACAGACGTAGATCGGCGCCTTGTCGCCACCCGGCAGCCAATCGAGCTGAAAGATCACCTTGTCGGCGGCGGAGGCGGCGCCGGCAGAAAGGATTGCGGCAAGTGCATAAAAGGCAAGCTTGGTGCGGGACATGGGTCGACCTTTCGCAATTGGTGTTCGATTTTTAAGGACGGATAGTGATCGGCGACGCGCTCCGGATCGAAGCCATCTGCGACGAGCCCGGCAATTGCGCAATCGCGTTTTTCAGGGCGCTTGCTGGCCAGGCATACAAAACAACGCTGCGCGCGAAGATGATCAGGTCCAGCGTCGATCTCTGCGGATTTCGGGGCGAGATCACTGGTTTTTCCCTGCATTAGGACATCCTCTCGACAGGTTTACCCGTCGAGCAATGTCCAGAACCGAGGCTCAGACCGCTTCTACTCGCAGGTCGTTTGTCTCATGAATATCCGGCGTTCTGCAAGATTTTAAACGCTTCAATTCTTGTGCTGAAAAAACAGGCGAAGTCCACGGTATCGAGATCGAAGTGGGCAGGATCGTCAATTATGTGATTGAAATAACGGAAAAAATTTCTCTGTAATCGAGCGGTCCGGCGGCTGAAAAATAAGCGTTCTAATATTTAGAGCGCTTAGCTCGTAATTTTCTTGCCGCACCTTCAGCTGGCATCTGCGTTTTCCGGCGCATTTTTCTTGTGAGCGACCAGCATCTGGACAGTTTCCAATGCCTCCTTCGTATGCAGGCGATCGCCCAGACGACCATGAATTGGCGTTTCAGCCGTAGTCGAGAAGGGCTTCGAGGCCGTAACGTTTACGATTGAGCTGTTTCAAGGGCAGGCGTAAATCGCTCCGCCATGAACCGTCGAGGCGCGGCCAGTCTAGAATTGCCTTGCGATCGTTCGTTCACGAAGCCCGCGCCGCCTGCTCCAGAGTGGTGAATTCGATGGCGGCCACGGGCGGTATGCCTATTATGACACGGTGCCCGATCTCGGCGTGATGATCGAGTTGCTGGAATTCGACAGCGACAAGGAAGCCCAGCCGAAACACGCCTGACGGGTCACAGGACCTGTGCAATCCGTTTCGGGCCTGTTACCGCTGTGGACGCGGCCGCGACGAAATCGAGCCCGATATCCAGTACCGGCGCGCTGTGCGTCAGCCATCCAACGGAAATGAGATCGACGCCGGAGGCCGCGATCGCGGCGGCCGTTGCCGGCGTGACGCGGCCGGATGCCTCGGTGATGGCCCGGCCGGCGACGATGGCGACCGCCTCACGCAGCTGATCCGGCGTCATATTGTCGAGCAGGACGGCGTCGACGCCGGTCTCCATCGCTTCACGCAGCTGATCGAGGGTGTCCACTTCGACCTCGATCTTCACCATATGGCCGACGCCGGCCCGCGCCCGGCGGATCGCCTCGGCGACGCCGCCGGCGATGGCGACGTGATTGTCCTTGATCAGCACCGCGTCGTAAAGGGCGAAACGGTGGTTCATGCCGCCGCCGGCCCGCACCGCATATTTCTCCAGCGCCCTCAACCCCGGCGTCGTCTTGCGCGTGCAGGCGACGGAAGCCTTGGTGCCCCTGATGGCGGTGGCAATCCCGGCCGTCACCGTCGCAATGCCCGAGAGATGGCCGAGAAAATTCAGCGCGGTGCGCTCGGCGCTCAGCAGACCGCGCGACGGGCCTTCGATGGTGGCGATCACGTCACCCGGCTTGGCCGCATCGCCGTCCTGGAGATGGCGGCGCATGACGATCTCCGGATCGACGAGGGAAAAGGCCAGTTCCGCGGCATCGAGGCCGGCGATCACGCCCGGCTGCCGGGCGGCCATCACCACCGTCGAGCGGTGATCTGCAGGGATGACCGAGGCCGAGGTGATGTCGCCGGCAAGACCGAGATCTTCGAGCAGCGCTTGCCTGACCAAGGGTTCGACGATCAGGCGCGGAAGGGGAACGAGGCTCATCAGGCACTCCTTGCAAGGGAATAGGGCGGGGTCGCGCGGGCGATCTCCAGCACTTGGGAAAGGCGCATCCGGCGGCGGTTTGCATCGCCGAGCTTCAGCGGAAAATCGGTGCGGGCATGGGCGCCGCGTGATTCCGTCCGCAAGCTGGCGAAAACCGCGATCGAGAGCGCGACGATGGCCGGATCGGCGGCAGGGCTGTTCCCTTCGGCAAGCGGCAGCAGGGCGGCGATGGCGCCATGAATGGCGCCGGCATTGCGCAGCACGCCGAGATGGCGCGAGACGATCGACCGGACGAGCGATGCATCGGCAGGCACCGGCAGGCTCTCGGTGAAGGCGCTTCCGGCAGCGCTTGCGGGCATGCCCGATATGTCGCGTGCCGCCCGCATGCCCATCACAGCCGCCTCCAGCAGCGAATTGCTGGCAAGCCGGTTGGCGCCGTGCAGGCCGGTCGAAGCCGCTTCGCCTGCGACCCAGAGACCGGGCACCGAGCTGCGGCCATTTGCAACCGTGGCCACGCCGCCCATGTGATAGTGAACTGCCGGGCGTACCGGGATGAGGTCTTTTGCCGGATCGATGCCGGCCTCGCCGCAAAGGGCGGCGATGACGGGAAAGCGCGTGGCAAAGCGGTGGCCGAGAGCAATGCGGGCATCGAGGAAGACTTTGCCGCCGCGGGCAATTTCGACGCTGATCGCCCGCGCCACCACGTCGCGCGGCGCAAGCTCGGCGCCTGGAGTGCGGGCCATGAAACGTTCGCCTCGTTCGTTGACGAGCAAGGCCCCCTCGCCGCGCACCGCCTCGCTGATGAGCGCCAGCGGCCTGCGGCGGGAATCGAGTGCTGTCGGATGGAACTGGACGAATTCCATATCGGCGAGATCAGCGCCCGCCCTTGCCGCAAGCGCGATCCCCTGGCCGAAATTGCCCATCGGATTGGTGGTGGCGTCGTAGAGCCCGCCAATGCCGCCGGTGGCGAGCACCACCTTCGATGTCGGCAGAATGGCAGCCCCGTTCGCGGTCGCGCAGAGCAGGCCGGCGACCTTTTCGCCTTCCATCAGAATCCGCCGCGTCTCGAAGCCTTCGAGGACTGTTATCACAGGTGTTTTCATCACCGCCTCGATCAGCGCGGCGATGATCGCAGCACCCGACCCGTCGCCTTCGGCATGGACGATGCGGCGGCGGTTATGGGCCGCCTCCAGCCCGAGCGACAGTTGGCCGGCGGCATTCCGGTCGAAACGCACACCGGCTCGCTCCAGCGCGGCAATTGCGGCTGGTGCTTCGGCGATGATGCAGGCGGTGGTCACGGGATCGCAGAGCCCGTCACCGGCGGCAAGCGTATCGGCAAGGTGCAGCGCCGCGCTGTCGTCGGCGCCCATGCTGGCGGCGATGCCGCCCTGCGCCCAGGCGCTCGACGTCTCCGCGCCAAGGGCGGCGCGGGTGACGATCACGGAGGGCTCGGGCGCCAACGTCAGTGCGGTCATCAGCCCCGCAAGGCCGCTACCGACGATCACCGTGCGTCCGGCAAGATGCTCGAGGACTTCGGTCATATCGCCAGCATCCTCTCGACGGCGCGGCGCGCAGCCACGGCAATTGCCGGATCGACCGTCACCTCGTGGCGGTTTTCCTCAAGGGCGGCGCGGATATTGGCCAGCGTGATCCGCTTCATATGCGGGCAGAGATTGCAGGGGCGAATGAACTCGACATCGGGATGGTGCACGGCGACATTGTCGCTCATCGAGCATTCGGTGAGCAGCACGACGCGCGCCGGCTTCTGCCTGCCGACATAGTCCGACATGACGGCGGTGGAGCCGGCGAAATCGGCTTCGGCCACGACGTCGGGCGGGCATTCCGGATGGGCGAGCACTGTTACGCCGGGATGGTTTTCACGCAGCTGGCGCACATCCTCGGCGGTGAAGAGTTCATGCACCTCGCAATGGCCATGCCAGGCGATGATCTCGACATCCGTCTCGCGGGCGACGTTGCGCGCCAGATATTCGTCCGGGATCATCAGCACCTTCGGCACGCCGAGCGATTCCACGACCTGTTTGGCGTTGCCGGATGTGCAGCAGATGTCGGAGGCGGCCTTCACCGCGGCCGATGTGTTGACATAGGTGATGATGGGCACGCCGGGATGGGCCTGGCGCAGCAGCGCAATATCCTCGGGCGTGATCGAGTCCGCCAGCGAACAGCCGGCGCCGAGATCGGGGATCAGCACGGTTTTTTCGGGGTTCAGCAGCTTGGCGGTCTCGGCCATAAAATGTACGCCGGCCAGCACGACGACATCGGCATCAACCTCGATCGCCTTGCGGGCGAGCGCCAGACTGTCGCCGACGATATCGGCCACGCCGTGGAAGATCTCCGGCGTCTGGTAATTGTGCGCGAGAATGACGGCGTTGCGGCGGCGCTTGAGCTCGAGGATCGCGTCGACGTCATTTTCGAACGTCATCCATTCGGCTTTGGGAATGACGCGGCTGACGCGCTCATAGAGCGAGGATGCGGAAACAGGATAATTCATGACCGGCTCCTAATTATGCTCTCTTTGAGCATATCATAGGCAAAGAGATATTCTCACAGTGAGCATATGTCAATTGCGGGAGAGCGGTAATTTCGTTCCGGCAAGCGCCCGTTCTTCGAGCACCGTGTGGCGGAAGCGGAAGAGCTTCGCCGGCCGGCCGCCGGTTTCGCTTTCGGTTCCGCCGGTTTCCTCGACCAATTCCTGCTGTTCGATGAGCCGGCGGAAGTTCTGCTTGTGCAGCGTCAGCCCGGCCAAGGCCTCGATGGTACGCTGCAGTCTCAGCAGGGTAAAGCTCTCCGGCATCAGCTCGAAGACGACGGGACGGTATTTGATCTTGGCTCGCAGCCGGGCGATCCCGGTCGCAAGAATGCGGCGGTGATCGGCAAACATCGCCCGGCCGAGATTGGCCTCCACCCCGCATCCGGCCTCCGAGACGAGCCCCGCCTCGTAGAGTAATTCGTAGCGCTGCAGCGCCAGATCTTCGTTCCAGCCGCCGCCGTCGAGGCCGAAGGTGAAATCCGCCCGGCGATGGCGATGGTCGCGCCTTGCCGGATCGGCATCGGCCCAGATCTTCAGACGCGTCATGATTTCATTGAGCACTGCTGGGCGCCCCTGGCGATGGTCTTCCCAGGGGAAATATTCGTACCAGCCGTGCCATCCCGGCCGGCCGGCGCCCGACTGCTCGTTGACGAGGCCGAGATAGCTGATCGAGATCGTCCGTCCGCCTGGGATGTCGTTGTTCCGGTCGCGGTCGGCGAAGGTATAGAGCTGTTCGAGATAGCCGACGGGATGTTCCGTCTGCTCCTGCACCCACTCGCGCAGCCCCGATTGCAGCGTGCGATGCCCCATTTCGAAGGGGCCTGACGGCAGCGCATTGCCGGAGCGGATGGTCATCACGCGCGGCTCGTCCCCCGTCACCGCGACGAGCACCGCAATCAATTCCGCATGCGCAAAGCCGATCGTCACAGGGGACCGAATACTCCGTTCCGAATGGGTCGAACGGATCATTCCTGACACAGGCCGGGACGGAAGCCAATGGAAAGGAAGCGCCTTTGCGGCGCTTCCCACATCATCGAGACAAGAGAGCGGGTTTGCCCCTAGCTATTGCCCGTCTCACTCCGCAGCCGGTCCAGGAAAACCTTCAGCTCCGCGTCGTCGACGCTGACGAGATGGCGCTTTTCCGGATAGGCGCCGGTCCTGACATCCTCGGCGAACTCGGTGAAGGCGGCGATGCGTTCGCGCTGTAGCCGGTCATGTTCGGCGGCGAAGTTGCGATAGACCTTGGCATGGCGCGGATAGTGATCGCGATTGGTGCCAAGCACGTCGTCGGCGAAGAGATATTGGGCGTCGCAGCCGCTGCCGGCCCCCATGGAGATCATCAGCATCGAGGTGTTGCTGCTGATGGCGGCAGCGACATCCCCCGGCACGACTTCGATTTCGGCGGCGAAGGCGCCGGCCTCTTCCAGCGCCTTGGTCTGCCGCCAGATCTCGGCCGCACTCGCCGCGGTCTTGCCGACGGCGCGAAAGCCGCCGGTCCAGGTCGCCTTCGAAGGGATCAGCCCGAGATGGCCGCAGACGGGGATGCCCTCGTCCCGCATGCGCCGGATCGTCTGCAGGCTTGCGGCGCAATAGACCGCATCGCCACCGGCCTTCAGCGCCGCGAAAGCCGCGCGCAGATAATCCTCCGCCGAGACATGGTCGCCATATTCGAGCCCCGGAATGGCAAAGGGAGTGGGCGCGGCCTCGCGAAAGACCGGCCCGAGCAGCGAGGGCGGCACCGAGACGATATCGATGCCCGCTTTTTCGGCGGCTTCCGCCTCCTCCAGCGTGGTGACGCGCAGCATGGTGAGCTGGCGCTTGCCTTTTTCCGCAAGCAGATCGGCGACGGTTGCGCGTCTATGTTTCTTCATCGTCAAATTCCTTCGAAAAAAGCGGTGAAAATATCGGCCAGCTCACGCGGCCAGCAGGGATTTCAGCTTGATGTCGCTGGTTGCGAGCGCTGCCGGGTCCGGATGGGCACGCGCGGCGATCAGCATTTCGGCGAGCCTGATGTCACGCGCCACGGCATTGCCTGGCCCGATGCCGCTTGCGGCGATCAGTCGCCCGGTGGCGTCGAGATGGAAAAGAATGAAGGCGCCTGCGCCGAGATCGCGGCGCTGATGCGTGGCGGCTCCTTCGGCAAGGCCCGCAATCTGCAGCGTCATGTCGTATTGATCCGACCAGAACCACGGCACGGCCGATACGGCCTCGTCGAGGCCGAGCATGTTGGCCGCAGCCAATGTGCCCTGCTCCTGGGCGTTGCGCCAGGATTCGAGCCGCACCCGCCGGCCGCCATAGATCGACAGCGGAAAGGAGCAGCAGTCGCCGGCGGCAAAGACATCCGGCGCCGAGGTCTGCAGATGAATATCGACGGCAATGCCGTTTTCGATAGTAAGCCCCGCTCTTTCGGCGATCTCGACATTCGGCCGGGCACCGATGCCGACAAGGGCGAGATCGGCTTCGATCGCCTCACCGCTCGACAATCTGATCTGGGCTTTGCCGTTTTCCGCAGTCAGCGCCTCGATGGAGACACCGCAGCGGATATCGACGCCCTCGGCGCGGTGGCGCTCGGTGATGAGATGGGCGATCTCCTCCGGCACGCCGCGCTTCAGCACGCGTTCCAGCCCTTCGATGACCGTGACCTCGGCGCCGAGCAGCCGCGCCGTTGCCGCAAGTTCCAGTCCGATGAACCCGCCACCGATGATGGCGATATGCCGTCCCGGCTTCATGACATCACGCAGCGCCGCCGCATCGTGATGGGTCCTCAGCGCGCGAATATGCGGGCTGCCCTGCGGCGCGCCGGGGAAGGAGCGTGCAGCGGCACCCGTCGCAAGCAGAAGCTTGTCGTAGGAAAGCACGGTACCGTCCGAAAGCGTGACGGTCCTGGACGCGGGGTCGAGATCCCTTGCCTCGAGGCCGGTCAGCAGCCGGATGCCGTTTTCGACATATTTTTCCGCCGTCGCGATGAATTTCGGATCGCTTGCATCGGTGGAGCCGGCCTTCGACAGCGGCGGCCGTTCATAGGGCGGAAGCGGCTCGGCGCCGACTAGCGTTACTTCGCCGGCAAAGCCCTTTTCCCGCAAGGCGAAGGCGGCGCGCGCACCGCATTCGCCCGCGCCCAGGATAACGAAATGAGCCACGTCCAGCTCCCTCAGAGCGAGATGAAGACGGCGCCGTCTTCGATCTTGACCGGATAGGTCTTGAGATTGACGCAGACCGGCGCACCCTTGGCTTCGCCCGTCTTGTAGTTGAAGCGGCCGTTATGTTTCGGACATTCGATGATCTCATCCATGACAAGCCCGTCGGCGAGATGGATATGTTCGTGTGTGCAGAGCCCGTCGGTGGCGAAGAATTCGTCATCCGGGCTGCGATAGACCGCGAAGGTGCGCCCGTCGTGATCGAAGCGGATGACATCCTCCTCGTCGATCTCGTCCTTGCCGCAAACCTCAATCCAGTTTCCGCTCATCTTATCCTCCCTCGATTGTCGTTATTGCGCGGCCGGAGCCAGCTCGTTGTGGAATTCCTCGCGATACGGCCGCGCGGTGGCCGGCAATTCGCGCTTCAGGAAATAGTCCTCGTTGCGCAGCTGGCGCAGGAAGGCCGGGATCATCTCGCGATAACCGGACAAGATCGACGGGTTCGGCGCCGGCAGGTCGTGCTTGATCATCGCATGCAGCTGCGGCAGCGCGTGGTAGGGCACCATCGGAAACATGTGATGTTCGACGTGGTAGTTCATGTTCCAGTAGATGAAGCGGCTGATCGGGTTCATGTAGACAGTGCGGCTGTTCAGCCTGTGGTCGGTGACATTGTCGGCAAGGCCGCCATGCTGCAGCAGTCCGGTCAGCACATGGTGCCAGGCGCCGTAAAGGCGCGGCAGGCCGATCAGCATCAGCGGCAGGATCGAGCCCGTGGCGATCGCCGCGGCGATTGTCGCGACATAGATCGCCAGCCAGATGCGGGCGAAACGGATCGCCTTCGGCTGCTCCATCTCGGGAATGAAGGTTTTTTCCGCCGCGCTGACGCCGCCGAAGGCATTGCGCAGCATGTCGACGACGGCATGCCAGGCGTCGAGGATGCCGAAGAAATTGAGCACCAGCCGCAAGAGATCCGGCGGCCGCATGACGGCGATCTCGGGATCGCGGCCGACGATCACCGTGTCGGTGTGGTGGCGCGCATGGCTCCAGCGCCAGGTCACCGGATTGCGCATGATCATGAAGCAGGCAATCTGATAGACGGCATCGTTCATCCAGCGCGTCTTGAAGGCGGTGCCATGACCGCATTCGTGCCAGCGGCTGTCGGAGGCCGAGCCGTAGAGCACGCCATAGGCAAGGAAGATGGGCAGCGCGATCCACGAGCCCCAGAAATAGATGCCAAGCCCGGCCAAGACCGCCATGCTGCCGAGCCAGATGACCGTGTCGCGGATCGCCGGCGCATCGGAGCGCTGCATCAGCGCCTTCATGTCCTTGCGCGGAATGTCGGTGTGATACCATTCGGCTGCCGCCAGCCCCGTCTCGACGGCTGTGCGGCCGCTTTCGCCGAGCAGGTCGTAGTCACGTTTCTTTGTCTGGGTCGCCATTATCCGCCTCCCGTTATGCCCTTGCCTGGGAGAATAGGTTGACTTTGGCAGGCGCTCAATGCAGGCTTGATATATTCTATCAAAAGCCATCATGAATGGCTTGCATTCATGATTGAATACATCAGGAACGCTCATGCGCCGTCCAACCATATCCGATCTTGCCCGCGCCTCCGGCGTCAGCGTCGCCACCGTCGACCGTGTTCTCAACGCGCGCCACCGGGTGCGCGAGGAAACAGCACGGCGGGTCTATGATGCGGCGCAGTCGATCGGCTATCACGCCGTCGGCCTGATCAAGCAGCGTGTCTTCGAGGATCTGCCGCAATACAAGCTCGCCTTCCTGCTGCAGAAACCAACGCAGTCCTTCTACCAGAGCTTCGCGCGCGAGATCGAAACGGCAGCGCGGGCGCTGACGACGGCGCGCATCCAGACGCAGATCGAATTTCCCTCCGCCGCGACACCGGCTGCGATCGTCGAAAAGATCAAGACGCTCGGCGCCCGCAACCAGGCCGTTGCCCTCGTCGGCCCGGACTATCCGGCGGTGACGACGGCGGTGGAAGAACTGAAGGAGCGCGGCATTCCTGTCTTCTCGCTGCTCTCCGATCTCGCCACGGGCGTGCGCGACGCCTATGTCGGGGTCAATAACCGCAAGGTCGGGCGCACCGCCGCCTGGACGATCGCGCGCACGGCGCGCCAGCCCGGCAAGGTCGCCTGTTTCGTCGGCAGCCACCGTTTTCACGGCCATGAGTTGCGGGAAATCGGCTTCCGCTCCTATTTTCGCGAGAATGCACCGGAGTTCGATGTCGTCGACACGCTGATCAATCTCGAGACCGCCGAAATCACCCATGAGGCAACCTTGACGTTGCTGCAGAAACATCCCGATCTCGTCGGCCTCTATGTCTGCGGCGGCGGCATGGAGGGGGCAATCTCGGCGTTTCGCGAAGAAAGCGTCGGCGGCAAGGTCGTTCTCGTGGTCAACGAGCTGACCCCCGACAGCAAAGCCGGTCTTGCCGACGATATCGTCGCCATGGCGATCGGCACGCCCCTGCCTGCCCTCTGCAAGGAGCTGATGGTGCTGATGACGAGCGCTATCGAAAACGGCGAAACGGCGGTTCCCGGACAACTCTTCCTGCCTTTCGATATTCATATCTCGGAGAACATCTAAACAATGATGGAATTCCATCATTTCGTTGGAAATTCTCTCAGCAATGAAAGCGGCCGCCGGCAATGACGGATGGATTGCGACGCGAATTCCGATAGAGATTCGCTGACCCATTCACGAGGACCGCTCCGCCGTGACGCGGAGATCAGGAGGAGAACCAGTCATGACTACGATCCGTTTTGCGCTCAACCACATGGCCGCCCCGTCGCTTGCCATCGACGATTTTTTCGCGCTGGCCCAATCGCTCGGCATCGATGCCGTCGAGATCCGCAACGACCTTTCCGGCAATGCCATCCTTGACGGCACCAAACCCGAAACGATCAAGGACGCGGCTGCCCGCCATGGGCTGACGATCATCTCGATCAACGCCCTGCAGCGCTTCAACGAGTGGAACGCGACCAGGGCTGCCGAAGCGCAGGAACTGATCGACTATGCCAGCGCGTCGGGCGCCAAGGCGCTCGTCCTCGTTCCGAAGAACGACGGCACCGGCTGCGCCGATGGCGAACGGCAGGCCAATCTGCGCCGGTCTCTGGCGGCGCTGAAGCCGATGCTCGAGAAGGCCGGCATCATCGGTCTCGTCGAGCCGCTCGGTTTCGAGATCTGCTCGCTTCGCTCGAAGACCGAGGCGGCCGAGGCAATCAGGGAGCTCGGCGCGGAATCGACCTTCAGGCTTGTCCACGACACCTTCCACCATCACCTTGCCGGCGAAGCGGCGACCTTCCCTGAGCTGGCCGGCCTCGTGCACATCTCCAGCGTCAGTGATCCCACAGTTTCCGTTGCCGAGATGCGCGATTCCCATCGCGTGCTCGTGGACGGCGACGACCGGCTCGATAATGCCGGGCAGATCAGAGCGCTGCTGCAGGCTGGCTATAAGGGTCCGTTCTCTTTTGAGCCCTTTGCAGCGGAAGTTCATGCGGTCAAGGACCCGGCCGGGGCGCTTCGCACCAGCATGGACTATCTCAGCGCGCGGGTTTGAGACCTGAGTGAAACGTCGCCTGATACTGTTTTTGGTGTCAGGACGGCGGGGGAACGATTGTCACGATACGCTGGCGCGGCCAATCGCTTGAAGTTATTCCCTGCCTCTGAACCGGCGTTGATAGGCCGGATCATAAAGTGAACTCTCGCGGAAATCCTCGGCCGCGAGCGAAGGGCCGACGAAGATGATCGCCGTGCGTTCGATCGGTTCGACCGCAACCTTTGCTTCGATATCGGCAAGCGTGCCGCGCAGGATGCGCTCGTCCGGCCAGGAGGCCTTGACGACAATGGCGACCGGGCAGTCGACGCCGTAAAGCGGGGTCAATTCCTCCACCACTTGGCTCAGCGCATGGATGGCCAGATGGATCGCCAGCGTGGCGCCCGTCGCGCCGAATTTTGCCAGCGTCTCGTCGTTCGGCATCGGTGATGCGCGGCCGGAAACGCGGGTCAGCACCAGGCTCTGCGCCACTGCCGGGATCGTCAGCTCGCGCCCAAGCGTCGAGGCGGCGGCGGCAAAGGCTGGAACACCTGGCGTCATCGTATAGTCGATGCCGTGTTTTTGCAGCCGGCGCACCTGTTCGGCCACCGCACTCCAGACGGAGAGATCGCCAGAATGCAGCCGGGCGACATCCTGGCCGGCCGCGGCAGCGCGAAGATATTCCGCCTCGATCTCGTCAAGCGACATCGGCGCCGTATCGACGATGCGTGCGCCCGGCGGACAATATTGCAGCAGTTCGGGCGAGACGATCGAGCCGGCATAGAGACAGACCGGGCATTGGGTGATGAGATCGCGGCCGCGCACCGTGATCAGATCCGCAGCACCTGGGCCAGCGCCGATGAAATGCACCGTCATCTCGTCATCCTTTCGTCCAGCGCCACTGCGTCACCGGCATCGCCGGCCGCCAGCCGCTCATGCCGCCGACGGGCTGGGCGCGCGATATTTCGATCCGCGTGAGGGAGCCGCCGCGTTTGGCATGTTCGCCGAGCAGCGCGGCTTCCATCTCCAGCGTCACGGCATTGGCAACGAGCCGCCCTCCCCGCTTCAGCGCGGCGATCGCAGTCTCGATAACACCCGGTTCGCTGCCGCCGCCCCCGAGGAAAATCACATCCGGTTCCGGCAGGCCCTTCAGCGCGAGGGGCGCTGTCCCCTCGACAACGGCAAGATGCGGCACGCCGAAGGCGGTTGCATTGCGGGCGACCCGTGCGGCCCGCTCCGGCGATTGCTCGACAGCGATTGCCTTCAGACTGGGATCGGCGAGCATCCATTCGATGCCGATCGAGCCCGCGCCGGCGCCGATATCCCAGAGCAGTTCGCCGTGACGCGGCGCGAGCGCCGAAAGCGTCATCGCCCGGATTTCACGCTTGGTGATTTGTCCGTCATGCTCGAACAGCTCGTCCTCGATCCCTGCAGCATAAGGCAGGATGCGAGCCCCCTCCCCTGCCGCAACATCGACGGCGCAGACATTCAGAGGATCGATGTCCACGAGATCGAAATCCGCCGCCACAGCACGTCTTTGCCGCTCCCGCGCGCCGCCAAGCGCCTCGAGCACGGTAAGCTGCGACTGACCGAAGCCGGTCGCGGCAAGCAGGGCAGCCAGGTCGCCGGGGCCTTTTTCGTCCGAGGTGAGCGCGAGGATGCGCCGCCCGGGATGCAGATGCGGCCGGATCAGGTCGATCGGCCGTCCATGCAGCGAGACCGTCGCGACCTCCTGCAGCGGCCAGCCAAGGCGGGAGGCAGCAAGGCTGAAGGCCGAGGGCGCCGGAATGATGCGCATCTCGTGCGCCGCCACGTGGCGGGAGAGCGTTGCGCCGACGCCGTAGAGGAAGGGGTCGCCGGAGGCGAGCACGACAACAGGCGTGCCGCGCCTTTCAAGAATGGCGTCGACCGAGCGTTCGAACGGGCTCTGCCAGGAAAGCTTTTCGCCTGATATCAGCGAGGCCGCGAGTGCATGATGGCGCGCACCGCCGAAGACGGCAGGTGCTGCCGCGATCAGCCTCTTCGCCTCCTCACCCAACCCTTCTGGACCATCTTCGCCGATGCCGATAATAGTCAGCCAGCGCTGGCCGGACGCAGGAGAGATATCAGACATGGGAAGACCCCGCATCCTGATCCTGGGCGGCACCAGCGAGGCGCGCTTGTTGGCCGCGGCGCTCGCGGCGCGCGACGATTGCGATGTTATGCTGTCGCTTGCCGGACGCACCGAGAAACCGGCCGTACAGCCTGTTCCGGTCCGCATCGGCGGTTTCGGCGGCGCTGCCGCACTCGCCGATTTCCTGACGGCCGGCGGCTATCATCTGCTGATCGACGCCACGCATCCTTTTGCCGAACGGATTTCGGCCAATGCCGCTTTTGCCGCTGAGGTCACCGGTATCGCAGCGATCGCTCTGCGCCGTCCCGAATGGCAACGCGAAGCCGGCGATCGCTGGCGGGAGGTGCAGAGCATTCCGGCGGCTATCGAAGCGCTCGGCCCTTCCCCCCGCCATGTCTTCCTGGCGACGGGCCGGCAGGGCGCGCATCATGCGGAAGCCGCGCCGCAACATCACTATCTTGTCCGCAGCGTCGATCCTGTCGAGCCGCCGCTTGCGCTTGATCATGTCGATTATCTGCTTGATCGCGGTCCGTTCACGCTGGAAGGCGAATGCGATCTCCTGAGGCAGCACCACATCGACATCATCGTCGCCAAAAACAGCGGCGGTGCCGCCACCTATGCGAAGATCGAGGCAGCCCGGCTGCTCGGCATCGAGGTGTTGATGGTCGCGCGTGCGCCTGCCTCCGCGGTCACGACGGTCGACACGGTCGAAGCGGCGCTGGCAGTGATCGATCACCTGTTTCCTCCCGCCATGAACCGCGGGGTATAGACGAGGTCCAGCCTGCCCGGCCGCGCGACGACGCGTGTCTCGGCGGAGCCGATGATGATGCAGGTCGCCATATCGGCAATCGACGCGTCTGCTTGCGACAGCTGCTGTAATGCGATGCGTTCGTCCGGGCGCCCGGCGGCGCGCCCGAAAATAACCGGCGTTGTTGCCGGCAGATGGTTGCGCAACAGCTTGAAGGCATCGCCGAGTTGCCACGGCCGCGCCCGGCTGATCGGATTGTAGAGCGCGATGACGAAACCCGCTTTCGCCGCCAGCTCAAGGCGGGTTTCGATTATATTCCAAGGCTTTAGATTATCAGACAGCGATATGGCGCAGAAATCGTGACCAAGCGGGGCGCCGGCTCTTGCCGCCACGGCCAGCATTGCCGTGATGCCGGGCAGAATGGTGAGATCGACCGAGCGCCAGGCGGCCGGCCCGTTCTCGATCGCCTCGCAGACGGCGGCGGCCATGGCAAAGACGCCGGGGTCGCCGCCGGAGACGACGCAGACTTTCGCGCCGTCAGCCGCCATGGCCAGGGCTGCCCCCGCCCGGTCGAGTTCCTCGCGATTGTCCGAGGCATGGCGCAGCTGATCGTCGCGGAGTTGCAGCCTGTCGAGATAGGGTCCGTAGCCGAAGAAATCCGTTGCCTGGTCGACGACGGCCAAAGCCTCCGGCGTCATCTGCTCGGGATTGCCGGGGCCGGTGCCGATCACGAAAAGCCTGCCGCTCATCGGCTCGCCTCCCAGCCAGGCACCAGCACGAGCGAAAAATACGGCGCATCGCCATCGCTCCTGTCGGCAAGCTTTTCCATCGCCGCATTGGCCATGGTGCCGCGCTCGACATAGACGGCTTCCGCAAGCCGGCCGGCTGCCGCCAAGGCCCGGCGGATCTTCGGCAGATTGCGGCCGACCTTCATGATGACGGCGGCTTGCGTGTCGGCAAGACGACGTGTCAGCTCGGTTTCGGGCATCGTACCCGGCAGTACGGAAAGCACATCGTCACCCTGGACGATCGGCATGCCGGCCAGCGACCAGCAGCCCGACATGGCGCTGATGCCCGGAATCACTTCCGTCGGGTAGCGCTGGGAAAGTCTGACATGCAGATGCATATAGGAGCCATAGAAGAGCGGATCGCCTTCACTGAGAACGGCGACTGTCAGCCCGGCATCGAGATGGTCGGCCACCGACTTGGCGGACTGATCGTAGAATTCAGTGATCAGCCTCTGGTAGCGTTCGTCGTTCTTGTCGATCTCGGTTGTCACCGGATAATAGAGCGGCAGCAGCGTCACCCCGGATTTCAGCAGCGGTTCGACGATCGCCTTGCCGTTGCCGCCCCTGCCCTGTTTGGCGAAATAGGCGATGACGTCAGCGGCTTCGATGGCGCGCACGGCTTTGAGGGTGAGGAGCTCCGGGTCGCCGGGACCCGTCCCGACGCCGATGAGACGGCCGCTTGTGGTCATAGGCCGGGCCTCGCCAGTGCATTGATGGCGGCTGCCGTCATGGCGCTGCCGCCGAGCCGGCCGCGGACGATGGCGAAGGGGACGCCGTAGGAATTCTCCGCCAGCGCATCCTTGGATTCGGCGGCACCGACGAAGCCCACAGGCATGCCGAGGATCGCCGCAGGTTTCGGGGCGCCGTCGCGCAGGAGTTCGAGCAGATGGAAGAGGGCGGTCGGCGCATTGCCGATGGCGACAACGCTTCCGCCGAGCCTATCGAGCCAGAGATGCATGGCGGCGGCCGAGCGGGTATTGCCGGTCTCGCGTGCAAGCTCCGGTGTCGCGGGATCACGCAGCGTACAGATCACCTCGTTCAGCGCGGGCAGCCGCGCCCGGGTGACACCATGGGATACCATTTCCGCGTCGCAGAAGATCGGCGCCCCACCTTTCAGCGCATCGCGCGCCGCGCCGACGACATCGGCGGAGAACAGGAAATGCTCCGCCGCCTCGACGAGCCCGCAGGCATGGATCATGCGCACGGCGATTTCGGCTTGATCTTCGGTAAAGCGCGAAAGATCGGCCTCGGCGCGGATGATCGCAAAGGAACGCTCGTAAATCGCGTCGCCGCTGCGGATATAATCGTAGTCTGGCATTCCTATTCCTGTCGCAGCGCCTTTGAAACGCCGGTTGTGCCAAGCCGTGTAAGGCAGGCCGCGGCCGATTCGCCAGCGCCTCGGTTGTCTTCGATGGAGCGGGCGAGCCTCTCTATAGCGAAATCGATCCGACCGCCAGCGATCCGTTCGTCCGGCCGATCCGCAGCAAGCCCATTGAGGATGAGGTCATAACCCTCCGGCGAGCCCGTCAGGGTCAGCGCCGGCCGTGCATGGGCGCAGCCCTTGGCGCAGCCTGACAGATGCAGCGTCAGCGAACCGTCGAAGAGGGCAGGTGCCGCAGCGATGATGCGGCGCGCCAGAGTTCTCGTCTCGTAGAAGGCGGAGCCGCAGGCGCCGGCGCCGGCGCAGGCGGCGATATGCTCGCTGTTGTCGCCGGGTTGGGCGCTGAAGCCAAGTCTGGCCGCGGCGACCTGCATAGCCGGCACTGTATCAGCCGGAAGTCCGATCAGGAAGAAACCGCGATCGGGCGCAAGCCGGATGGCTGTCGCGCCCTGGCTCTCTGCGAGATCGAGCAGGGCGGAGAGATCGGACGTCCTCATCTGTCCGAATTCCGGCCTGACGCCGAGCAGGGTTTTGCCGTCGGCGAGCCTGTGCGGGCCGGAAAGCGGCACCCCTGCCGCGCGGGACGGAAAGAACTGAATGCCATCCATCGCCGGAAAACGCGCCCGCAGCAGCGCCGGATCGATATCGCGTGCCCTCTTGCCCTGCCCGAGATCTGCCAACAGGCTCAGAATGTCGCCGACCGCCGATATTGCCGCCTCCGCAGAACCGATCGCGACCGGCGTTGCGCTTTCACCGTCGCCATTGATCGCCACAAGCCAATCTGCGGGGGATTGCGCGACAATACGGATATCAGCGGAAACCGCCGCCAAGCCGAAGGCTCCCCCGCCGTCGACGACGAGCGATAGTTTTGGCGCGAGCCGTGGCGAGCGAAGCTGATCGCGGAGCGTGCGGCGCAATGCCGTTTCCATTGCGGCCGGATCGTTTATTTCTTCCGGATCGATGCCGTGCAGCGGCGAGATCTCGATCGCCGGCCCCTCCGGCACGACAATGCCGGCGGCATCGATATCGGCAGCGAGCGGTCCGACCGTCTCGGCGCTGAGCCCGCGGATCTGCAGATTGCCGCGTGCGGTGATTTCCAGAATGCCGTTTCCATGAACTGCGGCTAAGCGGGCAAGGCTTGCAAATTGCGGCAGCGTCAACGCGCCGCCGGCTGGCCGCAGCCGCACAAGCAGGCCGTCGCCGGTCGGCATCGGAGCTGACAGGGCGGGGCAGGCGCCGCGTGCGCGCATTTTTGCTGCCAGGTGATCGTGCAGATCCGCCTCGCCTGTCCTGTTGTTTGCCCTTGCGGCCTCAACACTCATTCTCAATCCTCTGAGCATTTCTTACATGATCGCGGCCGGGCCGGCAAAGCATGAGAGAAACGGGTCGGAACGGCTATTCCTCGAAATCGCATCCCTTGCGCAGGAGATAGATGTCCATGATCCAGCCGTGCCGCTGCCTGGCCTCGGCCCTCAGCGTCACGATGTCGGCGGCGATATCGCCAAGCCGGCCCGATCTGACGATTTCATCCTGGGTGCCGAGATAGGCGCCCCAGAAGATCTCGGCATCGGGATCGTCGATCTTGGCAAAAGCCTGTTCGCCGTCGAGCATCACGATGGTGCTGTCGCTCCGAAGCCCGTCCTGCGCCAGCCGGCGCCCCGTGGTGATCTCGATCGGCTTGCCGACGAGGTTGATCGGGATCCTGTGGCTGGCAGCCAGGGCCTGGATGCTGGTGATGCCGGGAATGACGGTGTAATCGAAATCCAGGCCGCTTTCCCGTCGCACGCGTTCGATGATGCGGATCGTGCTGTCGTAGAGACTGGGATCGCCCCAGACGAGAAAGGCGCCGCTGCCCTCATCCGGCAGACTAGCGATCAGCTCTCCATAGATACCGGCGATTTCGCCATGCCAGGCATCGACGCTTTGCGCATAGCTCCTCTCTGCCGTCTGCCGTTGCGGCACGGCGAACTCCGAAATTCGGGCAGCTGGCCGCGTGATATAGCGTTGGCAGATCTCGCGGCGGATATCGGCAAGTTCTTCCTTGCCGGCGCCCTTGACCGGCAGGAAGACCACGTCGGCCGCGTTCATGGCGTTGATCGCCTGTATGGTGAGGTGCTCCGGGTTGCCCGTGCCGATGCCGATGATTTGGATATGCTTCAAGCGGATGCTCCCTTTGCGTCCTGGCGGTCTTGCCGAAAAAGCCCGGTCGTCGCAAGGGCGGAGCGGGAGTTGGCCGCGCCAACCTGAAGCTCCTCCGCGACAAGCTGCTTCCGCCGCTCTCGCAGAAGACACTGCGAACGTTCTTCTACGGCGAGGCGACACAGAGGATCGATGTACAGGCCTGCAACAGCCTGTGCACCTGACTTCGGTTGAGCCCAAGCAGCTCAGCGGCCTGGACGACGCTCAGGCGCTGATCACGGATCGTCTGAATAAACTTCGAGGCGATGCAATTCTTTATGCGACATGGTGGTCAAACAGGGCATCAAGATTCCGACCCCTCATGGTCTCGACCGGGCTGGAGGTCGTCATCCTTGCGCTCAACGTTGACCTTGATCAGAACGTCGAGAGGCGAGACTGTCGCATCTCTAAATAGCCCCTACACGAATTAGCGGCGTAGCAAGTATTATCGAACAACCACCCCGGGACGCTGGTTTCACTGCGAGCGCGCAGTTTGCGCATCGTTGCCACGCAGCGAAATCCAGCAGATTGCTATTCCTTCACTGCACCGGTCATCGAGGAGACATAGTAGTCCACGAAGAACGAATAGAGGATGACCACCGGCAGCGAGCCGAACAGTGCACCGGCCATCAGCGCTCCCCATTCGAACACGTCGCCGCGCACCAGTTCGGTCAGGACGCCGACCGGAATGGTTTTGTTTTCCGATGACTGGATGAAGGTGAGCGCATAGATGAATTCGTTCCAGGACAGCGTGAAGGCGAAGATGCCGGCCGAAATCAGCCCGGGGACGGCCAGCGGCAGGATGATCTTGGTGAGGATCTGCCACCTGTTGGCGCCATCCACCAGTGCGCTTTCCTCCAGCTCGAAGGGGATCGAGCGGAAATAGCCCATCAGCAGCCAGGTGCAGAAGGGAATGAGGAAGGTCGGATAGGTAAAGATCAGCGCCAGCCGCGAGTCGTAGATCCCGAGCTTGAAGACGATGAAGGCAAGCGGGATGAAGAGGATCGACGGCGGCACGAGATAGGCGAGGAAGATCACCAGGCCGACCGATCGGGAGCCGGTGAAGCGGACGCGCTCGATGGCATAGGCGCCCAAGACTGAGGCCACCAGCGAGAGGAAGGTGGAGCAGACCGCCACCAGCATCGTGTTCCACAGCCAGCCCGGATAGGAGGTTTCGAGGAACAGATATTTGATATGCGCGAGCGTTGCTCCCACCACCCAGAACGGGCTGTAATTGGTATAGTCGGTCAGCTGCTCGTTCGGCTTCACCGCAGTGATCGCCATCCAGTAGAACGGGAAGAGCAGCACGAAGACGAAGATGGCCATCGGCAAGTAGAGCATCACGATCCGCCGTGGCAGGCGGTTCAGATAGCTCATGCCTTCGGCATTATCGGTCAGGGCCTGATCGGCGGTGTTGGAATGTGTCGACATCGATATTCTCCTAATCTTGGCTCCTAATCCTGGCCGCCCTGCTGCCATTTGCGCCGTTGCAGGCCGAAGAAGCTGAACATGATCGCGCCGAGCAGGAAGGGCACCATGGCGACCGCGATGGCCGCCCCCTCGCCGAGTTGGCCGCCGGGAATGCCGCGTTGGAACGACAGCGTCGCCATCAGATGCGTAGCGTTGACCGGCCCGCCCTTGGTCAGCACGTAGATGAGCTGGAAATCGGTAAAGGTGAAAAGCACCGAGAAGGTCATGACGACGGCGATGATCGGCGTCAGCATGGGCAGCGTCACATAGCGGAAACGCTGCCAGCTGGTGGCGCCGTCGAGCGAGGCAGCCTCCTGCAGCGATGCTGGAATGGTCTGCAGGCCGGCAAGCAGCGAGATCGCCACGAAGGGAATGCCGCGCCAGACATTGGCGACGATAACGGAGATGCGCGCATTGATCGGGTCGCCGAGGAAGTTGATCGGTCCGCTGATCAGCCCGAGCTGCATCAGCGACCAGGAGATGATCGAAAACTGGGAATCGTAGATCCACCAGAAGGCGAGCGCCGAAAGCACCGTCGGCACCACCCAGGGAAGCAATACGATTGCCCGGAAGAAGGATTTGAACGGCAGGTGCTGGTTGAGCAGCATCGCCAGCCAGAGGCCGAGCGCGAATTTCAGCACGGAGGCGACGAAGGTATAGAGAACGGTGTTGAAGACCGACAGCCAGAAGACGCTGTCGTCCATCAGGAACTGGTAGTTCTCCAGTCCGATGAAGATGCCGTCGCGACCGATCCTCGTATCGGTGAAGCCGAGCCAGACGCCGAGCCCCAGCGGATAGGTCAGAAAGCAGACGAGGAATACTGCCGCCGGCAGCATGAACAGGAAGCCGAGCACATTGTTGTTCTGCAGGAGCGAAGAGACCGGCCCACGTCTATCCCCCGAATTTGCCATCGACATTGCTTATCTCCCAGATCGCCTTTTGAACCCCCAGATCTTGCGGCATGCCGAAGGCCGGCATGCCGCTTGTTCGAGGTGTGGCTCAGACGCGATAGTAGCGGTTTGCCCGGCGTTCGGCTTCCTTCATCGCATCTTCCGGCGACATCTGGCCGGTAACGGCCGCCGCATACATGTCGACCAGAACGTAGTCGGCCATGGTTGCCGCCGAGGCATAACCGAGCGGGCCGGCATAGCCGTTCGGACGCAGCTTTTCCGAGGCGCGCGCATAGGGCGCGTGGACCGGATCGGCTGTCCAGATCGGGTTCTTGGCGAAAGCCTTGAGCGGCTGGCAGCAATAGGCGCTGGAGCCCTGGATCCACGCATTCATCTGGTCGGCTTCCATCATGAACTTGATGTAGGCCTTGGCCGCTTCCGGATATTTGCTGTGCTTGAAGAGAAGCAGCGAACTCGTCTGGCAAAGTTCCACGCTCTTGCCGACAGGACCAATCGGGAAGTTCGTCGTGCGGATGTCCTTGGCGATCTCGGCGAGCTTCGGGTCGTTCTTGGCGGTGTAATAGACCGAGACGCCGTTGGCGATCAGCGAAACCTGGCCGGCGAGGAAGGCGCGGTTGTTGTTGACGTCCTGCCAGCTTTCGGTGCCGGGGATGAAGGTCGCATAGAGCTCCTTGGCATAGTTGATCGACGCCAGCGTTTCCGGGCTGTTGATCGTTACCTTGCCGCTTTCGTCGACCATCATGCCGTTATGGCTCCACAGCAGCCAATGGGCATAGTTGTTGCCGTCGCCGACTGCCTTGCCGTGCGGGAAGCCGGCCGGCGTGCCCTTTGCCTTCATCGCCTTGCAAAGCTCGAGGAAGCCTGCGGTATCATTGGGGAATTCGTTGAAACCGGCAGCCTTCACGTGGCTGTCGCGATAGACGACGGCATTGCCGATGGCCGTCAGCGGCATGGCGATGAAGGTGTCGCCGCGTGTGGCATAACCCTTCACGCCGTCGTACCAGCCCTCATACTTGTTGCCGAGATAATTGCCGAGTTCGGTCAGATCGACCAGCTTGTCGGGATATTGGTGGGCGTCGTCGAACCAGCACATGATGAGGTCGGGGCCGGAGCCGACATTGGCGGCGACGGCGGCCTTCGGGCGGATGTCCTCCCAGCTTTCCTTGTCGATGCGCACCTCGACGCCGGTCGCTTCGGTGAATTTCTTGGTGTTGGCAAGCCATGCCTCCTCGTCGCCCTTGACGAACGGTGTCCAGCGCAGCAGGCGAAGGCTGGCGCCGCTTTCCGGCGTGTAAGTCGGCTCGGCCTGCGCCAGGGATGGCCGGATGCCGAGGCCGGCGGCGCCGGCGACGGCAGCCGAGGCGGCAAGAAAGTCACGTCTTCTGATCCTCATGAGATTCCTCCTCATCAAAAAAAGCGGGTACGAACTTGCCGGCACTCACCTCCCGCTTGGTGAACGCCGCTCATTGCATCCCTGAGAGGGGATGTGTGCCTGCCTGCAGGCAACGAGAGGGCTCCTCCGCCCCCGCGCCGCCACCGGCCGGCCTCAGTCGGTCAATCTCCGGCCGCTCTCGGCATCGAAGAGATGAACATGCGCGGCGTCGATCGCAACGCGCAGGGTTTCGCCCGGCCGCGCGTTGACACGTTCGCGGAAGACGCAGCTGAGGTCGCTGCCGCCGAGCTTGAGGATAAGATGCGTCTCGTAGCCGGTCGGCTCGATCACCACGATTTCACCGGGCAGGCCATTGGCATCGAGCAGGATGTATTCCGGGCGAAGCCCATAGACGAGATCGCGGCCGATGGCGTCGGCGGGCGGATTGGCGACCGGCAGCGCGGTGCCGTCGGGTGCCCTGAATCGTGTCGGGTTCTCCGGATCGAGCCGGCCCTTGATCATGTTCATCGCCGGCGAGCCGATGAAGCCGCCAACGAAGAGATTGGCCGGTTTGTCGTAGAGCTCGAGCGGCGTGCCGACCTGCTCGACGACGCCGTCATGCATGACGACGATCTTGTCGGCCATGGTCATCGCTTCGATCTGGTCGTGGGTGACGTAGACCGTCGTCGTTTTCAGCCGCTGGTGCAGCTCCTTGATCTCGGCGCGCATGGCGACGCGCAGCTTGGCGTCGAGATTGGAGAGCGGTTCGTCGAACAGGAAGACTTCCGGATCGCGCACGATCGCCCGCCCCATGGCGACACGCTGGCGCTGGCCGCCGGAAAGCTGGCGCGGATAACGGTCGAGCAATTTGTCGAGACCGAGGATGCCGGCGGCGTATTTCACCCGCTTCTCGGCTTCCGCCTTCGGCGCCTTGTTCAGCATCAGCGAGAAGCCCATGTTCTGCTGCACCGTCATATGCGGATAGAGCGCATAGTTCTGGAACACCATGGCGATGTCGCGATCCTTGGGCGGCAGCGTGTTGACCACGCGCCCGCCGATCTTGATCTCGCCGCCGGAAATGTTCTCAAGTCCGGCCAGCATCCGCAGCAGGGTGGATTTGCCGCAACCCGAGGGGCCGACCAGGATCACGAACTCACCGTCGGCGATATCGATATCCACGCCTTTGATGACCGGAAATGCACCGAATGATTTCCGCACATCCGCGAATTGAACGCCTGCCATACTCTCTCCTCCCAGATATCGAGCGCTACATGCTATGTATTCGTATTGTCGTTATGTCTTGCCGGCGGCCGTAATCTTCTCTCTCAAGTTCTTCAAGCACGGCAATCCCGCATCTGTGGGGGTGCCTGGTCAGGCCCCTGCCGCATGATCCGGGTCGCGCCGTCTCCCCAACCTCATCGGGATGCACCCGGAGCATCTTCGGCGAGGTAGACCTCGATCAGCTCGTCGACGCTGCTTTCAGCGGTAAATCCGAGTTGCGCCGCGCGTTGCGGCGTAAAGGATTTCGGCCACCCGGCGACGATCTCCTCAATGACCTCGTCGCGGCGCCGATCGATCAAATCCGCCGCTTCGGGGCCGGCGGCACGGCGCAGCGCATCAATCTGGTCGGCAACGGTGGCGGCAACCCCTGGCATGGTGAGCGTGCGCCGGACACCCAGCGACGCTGTATCGAGCGTGGCGGCATGGATCAGGAAGTTGACGGCCGAACGCGGGCTCGCCAGCCAGTGCTTGACGGTTTCTTCGACCGGCAGAACGGCACGCTGGCCTGCGAGCGGTTCCCGCAGGATTCCGGAAAAGAAGCCCGATGCGGCGGCGTTCGGCGCGCCGGGGCGGATGACGATGGTCGGCAACCGAATTCCGATGCCATCGACGAAGCCGCGGCGCGAATAGTCGGCAAGCAGAAGCTCCGATATCGCTTTCTGGACTCCGTAGCTGGTGAGGGGCGCCAGCACGTAGTCATCGGGAATGGGATCGGGAAAGGGCGCGCCATAGACCGCGATCGACGAGGAGAAGACGAAACGGGGGACATAGGCTTGGCGACTGCCTTCCCGGCGGATCGCTTCCAGCAAGGCTCGCGTGCCGTCGAGATTGACCCGATAGCCGAGGTCGAAATTGCGCTCGGCTTCGCCGGAAACGATCGCGGCGAGATGGAAGATCACATCGGCCCGACCCGCCGCAAGTGCTGCCGCTGCGTCGCTTTCGGAAATATCGGCCGCCAGCGCTTCCGCCGGCACGGAGATGTCGGCGGGCACCGGCGGAGGCGTTACATCCACAAGCGTCATGCGCGTGATTGTATCGCCGCCGAGGGAACCGCTGCGCCCCAGTGTGGCGGCGAGCTTCCGGCCGATCATTCCTCCCGCGCCGATAATGAGAATATGCATCGTGTTTCGCCTCCCTGCGAACTACGAGAAGAGTAACTTGGTCGTCGTATAAATACGGGTTTCGTGGATTGCGAAGGCCGCGGCCGCAGCATCCGGGTCCCGCGTCTCCAGGCCGGCAAGGATCATCCGGTGATCGGCGATGCTGGTGGCGATGCTTCCGGGCTGCGATACGACGCGCCTTCGGTGGCTGAGAAGGTAGGAATAGAGGTCGGCGGCCATATCAGCCAGCACCGCGTTGCCGCTGGAACGGTAGATAGCGGTGTGAAATTCCCGGTCACATATCAAAAAACGGACAGGATCGTCACAGGCGGCCTCCTGTGCTGCGATCGACTTGCGGAGATAATCAAGCGTTGAAGGCTCCATCTTGACCGCGGCAGCCCTGACGACCTGCGCTTCGATGAGAAGTCGCGCCTCATGAACATTGTCGAGACTGTAGGCCGCAATGTCGCGATACCGCGCAGCCTGGACAGCCAATTCGCCGACATCCTCCGATGCCACCACGGTTCGGGTCCCATGCGCGACGGAGAGAATCCCATGCGTGGAAAGGATGAGGATCGCGCCACGGACGGTCTCGCGGCTGACCGACAGCGCGGAAGCCAATTCGCGCTCGCTTGGCAAGGGATCGCCCACTTTGAGGATGCCCGTCGCTATGAAGGTCGCAATCTTCTGGACGACGAAGTCTTTCATCGACTTCTTCGGCGCTCCGCCGAGCGTCGCAACGTCGTCTTCGAGCATTGCTCGAACATCCATTGCTTTCCCCCTCCCCGCGCTCAGGTCTACTGGTCCGGTAAGTGGACCAGTAGACCTGAGCGGAAGAGGCTTGTCAATGCAGCACGTCATGATCGGCCGAGCATCCTCGCCTTGACGATGACCCCTTCCGCACGGTCATCCAGGCGTTATAGTATGGGGAAGCAAGAGCGAGCGTGATGACGGGACAAGATACAAGCCACCTCCTGGAACGGATGACGATCGTCGGTGATCTCGAGGCCGCCTCCTTTGTCCCCTGGATCCGGCGCCACGCCGCCAAGCTTGGGCTGTCGCACACCATCTCTCATACGAGTCCCATGCGGATCGAACTTGAGGTTGCCGGGCCGGAGGAGCTGATCGACATGATGGAGATGGGATGCTCTCTCGGGCCTATCGACGTATGGGTCGAGAGCATAGAACGCACGACGATCATCGGCGAAAGAGCCTAGTACCGGCTACCGTGTATTTTGCGCCGTGCATATTATTTACTCAATATTGCCAATGCGAAATAATTATGCAAACCTGATAAGGTTGAGCGGAATTGCCTCGATGCGGAGGCGGGACGTGCTCGGCAAGCATATGATTTTGTTTGGGAACTCTAGTCATGCCATCCGCTACGACCGGCTTTTGGACGCCAGTCGCTCTGTCCCGGGATTTGCCAGCCGGCACCGTCATGCCGGCACGGACGGCAGCCGGATCGATTGCCCTGTGGCGCAGCGCTTCCGGGCGCATATCGGCATCGGCCGATCGCTGTCCGCATCGCGGCATGCGTCTGTCTCACGGCTTCGTGCGCGGCGAGGCGCTCTCCTGCATCTATCACGGCTGGAGTTATGGTCAGGCCGGAAACTGTCTCCGCATTCCGGCCCATCCAGGGCTGGCGCCACCGGAAACCATCCGCGTCGCCACCCATGACGTCGAGGAGGCGGACAACGTGATCTGGGTCGCGGTGGGCACGCCGGCTGCGAAGCCGCCGCGGCTTGAGGGCCTCATTCCCCTGCGATCGCTGACGGCGTTGGCCGGCATTGCGGCGATCGAGGCGGCTGCTGGCGCGAAGGCAAGTCCTGAAGGCTTGCTCGAGTTCAATGCAACAAGCGGGACCATCTGTCTGCTATTATCCGCTCAAGAAGATGGACAGACACTGATCCACGTGCTGCTGAAGCCGGACACCGGCCCCGCGGCGGGCATTGGCGCTTCGCGGGCCGCCGAGAGCCTGCGCCGCCGGGCCGAAGATCTTCAGAGGAAGGAGATCGGCCAATGACCATGCAGGCGATGACCGACGAATGGTATCCGGTCGGGCTCTTCAGCCAGCTCGACAGCGCCGGTCGCAGGACGGCACTGATGGGCGAGCCGATCGAAGTGGCGCGCGATGGCGACGGCAATGCCAAGGTGACGGGCGGCGACGGTCGTGTACTGCCGGTGCGCGTGCGTTACGGTCATGTCTGGTCCTCCCTCGGCGCGCCGAAGAAGGAGCTTTTCCCGATTCCCGAGGCCGACCAGCCCGGCCGCCGCTTCGTCGATGTCGGCGTGGTGCGGGTGCGCTGCTCGCCGCTGCGTGCCGTCGAGAATTTTCTCGACATCGCCCATTTCCCCTTCGTCCACACCGACATTCTCGGCGCCGAGCCGCACACCGAGGTTCAGAACTACAAGGTCGAGATCCGCGAGGAAGAAGACGAGGTCTGGGCGACGCAGGTGAAATTTTACCAGCCGCAGGCTGCCAAGTCGGCAAGCGGCGGCATCACCACGGAATACATGTACCGCGTGCCGGCACCGACCTGCTCCGTGCTTTACAAAACCTGCCCGCCGCGCCCGAGCGAATGGGATGTCATCACGCTTTTCGTGCAGCCGCTGGCCGAGGACCTCTGCGACGTCTGGCCATGGATGGCGCTCTTTGACGACGAGACCGCGATGACCGACCTCATCCACTTCCAGCAGACGATCTTTCTGCAGGACCGTTCGATCCTCGAAAATCAGATTCCGCGGCTGCTGCCGCTCGACCCCGGCATGGAAATCCCGACGCGGGCCGATCTGACATCGATCGCCTACCGGCGCTGGCTGAAGCGCCACAATTATACCTATGGCGCACAGCTGGTGGCGCAATGAAGCTCTACGACTACATTCTCTCGCCGAGCTGCTACAAGGTGCGCCTGATGGCGGCGCTGACCGGAGTGAAGCTGGAACTCCGCCCGGTAGATTTTCATCCCGGCGCCGAGCATCGCGGCCCCGAGCTGCTTGCGCTCAACCCGGCAGGCTCGATTCCGATCCTGGAGGATGGCGACCTGATCCTGACCGAATCCTCGGCCATTCTCGTCTATCTCGCCGCCAAGGCAGCACCTGAATGGCTCGGCGGCGGCAGGGCCGAGGAAGCGGCGCGGGTGCAGCAGTGGCTGTCGTTCTCCGGCCGGCTGACGGCAAGCCTCGGGGCAGCGCGGCTTCACGAAATGCTGCTGCGGCCGGGCGATATCGGCGCGCTGCAGGCCCAGGGCATCGCCGCGCTTCGCGAACTTGAGGCCGGGCTTGTCGAGCAGGGCCTTCGCGGCATGCGTTTCCTCGCAGCCGACCGGCCGACAATTGCCGATATCGCCTGCTTCCCTTATGTGGCGCTGGCCCCCGATGGCGGTGTCATACTGGATTCCTATCCCGCCATCCGGCTCTGGTCCCGCGCGCTGCGCGCCCTCGACAACTTCATCGAGATGCCAGGCATTCACCGGCTGCACGAATTGAAGCCCGAACCCCAGATCGAACCGGGCGAGGCGTGATGATGGCCGGCTACCTCCTGAAGAATTGCGCGGCCGTGATCGTCGACGAGGGCAAGGGACCGGTCGTCCATCGCAATGTCGATCTGCTGACCAGCGGCCCAGAGATCGTGGCGATCGGCGAAAATCTCGCGGCGGACGCACTGCCTCCCGGCACGACCGTTCAGGATGCTGCCGGCTGGTTCGTCTATCCAGGCTTGGTCAACACCCATCATCACTTCTTCCAGTGCTTCGTGCGCAACCGCGCCGATCTCGACTGGACGAAGCTCTCGGTGATCGAGTGGCTCGACCGCATCTACCCGATCTTTTCGCAGCTCAACGAGGAGTGCTTTTACCACTCCTCCGTCACCGCGATGGCCGAGATGATCAAGCATGGCTGCACCACGGCCTTGGATCACCAGTATAATTTCCCCCGGCATGCCGGGAAGCGGCTGATCGATCGCCAGTTCGAAGCGGCCGAGCTGCTCGGCATGCGTTTCCATGCCGGCCGCGGCGGCAACACCCTGCCGAAGTCGGAAGGCTCGACCATTCCCGACGAGATGCTGGAAACGACGGACGAATTCATCGCCGACTGCGCCCGGCTGATCGACGCCTACCACGATACCAGCCGCTTCAGCATGCGCCAGGTCGTGGTCGCGCCCTGCCAGCCGGTGAACTGCTACCGTGAGACGTTCGTGGAATCGGTGGCACTGGCGCGTGATCGCGGGGTCATAATGCACACGCATGTCGGCGAGGGCGAAAGTCCGGTCATCCAGGCGCGTCACGGCATGCGCACGGTCGACTATCTGGAAGAACTCGGCTTTGCCGGACCCGACGCCTTCTATGCCCATTGCTGGGAGTTGACCCACGACGAACTCAGGAAGATGGCGGCCAGCGGCACCGGGGTGGCGCACTGCTCGGAACCCGTCTATCTGGTCGGCGCAGAAGTCACCGATATTCCCGCCATGGCCGCTTTCGGCCTGCGCGTCGGTCTCGGCTGCGACGGTGCTGCCTCCAATGACAATTCCAACCTGATGCACTGCCTGCACTCCGCCTACATGCTGCAGTGCCTCGTATCATCCACCCGCACCCACCCCGTGCCGCCTCCGGTCGATTTCCTCGGCTACGGCACGTCAGGGGGTGCCAGCCTGCTCGGCCGGCGCGATATCGGCCGACTGGCGCCCGGCATGGCCGCCGACCTGTTTGCGATCGACACCCGCCGCATGGATTATGTCGGCACGCGGCACGACCCGCTGAGCCTGATTGCCCGCGTCGGCATCGGCATGGCGACCGACATGACCATGATCAATGGCCGCATCGTCTGGCAGAAGGGCGAATTCCCCGGGCTCGACGAGGCCAAGCTGGCTGCCGAGGCGGAAGCTGCACTATCCGCCGTGAAATTCTAGAAAACCAAAAGAGGGAACTGAGACCATGACCAAACTGACCCGCAGAAACCTGATGACGGCCGCTGCCGCCACCGGCCTTGCCGGTGTGCTCGGCAGCCGCCTTGCTTTGGCCGCCGACGCGCCGCTCGGCATCACGCTCGTCGTCCCTTCGCCGATCGGCGATGTCGGCTGGGGACATGCACTGGCCGCCGGTCTCGAGCCGATCAAGGCCGCTTACGGCGACAAGGTGAAGGTCACCGTGCTTGAGAATATTGCCGAAGGCCCGGATGCCGACCGCATCATGAACAAGACCGTCGCCGACGGAAACAAGTTTTTGGTCGCCGGCTCTTTCGGCTATCAGAACGGCGCCCTGCAGATCGCCCGCCGTGATCCGAGCGTCACGGTTCTGCATGCCTCGGGCTTCCAGGTCGCTCCGAACTTCTCGCCTTTCGCCGCCAAATATTTCCAGGGTACCTATCTGCTCGGCATGGCAGCGGCAGCGCTTTCCAAGACCGGCAAGCTCGGCTCCGTGTCGGCTTTTGCCATCCCCGAGCTCATCACCTCGATCAATGCCTTCACGCTCGGCGCCCAGGCGGTCAAGCCCGACATCGAAGTCTCGGTCGTCTGGGTCAACTCCTGGTTCGACCCGGCCAAGGAGCAGGAAGCCGCCAAGGCGCTGATTGCGCAGAAGTGCGACGTGATCTTCTCCAACGCCCAGGACACGCCGTCCGTCATCTCGGCCTGCGAGGAAGCCGGCGTCTATGCCTTCAACCTCAATTCTTCGATGAAGAAATATGCGCCGAAGACCTATCTCGGCTGCGTCGCGACGGATTGGTCACCGTTCTTCAAAGCTTCGGTCGATGCCCATCTCGCCGGTACCTTCAAGGGGGCCAATGCGTTCCTCGGCGTCGCCGACAAGGTCGTCGAAGTGGTCGACTGGAATTCGGATATTCCGGCTGACGTCATGACCAAGATCAAGGAGATCGAGGCAAAGATCGCCGACGGCAGCTTCTCGCCGTTCACCGGGCCGATCGCCAAGGCCGACGGCAGCGAAGGTGTCGCATCCGGCGCGACCTTGGCCGACCCCGAGATCATCGCCATGAATTGGCACGTCAAGGGCGTGTCCACGCCGCTGCCGAAATAAGTCATGACGACCACGCTCCTGTCGCTGCGCGGCATTTCGAAGAGCTACGGCCAGATCCACGCCAACCAGGCCATCGATCTGGACGTGGCTCCGCAATCGATCCATGCGATTCTCGGAGAAAATGGCGCGGGAAAATCGACGCTGATGAAGCTGATCTACGGCGTCGAGCAACCGGATGACGGAGACGTCGTCTGGGAAGGAAAACCCTTGCGCCTCGCCTCTCCGGCGGAGGCAAGGCGCAACGGTATCGGCATGGTCTTCCAGCATTTTTCGCTGTTCGAGACCCTGACCGTCCTGGAGAATATTCGGCTGGTCGTGCCGGGCCGCAAGGCTGAGCTCAAGGAACGCATCCGGACGCTTGGACGGGAGTTCGGCCTTGAAGTCGACCCGCTCGCCCATGTGCATGCGCTGTCCGTCGGCGAGCGGCAACGGGTGGAGATCATCCGAAGCCTGATGACCGATCCGAAGCTGCTGATCCTTGACGAGCCCACCTCCGTCCTGCCGCCGCAACTGGTGGAGAAGCTGTTCGACACGCTGCGCCGGCTGCGCGACGGCGGCGTTTCCATCCTGTTGATCTCCCACAAGCTCGAGGAAATCCGGGCAATCTGCGACCGGGCGACCATTCTGCGCGGCGGCCGGGTGACCGGGAATGTCGACCCGCGTGAACATGATGCCCATGACCTTGCCCGCATGATGATCGGCCGCGACATGCCCGAACCCTTGTCGGCGCTGCCGCTGTCCGGCGGGGAAAAGCGGCTGGAGATCATCGGTCTGGACTATCAGCCGGACGATCCCTTTGCGGTGTCGCTCTCCGGCATCAGCCTCGAAGTGCATGCCGGTGAAATTCTGGGGATCGCCGGTATTTCGGGCAACGGCCAAAGCGAGCTTGCCGCGTTGGTCTCGGGCGAGACGGTGCTGGGGCGCGACCAGCGCGACCGGATCTACATGATGGGGATGGATGTCGGCAGGCTCGATGCCGCGGCGCGACGGACGCTTGGATTTGCCTTCGTTCCGGAGGACCGGCTCGGACGCGGCGCCGTGCCCGAAATGTCGCTTATCCTCAACAGCCTGCTGACGGCCCATCCGCTGAAGCTTTTGCGCCATGGTCTTCTCGACAAGGCGCGGGCGACGGCGTTCACCGAGGATTGTATCCGTCAGTATGATGTCCGCACACCCGGCCCGGATGCGGAAGCCGGGACGCTTTCCGGCGGCAATCTGCAGAAATTCATCGTCGGCCGGGAAATCATGCTGGCTCCCAAATTGCTGTTCGTGGCGCAGCCGACCTGGGGCGTCGATATCGGCGCCGCATCCGCCATTCGCAGCCGTCTGGTCGCATTGCGCAATCAGGGCATGGCGATCCTTGTTATTTCCGAAGAGCTGGAAGAGCTGTTCGAGCTCTGCGATTCCATCCAGGTGCTGCATCACGGCCGGCTCAGCCCGCCGCTAAAAACGCGGGACACACAGCCCGAAGAGATCGGCCGATACATGGTCGGGGCACAAGCCTCACCCGAGAAAGTCCGTCTATGAGCGCTTGGTCCCCTGCTTTCGTTCCCACCCTGGTGCGCCGGGAGCGCGCCTCGCTTGCCGCGAGCCTGCTTGCGCCCGTCATGGCGCTTGTCATAGCGATCGCGCTCAACCTCGGCCTTTACATCCTGATGGGCCGTGACCCGGTCGCGGTCCTCTACGCGATCCTTTTCGAGCCCTTCCTCTCCTGGGCGTCATTTTCGGAAGTGCTCTTAAAGGCAGGCCCGCTCCTGCTGATCGCCCAGGGACTGGCGATCGGCTTTCGCGCCAAGGTCTTCAATATCGGCGCCGAAGGCCAGTTCATTCTCGGCGCGATCTTCGCCTCGGCCATTCCGGTCTGGTTTCCTCAGGCAACGGGCCAGTGGATCTGGCCGGCGATGCTGCTGCTCGGCGCCATCGGCGGCGCGCTCTGGGCCTCTCTCACCGCCTTCTGGCGCGTGCGCCTCAACGCCAACGAGATCCTCGTTTCGCTGATGCTGAGCCTCGTTGCGGCGCAGCTGCTGAACTATCTGCTGCTCGGCCCGTGGAAGGATCCGAACGGCTTCAACTTCCCCCAGTCGGTGATGTTCCAGTATGATGCGATGGTCCCGACCCTGATTTCCGGGACCCGCCTCAACGTCTCTTTCCTGATTACGCTCGCTTTGTCGGTTGCCGCCTGGGTCTTCATGCAGAAGAGCTTCATCGGCTACAAGCTGCAGGTCGGCGGCTTGGCGCCGCGGGCTGCCGGCTATGCCGGCTTCAAGGAGGGTTGGGCAATCTGGCTGTCGCTGCTGATCGGCGGCTTTGCCGCCGGTCTTGCCGGTGCTGCCGAAGTCGCCGGTCCGCTCGGCCAGCTGCAGCGTTCGGTCGCGAGCGGTTATGGCTATGCGGCCATCATCGTCGCCTATCTCGGTGGCCTGCACCCGATCGGCATCGTGGTCTCGGCGCTGGTCATGGCGGTCATCTATATCGGTGGCGACAATGCCATGGTCTCGGCCGGCCTGCCGATCGCCGCCGTCCGCGTCTTCCAAGGCAGTCTGCTGCTCGCCTATCTCATCGCCGTCGCCTTCGTGCGCTACCGCCTCGAATGGCGCCGCGCCGCCCACCGGAGCCCGTCATGAACGCCATCGAGTTCATTCTTGCCGGCATGCTTGCGGCGGCGACACCGTTTCTTCTCGCAGCCCTCGGCGAACTGGTGGCCGAGCGCGCCGGCGTCCTCAACCTCGGGGTCGAGGGATTGATGGCCTTCGGCGCCGTGCTCGCCTTCATCGTCGTCTATCAGGGCGGCGGACATCTCCTGGGCTTCGTCGTCGCCGGGTTCGGCGGCGCTGTCCTTTCCCTGCTCTTCGCCTTCGTCACCCTCGGATTCCGGGCAAACCAGGTGGCGGCGGGCCTTGCCATCGGCATTCTCGGCCAGGGCCTCTCGGCACTTTTCGGCAAGACCTATGAAAGCCTCACCGTCAGAGGACTTCCGAAGCTCGCCCTTCCCGGACTTTCGGAACTGCCGGTTATCGGCGGCCTTTTCGTCCAGGACATCGTCGTGTGGATTTCGCTCGCCGCGACCCTCGCCCTCTGGGCCATATTTGCCTACACCAAGCTCGGTCTCATCGTCCGCGCTGTCGGCGAGAACCCCAAGGCCGCGCATGCCATCGGTTATCCGGTCATCTCAGTCCGCGTCCTCGCCATCGCCTTCGGCGGCGCCATGGCGGGCTTCGCCGGTGCCTATGCGTCGGTGGTCTACACACCGCTCTGGGCCGATGGAATGATCGCCGGCCGCGGCTGGATCGCCATCGCCCTTGTCGTCTTCGGGACTTGGCTCACCGGCCGTATCTTCCTCGGCGCCTGCCTCTTCGGGGCGGTCTCGCTGATGGGGCTTGCAGCCCAGGCAACCGGACTGGATGTTCCCTCGCAGCTGCTGTCGAGCCTGCCCTATCTTGTCACGATCATCGTGCTCGGCATCATCTCCGCCGACCGTCGCCTGCTGAAACTGAACGGCGTTGCTTCGCTCGGCGAACCATTCGAGCGATAAAGACGCGCGGCGCTGCTATCTGCCGGCGAAGATGGTCAGCCGCGATCGAGCTTCTTTCCGCCGCGCGCTTCGAATTGGACGAGCAGCGACTTGAGTTCGATCTCGCGAACGCGGCGTGCCGCTTCATCCGGGCTGACCCATTCGAGGATACGCTGACCCCGCTCCTTGAAATCGCCGCTGATATCAGTGACTTCAATCTGAAACATGTCGACGATACAGGGGGCCACATCGCCATTGTCGAGTTCTTTCAGATAGGTATAACGGCCGACCGGCTTCTTCTTCACCACACCGCGCACGCCTGCCTCCTCCCACGCCTCGATTGCCGCTGCTTCGAAAGGCTTTTTCCCTTTCATCGGCCATCCTTTTGGGATGACCCAGCGTGCGCTCTCACGCGATGTGATCACCAGGATTTCGATCGCGGATCCGGCATCGCCGTAGCGGAAGCAAAGAGCGCCGTACTGTTGACGGAATGCACCGGCGAACAGCGTTTCAGGAACAGCAGCGAGCTGCCGTAGCAGTGGCTGGGACTTGTCCGGTCGGGGCTTCCTGCTTTTCTTGCTCGGCGTCATAGTAGATGAATTACCGAATTTGCATGTTGCTTCAATTGCCTGAGCGTGTTTATGACAGATTTATGACAATCGGCCGCACGAGGAAGGTTCCCAGGCATGATGAGCATTTTTCGCAAGCTGATGCCACGGGAAGACAGATTCTTCGACATGTTTTCCAAGCACTCGAAGACCGTCGTTGCCGCAGCCTACGCCCTCGACCAACTCCTGAAGGGCAATGACGTCGAAAAAAACTGCGAACGTATCGTCACATTGGAAGACGAGGCCGACGACATCACGCGTGACGTTCTTCTTGCCGTTCGCCGAAGCTTCATCACGCCCTTCGACCGGGGAGACATCAAGGACCTCATCCAGTCGATGGATGATTCGATCGACATGATGCACAAGACAGTCAAGACGATCCGCTTGTTCGAGCAATCCAGCTTCGATCCGCTCATGCAGGAGATGGGCAGCGAAATCGTCAAGGCGGCAAATCTTGTCGCGGAAGCGATACCCCTGCTCGACAGATTGGGGGCCAATGCGCAGCGTCTCGCCGCCATCGCGGAGGAAGTCACCCGAGTGGAGGGACGTTCCGATGAGCTCCACGACCAGGGTTTGAAGGATCTGTTCTTGCGTCATGGCGCCAGCGGCAATGCGATGGCCTACATGATCGGCAGCGAAATCTACGGAGAGCTGGAGAAAGTCGTCGACCGCTTCGAGGATGTCGCCAACGAGATTAGCGGCATTCTCATCGAGAACGTCTGATGGATGCCTCCCTCGCTCTGCCGCTGCTGGTCGGCCTTATCGTCGTCGCTTTGTTCTTCGACTTTCTCAACGGCCTTCATGATGCGGCCAATTCCATTGCCACGATCGTCTCGACCCGCGTCCTGCGGCCGCAATATGCGGTCGCCTGGGCGGCGTTCTTCAATTTCATCGCTTTCCTGTTCTTCGGCTTGCATGTCGCCGAGACGCTGGGGACTGGCATCATCGATCCCGCGATCGTCTCGCCCCAACTGATCTTCGCCGCGCTCATGGGCGCCATCATCTGGAATATCCTCACCTGGATTTTCGGGATTCCATCGAGTTCGTCGCATGCGCTTGTCGGTGGGCTGGTGGGGGCCGGTCTGGCAAAGGTGGGCTTCAGCTCGATCGTCTGGAATGGTCTCCTAAAGACGGTCGGCGCCATTTTCCTTTCACCAGCCATCGGCTTCCTGCTTGCGCTGGTGCTGGTACTCGCCGTCTCCTGGTTGTTCGTCCGGCAGACGCCGTTTGCGGTGGATCGGACCTTTCGCATCATGCAGTTCGTGTCCGCTTCGCTCTATTCGCTCGGCCACGGCGGAAACGATGCGCAGAAGACGATGGGCATCATCGCGGTGCTCCTGTTCAGTCAGGGATATCTCGGCCCGACATTCTACGTGCCGTTCTGGGTGGTCATTACCTGCCAATCGGCAATGGCTCTCGGTACGCTGTTTGGCGGATGGCGGATCGTTCATACCATGGGGTCGAAGATCACCCGGCTCAACCCCATGCAAGGTTTCTGCGCGGAGACGGGCGGAGCGCTGACGCTGTTCGGAGCGACGTGGCTCGGCATTCCCGTTTCGACGACGCATACCATCACCGGAGCAATCGTTGGAGTGGGCGCGGCTCGCCGTGTTTCCGCCGTGCGCTGGGGATTGGCCGGCAACATCGTGATCGCCTGGATCGTCACGATGCCGGCGGCGGCAGCAATATCCGCAGCGTTCTACGGACTCGTATCTTTGCTGCACTGAATGGGGTGAGAGCGAAGGCAATCGCCGCACATTACCCCTCTCCTGTTGAGCTTTGCCGCTGGAAAGACATCCATCCGGCCAGCTGCATCGCGGCTTTAATGTTGCGTGCACTGCACAAATAGAGCGCTTCCATGGCTGTGACTATCGTGGCAATCGCACAAAAAGGAAGCAGAAAACGATAGCGCTCAAGAAATAGGCAATCGTTAATTCTTCGCATTTCTCCTTTTGCTTCATGCTGTTACCAACTCCTCTCGAAATTGGCACGCTGCTTGCAGGTTCTTAGATGCACCGGTCAACGGCGACCGGGGCGGATAGGCGCGGCATAAGCGCCTGCATTAGACACCGACGTCGCAAGGTCTTTGCAATCCGGGATCTCTCATCCCTTGGACGCAATTTCCGGCGGCGTTTTTTTGTGTCCAAATTCAGCCAGCAGAGGGAACCTGCGCATGACAAAAAATTCGACGACTGGGATTTCGACAACCGGCATGACCCGCCGCGGCATGCTCAAGACGACTGCAGCGGCTGCCCTCATCGGCGCCGTCAAGACTGCCTTTCCATCGGGCGCCTTCGCAGCCGGAGCAGGGCCCGAGGTGAAAGGTGTCAAGCTCGGCTTTATCGCGCTCACCGATTCCGCACCGCTGATCATCGCCAAGGAAAAGGGATTTTTCGACAAGCATGGCCTTCCGGAAGCGGATGTGGCCAAACAGGCTTCCTGGGGTGCGACCCGCGATAATCTCGTGCTGGGCGGCGCAGCCAATGGCATTGACGGCGCCCATATTCTCTCGCCGCTCCCCTATCTCATGCACACCGGCAAGGTGACGCAGAACAATAAGCCGGTGCCGATGGCAATCCTCGCCCGGCTCAACCTCGACAGCCAGGGCATTTCCGTCGCCAAGGAATATGCCGAAACCGGCGTCCAGCTCGATGCCTCTAAGCTGAAGGCCGCCTTCGAGAAGAAGAAGGCGGAAGGCAAGGAGATCAAGGCCGCGATGACCTTCCCGGGCGGCACCCACGACCTCTGGATCCGTTACTGGCTCGCCGCCGGCGGCATCGATCCGAACAAGGACGTTTCGACCATCGTCGTGCCGCCGCCGCAGATGGTTGCCAATATGAAGGTTGGCAACATGGACGTCTTCTGTGTGGGCGAACCGTGGAACGAGCAGCTGGTCAACCAGGGCATCGGCTTCACCGCCGCCACCACCGGCGAGCTCTGGAAGGGCCATCCCGAAAAAGCGCTCGGGCTGCGCGCCGACTGGATCGAAAAGAATCCCAATGCTGCCAAGGCGCTGCTGATGGCTGTCATGGAAGCTCAGCAGTGGTGCGAAAGCATGGACAACAAGGCGGAGATGGCCGACATTCTCGGCAAGCGCCAGTGGTTCAACGTTCCGACCAAGGACGTGCTCGGCCGCCTCAAGGGCGATATCAATTATGGCAACGGCCGCGAGGTCAAGGCCACCGACCTCTACATGAAGTTCTGGAAGGACGGCGCCTCCTACCCGTTCAAGAGCCACGATACCTGGTTCATGACGGAAAACATCCGCTGGGGAAATCTGCCGGCGAGCACCGACGTCAAGGCGCTGGTCAACCAGGTGAACCGCGAAGACATCTGGCGCGAGGCCGCCAAGGATCTCGGCGTCGCGGCGGCCGATATTCCCGCGTCGTCGTCTCGCGGCAAGGAGACTTTCTTCGACGGCAAGGTCTTCGACCCTGAAAATCCCTCCGCCTATCTCGACAGCCTTTCGATCAAGGCCGTCGCCTGACCCGCTCCGGCGCGCGATCGGCGCGCCGGCCTTTCATTCGTATGAGGAGCGCGTCGATGTCCGCCCTGGCAAATAAACAAAATCCCTCCACGGCCGCCTCAGCCAAGCCGGCGGCAAAGGTTCTGCCATTTTCCGGCAAGCATGGATCGCGGATCGATTTTCGTCGAGCGGCGCTGACCGCACTTCGCAATGTCGTTCCGCCGGCCGTGGTGCTGGCGCTCATCCTGCTCGTCTGGCAGGTGCTCTGTTCATCGACGGATGCGTCCTTGCCCTCGCCGCATCAGGTCTGGCAGGAGAGCTACGACCTGATCGCCTATCCGTTCTTCAACTACGGCTCCCAGGATATCGGGCTTGGCTGGCGCGTGCTCGTTTCGCTGCAGCGCGTCGTGTATGGCTTTGGCCTTGCCGCAGTCGCCGGCGTCATCATCGGGGCGATCATCGGTCAGTCGATCTGGGCGATGCGCGGCCTCGATCCGATCTTCCAGGTGCTGCGCACGGTCCCGCCGCTCGCCTGGCTGCCGCTGTCGCTGGCAGCCTTCCAGGATTCCAATCCTTCGGCAATCTTCGTGATCTTCATCACGTCGATCTGGCCTGTCATCATCAACACCGCCGTCGGCGTCCGCAATATCCCGCAGGACTACCGCAACGTCGCCGAAGTGCTGCGCCTCAACCAGTTCGAGTTTTTCTGGAAGATCATGCTGCCTTCGGCAGCGCCCTATATCTTCACCGGCCTCAGGATCGGCGTCGGCCTCTCCTGGCTCGCCATCGTCGCGGCCGAAATGCTGACGGGCGGCGTCGGCATCGGCTTCTTCATCTGGGACGCATGGAACTCGTCGCGCCTTCCGGACATCATCGTCGCGCTCGCCTATATCGGCATCGTCGGCTTCGCCCTTGACAAGCTGGTGGCTGCGCTCGGCAAACTCGTCACCCGCGGCGCCATGGCCAACTGAGGAACGCACCTATGAACGCCTATCTCAAACTCGACCATATCGACAAACATTTCGATCGGGGCGGCGTGCGCGCCGAGGTGCTGAAGGACATCAACCTGACGATTTCCGAGGGTGAATTCGTCTCGATCATCGGCCATTCCGGCTGCGGCAAGTCTACCCTGCTCAACCTGATTGCCGGCCTGACTCCGGTATCCGCAGGCGCCGTGCTGCTTGAAAACCGCGAGGTCAACGAACCGGGTCCGGAACGCGCCGTCGTCTTCCAGAACCATTCGCTGCTGCCCTGGCTGACGGTCTACGAGAACGTCAATCTCGCCGTCACCAAGGTCTTCAGCCGAACAAAGACCAAGGCCGAGCGGCACGACTGGGTCATGGCCAACCTCGACCTCGTGCAGATGGCGCATGCCAGGGATAAGCGGCCTTCGGAAATATCAGGGGGCATGAAACAGCGCGTCGGCATTGCCCGCGCGCTGTCAATGGAGCCGAAGATCCTGTTGCTGGACGAGCCTTTCGGCGCGCTCGACGCGCTGACCCGCGCCCATCTTCAGGACGCGGTGATGGAAATCCACGCCCGGCTTGGCAATACGATGGTGATGATCACCCATGACGTCGACGAAGCGGTATTGTTGTCCGATCGCATCGTCATGATGACCAATGGCCCGGCGGCCCGGATCGGTGAAGTGCTCGATGTGACCATGTCTCGTCCGCGCCATCGCATCGAACTCGCCTCCGACCGGACATATCTCAAATGCCGCGAGGCCGTGCTGAAGTTCCTCTACGAACGCCACCGTTTCGTCGAAGCCGCGGAGTAGACGCCGCGAAACAACTGGAGCGTTTGGTTGTCGGAGCCCTTTGTCTTGTAGCGGGGGCGGCGCTTGATTTCGGGCGCCGCGTCCTCTCTACTCCCCGGCCGTTGCAAATACCGCGCTGGCATCGCTGACAATTTCCACATGGGAATAGGCCGCCTGCCCCGCGGCCGCGGCGTCCGCGCGCATGATCGCGGTCACGATCCGGCCGTGCTCCTCATAGGATTTTGCCAAGCGCCCCGGCAAACGGAACTGTGCCCGTCGAAAAGGTGCCAGCCGCGCCCTGGTCTGCGTCACCATCTCGAAGACATGATCATTATGCGCACCTCGATAAAGCCGGGTGTGGAATTCGGTATTGTGAGCCGAATATTCCTCTTCGGCGCCGGCATGCACCAGCCTCACCGATGCCCGATGCTCCAACTCCAGCGCGCGCCGCTCATCGACCGTCATGCGCTCGGCCGACAGCCTGGCGCAGATTGCTTCAAGCTCCGCCATCGCCTCGAACATCGAATGCAGATAGGCCTCGGTGACATTGGTCACGAGGGCACTGCGGTTTGGCTCGCGGACGACCAATCCCATGGCGCCCAGCTCACGCAAGGCCTCGCGTACCGGCGTGCGCGAAACCTCGAAACGAACCGCGAGCGACACCTCGTCCAACTTCGCGCCCGGCAGGATTTCACCTGTGACGATCATGTCGGAAATCGCCCGCACCATCTGTTCGACGGTGGTTCCGGTGCGGATCACTTCTCTGCGCCTAGTCTGCTTCACAATACGAATCTGCTCACATCAACACTCTGCATACAGATGCCGTCCGAGACTCGATAAGTCAAATTGAGCAGGGAAGATATTGTTAAATTTTCGCTTTCTGATGAATAAGAGAGCTTGGCCTGCGCGAAGTATCAGCAATCACGCAGTCACGATGACCAAGAAATACCTGTTGATTACTTTTTGCGCAAGAAATCGATCAATCTGCATGCACTTTTCGGAGTGTGCATTTTGCAGAAACAAATAAATTATAAAAAACAATAGATTGATTTCTGGCACGCACATTGCATGCACTTTTCTGTACCCGTTCGAAACCGGCCCAGCGCCGCAAGGAGCATTCCGATGACCAAACTCCTTTCCATGAACCGCCGCAATTTCCTTCAGGCTTCCGCCGCCGGTGCGCTCGCCGGCGCCATGCCGGGCCTGATCGGCTCGCCAGCCGCAGCCCAGACCGCGCTGACCGTCGGCTTCATCTATGTCGGCCCCAAAGACGACTACGGCTACAACCAGGCGCATGCGGAAGGTGCCGCCGTGGTCAAGGCGCTGCCGGGCGTGACGCTGGTCGAAGAAGAGAATGTGCCGGAAACCGTCGATGTCCAGAAGACCATGGAGTCGATGATCAATCTCGACGGTGCGACCCTGCTCTTTCCGACCTCCTTCGGCTATTTCGATCCCCACATGCTGGCCATGGCCGCCAAATATCCCGATATCCAGTTCCGCCATTGCGGCGGCCTCTGGCAGGAAGGCAAGAACCCCGCCAATACCGGCTCCTATTTCGGCTATATCTTCCAGGGCCAGTATCTGAACGGCATCGCCGCCGGTCATGCGACGAAAAGCAAAAAGATCGGCTTCGTCGCCGCTAAGCCGATCCCGCAAGTTCTGCAGAACATCAACGCCTTCCTGCTTGGCGCGCGCACGGTCGATCCCGCTATCACCTGCCAGGTGATCTTCACCGGTGAATGGTCGCTCGCCGTCAAGGAAGCCGAAGCCACCAATGCGCTGGTCGATCAGGGCGCCGACGTCATCACCTGCCACGTCGACAGCCCCAAAGTGGTCGTCGAGACGGCGGCCGGCCGCGGCGCCTTCGTCTGCGGCTATCACGCCAATCAGAGCCCACTTGCTCCCGAAAAATACCTCACCGGCGCCGAATGGGCCTGGGGCAACGTCTACAGCGATTTCGTCAAGAAGGCGCAGGCCGGCGAAAAGCTCGGCAACTTCGTGCGCGGCGGCCTGAAGGACGGCTTCGTGAAGATGAGCGCGCTTGGCCCCGCCGTGTCGGCGGAGGGCCGCAAGGCTTTCGAAGCCACGCAGGCGGAGATGATGAAGGGCGGCTTCTCGGTCTTCAAGGGCCCGTTGAAGGACAATAAGGGCGACACCGTCGTGGCTGCCGACAAGAGCTACGCCGAAGATGCGATCGAGCTCGAGAGCATGAATTACCTGGTTGAGGGCGTCGTCGGGTCCACGGCGTAAACCGCGAAGGGAGAAGCGCCATGACCATCGAGGCCAATGATCCCGCACTCGCCATCGCGGAAAAACCGGCTTCGCTGCGCCCCGTCCTCGAATGGATCGCGCGGCGAGCCGAACCTGTCGTCATCGGCCTTGCGGCCATACTGATCGGTCTTGCGCTCTTCTCCCTCTTCATCCTGGCGGTCGGCAAGTCGCCGGTCACCCTCTTCCAACTGATGTATACCGGCGGCTTCGGCAGCTGGTTTTCGGTGCAGAACAGCTTAAGCCGCGCCGCACCCCTTCTCCTGACGGCGCTCTGCGTCGCCCTGCCCGCCCGTCTCGGCCTCGTCATCATCGGCGGGGAAGGAGCGGTCGTGCTGGGCGGCGTTGCGGCCGCAGCCATGGCTCTGCCGCTTGCCGGCACCGCGCCTGTCTTCCTCACCCTCATTCTGATGGCGATCGCCGCCATGTTGGTCGGCGGCATCTGGATCGGCCTTGCCGGTTTCCTGCGCCACTACCGCGGCGTCAACGAAACCATCTCGTCGCTGCTGCTATCCTATATCGCCATTGCCCTGATGAACCAGTTCGTCGAAGGGATGCTCCGCGATCCTGCAAGCCTCAACAAGCCGTCGACCAGGCCGTTGCCGGCGGACTATATGCTCGGCAAGATTCCCGGCATGGACGTGCATTGGGGTCTCGTCATCGGCATCCTCGCCTGCATTGTGTCCTGGATAGTGATCGAGGCGACGAGCTACGGTTTTGCCGCCCGCATCGCCGGCGGCAACGTGCGCGCCGCCCAGATCCAGGGACTTCCTGTGGGCAAACTGATCGCGGGATTTACCGCACTTGCCGGCAGCTTTGCCGGTCTGGCGGGCATGATTGAAGTGGCGGCGGTGCAGGGAAGCGCCAACGCCTCGCTTGCCGCCGGCTACGGTTATACCGGCATCCTCGTCGCCTTCCTCGCCAGGCACAATCCGCTGGCGATCATTCCGGTCGCGATCCTGCTCGGCGGCATCGACGCCTCGGGCGGCCTCATCCAGCGGCGCATGGGCCTGCCGGATGCGACGGTTCTGGTGCTGCAGGGGACGCTCTTCATCGTCATTCTCTTCTGCGAGACCTTCTACGGCCGCTTCAAGATCTTCAATCCCGACCTCTGGAAAAGGAGCCTCTGATGGAAGAGACAGGCATCGGCATCTGGGGCGTGCCGCTGGCGATCTTCGCAGGCGCCATCCGCGTGTCCACACCATTCATTTTCGTCAGCCTCGGCGAGACGATCACCGAGCGCTCCGGCCGCATCAATCTCGGCCTGGAAGGCACGCTGGTCTTCGGCGCCATGACGGCCTATGCGGTGGCCGTCATCACCGGCTCGCCGACCCTCGGCGTGCTCGCCGCCATGGCGGCGGGCGCAGTCTTCGGCCTCATCCACGGCTGGATCTGCAAATTCCCGAAGGTCAACGACATCGCCATCGGCATCGCGATGATGCAGTTCGGTCTCGGCATGGCGTTTTTCCTCGGCAAATCCTTCATCCAGCCGGTGGCGCCGAAACTGCCCTCGATTGCGCTCGGCGGCTGGTCGAGCACTCCGCAGATCCAGGCGGCACTCAATATCAACGTGCTGTTCTTCATCGGCGCAGCGCTGGCTCTCTTCCTGTTCTGGGCCTTCAAGAACACTCGCATCGGCCTGATCCTGCGCGTTGTCGGCGACAGCACCGACGCGGCCCGAGCCATGGGCATCGACCCGGACCGGGTTCGCCTGCTGGCGACCGCCGCTGGCGGCTCGCTGGCGGCGATCGGCGGCGCCTATCTGTCGCTCTACTATCCGGGCTCGTGGAACGAAGGCATCTCGTCGGGTCAGGGCCTGATGGCCGTGGCGCTCGTGATCTTTGCCCGCTGGAACCCGATCGGCTGCTTTCTCGCTGCCCTGCTTTTCGGCGGCGCCGGCGCGCTCGGCCCGGCGCTGCAATCGGTCGGCGTCACGCAAGGCTACTACCTCTTCTACGCGGCACCTTACGTGCTTACCCTCATCATCCTGATCGCCACGTCCTCGCCCACCCGCTCGCTCGCCGGTGCGCCGGGTGCGCTGTCGCTTACGAAATAACGGAGCTTGCCGATGAACGGACTTGGCGGCCTCAACAAATCCGAACACGGTGTGGGTATCGGCCTGGTACAACTCCAGCTGCCGGTGACGGTCACCAAAGCGGATCTGGCAAAACAGACGCAGGTGATCGTCGATCTGGTGGCCAAAGCGCGGCGCAACCAGCCGGGCATGGACCTCGTCGTCTTTCCCGAATATGCGCTGCACGGCCTCTCCATGGACATCAATCCGGAGATCATGTGCACGCTCGACGGGCCGGAGGTCGCGGCCTTCAGGAAGGCTTGCAGGGACAATGCGATCTGGGGCTGCTTCTCGATCATGGAGCTGAACCCTGGCGGCATGCCCTACAATTCCGGCATCGTCATCGACGATCAAGGCGAGTTGAAGCTCTATTACCGCAAGATGCATCCCTGGATCCCCGTCGAGCCCTGGGAGCCCGGCGATCTTGGCATCCCTGTCATCGAAGGCCCGCGAGGCGCCAGGCTCGCACTGATCATCTGCCATGACGGCATGTTCCCGGAGATGGCGCGCGAATGCGCCTATAAGGGCGCCGAAATCATGATCCGCACAGCCGGCTACACGGCGCCGATCCGCGAGGCCTGGCGCTTCACCAACCAGGCCAATGCCTTCTGCAACCTGATGATCACCGCCAATGTCTGTATGTGCGGCTCGGACGGCACGTTCGATTCCATGGGTGAAGGCATGATCTGCAATTTCGACGGCACGATCATCGCCCACGGCACCTCCGGCCGCGTCAACGAGATCATCACCGCCGAGGTGCGTCCTGACCTGGTGCGCGAGGCCCGGCTCGGCTGGGGCGTGGAGAACAATATCTACCAGTTCGGCCATCGCGGTTATGTCGCCGTCGCCGGCGGCGCGCAGGATGCGCCCTACACCTACATGCACGACCTCGTCGCCGGCAAATACCGCCTGCCATGGGAAGACGAGATAAAGGTCAAGGACGGCACGTCCTGCGGATTTGACAAGCCGATGCGCCGCTACGGCGAACCCCTCAAACCTGCCGCGGAATAGGAGAGAGAATGATGGACGCGATGGTCGAAACCGAAGGGCATTTTATCGACGCCGATCCGTATCCGTGGCCCTATAACGGCGCTCTAAGGCCTGATAACACCGCCCTTATCATCATCGACATGCAGACGGATTTCTGCGGCAAGGGCGGCTATGTCGACCATATGGGCTACGACCTGTCGCTGGTGCAGGCGCCGATCGAACCGATCAAACGCGTGCTTGCCGCTATGCGGGCCAAGGGCTACCACATTATCCACACCCGCGAGGGCCATCGTCCCGACCTCGCCGATCTGCCGGCCAACAAACGCTGGCGCTCGCAGCGGATCGGCGCCGGTATCGGCGATCCCGGCCCCTGCGGCCGCATCCTGACGCGGGGCGAACCCGGCTGGGACATCATCCCCGAACTCTACCCGGTCGAAGGCGAGACGATCATCGACAAGCCCGGCAAGGGTTCGTTCTGCGCCACCGACCTCGAACTCATCCTCAACCGGAAGCGCATCGAGAACATCATCCTCACCGGCATCACCACCGATGTCTGCGTCTCGACGACGATGCGCGAGGCGAACGACCGCGGCTACGAATGCCTGCTGCTGGAGGACTGCTGCGGCGCGACCGACTACGGAAACCACCTCGCCGCCATCAAGATGGTGAAGATGCAGGGCGGCGTCTTCGGCGCCGTCTCCAATTCCGAAACCTTTGTGAGCCAGCTGCCATGAGCACCGTTCGCGACACGCCCCTCCCCAAGGCCGGCAAGGCGGTCGGTATCGATACGCTCGGGATGACCATGCGCTTCGGTTCGTTCACCGCGCTCGACAACGTCTCGATGGCCGTTCCGGCCGGCTCTTTCCACGCCCTTCTCGGCGAAAACGGCGCCGGCAAGTCGACACTGGTCAAATGCATCATGGGTTTCTATCACGCGACCTCAGGTTCGCTGTCGGTCGACGGCCGCGAGGTGGCGGTCGCCTCCCCCAAGGATGCCGCAGCCTATGGGCTCGGCATGGTCTACCAGCATTTCACCCTGGTTCCCTCTCTGACTGGCGCGGAAAACCTGGTCATCAGCCGCACCGAAGTCCCCGCGGTGATCAACTGGGCCAAGGAGCGCAAGGACCTGGCGGGTTTCATGGAGCGCATGCCGTTCAAGATCCCGCTCGACAGGCCGGTAAGTGAACTTGCCGCCGGCGAAAAACAGAAGCTCGAAATCGTCAAGCAGCTCTATCTCGGCCGCTCCTTCCTCGTGCTCGACGAGCCGACTTCGGTGCTGACGCCGGCCGAAGCCGACGAGATGCTCGGCATCGTGCGCGGAATGACCGAGCGCGGCGAACTCACCGTGCTGATGATTTCCCACAAGTTCCACGAGGTGACGAAGTTCGCCGATGCCGTCTCGATCCTGCGGCGCGGCAAGCTGGTCGGCACCGGCAAGGTCGGCGAACTCTCCACCGCCGAGATGGCGGCGATGATGATCGGCGACGTCAAGCTCGCCGAGCTCGACAGCCGCCTGCCGGTGGCCGAAGCGGCAAGACCGGTGCTGACCGTCAGCCAGGTGAAGGCCCCCGATCGCTCCGGCCTGAAGACGATCGAGATCGACGCGCTGACGGTCCGCTCCGGCGAGATCGTTGGCATTGCCGGCATATCGGGCAACGGCCAGAAGGAGCTGACGGAGATTCTCGCCGGCCAGCGCCCGACCGATACCGGTGAGGTCATGGTCAATGGCGAGGCTTACGGCGCCACCCGTGACGAGACCCGCAAGAACAAGGTGCGTTTCATCCCCGAAGAGCCGTTGCAGAATGCCTGCGCGCCCAAGATGAGCGTGAGCGAGAACCTTGCGTTTCGCACCTTCGACTTGAAGCCGGACGGCAAGGACGCGATCTGGCTGAACAGGGGCGGCATGAAGAAGCGCGCCTCGGCGCTGATCTCCGATTTCAAGGTCAAGACCGCCTCTTCCTCCTCGCCGATCGCAGCGCTTTCGGGCGGCAACGTGCAGCGGGCGGTGCTCGCCCGCGAACTGACCGGCGATGTCGATCTGCTGATCGTCTCGAACCCCTGTTTCGGTCTGGATTTCTCGGCCGTTGCCGAAATCCGCGCCCGCATCATGAAGGCACGCAATTTGGGTGCCGCCGTGCTGCTGCTGTCCGAAGACCTCGACGAACTGCTCGAGATGTCCGACCGCATCATGGTCATTTCGGAAGGCAAGCTGGTTTACGAAACACCGGCACGCTCGGCCGATATCGGCGTGATCGGCGCCCACATGGCGGGACATCATTGATGGTGAAGATCAAGGCCGAACCTTTTGCCTTTCCGGTGAAGCACGACGAGCTCGCCCTCATCGTCATCGACATGCAGCGCGATTTCGCCGAGCCCGGCGGTTTCGGTGCAAGCCTCGGCAACGATGTCAGCCGCATCACCAGGATCGTTCCCGATGTCAAACGCCTCATCCAGGGCTTCCGCAATGCCGGCCTGCCTGTGATCCATACGATGGAGTGCCATCGGCCGGACCTTTCCGACCTGCCGCCGGCCAAACGCGACCGCGGCAATCCTGCGCTCAGGATCGGCGACGAAGGCCCGATGGGCCGCATCCTGATCTCGGGCGAGCCCGGCACGGCAATCCTGCCGGAACTCGCGCCCGTGAAGGGCGAAGTCGTCATCGAAAAACCCGGTAAGGGCGCCTTTTACGCCACCGAACTCGGCACCGTGCTGCAGCAGAAGGGTATCAAACAACTCGTCTTTGCCGGCGTTACCACCGAAGTCTGCGTGCAGACGACGATGCGTGAAGCAAACGACCGCGGTTATGAGTGCCTGCTCGCCGAGGAGGCGACGGAAAGCTATTTCCCGGAATTCAAAGCCGCAGCCATCGCCATGATCCGCGCTCAGGGCGCGATCGTCGGCTGGACCGCCCATGTCGACGACATACTGGAAAGCATTATCCATGCCTGACACGACCCGCGAACTGCTGACCTCGGGCGGCTGGAAGGCGCTGGAATTCGGCCCTTTTCGCGACGCGGTCACCATTCACTGGATCCGGCCCTTCGAGGGCGATCAGCCGGGCGTGGCGCTGTTGAAATATGAGCCTGGCGCCTCCGTTCCCCGTCATCGTCACGAGGGGCTCGAGACCATCCTGGTGCTCGATGGCGTTCAATCCGACGAGACGGGCGATTACTCCAGCGGCAGTTATATCGTCAATGCGCCGGGCAGCGAACACTCGGTCTGGAGTGACCCCGGCTGTGTCGTTCTCATCCAGTGGGACCGGCCCGTGAAGATACTCGAAGACGATATTGCCTGAACCCGACGTCGGAATTGGAGGTCTTTCCGACGATCAGGAAGGACATGAACGTCAGAGCAGCATCGAGGCTCCGCGATCGATATAGGTGTCCAGGAACTGTTCGAGCCGGGGGTTTCTCGGCCGTTTGAAGACGTCCTGCGGCGGGCCGGTGAACAGCACCTTGCCGTGATCGAGAAAGACGATCTGCTGGCCGACCGTCGCGGCAAATCCGATCTCGTGGGAAACGACGACCATCGTCATGCCCTCGGCGGCGAGATCGCGCATGACGTTCAGCACTTCGCCGGTCAGCTCGGGATCGAGCGATGAGGTCGGCTCGTCAAACAGCATGATCTTCGGGTTGAGGGCGAGTGCCCGGGCGATGGCGACGCGTTGCTGCTGACCTCCGGAAAGCTGCGACGGATAGTGCCCTGCCCTGGCCTCGAGGCCGACCTTGACGAGCTGGGCCATGGCCCGCTCCTCTGCATCCCTACGGCTCATCTTGTGAACGGTCTTCAGCGCTTCGCTGACATTGCCGAGCGCCGTCATATGCGGCCAGAGATTGAACTGCTGAAAAACCATCCCGATCTGCGATCGTATCCGCCGGTTCGCCGCCGCCGGCACCCGCTCACGGACGCCTTTGGCGTTTTCCGTAAAGCCAAGCACCTCGCCATTGATGGCGATCGTCCCCTTCGTCGATTCCTCGAGAAAGGCCATGCAGCGCAGCAACGTACTCTTGCCGGAGCCGGACGGGCCGATGACGCAGGAAACCTGTCCCTGCACGATATCGAGGTCGATGCCGTGCAACACGGTGGAACCGCCGAACGTCTTGACGAGATTTTTGACTGCGATCGCAGGAACGCTCATATGTTGAAAAACCTGAATCTGGAGAGTTTCGTTTCGGCGAGATGACCGAGCCAGCCGGTGATTTCGACGAGCGCCCAATAGAATAGGGCAAGCACGAAGAGCGCCTCGACGAAGGCATATTGCTGCGAGCCGATCGCACTCAGCGTCGCCGTCAATTCCGGCACGGTGATGATGGACAGCACGGCCGTCTCCTTCATGAGGATGATCGTCATGTTGATCGAAGGCGGCAGCACCAGCATGGTCATCTCCGGCAGCAATATGCGCCGGATGATCTGCCCTTGTGTCAGGCCGACGCACAGGCCGGCCTCGATATGTCCCTTCGGGACGGCGGCAAAACCCGAGCGGAAGATCTCGCTGAAATAAGCCGCGCCGTAGATGGAAAGGCCGATGATGCCGGCCGGGATCGGATCGAGTGACAAGCCGACGAAGGGCCCGCCGTAGTAGACGAGGAATATCTGGATGAGGAAGGGCGTGCCGCGCAGCACCGCAATGACAATGCCGAACGCCTTGTCCGGGATGACGCCGCCAAAACGTCTGGCAACGGCGATAAGGAAGCCGAGCGCAGCAGCGACTGGCGTGGTGACGATCCAGATGAGGAGGGTAAGCCATGCACCGCTGACGATATCGGGCAGGTTGTTGAAAATCACATTGATGTCGAAGGTCATCGCGGCACTCCCGGCAGGGAGCGTTCGATCAGGCCGCCCGCAAGGGCGACGATCCAATTGATGACGAAATAGATCAGCCCTGCGGACGCGAAAATCTCGAGCGGCAGGAAGGTGCTGCCGGCAAGGTCCTGGGCCATGCGCGTCAGCTCGATGACCCCGACGACCGAGACCAGCGACGACGCCTTCAGGATAAGGATCGCTTCGTTGACGAGCGCCGGGAAAGTCAGGCGCAGGGCGATCGGGGCCTTGATCCGGCGGAAGATCTGAACGGGAGTCATGCCGACCATTTCGGCAGACTCGACAAGACCCATGGGAACGCTGGCAAAACCGCCACGCAGATTTTCAGCCTGATAGGCTGCCGTACACAGCGAAAGACCAACGACGGCCGCAACGATACTCGGCACGTTGAGGCCAATCGCCGGCAGCAGGTTATAGATCAGCAGCAGTTGCACCAGCAGCGGCACGCCACGAAAAAAACTGATGAAAATTTGCGCCGGCAGGACGAAGAGCTGCTGTCGCGACAGCAGCATGGCGGAAATAACGATCGCGATCGCAAAGCCGATCAGGATAGAAACCACGCTGATCGTTACCGTGTAGATCGACGCTTGCAGAAGCAGTTCGAAAAGTTTGATGGACATGGGCGGTGTTTGCCTGGCGCTGCGGCCGTGAGCTCTGATGCCACGGCAGATTGCGCCCCGACCATTGGCGGGGCGCGTTCGTTCACCGGTGGCTCATCAGAATGCCGGATCCTTGACAGCATCAGGCGTATCGAAAGACGCACCAAACCACTTCTTCTGCAGCTCCGCCATGCGTCCATCTGCCTTGATCTTGAGCATCGCGGCATCGATCGCATCCATCAGGGGCGCATGATCGGCATCCTTGAGGCCGATAAAGCCGAAATAAGACTTCTTGCCGAATGGCGGCAGAACGACTTCGAACGTGCCCTTTCGCTGGCTGGCGACGAAGGCGATATTCGGTAGCGAATTGGCAACGCCGGCAATACGGCCGGCGGCGAGATCGGCGTAGGATTCGGTAAAGGCGGGATATTCACGCACGTCAACTTTGGTCGGCAGGGTGGCGGAGAACTCCTTCAACTGGTCGAGCTGAGCGGTTGCCTTGCCGACACCGATCGTCTTGCCGGCAATATCCTCCGGCTTGCTGATCGTCGTATCGCCAGCCTTCTTCAAAATGGCAATCGTCGCTTCGGCGATCGGCGGCGTGAAGCGATAGCGCTCCAAGCGCTTCTTGGTAATTGTTGCAGGACCTGCGACGACATCGAATTTGCCGGCCTCGAGCGCGGGGAAGACACCGTCCCAGGGAAGGGCGACCCACTCGATCTTGACGCCGAGTTCCTTGCCGATCTCGGCAAAGAGGTCGACGTTCAAGCCCGTATGTTCCCCGGCATCGATATAATCGAACGGGGCAAAAGCTGTTTCGGTGCCAACCTTGAGGGTGCCGGCTGCCTTGACGGCCGCAAGCGTGTCGGCTGCGTGGGCGGAAACGGCTGCTCCGATGAGGAACGCAGCGCCGACCAGACCCTTCAGCAGTGAATTTGCCTTCATGATCATCTCTCCAGTTTTCATTCCCCCGGTGGAGGAGTTTTGGTTCTCGACTTCGATTTCCTCTGCGCGGATTTCTATGCTCCGCTTTTGACTATACAAATAGATATAGGCGGGCCTAGAGTGTCAATGTAAAAGACGAGGAACGCAAAATTTGTGCCGGGCGGCAGCGATCTGCACCGGCGCGACCCGACCGTTCCGGAACTTATGATCGTTGACGCCGGATGAGGTGCGGACTTGGTATCGATTTACCAGCGTATTTTTACGGATATCGAGACGAAGATCATCAGCGGCATTTGGCGGCCGGGTGACTGCATTCCCGTCGAGCGCGAACTCGTGGCGCAATATCAATGCTCGCGCATGACGGTCAGCAAGGCGCTGTCGGCGCTGGCCGAGCGCGGCATGATCGTCAGAAGGCGCAAGACCGGTTCGTTCGTCGCCTCCCCCCAGATCGACCGCACGGTGATGGATATCCAGGATATCAGCACCGAGGCGGAACTGGCCGGGCACGAACACCACTTCGAAATCCTCGCCCGCAAGATCGAGCGCCTCGGAGAGGTGGAAGCGCAGCAGCTGTCGGAAGCTGCCGATGCAGAAGTCCTCAGGCTTCAATGCCTGCATATCGTCGACGGCAGACCGAATGCCATCGAGCGGCGCATCATCATGCTTGATGCCGTCCCGCGGGCGAGAGAAGAAAGCTTTGCCTCGACTCCCCCCGGCAAATGGCTGCTGCAGGAGGTTCCCTGGTCCAAGGCCAAACATGTCATTCGTGCCGTTTCGGCCGATAGTGCGACCGCCCGAATCCTGCAGACAGAGAAAGGCGAGGCCTGCCTTAGCCTCGTCCGCCAGACCTGGCAGAATGGCCGCACGGTGACTTATGTCGAGTTTGTCCATCCAGGCGACCGGTTCCAGTTTGCGGGGACCTTTCATCCGATGGCAAATTGAGTGGCGCAAATCACGAGAGGCTCTGCAAGTGACCGATGAGCGCTTCAAGACGATCCCGCTGAAGAGTTTGCAAGCCTTCGAGGCCGTGGGGCGCTGCGGCGGCGTGACGGCTGCGGCACTGGAGCTCAAGGTTTCGCCAGGGGCCATCAGCCAGCAGATTCGCAAGATCGAGAGCTTTCTGGGAGTTTCACTTCTGGAGCGCAGCGGACGAACCGTCGAGTTGACCGCCTGGGGCCGGCTCTATCATCAGGAGATATCGAAGGGGTTCGAGCAATTTGCGCGCGCCGAACAACTGCTGGAAAAGGCGCGCAATGAGACGGCACTGGTCCTCAGTGCGCTGTCCTCTGTCGTCAACAAATGGATCGGCAGGCGCATCTTCGACTGGCAGGCCCTTCATCCCGACGTGCAGGTGAGAATCATCGGACGCGACAAAGAGCCCCGGATCGGCTTCGATGATGTCGATTTCCGCGTGAGCTATGGGTCGGACGTGCTGCAGCACGAACATTATACCGAACTGTTTCGGGATTGGGTCGTGCCGGCCTGCTCGCCGGCGCTGATGCAGGATCGCGCGCATGCGGCTCGCGATCTCTTCGAACAGCCCTTGCTGCATGTCGAGTGGGAACGACACTTCACTCCCTATCCCAGCTGGGCGGAGTTTGCCGCCAAGGCCGGCATTTCCTTCGATGCGTCGACATCAGGCCTCTCTTTCACCCTGTCGAGCAGTGCGATTGACGCGGCCGTCAACAAACGCGGCGTCGTGCTGGCGCAAATGTCGATGATATCAGATGAGCTCGCGGCGCAAACGCTCGTCATTCCGGTCGACATACGCATTGCACTGCGTGAAAGCTATTTCCTCGCCTGGGATCGTGCGGCGTTGCAGAAGCCCCATGGGCGCGAATTCCGCGATTGGCTCATCGCTATTTCCCGTCAGCAGGCCGTGGCATCGGCACCCAAGCCAATGCTTTAGAAAAACTAAAATGGAACCCAGCTGGGCGATATTGATGAAAATTTGCGCTGGGCGATAATTCGCTCAGTCGCCCTGCGTTGGCGGCATGACCCGACAAAGCAGGAGAGCTCAATGGCGCGCACCGACAAGATGAAACTCGGGACTTTCGTCTATACCTTCGGCTTTCATCCTGCCTCCTGGCTGCATCCGGCAAGCGACGTCAAGGGCGCCAACGACTTCGCCCATCTGCTCGATGTCGCCAAACGATCCCAAGCGGCGAAATTCGATTTCATGTTCATGGCGGATTCCCCCGCCGCTGCCGTCGGCGACGCCAATGCGCTTGCCCGCATTCCGACCAAGATGAACCGTTTCGAACCCCTCTCGCTGCTTTCGGCTCTGGCGGTCACCACCAGCGATCTCGGTCTCGTGGCGACCGTCTCGACCAGTTACTACGAGCCATACAATGTCGCGCGTCTGTTCGCCTCGATCGACCATCTGAGCCAGGGCCGCGTCTGCTGGAACGTCGTCACGTCAGATCACGACGAAACCGGCTACAACTTCAACCGCGAGGGGCTCGACCCGCATGCTCTACGCTATGAGCGCGGCAACGAATTCGTCGATGTCGTGTTCGGTCTTTGGGACAGCTTCGAGGAAGGCGCACTGCTTCTCGACCGTGAAAACGGTGTCTATTATGACAAGGACAAGCACCATACGCTCAATCACAAAGGTAAGCACTTCCAGGTTCGCGGCCCCCTCAACATCGCGCGAACGCCCCAGGGCCGCCCCGTCATCGCCCAGGCGGGCGGTTCGGAACCCGGAATAGACATGGCGGCGCGAACCGCCGAGATCGTCTTCAGCCTCGCATCGAATATCGAGCGTAACCGGGCCTTCTACGAAAACGTCAAGCGCCGGATGCCGGCCTATGGACGCGATCCGGACGATCTGAAAATCATGCCGGGCATCGTGATCAATGTCGGTGAAACCGAGGCCGAGGCAAAGGCCAAGGTCGATTATCTGATCGACAAGATGCATCCGGATGTCGGCCGATTGATGCTCTCCGAATTCCTGGAAGCGGACCTGCACGACGTCGCTCTCGACAAGCCCTTCCCTATGGATCGGCTGCCGGCGGCGCCGAAGGGGTCACGCGCTCTGTTCGACGAGCTGGTCGATTTCGTGAAAGGCGGCCACACCGTCGGCGAACTCATCCGGCACTATGCCGAGAAACATACTGGAAATGGCATCACGGGCACGCCGTCCCAGATTGCCGACTTCATGGAGGAATGGTTCGAGACGCGCGCCGCCGACGGCTTCATCCTGATGTTTCCGACCTTGCCGTCGAGTCTCGACGACTTCGTGCGGCTCGTCCTGCCCGAGCTTCGCCGCCGCGGGCTGTTCCGCGAGGAATACGAGGGCAAGACCTTGCGTGAAAACCTCGGTCTTTCAATGCCTGTAAACCGCTTTGCCAAAACGAAAGAGTCAGCCCGATGAGTGCCGAGGCTTTGATCAGCGAGGCGGACTTCAAGCTTTCGATGCGTCATCTGGCAGGGGCGGTCAGCGTGATTACGGTCGGCGACGGGCAAGACCGCACCGGCTTCACCGCAACCTCGGTGTCCTCGCTTTCGGCGGCGTTGCCTTCCGTCATCGTCAGTGTCAACCGCGCGTCTTCCTCATGGCCGGCGCTGCAGCGGTACGGCTGCTTCTGTGTCAACGTGCTCGCCGCCGACCAGCAGCAGGTGGCCCAATCCTTTGCCGGTCTCGACGGGCGAAAAGGCGCCGAACGTTACGGCGACGCGGGATGGTATCGCCTCAAGACGGGTGCCGCCGCCCTTGAAAATGCCCTGACGGTCCTGGACTGCAAGCTCGAAACCGCATTCCACTACAATTCTCATGCGATTTTGGTCGGACATGTCTGCGCTATCGAAATCCGGCAGGACATGGGACCCCTGCTTTACTGGCGCGGTGGCTATCATCAACTTCCGGCGGAGGCCGATCGCAGCGGTCTAGCGAAGGCGCTCGGATAATAATCCGATCGAGGCCACATCCGCGTTGGCGAAGGCAAGTCTGAGGTAGCGCTCCTGTCCCTCCCCGAAATAGGCGCCGGGCAAACAAACTATGCCGGCTTCCCTGGCGAGCTTTTCGGCAACCTCTGAAGACGATCGATCGGCGTGGGGATGGCGGACAAAGGCAAAATAGGCGCCGATCGCTCCGATCTTCCAATCCGGCAGCCCGGAAAAGACCTGCCTCAACGCATCGGCCCGGCGGGCGATCTCCAGCCGATTGCCGGCCCGCCAATCGGCAAGCGCCGGGAGGGCCAATGCAACGGCGATCTGAGCCGAGCGCGGCGCGCAGATCTGCATATTGTCCATGACCTTGGCGATCTCGGCGATGAGCTTGGGGCCTGCCGTGATCGCACCCAGTCTATGACCGGGAATGCAGAAGGATTTCGAAAAACTGTAGAGAAGAACGAGCGTGTCCTCCCAGTCCGGCTCGGACAGCAAAGAGTGCGGCCGCCCATAATCCTCGCCAAGGAAATCGCGATAGGTTTCATCGAGGATCAGCCAGGCGCCATATTTCCGGCAGAGGACGAAAAGCTCGTGCAGCAGGCTTGGCGGATACACCGCTCCGGTGGGATTGTTGGGTGTTACGACGGCAAGCATCTTCGCGCCGGCCGCAAGTGCAGCCTCGGCCGAACGCGGATCGGGAAGGAACCCGCCGGCGGCGGCGCAATCGACCAATCGACGCCCGATGCCCAGCATCGACAGCGTTGTGTCGTGATTGAAATAAAAGGGATTGGTGAGCGCCACCGTATCGCCGGCGCCCGCAAGCGCGATCGCCGCACACATGAAGGCCTGATTGCAGCCGGCGGTGATATGGATATTGCCGGCGGAAAGCTCGGCGCCGTAAAGCTCGGCAAGGTGAGCCGCATAGGTCTTGCGCAACAGAGGTTCGCCCTCGATCGGCCCGTATCCGGTCATCGCCTGTTGACCGGCCGCCTCGGCCAGAAGACGAAGCATTTCCGGATGCGCGGGATAGCCGGGGACGGCTTGCGACAGATCGATGAGCGGTCCTTTTTCGCCCTTGTATTCGCGGCTCCAGGCGACGACCGAAGGAATAGGCGGGGCAGAGAGGCGGGCAACGAGGGAATTGGGTTTTGCAGCGATCATGTCGATTTCTCTTTGATACCGATTGCTACAACGATACCAATTGCTTTCTCAACCTCTTTGTCTGACGAGACGGACCTGAAGCGGAGACGCAAGCGCATGGTGTGGGAAAAAACGCGGCTGGAACAACTGCGGGCAGAATTTGCGGACGCCAATGGCGGCGAGATCTTCGACGAGAAGTTTCGGAAAGTGGCGGAGAAGATCATCTCCAAGAACGGCACGAGACTGGCGCCCTATGCCGGAATACCGACTTTCCTCAGCGCGCCTTACATGCAGGTTGCGGCCGAGGATCCGGACTTCGGCAATCTCCAGGTTGCGATCACCGGCATCCCCATGGATCTTGGCGTCACCAATCGTCCAGGCTCGCGCTTCGGACCGAGAGCGCTTCGCGCTATCGAAAGGATCGGCCCCTACAATCACGTTCTCGCCACGGCGCCGGTCTTCGATCTTCGGGTCGCCGACATTGGCGACGTGCCGTTCCAGAGCCGTTACCGGCTGGAGCTCAGCCACGACGACATCGAAAAACGCGTCGGCCAGATCGTCGATGCCGGCGTTGCCCCGCTTTCCGTCGGAGGCGATCATTCCATCAGCCAACCGATTTTGAAGGCCATCGGTCGGCAGCAACCGGTCGGCCTCATTCACATCGATGCCCATTGCGACACAAGCGGCGCCTTCGATCAGACGAAGTTTCATCACGGCGGACCGTTCCGCAATGCGGTGCTGGACGGCGTGCTCGATCCGACAAGGACGATCCAGATCGGCATCCGGGGTTCGGCGGAATATTTGTGGGAATTCTCCTATGCGTCGGGAATGACGGTGATCCACGCAGAAGACATCAGCGGAATGGGGATTGCCGCTGTCATTGCCAAGGCAAAATCCATCGTCGGCGATGGCCCGACTTATCTTTCTTTCGACGTCGACAGCCTTGATCCGAGCTTTGCGCCCGGCACGGGCACGCCCGAGGTCGGTGGATTGACCACGCGTGAAGTCCTGGAACTGATACGCGGGCTGAAAGGGATCAACCTGGTGGGTGGGGACGTCGTCGAAGTCGCCCCGCAATATGACGCAACGACCAACACGGCCCACGCCGCAGCACAGGTGCTCTTCGAAATTCTGAGCCTCATGGTGTTTAGTCCGTCGATCGGCAAACGCTAAGGCCGACCTCTCGGTCAACTCTGGCAATTGGACGGATGGGCCACCGCGGCACCTTTTCGCGACATGCTTAGTGAAGCGTGCCGCTGATCACCATTTTTGACACGAACGCGGATAGCAGCTGGCTGTCAAAATGACCTGGCGAATTCATCATGATGTTGATCGCCTCAGCTTGTGAGAAAGCGCGCTTATACGGCCTGATTGTCGTCAGGGCTTCATACACGTCGCAGATGGCCGCGAGCCGGGCTACGTATGGGATATTCTTTCCCGCGAGCCGACTAGGATAGCCGGAGCCGTCGAATTTCTCGTGGTGATGGCGGCAAATGTCGAGCACCTGCTTGGGCACATCGGCGACATGAGAAACCAGCTCATATCCCCGCTGAGGATGCCCGCGAACGAGACTCATTTCCTCAGCCGTCAGCTTGCCGGGTTTCGTTAAAATTTCGTCGGGGAGCGCCATTTTTCCAAGATCATGAACCAGGCCGCCAAGTCCCAGTACCCGTACCTCCTCTTCACCATGACCGAGGCCGCGCCCGAGAGTGATCATCAACGCGCTAACCGCCAGCGAGTGGAGGAACGTCAACTCATCCTTGTCCTTCAGCCTCGCGATTGCGATGAGTGCACCGGCGTTGTCGAGGGCTGCAGACATGATCCTCTCCACAGCAGAGCTTGCCGCATCACTGGCAAAAGTGGCTTTGATCCTGGCGTCAGCCAGCATGTGGCGAATTTGCGGTCTCGTATCCTCTACGCATTGTCTCGCCTGCTTGATTTCCCGCGCCGAAAACACGGCGCGGAGCTGGGCGTCAAACGCAACCCGATCGATTTCCTGTGGCCCACCTGGTTCGACATCCGAGCCTTTTCTGACGTCAATGACGACAGTCATCAGGCGACGTGCCATCAAGCTCTCAACCTGACCGGCCGATGAGATCAGGAACGGTTTGAACCGGCGTGTCGTATCTTCTCCATGAATTTCAACATCCTCGACATACATTCCCACCCGCAATTGACTCACATGTATTCTTTTTCGCATTTCTAATCCGATTCAGAATGACCTTGGTATCAGCGTAGTGTCGGGTATCGGATGGTCCTGGCGCGGAAATCCCGCCATCCGGGGTCAAGAGGGGCTGAAGGCTCTCGCAGAGGTGTTATTGTTGCTGAGCCGCTGTCCATGCTCCCTACCAAACCGACTTTCAGATCAGGTTACGAGGTTGATTAGATTTTGATCGAATGGACGCCGGAAGCCGAGCTTCGCGTATGAAAGGTTTTCTCCACCATTCTGACTCCTTTTCGAAAGCAGTGAGATTGACCTGATGTCACGTCATTCTCTAAAGACTGTGAACATACAATCCTAAGTCGTACCCTTGAGAGCGCCGGAGCGTGAGCCGCATAATTTTCGAGAGTAAGAAATCAGCTTATCGGATATGGTTCGGAATGCGTTGCAATGTCCCCATCTGGCCGTCGCCGCACAATGGAATTTGGCGTAAGAGATGATCGGTGGCGATAAATATGTTGGCTCCGTAGGAAAAGCATCGCTCGCGATCATCGCGCTGATGTTTCTGTCGCTGATCACCCTCTTGTCGCTCTGGCTGGTATCCAGCTACGAGACAACTGTGCGCCGTGGCGACGAGCGTGTCAGCGCCGCTTCCAAAATCGTTGCAGCCAACGCGAACTGGTTGAATTCCCTTGCTCGTGAGACCCTGCACCGGATCGATGATACTCTGGGGCCGAGCACATCTTTGCCCGGCCCGGATCGCCTGCGCGATCTTGCCGCTGCCGTCAACGACCTCCCGCCTCTGGCGACTGCCTATGTCATCGGGGCCGACGGAAAAACGCTCTTCTCGAATGATCGCGATATCAAGCCGATCGACGTTAGAGACCGCGACTACTTCGTCCGGCTGAGAAACGGTGCCGACGAATATACATCTTCGCTGATCATCAGCCGCCTTAGCCAGCGGCAGATATTCGTCTTCAGCCGCAGGCTAGAACGAAACGGCGTGTTCGCCGGCGTCGCCGTGATTGCCTTCGACGCGAGCATTCTAAGGCCAATATGGGACGCAGTCGCGTTAGGCGAGAACTCGATCGTCAGCCTCATCAGACGCGACGGGCAACTTATCGCCCGATACCCGGAACCCGACGGACCGGTCGATATGCGAAACCACAAGCTGTTTACCGACTATATGAGGAAGGCGACATCAGGCACCTACCGCTCCGTGTCGCCAGTCGACCATGAGGATCGCTTGGTCGCATACCGGATCCTCGAACGCACCCCTTTTGTGGCCATTGCGTCGGCAGACATCCATGTAATCATGCAGCCCTTCTGGGAGGATGCCAAAATTGCGGCTTCGTTGATCGCCTTCGCCCTCATCGGAGCTTTGGCAGCCGCTTTGTGGATCCAGAATCTCATCAAGGTCGACACATTGCACACCAGGCAGCTTGCGGATGCGTTGCGGTCAAATGAAACGCTCATGCGGGAGATACATCACCGAGTGAAGAACAACCTGCAGACGGTGATGGCCCTGTTGCGCTTACAGGGTTTTGAGCAGGAAGCCGTTCAAAAACTAAATCAGCGCATTTCTGCGATGTCCGCCGTTCACGAGCAGATGTACGGCTTCGACCAGTTTAGCGGGATATCCGCGCGCGAATTCATTCCATCCTTCGTCAAGACGCTGGTCGACGTCCATGGTCGCGCCGTGTCCGTCGCCTTTGAAATCGACGACATCGTCATTGCTGCTGACAAGGCAACGCCGTTTGCCCTCCTGCTCAACGAGTTGATTGCCAACAGCATGAAATACGCGTTCGAGGGCCGAGAATCCGGAAATATTCGCGTCATGCTGCACGCGACAGAGGGAGAGCAATCCAGGCTGACCGTCGCAGATAACGGGATCGGATTCGACGGTCGATCGGACGAACCCGGAATGGGGACAAGGCTGATTAAAGCCTTTGTAAATCAACTGCATGGCGAGGCGGAATACTACCGCGAGGACGGGACGCAGTTTACGGCGACACTCAAGCTCACTGATTGAGCGAGCATCAACTCGATGCCTGCGTCCCTGCGCATGCAGGCCTTCTATGCCTGCTGCATCGGGGAACACTTTTCGTCGCGCTTGGGCGACCCATCTTCCAGAATGCACTGCCGCTGGTGCGCGATTTCCTCGACCGCAGCTTGTCAGATGTCACCGGGAGAAAGACATGACGAATGTTCCAAGCATAGCTCGCATCTGGCGCGCCCGCACGAAGCCGGAATTCGCTGACGAATATGAAGCCTACAACCGGGCAGTGGGAATTCCTCCCCTGTTAAAGACAGCGCTTGGCGTTCAACTGCTGCGCGAAGACCGTGAGGATGAGACGTGGTTCACGACAATTTCGTATTGGGCCGACATGGAATCGATGACCGCGTTTACGAAAGGCGATCCACAGCAGGTTCACCATTTGGAACGGGACGCAGAACTACTGTGCGAACTTCCCGAGCGTATCCAGATACACAAGATAGTGGTTCCGCCTAGGCTGCGTTGAGAAGACCCGCCCTTCGCATATCTCCGTGACGTCTCTGCTCATATGGAAAGATCATACGCATGACGTCGCCAAGAAATCCAAAACGTTTTGGCTTGACTCCCAAAACGTTTTGGAGAATCTTTTTCTCACTTCGGGAGGAAGACCTTGGCCAATCTCAAACAACTCGCGCAATCGCTGGGACTGTCGATCACCACTGTGTCGCGTGCGCTTGACGGTTATGCCGATGTGTCGGCGGCCACGCGCGAGCGGGTTCGCGAGGCTGCCGACAAGGTTGGTTACCGGCCGAATGCTTCGGCCCGCCGTCTGCGCAGGCAGCGCGCCGAACTGGTCGCCGTCACGCTGCCGAGCGATCCCGGCCATATCGGCCCTCCGCATTTCCTCGATATGTTGTCGGGCTGCGCCGAACATCTTGCTGCTGCCGGCCTCAATCTGGTGATTGCGCCGGTGCCGCGCGGCGAGAGCGAACTCGATATCTGCCGCCGCTTCGTCGATGGCCGGCGCGTCGACGCCATGCTTCTCGTCCGCACCAAGCGGAGGGACGAGCGCGTCGAATTCCTGCAGTCGCGCGGTATTCCCTTCGTTACCAACGGCCGCACCGAAAGCCTGCTGCCGCATCCGTTTATCGACGGTGACGGCTTTGCCGGTTTTCGGGCCGCGACGCTGCGTTTTCATGCCACCGGCCACCGCCGTATCGGCCATATCGCCGGCCCGCAGGAATATTATTTCGCACATGACCGCTGCTGCGGCTGGCGGGCGGCGATGGAGGAATGCGGCCTAGCCACCGACCTCTGCGCCGAAGGTGCGCCGTTGGAACAGGGCGGTTATCTCGCGGCGCTCGAACTACTGCGCCAGCCGTCGCGTCCGACCGCGCTCGTCTGCGCCACCGACGAAATGGCGATCGGGGCGCTGAGGGCACTGCGCGAGGTCGATGGCGGCAATCAGATCAGCATCGTCGGCCATGATGACCTGCCGATGGGCGCCTTTACCAGTCCTCCGCTCTCGACCATGCGCATGACCGGCGAAAATCTCGGCGCGAGCTTCGCCTCGCTGCTGTTGCGCGCCATTGCCGGGGAACCCGCCGAAGAACTCCAGGAGCTTCACGCGATCGAATTCGTCGATCGCGACAGCCATCGCCGTCCCCTGAAGGCGGCATAGACAGCAGTGCATCTCAAACAAAAACAATGAAGGAGGAGAAGATGAAACATATCATGTCATTTGGAATTCTGGCTTCCACCGTGCTGGCCTTCGCCTCGCCGGTGCTTGCCCAGACGGTGTTCGTGTCCACCCAGCTTCGCCCGATCGAGGAGGCGACGGTTGTGCGCGAGGAACTCCTGAAGGACGTCGGCGCGGTTGATTACGTGGTCGAAGAGCCGCCGCAGTTTGCTGTCCGCATGGAAGCCGAGCGCCAGGCCGGCAAGCGCACCGTCAGCCTCGTCGGCGCGCTGCATGGCGAGCTTTCGCCGCTCGCCGACAAGGACACGCTCGAACCGCTCGACGATCTCGCCACGAAGCTGGCAGCGAGCGGCATGCCGCAGTCGCTGCTCGATCTCGGCAAGCTCGGCAAGTCCACCCAGCAGTACATTCCGTGGATGCAGGCGACCTATGTGATGGCCGCCAAAAAGGAGGCGCTGCAATACCTGCCTGATGGCGCCGACGTAAACGCGCTGAACTATGACCAGTTGATCGCGTGGGGCAAGAATATGCAGGAGGCGACCGGCCAGCCGCAGATCGGCTTCCCGGCCGGCCCGAAGGGGCTGATGGCGCGGTACTTCCAGGGCTATTTCTATCCATCCTTCACAGGGGGTGTCGTGCGCACCTTCCAAAGTGCGGACGCCGCGGCCGGCTGGGAGAAGCTGAAGGCGCTATGGACCTATGTGACACCGAACTCGACCAGCTACGACTTCATGCAGGAGCCGCTGGCTGCCGGCGAAGTCATGGTCGCCTGGGACCATATCGCCCGACTGAAGAATGCCATTTCCGCCGCACCGGATGATTATGTGGTCTTCCCCGCTCCCGCGGGTCCCAAGGGCCGCGGCTACATGCCAGTCGTTGCTGGTCTCGCCATTCCGAAGGGCGCGCCTGACAAGGCCGGCGCAGAAAAAATCATCGAGCACCTTTCCATGCCGGAGACGCAGTTGCTGACCGCCTCCAAGGTCGGCTTCTTCCCGACCCTCAGCGTCAAGCTGCCGCCGGATCTCGATGCCGGCGTCGCGCTGCTCGCCGGGGCGGTCACGGCCACCCAGGCTTCCAAGGACGCGGTCATCTCGCTGCTGCCGGTCGGCCTCGGCGACAAGGGCGGCGAATTCAACAAGGTCTACATGGACAGTTTTCAGCGCATCGTGCTGCAGAACGAGCCCGTCGCAGACGTGCTGAAGGCCCAGGGCGCCACGATGGCCAAGCTGATGACCGACACAAAGGCTGCCTGCTGGGCTCCCGATGCCAAGAGCGACGGCCCCTGCCCGGTCGAATAAATCCGCCCGCGACGCGTCCGGGCGAAATGCCCGGGCGCTCTTTCAACCCTCTGCTCGTCGAGGCGGAAGCCGATGACCAATAGCCGACCTTGGATCCCCTATCTGCTGATCCTGCCATCCGTCGCCTTTCTGGCGCTGCTGTTCGTCATGCCGCTGGTGCAGACGATCTGGCTGGCGGTTTCGGACAATGGCGCGCCGTCGCTGGCGAATGCCGAGCGCATGGTCACCGACATCAATTTCACCCGCTCCGTGAAGAACACCTTCCTGCTGACGATCGCGGTCGTGCCGGTGCAGATCGCCATTGCGCTTGCCATGGGCACGATGGTCGCCAAAGTCGGCCGCGGCCGCGAGACGATCCTCTGGATCTGGACAATCCCGCTCGGCATTTCCGATCTCGCCGCCGGTCTCGTCTGGCTGTCGATCCTGCAGAATACCGGCTATCTGAATTCGCTGCTCTTCGGCCTCGGCATCATCGGCAGGCAGGCAAGCTGGCTTTCCTACCAGACGCCGGTCGCGCTCTTCATCGCCATTGCGGTTGCCGAAATCTGGCGCGGCACGGCCATCGTCATGGTCATCATCGTCGCCGGCCTGAACCAGGTGCCGAAGGAATTCAAAGAAGCCGCCGAAATCTTCGGGGCTGGTCCGTGGACGCGCTTCTGGCGCATCACCCTGCCGCTGATCCGCCCCGCCCTGCAATCGGCGCTGATCCTGCGCACCGTGCTCGCCTTCGAGGTCTTCGCGGTGGTCTATGCGCTCGGCGGGCGCAATTTCCCGGTCCTCGTCGGTGAGGCCTACAACTGGCAGAACCAGAACCAGAACTACAGCGTCGCTGCCGCCTATGCGGTGCTGATCATGATCATCTCGCTCGCCGCCACGCTCATCTATCTGAAGGCCTTGAAGGTCGATCCGGAGCGCCTGCCATGACCACGGACACCATCAGCGCGGCCGCAGACACACCCAAAGCCGCCGGCTTCATCTCTTCACAACGCTGGCTGCTCTGGAGCGGCATTGCCGCACTCTGCGCCTGGGTGCTGGTGCCGATCTATCTGGTGGCGCTCGGCGCACTCGGCGGTCGCCAGGGCGTCTATGTCTGGCCGAAGACCGGCCTTCCCACCGGTCTATCCCTCGAGCCCTTTTTTCTCTTCCTGAAGACCGAAGGCGTCGTCCAGTCCTTTCTCAACTCGCTTGGTGCGGCCGGCATCACGGTGGCGCTTTCGATCCTGCTCGGCGCGCCGGCCGGTTACGCACTCGCCCGCTACGATTTCCGCGGCAAGGACAGTTACCGCCTTCTGGTGCTGCTGACCCGCGCCTTCCCGCTGGCAATCCTGGCGCTGCCGCTGACCGTCTCCTTCATCCGGCTCGGCCTTTACGATACGATCGTCGGCGTCGGCCTCATCCATACGGTCCTGGCGCTTCCGTTCGCCGCGCTCGTCACCCAGGGCATTTTCCTCGGCGTGCCCAGAGAGTTGGAAGAAGCCGCCTGGGTGTTCGGCTGCACCCGCATCCAGGCCTTCTTCAAGGTGGTCGCGCCCCTGGCTTTGCCCGGCATCGTCGCGACAGCGGTCTTTGCCTTCGTCATCTCGTGGAACGAGGTCTTTGCCGCGTCGGTGCTGACGGTGCGCAACCGCACGCTGACCGCCTACCTGCTGACGGTGCTCTCGGAAAGCCCGATGCACTACCGCTTTGCCGGCGGCCTGATGCTCATCCTTCCCTCGGTTGTCTTCATCTTCGCGGTCAGGCGTTACCTCTTCGCGATCTGGGGCATTTCCTCCAAATAACGGGACCATCGACATGGCCAATATTGTCATCGACCGCATCCGCAAAAGCTTCGGAGCCTTCCAGGCGCTGAAAGAGGTCTCGCTGACGATCAACGACGGCGAATTCGTCTCGCTGCTCGGTCCGTCCGGCTGCGGCAAGACCACGCTGCTGCGCATCATCGCCGGCCTCGAGACCGCAACATCAGGCGATGTCCGTATCGGCGACAAGTCGGTGATCGGTCTACCGCCTAAGGATCGCGGCCTGGCGATGGTCTTCCAGAACTACGCCGTCTTTCCGCATATGACGGTCTATGAGAACGTCGCCTTCGGGCTGCGGATGCAGAAGGCCGACGACACCAGGGTGAAGGCGCAGGTCGAAAAGGCCGCCGGCCTGTTGCATATCGAGCAATATCTCGACCGCTACCCGAACAAGCTTTCCGGCGGCCAGCGCCAGCGCGTCGCGGTCGCTCGTGCCCTTGCCGTCGAACCGAAGGTTCTCCTGATGGACGAGCCGCTTTCGAACCTCGATGCGCTGCTCCGCCTCGAAATGCGCACGGAACTCAAGACCGTGCTGCAATCGGCGGGGACCACGACGATCTACGTCACCCACGACCAGACGGAAGCCATGGGCCTTTCCGACCGCATCGCCGTCATGCATGGCGGCGTGGTCGAACAGGTCGGCCATCCGGTCGAGATCTACAATCACCCGGCAACACGTTTTGTCGGCGGTTTTATCGGCAATCCGCCGATGAACTTCATCAAGGTGCCGGTTTCGAACGGCCAGGTGGCGGCAGGGTCCGAGCAGTTTGCAGCGCCTGGGGAATCCGGCAATGAAGTCATCCTTGGCCTGCGTGGCGAGGCCGTCGAACTCGCGCCGTTGCCGCAGGGTCTCGAAATGAGAGTGCGCGTTGCCGAGCCGATGGGCTCGCATCTGCTTCTGACCGGTTCGATCCACGATCAGCCGGTCCGCGTCATCCTGCCGGCCTCGGAAACCGTGAAGAGCGGCGAGACGATTGGCCTGAAGCTCGACCAGAAGCGCATCACCTGGCTTTCGCCCGAAAGCGGCAAGTCGTTTCCGGCCGTCTTGGCCTGAGAATACCGGAGTTCCCGAAATGAACATGCATGTCGACCAAGCCAAGCGCATCCTCGCCGCCAACGATCGCGGCGGCTATACGGTGCCGACCGACCGGCTCTACCCTTTCCAGTGGAACTGGGATTCCGCCTTCGTCGCCATGGGCTTCGCGCTCTACGACACCGACCGCGCCTATCGCGAGCTGGAGCGGCTGGTCGAGGGCCAGTGGGCGGACGGGATGATCCCGCATATCGTCTTCCACGCCCCAAGCGAAACCTATTTTCCTGGACCGGATGTCTGGCGCACGAAGCACACGATCGCGACCTCCGGCATAACCCAGCCGCCGGTCTTCGCGATCGCACTGCGCAAGCTGCATGAAGCCGCCGGCAAGGGTGCCGAAGCCCGTACCCTGCCACTTTACGAAGCGGCGCTGAAATGGCATCGCTGGTGGTATTCCGCCCGCGATCCCGATGGCACCGGCCTGGTCGCGCTGCTGCATCCCTGGGAAAGCGGCAGCGACAATTCTCCCGCCTGGGACATCGCGCTCGCTCGTGTACCCACCACCACCGATACCCCTGTCGTGCGCAAGGATACCGGCCATGTCGATGCCGACATGCGTCCGCGTGACGAGGATTACCGCCGCTTCATTCATCTGGTCGATACCTATGCCGCCTGCGGCTGGGATCCGGCGAAACAATGGGAAAAGGCGTCCTTCAAGGTCGCCGAGATCCAGACGACCGCTATCCTGCTCAAGGCCGGCGAAGACCTCGAGCACCTTGCCCGGCTGTTCGACCGGACCGAGGACGCGATCGAGACCGCTGCCTTCAACAACCGCACTCGCAAGGCGATCATGGCCCAATGGCGGCCGGACCTCGCGCGCTTCGTCTCGCAAGACTTGATCTCGGGAGAAGATGTCGAAGCGGCGACGCAAGCCGGTTTCATCCCCCTCCTCTCACTGGATCTCGACAAGCAGATTGCCGACGCGCTGGTTGCGGAAATGAAGGCCTGGTCGAAGGATCTCAAGGTCGCCTTTCCGACGACGAAGCCGGGCATCGCCAGCTGGGAGCCGAAGCGTTACTGGCGCGGTCCCGCCTGGGCAATCATCAACTGGCTTCTGATCGACGGATTGAAGCGCAACGGCCACACGGCTGTCGCCGAAAAGCTGCGGCGATCCACGATCACAGCGATCGAAACGGAAGGTTTTGCAGAATATTTCGACCCGGTCACCGGCCAAGGCTGCGGTGGCCTCGGCTTTTCCTGGACGGCTGCCGCCTATCTGTGGCTTGAGCGACGCGTCGGCGTTACCTGAGCATCGATCTAGATCAATCCGGCTGCCATGGCTGCATGGTCAGCACGTTTCCGCCAAGCTTGGCGAAGGCGCGTTGGCGACAGGAGAAGACGAGGATCTGCTGGTCGCGCGATTGGCGGTGCAGCGCATCGAACATCCGCTCGATCCGGTCGTCGTCGGAATAAACAAGCGCATCGTCGAGGATGACAGGCGCCGGCCGGCCGTCGCGGGCAAGCAGCCGGGCGAATGCAAGGCGGGTCAGCACCGAGAGCTGCTCCCGCATGCCGCCGCTCAACCGATCGACATCCTCGTCCTGGCCGTTGCGGCGCACGATCTGCGGTAGCAGCGTGTCGCCGTCGAAGGTGATCGAGATATCGTCGAACAGCAGGCCGAGCAGCGGGGCGAGTTCGTTCATGATCGGCTTGAGATAGAGGTCGCGCGCCGCCGCCCGCGTCGCCGTCAGCGCCTTGCGCAGGCGATCGAGCACGCCGACCTCCGTCTCGAAACGCTTCACCTGCTCGCGCGCCGCTGCAAGCAAATCCCGGCTTTCCAACCAGTTTTCTTCTACCGCGCTGTCCGAGCGGGTGCGGATCTGACCGCCGAGATCGGCAAGCTCCTCGCGAAGCCTGGCAATTTCGCGTCCTGCGGCGTCGGCAACCGAGCGCGCCCGGGCAAGGGCGGCCTCTGCGCCTGCGAGGTCCCGCGCTGTCCGGCGCAAAGGTCCGGCCCGGAGCTCGACCGCATCGAACCGCTCTTTGGCGCTGGACAATTTTACGGCAAGGTCCTGTTGCACGGCATTTCGGCCGGCTTCGGGACCGATGATCGCCTCGATGGCCTCGAGTTCCTGACCAAGCCTGGCGTGCTCTGTCTGCGCGCGCAATATCGCCTCGCCGGCCTCGGTGCGCATCACCGATGCCTCCCGCGCCCGGTTCCGCGCCAGTTCGATGCGCCGCGTCGCATCCGCGAGACGGGCGCGCACCTCTTCCGGGTCGGCGTCGAGTTCGATCGGACCCTGGCTGAGTTCGGCAAATCGGGCGGCGTCGAGGTGAAGGGCGTCGATGCCCTTCGGGGCGAGATCGGCGAGCCGCTGGCGCGCCCGCACCAGCTCCTCGTGTTTGCTCCGCGCGGCAATGTCGCGCTGCCGCGCCGCGAGCAGACTGTCGACACCGAGCTTGGCAAGCAATGTTTGGCGGGCGGATTGCGCGGTCTCCAGCGCTCCGTCCTGCTCAACCTGCCGGCTGGAATGAATGGTCAGGGTGCCGACGCCTGCTATGTCGAGCCTCGCCATTCCGGCAAAGCTCCTATCCTCGCCCCCAGGCAAAGGCTGGTGGTCCATGCTCACCGATCCGGAGGCGTCTTTCAGGTAGTCGATCCGGAGCGTGGGAAGGTCGACTTCGGCGGCTGCGCGCAGTCCAACGATCTTGAGATCCAGCGCTTCGAGCCGTTCGATCCCATCGGCTGGAATGGCGAGCAATGCATGCGCCGCCTCCCCGTCCTCGATCTGCTGCCGCGCCGCTTCCGCCTGTTCGAGACGCAGACGAACCTCGGCCAGACGCTCGGCGGCGTGGCGCGAACGCAGTGCCGCCTCCAGCCGCGCGAGTAATTCGCGGTTGACCCGCTCGTCTTCTTCGGCCGCCTGCACCTCCGCCGTTGCGGCCTCGCTTTCAACAAGCGATGCCGTGCGTCGCTCGGCTGCATTGGAAAGCTCGTTCGCCGCCAAGGCGAAACGCCGCGCGAGTTCGCCGCTGCGGTTCAATGCGGCCTGGAAGCGCTCATATGCCTGCTGCGCCTCCTCGCGGCGGCTGGCGGCCAAGGCAGCCTCGGCATCGAGCGCCTTGAGTTCCCTCTCGTGCAGCTTGGCGGCTTCGAGCACCGCCTCGGCATTGGAAATAGCCGCCTTCCGGCCGGCCTCCTCGTCCGGATTTTCCAACTCGTTCAGTCTCGCCTGCACTGAGCGGCGGCGGTCGAGCGCGCCGTGCAGCATCTCCACCTCCTTGGCCAGCCGCGCCTCCTCCTCCTGCAGCCGGTCACGCTCCTCGAGAGCGGCGGCAAAGCGGCCTCCGGTCTTCGGCCGGAGCGTCGCGGTGACCAGGCGATTGAGTTCTTCCTCACAGGCTTCAAGCACCGCCGACATGCGCCGTCCGCCGGTCAGCGCCTCCACTTCGCCCTGCACCGACGACAGCAGGCTTTCGCGCACCCGCTTGTCGTTTTCTTCCTCACTCTTGCTGCGATTTTCGATGCCGGTGACGCCCTGGCGCACCCAGAGCAGGCCTGCCGGGCCGGAGGTTCCACCGGAAATGAGATCGCCGATGAAAGCCTCGGCTTCGTCGGCCTGAGCGACGAGCCGACCGCTGTCGAGATCGGTGACGCTGGCGCGCCGTCCGCCATAGAATTGCTTGGTCAGGCGGTAGCGGCCGGCGTCGATCGTGATATCGGCCTCGACGATCGGATTGCCGCCGCTATAGGGACGCAGCATCTGCACGTTCTTTGGCGTGCCGCTGTGCGGCTGGAAAAACAGGGCATGCAGCGCCTCGAAACAGGTTGATTTGCCATGTTCGTTGGCGGCGCTCAGCACATTGACGCCGTCGGTGATTCCTTCGACTGATATGCCGCGGCCGGCAAAGCGTTTGACATTGTGGAGGCGAAGGGCGGTCAGTTTCATCGATCGATCGCCTCGCAATAAGAAAACAGCCGGATCAATGCTTGACGCGCCACGGTCCTGTCGTCGCCGGAACGGGCCTCGTCGAGGCTTTCGGCAAGCAGCAAGTCCGCAGCATCGCGCAGCGCACCGGCTCGGTCGATGGTCTCGAGATCATCGCTCTCGCAATCGGTCCCTAGGAGGTCGGTATCGATCTCCAGATGTGCAAATTCCGGCGCGACCTGCTCCAGCAGGCTGATCATTGCCGTCCGCCCGTTCAACCGGGCACGGCCGGACAGCGCGACGCGCAACAGGGTTTGTCGCCGCGCGAACGGTTCCGGCAATGCGGCCTTCAGCGCTTCAACACCGTCTTCCGATGCCAGCAGCGGAAGCTGCAATGTCTGCCAGGAAAAGCTGGCGGTCGTCACCGCCGTCGTTGTCGGCATCGCCCCCTGTCCGGCAATGGAAACGACCATCGCCTGCCCTGGCCGGTCATGCTTGAAACGGTCCGGCTCGGGAGCGCCGCTGTAATATGTTCTGGCGTCCACCGCCACCAATCCGTGCCAATCGCCAAGCGCCATATAGTCGAGGCCGGCCAACGCCGCGCGGTTCGGCGCAATCACGTTCGTGGCCGTGGCATCCTCCGAAAATTCCTGGATCGGGCCATGGGCGAGGCCGATGCGGATAGCGCCGTCCGGCGTGTCGGCACCGGTCATCCATTCGGTCAGGTCGCGGCCCGGCCTCCTGGTCGTGCAAGGCGCCGGCAGCAGGACGACGTCAGGTCCAAGCGCAAGGGGTGCTGCTTCCGTCGCCAGAGTGACATTGTCGGGCAACACGCCGCGCGCCGCGCTCCAGAGCTGGTCCGCCAGCAGCGAATCGTGATTGCCCGGAAGCAGGACCCAGCGCAGCGGCGTATTCCGGGCCATCTCGCCAAGCGCCTGCCGAAGCACGGCGGGTGTCGGCGTCTCGGTATCGAATGTATCGCCCGCCAGCAGGACAACGCCCGCCCCATGCTCTCGCGCCGCATTGGCAAGCCTGGTGATCACGCCATGCCGGGCCTCACGCAGGCGCCCTCTCAAATCCTCCGGAAGATTGCCAAATCGCTTGCCAATATGAAGGTCCGAACTGTGCAGAAAGGAAAACATTAGCCAGCCATGTCTACGATGTGCCGCGAGCTTCCCAGCATGGCCAAGGGCTTCGCCCGCAGTGTCGTGATTCCGTTGTTCAGGGACAGACCATGCCTCCCGATAACTGGCGAGGCAAGCTTATCCTGGACAAACGCACTGTTATCCAATGCTTGTCTAACTCTCAGCGATATACGACATCGCATTGCCCAGCCGCCACCGTCCCTTGTCCGCTATTGTCAGCTGCCAACAGCGACGGAATGCCGGCGTTGAGGAACCTGGTCGAACACCACCAGCGCTCAGCTCACCTGCTCGTCCTGCCAGGAATCGAACGTTGCCGCCTGACCGTGACGGCGTCCGTTGCGGTCGACGAGATTCCAGACGATGGCTTTCTCGATATAGAAACGCCGCCCTGACTTGGCGATGCGAAGTCCGCGGTAGTCGGCGATAAAGCCGTTGGCTGCCACGGCATTCAGCAATCTCTCGCGCTCCGCACGGTCCGGCGCCTCTGCGGAAAGACGCGACGGCAAAGTGATGAACTCGTCCCATGAATATTCAAAGCAGGCCTGGGCCGCACGGTTGGCGTAGATGAAGCGTGGATCGGCTTCGGTGTTGTGAGCAAGGACTACGGCCGGCGACGTGTGGTAAAGCCATTCGGCCCCTTGGCCCTCCGGCGCCAGGCGGCGTCCGACGCTTCGTTCGAAGCTTTCCGCCATCAGGGCGTAAAATTCGAGATCGCAGGACAAGTCGAGTCCGGCGTCGTGATAGTTGGCAATCATGCTGCGCATCCTGGATTGCGACGAGAGATCCTGAAGGGATGTTCTCGCATGAAAAAGGACTAGGAAATCCTTTCGCGCTACAAAAAAGTGCAAGCTCCAAATGGGACGCCGTAAAAGCTGGGCAGCCGGGATTTCAGGTGTCGTCCCGGAGGTAACGCTCCGCGAGCCTTGCCCACATTGCCGCACCGACCGTCAGGCTGGCATCGGCGAAGTCATATTTGGCACTATGCAGGATGGCGGAATTCATGCCGTTGCCGAGGCGCAGGAAGCTGCCCGGCTTATGCTCGAGAAAGTGTGAAAAATCCTCGCTGCCGGGAATGAGCGGGCAGGTCGCGACCTTGTCTTCGCCGATCAGTTCGGCCGCGACGATGCGGGCAAAATCCGTCTCGGCAGGCGAGTTGACGACGACAGGATTGCCGCGATCATAGTCGATCTCGATCAAAGCACCGTGACCCTCGGCCACCGAGTGGGCAAGCTTGGTGATGCGCTCCTGTAAGAGATCGCGAATGCCAGGTTCGAAGGAGCGCACGCTCAAGGCGAGCTTGGCATATTCCGGAATGACGTTGACGGCATCGCCGGCATGGATGGTGCCGACGGTGATGACCGCCGTCTGGGTTGGATCCAGGTTGCGCGAGATGATCGTCTGCAGCGAGACGACGAGGTTGCACGCCACGACCACCGGATCGATGGTCAGGTGCGGCCGTGAGGCATGGCCGCCCTTGCCCTTGATGGTAATCTCGACGGTATCGGACGCCGCCATCATCGGGCCGGATCGCAGCAGGATGGTGCCTTCGGGAGCACCAGGATGATTGTGCAGGCCGAAGATGGCGTCGAACGGAAACCGCTCGAACAGGCCGTCGGCGATCATCGCCTGGGCGCCGCTATTCTTGCCCGCCTCTTCCGCCGGCTGGAAAATCAGCGTCACCGTGCCGTTGAAGCGACGGGTGCGGGCAAGATATTCGGCCGCCCCAAGCAGCACAGTGGTGTGGCCGTCATGGCCGCAGGCATGCATCTTGCCGGGCGTGCTGCTGGCATAGGGAAGTCCGGTTGCCTCGATGATCGGCAATGCATCCATATCGGCGCGAATGGCGATGCCCTTGTTACCCCGGCCGGCGCTGAGCCGCGCGACGACGCCATGGCCACCGACATTGCGGGTCACATCATAACCCCAGCCTTCCAGCTTTTCTGCGACATAACGCGCCGTTTCCGCCTCTTCGAAGGAGAGTTCCGGATGGGCATGCAGGTACTGGCGGGTCGCCTTCAACTGCGCTTCCATGGCTTCGAAATCGGAAAGGCGGGCATAGGCATTGTCGAGCGTGGGCATGAAAACATCCAGTATTGATCGAAAGAACCGTTGCTCCGGCCCGAGGGTCGAAGCAACCGACTGACATCGCTCAGAGAAAACGGGCGAGAAAGGCCTGGGTCCGGGGATGTTGCGGATTGCCGATGACATCCTCTGGCTTGCCCATCTCGACGACATTGCCGCCGTCCATGAACACCACCCGATCGGCCGCCTCGCGGGCGAAACCGATCTCGTGGGTAACGACGATCATGGTCAGGCCCTGTTTGGCGAGATCGCGCATGGTGGACAGGACTTCGCCGACGAGCTCCGGGTCGAGCGCAGAGGTGGGTTCGTCGAACAGCATCAGCTTCGGCTTGATCGCAAGCGCGCGGGCGATGGCGACGCGCTGCTGCTGACCGCCGGAGAGCTGGCGGGGATAGCTCCCCGCCTTTTCCGACAGGCCGACCCGCTCCAAAAGCCGCATGGCGTTCTCGGTCGCGGCCTTGCGGCTTTCTCCGTGCACGCCGACCGGGGCCTCGATGATGTTCTGCAGCACCGTCATATGCGGATAGAGATTGAACTGCTGGAACACCATGCCGATCTTGCGCCGCTGATGAGCGATCCTGTTGCTGGACAGCTTTTCCAGCCGGTCCTTGCGCAGGCGATAGCCGATCTGTTCGCCATCGACTTCGATGAACCCTTTATTGATCGCTTCGAGATGGTTGATGCAGCGCAGGAAGGTCGTTTTTCCCGAGCCGGACGGGCCGAGCACGACGACGACTTCACCCGGCATGACGTCGAGGTCGATCCCCTTCAGCACTTCGAGCTGGTCGAAGGACTTGTGGACGTTGCGGGCTCTGACGAGCGGCTTTGCAATCGCGGCGGCGGTCAATGGCTTGCCTCCTCGACAAGGGTCTCGGATTTGGCGGCGACGGCATTGTTGCGCCGTTCGCTGCGGCCGTAATAGGCCTCGATATAGCTCTGGCCGAGATTGAGGATCGAGGTGATGAACAGGTACCAGAGGACCGCGACAAGCAGCATCGGCACGATCTCGAAGGTGCGATTGTAGATCGACTGGACGGAATAGAGCAGATCGGCCATGGCGATGACGCTGACGAGCGAGGTCGCCTTGATCATGCTGATCAGCTGGTTGCCCGTCGGCGGCACGATCGAGCGCATCGCCTGCGGAATGATGATCCGCCACAGCGCCCTGCCCTTGGTCATGCCGAAGGCTTCCGCCGTCTCGAACTGGCCGCGATCGACCGAGAGCAGGCCGCCGCGAATGATCTCGGCCATATAGGCCGCTTCGTTCAAGGCAAGACCGACGATCGCCGCCGTCATCGGCGTGATCACCGAATTGGTCTCCCAGCTCGCCAGCGTCGGGCCGAACGGAATGGCGATCGAAAGTTCAGGAAAAAGGGTCGAGAGATTGTACCAGAAGATCAGTTGCACCAAGAGCGGCGTGCCGCGAAAGAACCAGATGAACAGCGATGCCAGCGACCTTGCGAGCCGGTCGTTCGACAGCCGGGCGATTGCCAGCCCGAGGCCGAGAACGATGCCGATGGCCATGGCGATCACAGTCAGACCCAGGCTGACATAGAGGCCGCTGATGACAGTCGGATCGAAGAAATAGGCCGCGACGACGGGCCAGCCGAAATTCTCGTTATGGGCGACGATCCACAGGAAGTTCGCGGCAATGAGGAGCACGGCCATCCATAGGACGAGCCGACCCGTTCGAAAGGGCTTGTGGGCGTGGGCAACATCCCGGAAGTCCGCACCGCCCGAAGGCGATGCGGCAGTCACGCCGTGATTGCTCATTTCGGCAGGGCTCCACCAAGATTGAGGCCGGGCTGCTTGATCATGTTGTTCTCAAGACCCCACTTCTTCATGATGGCGGCATAGGTGCCGTTATCCATCAACGCCTTGATCGAGTCGAGCAAAACGGGGCCGAGCGGCGAGCCTTTCGGCACGACGGCGCCCTGATAGAGGTCGTCGAAGCCGTTCTTCTGGCCGACGCCGCTCAGTTCCAGCTGGCCGTTTGCCTGAGACACGAAATAGGTCAACGGTGCCTGCGACGAGAAGAAGGCATCGGCGCGTTTGGAGCGGACCGCCAGGATCGAGCTCGGCTGGTCGGTATAGGACTGCACTTCGGGCGCTGGCTTGCCCGCCGTCTTGCACTTTTCGACCTGAGCCTGGATCACCTTTTCGGCGGAGCCGCCGGCCATGACGGCGATGCGATTGCCGCAGGCGCTGTCGAGCGAAGCGATGGCCTTCGGATTGCCTTTCTGGACGGAGAAGACCACGTATTCCTGAACCCAGTCGACGAAGTCATTGGCCTCTTCACGGGTCTTGAAGTCACCGATCGGACCGAAGGCGAACTGGTATCGGCCGGAATTGATGCCGGCGAGCAATGCGGTCAGTCCGCTGACAGTTTCGTGCTCGATCGTGACGCCGAGCATCTGGCCGATCGCATCGGTCAGATCGGCGCTGGCGCCGGTCAGTTCCGTGCCGGTGACGATCTCATAGGGAGGAAAAGAACCGTTGTTGACGGAGATCATCTTGCCGTCCGTGCGGATCTTCTCCGGCAGGCGAGCGCGAAGCGCGTCGTTGACGGTCTGCTTGGCGACGGCGGACTCCTCGGCGAAGACCGACGTCGTCATCATCAAGCCCATCAGGGCGGCGGAAGCGATCAGTTTCGAATGCATGTCATTCCCCTTTTTTGGTTTTGCGAAAATGTTAATTCAACGTCGAGGCCTGTGAGGGAGTTTCGCTGGCCTCGTTCACCGGGCCTTGGCGTGCCACGGAAACAGCTCGGCGGGCGTCAAACGGCGCGGCATGATCTTCTGTTCGTAAAGTTCCTCGGCAAAGTCGGCGATCATCGCCTCGTTCTCGGCAAACCCGCTGACGTTCCAGTTCGGCGGCAGGTCGGCCGCGCAGCGGCGCAATTCGTCGATCATCCAGGGCGTGGTGTCGGCATATTTCTCACGCTTCTCCAGCCAGAGACGCTGGGACTCGTCGATCAGCCCGCTGAGTTCATCCATGATCCAGGGATGCTCCCTGACGATATCAGCCTTGAAGCCGATCAGATGCATGCCCGGGACGTAACCGACCTCGTGGAAGTAGGCGACTTCAGCGGCGCGGAAATCATCCAGCACCTGGCGCAGGGGCGATTCCTGCTCGAAAAAACCCTTCGGCATGAAAGGCGTGAAGACGGCATCCAGCCCGCCATCCAGCAAGAGATCGACCATCGGGCGCTCGCCGGGGACCGCCTCGATGCGGCCGGGCCGTCCAAAACCATCGAGCCGGTCGGCGATCGGATGGGCCTCCGTCAGGCGTCCGGCATACCACATGGCATCCTCGACTCCGACGCCTTCGCGGCGCAGCGCGGCCCGGGTCCATGTATTTCCGGAATCGCGCCAGCCAGTCACCCCGATCTTCTTGCCGGCCAAATCGGACAGCGTGCGGATCGGGCTGCCCTTGGCGGTGATGATGCAGCGATGGCGGAAGCCGCGCATGATGAAGTTCGGCATGCCGAATATCCGATCATCGCCGTCATGACGCATCTGCGAATAGCGGCTGAAGGACATTTCCGCGGCGTCATGAGCCTGGTCATCGCCAAGGCTGGAGACCAGCGTGCCGACGCGATCCACTTTGATGTCGAGACGGGACGAACTGACATCGCCGAGAACAAGCGGCGTCATGTAATCCCAGTCTCTTAGGGCGATGCGAAGCGTCACAGGCATGCAAAAACTCACTGAAATGGCTCGACGAGCGGGAAATTAAATGTTCAAAATGATGAGTACAAATGTTATTACGTTATTGAACATTTAAAGTGAGAGAAAAATGGGCGATACGATCGAAGCCTCCTGGTTTGCCGAAAAAATAGCCGATCGCAGCATGCGGGGGATTGCCCTCGAAACGAGTGCACTGATCCGCGCCGGTGCCCTGCCGGTCGGCACGCGCATGCCGGCGATTCGCGATATCGCCTACGAATTGCGTGTCAGCCCAGCGACGATCTCCCAGGCCTGGAGCGAATTGCGGCGGCAGAAGATCATCAGCGGCCGGGGGCGCAACGGCACCTGGGTCAGCGGCGACCGCTTTGTCGCCAGGCCGGAGCGTCTTGCGAGTTCGGGAAATTATGCCGCTGGTGTGCTCGACCTCACCTTGGCCGGGCCGGATGCTGCACTTCTTCCCCGCCTTTCCGAAGCAATGGCCTATGGCGCGTCAGCCGCCGACCTCAACAGCTATGAGCGCAGTCGTATCGTGCCGGAGCTGAAGGACGCCGTTTCTGTGCGATGGCCCTATGAGGCGGAAGCCTTTCTGGCCACCAATGGCGGCTACAACGCCGTCTATACGGTGTTGCATGCGCTGGTCTCTCCGGGTTCGTCGGTCGCGATCGAACATCCGACCGCGATGCGGCTGCTCGATATCCTGGAAGATCTCGGGGTAAAAATCATCCCCGTCGCCTGCGACGGCGACGGCCCCTTGCCGGATTCGCTGCGCGAGGCGTTGCAGCAACGGCCGGCGGCCTTCCTGTTCCAGCCGCGGCTGCATTCCGTGACCGGCACGACGGTCAGTGCATCCCGCCTCGATCAACTCGGAGATGTGCTGGAAGGCAGCGATACGCTTGTCATCGAGGACGATGGCGTCGGCGACGTGTCGGCAGCGCCTCCGCATTCGCTGGGTGGCCGATTTGCGGAGCGGACGATCCATATCGTCTCACTCTCGAAAAGCCTCGGTCCGGATCTGCGTCTCGCCGTCCTGTCGAGCTCCGCGCCGATCGTCGACCAGATCCAGTCCTACCGTTCCTTCAGCGCCGGCTGGACCAGCCGCATCCTGCAGAGTGCCGCCGCCTGGCTGTTGCGCGATCCCGCAACCTGGCGGCTCATCGGCGAGGCGCGCGCGATCTATCAGCAGAGGCGCGACGCTCTTGCCGACGCACTCTGCGAACGGGGAATGGCGATACCGCCAGGCCAGGGCCTGTGCCTGTGGGTGCCCGTCGTCTCCGAACCATTCGCGATGGTGACGCTCGCCGCACGCAATATCGCCGTCAATCCGGGCAGCAAATTCTCCGTCCTGCCCAGCAATCATATTCGCGTGGCGACCAGCACGCTTGTGGATCGTTGCGAGGAAGCTGCCGACGCGATCGCGCTGGCGCATGCGCCGTGAAAGGCAGACGCCGCGGGGACACTACTTTCCGTCAAGCCACTCCTGCAGCTCTGCCTCCGCCCGCTCCAGTGCGCTGTAATTCAGCAGTTTGCGCAGGAAGGCGACGGTGACGGCGCGGGCGCGCAGATTGAAGCGGCCGTCCTCGTGGTCGTCGCCGGCGCTCTGGTAGACGTCGAGCTTGTCGTAGAGCTGTTGCAGGCGGTTCTGCACGCTGCGCAGCGACAGACCCCGGCGTTTGGCGATGGCCCGGTCGGTGAGGCCGAGCGCGATATCGACGAGGATCTCATATTCGGAATCGGTGAAGCCGTTCGTCTGGCCGAGGCTCTTCTGCTGCAGGCCCCGCACCTCGCGGTCGATGACGCACTGGCTCTCGATGAAGATCGAACGCAGCGCAAGCTTCAGCCGCTCGTCGGAGGCGGATTTCAGCACATAGCCATAGGCGGCGCCATCCGGCACGATGCGCGAGACGCCGCGCACATAGGCTTCGTCCGAATAATTCGACCAGAACAGGATGCGGGTCTCCGGCCGCTCCTTCCAGATGGTGCGCGCCGCCTCGATGCCGTTGCGGTTCGCCATCTGCAGGTCCATGACGATATGTGCCGACTTGTGGTCGCGGGCGAGCTTCTCGCCGACGGTTCCGTTCTCCGCCTCGATCACCGTGTCGCATTCCGGCAGGGCCGCGTTGACGGCCTCGTGCAGATAGGACCGGTGCAGCGGGTCGTCCTCGACGATCAGAACTTTCATCGTGCCCTTCTCCTCAGTTTGGCCCGTTCGCCGGGTCGTGTGGGCCAAGCGGCAGCACGACACGCACCACGGTGCCGCGATTGTTGTGGCCAGGCCCGGTGGTGAAGCGCGCCGAAATCAGCCGCGCCCGGGTCTTCATATTGTCGATGCCGCCGCCGATCCGTCCCCGCGCCTTGGCGAGCCCGGTTCCGTCGTCAAAGATTTCGATCGACAGCCGTTCGTCGTCGGCCTCGAGCCGCACCGTGACGGTGAGCGGAGCGGCATGGCGCACCGCATTGTTGATCGCTTCCTGGGCGATGCGAAACAGCGCGACGCTGACGGTCGGCTCCAGTCGTTCCAACGCGCCGTGGGTCTCGTCGACGAGGCCCCATTCGATGGCCGATCCGGTGTCGCGGGTCGACCGGTCGAGATGATGCTCGATCGCCTGGGCGAGGCCGAAGAGCTGGAGCACGGAGGGTTTCGCCTGCTCGATGATCTGCCGCAGATCCTGCATGCAATGCTGGAGTGAACGGGAAACGGGCTCCAGTGCCTCGGACGCCACTTCGCCGTTGCGCGACAGCCGATCGATCCGCCGGGCAAGCCGCGTCAGGTCGGCAAGCGTCTGGTCGTGCAGGTCCATGCCGATGCGCTGGCGTTCCTGCTCCAGGGCTTCGGTAAGCTTCAGCGCACCTTGCCGCAATCCCTCCTCGCGGGCGCGGGCTTCGGCCTCGACGATGGCCGAGCGTTGCGCCTGCTCGGCCGCCTGCAGCGCGAAGAAATAGGGCGTCAGCAGGTCGGCGATGATGCGGGCGCGTTCAATATCCTCCATCGTATAGACGCCCGCCCGGTGCGACGAACAGGACAGTGCCGCGATGATCGTGCCCTGCACCTTCATCGGCACATGCAGGCGGCTCCTCAGCGATTGTTCGACGATCGGCCGCTTGAACGCACCCTCGAAGTGGAAACGCGGATCCGTCATGGCGTCGTCCGCCAGCAGAAAGTCCACCTCGCCCCGGAGCAGCGAGCGGATGGGGCTGTTGACGACGGGCGCGCCGGCCAGATCGCCCCAGGCGGTCTCGATCCCCGTCTCGTAGGCCGTGTGGTAATTGCCGCCCTCCAGCAGCACGCAGACATCGAGATGGTCGTGCGGGATGATATGGGCGACCTCGGCTGCGACGGAACGGATGGCCGAGCGGAAATCGAGCTGGCCCGCGAGCAGCCGGGAAATGCCGAGATAGTGGTCGAACATGGCTGCGGGTGAAAGATGCAGCATCGTCAGTTCCTCCCCGAGATGCCAGCAGGCTCCTCAACCCGCCGCGATCCCTTCCCAGTAAGCGCCCGCGGAAGGGCCGCCGTCTTGCGTAAACCCGCAGCTTGTTGCGCAAAACCCGCAAACGACTTGCCGCCTTGACACTGTACAGGCCGATCGATCTCCCGCATCCTGCCCTTACTGAGAGGAGGAAGCTCAGTGCAAGAACAATTTTCACTCGGGCCCGATTGGGCCGGCAGGAGTGAAGCGATCCGCCGCCGGCGCGATCATCAGGGAGGAAGACATGACAATCCGCAAGATGTTTCTGGCATCGGCCGCTATTGCTTGCGCCGCGATGCCCGTTTCCGCCTTTGCCGACACGTCGGCCAAGAAAATCGCCCTTTCCAACAACTATGCCGGCAACTCGTGGCGCCAGGCCATGCTGACGAGTTGGGGCAAGGTGACGGGCGAGGCCGTGAAGGCCGGTACCGTTGCCGCAGCCGACCCCTTCACCACTGCCGAGAACCAGGCGACGGAGCAGGCCGCGCAGATCCAGAACATGATCCTGCAGGGCTATGACGCCATCGTGCTGAACGCCGCCTCGCCGACGGCGCTGAACGGTGCGGTCAAGGAAGCCTGCGACGCCGGCATCACCGTCGTTTCCTTCGACGGCATCGTGACCGAACCCTGCGCCTGGCGCATCGCCGTCAACTTCAAGGAAATGGGCCGCAGCGAAGTCGAGTACCTGTCGAAGAAGATTCCGGACGGCGGCAACCTGCTCGAGATCCGCGGCCTTGCCGGTGTCTTCGTCGACGACGAGATCTCGGCCGGCATTCACGAGGGCGTCAAGCAGTTCCCGCAGTTCAAGATTGTTGGCTCCGTTCACGGCGACTGGGCGCAGGACGTGGCGCAGAAGGCTGTTGCCGGCATTCTGCCGAGCCTGCCCGACATCGCCGGCGTGGTGACGCAGGGCGGCGACGGTTATGGTGCCGCACAGGCGATTGCCGCGACCGATCGGAAGATGCCGATCATCATCATGGGCAACCGCGAAGACGAGCTGAAATGGTGGAAGGAGCAGAAGGACGCGAAGGGCTACGAGACCATGTCCGTGTCGATCGCACCCGGCGTCTCGACGCTCGCATTCTGGGTGGCGCAGCAGATCCTCGACGGCAAAGAGGTGAAGAAGGACCTCGTCGTGCCCTTCCTGCGCATCGACCAGGACAATCTCGAAACCAACCTCGCCAATACCCAGGCCGGCGGCGTCGCCAATGTGGAATACACGCAGGCGGACGCAATCAAGGTCATCGAGTCGGCAAAGTAAATCTCCCGACGACTGCCGCGCGGCCGCAATTGGCCGCGCGGCATTCTTTGCGAAGCAGGCATGGCGGGCAGCATGGATGAGGTTTTGAAGGCGGTGATCGCCGTCGAGGGCGCCAAGGTGAGCTTCGGCGCGGTCAGGGCACTCGACGGCGTGACCCTCCGCGTCATGCCGGGCGAATGCGTCGGGCTGGTGGGACACAATGGCGCCGGCAAGTCCACCATCGTCAGCGTGATCAACGGCGGCCTCACGCCGCAAGAAGGAAGCGTGGCGAGCGACGGCGAGCGGCTGGAGCGCTACGGTATCAACGCGGCGCGTGCCCGCGGCGTACGCTGCGTCTTCCAGGAGCTATCGCTCTGCCCAAACCTTTCGATCGTCGAGAACACGCGTATCATGCATCGCCATCTCGGCGGCTTCGGCTGGCGCAGGCGCGCCGCAGAGATCATCGAGAAAAGCCTCGATGCCGTCTTTCCCCGCCACGGCATCGACAGCAGCCGGACTGTGGGCGATCTTTCGATCGCCGAGCGGCAGATGGTCGAGATATCAATGGCCTTTTCCGACGCCGGCATTGCGCCGCGTCTGGTGATCCTCGACGAACCCACTTCGTCGCTCGATGCAAGCCTTGCCCGGCAGATGCTCGATCATGTCCGCCGCTTCATCGCCACGGGCGGGTCCGTCATCTTCATCTCGCATATCCTGCACGAGATCCTCGAAACCTCCGATCGCATCGTCGTCATGAAGGACGGCCGTGTCGTCGCCGAGCGCCCGGCGCAGGGCTTCGACCATCACGGCCTGGTGGAAGCGATGGGCACCGTTGCGAAGGAGGAGACCAAGCAGCGCTCGGCGCGCGAACACTCCACCGCCCCGCTCATTCTGTCCCATCAGGCGAAAGGCCTGCCCTTTGCGGCGCGCAAGGGTGAGATCATCGGACTGGCGGGTCTGGCCGGCCACGGGCAGACCGAGCTGCTGCTCGCCCTGCATGCCGCCCAATCCGGCAATTGGCTGCCGGAGCGCGATCCGCTCGTCACCTTCGTCGCCGGCGATCGACGCCTCAACGGCGTCTTCGAGCTGTGGAGCATCCTGCGCAATTTCTCCATCGCCTCGCTCGGTGACCTCTCCCGGCGCGGCCTCATCCGCGCGGGCGAAGAGGAGACGAAGGGCGCTGACTGGAAGCGGCGGATCGAGATCCGCACGCCCGATATGGACAATCGCATCCTGTCGCTTTCCGGCGGCAACCAGCAGAAGGTGCTCTTTGCCCGGGCGTTGGCGACACGCGCGCCTGTCGTCTTGATGGACGATCCGATGCGCGGCGTCGACGTCGGCACCAAGCAGGAGGTCTACGCGATCATCCGCGAGGAAGCGGCGCATGGCCGGACCTTCATCTGGTACTCGACCGAAATGGACGAGGTCCGCCTCTGCGACCGTGTCTATGTCTTCCGCGAAGGCCGCATCACGGCCGAACTTGCCGGCGACGCCGTCAACGAGAAGAATATCATCGCCGCCTCCTTCGAAGGGGTCGCCGCATGACGGTCCGGCTGTCGTCCGACGCGATGCGTCTTGCCATTCCCGCCTTGTCGCTGACGCTGCTGCTTGCCGCCGTCTTCTGGCTGCAGCCGCGCGCCATGAGCTATGTCGGACTCAACCTGCTGTTCAACCTGGCTGTGCCGATCGCGCTGGCGACGATCGCCCAGATGATCGTGATGGCGGTGAACGATCTCGATCTCTCGATGGGCACATTCGTCAGCTTCGTCGCCTGCGTCACCGCAACCTTTTTGCGGGATGCTCCCGTGACCGGCGTGCTGATCCTTGCCGGGGCGATCGCAACCTATGCGGCCCTTGGCGTCGTCATCTATCTGCGCGACCTGCCCTCCATCGTCGTGACCCTCGGCATGAGCTTCGTCTGGGGCGGCCTTGCCGTATTACTGCTGCCGGCGCCGGGCGGGCAGGCGCCCGATTGGGTACGCTGGCTGATGACCGTCAAGCCGCCGCTGGCGCCGATGGCGATCGTCGCCAGCATCGTCATCGCCGTGGTTGCCCATCTCCTCGTCATGCGCTCCTCGCTCGGCGTGCTGATGCGCGGCATCGGCGGCAACCAGCGCTCGGTCGAGCGCGCCGGCTGGTCGATCGTCGCGGCGCGCGCCGCCGCCTATGGCCTTGCCGGACTCTTCGCTGTGCTCGCCGGCATAGCCCTCGTCGGCCTGACCACCTCGGCCGATGCCAATATCGCGCTGCGCTACACGCTGCTGTCGATCGCCGGCGTGATCCTCGGCGGCGGCGAGTTCATCGGCGGCCGCGTCTCCCCGATCGGCGCCGTCATCGGCGCGCTGACGCTGACGCTCGCCGGCTCGTTCCTGTCCTTCCTGCGGATCTCGCCGGACTGGCAGATCGGGGCGCAGGGCGCAATCCTGATCATCGTGCTTGGACTTCGTCTGATGTTGAACCGCCTGGAAAAGCGGGAGAAGCGCCGATGACCCCTCTCCTTCGCCTCTTTCGCAAACCGTGGATCTGGTCGTGGCTTGCCGCCTTCATCGTCTGGTTCCTGACGATCATGGTGACGCTCGGCGCCAGCACGCTCGGCCTGTCGCAGGCAGCCCTCACCTTCGCGGCCTTCTCGGTCATCGTCGGCATCGGCCAGATGTTCGTCATCACGCTCGGCCCCGGCAATATCGACCTCTCGGTTCCCGCCACCATGACGCTTGCCGGCACGGTGGCGCTGAAGCTGATGAATGTCGAAAACGGCATGATCCTGCCCGGTCTTCTCGTCGCCATCGTCATCGGCCTCGTGGTCGGCCTCGGCAACTATGCGCTCATCAAGGCGCTGCGCATTCCGCCGATCATCGCCACGCTGTCCATGAGCTTCATCGTGCAGTCCGCCGCGATCTGGACGAACCGGGGACTGCGCATCAAGCCGCCGAGCATGCTGGCGGAATTCACCACGTCGCACACGCTCGGCGTGCCGAATGTGGCGATCGTCGCACTCCTCATCTCGCTGCTGGCCTGGTTCCTGCTCGAGAAGACCATCTATGGGCGCTGGATCTCGGCGATCGGCCAGAGCATGCCGGCAGCCCGCATGGCCGGCATTCCGGTCGACGGCACGCGTTTCGTCACCTACCTCTTCTGCGCCGTTCTTGCCTCGGTCGCGGGCTATCTGCTGGCGTGCTTTTCCGGCGGCGCGGCGCTCAACATGGGCTCGGAATATCTCTTGATGTCGATCGCCGTCGTCGTGATCGGCGGCACGGCGGTCGCCGGCGGCGATTCCAACGTGCCGGGGATCTGGGGCGCATCGCTCTTCATGTTCCTGGTCGTCTCCATGCTCAACACCTACGGGCTCGGCGCAGGCATCCGCCTGATCATGACCGGCCTCATCATCATCAGCGTCATCATGCTCGCCGGCGGCCGCCGGGCCGGCATGCGATAATTGGGAAGACCGCCATGGCCGAGGCCAGCATCTACGAAATTCACGACCCGCGCTTCCGGCAGTTGATCGTCACGAGCGCCGGCCTCGACGAACTCTATTCCGGCTGCCGCTGGGCGGAGGGGCCTGTCTGGTTCAACGACGCGAACCAGCTCTTATGGAGCGATATTCCCAACCAGCGCATGCTGCGATGGACGCCGGAGAGCGGCATCTCCGTCTATCGCCAACCCTCCAACTTCACCAACGGCCATACACGCGACCGGCAGGGACGGCTGATTTCCTGTGAACATGGGACGCGCCGCGTCACCCGCACCGAGGTCGACGGCTCGATCACCGTGCTCGCCGATCGTTTCGAGGGCGCCAGGCTCAATTCGCCGAACGACGTGGTGGTGAAATCGGACGGCTCGATCTGGTTCACCGATCCCACCTACGGCATCATGTCGGACTATGAAGGCTATCGCGCCGTGCCGGAGCAGCCGACCCGCAACGTCTACCGGCTCGACCCGGCGACCGGCGCGCTTTCCGCCGTCGTCACCGATTTTACCCAGCCGAACGGCCTTGCCTTCTCGCCCGACGAGACCATTCTCTACGTCGCGGATTCGGCAGCCAGCCACGACGAAAACCTGCCGCGCCACATCCGCGCCTTCGACGTGGTCGACGGCGCAAGCCTCGCCAACGGCCGCGTCTTCTGCCAGATCGACACCGGCATCCCGGACGGCATCCGCACCGATATGAACGGGAACCTCTGGTCGAGTGCCGCCGATGGCGTCCATTGCTTCGACCCCGCAGGCAAACTGATCGGCAAGATCCGCATCCCCCAAACCGTCGCCAACCTCACCTTCGGCGGGCCGAGACGCAACCGGCTGTTTATTGCGGCAACACGGTCTGTTTATGCGGTGTACGTTGCTGTGAGTGGGGCTCAGATGCCGTGAGGGTTTGGCCTTGGCCGGATTCGAACCGCGGACCCTCAGTGACGACGCTCGCGGCTAGCCAGTTCTTTGTTTTAGGCTACTATCTTATCTCTAACCTGACCAGCATATGACGAGGCCTCAGGCGATCGCCCGAGGCCCGATAATATCAGGCGACTATGTGTTCTGCGCCATCGCCAATGCGAAAAGCCTGGCTTGTCTCTCAGCAAACGCGCGCGGGTTTGTTGGCCTGTCGCCGTCCAAGATTCGCGCTTCATCGAGGAGAAGCCAGGCAGCATCTTCCCGAAAGGCCTGGTCTTTCATCGCGGCGATGGCCTTCACCAGACTACTCTGCGCATTGACCTCGAGGACCGGTTTCGATGCGGTCTGTAGCCTGCCTGCCCCCTGGAGTATTTTCTCGAGTTGTCGATCCGGGCCATGTTCAGAGGCGACAAGGCAAACCGCACTCTCGGTCAATCGGCCAGAGACGCGGACATCGGCGACTTCCTGCCCAAGGAACCCTCGAGCAAAGTCGATAAACGCGGCAACTTCCGGAGAGGCTTCATGCTTGTCGCCGCCGCCCTCATCGTTGCCAGCTATGTCGTCCAGATCGGACAGGCCCTGCGTGATCGATTTGAACGGCTTGCCTTCAAAGTCCCGGGCATTTGTCGTCCAGAAGCTATCGACGGAATCTGTGAGCAGGAGGACTTCGATCCCCTTGGCGCGGAAGCCTTCGAGCTGTGGCGATGCATTCAGTTGATCAAGGGAAAGGCCCGTGATGTAGTAGATCGCCGATTGCCCCTCTTTCATGTCACGCAGGTAGTCGGCCAGACTGCGCGTTGCCTCGTTCGACGCGGTGCTGCGGAAACGAGACAGCTTGAGCAGCTGGGAGCGGCGTTCAAAATCGTCGTAGATCCCCTCCTTGACGATTGCCCCAAATAGATCCCAGAATTTACCGAACGTCTCGGCATCACCCTCGCCCATCTTTTCCAGCGCCGTCAGCACGCGACTGGTGACACCTTTGCGGATGGCGGCAAGGATCGGGCTATCCTGGATCATCTCGCGCGAGATGTTCAGCGGCAGATCCGACGTATCGACGATACCTCGCACGAAACGCAGATAGCGTGGCAGCAACTCTGCTTCATCGGTGATGAAGACGCGCTTCACGTAGAGTTTCATGCGACCGTGACGATCTGCATCGAAAAGATCGAACGGCTGCGAGCCGGGTATAAAGGCAAGCGCCGTATATTCATGGCGGCCCTCGGCGCGGAAATGGATATTGGTCAGCGGCTCGTCGTACTGGCCGGATACACCGCGATAAAAATCGTCGTAATCCTGCTTTGATATCTCGCTCTTGGGCTTGGTCCACAGCGCCGCACCATCGGTGACTTGAGAAGCCTCGGCACCTTCCTTCTCCGCGAGGCGGATGGGAACCGGCACATGGCCGGACTGGTCGCGGATGATCTTTTCGACCGTCCATTTGCTGGTATATTTTTTTGCGTCGTCCATCAGATGCAGCACGACACGCGTTCCCGTGACGGGCGCTTCGCTGAGGTCAACAGCCACGATCTCATAGCTGCCCTTGCCATCGGACGACCATTTCCAGGCTTGCTCCTCCCCGGCGCGCCGGGAGATTACATCGACCTTGTCGGCAACCATGAACGAAGAATAGAAACCAACGCCGAACTGGCCGATCAATTCGGCTTTCTCCCCCGCTTTGGCCGCCTCCAGCCGCTCCATGAAAGCGCGAGTTCCAGACCGCGCGATCGTGCCGAGCGCGTCGATCATCTCGTCGCGGCTCATTCCGATGCCATTATCCTCGACGACAAGGGTCGAAGCCTCATCATTGAGCGTGACCCGAATTTCCGGCTGAGCTCCATCTGTCGAGAGCTGCGGCCGGGAAATCGACTCGTAACGCAGCTTTTCGCAGGCGTCCGCCGCGTTGGAAATCAGCTCTCGGAGGAAGACGTCCTTGTCCGAATAAACCGAGTGCACCATCATGTGCAGCAGCCGGCTGACATCAGCTTCGAATGCATGTTGTTCAGGCTGCCGTTCTTGTACCGTGGTCATCGATAATCCCCATTTCGCAGAAACCGGGCGTCAGATGGTTTCCGTGCCGGTAAATGTCAAGCGGTGGCGGCGGGTAACATTATCGGTCGCCAGCGATGGCCTATCCTGCACCGTGAACCTACCAGTTCGCGCCGTTGCGCAATGGCGCGCGAGACCCGCGAGCGCTCTACCTTGACATCTTCGCTCTTGAAGAGATTCGAACTGTGGCAGCAGATCGCCGCGCAATTGGTCCATTCGATCAACTGAAGGGCCGACCACCCCAAAACCAAGACGCAAGGCTGGATGGTACCGGAACCGAACCGCGCCCGTCAAATGACGGACGCGGCTCAGCGGGAGGCGCCGGAGGATCAGTCTATCCGATTGCCTTCGGCGGAGAAGAGGTGGATTTTCTCGGATTTGGGCGCGAGGTGAATTTGCTGGTCGGGCTTTAAATCGACCCGCCGGTGCAGCACGATGGTTGCCGTCTGCGTGCCGACACGCACCGAAAGATGGGTCTCCGCACCAGTCGGCTCGACAGTCAGCACGGTGGCCGGAATGCCTGTCTCAGCAATGTCGAGGTCTTCCGGGCGGATGCCGTAGGTGCGCGCCGCGCTTTGGCTCAATTGCGGCGGAAGTGGCAGGGAAACGCCGCCTTCGATACGGAAGCCGCCGTCGCTGACGCCACCCTCGAAGAGGTTCATCGACGGCGAGCCGATGAAGGCGGCGACGAAGGTGTTATCCGGACGGTCGTAGAGATCGAGCGGTTTGCCGATCTGCTCGATGCGGCCGGCACGCATGACGACGATCTTGTCGGCCATGGTGATCGCCTCGATCTGGTCGTGGGTGACGTAAACGATGGTCGTGCCAAGGCGCTGATGCAGCTCCTTGATCTCGCTGCGCATGGTCACCCGCAGTTTGGCGTCGAGGTTGGACAGCGGCTCGTCAAACAGGAACACTTTCGGATGGCGTACGATGGCGCGGCCCATGGCGACGCGCTGGCGCTGGCCGCCGGAAAGCTGTTTCGGCAGGCGCTCCAGCAGGGGTTCAAGTGCGAGAATGCCGGCGGCTTCGCTCACCAGCTTGTTAATTGTCGCCTTGTCGCGCCCCTGCAGCTTGAGGGCAAAGCCCATATTTTCGCGCACCGTCATGTGCGGATAGAGCGCGTAGGACTGGAACACCATGGCGATATCGCGCTCCTTCGGCGCGACGTCGTTGACGACGCGGCCGTCGATACGGATTTCACCGCCGCTGATATCCTCCAGCCCCGCCAGCATGCGCAGAAGCGTGGACTTGCCGCAGCCCGACGGTCCGACGAGCGTGACGAACTCACCGTCCTCGATATCCGCGGAAACCCCGTGGATTACCGAGGCTGCGCCGTATTGTTTCAGAACCCGGTCGATTGCTACCGATGCCATTGTCTGTCCTCCCTTACAGTTTCAATTGCCAGACGCCGGCCTCGGCGACGACGCCGGTGAGCGTTGCCGAACGTGCGGCGGCAAAGCCCGGAATGCGTTTGGACCCCGTCCAGCGGCCGTTGTCAGCGAAGACCTCGATGGAACCGGCATCGAGGAAGATGCGCAGGCTCGACGGTTTCGCGCCGGTGGCGATGTAACGCGGCGGCGTCTTATCGGTGCGGGCGTCGAAGACAATCGCCAGACCATCGGCATCGAGTTTCACACCGAGATCGACATCCGGATGATCGAAGGTGAGATCGAAGGCGGCGCCCGGCTCGGTGAGATCAAGTGTGATCTCGACGGCGCCGGTGCCGAGCGGCACGGTCTTGCCGGCGGCAAGCGCGGTGTCGTCCAGCAACTGATGGCGCAGGCTTTCGACGGCTGCGACCGGCGGGGTCAGCACGGTGTCGCCATCGAGAAGCACGCGGCGCGGCAGGGTCATGGCCGTCGGGAAATCGTCCTTCTTGGAAAAATCCGTCCAGTTGGCGAGCCAGGCGATGCCGACCGGCTCGTCGCCATCAACGAAGGCCTGGAAGGCATAGGCATCCGAACCGAAATCCAACTCCTGTTCGAACTCCGCGGTGAAGGTGCGGCCATCGAAACCGCCGACGGTGACGGAAGTGAGGTTGCGGCGGCCGGTGGCCGGGTCGCGGCTGGTGAGCAGACCGAAGATCAGCGCCCAGCGGGTCTGTCCGTTTTTGCCGGAAAGCGGCACCATGCAGGGGCATTCCGCCGCCGTCATGCCGAAACCGTCCTCGCGATGGATGATGCCGAGGAAGGTCCAGCCATCGGCACCTTGCGCGTCTGCGGTTTCATAGAGCAGTACTACGCCGCCCTGCCTGTCGCGGCTGCCGAGCAGCATCTTCAAGCGGCCGTCCGGGCCTTTGAAGACATAGGGGTCGCGGAAATCGGTGGTGAGGTTCAAGCCTTCCGGGCGCAGCGGCAATATGGTTTCCGGCAGGCCGGCGACGATGCCGTCGCGGCTGACGGCGGAAAGCTGGATTTGCTCTTCCGGTTGCCGGTCACGCACATGCTCGGTGTAGAAGACGCGGATTTCCTCGCCTTCCGGGCCGGTGCCGGGGATCGCTGAGCCGGAGAAGGCGCCGCCACGGCCATCGTCCTTTTCCGATAGATGCGCCGCCGGGAAGAGGAAGATGGGCAGATGCGTCCAGCGGACGAAATCCTTCGAGACGGCATGGCCCCAGTGCATGGTGTTCCAGCGCGGCTCATGAGGATAGTGCTGGTAGAAGAGGTGAGCGTTTCCGCCGAACCGTCCAAAACCGTTCGGATCGTTCATCCAGCCAAAGGGCGGGCGGAAGTGGTAGCTGTCGGGCACGTCGGGGGCGGCGGTGCGGGCATCGCTGTGGAGGACGCTGATGCCCTCCTTCATCACGGTTTCCGGCCGGAAGACATAAGCGACGGAGAGCGCTGTGGTTGCCGCATCATAGGACAGCGTAGCCCAACCGCCTTTCGCGAGCGTCACAGCGAAGAATTCAAATTCCCCCGTGCGGCGGGTCGAGGGCTCGCCGATGTCGTTGCCATCAACGGCGACGAAGAGCTTCGCCTCGCTGGCGGCATGGCGTGCCTTCAGCCAGAGATGCAGCACCGTGCCTTCGGGGAGCGCCGCTTCGATGGTTTCAGGTGCTGACGTTTCGGACTTGGCCTGCAGAGACATAATCAACCTTTCACGGCGGAGCCGACGAATGAACTGACGAACCAGCGCTGGAAAGCCAGATAGAGAATGAGGACCGGGATCATCATCAGCACCGAGGCGGCCATGGCGCGGTCCCAGTAGATGCTGTCCTGTCCGAAGAAGGTGGCGATGGCGACGGCAATCGGCCGAGCATAATCGGTCTGGGTGACCAGCGTCGGCCAGAGATACTGGTTCCAGCTTTCGATGCCCATGAGGATCGAGACGGTGGCGAGCGCCGGCAGGCTGAGCGGCATGTAGATCGACCGGTAGATGCGGAAGGCCGATGCGCCATCCATTTCCGCCGCTTCATACAGTTCCTTCGGCAGCTGCGCGAAGAACTGGTAGAAGAGGAAGACATAGAGCGGGCTTGCCACCCAGGGCAGGATCTGCACCGCGAAGGTATCCGTCAGCCCCGCCCGCGACATCATGACGACGAGCGGCATGATGATGCTTTCCTGCGGGATGACATAGAGCGCGACGACCAGCGCCAAGAGGACCGCCTTGCCGCGCAGCGAGCCCCAGGCCAGAACGAAGCCCGCCATGGAATTGATGACCAGACCCGAGACGACCGTGGCGACGAGGATCACCAGCGAATTGAAGAGATATCGGCCATAGGCCAGCTCGCCGGAGAAATGGGCGATCTCCTTGTAGTTCGACAGCGTCGGGTCGCTGACCCAGAAGGCGCGGAAACTGCCCATGTCGGCGAGGATGCGGAAGCGGTCGTCCTTCAGGCTGGCGATCAGCAACATGAACAGCGGCGAGATCATCACCAGCGCGATGACCAGGATGCAGAGGCTCTGCACGATGCGCAGGCTTCTCTTGCCGCTGCCCGTTGCGATTGCCAGCGGGGCTGGCTGGCTCAAAGCGATATCAGACATCGAAGCGCCTCAGGAGTTTGCGTTGCAGGAGCGCGATCAGAAGAACGATGACGAAGAGGATGACGGAAACGGCCGATGCGTAGCCGAGTTTCTGCTCCTCGAAGCCGGCGCGCACCATGTAGTGGACAACGGTTTCGGTGCTTTCCTTCGGGCCACCCTGGGTGAGGATCGCCACCTGCGTATAGAGCTTGAAGGCCTGGATGGTGGTGATAACAAGCACGAAGACATGGGTCGGGCGAAGGCCGGGCATGGTGACGTGCCAGAAGCGGCGCAGCGCGCTTGCCCCGTCGATGCGGGCGGCATCGTATAGTTCTTCGGGAATGCCCTGCAGGCCGGCGAGATAGATGATCATCTGAAAGCCATAGGCCTGCCAGGCCGAAAGCAACACGATGGAGAACATCGCCCAGTTGGGGTCGCCGAGCCAGTCGATCGGCTGGATCGTGCCGCCGGAAAGGAACCCGACGATCTGGTTGAGCGGGCCGCTCGGATACTGAAACAGCGTGCCCCAGATGACGCAGACCACCACCATGGAGGTGATCGCCGGCAGGAAGAACAGGCCGCGCAGCAGGTTCTGCATCGGCAGCTTCTGATGCAAGAGCAGCGCGGTCAGGAAGGCGAGGCCGCACTGCACCGGCAGCACCCAGATGGTGAAGCGCGTAACGTTCCACAGCGCGGTCCAGAACAACGGATCGGTGAAGACGCGCTCGAAATTCAGGAGGCCGACGAAGCGCACCGGCGTCGGGCGCGGCACGAGCGGCTGGTTGGTCATCGCCGTCCAGAAGGACAAAAGGAACGGCGTGATCAGGAATATCGTCAGAAGCAGAACGGCAGGCGCGATCATCGCCATTTCCTGCCAGAGCCGCTGCTTGTCGCGGCGTGCGGCAGGACGCCGCAAAGCGGGCGTGGAGGTCTGTTGCAAAGTCATTGTTTCCTCCTCATCGGTATCGTCCGGAGATGGTGTAGGGCCGGCCCGAGAACCGGCCCCGTCAAAACCTCTTACTGCTGCTCGTCGAAGGGCGGGTAGCCGGCGTTGTCCTCGATATCCTCGTCGATCTTCTTGGCAGCGGCCGTCAGCGCTTCCTGCGCGTCACCACCGTTGAAGATCTTGTCGACGGCCTGCATGAAGGCCGAAGTGATCGTCGGATAGGCCGGGTGCGGCGGACGGGCGATCGCGGTCTTGGAAGCCTGCTCAAAGGCGATGGCGAGCGGACCGCCTTCCGCATAGAGCGGGGATGCGGCGGCGAAGCTCTTCAGGCCCGGATAGGCAGACTGGGTTTTGGCGTACTCCCGGTACTCCTTGTCCTTCAGCAGGAAGCTCAGGAACTTGCCGGCGATCTCAGGGTTTTCCGAGGTTGCGGAAATGCCCCAGATCCACGTTCCGTTCGGGCTCACGCCCTTGTCGCCGATCTTCGGCAGCGGCATGACGACGATATTGTCCTTCATCGCTGCAGATGCCTCGGCGTAGAACCAGTGGCCGCCCATGGCGAGCGCGGCCGGCTGTCCCTCGGCGTAGAACTGGTTGGTGCCCGACGACGTCGGTACCACCCAGCCCTTCTTCACCCAGTCCTGCATCATCGTCAGCGCCTTGACGCAGGCCTCGCCATCGAGCGTGCCGCTGGCCTTCCAGGTCTTGCGGTCGATCAGGTCGCAGCCGGCGCTTTCGAGCAGGGGGCCGTAAGCATAGGTGATCCACTCGGTCTTGATGCCGTAACCCCGGAAGGTGTCGATCGGCCACTTCACGCCTTCGAGCTTGGAAAGCTTCTCGAGATAGCCTTCGAACTCCTGGCGGGTCCAGGCATCGTCGACCGATTTCGGAATGCGGGCGCCAATGGCTTCTAGATATTTCTTGTTGCCGTAGAGCACGACCGAGGAGTCGGTGAGGCCGAGCGCATAGAGGTCCTTGTCGATCGGATAGGTGCCCTGGGCGATATTCGAATCCGTCATGTCATCGAGCAGATCCTTGTCAATGAGCGGCTTGACGGGCTGCAGATAGCCGGACCAGACATAGTTGGCGAGGAACGGAGCATCGAGCTCCATGATATCGGGCAGCTGCTTGGCCATGACGGCGGCGCTGAACTTTTCGTTATAGGCATCATGCGGCGCGTAGATCATCTCGATGTCGACATCGGGATTGGCGGCCTCGAAGCGGGCGGCAACGTCGCCATAGGCCTTCACCCAGCCGGGATCGCCCTGGTGCATAACGTGGATGACGGTCTTCGCCTCGGCAAAACCGGCGGTTGCGACCAGCGCGGCGGACGCGAAGAGCGCGGAAAGTAAACGATTACCCATCGAAGTCTTCATTGATATTCTCCTCCTGTTAGACACTATTCGATGTTCAGACGGATGCCCGTTCGACCAGATGGAACGGCAGTTTCCGCAGATGCGGCGGTTCGGGCTGCTCGGCCAGGAGGATCTCCATGGCAAGACGGCCCATGGCGCGGTGCGGCAGGGCCATCGTCGTCAATGGCGGGTCCAGCCGCGAGGCAAGCTCGACCTGGTTGTCGAAGCTTGCCACCGCGATATCATCCGGAATGCGAAGGCCGGCGCGGGCAAGCGCCGCATAGACTTCCATCGCCACGCGGTCATTGCCGCACAGGATGGCATCAGGCCGTTGACCGGATTTCAGAAGCGCCTCCACATGAGAGGCAACAAGGCTGGGCGCGCGGTCGCTGTAGACGCTGCGGCGCACTGCCGGCAACACGCCGACGGGGTCGATGCCCCCCTCCTCAAGCGCCGCGCGAAACCCCATCTCGCGCAGCGTGCCGGCGAGAATGCCCGGCAGGTTGATGAAGGCGATGCGCCGTCGGCCGGCGACGAGGAGATAACGCACGATCTCCCGCGCGCCGCCCTCTTCGTCCGGCACCAGCGCGGTGACGCGGCCGGCCGCCTCGCGGCAGTTGATCATGACGCCGACCGTGCCCGCCAACCTGTCCGACAGCGCCACCTCCTTGTGGTACATGGCGGCATAAGCAATGGCGCGCGGCCGAAACTGCTGCACCTCGTCGAGCACCGAGCCGATAGACTGGCCGCTGCTGTGGTTGACTGCAAAGACCGCCATGCCGGCGCCGCGGGCCGCTCCGTCGAGGCCGCGCACGATCTCGGTGGCGAAGGGCGAAGTGATGAGGCCGTCGGAGACGACGCCGACCAGCGGCAGCCAGCCCTGACGCACGCCACGCGCCGCAAAGTTGGTCACGTAGCCGAGTTCTTCCGCGATGGCCTTGATCTTCTGGCGCGTATCGTCCGACATGCGGGCGGAGCCGCCGTGCAATGCGCCGGAAACCGTCTTCACCGAGACGCCCGCACGTTCCGCGATGTCAGAAAGCGATACTGCCACGATCCTCACCATCCTCCTTGGGTGATCGATTACCCAATAGTGGCAGCGGACATCTTTTGTCAAGCGGCTTTAATGCGCACGCTCGGCGTTCCGAACACCTATCTGTCGACATCAATCCTTACCGATCTCCTCGACAATCAGCGCCGACACGCTGCTTGCAGTGGCGCAGTTGGCGACGCCGTGAACGACAAAGGAACGAATAGCGGTCGGCGAGGCAGGGCTTTGTCAGTCATTTGCCTGGCATTTGCCCCACAACGCACATCAAAACGTGTCGCCGCTTCCTCTCTGCCACGCAGCGTTTACATCTCGGGAATGTCACGTCTTGTTTGCATGTGGCATCGGCACCTTGGACAGACTTTCCGGAAGCCCCAGGAACTCGGCAATATTTTCGATGGTCTCGGCCGTGGTCATGTCAATTTCAAGCAGTTGATGTGGCCGGCCGCGAAAAAACCGTCTGATCGACTCGTTTCTGGTCAAATAGGCCCGGATATATTCGTCTTTATTGAAGAGTTTTTCCCATTCAATCGCATCCTCGCCGACGTCGAATGATGAATGAAACTTGTAGTCCGGCGTACGCATCAGGAAGGCGTAGGCATGAGCTTCCGCACAGTAGCCCCTAAAAATATATTGGTCTTGCTGAATATGTTCCTTGGTTATCTGGTTGCCGTCGGCGAGGCCAAAACGCTTGGCCGTAAACCGCATTTGGGAGCGAAACCAGTCTTCCGGATCTCGGACCGTCAGGATGAAACGCGAATTGGGGAAGAGCGCGTCGAGGGCGATGAAAACTTCGCTTTCGGCAAACGGACTGTCCTGAAAAGCATCGGCATTTTGCACATAAGCAATGAGCTTACTGTAATCTCCCCGGCGAGCAGAGTAGCTTGTCAACTCGCCCTCAACCTGATTTCCGACTCTCAGGCCGCAGAGCGTAAAAACGTCGGCCAGAGTCGTCGTCCCGGTCTTGTGACCGCCTATCCCGAATACCTTGTTGAAACTCCGTCGGGATGCAAGGGCGCTTCGAGCTTCAGCAATATGCCTTGCTAATAAATTGTTCAAAAAGCATCTCCTGTGCAATCGCTCCGCTGAGGGCGGGCGTCGAGCAATGTCTCGATCTGGATGGCAAGCTGATCGGGATCGGAACCCACCGTGCGAAGACAGAGCTCCGGATTCTCTGGCGGCTCATAGGGGGAGCTGATTCCGGTGAAGTGCCTGATCTCGCCGGCGATCGCGCGCTTGTAGAGTCCCTTCGGATCGCGCTTGGCGCATTCCTCTATCGGTGTGTCGATGAACACTTCGAAGAACTCGCCTTTTTCCATCATCTCGCGGGCAAGCTGCCGTTCTGCACGGAACGGCGAGATGAAGGAGACGAGCACAATGAGGCCTGCATCGGCCATCAGCTTGGCCACTTCCGCAACGCGGCGGATGTTTTCGATACGGTCCTCATTGGTGAAGCCAAGGTCGCGGTTGAGACCGTGGCGAATATTGTCGCCATCCAGCACATAAGTCGAGCGCCCTTTGCCGTGGAGCAGCTTCTCGACACTATTGGCAATGGTCGACTTGCCGGATCCTGAAAGCCCGGTAAGCCAAACGACGGCCGGTCGCTGATTCAGCAGGGCCGCACGCGACTTGCGGCTAACCTCAAGCGCCTGCCAACGAATATTTTCCGTTCGACACAGGGAAAGATCGATCATAGCGGCGCCGACAGTCAGATTGGCCATCGGGTCGATCAGAATGAAATTGCAGGCGTTACGTTTGCCATTATGGCGTTCACGCTGCAGCTTCCGCCCTCGATCCGGTGTTCAAGACGAAATGAGATGGACGACCAAAGATATGACGTGGCGGCGGATGTTGACGTGCTTGTGATCACGGGCGCTCCTCTATGATGGATAAGGGAGGTGTGAACGCATTACAGAACCCTTAGGTACTATAAATAAGAAGCTACCCAGTTGCAATAGCGATCTTTGGTAGCGCGGGGCGTAAGGGAGGGAGGCCCATTGTGTACCACGGCGTCGATTTTCGACCCCGGTAAACCGTTCTCTGCAGCAGTCAGAAAAGCCCTTTCAATGCTGAAGGATATGTTGCCGGACGAGTTCCTGCAACCGCTCGGCTTCGCCGGCGGCGATGGCGTCGATCATCATGTGATGTTGGCGGCCGGATTGCTCGATGCGGGCGCGGGTGCGCCATTGGGATACCGGGGCAGAGGAGGTGCGCTGGCGGATTTCGGTGATCAGGTCGACCAGTTCCAGATTGCCGCCGAGGACAAGCAGGTGGCGGTGGAAGGCGAGGTTTGCCTCGTAGAGCTCCAACATCGTGCCGTTCAGCACCATCTGGTCGAAATGCTCGGCAAGCGTCCTGAGCGTGTCGATGTCCTCGGGCAAGGCATTCTGCACGATCGTTCCGGCAATGGCCGTTTCGAGGATGATGCGGATCTCGCTGACCTCGCGGGCGCGGCGGCCATCCGGCTCGTAGACATGGTAGCCACGGTTCGGCACATGTTCGACCAGCCGCTTTTGTGCGAGGCGATCGAGCGCGCGGCGCACTTCCGGGCGGGTGCATTTGTAGCGCCGCTCCAGATCGATCTGCTTCAGCCAGGTTCCCGGCAACAGCACGCCGGCCAGAATGTCCTGAAGGACAAGGTCCGTCACATCGCGCGTGTCGGAAGCCGCCTGCTGCTGGTCCATCACGACGTCTGCCATTCCAAATCCCCTGTTTCGCATACCGTTAACACGCCCGATCGAATTTCTGTAGGCTGTCGAACGCCTTAGAAAAATGTCCAAAATTTATTCATGCATACGGATTGCGCAGAAAAATTTTGTAGCCTAAATTGGCGCCAATTTTGGATACTATGTGAATCGAAGTCGTTTTGAAAGCCATGAAAAACACCGAAGCCGTCTGGGATATCGTCGAGGCAAAGCGCGAGGCCTTCTTTGCGCTGAGCGATCGGATCTGGGACATGCCGGAGACGAATTACGAGGAATATCGCTCCGTCGCGGAGCATGCGCGCCAGCTCGAAGCCGAAGGTTTTCGCGTCGAGCGCGGTATTGCCGGCCTGCCGACCGCCGTCATGGGTGAAGCCGGCGAAGGCGGTCCTGTTATCGCCATCCTCGGGGAATTCGATGCCCTGCCGGGCTTGAGCCAGGAGGCGGGTGTCGCGGAAAAGCGCGAAGTCACGGCGAATGGCAATGGCCATGGCTGCGGACACAATATGCTCGGCGCCGGCTCGATGCTGGCGGCAGCCGCGGTCAAGGATTTCCTGGCAGCAAACGGCCTGAAGGGCCGCATTCGTTATTACGGTTGCCCGGCGGAAGAAGGCGGCTCCTCGAAGGGCTTCATGGTTCGATCAGGCGTTTTCGACGATGTCGACATTGCCATTTCCTGGCATCCGGCGGCCTTTGCCGGCGTCAACAATCCGGTTTCGCTCGCCTGCAACGAGCTCAATTTCCATTTCACCGGGCGCGCCTCGCATGCTTCGGCGACACCTCATCTTGGCCGCAGCGCGCTCGATGCCGTCGAACTGATGAATGTCGGCGTGAACTATATGCGCGAGCATATGCCGTCGACCGCCCGCATCCACTATGCCGTCACCGACACCGGCGGTTCGGCGCCGAATGTCGTGCAGGCGCGCGCCACCGTCCGGTATCTCATCCGTGCGCGCAACCTGCCGGAATTGCTGTCGCTCGTTGCCCGCGTGAAGAAGGTCGCCGAAGGCGCTGCGCTGATGACCGAGACGTCAGTGCGCAGCGAAGTCATCAGCGGCGATGCAAATCTGGTCGGCAACGCACCGCTCGAAGAACTGATGTTTGCCAACCTTCAGCGCCTCGGCCCCCCTGTTTTCGACGACGCCGACCGCGCCACCGCCCGCCAGTTTCAGGCGACGATGAGCGCTGAAGACATCGCCTCTTCCTATGCGCGCTTCGGCCTGAGGCGGAAGAAGGATCAACCGCTCTGCGAAGAGATCTTCCCGCTCTATGCCGGTGACAGCACGATCGTAGGCTCGACCGATGTCGGCAGCGTCAGCTGGGTCGTGCCGACCGTGCAGATGCGTGGCGCGACCTATGCCATCGGCACCTCCGGCCACTCCTGGCAGCTGGTTGCCCAGGGCAAACTTCCGGCGGCGCACAAGGGCACCGAACATGCGGCCAAGGTCATGGCAAGCACGGCCATAGAGCTGATTTGCAATCCCGGTCTCATCGAGGCCGCCAAGGCCGATCTCAAGGAGCGCCTCGACGGCATGCCCTTCGTCAACCCGATCCCGGACGATGTCCAACCGCCGCTGCCGGAAAGGCAGGCGCCATGAGCCAGCCCGGCATCCTCGAGCTCATCAGCTTCGGCTCCGATGGTTGGGGCAAGGCGCTGCTTGCCGGCGCGTGGATGACGATACTGATTGCTCTGGCCGGCTATACGATCGGCGCCGTGATCGGCTCATTCGGCGCCTGGGCGAAAATTTCGGGCGGTCGCAGCCTTCGGATCGCCGCCGACGCCTATACGACGGTACTGCGCGGCATCCCCGATCTCCTGGTCATCTACCTCTTCTATTTCGGCGGCAGCGCCGTCGTCACGGCTGTCGGCCGGCTGTTGGGCGCCGAGGGTTTTCTCGGTTTTCCGGGTTTTCTTGCCGGGTCGCTCGCCGTCGGCGTCACCTCGGGCGCGCAGTTCACCGAAATCTTTCGCGGCGCCTTCAAGGCCGTGCATGCGGGTGAGATCGAGGCGGCGATTGCCTGCGGCATGGGCCGGTTGCTGCGCTTTCGTCGCATCATTGCGCCGTTGACGCTTCGCCACGCACTGCCGGGGATGGGCAATGTCTGGCAGGTGGTGCTGAAGGAATCCGCCCTCGTCTCGATCACCGGCGTTGCCGAGCTGCTGCGGCAGACGCAGGTGGCGGCCGGCTCGACGGGCCTTCCCTTCGACTTCTACGTCATTGCCGGGGCGATCTATCTGATGATCTCCACCGGTTCCGGCCTCTTTCTCAGGGGCGCCGAAAGGCACTTCTCGCGCGGCGTCAGGAGGGGCTGATGGACTGGCAATTCCTGTTCGAAACCTTCGTAAGCCTCATCTCCGCCATTCCGCTGACGCTGGAACTTGCCGCCACCTCGATTGCGCTCGGCGCCGTTCTGGCGCTTAGCCTCGCCCTCTGCCGGCTTTCCGGCATCATCGTGCTCGAATGGTTCGCCCGTGCCTATGTCTTCGTGTTCCGCGGAACGCCGCTGCTCGTCCAGATCTTCCTGATCTATTACGGCCTTGGCCAGTTTCCGGAGGTGCGCCACAGTTTCCTCTGGCCATTCCTGCGCGAGCCCTACTGGTGCGCGGTCCTGGCGCTCACCCTGAATACCGCCGCCTATGCCGGCGAGATCATCCGCGGCGGGCTTTTGTCGGTGCCCTTCGGCCAGATCGAAGCCGCGCGCGCCTGCGGCATGCCACGATTGATGCAGTTCCGGCGCATCGTCCTGCCGCTTGCCATCCGCCAGGCACTGCCAGGCTACAGCAACGAAATGATCGCCATGGTAAAGGCCACCTCGCTCGCCTCGATCATCACGCTGATGGAAGTCACCGGCGTTGCCGCCAGGATCATTTCGGAAAGCTATCGGGCGATCGAAGTGTTCATCGTCGCTGGCGCCATCTATCTCACGATCAATTTCCTGCTGACGCGTCTCGTCCATCTCGCCGAATATTGGCTAAGCCCGCATTTGCGCCAGCCTGCTCCATACCATCCGGTTGCGACATCCGTATCTCCACTTGAAGGAAACGCCCGATGACAGCGGCGAATGCTTCCCCTTCCCCGATCGCGCTCAGCGTCAAGGATCTGCACAAGAGCTTCGGCCCGGTCGAAGTCCTCAAGGGCATCTCGCTCGACGCTCGTGAAGGCGATGTGGTGTCGATCCTCGGCTCCTCGGGTTCGGGAAAATCCACTTTCCTGCGCTGCATCAACCTGCTGGAGACACCGAATTCCGGGGAAGTCACCGTCGCCGGTGAAACGATCCGCATGCTTCCCGACGCGAGAGGCGGCAGTCGGCCAGCCGACCGCAGGCAGGTGGACCGCATCCGTTCGCAGCTCGGCATGGTCTTCCAGAGCTTCAATCTCTGGTCCCACAAGACCGTGCTCGAAAATGTCGTCGAGGCGCCGGTTCATGTGCTCGGCCGCTCCCGGAGCGAATGCATCGAAGAGGCGGAAGCCCTGCTTGCCAAGGTGGGCATTGCCGAGAAGCGCAATTTCTATCCCTCGCATCTTTCCGGCGGCCAGCAACAGCGCGCTGCAATCGCCCGCGCCCTGGCGATGCGGCCGAAGGTGATGCTGTTCGACGAACCGACCTCGGCGCTGGATCCGGAGCTCGTCGGCGAAGTGCTGCGGGTCATGCGCGCGCTGGCAGAAGAAGGCCGCACCATGCTGGTCGTCACCCATGAAATGGGCTTTGCCCGCGATGTCTCCAGCCGCGTCGTCTTTCTGCACAAGGGCGTCGTCGAAGAAGACGGCAGGCCGCAGGATGTCTTCGCCCATTCGCAGTCGGATCGTTTCCGGCAGTTCATCAGCCAATAATTCCATCAGCTCAAACGAAGAAAAGGGGAACAAAACATGACATTCATTTCACGGGTTCTGACCGCCCTGTCGGCTACCGCGGTACTGGCCCTGTCAGGCACGGCGCATGCGGAAGACAAGACCTGGAAGACGGTGACGATCGCCACCGAAGGCGCCTTCAAGCCCTACAACTTCACCAAGCCGGATGGCACGCTGGACGGCTACGAGATCGAGCTGACGAAATATCTTTGCGACCATATGAAGGTCGAGTGCAAGATCGTCGTGCAGAACTTCGACGGCATGATCCCGGCGCTCAATGCCGGCAAGTTCGATGCCATCATCTCCGGCATGTCGGCAACGGCCAAGCGCGAGGAAGTGATCGCCTTCAGCGATTCCTACGGCTCCACCGGCCAGGCCTTCGCAACCTCCAGGGAAAGCGACCTCGTCAACCTGCCGGAAAAGGGCGAGGTCTTTTCGCTTGGCAGCAACGAAGCCGGGGCGATCGCCGAGATCGACAAGATCAAGCCGATGCTGCAGGGCAAGACGATCGGCGTGCAGAACGCCTCCACCGGCGCCGCCTTCGTCGATAAATATCTCAAGGGTGTGCTTGAGGTGCGCGAATACAAGACGACCGAGGAGCACGACCTCGACCTCAAGGCCGGCCGCGTCGATCTGGTGATGGCATCCATGGCCTATCTCATCACCGCTTCGCAGAAGCCGGGCAATGAAGACATGACGACGGCCGGTCCGCGCTTCCAGGGTGGTTTCCTCGGCCGCGGCAGCTCCGTCGGCCTGCGCAAGGACGACACCAAGCTGAAGGCGATGTTCAACGACGCGATTGCCGCGGCAAAGGCCGACGGCACGATCAAGACGCTGTCGGAAAAGTGGTTCGGCTTCGACGTGACGCCGAAGTGAACGGCTGATTCCTCCAAGACATCAAGCCCGGCGAGCAGCATCGCCGGGCAACCGCAGAGCGCCCTACGTAAAGACCCTCAAAAATTCTTCGGTCTCCATGAGTTCGAGCTGCACGGAAAATCGATCGTGCAGAAGTTCCAGTGACGCATCATGCGTATCGTCGGCGCCGCTGCAGACGGCATCCTTCAGCACGATGACGCGATAGGCGAGATCGATTGCACCGAGCGTCGTGGCCAGCACGCAGACATCGGTTTCACCGCCTGTTATGACAAGCGTGTCGACCCGCTCCGATTGAAGGATCGGATGCAGGCGGCCGTCGATCCAAGGGGAATAGGTGCGTTTGTCGAAGTGCCTTGCCGGCGGAACCAGTGCTGCCAGCGACGAGGCCAGATCGATGAAGCCGCGGGGAAGATGTTCGCCCGTCATCATCCACCATTTGCGGTAATAATCTCGCCATTTCCCCGGCATGTCGTCGGCGCGCTCGGGTGGCAGGAAGCGGGTGAAGATCGTTCGGGACGGATGCCGCCCGGCCAGTTCTTCGATCTGCGGAGAGATCCGCACCATCCAGGGAACGTGCCACGGCGTGTCCTCGGCAAACATCCGCTGCATGTCGACGCAAAGGTGCCGCCACTCCCCGTCCTCGCCCATCAGATCCTCCATCCGGTCTTCGGGCGTCAACCGCCGTGCCCGGCGAAAGTTCCTGGCGGAAGATCAAAAGCCTCTCAGGCGACGGCGCTCGCGGCTTTGCGAAAACAATCGAGGTCGCCAACAGGAACCGGTTTGGAGAAGAAATAGCCTTGGAGATCGGTGCAGCCGAGGGCGGCCAGAAAGTCGCGTTGATATTCGGTTTCGACGCCTTCCGCCGTCGTCGAGATCCCGAGGTTGCGGCTGAGCGCGACGATGGCGCCGATGATGGCCGCTCCGTTGGCTTTTGTCCCGAGTTGCGAGACGAAGGATCGGTCGATCTTGATACGGTCGATATCGAAACGCACCAGATGGCTGAGGCAGGAAAAGCCGGTTCCGAAATCATCCAGCGAAATCTGAACACCTCGGCTGCGCAGCGACCTCAGCACGGTATAGACATCCGAATTATCCTCGATGAGCGAGGACTCGGTGAGCTCCAACTCGAGCTGGGACGGCGGCAGGCCGCTCTCCTGCAGCACGGCGAAGACTTCCTCGGCAAAATTCGGCCTTCTCAACTGGGCGGGAGACACGTTGACCGCAACAAATGTGCCTTCCGGCCATTTGCGGGCAGCCCTGCAGGCTTCGCGCAATACCCAGAAACCGAGAGCGTCGATGAGGCCGCCTTCCTCGGCGACTGGGATGAAGCTCGCAGGCGTCAACAATCCGCGCTGACTGTGACGCCAGCGCACCAGAGCCTCCGCGCCAGACCCCGTATATCCCGGCTCTGCACGATGTACCGTCTGGTAGTAGACCTCGAGCGATCCGTAGTCCGGCCTGTTCGCAAGCGGTTCGGATGGTGAACCGTCCGCGCAGGAGGCCGCACTTTTGGCCAGAACGTCCCGCAATTCGTTCTTGAGAATGTCGCGCGCATTCCTGCCGCCGTCCATGGATGGGGAATAGATGCGCCACTGGCCTCTCCCGCCCATCTTTGCCTCGTATAGCGCGACATCGGCGTAGCGCATGATGTCATCGGCATTCCGTCCGGCGTCCGGTACGACGGTCACGCCGATCGAGCCGCCGACCCGTGCGACGGCCTCGCCCCGCAAAAGCGGGAAGGGCTTGCCGAGTTCGGCAACGATCGCGTCGCATATTGCCGGCAAAACCTGATCATCATCCTTGATATCACGCAGAAGCAGGGCGAACTCGTCCCCTCCGAGCCGGGCAAGCGTGTCGCCCGGACGAAGCAGGGCGCGAATCCGTTCCGCAGCCATCCTGATGAGTTCATCGCCGGCGGCATGGCCGAACGTGTCGTTCACGGCCTTGAAGCGGTCGAGGTCGAGAAGTGCGACCGCCGAGCGCTCGGTCGAATTCTGCGTCTCGGCCAGGCACTCCTCAAACCGCATCGCGAACAAGGCGCGATTGGGAAGGTTGGTCAGCACATCATGCAAGGCGAGCTGCCTTGCGTGCAGCTCGCTTTTCTTCAACTCGCCGAGACTGCTTCGCAGGCGCACCAGCAGGACCGAGAACAGGATCGCGATCACCAGGGCGGCAATCGAAAGCGCCGGCATCAACCGGCCGATCACCCTCGAACCCGGAAGATCGGGCCGCCACACGATGAAGCCGATCGGCTCGCCGTTTGCCGTGGCGTCGATCTGGAAGGCAACTTCGTTTTCGTCTGCGTCGGCCGTGCGCGCGAAGCGCGCGCCGTTGAGGCCCTGTTGCCGGCTCAATTCGTCCAGCGCCGCACCGTCGATAAACCGCACGACGATCAGGAATTGCCGCATCGTCTGCCGTTGCCCCTCATCGGGTTCGTTGATGGCGACCACGCCGACGATCGTCGGCCGACCTTCCAGCCGCATCAGATTGGCGAGCGCTGGGTTGGAGCTGCCAGTGCTTGCAAGGCGGCTTTCCATTGAGGACGGTGTTCTCTCGTTGGAAACCGTGCCTTGTCTCAACCCAAGGCGGGCATCCTGAAGCAGCGGCAAAAACAGAGGCTTCATCCAGCGATAACGCTTTTCCGTTTGGGCGTCCGCCAGCATGAGCAACTGCGCCTTCTCGTCGACGACGAAGGCCTGATCGTAGCCGAAGGCGGACATTGCGGTCTGGCTGATCGCACTCCCGGCCGCCGCCGTCAGAACCGCGTCGAGGCTGGAGGAACCTCCGGCCGAACGGGCGGCGGGATAAACACGGGTGAGATAGCCGTTGCCGAACTGGCCGATGACATGCGCGACTTGATCGACCTGTTCGCGCAAGCGGGCATTGACAAGGTGGCGCTGTCGATCAAGGGCGGCAGCATCGCTCTCGGTTCCCGCCCACAGTGCCGACAGCACGACCAGTCCGATCGCTCCAAGCCCGCTGACGGCAATCAGAAACAGAATTCTCCCCGAAGCAATCCAGGACTGCTGAAACGTGTTGGAGCTGGAAGGAAGAACGATGTGCAAGCCTGGACCCCTGAACACCACGACACGGGCGCATTGGCCGAGGCTAACAAAGAAGCGTTCACGTAGAATTAAAAGCTGCGGCGCACTATGGGCGAGATCGATACGCCCCAAGGAGCTCCCGACGATGCGCATATCCATTCAGACTATCGTGCGCGGCGCGCTGATGACGGGCGCGGTGGGTGTCTTTCTGGCGATCTCGCCGCTCGAGGTGGCTGCGCAAGATCGCATGCCGATGAGAATTGCCGTCGAAGGTGCATTTCCGCCCTTCAATTATCTCGATGCGAATAACAAGCTGCAAGGCTTCGACATCGATATAGCCAATGCCCTCTGCGAGGTCGGCAAGTTCGAATGCGAATTCATCATCGAGAAGTGGGACGACATCATTCCCAATCTCGTTGCCGGGAAATACGACTCGATCATCTCATCCATGTCGATGAGCCTTGAGCGGCGTCAAAAGGTTGCCTTCACTGAAAAATACTACAACAGTCCGTCGGTATTTATTGCCCGGAAGGATTCCGCAATCAGCGATGTCAGCCCCGCCGCTCTCAGCGACAAAATTCTTGGCGTGACGTCGTCGACGGCGCAGGAATCCTATGCCAACCATCTTTATCCGGACATGAAAAAGACGGTGTTTCGGTCTTCGCCGGAATTATACAAAGGCCTGGCGGATGGGAGCGTGGACATTATTCTCGAGGATAAACTCGCCATCTACGACTGGATTGCGAACACGAAGGCGGGAAGCTGCTGCGAGTTCAAGGGGCCGGATCTGGTCGATATCACCTATTTTGGCGAAGGTGCCGGGATCGCGCTGCGCCTCGATGACAAGGAGCGCCTTGCGCGCCTGAACGAAGCGTTGAAGAGCATCAAGGCGGACGGGACCTACGACATGATCAACGCAAAATATTTTCCGTTCAGCATTCAGTAGTTCGTCACTCAAATTGTCATGTGACAAATGCGGAATGGCCGGTTTTCCGCCGGCCATCCCTGTCAGGTAAAGTTCCTCGGTCGCAATCGCTAGGCGGCTTTCGCGACCTCGCCGTGCGGATCGAGGACATATTTCGTCGCCGCGCCCTGGTCGAAGCTCTCATATCCACTGGCGGCATCGTCGAGCGGGATGACCTTGGCGTTGACGATATCCGCAATCGGCAGCCGGTCATGGAGGATCGCCTGCATGAGCTGGCGATTGTATTTGAGCACCGGGGTCTGGCCGGTGTGGAACGACTGCGCCTTGGCCCATCCGAGACCGAAACGCAGCGACAGATTGCCGTGTTTGGCGGCATTGTCGACGGCGCCCGGGTCTTCGGTGACATAGAGGCCGGGAATACCGATCGAACCTGCGGCGCGGGTAATCTCCATCATCTGGTTGAGCACGATCGCCGGCTGTTCGCCGCCCGAGTGGCCGCGGGCCTCGAAGCCGACCGCATCAATGGCGCTGTCCACCTCGTTGGTGCCGACGACCTGCGCGATCATATCGCCAAGACGGTCGCTCTTCGACAGGTCGATCGGCTCGAAGCCGACCTTGGCCGCATGCGCCAGACGATCCTTGTTGAAATCGCCGATCATCACGACAGCAGCGCCGAGAATGCGAGCCGAAGCTGCAGCCGCAAGGCCGACAGGGCCGGCGCCTGCCACATAGACGGTCGAGCCGACACCGACGCCTGCCCGCACGGCGCCATGGAAGCCGGTGGGCAGAATGTCGGAGAGCATGGTGAGATCGCGGATCTTCGCCATCGCCTTGTCCCGATCGGGGATTTTCAGCAGGTTGAAATCCGCATAGGGAATGGTGACGTAGCGTGCCTGCCCGCCGATCCAGCCGCCCATGTCGACATAACCGTAAGCACCGCCGGCGCGGGCCGGGTTCACCGTCAGGCAGACACCGGTGTCTTGAGACTTGCAGCAGCGGCAACGGCCGCAGGCGACATTGAACGGCACCGAGACGATATCGCCGACGTCGAGCATCTCGACGTCGATGCCTTTCTCGATGATTTCGCCGGTGATTTCATGACCGAGGACCAAGCCCGGCATCGCCGTCGTGCGGCCGCGGACCATGTGCTGGTCGGAGCCGCAGATATTGGTCGAGATCACCTTCAGGATCACACCGTGCTCGATGCGGCGGCCGTCGGGCGCTTCCAGCTTCGGGTCGTCGATGTCGCGAACTTCGACCTTGCCCGGCCGGAGATAGACGACGCCTCTATTCTTGCTCATGGATTCCTCCCACTTGTTTGAATGCCTCGATCTGCAACCGATGCAGCCGATGGCAACCTTCCCTCCGGCCTGCCTCCTCTGCAGCCCGGTCTACAACACAGGATACCGCCGCATCGGGCGATATTCGGATTTTGCAAAAACAGATTGGATGGAGAAGAGAAGTGAACGCCCGGGTTTTGCCTGTCGTTCTGCTCGCGATCGCCCGCCGCAATCCGTCGATTTGCTGTGCCAAGAGCTGGTTTCCGGCTCCAGAATCTCCTTTCGATCCGTCTCGATATCTCTCCGGATCTCTATCCGGCGATTTCCTTGAGGATTTCAGTTCTTCTACCGCTGCGGAACAGCGCCGGCGTCAGGCCGGTGTCCCAAGGTCCATTTCGCCAGTTTGCGAGATAGCGCTTTGAACACCACAAGCAAACCACGACTGACGGAAAACAGCGATCAAGAAAACGACATGGGCGCAACTCAAAGACGACAGTCGGCAAGGTCGCAATGGCTCGCTGCGTAGCGGAAATAATTGATCCCGCGAATACGGCGGTTTTTCGGATCGTCGGGGACGATTTGATATGGGAGACTTAGGCGCGATGTGGCCGCCGGCTGCGGTTGACGTCGATGGCCGTATGCCAGAGCACGGCGCCGAGGATGATCGCACCGCCGAAAAAGGTGGCGACGGGCGGCTGTTCGGAAAACAGCAGCCAGACCCAGAAGGGCGTGAGCACGATTTCCATCGTGCCGATCAGCGCCGCCTCCGCCGGCGGCATCCGCTTTGCCCCGGCAAGAAAGAGCACCAGCGCCAGGGAAAAATTGGTCGCGCCGAAGGCGGCAAGGACGATCCAGTTGTGCAGGTCGAGCGAGCCGACCGAACCGAACGGCGCGAAGAGAACGAGGGTCAGGAAAGCGCTGACCACGGTCGGCGGCAGGCTCGGCACCTGCGGACTGATGCGCGGAATGATGATGACGAGCGCGAAGGACGCCGTCATGCCGAGCGCCAGCAGATCGCCCCACCCCGTCCCGCCCCCGATCGACGAGGCGACGATGACCGCGACGCCGAGGAGCGAGACGCCGCCGGCAATCAGCGTCCGCCTGGCGACCCTCTCCTTGAGGATGAGCCAGCCGAGCAGTGCCGCGATGAAGGGCGCGGTCGCATAGATCATCGTCACATTGGCGACGGTGGTCATGTAAAGCGACCCGATGAAGCATCCCTGACTGAAGGTCTGGCATGCGATCATCGCAAGTCCGGACGGATGGAAGACGGAACGCCATTGCTGCCGTGAAATACCCCCCTCGAGGAAAAGGCAGGGGATCAGCAGGAACAGGCCGCCGAACAACGACCGCCAGGCGATCGCCGTCCATACGTCAGTGGTGAGCAGCCGCGAATAGACGCCGCTCGCGCTCCAGGCAAGCGTCGCGGCAATGATGAGAAGCACACCCTTCTCGTGCTCGCTGCCTGCGAGGTGTCTGGCCGGATTTTCAAGGGTCACGCGGATATTCTCAAAGAAGGAAGTCGAACGCGGCTCTTTTCTGCCTCAAGAATTGACATTAGACAAACGAATAGTAGAGATAGCTATCATCGATTTTTTCTATGGCTATTCCCATGCACGAGCCGATTGAGAGCGACCTGCTGAGGACCTTTCTTGTCGTCGCCGAGACCTCGAATTTCTCCGCGGCTGCCCAGCGCATCGGGCGGACGCAGTCGGCTGTCAGCACCCAGATCAAGAGGCTCGAGCAGACGATCGGCGAAGCTCTGTTCGAGCGCGGCGCCCGCGGTGTGCTGCTTACACGCCAGGGCATACAACTCGTGCCCTATGCCCGCCGGATCATCGACCTCCTAAGCGAGGCCGCCGCGACGATCCGCAGCAAACCGCTGGATGGGCCGGTGCGCATCGGAATTCCCGAGGAATACAGCCAGACGGTGCTGCCGGCGGCCCTTGCGGCTTTCGCCGTACGCCATCCGGCCGTCGAGGTCACGGTGTCCTGTGACTATACCGTCCGCAACCTCGCCGCCCTCGAGCGGGACGAACTCGATCTGGCCGTGGTCTTCGACTGGAGCGACCAGACGAAAGGCGAGGTCCTCTGTATCGACCCGACCGTCTGGGTCACATCCATGGTTCACCGGCTGCACGATATCGATCCCCTGCCGATTGCGACCTATCGTAACTCCACCTGGTCGCGCGATTATGCGCTCCGGTCGCTGGAGCAGATCGGCCGCCATTACCGGATCGCCTTCATCGCCGATACCGGCTCGGGGCTGAAGAATGCCGTGACCGCGGGCCTTGCCGTCACCACGCTGTGTCGCAGCAACATTCCGCCCGGCTGCCGCGAGTTGACTGCCGAAGACGGCTTCCCACCGGTCGATTCCTCGAAAGTCGTGCTCCGGCGCAATCCCTACCGATCCAGTGAGGCAGTTCGCGAACTCGCGGATATGTTACGAGACGCCTTCCAGCCTACGTCGGTGTGATGCGGCGGCGCAGACGGCGCCGGGTCTCGGACGGGCTTTCTGAAAAACTCGCGCGGTAGCTTCTCGCAAATGCCGAGGCCGAGTTGAAGCCGGTCGCCGCCGCGATGTCGGCGAAGGAGGCGGTCGTCTCGATCACCTTGCGGCGCGCCGCGTTCAGGCGCAGCGCGAGATAATGCACATGCGGCGGCGCGCCGATGTTCTGCTGGAAGAGATCCTGCAGATGCCGGGCGCTGATGCCCACCCTGCGGGCGAGCCGCGTGAGAATCAGAGGCTGCTCGATATGCTCCTCCATGAGCTTTACTGCCTGCGCCACGCGGGGATCGTGCATGCGCAATCCCGCCGAGGCTGCCGAAAGCGGCTCATCGGCATGGAAGGACGGCTGCTCGTAGCGAAACAGCCGGCTGACTTCGAGCGCCAGCGAATAACCCTGCCGCTGCCGGATCACCTCCAGCATCAGGTCGACGGTCGGAAGCGAACCTGAGGTCGTCAGCCGCTTGCCGTCGATGACAAAGCGATCCTTGACCGCTCGCACTTGCGGATAGGCCAGCGCAAAATCCTCGTAGTCCTCCCAATGAACGGTCGCCGGCAGTCCGTCGAGCAGGCTTGCTTCCGCCAGCAGCCATGTGCCGGATTCGATGCCGGCAATCACCGTACGGTAGCGGGCAGCCTGGGAGAGCTGCATCTTCAGCGCCGGCGTAGCACTTCGGCGCCAGTTGTAGCTGGCAAGCACGAAAAGCGGCGTATCCTCGGTCGTCGCCTTGAAAGCGCCTTGGGCGGGCACGGCAATATCGCTGGTGGTCGGGACCGGTGCTCCATCCGGCGTCAGCAGCCGCCAGCGATAGAGCTCGCTGCCGGAAATGCGGTTGGCGCCGCGCAGCGGCTCGATGACCGAGGCGATCAGGATCAAATTCGCGTCCGGCAGGACGAGAAGGTCAATGTCGAGCCGTTCCGTCGATCGCTGCAGCAAGGTCGCCTCCGTCGAGTTCCGATAATGTATCGATTACTTCCGAAAGTGCAACGCATCGCCATCCATCCTGTCGCGTAATGCTGACAAGACGAGGGAGAACAAGAACATGCCTCTTGCGATGAACCGCGATGTTTTCATCACCTGTGCCGTCACCGGCGCCGGCGATACGGTTTCCAAATCCAGCCACGTGCCGATCACGCCCAAGCAGATCGCCGAGTCCGCCATCGACGCGGCAAAGGCCGGGGCTGCGGTGGTCCACTGCCATGTCCGGGATCCGGACACGGGTGCCGCCAGCCGCCGCAACGACCTCTACAGGGAAGTCACCGACCGCATCCGCTCGGCCGATATCGACGTCGTGCTCAATCTCACCGCCGGCATGGGCGGGGACCTGATCTTCGGCGATGTCGAAAGCCCCCTTCCCCTCAATCCGAAGGGCACCGATATGGCCGGCGCCACCGAGCGCGTCAGCCATGTCGCCGAATGCCTGCCTGAGATCTGCACGCTCGACTGCGGCACGATGAACTTCAACCTCGGCGACTATGTCATGACCAACACGCCGGCCATGCTGCGGGCGATGGCGAAGAAGATGACTGATCTCGGCGTGCGGCCGGAGATCGAGGCCTTCGACACCGGCCATCTCTGGTTTGCCAAGCAGCTTGCCGAGGAAGGCCTGATCGAAGACCCGGTGCTGATCCAGCTCTGCATGGGCATTCCCTGGGGCGCGCCGGACGATCTCAATACCTTCATGGCGATGGTCAACAACGTTCCGCAGAGTTGGACCTTCTCAGCCTTTTCGATCGGCCGTAACGCCATGGCCTATCCGGCGGCCGCGGTTCTCGCCGGCGGCAACGTGCGCGTCGGCCTGGAGGACAACCTTTTCGTCGGCAAGGGCCAGCTCGCCACCAATGCGCAGCTCGTGGAAAAGGCGGTGCAGGTGGTCGAAGGCATGGGTGCCCGGATCATCGGTCCGGAAGACGTTCGCAAGAAACTCAAACTGACGAAGCGCTGAGGACGGCATGACACGGATCAACAAGGCGGCCTGTATCGGCGGCGGCGTCATCGGCGGCGGATGGATCGCGCGTTTCCTGCTGGCCGGCATCGACGTCGATGTGTTCGACCCGCATCCGGAGGCGAACCGCATCGTCGGCGAGGTGCTCGCCAACGCCGAAAAAGCCTATGCCATGCTGACCGGCGCGCCCCTGCCGCCGCGCGGCAGGCTGACCTTCTGCACGACGCTCGCGGAAGCCGTCGCTGGCGCCGACTGGATTCAGGAAAGCGTGCCGGAACGGCTCGACCTCAAGCGCGGCGTCCTGACCGAGATCGATGCCGCGGCGCGCCCGGACGCCCTGATCGGCTCTTCCACTTCGGGCCTGCTGCCGTCCGATCTGCAGCGCGACATGAAGCATCCCGAGCGCCTCTTCGTCGCCCATCCCTATAACCCCGTCTATCTCTTGCCGCTCGTCGAAATCGTCGGCGGTGAAAAGACCTCGGCGGCGACCATCCAGGCGGCGATGGAAAGACTGGCGCCGATCGGCATGAAGGGCGTCCACATCGCCAAGGAGATCGAGGCCTTCGTCGGCGACCGGCTGCTCGAAGCTCTGTGGCGCGAGGCTCTGTGGCTGATCCATGACGATATCTGCACCGTCGAGACGCTCGATGACGTCATCCGCTACTCTTTCGGCCTGCGTTGGGCGCAGATGGGCCTGTTCCAGACCTACCGCATCGCCGGCGGCGAGGCCGGCATGCGCCACTTCCTCGCCCAGTTCGGTCCCTGCCTCGCCTGGCCCTGGACCAAGCTCACCGATGTCGTCGATCTCGACGATGCGCTGATCGAAAAGATCGGCCGGCAATCCGACGAACAGGCGGCCGGCGTGTCGATCCGCGAGCTTGAACGCATCCGTGACGAAAACCTCGTCGGCATCCTGCAGGCCCTCAAGGGCGGCGATGGCGGCAAGGGCTGGGGCGCCGGCAAGCTCTTGAAGTACTTCGAGCAATCGCTCTGGGCACAAGGCGGCGGGACGACTGCGTCTGTCGACCCGTCGAAACCGCTGAGGCTCGTCGAGACGAAAGTCAGCCCTGCCTGGGTCGACTATAACGGCCATATGACCGAACACCGCTACCTTCAGGTTTTCGGCGATACCTCGGATGCGCTGCTGCGCCTCATCGGCGTCGATGTCGCCTATGTCGAGGCGGGGCACAGCTACTATACGGTGGAAACCCACATCCGCCATCTCGGCGAGGCAAAGCTCGGCCAGACGATCCATTCGACCTGCCGGGTCCTCTCCGTCGACGACAAGCGGCTGCATGTCTTCCATACGTTGCACGATACGGCGACGGGCGAGGCCATTGCCACCGCCGAGCACATGTTGCTGCATGTCGACAGCAAGGCCGGCAAGGCCACGCCGGCGCCGGCCGTCATTCTCGACAAGGTCAAGGCGATCGCCGAAGCGCAGGCGAATTTGGCCGCGCCTGAAGGCGTCGGCCGTCACGTCGGCCAGAAACGGTAGGAGGATCGGCATGGATTTCGGATTGAGCGAAGAACAGGAAATGATCGTCGAGACGGTCCGCGCCTTCGTCGAGACCGAAATTTATCCGCACGAAAACGAGGTCGAGCGCACAGGCATCGTCCCGCCGGAGCTCGGAGACGAGATCCGGCGCAAATGCATCGATCTCGGCTTCTACGCCTGCAATTTCCCGGAGGAGGTCGGCGGCGCCGGCCTCGATCACGTCACCTTCACGCTGGTCGAGCGGGAGCTCGGGCGCGGTTCCCTCGGGCTGACGGTTTTCTTCGGCCGGCCCTCCGGCATCCTGATGGCCTGCGAGGGCGAGCAGCGAGAGCGCTACCTCCTGCCCGCCGTGCGCGGCGAGAAGATCGACGCGCTTGCGATCACCGAACCGGACGCCGGTTCCGATATGCGCGGGATGAAATGCGCCGCCCGCCGCGACGGCGGCGACTTCGTCCTCAATGGCACGAAACACTTTATTTCGCATGCCGATGTCGCCGATTTCGTCATTGTCTTTGCCGCGACGGGTGAGGAAGAAACGCCGAAAGGCATCAAGAAGAAGATCACCGCCTTCCTGGTGGATCGCGGCACGCCGGGCTTCGAAATCCGCAAGGGCTATGATTCCGTTTCGCATCGTGGCTACCACAACTCGACGCTCAGCTTCGAAGATTGCCGGATACCCGAAGCCCAGGTGCTGGGCGAGGTGCATCGCGGCTTCGACATAGCCAATCAATGGCTCTACGGCACGCGGCTGACGGTTGCCGCCACCTGCGTCGGCCGGGCACGGCGCGTCTTCGACATGACGCTGCCCTATGCCGCCGAGCGCAAGCAGTTCGGCAAGCCGATCGGCGCCAATCAGGGGGTGTCGTTCAAGCTCGCCGATATGATCACCGAGATCGACGCAGCCGATTGGCTGACACTTGCCGCCGCCTGGCGGCTTGATGCCGGGCTGCCTGCAGACCGGCAGATCGCCTCGGCCAAGCTTTACTCCTCGGAAATGCTCGCCCGGGTCACCGATGAGGCGATCCAGATCTTCGGCGGCATGGGCCTGATGGACGACCTGCCGCTCGCCCGCTTCTGGCGCGATGCGCGCGTCGAGCGCATCTGGGATGGCACCTCCGAAATCCAGCGGCATATCATCAGCCGCGACCTGCTTAGACCTTTGGGAGCGTGAGCCGATGACATCTCGCCCGCTCGACCGCCTGCTCAGACCGCAAACGATCGCCGTCTTCGGTGGCCGCGAGGCGCGCAGGGTGATCGAGCAGTGTGATCGTATGGGTTTTGCCGGCGAGATCTGGCCTGTCCATCCGAAGCTCGACGAGGTGCTCGGACGGCGCTGCTATCGCTCGGTCTCGGATCTGCCGTCAGCGCCGGATGCCGCCTTCGTCGGCGTCAACAGGACGCTGACCGTCGAGATCGTCCGCAGCCTTTCTGAAGCCGGTGCCGGCGGGGCGGTCTGTTATGCATCGGGTTTCAGCGAGGCGACGGGTGAACTTGAGGATGGCGCCGAGCTGCAGCGGGCCCTGCTGGAGGCAGCGGGCGATATGCCGATCCTCGGGCCGAATTGCTACGGGCTGATCAACGGTCTGGACGGCGCGCTGCTCTGGCCCGATCAGCATGGCATGCAGCGCATCGAACGTGGCGTCGCGATTCTCACGCAGTCCTCCAATATCGCCATCAACCTGACCATGCAGACCCGTGGGCTGCCGATCGCCTATGTGGTCACGGCCGGCAACCAGGCGCAGACATCGCTTGCCGATGTCGCCTGCGCATTGATCGACGACCCACGCGTTACAGCGGTCGGCCTTCATGTCGAAGGCTTCGGCGATCTCGCTGCTCTCGAACGCCTGGCCGCCATCGCCCGGTGGTCGAGGAAGCCGGTCGTCGTGCTGAAGGTCGGCAGATCGGAACAGGCAAAACGTGCGGCCGTATCACACACCGCCTCGCTTGCCGGCAGCGATGCCGTCGCCGATGCCGTACTGGCCCGTCTCGGCCTTGGCCGTGTCCAGACCTTGCCGGCACTGCTCGAAACCCTGAAGCTGCTGCATGTCGCCGGCCCGCTTGCAAGCCATTCGATCTCGTCGATGAGCTGCTCGGGGGGCGAAGCCTCGCTGATGGCGGATGCCGCCGTCGGTCGCAAGGTGGAATTCCCGGCGCTGCAGCCGCAACAGCTACCGCGTCTGCGGCGGGTGCTGGGCGAGATGGTGACGCTTTCCAATCCGCTCGACTACCACACCTTCGTCTGGGGCGATCTCGCACGCCAGACCGAAGCCTTCGGCGCCATGTTCGAAGGCGGCTATGCCCTCAATCTCGTCGTGCTCGACTTCCCGCGTGGCGACCGCTGCGATGCCTCCGAATGGGCGATGACGGCGGATGCGGTCATTGCGGCCGCCGCCGCAACCGGTGCGCTGGCCGGCGTGCTGGCGACCCTTCCGGAAAACATGCCCGAGCCGATCGCAGATCGGCTGATGGCGAATGGCATCGTCGCCTTCTGCGGCATCGACGAAACCATCATTGCAGCGGAAGTCGCCGCCGGCATCGGCCAAGCCTGGAAAGCGCCGCCTCCCTTGCCGCTGCTCGACGTGCCGTCCATGGGCGGCGAGATCGAGACGCTGACGGAAGCCGATGCAAAGACGGAACTTGCTGCCTGCGGCCTCCCTGTTCCTCGGGGGCTGCAGGCTTTTTCGTCCCGGGAAGCTGCCGAGCAGGCCGAGCGGCTCGGTTTCCCCGTCGTGCTGAAAGCTCTCGGCATTGCCCACAAGACCGAGGCCGGCGCTGTCGCACTCAACCTTAGGAATAGTGAGGCAGTGTCGGATGCGGCGGCGGCCATGCCGCCGAATTCAGGTTATCTCGTCGAGAAGATGATCAATCCGCCGGTTGCCGAGCTCATTGTCGGCGCCATCCGCGACCCCGTCTTCGGATTGTCACTTACGCTTGGAGCGGGCGGAATCTTCGTTGAATTGCTTGAAGATTCTATCCTTTTGCCGCTTCCGGCGACAAAAACCGACATTCACGCGGCGATTTCACGGCTTAAACTTGCAAAATTGATCTATGGCTATCGCGGGAGACCAAAAGGCGACCTCGAGGCCGTCGTCGATGCTGTCTCAGCAGCGGCAGATTATGTCGTAATGAACGCGGCACGCCTGGAGGAACTGGACATTAATCCGTTGATGGTTCTTCCCGAAGGGGACGGCGTTGTCGCAGTCGATGCCCTGATACGGCGGAGGAGGTAGCATAGGTTGAGCGATCCCATTCGCACACGACAGGACGGCGGAGTCCTCGAAGTCGTCATCGACCGGCCGAAGGCGAACGCCATCGACCTTTCGACCAGCCGTGCCCTGGGCTTGATCTTCCGGGATTTCCGCGACGATCCGGCATTGCGTGTCGCCATCGTCTCGGGTGCCGGCGAGAAGTTTTTCTGTGCCGGATGGGATCTCAAGGCGGCGGCATCAGGCGATGCAGTCGACGGGGATTACGGTGTCGGCGGCTTCGGTGGGCTGCAGGAACTGCGCGACCTCAACAAGCCGGTCATTTGTGCGGTCAACGGCATCTGTTGCGGCGGCGGACTGGAGATCGCGCTTTCTGCCGACCTGATCATCGCCGCCGAGCATGCGACCTTCGCTCTGCCGGAAATCCGCTCGGGCACGGTTGCCGATGCGGCTTCGATCAAGCTGCCGAAGCGCATCCCCTACCACATCGCCATGGACATGCTTTTGACGGGGCGCTGGCTCGACGTTCACGAGGCGCATCGCTGGGGTTTCGTCAACGAGGTCCTGCCGGCCGACAGACTGATGGAGAGAGCATGGGAGCTTGCCCGGCTGCTCGAAAGCGGGCCGCCGCTCGTCTATGCCGCCATCAAGGAAATCGTGCGCGAAGCGGAGGGTTCGACATTCCAGACTGCCATGAACAAGGTCACCAAGCGGCAGTTTGCGACGGTCGACAAACTCTATTCGAGCGAGGACCAATTGGAAGGCGCGCGGGCCTTCGCCGAGAAGCGAAGCCCCATTTGGAAAGGAAAATGACCAGGCGGCAGCAACCGCACTATTTTCCCGCATGATGCGGGCGACGGAGGTGGAGAGGAAACCGCCTGCGGATCTGCCCGGAAGTTCTGTCAACGCACCATAAAGAAGGAACTGGGGAATGAACGACTACACCAAATATCTCGCAAGCCGTGTCACCGCCGGCGGGCTCAGCCGCCGCGAATTCATGGGACGCGCCATGGCGGCGGGCATCACACTTGCCGTCGCCGACAAGCTCTTCACCGAAAGTGCGCAAGCCGCCGAACCGAAACGCGGTGGCCACTTGAAGCTCGGCCTCGAAGGAGGTGCCGCCACCGATTCGAAGGATCCGGCAAAGTTCCTGTCGCAGGTCATGTTCTGTATCGGCCGCTGCTGGGGCGACATGCTGGTCGAGTCCGACCCGCTGACGGGTGCCGCCGTGCCCTCGCTTGCCGAATCCTGGGAGCCCTCGAAGGACGCTGTCACCTGGACCTTCAAGATCCGCAAGGGTGTCAAGTTCCACGATGGCAAGGAACTGACGATCGACGACGTCGTTGCGACGCTGAAGCGCCACACCGACGCAAAGTCGGAATCCGGTGCGCTCGGTGTTCTCGGCTCGATCAAGGAGATCAAGGCCGACGGCGGCAATCTCGTGCTGACGCTCAGCGAAGGCAATGCCGACATGCCGCTTCTGCTGTCGGACTACCACCTGGTCATCCAGCCGAACGGCGGCGTCGACGATCCGCTGGCCTCGATCGGCACCGGCCCCTACAAGATGACGAGCTTCGAGCCCGGCGTCCGCGCCACCTTCGAAAGGAACAAGGACGACTGGCGCACCGACCGGGGCTATGTCGATTCGATCGAAATCATCGGCATGAACGATGCCACTGCCCGCATCGCGGCGCTTTCGTCCGGTCAGGTGCACTACATCAACCGCGTCGACCCGAAGACCGTCAACCTGCTGAAGCGTGCGCCGAATGTCGAGATCCTCTCGACCGCCGGCCGTGGGCACTACGTCTTCATCATGCATTGCGACAAGGCGCCATTCGATAATAACGACCTGCGCCTGGCTCTCAAATACGCCATGGACCGCGAGACCATGGTGCAGAAGATCCTCGGCGGCTACGGCAAGGTCGGCAACGACTTCCCGATCAACAGCACCTATGCGCTGTTCCCCGAGGGCATCGAGCAGCGCGTTTACGATCCCGACAAGGCCGCCTTCCACTACAAGAAGTCCGGCCATAGCGGCTCGGTCCTCCTGCGCACCTCCGAAGTCGCCTTCCCCGGCGCCGTCGACGCGGCCGTCCTCTATCAGGAAAGCTGCAAGAAGGCCGGCATCGAGATCGAGGTCAAGCGCGAGCCGGGCGACGGCTACTGGACCAACGTCTGGAACGTCCAGCCCTTCTCGACCTCCTATTGGGGTGGCCGTCCGACGCAGGACCAGATGTATTCCACCGCCTATCTCTCGACGGCGGATTGGAACGACACCAAGTTCAAGCGTCCTGACTTCGACAAGCTGCTGCTGCAGGCCCGCTCCGAATTGGACGAAGCCAAGCGCAAGGACATGTACCGCACCATGGCGATGATGGTGCGCGACGAGGGCGGGGTGATCCTGCCGATGTTCAACGATTTCGTGAACGCCTCCACCAAGCAGGTGAAGGGTTATGTCCACGACATCGGCAACGACATGTCGAACGGCTACGTCGCAACCCGCGTCTGGCTGGACGCCTGAGGATAAAGGGGCGTTTGCCCCCTCCGATCTCCAACGAAGCCGGGACCGTGGGATGAAACCCGCGGTCCTCCCGCCGTTTTAGCGCGAGGTCCTCGCCATGACCAATCCTGCCCCCAGCATCTTGCCCGGCCTCGGGTTGCGGCAGCGTTTTCCGCTGCTGGCCCTCATCCTCGAGCGCTTCGTGCTCAGTCTCGTCCTGCTTTTTGCCGTTTCCATCCTGATCTTCGGCGGCCTGGAAGCCCTGCCCGGCGATTTTGCCACCACCTATCTCGGCCAGTCGGCGACGCCGCAGGCGGTTGCCAATATTCGTCAGGATCTCGGGCTGAACCGTCCGGTCACGACGCGCTACGTCGAGTGGCTCGGCAATGCCGTCCAGGGAGACTTCGGCACCTCCTGGGCCAGCAAGAATTCGGTGAGCGAGCAGATCGGCAAACGCCTTGGCAATTCGCTTTTCCTGGCGGGTTTCGCAGCGGTGATCTCGGTGCCGCTCGCCGTCGGCCTTGGCATGCTGTCGGTGCATTTCCGCAATCGGCTACCGGATAAGATCATCAACGTGATCTCGCTTGCGGCGATCTCGCTGCCGGAATTCTTCATCGGCTACCTGCTGATCCTCTTCTTCGCGGTGAACCTTGGCATGGCGACCTTCCCGGCGACGGTCTATGACAGCATGGGTTTCGGCGAGCGGTTGAAGGCGATCGCGCTGCCGACGGCGACGCTCGTGCTCGTCGTGCTTGCGCACATGATGCGCATGACGCGGGCGGCGATCCTCTCCGTCATGTCGTCGGCCTATATGGAGACGGCAGAGCTGAAGGGCCTCAGCGCCTTCCGCGCGATCGTCAAGCACGCCGCTCCCAATGCGCTCGCCCCGATCATCAATGTCATCGCGCTGAACCTTGCCTATCTCGTGGTCGGCGTCGTCGTTGTCGAAGTGGTCTTCGTCTATCCCGGCATGGGGCAATATATGGTCGATGCGGTCACCGTGCGCGATATGCCCGTCGTGCAGGCCTGCGGCCTGATCTTCGCGGCCGTCTACATCTTCCTCAACATGACGGCCGATATCCTTGCGATTATCGCCAATCCCCGGCTGAGGCATCCGCGATGAGATTGAGAGACATCCCCATCACCGCCTGGATCGGCATGGCCGGTATCGCCATCGCCTTCATCTTCGCTATCTTTGCACCCTGGCTCGCCCCCTATGGCGAGACGCAGGTCGTCGGCGACGTCTGGCAGCTGCCGGATAATCAATATATCTTCGGCCTCGACAATCTAGGCCGCGATATCCTCTCGCGCCTGATCTACGGCGCGCGCACGACGCTGCTGGTCTCGTCCGCCGCCACCGTCATCTCCTTCTCGCTCGGCATTATCCTGAGCTTCACCGCTGCCGTCTCGCGCGGCATCATCGACACGGTGTTTTCCCGCTTCAACGATCTGATGATGTCGATCCCGACGCTGATCTTCGCGCTGGTCGTTCTGGCGGTCCTGCCGCAAAATATCGTCGTGCTGATCCTTGTCATGGCGATCCTCGATTCCACCCGCGTCTACCGTCTCGGCCGCGCTGTGGCGCTCGATGTCGCGGTGATGGAATTCGTCGAGGCGGCCAAGCTGCGCGGCGAAGGCAAGCTCTGGATCATCTTCCGCGAAATTCTGCCGAACACGCTGTCGCCGCTGCTGGCCGAGTTCGGGTTGCGCTTCGCCTTCTCGATCCTGTTCCTCTCGACGCTTTCCTTCCTCGGCCTCGGCATTCAGCCGCCGGCGGCCGATTGGGGCGGCATGGTCAAGGACAACAAGGACGGCATCATCTTCGGCATATCGGCAGCATTGGTGCCGGGCACGGCGATCGCCGTGCTTGCCGTCTGTGTCAACCTCGTCGTCGACTGGCTCCTGAAACGCACATCCAGCCTCAAGGGAGGGCGCGGCGATGCCTGAGCTTCTTTCCGTTCGCAATCTGAAGATCGAAGCAACCAGCTACCCGCCGGGCGAACCGCCCAGGCGGGTGACGATCGTCGACGGCGTTTCCTTCGATCTGCAAAAGGGCAAGGTTCTCGGCCTCATCGGGGAATCGGGCGCCGGCAAGTCGACGATCGGCCTTTCCGCACTCGCCTATGGCCGGGGTGGCGCGGAAATCACCGGAGGCGAGGTCTTGCTCGACGGTGCCAATATCCTGGCGCTCGGCAAGAACGGCATCCGTCAAATCCGCGGGGCGCGGGTCTGCTATGTGGCGCAGTCTGCGGCCGCTGCCTTCAATCCCGCCCATCGGCTCGGCGACCAGGTGATTGAAGCCTCTGTCAAGCATGGTTTGATGACGAAGGACGAGGCGCGCAAGCGTGCGCTTTATCTGTTCGGGGTTCTCGGCCTGCCCAATCCCCAAACCTTCGGCGAGCGCTTTCCCCATCAGGTCTCCGGCGGCCAGTTGCAGCGGGCGATGACGGCGATGGCGCTCTGCTCCAACCCCGAACTGATCGTCTTCGACGAGCCGACCACGGCGCTCGACGTCACCACGCAGATCGACGTGCTGGCGGCGATCAAGCATGCGATCGAGGAAACGCATACCGCCGCCCTCTACATCACCCACGATCTCGCCGTCGTCGCCCAGATCTCGGACGACATCATGGTTCTGCGCTATGGCAAGCAAGTGGAATATGGCAGCGTCCAGCAGATCATCGAGGCACCGCGGGAGGATTATACGCGCGCCCTCGTCAATGTCAGACAGGCCTATCGCGAGGAAGCCGCCGATCAGTCCACGGCACTCCTCAAGGTGGAAAATGTCAGCGCCGAATATTCCAACGGCTTCAAGGTGCTGCACGATGTCTCGCTGCACGTGCCGAAGGGCCAGACACTCGCGGTCGTCGGCGAGTCCGGCTCGGGCAAGTCGACCCTGGCGCGCGTCATCACCGGCCTGTTGCCGCCGAGCAGCGGACGCATCGTCTTTGACGGCAAACCGCTGATGCCAGGCCTCAAGAGCCGGCCGAACGACGACCTGAGGCGCATCCAGCTGATCTACCAGATGGCCGATACGGCGATGAACCCGCGGCAGACGGTCCGCGACATCATCGGCCGGCCGCTGACCTTCTATTATGGCCTCAGAGGTGCCGAGAAGACCGCCCGGGTCAAGGAACTGCTCGACCAGATCGAAATGGGCAAGGGCTTCGTCGATCGCTACCCCGCCGAACTCTCCGGCGGCCAGAAGCAACGCGTGGCGATCGCCAGAGCGCTGGCCGCCAAGCCCGAACTCATCCTCTGCGACGAGCCGACCTCGGCGCTCGATCCGCTGGTGGCGGAGGGTATCCTCAAGCTGCTCCTGCGCCTGCAGGAAGAAGAGCAGTTGTCCTATGTCTTCATCACCCACGATATCGCGATCGTCCGGGCGATCGCCGACAGCGTGGCGGTGATGCATCGCGGCAAGCTGGTGCGGTTCGGCCCGAAATCGACGGCGCTGTCGCCGCCCTTTGACGATTACACCGATCTGCTGTTGAAATCCGTACCGGAAATGGAAATCGGCTGGCTGGAACGGGTGCTCGCCACGCGTCGCATGGAGAGCGCCGGTAACTGAGTTGACTAGGTGACTTGACGAGGGGCGGAACCCTCGTCGCATGCAATGTGCATCAAGGAATGAGCATGACCTCGCGCGGCTTTACCACCATCGAGAATGAATGGATCATGCTGAAGGATGGGACGCGGCTTGCCGCGCGCATCTGGATGCCGGACGGCGCGGACGAAGATCCCGTTCCCGCCGTCTTCGAATTCCTGCCCTACCGCAAGCGGGACGGAACCTGCCTCAGGGACGAGTCGACCTACCCGGTCTTTGCTGCGGCCGGTATTGCTGGCGTGCGCGTCGATATCCGCGGCTCCGGCGAATCCGATGGTGTCATCGATGGCGAATATACAGAATGCGAGCTTGCCAATGCCTGCGAGCTGATTGCCTGGATTGCCGCGCAGCCATGGTCGAACGGCGCGGTCGGCATGATGGGCATCTCCTGGGGCGGCTTCAACAGCCTGCAGGTCGCGGCATTGCGTCCGCCGGCGCTGAAGGCCGTCATATCGATCGCCTCGACCGTCGACCGCTACAATGACGACATCCATTACAAGAACGGTTGCCATCTCTCCGCCCAGCTCTCATGGGCGGCGACGATGCTCGGCTACCAGTCGCGCCCGCCCGATCCGGCACTGGTCGGCGAGCGCTGGAAGCAGATGTGGCTGGAACGCCTGGCAGGCGAACCCTTCTTCATGGAGGCGTGGCTGGCCCACCAGCGGCGCGACGATTTCTGGCGTCACGGCTCGATCTCAGAGGATTTTTCGAGCGTGGAGATTCCGGCACTTGTCATCGCCGGCTGGGCGGACGGCTACCGCAATACGCCTCTGATGGCGATTGAAGGTTTGGGCCGCAAAGCGAAGGCGCTGATCGGGCCGTGGGTGCACAAATATCCGCATTTCGCCTGGCCGAAGCCGCGCACGGATTTCCACGGCGAGGCGATTGGCTGGTGGAACAAATGGCTGCGCGGCGACGATAACGGGATCGACGGGCTGCCGCAGGCCCGCGCCTATATTCTCGATGCCATCCGCCCTGCCCCGCGACGTGATAGCGATCCGGGTTTCTGGGTTGCCAAGGACGTCTGGTCGCCGCCGCGGATGCAGTGTTTTTATGTCGAGCAATTCGGCAAGCTGACGGAAGGCATGCCGATCCCGCACGCGCCCGAGCATCCCGTCTATCTCCGCTCTCCGCTCGACACCGGGACGGCATCCGGCGAATATTTTACGCTGAAACCCGACGCCGAAATGGCGATCGATCAGCGTTCGGACGATGCCGGCTCGCTGGTCTTCGATACGATGCCGCTTGCCGGCGATTGCGACTATCTCGGCCGGCCCGTGCTGACGCTTGCACTGCGCTCCCGGGCGACGGGCGGAAATCTCTGCGCCCGGCTCGTCGATGTCCATCCGGATGGCACGGCGACGCGTGTCGCCTTCGGCGTCGTCAACCTCACCCACCGCGACGGCAATGCAGATCCCAAGCCGCTGGTGCCAGGCGAAAGGGTGTCGATCCGGCTCGTGCTCGATGCCTGCGGTTATCGCTTCCGCAAGGGACATCGCATCCGCCTTTCGCTTTCCACCGCCTATTGGCCGATGATCCTGCCGCCGCCTGGTGACGAGGGCATCGAGGTCGACATCGCGGCACTCGGTCTGGGGTTGCCGATGCTCGGCGAGCATCAGAGGATCGACATCAAGGAACCGGCCAATCCCGATCCGCTGCCGAAATACATCGAGCACGCGGCGGCCGCGACGAAGCGGCAGGTCGTCCGCGATCTCTCGGCCAACCGGACGGAGTATCACATCCACGAGGATACCGGGCTCACCGAACACCCGGGGACAGGTCTCTCGACCCGGCAACTGCGGGAGGAAGTCTGGTCGATTTCACCCGATAATCCCCAGTCGATGACCGGGATGTCGACCTGGACCTGCGACATGCGCCGCCCCGGCTGGTTCGTCCGCACGGTCGCGACCGCGCATATTGCCTGCACCCGGACCGAGTGGATCATCAGCGCCGTCGTCACCGCGTTCGAGGACGACGTACAGGTCTTCGAAAAGGTCTTTGCGGAAAAGCGGATCGCGCGTGACCTGATGTGATCGTCAGGTCTGCGCAAAACGCCTTGTGGCCTCGCAGACGGCACGGAAGCCGTCGCGGGCGCCATCGCTCATGTGGCGGGCGCGCAGCCATGCATGCACCATCTGCGGCTCCTCCCGGAACCAGACGTCGACGCCCTCTTCGGTGAGCCGGGCGGCATAGTGCCGGCCGTCGTCCCGAAGCGGATCGAAATGCGCGACCGTGATGAAGGCCGGCGGCAGCCCTGCAAGCGAAGCTGCCTGCAGCGGCTCGGCGATCTCATTGCCTGCCGGCGCCTGCAGGATCTCGCGGTAATAGGCGACATCCGCCGTCGTCAGGCCGGGGGCTGCGGCCATTTCGACATAGGAGCCTGCGGCAAGATCGCCACCGAGCGCCGGGTAGATCAGGACCTGGCCGACGACACCGGACAGGCCCTCGTCGCGCGCCCGCAATGCAAGACCGGCGGCAAGATTGGCGCCGGCGCTGTCCCCGATCAGCACGACCTTGCTGTTGGCGGACAGCAGATGCTTCAACACTGCAAAGCCGTCATCCGTCTGTGCCGGCCAGCGATACTCAGGCGCCAGCCGGTAATCGACGGAAACGAGTTCCGCTCCGGCGAAATCGGCGATCTCGGCGCAGATGGCATGATGGCTTTCGAGCGAACCGACGACGAAGCCGCCGCCATGAAGATAGAGTAGAATGGTGCGCGTGCTGATTTTGCGCGGACGGTAGCGCCGGATCGGTATGCGCTGCAGCATGCCGTCGGCAAAGATCATCTCAGGGGGTAGCGGCCGGTCGAAACGCGCGCAAAGAGCATCATACCAATGGCGCTGCTGCTCGATCGATGCTTGAACGGCGTCCGGCGGATAGAAGGAATCGCAAATCGCCAGAAACTGCAGGATACCCTTTTCGGTGGGGGCAGGCGGTTGAGCGGACATGGAGGTCCTTTCGCGATTTGGGGCATGACAGATCATGTCCCTGGCCGACTTTATCCTCATCATGCGCCTTTGTGACGGAGCCGATCTGTCTGGCCGCGACCCATGAATGTCGCGACTTTCAAAATTTGCGATAATTTTTTCAGCGCCGACCCAAGGAAAGCCATCCGAGAAACGTCTCAATCTCGAAATAGCATCTTGCTGGTCGGTTTGGGGTAGGTGCGGAATTGGATGCGGAGCTCATAGAACGAGCGCAGGGCGGCGACCGGGAGGCCTTCGGGCAACTGGTCTCGCGTCATTATGATTTCGTCCACGCGACGGCGTGGCGCTGGTCGGGCAGTTCCACGGATGCCGACGACATCGCACAGGAGGTCTGCGTCAAGCTCGGCGCGGCCATCCGCAGCTTTCGCGGCGCCAGTCGCTTCAGGACCTGGCTCTATACGCTGACGCTGAACGCCGCCCGCGACCACCGACGCAAGCTTGCCCGAGAGGAGCAGACATTCCGCGCTTATGCCGCCGAACCGCAGCCGGATGCGCCTGATGGAAATGACGACGAGCTATCGGGCGAATTATGGGCCGCCGTGCGCGCCTTGCCGGAAAGGCAATGCGACGCGGTGCTGCTCGTCTATGGCGAAGGCCTCAGCCATTCTGCTGCCGCCGATGTCATGGGCTGCTCGGAGGCGACCGTGTCCTGGCAGGTCCACGAGGCGCGTAAGAGGCTGAAAACAGTGCTCGGCAAGGAAGAGGTATGACCGTGGACAAGGAACTGGAAAAGCTCTCCCGCCTTACGCCGCCGGCACCCGATCCGGAGGCGCGCGCGCGTGCGCTTGCCGCAGCGATGCAGGCCTTCGACACCGCCGAAAATAATGCGCAGGCGCCCCAAGGAAATGCGAAAGGCTGGCGTCAAAGCTCCATCATCAACTGGATATGGAGCCCTGCCATGAACAAGAAATTCCTCGCCGGTTCAGCCCTTGCGACGCTGCTCGTCATTCCGGCTGCCGGTTATCTCACGATCGAGCTGACCCGCAACGGATCGCCGATCGTCGACCAGACCGAGATCGCCGGCAACCTGTCGCGAGGTGAGGCGTCGAAACAACCGGTCGCAACTGCGGGCCAACCCGTCACGGTCACGCCGGAGATTCCGCCGCAAGCACCGGCCGAGAACGGCCCCCTGACTGAGCAATCTGTCGCTGACGCGCAAGGCCCGCAGGACAAGGAGTCTCAAATCCTCGCAAAGCCCGATGCGGGACGGACGTCCGAATTCGATGCCGACGACATCGCTGCCCTTACGAACAAGTCGGAGAGTTCTGCCGCGGCCCTCGGGGCAGCCAAACGCTCCGCGCCGGCCGCACCCGGCATCGCCCCCCAACAGCAGCTGGCCGAACCGATGGCCGTCGCCCCCTCGCCTGCGCCGCCGGCGGACGGACCTATCCAGATCCAGCGCGATCCCGGCCCCGAGCGGTTTGCCAATGCCGCGGCAAATCCGATCAAGAGCGTCGCGACGGATCCGGTTTCGACCTTCTCCGCCGATGTCGACAGCGCCTCCTATTCCTTCGTCCGCCGGTCGTTGACGGGTGGGGCGATGCCCGATCCGCAATCGGTTCGCGTCGAGGAGATGATCAATTATTTCCCCTATGACTGGCCGGGTCCCGACAATGCCGACCAGCCGTTCAAGGCGACGGTGACTGTCATGCCGACCCCGTGGAACCACGACACGGAATTGATGCATGTGGCGATCAAGGGCTATGACATCGCACCGGCAACCACGCCGCATGCCAATCTGGTCTTCCTGATCGACGTCTCGGGCTCGATGGACGAGCCGGACAAGCTGCCGCTTCTCAAGAGCGCTTTCCGTCTTCTGGTCAACCGGCTGAAGGCCGACGACACGGTCTCGATCGTCACCTATGCCGGCAATGCCGGCACCGTGCTGGCGCCGACGCGGGTGGCGGAGAAATCGAAGATCCTGTCGGCGATCGACGGACTGGAGCCCGGCGGCTCGACCGGCGGCGCCGAAGGTATCGAGGCCGCCTATGACCTTGCCAAACGGGCCTTCGTCAAGGACGGCGTCAACCGGGTGATGCTGGCGACGGACGGCGATTTCAATGTCGGCCCGTCGAGCGACGAGGACTTGAAGCGCATCATCCAAGAGAAGCGCAAGGACGGCATCTTCCTGACCGTTCTCGGCTTCGGGCGGGGCAATCTCAACGATTCCCTGATGCAAACGCTGGCCCAGAACGGCAATGGCAGTGCGGCCTATATCGACACCTTGGCGGAGGCACAGAAGGCGCTGGTCGAAGAGGCCGGATCGACGCTGTTTCCGATCGCCAGCGACGTCAAGTTCCAGGTCGAATTCAACCCGGAAAGGATCGCCGAATACCGCTTGATCGGCTACGAGACGCGGGCACTGAACCGCGAAGATTTCAACAACGATCGTGTCGATGCCGGCGATATCGGCTCCGGCCACAGCGTCACGGCGATTTACGAAATTACGCCCAAGGGAAGCCCCGCGGTCATGAATGACGACCTGCGTTATGGCGACAAGGCGCCGGCTGAGACCGCCGATGCCGCGCGTCAAGACGAGCTTGCCTTCGTCAAGATGCGCTACAAAAGGCCGGGCGAGGACAAGAGTGCTCTCATCACCACGCCTGTCAATGACAGCAACGCGGTCGCCGCCGTCGATGCCGCGCCGCAGGATGTCCGTTTCTCCGTGGCCGTCGCCGCCTTCGGCCAGAAACTGAGCCGCATCGCCGCCCTCGATTCCTATTCCTATCAGGCGATTGCCGATCTCGCCGCGGCATCGCGGGGAACGGATAGCTTCGGCTACAGGTCGGATTTCCTCGGCCTGGTCCGGCTGGCGGACGGCCTCAGCCAGCGGTGAGGTAAGACGTAAATGCCGTCCCAAACGAGAGGCCGTCCCAAAAGGGCGGCCTCGGCTTAGTGATTACCCCGGTCTCGACCCGTTGGCAGCGAGATAGACAGCATAAAGGGACGTGCTTGCGGTGATGAAGAGACGGTTCAATTTCTCTCCGCCGAAGGTGACGTTGGAGACGCCCTCGGGAATATGGATCTTGCCGATCAACGTTCCATCCGCGTCATAGGCGTGGACGCCATCGCCGGCGCTCGTCCATATCCGGCCTTTCCGGTCCACGCGAAAACCATCGAACAGGCCTGAGGTACATTCCGCGAAAACGCCGAGATCGCTCAGTCGTCCCTCATTCGAGACTGCGAGCGTCCGGATGTGACGCGGGCCGCCGGGCCGGTGCGTTGCCCCGGTATCGGCGACGTAGAGCACGCTCTCATCCGGGGAAAAAGCCAGTCCGTTCGGCTTGACGAAATCGGAAGTGACCTGATCGGTCGTGCCTGTTGCCGGGTCATGCCGGTAGACGTGGCATCCGCCGATTTCCTCCTCGCCGTAGTCGCCCTCGTAGTCGTGAAGAATACCGTAGCTCGGGTCGGTGAACCAAACGGTCCCATCGGATTTGACGGCGACGTCGTTCGGGGAATTCAGCCGTTTGCCTGCAATTCGATCGGCCAGAACGCTAATCCTGCCGTCGAATTCGGTGCGGGTGACACGGCGCGTCAGGTGCTCGCAGGTGATGAGCCGGCCCTGATTGTCGACCGTGTTGCCGTTCGAGTTGTTGCTGGGCGCGCGGAAGACCGACGTATGCCCGCTGGTATCGTCGTAGCGCATCATCCGGTTGTTGGGGATATCCGAGAAAACCAGATACCGCCCGGCGGCAAACCAGGCCGGTCCCTCCAGCCAGCGCCCGCCCGTCCAAAGCCGCTCGACGCGGGCGTGGCCCACGAAGCAGCTTTCGAAACGCGGGTCGAGAACCTCGAACCCCGTACCGTCAATTTGCCCGAACATGATGCTCCTCCGTTTCATCAATTGTTATCGATACCATATTGTCGTGTTTTGAAGCTGTCGTACAGGTATCGATGCGCCGAGAATCCTGGTTTTTCGACTGCGGAACCGTGCATCACTGCAATAAAATCGATTGTGCGATGATAGCGATAACTTTATCCTGTGTTGAATTGCCCAACTCGGAAGCTTTGTGAAAGCGGAGACCAGTGACAAACGAGGATGTGCCGAAAGACAAGCGTCTCAAGCCGGGAGAGGCTCAAAAGCTGACGATGGCGGAGGTCGCCAAATATGTCGGCGTCTCCGCCATGACCGTTTCGCGTGCCTTTCGCCAGGATGCGAGCGTTTCCGAGGAGACCCGCAAGCGCATCATGGAAGCCGTCGATGCGCTCGGCTACGTGCTCGATCTGTCGGCCGGCAGCCTTTCGTCGCGGCGCAGCGGCTTCATCGCCGCCCTGGTGCCGTCGATCAACAATTCGAATTTTTCCGACACCGCACGCGGCATTACCGATGCGCTGGAAAATACCGGCCTTCAGCTTCTTCTCGGCTATACCGACTATTCGGCGGAGAAAGAAGAAGAGCTGATCGAAGCGATGCTGCGCCGCCGCCCGGAAGGCATCATCCTGACCGGTGGTTCGCACACGGCGCGCGCACGGCGGATGCTCGCAAAAGCCGGCATTCCCGTTGTCGAGACGTGGGAACTTCCGGAAGATCCGATCAATCAGGTCGTCGGCTTCTCCAACAGCGAGGCGATGTCCTTGCTGGTGCGGACGCTTGCCGGCCAGGGATATCGGAAGTTCGGTTATATCGGCGGAACGACGGCGCGCGATACGCGCGGCAGCCAGCGGCGCAGCGGTTTCCAGAAGACGGTTGAAGAACTCGGCCTCGGACCGGGACGGATGATTTCCTTCGGCGTTCCGCCCATCACCATGGAACAGGGTGGCCAGGCAATCGTCAGCCTGCTGGAGCGCTGGCCGGACACGGAAGTGGTTCTCTGCGTTTCCGACCTCTCCGCCTTCGGCGCCATCATGGAATGCACGCGCAGGGGAATGAAGGTTCCTCGGGACATCGCCGTTGCCGGTTTCGGCGATTATGAGATCTCCTCCATCTGTCATCCGCGCATCACCACCATCAATGTGGACTGTTATGGCATCGGTCGCCAGGCGGCCGGTCGCCTGCTGCACGCCCTGCAAAGTGGCGAGTCGACCGGCGATGAGATCACATTGACCGGCTATAGGGTTGTCCTGCGCGAAAGCACGGACAGGAACGGCACGCCGACAGCTTGAGCACCACAACGCCGCGCGTCTTTCAGATGCGCGGCGTTGCAACAGTTTGAATTTTTGAACATCTATTTCTGAATCGATTCCGATTTAAGGAATGATCCAGCAGGTTCAGAAGGCGATCTGGACTTTCATCGACTTGCTGCGATCGCCGGCCAATTCGAAAGCGGCGACGGCCTCGTCGATTCCGAAGACACCTGTCAGCAGCGGCTTCAGATCGACGCGACGCGCGTTGATCAGTTCGACGGCGAGCGCAAATTCCTCGTGAAAACGGAATGTCCCGCGCATCTCGATCTCTTTCGCAACGATCATGTTCTGCGGAATCGAGACATCGCCGCCAAGGCCGAGCTGAACGAGAACGGCGCCGGGCCTGAGCGTCTCCAGGCCCGCGCGCACCGCCCGTTCATTGCCTGACGCCTCGAACATGACGTCGAAATATCCCTTGTCGGCGCTATAAGCGGCGAGGTCGGCGGCATGCGTGGCAACGTTGATCGTTCTGTCGGCGCCGCTGGTGCGGGCAATCGCCAGAACGCTGTCGGTCACGTCGGTCGCGACGATCTCGCGGGCGCCGAGAACGCGGGCTGCAACGATCGCCAGCATGCCGATGGGGCCGCATCCGGTGACGAGCACCCGTTTGCCCAGCAGCGATCCGGCGCGGTTTGCCGCATGCAGCGTCACGGCAAAGGGTTCGGCAAAGGCGGCCTCGTGGATGGAAATGCCATCGGCGACCTTGTGGCATTGCCAACGTTCCGCCACCAGCCGCTGGCGAAAGCCGCCCTGAATATGCGGCATCGGCATGGCACTGCCGTAAAACCGCATGTTGAGGCAGTGATTCTGCTGTCCCTTCAGGCAATATTGGCAATGGTTGCACGGCCGGCTCGGCGAAACCGCAACGCGGTCTCCGACGGCAAGGTCGGCGACGCCGGCGCCCAGCGCCTTGACCGTGCCGGCGATCTCATGGCCGAGGATCATCGGTTCGCGCAGGCGCACGGTGCCGAAACCGCCATGATTGTAATAATGCAAATCGGAACCGCAGATACCGCCGGCTTCGATGGCGATCTCCACCTGCCCGGCGCCCGCAACCTCCGGCTCGCGCTCCTCGATCCTCAGATCCTTGGCGGCATGGATGACGATGGCTTTCATATCGGGACCCTCACACGACGGGAGTTGGAAGCGGGTTGCCGGCAAAATGCGCGGCGAGATTGTCTCTGACCAACTGGCCCATGGCCTTACGCGTCTCGACGGTACCGGAGCCATGATGGGGCTGCAACACCACGTTTGGGAGCGTCAGGAAACGCGCGTCGATCTTCGGTTCGTTCAGGAAGACATCAAGGCCGGCGGCCTTGATCGTGCCATCCCGAAGGGCTGCGATCAGCGCCTCTTCGTCGACGGTCGTTCCGCGCGAAACATTGATCAACATGCCGTTGGGACCGAGCGCTTTGAGCACATCGGCGTTGATGATCTTCATGGTCGCCTGCCCGCCGGGGACGATGACGATCAGAAAATCGGCCCAATCGGCAAGTGCGACCAAGTCCGGCTGGTAGGCATGGGCAACATCCTTGTGCTCGTTGCGGGCGAAGTAGGAGATCTCACAGCCGAAAGCGGCGGCCCGCTTGGCGATCGCCTTGCCGATCCGCCCCATGCCGGCGACCCCGACTTTCTTGCCGGAGACCCTCGTCACCAGCGGCATGGCGACGCTGCCCCACTGGCCGGAGCGGACGAGAACGTCGGCCTGCGGGATCTGCCTTGCCGTGGCAATCAGCAGTCCGATGGCGATATCGGCGACATCTTCGGTCAGCACGTCAGGCGTGTTGGTGACGCGAATGCCGTTGGCGCGGGCATAGGACAGGTCGATAGCGTCGGTGCCGACGCCATAACAGGAGACGATCTCCAGCTTCGGCAATTGCGCCATCAGCTCTGCGGACGCGCCGAGTTCGCCGCGCGTCGCTATGGCGCGGATATCCTTGCCGACTCTTGCAATCAGTTCCTGCCGGTCGGTTGCTTCCCACAGGCGATGGATGCGGTAGTTCGCCTCCAGATCCACCATGTCCCATTCCGGATAAGCTCCGGCCATCAAGATTTCCATCTCAGGCATTCCGTTTCCATCCCGCATTTTGACAGTTGATTATGTTATCGATAACATATAATTCGAAAAAGGGATGTCAAGTGAGTTTCACCGCCAGCGGCAGCGTCAGCCGTCGCCCGCGGCGAGACCGGAGGAGTTATGAGATGAAGAACTTGTTTGATCTTACCGGACGCCTTGCCCTGATCACCGGCTCGAGCCAGGGGATCGGTTATGCCCTGGCCGAAGGGCTGGCGCAGCATGGCGCCGAGGTCATCATCAACGGCCGCACGCCCGAAAGCGTCAAACGCGCGGTCGCGAGCCTCAAGGATCAAGGCCTGTCGGCCCATGCTGCGATCTTCGACGTCACCAGCAAGGACGCCGCCAAAGAAGGCATAGATGCGATCGAAGCCGATATCGGGCCGCTCGACATCCTGATCAACAATGCCGGCATGCAGTTTCGCACGCCGCTGGAAGACTTCCCGGCGGACAAATGGGAGCTGCTGCTGACCACCAATATTTCGAGCGTGTTTTACGTCGGCCAGGCGGCGGCCAAACCCATGATCGCCCGCGGCCAGGGCAAGATCATCAACATTGCCTCCGTGCAAAGCGAACTGGCGCGCCCCGGCATTGCTCCCTACACGGCGACCAAGGGCGCGGTGCGCAATCTGACCCGCGGCATGTGCGCCGACTGGGCCAAGTACGGCCTGCAGATCAACGCGATTGCGCCGGGCTATTTCAAGACGCCGCTCAACCAGGCGCTCGTCGACAATCCGGAATTCTCTTCATGGCTCGAGAAGCGGACGCCGGCCGGACGATGGGGCAATGTCGAGGAACTGGTCGGCGCTGCCGTCTTCCTCTCGGGCCGCGGCTCGTCCTTCATCAACGGGCACACGCTTTATGTCGACGGCGGCATCACGACCTGCCTCTGACAGAGACGGGACGATGAAGCGCGAGAAAATGGCACCGCCTCTGGCCGTTGTCGTCATGGGCGTCAGCGGCTGCGGCAAATCCTCGGTCGGAGAACGCATTGCTGCCCAAAACGGCATGGCGTTTCTAGAGGGCGACCAGCTCCACCCGCCTCAAAACGTCGAGAAGATGGCGCAGGGCATACCGCTGACCGACGACGACCGCCTGCCCTGGCTCGACCGGATCGGCGCGGAAATCAGCACCGCGCTGGACGCATCGCAAGGATTGGTGATTTCCTGTTCGGCGTTGAAGAGAAGCTATCGGGACAGGTTGCGGCAGGCGGCGGGCGGGCGCCTGGCCTTTGTTTTCCTGGAGGGGTCCCGCGATCTGCTGCTGTCGCGGATGCAGGCGCGTCAAGGCCACTTCATGCCGGCGTCCCTCCTCGACAGCCAGTTGCAGACGCTGGAGCCGCCGGCCGGTGAGCCTGGTGTGGTGACGGTGGCGATCGATAATGCCTTGGATGATATTGTAGCGCTGGCTTGCAAGGGATTGAGCGGCATGGCCGTCAAGGGAGGAGATTAGCATGCAGGATGATCACAGGGCAGATGTCGCCGTCATCGGCGCCGGCATCATGGGAACGGCAATCGTCAGCCGATTGATCGAAACCGGGCACAAGGTCTCGGTCTTCGACCTGGACGCCGAAAAAGTCGCGGCTTTGCAGGCCAAGGGTGCCTATGCGGCAGGCTCCGTGGAGGATGCGGTCTCACGGTCGGCGTTTTGTGTGCTCAGCCTCAATCACGCAAATATCGTCCGGGCCGTCGTCTTCGGCGAAAAAGGTGTTTCGGCGGCTGCCAATGCCGACAAGGTGCTGATCGACATGTCCTCGATCGACCCGGCCGAAACGGCCGACATGGCGACACGGTTGCGCCGGGAAACCGGCATGGCATGGGTGGATTGCCCATTGTCCGGCGGCGTGCCGGGTGCGCTGAGCGGACGCCTGACGATCATGGCCGGCGGCAGCCCCGAGGATTTCGAGCGGGCGCGCGTGGTGATGCGGCATCTTGCCGCCAATTACACGCTGATGGGCGCATCGGGCGCCGGGCAGACCACGAAGCTGATCAATCAGCTGTTTTGCGCCGTTCTGTTCCAGGCCGTCGCCGAGGCGGTCAAGCTCGCTGAAGCCGGCGGCGTCGATCCGGCTGCCATTCCGGCAGCCCTTGCCGGCGGCAGGGCGGATAGTCGCATATTGCAGGAATTCATGGCGAAATTCGCCGCCCGGGATTTCTCGCCAACAGGCAGGATAGACAATATGTTGAAGGACTTGGATTCGCTTCAGGCCTTTGCGCTGAAGACGAAGACGCCATTGCCGATGACCGGCGCGGTGGTCGAGATCCACCGCCTGCTCTGCTCTGCCGGCCTCGGGCCGAAGGACTCGGCCGAGATGATGCGGCTTCTCGACGGATTTCAGGCCGGCTGACGTCAATTCCTCGAGAAATTCGCGATCGTCATCTTTCCGCTTGACCATCCGTAAATGTTATCGATAACATACAGTCAATGACAACTGCAGCTTTGGGAGGAGCCACAGTGGAAGCCAAGAGACTGCTGGAGTTCCAGTCGATCACCAAGAGCTTCGGCGGCACGCAGGCGCTGCGGGACGTCTCGATCGACCTGCGCGAGGGCGAAATCCTCGCGCTGCTGGGAGAAAACGGCGCCGGCAAATCGACGCTCATCAAGACACTTGCCGGCATCTACAAGCCTGATAGCGGCGACATCCTGTTTCGCGGCCAGAGCTATCATCACCGCCCTCCGAAGCCGAACGAGCGGCAGCCGGTTGCCTTCATCCACCAGGATCTCGGTCTGATCGAGTGGATGACGGTCGGCGAGAACATGGGCCTGTCGCAGGGCTTCTCGATGCGTCGCGGCCTGATCGATTGGAACAGGACGCAGGCGCGTGCCAAGGAAGCCTTGAAACTGGTCGGCTGCGATTTTGATCCCACCACGCGGGTCTCGGCGCTGTCGCGCACCGAAAAATCGCTTGTCGCCATTGCCCGTGCGCTTGCCGTCGAAGCCGACGTTCTGGTGCTCGACGAGCCGACGGCGAGCCTTCCCGCCGATGAAGTCGATCGGCTGTTCAATGCGATCCGCCCGCTGAAGGACCGCGGCGTCGGCATGATCTACGTCTCCCACAGGCTCGACGAGATTTTCCGCATCGCCGATCGGGTCGCCGTTCTGCGCGACGGCTGTATGGTGGGACAGAAGCCCGTCAGCCAGACGACACCCGACGACCTGGTGACGATGATCATCGGCCGCAGCGGCGACAGCCTCTTTTCCAAGACGGAGATCAGGCCCGGCAAGGCAATCGTCGAGGTTCGCGATCTCGTTTGCGCCGGCACGAGCCCGATATCCTTCGATATAAGAGAGGGCGAGCTTCTGGGCCTTGCTGGATTGCGTGGCGCCGGGCAGGAAAGGATCGGCCGCGCGCTGTTCGGTTGCGAGCCCTTCAACGGCTCGGTTCTGCTGCATGGCGAGGCCCCGGACCTTTCGAGCCCGCTGCGGGCCATGGCGTCGGGCATCGGCTTGATTGCCCGTGACCGGACGGAGGAATCCGTGGCGCTGTCGCTTTCCATTCGGGAAAATACCTATCTCAATCCGGGCGCCGTCGGACGTGGGCTTTTGTCCTTCCTGTCGCCGCGCGGCGAAGCCGATCTTGCCCATAAGATCGGCCATTCCGTCGGCCTGCGGCCGAACGACCCGGATTTGCCGGTGGAGGCCCTGTCGGGCGGCAACCAGCAGAAGGTGGTCGTCGGCCGCTGGCTGGCGACCGGCCGCAAGCTGCTGATTGCCGAAGATCCGACCGCCGGCGTCGACATCGGCGCGCGTGCGGAGATCTACCGTCTGATCACGCAGGCACTCGAGGCCGGTCTCGCGGTTGTCGTGGTGTCGACGGATTTCGAGGAAATCGCCCATATCTGCCACCGCGCGCTGGTCTTCTCGCGCGGCAAAATCGTCAGTGAACTGATTGGAAGCGCCCTGACGACGGAGGCGGTCATCACAGCCGCATCCGCATCGGAAGCCGCTTGAGCCATCGGGAGAACAGCCATGCAATCCATTGAATCCACGGCGTTGGAGCCGACCAAGAGCGAAATGGCCGGCCTGTCCACAGGCCAGAAGATCGGACGCCTGATCCCGGTTTACGGGCTGGTGATCCTGACCGTCGGCCTGATCGTGATCTTCTCGATCCTGCTGCCCGATACGTTCCCGACCGTGTTGAACATCCGCTCGATCGTTTCCGACAAGGCAATCATTGCGCTTCTGTCGCTCGCCGCGATGATCCCGATGGCGTCGGGCCGCATCGATCTCACCGTCGGTTATGGCATCGTGCTCTGGCACATTCTCGCCATCAGCCTGCAGACGGCCTACGGCCTGCCCTGGCCGGTCGCAGTCCTCATCGTTCTCGCACTCGGCGTCTTCACCGGCTTCATAAACGGCCTGCTGGTGGAGGTCGCGAAGATCGACAGCTTCATCGCGACGCTCGGCACAGGAACGGTTCTTTACGCGCTTGCCCTCTGGCACACCGGTGGGCGACAGGTGGTCGGCGTCCTGCCGGAAGGTTTCTATGCGCTGAACGGCACCATGCTGTTCGGCCTGCCGATCACCGGCTTCTACGTGCTGCTGATCGCCATCTGCATGTGGATCGTGCTCGAATACCTGCCGATCGGCCGGTATCTCTACGCCATCGGCGCCAATCCGAAGGCCGCCGCCCTCAATGGCATTCCGGTCCGCAAATTCGTGATCGGCGCCTTCGTCACCTCGGGGCTGCTGGCGGCCCTGACCGGGGTCCTGCTCGCCTCGAAGCTGCGGATCGGCCAGGCAAGCGTCGGCCTCGAATATCTGCTGCCGGCGCTTGTTGGCGCATTTCTCGGATCGACGACGATCAAGCCCGGACGGGTGAACGTCTGGGGCACCTTGATCGGCGTCATCATCCTGGCGGTCGGAATTTCCGGAATTCAGCAATTCGGCGGATCGTTCTTCGTCGAACCGCTGTTCAACGGCGTCACCCTGCTGATTGCCATCGGCATAGCAGGTTACGCCCAGCGCAAACGCGGAGCTGTGAGGAGGATCACACCCGCATCCAAATGAGGATGCCGGCTCATCCCGGCATTTCACAACAAACAAAATGGAGGAGTGAACATGAAGCGCAGAATGTTATTGCAGGCAACGGTCGCAACCGTCGCCGTTATGCTGAGCATCCCGGCATTGGCCGATTCCATGGCCGACGCCAAGGCCGTGGTCGACAAGTATGCTTCCAAGGTAAGCGCCTGGGATGGCCCGACGAGCGGCCCCAAGGGCGCGACCGGAAAGAACATCGTCATTCTTGCCGCCGATATGAAGAACGGCGGCATCCTCGGCGTGGTCAATGGCGTTCAGGAAGCGGCAGGCGCGCTGGGCTGGACGGTGAAGGCGCTCGACGGCGCCGGTTCGATCGGCGGGCGGACCGCCGCCTTCGGCCAGGCCATGGCGCTGAAGCCGGATGGCATCATCATCAACGGCTTCGACGCGGTCGAGCAGAAGCCGGCGATGGAAGCGGCCAAGGCTGCCGGCATTCCGATGGTTTCCTGGCATGCGGCGTCGGCTGTCGGTCCGGTTCCCGAAGTCGGTGTCTTCGCAAACGTCACCACCGATGCGATGGAAGTGTCGAAGTCCGCGGCGGATTGGGCCTTTGCCGATGCCGGCGGCAAGCCCGGCGTCATCATCTTCACCGACTCCACCTATGCGATCGCGATCGCCAAGGCCGATCGCATGAAGAAGGAGATCGAGGATCTCGGCGGCACGGTGCTCGAATATGTCGACACGCCGATTGCCGAAACCTCTCAGCGCATGCCGCAGCTCACCACCTCGCTTCTGCAGAAATATGGCGCGAAGTGGACGCATTCCCTGGCGATCAACGACCTCTACTACGACTTCATGGGACCTTCGCTCGCCTCAGCCGGTATTGCAGGCGACGGAAAACCGGTGAACGTCGCCGCCGGCGACGGTTCGGAGAGCGCCTATCAGCGGATCCGCGCCAAGCAGTTTCAGGCCGTCACGGTCGCCGAGCCGCTCAACCTTCAGGGCTGGCAACTCGTCGACGAATTGAACCGCGCCTTTGCCGGCGCTCCCTGGTCGGGCTACGTCTCGCCGCTGCATGTGGTAACGAGCGCAAACGTCGAGTTTGACGGCGGACCGAAGAACAGCTTCGATCCCGACAACGGTTACCGCGATCAATACAAGAAAATCTGGGGCAAATAAGCCTTTCAGTCAGGGCGTATCGACCGATACGCCCTGATATTCCGACAACACACCACCATCGATCCAGCTCCGGCGAGTTTTGGAAAAGAGACCCTATGATCATTCGTTATGCTTTGTTTGAAGGCGAAATCCATCCCGGCAGAGAAGCGGAATTCCGCGCATTCGTGCGGCAGCGGCTCGTCCCTCTCTGGACGAAGTTTCCGGGCGCCGAGGAAATCCGGGTACTGGACGGAATGGAACGAGACGAAGGCGCCCCGATCTATGCCATGGCGCTCGCCATTCGTTATCCCGATATGGATGCGGTGAAGGCGGCACTGCTTTCCGGTGTGCGGTCCGAGAGCCGCGAAGTCACCGGCGAACTCCTGCAACTCTTCACCGGCAAGGTGCATCACCACGTATTCTCGGCCAACGAATACGCACCGGCCTGACATCAGGCGAGTTTGACGTCGACGCCGGTTCGGGCGAAGGTCGATTACTCCGGCCGTCGCCTGCTCTTATCAACAGAAGAGACCTATTAAGCGCCGCGGACGATGTCCCAGGCGCTTTTTTTACGCCTGCTCACCCCGATCATCCTGCGAAGGTGCCGGATGCGATCGTTCCGGATGCTCGACTTTTGGGGACAATTTTCCACCAGCGACGCTTTTATTAAACTAAATAGTCTACCGATTTAGTAGATTATCCGCCATTTTACCGTGCATCGTTCCTGCAAACAACAATCCGAAACGGGAAGATCGACGATGACATTGGCAAAGACATTCAAAATTGCGTTGTTCAGTCTGCTTGGTCTCAGTGCCGTTCATGGTCCGGCGGCGGCCCAGGCAGATGCCCCCCTGCTTGCCAAAGTGCCGCCAGGCACGGTGCTGACGATCGGCGATCCGGTCACCCAGAAAGCTCTCGAAGTGTCCGGCCTCGACAAAGAGCTCAGTTTTGAAGTGAAATGGGCCAATATCAGCGGCGGGCCGCAGACGTCGGAAGCTTTTCGCGCCCATGCGCTTGATGTCGGATCGGTGGCCGAGATCCCCTCGATCTTCGCCAACTGGAACAACCTGCCCGTCCGCAATATCGCCTATCGCGAACGTCGTGACCCAATCGCCAATCCCATCTACCGCTTCGGTATCGCACCCGGCGCAGCCGTCAAGACGCTGGCCGATTTCCGCGGCAAACGCATCGCCTTCAGCCCGGGCCAGGCCCAGGGCACGCTCGTCCTTCGGGCGCTGCATGCGGCAGGTCTGAAGAGCAGCGACGTCACCCTGGTGGAACTGCCGAGCACCGGCGACGTCTATCCGAAGGCATTGGCGAGCAAGCAAGTCGATATCGCGCCGCTCGGCGGTGTCTATATCAGGCGGTACATCAGCCAATATGGATCGGACGGAGCGACCCTCGTGGAGCATGGCCTGCGGGACGATCCGAGCCATCTTTATGCGCCGCAATGGGTTCTCGATGATCCCGCCAAGGCGGCAGCTCTCTCCGAATATGTTGGCCTGTGGGCACGCGCCACCGAATGGGTGAACCGCAATCCGGACCTCTGGATCAAGGAATATTATGTCGGTCAGCAGGGCCTCAGCCAGGAGGATGGGGAATTTCTCGTCAAGCTGACCGGCGAACAGATCGTTCCCGCCGATTGGAGCGAAGTGAAGAAGCGCCACCAGGAAACCATCAACCTGCTGGCGGACGAGCTCGGCTACCAATCTTTCGATGTGGAAACGATTTTCGACAACCGTTTCGAAAAGCTCGGTGCCGCGGCTCTCGCCAAGAGCCAGTAACGTTCGACGTCCCTTCGGAGAGGAGACCTGAAGCATGGCAACCACTTGGGATGCAGATGAGGCGAAACTATCCCTGACATCAGGCGGGAGAGTTGCGCATCGAGTTTCACGAACGGCAAGGCCGGCCGGCTCGACTGGCTCCGCCGGCCCTCGCGCCCGTCGTAGGCTGGGTCCAGGACCCGCAATCCCTTTCGGGCTGCAGATCGGGCCGGCATTGCTTGTCCTGACCTGGGTCGTCGGCTCGGCGCTCGGATGGATCGACCCGCGCATCCTGTCGGCGCCGTGGACGGTCATCGAGGCTTTCGCAAGGCTGATAGAGCAGGGCCGCCTGCAGGACAATTTCGTGACGTCGGCGACGCGCGCCCTGCTCGGCCTGAGCATCGGATTGCTGATCGGTACGCTCCTGGCGGTTGTCGCCGGCCTGTCCCGGATCGGCGAAGCCCTGATCGATGGTCCGGTCCAGATCAAACGCGCGATACCGACGCTGGCCCTGATCCCCTTGCTGATCCTGTGGTTCGGCATCGGCGAGGGCATGAAGGTCACCACCATCGTGCTTGCCGTCATCGTGCCGATTTACATCCACACCCATAATGCGCTCCGCAGCATCGACAGCCGTTATGTCGAACTGGCCGAGACGCTGCGCATGAGCCAGAAGGACTTCATCCTTCAGGTGGTGCTGCCGGGCGCCTTGCCGGGTTTCCTCTTAGGCCTGCGGTTTGCCGTTACCCTCTGCTGGGTCTCTCTCGTCGTGGTCGAGCAGATCAACGCCACCAGCGGGCTCGGCTACATGATCGATCTTGCCCGCAATTACGGGCAGACCGACGTCATTCTCGTCGGCCTGGTGGTCTATGTGCTGCTGGGTCTCATTTCGGACGGTCTCGTCCGTCTGCTCGAACGGAGGGTCCTCTCATGGCGCCGCACCCTGGCAAACTGAAGCCCGCGACCAAGGCCGTCCACGTGCGGAACCTCGTACGCCGGTTTGCGAAAAAGACCATCCTTGACGGCGTCGATCTCGACATCGAGGAAGGCGAATTCGTCGCCCTGCTCGGCCGAAGCGGCTCCGGCAAAAGCACGTTTTTGAGGGCTCTTGCCGGTCTCGATCACGATGTCGAGGGCACCGGCACCCTCGAGACGCCGGAAAGCCTTTCGGTGGTTTTCCAGGATGCCCGCCTGCTGCCGTGGCGCAGCGTGATCCAAAACGTCACGCTCGGCCTGGCCGGCACCACCGGTCAGGAAGCCGGAAGGAAGGCTTTGGCGGAAGTGGGACTTGAAGGGCGGGAAACGGCGTGGCCGAACCAGCTTTCGGGCGGCGAGCAGCAGAGGGTCGCCCTTGCCCGTTCGCTGGTGCGGGAGCCGGCCCTACTTCTCGCCGATGAGCCGTTCGGCGCGCTCGACGCGCTGACCCGGCTGAAGATGCACGATCTGCTGCGGGAATTGTGTGCAAGGCACCGTCCTGCGGTGCTGCTCGTCACCCACGATGTCGACGAGGCGATTTCGCTGGCCGACCGGATACTGGTCCTCGACGAAGGCCGTCTCATCGAGGATCTCAAGATCGATCTGCCGACGCCGCGCGATCATGGCGATCCGCGCTTTGCACAATTCCGCGCCCACCTCCTCAGCCGGCTCGGGGTCGACCTCCCGGGCCGCAAGGCTGCCTGAAACGGGCAGCAGCTCAATTTGATCTGGAGATAAGCCAATGAGCACATCGAAACGGCAAATGCGGCTTGGCGCGTTCATCATGGCGACCGGCCATCATATCGCCGCCTGGCGCCATCCGGAGGCGCAGGCCGATGCCGGCCTCAATATCGATCACTACCGGGAGCTCGCCCAAACCGCCGAGCGCGGCAAGTTCGATCTCGTCTTCGTCGCCGATAGTCCTGCGGGATGGGACCGCGCCAAGGACCCGGAAGCGCTTCGTCGCACCGCCCAGGGCGCGCATTTCGAGCCCCTGACCCTCTGGGCCGCCCTCTCGCAGGTCACCAAGCATATCGGCTTCGTCGCGACCGCATCGACGACCTATGAGGATCCCTATCTTCTCGCCCGCAGGTTTGCGTCGCTGGACTACATCTCCAAGGGCCGTGCGGCCTGGAACGTCGTCACGACGGGCGCGGATGTTTCGAAGAATTTTTCGATCGCCGGCCATCCCGCCCATGCCGATCGTTATGAGCGGGCCGAGGAATTCGTCGACCTGGTGAAGGGCCTGTGGGATTCCTATGAAGACGACGCCTTCATCCGCGATAAGGAGAGCGGCGTCTATCTCGATCCCGACAAGGTGCATCTCGTCGATCACAAGGGCAAGTTCTTCTCGGTGGCCGGTCCGCTCAACGTCGGCCGTCCGGTTCAGGGCTATCCTGTCATCGTGCAGGCCGGCGCATCCGAACCGGGACGCGAGCTTGCCGCCCGCACGGCCGAGATGATCTTTACCGCCAACCAGACTCTCGAGGATGCGCAGGAATTCTACTCCGACGTCAAAGGCCGGCTCGCCCGCTACGGCCGCCGGCCGGACGAACTGCTGATCAGTCCCGGGATATTCCCCGTTCTCGGCGGCACGGAAGCCGAAGCCCAGGCGAATTACGACTATATCCAATCCCTGGTTCATCCCTCCATTGCCTGGAATATCCTCGCCCGCCACTACAGGGGCGTCGATCTTTCCGGCTACTCGCTTGACGACCCCGCCCCGCCCCTGCCCGATAATACCGAACTTAACAAAAGCCGCCTCAAGCTGGTTTCCGACCTGGTGTCGCGCAACAATCTGACACTGCGCCAGTTCTATCTGGCGGTCGCCACCGCTCGCGGCCACCGGACGGTTGTCGGAACACCCGAGCAGATCGCCGATGCGATGCAGACATGGTTCGAGAACGGAGCCGCCGACGCCTTCAACATCATGCCGCCGGTGCTGCCCACGGCGCTGACCGATTTCGTCGATCAGGTCGTCCCCATCCTGCGCAAGCGCGGCCTGTTCCGGCACGAATATGAAGGCACGACGCTGCGGGAGAACCTCGGCCTCCAGCGCCCGCCGAATGGCTTCGCACTTCAGGTGCAGCAGCAAAAGGCGCAGGCCGCCGTATGATCTCCCGGGGGCTTCCCGGTTTCCGTGTTCCGATCACCGACAGAACTGCAGCATCGCATGAGCAATCATTCCGAATTTCTCTGGTATATTCCCAACGACGTCAGACCCGGTCATCGCGGCGATTCCGCCGTCGAGAACCACAACAGCCTGGATACGCTGACCAGCCATGCGCGGGCGCTCGAAGAGCATGGCTGGAAGGGGGCGCTCATTGGCACCGGTTGGGGCCGCCCCGACACGTTCACCGTCGCGGCCTCGCTCGCCGCACGGACCACCACCTTCGAACCGCTCATCGCGATCCGCCCTGGCTATTGGCGACCGGCGAATTTCGCATCCGCGGCGGCGACACTGGACCACCTCACAGGCGGCCGCGTGCGGATCAACATTGTGTCGGGCAAGGACAACTTAGCCGCCTACGGCGACAGCGAGGGCGATCAGGCGCATCGTTATAGCAGGACCAGGGAGTTCATGCGTCTGGTCCGCCGATTGTGGACGGAAGAAAACGTCACCTCGGCGGGCGAGCACTTCCGGGTCGCCGAATCCACCGTCGCGCCACGTATAGAGGTTCGTGGCGACCGTCGGCACCCCAAGTTCTATTTCGGCGGCGCCTCGGAGGCGGCCGAGCGGGTGGCCGCGGCCGAGGCCGATGTCCAGCTTTTCTGGGGTGAGCCGTTGGATGGTGTCCGCGAGCGGATCGACCGGCTCAAGGCGCTGAGCCGGGAGCTGGGCCGCGACCTCCCGCCGCTGGAATTCGGCCTGCGGATCACTACGCTGGTCCGCGACACCACGGAACAGGCCTGGGCCGACGCCGAGGCGAAGGTCGCCGAGATGGCGAGAAACAAAGGTACCGGCTGGCACGATCACCAGCGTGTGCTCGCCGTCGGCCAGCAGCGGCTTCTCGAGCTGCATGAGCGCGGCGACGTGCTCGACGACAACCTCTATACGGCGCCGGGCAAGTTCGGCGGCGGCGGTGCCGGCACCACCTGGCTGGTCGGCTCGGCGGCGGATGTCGCCCGCTCGCTGCGCAAATACCAGGATCTCGGCATCACCCACTTCGTGCTGTCCGACACGCCCTATCTCTCCGAGATCAGGCGGCAGGGCGATCAGCTCCTGCCGCTGCTACGCGGCTGAGGCAGAAGCAGGAATTCCTCGCCGCCCATGCGGATTGCCAGGCTACCTTCCCTCCCGGCATCGCCCAGCAAGCCGGCAACGTGGCGCAGAACGATATCGCCGATGGAATGAAAAGATGTCGTTGATGCTTTTGAAATGGTCGATGTCGACCGATAACAGGGCGGCATGGGTCAGGCTGGAACCGACCCAGTCCGAGTGCGGCATTCCCAATCCAGGCGCACGGCGCTGTCGAGCAGTTCCCGCCAGCTCGCTGCCGGGTTCTCGTCATGCTTTGACTCGGAAGAAGCCCGGCGTGCCACCTCCGCCCCATTTCTTTCCACGCCGCATCGTCCATGAGAACCTCTAACAATTCTCAAAGTGTTGGGCTTAACAACCGGCGAACTCCGCTGATCGGCATCGACTCGCTGTCCTAATACAACCGGAAAGACTCGTAATTATTGTTGGTCATTCGCCGAGATCGTCGCTCGAATCGGGCGCAAGAAAAGTGCTACGGTCTAATCTTACAACATAAGATCTGTGCAAATTCTGCCGGACAACTTATCATATTCTCTTGATGCGGGCATATGCCCAGCGAATGCGCAAATTTCCGCGAAAATATACGAAAAGCGCTGCAGAATGGCGCCCTGTCGGCTCCGTTTACACTCTATAAAATATATTCGCCTAAATTTTTTGATGTCGGAGCGACGGTCTCAGGATCGTCACCTATGCCATGATGGCGCACCAGGCCCCGAAATCTCGCATAATATCGACGTTGTTACTTTGACACACCGCCTCGCATCTTGGGCGCGATGGCTCCGCGCACTCACAGGGTAAACGCGCAAGGGCATGCAAATGGCATCGTTCCGGCGCGCAAACGCGCCTTTCGGCGCATTCGGGGACAGATCGAGGGCCTCGCATTTGAACGAGATATCACGCGCGACCCTGGCGACCAGACACGTTTCAACAAACCTCGCCCACACGATGGAGAGTGCGAATGAAGAGCATTAAGAGTTTCGGGATCGCGGTGCGTCTCACCCTTGGCTTCAGCTTCCTGGTTCTGCTGATGGCCGGCCTGACCATCTATTCGGCGGTCAAGGTCGCTGAGATCAACGACAATCTTGAAACGATCAACGACGTCAACAGCGTCAAGCAGCGCTTTGCCATCAACTACCGCGGCAGCGTGCACGATCGGGCGATCGCGATCCGTGACGTCACTCTGGTGACCTCTGCCGATGAGCGGAAGACTGCCGAGGCATTGATCGAAAAGCTGGCCGCGTCTTACGCCGAGAATGAAAAGCGCATGGCGGAGATGGTTGCATCGCCGGCAGGTGCGACGGAACAGGAAAAGACCATTCTCAGCGAAATCGCCGACATCCAGGCGAAGACCAATCCGCTGGTCGCCCAGATCATTGCGCTGCAGGAGAAGGGCGACGGCGAGGCAGCCCGCAAGATCCTGCTCGAACAGGCGAGGCCGGCCTTCGTTGCCTGGCTTGGCGCCATCAACAAATTCATCGACTATCAGGAAGCGCTGAACAAATCGATCGGCGGCGAGGTTCGCAGCGCGGCGAGCGGCTTCAAGCCGATAGCGATGACTGCGCTCGGCATTGCGGCTGTTCTGTCCATCATTGCCGCTGCCATCACCGCACGCACGATCGTCGGCCCGCTGGCAAAACTTCAGCTTTCGCTGAAGGCTATGGCCGAGGGCAATCTCGACGGCGACCGTCGCCTCGAAGCGCGTGGCGACGAGATCGGCAGGCTCGCACGGGCCGTGGCCGGCTTGCGCGACGCCATTTCGGCAAAGGCCGAACGGGAAGCCGATGCGGAAGCCAAGAGGTCGGTAGCGGAACGGCACCGGCTCGAGCAGGATGCCGGCGAACGCCGCACCCTGGCCGAGCAGACGGACCAGGCTGTCGGCCGGCTGGGCACCGCATTGCAGGCGCTGGCCGACGGTGACCTCACGCAGCAGATCGACACGCCGTTCATTCCGTCTCTGGAAAAGCTCAGAGCCGACTTCAATTCCGCGGTCGAAAAGCTCCGCGCCGCCATGCAGAAGGTTGCCCAGAACGCCAGCGCCATCGCCGGCGGCGCGCAGGAGATCCGCTCCGCCTCGGATGATCTCGCCAAGCGGACCGAACAGCAGGCTGCATCCGTCGAGGAAACGGCGGCTGCGCTGGAGGAGATCACCACCACCGTCGCCGACTCGAGCAACCGGGCTCAGGAAGCCGGCCAGCTCGTTCGTAAGACGAAGGAAAATGCGGAACGCTCGGGCAGCGTCGTTCGCGATGCGGTCGACGCCATGGGCAAGATCGAATCCTCCGCCACCGAAATCGGCAGCATCATCGGCGTCATCGATGAAATCGCCTTCCAGACGAACCTGCTGGCGCTGAATGCCGGCGTCGAAGCGGCGCGCGCCGGCGAAGCAGGCAAGGGCTTTGCCGTCGTCGCCCAGGAAGTGCGCGAGTTGGCGCAGCGTTCGGCCAAGGCGGCCAAGGAAATCAAGGAACTGATCAACGCGTCGAATGGCCATGTGAAAAGCGGTGTCGCCCTGGTTGGCGAGACCGGAAAAGCCCTGCAGGAAATTGCAGTGCAGGTACAGCAGGTCGACGGCAATGTCGTGGCGATCGTCGGCGCTTCGCAGGAGCAGGCGACGGGGTTGAAGGAGATCAATGCCGCCGTCAACAAGATGGATCAGGGCACCCAGCAGAACGCCGCCATGGTGGAAGAAGCGACAGCCGCCGCCCATAGCCTCGCCAAGGAAGCCGACGCGCTGTTCCAGTTGCTGGGCCAGTTCAACATCGGCGGAGCGGTGGCACCAAAGCGCATATCGCAGCCCGCCGCCGTGGCACAGCATGCTCAACCGGTGGCCTCGCCGGCGCGCCAGATGATTGCCAAGGTGGGCAAGTCGCTCCAGGCGAATGGCAATGCGGCGCTGGCCGGCGATTGGGAAGAGTTTTAAGTCGAGCTGATCCCCCTCCAGCTTGTGCTGGAAAGCAAATGGTTACGAAGGGCAGCGTTTGCTGCCCTTCGTATTTTCATCCTAGGCCCGAGCCGGAACCTTGGCCGGAAGCAGGGCGTTGACCACGACCGCAACACCGATGTTTGCCGCAAGCGCCAGCAGTCCCGTGTAGACGGTGAAGGGTTCGCCGCCGAGGCTGATCAGGTGCAGAGGTTTCCAACCGGCATCCCAGACGAGGAAGGTGCCGCCGCAGAAGCCGACGAACCAGCCGGCAAGCAGGCCGGGTGCGCGGAACCAGTTGGTATAGAGACCGAACACCAGGGCCGGAAGTGTCTGCAGGATCCAGATGCCGCCGAGCAGCTGCAGGTCGAGGGCGAATTGCGTCGGCAGGAAGATGATGACGAGAAGCGCGCCGACCTTCACCACCAGCGACGTCACCTTGGCGACCTTGGCCTCACCCGCATCGCTGACTTTGGGATCGACATAGGCTTTCCAGAAATTGCGGGTGAACAGATTGGCGGCGCCGATGCTCATCACCGCTGCCGGCACCAGCGCGCCGATGGCGATCGCCGCAAAGGCGAAGCCGGAGAACCAGCCCGAAAACAGCGTCTTGAACAGCGTGGGAACGACGTCATTGGCGCTGTCGAGCTTCAGGTTGGCGGCGTGGCCCATATAGCCGAGCAGCGCCAGAAGGCCGAGCAGCAGCGTATAGGCGGGCAGCATGATCGCATTCTTGCGGATCGTCTTGCCGCTGTTGGAGGCAAAGATGCCCGTCAGCGTATGCGGATACATGAAAGCCGCGAGCGCCGAACCCAAGGCGAGCGTGGCATAGGCGACATACTGGTTGCCGCCGAGCAGCAGGCTGCCGGAACCCTTGGCCTGGAAGGCCGCGTCAGCCGAGGCAAAGACATTGGCGTAGCCTCCGAGCTTCGACGGGATCAATGCGACGGCTGCGATCACGACGATATAGATCATGATGTCCTTGACGAAGGCGATCAGAGCCGGCGCGCGCAGACCCGCTGAATAGGTGTAGAGCGCCAGCACGATGAAGGCGATCGCCAGCGGCAGTTCGCCATGCAGCCCGAGTGCCTTCAGCACCGCCGTCATGCCGACGAGCTGCAGGGCGATGTAGGGCATGGTGGCGATGACGCCGGTTGCCGCCACCGCGAGTTCGAGACTGCGCGATCCGTATTGACCGTGGACGACGTCGGCCGCCGTCACATAACCGAAATCCTTGGCGCGTTTCCACAAAACCGGCATGACCATGAAGACGAAGGGATAGACGACGATGGTATAGGGCAGCGCGAAGAAGCCGTAGGCGCCGACGGTATAGACCAGCGCCGGGACGGCGATCACGGTGTAGGCGGTATAGAAATCACCGCCGACGAGGAACCAGGTGATCCAGGTGCCGAAGTTGCGTCCGCCAAGGCCCCATTCATCGATATGGGCGAGTGTCTCCGGCTTGCGCCAGCGGCTGGCGACGAAGCCCATGACGGTGACGAGCGCGAAAAAGAAGATGAAGACGGCAAGCGCCGTGCCGTTGATGTCAGTCGTCATGGCGGGTGCTCCGATAGGCGATCCAGGTCAGCGTCGCGGTGATCGGCACCCAGAGAAGCTGATACCAGTAGAAGAACGGAAAGCCGAAAAGAGCCGGCTCGCGGAGATTGTAGAATGGCGGCCAGAGCAGACCTATAAACGGAATGACAAGCAGCCAGAGCGCTGCCTTGCTACGTGGTTTTTCCATGTCGGGATCCCTTTCAGGCGCCGCGGGCGGCGGTCGCCATGTTCCAGTTGTCGGCGTGGAAGGCAGGTCTGTCAGCCGGCGGCCGCGGCAGGCCCGATTCGGGTCGCTTGCGGTTTTCCGGTCGATCGGAAGCTGATGTAACGCATGTGAATTCCTCCCAACGGCTCGCACTCGGCCAGCCGTGAGGGGAGTCCTAGGACGCTGGTTTCATCCCCACAAGATGGGTGCAAGGGTGAAATGCCGGGGCCTACCCAGAAGTGGGTAGGCGCGAATTCACGTCGACTTTTGCAACGATGCCGTGGTCGAGCGCATAGCGGATGAGGCCCGCCGTGGTTGCGATGCCGAGCTTTTTCTTGAGATTCTTGCGATGGGTTTCCGCCGTGGCGGAGCTTATCCCGAGCGCCTCGGCGATCTCCCGGTTGCTCCTGCCGGCAACGATCAGCCCGAGAATGTCGCGTTCGCGCGGTGTCAGGGGATCGCTCCCCTCCTCCACCCGCTCGCCCATCAGCGCGTCGAAGACGCCGGAGGAGAAATAGGTGCCACCGCCTGCGACGGTCTCGATGGCCGAGACGATCTCGTCGGTAGAAACGTCCTTCAGGATATAGCCGGCTGCGCCATGCATGACCGAGGAGGAAATATATTCGCGGCTGTCATGCATGGAGAGCATCACCACCCGCGCCTGGGGCAGTTCGTTCCGGAACAATTCGATCGCATCGATGCCGCTCAGCTTCGGCATGTTGATGTCCATCAGCACGACCTGCGGCAGAACCTGCCGGCCGATGTCGAGCCCCGTTTGTGCGAGCCCCGCCGTGCCGGCGACTTCGATATGGTCGAATGTTTCGAGCACTGCCTTCAACCCGTCCAGCACCAGCGGGTGGTTGTCGATCAACAGCACCCTGATTTTCAGGCGTTCCGTCATGCGGCTTCCGCCTGCCGATCGGCGGGACGATTGGCCGATTTCGGCAGCATCGCCGTCAGCGTCGTGCCGGTCTCGCTGCTGTTGATCAGCAACAGACCGCGGAAGTGGGCCATCCGTTCCTGCATGTTGCGCAGGCCAAGACCCGATCTGCCGGATAAGTCGCCCCTGGCGCCGTCGAAGCCGGTGCCGTTGTCGGTGACGGTCATGCGGGCGCGGCCGCCGTCGCTCCAGAGCTTGACCGAGAGTTTGGAGGCGCCCGAGTGGCGTTCGACATTGTTGAAGGCTTCCTGGGCGACGCGATAGAGCGCGGTGCTCGCCTCGGCCTTCAGCGTGTCGGTGAAGCCCGAAGCATCGATCTTCGTCTCGATCCCCGTCCGCTCGGCGAAATGATAACACAGCGCCTCTAACGCCGCCGTCAGGCCGAGATCGTCGAGCACACGCGGCCGCAGATCGTGCGACAGCCGCCTGATCTCCTTGATGGCGCCGTTCAGCGCCTCGACGCCGCGGTCGATGGTAAGAGCGGCATCGTCGACATTGGTCCTGACCTTGCGGCCGGCAAGGTCCATCGCATAGCGCACGCCGACGAGATTCTGGGAAATGCCGTCATGCAGCTCGCGCGCAAGCCGCGCGCGCTCTTCTTCCTGGGTGTCGATGACCCGCTGCGTCAGCGCCTTGAGCCGGCTGTCGGCCATGCGGCGCTCGTGGAAAGTCAGCAGCATGCAGGTGGTGAAAACGACGAGCACCGAAGGCACGGCGATCAGCGCGACGATGATGAAGGTCCGTCTGATGTTGGCGCGCATGTCGGCATTGGCGGCGGCACTCTGGGCAAAGACATCGTCGAGGTAAACGCCGGTGCCGACCACCCAGTGCCACTTGTCGAGACTGACGACGAAGGAGAGCTTGTCGGCGATCTGTCCGGTCGATGGTTTCTGCCATTTGTACTGATGCAGGCCGCCGCCCGCTTTTGCCGTGGCGATCAGTTCGGCAATGACCTTGTCGCCATCCGGATCGGTCAGGTCGAGCCAATTGTGCCCGTGCCGGAACGTCTGGCGCGGATGGACGATATTGTTGCCGTCATAGTCGTAGACGAAGAAATATCCATCCTTGCCGTAGTCGAGCGAGGTCAGAATCGCCGCCACCTGCTGCTTGGCAGCCTCGTCGTCGGCGCCGGCCTTGTCGTAGATCGTCTGGATGGCGGACAGGGCAAGGTTGGTCAGATTGAGGATTTCGGCTTCCTTGGTCTTCAGCATGTTCTGCTCGAACGTATCGATGCTGTTCTTGGCGAGGTTTGCCGATTGCCATGTGATGAAGGTGGTGATCGCAAGGATCGAAATGACGAGCGGGACGATCGCCAATGCGATGATCTGGTGTCGTAGCGTCAACGATCATTCCTCCCGAGAATGTGTGCCCGGAATTATGCCCTTTGCCGAATGCGAGTCCAGCGGCTTGTCCGCGCGGCCGCGCCAGCGCTATTCCAGCGGCACGAACAGACCGAGCTTGACGTCGCGCAGCACGACATTCGTGTGCATGCGGCGGATCTGCGGATTGTCTGCCATGATCAGCGCAGCGATATCGTCATAATGTTCGACGTCGCGGGCGGTGACGATCGCGATCAGATCGACCGCGCCCGTGACGTAATAGACCTGCTGTATGTGATCCTGCTTCTCCGCCCACAGGCGGAACTTCGCCAGCGCGTCGTAATTGTCCCGCTCGATCTCCATCCCGACGATGAACACCATCGCCGTTCCCGTCGCCTTGCGGTCGACGACGGCCACCTCCGCCTTGATGATCCCCTCCTCGCGCAGCCGCTTCAACCGTCTTTGCACGGCCGAGACCGACAGCCCGATCCGTTCGGCGATCGTTTCGGCTTTCAGCTGGCAGTCGCGCTGAACGATATCGAGAATGTCACGGTCAAAACGATCCAGTTGTTCCATTGTTCAGTCCAATTCTCGCTGCGGCACTTCGCGGTTTCTGCCGCATTCGCCGCGTGAGGAAGATTATTTTGCACAAATTATGCAGAAGAGACAAAAATTGCGCGAAAAAACCGCGTTATTTTATCATTATCCTTCGCAAATCCAGTCCAGCCGGAACCATGCATGTCGGATCAACCCTTTCCTGCTCTTCGCGTCGAAGATCTTCATAAAAGCTTCGGCTCGCAAGAGGTTCTCAAGGGTATTTCGGCGCAAGCCCACAAGTCTGATGTGATTTCGATCATCGGCTCGTCGGGCTCCGGCAAGAGCACCTTTCTCCGATGCATTAATTTCCTGGAAACGCCGGATCGTGGCCGCATCGCCGTGAACGGCGAGGAGATCGCGCTGAAGATGGGGCGGGACGGCCGGCTGCAGCCGCGCAGCTGGCGGCAGATCGAACGGCTCCGGACCGGGCTCGGAATGGTCTTCCAGAGCTTCAATCTCTGGGCTCATCGGACGGTGCTGGAAAACGTCATCGAGGCGCCGGTGCACGTGATGGGCATTTCCCGGCGCGAGGCCGTCGAAAAAGCCGAGGCCCTGCTCCACAAGGTCGGGCTCTTCGACAAGCGTCACGCCTATCCGGCTTTCCTCTCGGGCGGCCAGCAGCAGCGCGCGGCGATTGCCAGAGCCCTCTGCGTCGATCCCGATGTCATGCTGTTCGACGAACCGACATCGGCGCTTGATCCGGAGCTGGTCGGCGAGGTCCTGAAAGTCATCCGCGATCTCGCGGAAGAAGGCCGGACCATGCTGATCGTCACGCATGAAATGCGCTTTGCCCGCGATGTCTCGAGCCGTGTTCTCTTCCTGCATCAAGGACGGATCGAGGAGGAAGGTCCGCCGGAGCAGATATTCGGGGCGCCGGTCAGCGCCCGCTGCCGGGAATTCACCGGTCTCAGCGCCCACTGATGCCGACCGCTCTCTCATCGACAACACAAACCAGGAGAATCCTGCGAATGAAACTGCTCCCCACGCTTTTCGCCGGCGCGGCACTCGTGCTTTCCGCCGTCACCGCACAGGCCGAAGTCCGCTTCGGCGTCATGAACGAATCCTATCCGCCCTTCTTCGCCAAGGACGCGTCGGGCCAATGGCAGGGATGGGAAATCGACCTGATGAATGCCGTCTGCGAAGAGATGAAGGAGAAATGCTCGATCGTCGACATTTCCTGGGACGGTCTCATTCCGGCGCTCCAGAGCAAGAAGTTCGACGTGATCTGGTCGTCGATGTCGAACACCGCGGAACGCTCGAAGGTGATCGACTTCACCGACAAATATTACAACACGCCAAGCACCCTGATCGGTCCCAAGGACCAGAAGCCGGGCGCCACCGCCGAGGACGTGAAGGGCAAGACCATCGGCATCCAGGTGTCGACGATCCAGTCGGAATATTACAAGAAGTATTTCGCCGGCGCTGCCGAGGAAAAGACCTACCAGACGCTCGACGAGGCTTTTCAGGACCTCGCCTCCGGCCGTATCGACTATGTCTTCGGCGATTCACTGGCGCTTGACGCTTTCCTGAAAAGCGATGGCGGCAAGGATTGCTGCGCAAAGGCGGGCGACGTCGCCGACGACAAGGAGATCCTCGGCGCCGGCGTTTCGGGCGGCCTGCGCAAGGAAGACACGGAGCTGAAGGCCAAGCTGAACGCGGCCATCGCTGCAGTCCGTGCCAACGGCCAGTATGACGCCATCACCAAGAAATACTTCGATTTCGACATCTACGGCGCGAAGTAAGCAATCCCGATAATGGCGACCGCGCAACAAGGTATTCTGGACCTGCTGTCTCCCTATCCTCCGGGATGGGGCGGCGTTCTCTTGGCAGGTGCGGTCTCCACGGTCGCCATCTCGGCTTGCGCTTTCGCGATCGGCCTCCTGCTCGGCACGGGCGGCGCGCTGGGGAAGCTTTCGGGCAATCGCCTGCTCCGCCTGCTGCTCGATCTCTATACCACGCTGATCCGCGCCGTTCCCGAACTGATCCTGATCGTCGGGCTCTATTATGCCGGCACCGACGGCCTCAACCGGCTGCTCGCCGTGTTCGACCTGCCGCCGGTCAATGTGAATGGTTTCGTCGCGGCCGTTGCGGTGCTGGGCTTCGTGCAGGGCGCCTACATGACGGAGGTGCTGCGCGGCGCGATCCTCGCCATTCCCGTCGGCCAGATCGAAGCTGCCAAGGCCTTCGGCATGGGGCCGGTGCTGCGGTTTCGCCGCGTCCTGCTGCCGGCGCTCTTGCCGAACGCCCTGCCGGGTCTTGCCAATCTGTGGATGTCGGTCACCAAGGACAGCGCGCTGGTCGCCGTCGTCGGCTATCAGGAATTGGCGCTCGCCACCCGTCTTGCCGGGGCAAGCACAAAACACTACTTCGTCTTTTTCCTTGCTTCGGCCCTTCTCTACCTCGCTATCACGCTCGTTTCCAACCTCGTCTTCAAACTGATCGAGGGGCGGGTACGGCGGGGGCAGCCGCGCCTTGCCTGAAGAAAGCGCCCCATGAGTTTCACCTGGATCTCTTCCTATTGGCCGCTGCTTCTGACGGGCGCCTGGCAGACCATTTGCCTGCTGGTGATCTCTGTGGTGTTCGGCTTTGCCCTCGCCATCGGCCTCGCCTTCGCGCAAGTCAGCGGCGGCAGGCTGACGCGGCTACTGGCGCGGGGCTACTGCACCTTCTTCCGCGGCACGCCGCTGCTGATACAGCTGTGGCTTCTCTACTATGGGGTGGGATCGCTGCTGCCGATGATCCCCGGTATCCGCCAGAGCCTGTTCTGGCCGATCCTGCGCGAGGGCTTCTTCTTCGCCGCCGTCAGTTTCACCCTGAACTATGCGGCCTATGAGGCGGAGGTATTGCGCGGCGCGCTGCTCGCCGTTCCCAAGGGTGAGCTCGAAGCCGGCCGGGCCTTCGGCCTGTCGCCCTGGATGCTGACCCGCCGCATCTGGCTGCCGCGCGCCATTCGCATCGCCCTGCCGACCATTGCCGGAGAGATCGTCATGCAGCTCAAGGCGACGCCGCTCGCCTTTACGGTGACAGTGATGGATCTCTATGCCGTGGCGAACAAGGTCCGGCAGGACACGCTGCTCGTCTATGAACCGCTGCTGGTCGTCACCCTCTTTTATCTCGCCTTGACCGCAGTGGTCGCCCGCGTCTTCCGAGGTCTCGAAGCGCAGGTGCCGGTTCGCCGCTAGGCGGACGGAAAGGGACTGGCCCATGAACTACCTCGCGCACGAACCACGTGCATCTCGCCCACTTTGTTATGAAAAGCCCGCCGCCGGCCACGGCGCGACGGCCTGAATGGAGACCTCTTCATGAGCACGACGCGAATTCTTGATGGCGGCATGAGCCGCGAGCTGCTGCGGCTGGGCGCCGAACTGAAACAGCCGGAATGGTCGGCATTGGCGCTGATCAACGCGCCTGATATCGTTCGCAAGGTCCACCAGGAATTCATTGCCGCCGGCTCCGAGGTCGTGACGACGAACAGCTATGCGCTGGTGCCCTTTCACATCGGCGAGGATCGGTTTTGGAAGGAAGGGCCGGCGTTGATCCGTCTCGCCGGTCGGTTAGCGCGCGAGGCGGCAGATGCCGTCTCGCATCGCAAGGTGCTGGTCGCCGGCTCGCTGCCGCCGATCTTCGGCTCATACGAGCCACAGAACTTTCAGCCGTCGCGGGTGCAGGACTATCTCGAGGTGCTCGTCGAAAACCTCGGCCCCTTCGTCGATATATGGCTCGGCGAGACGCTGAGCCTGATCGCCGAGGCGGAGGCCGTCCGCAAGGCGGTGGCGGCATCAGGCAAGCCGTTCTGGATTTCCTTCACATTGGCGGATGACGAGGCAGCCATCGGAGGCGGCGAACCGAAGCTTCGCTCCGGCGAAACCGTCGCTGACGCGGCGTCCTGGGCGGTGTCATCGGGCGCTGAAGCCTTCCTGTTCAATTGCAGCAAACCCGAGGTCATGCAGGCGGCCGTGGAGACGGCGGCGCGCATCTTCCGGACAATGGACGCTTCCATCGAGATCGGCGTCTATGCCAACGCCTTCGAAGGGGAAACAGGCGAAGCGGCTGCCAATGAAGGGCTGCATGAAACGCGCAACGATCTGAATGACGATGCCTATTCGCGTTACGCCTGCTCCTGGGCCGAAGCCGGCGCGACGATCATCGGCGGCTGCTGCGGGATCGGCGCCGCCCATATCCATCGGCTCAAGAAGACGCTTTTGGGTTGACGCGGCACGTGGGCTGCGCCGCGGCAACTGTTATTCAGCTTTCGGCGCCGTTTTCTGCAGCTCGAGGAGGAGCTTGATCAGCTTCGGCGCCATCTCCCTTATTTCTGAAAGATGGACGGCGCTCAGCCGCGTCAGCAGCGCGTCCGCCTTGTCGGTCAGCAGAATCGTCTGGCGGCGCCTGTCGGCCGGATCGGCATGACGTTCGACCAATCCGGCATCCGACAGCCGCCCGACAAGTTCGGTCGCCGTATGCGGCGCGATGATCAGCCGCTCGGCCAGCATGCCGATGGTTACGGCACCGCCGCGTTGTCCCTTGATCGCCAGCAGCGCCTGATGCTGTTGCGTCGGCAGCCCTTCCGACTGGGCGGCGGAGGCGCTGAAGTCCATGAACTGGCGAAGCGCGAACCGGAGGTCGGCGAGAGCCTGGTAATCTTCCTGTCTGAGCGGCGGCGCGGTCTTCTTCAAAGCCATTCTCCTTTGCCGCAGCGGCTGCCCAGGTTGGAAGCCATTCGGCCATCTCGAATAGAGGGGCAGTCGCCAGCCGGTCAAGGGAGGCATCTTATGAGACATGATCGTCTTCATGTTTTCGTCCCTTGATTTATATCGTATCACGATATATTGACGCCCCTCAAGCGTATCCGTTTCCGTGTAGCAGAGGCTTCCATGGCGCAGCATCAACCAAGCAACCGGCCGCACGATTTCACCGGCGGTCTTTCCCGGCGCGAGGCCGGAGATTTCACCACCGACCGGCGGGTCCTCCTGCTGGTTGGCATGTCCATCATTGTCGGCACGGCAGGCGCGTTTGCCGCCTGGTGTCTCGTCAGCCTCATCGCGCTGGTGACGAATGCCATCTGGTTCGGGCAGATCGGCATCCGGCCCGCCTCTCTGGCTGCCGTGCCGCGCTCGCTATGGGTGGTGCTCGTTCCGCCGCTCGGCGGGCTGGTCATCGGGCTCATGGCCCGCTTCGGGTCGGAGAAGATACGCGGCCACGGCATTCCGGAGGCGATCGAGGCCATCCTGATCGGCGGCAGCCGGATGTCGCCGAAGGTCGCGATCCTCAAGCCGCTGTCATCAGCGATCTCCATCGGAACCGGCGGTCCGTTCGGCGCCGAGGGGCCGATCATCATGACCGGCGGTGCGATCGGCTCGCTGTTCGCCCAATTCTTCCACATGAGTGCGGCAGAGCGGAAGACGCTGCTCGTCGCGGGTGCCGCCGCAGGCATGACGGCGATCTTCGGCTCGCCGATCGCCGCGGTCATGCTGGCGGTCGAACTCTTATTGTTCGAATGGAAGCCGCGCAGCTTCATTCCGGTCGCCGTCGCCGCTTGCGTATCGATCTGCTGGCGTCCGCTGCTGTTCGGTACCGGTCCGCTGTTCCCGACCCACTTTCAGCTAGACTTGCCCTGGTGGGGGATTTTCGCCTGTGCGGCGATGGGCATCATCTCAGGCCTGCAATCGGGATTGCTGACGACACTGCTCTACCGGATCGAGGATCTGTTCGAGGCCTTGCCGATCCACTGGATGTGGTGGCCGATGCTCGGCGGTCTCGTCATCGGCCTCGGCGGCCTGATCGAACCGCGAGCAATGGGCGTCGGCTACGACATCATCGACGGCTTGCTCAACAACCGGCTGCTCGCGCCGGCTGTGATGTCGATCCTGCTGGTGAAGACGGTCATCTGGCTGTTTGCCCTGTCGTCGGGCACCTCGGGCGGCGTGCTTGCACCGCTTCTGATTTTCGGCGGCGCTCTCGGATGGCTGGTCGGGCTTGTTATGCCGGGCAACGATCCCGGCTTCTGGGCGCTGCTCGGCATGGCGGCGATGATGGGCGGAACCATGCGCGCGCCGCTGACGGGAACCTTCTTCGCGATGGAGATCACCGGCGACATCAGCACGCTCGTTCCGCTGCTCGCCGCAACGGTTACGGCCTATGCCGTCACGGTTTTGCTGCTGCGCCGCTCGATCCTCACCGAGAAGATCGCACGCCGCGGCCAGCATATCACCCGCGAATATGGCGTCGATCCGTTCGAGCTATCGCGGGCAAGGGAGATCATGATCACCAATGTCGATACGCTTCCGGTCACCATGACGGTGGGAGAGGCGTGCGACTTCTTTGCCTCGCTGGAGAAAACGCACCGGATCTATCCGGTGGTCGATGCAGGAGACAAATTGGCAGGCATCGTATCGAGGGCTGACGCCCTGCTCTGGCAGGGGAATTTGGACCTCGCCGGACAGACGCTTGCGGAAAATGTGACAGACGCGTCCGTTCCTGTCGGGCATCCGGATGATACGGTTGCATTCATCGCCGACCTGATGCTGTCGACCGGCGACGGACGCATTCCGATCGTCGATCCGACCTCAGGGAAATTGTGCGGCCTGATCGCCCGCAAGGATCTCCTGCGGCTGCGCAGTTCCTACCGGTCGGCGGAACTGGATCGGCGGCCGTATCTCACCGCCGGCTCAAAGAGCAGGGCGCAATAGCGGTCCGCTGATGTTCTCTGCCTCGCTCCTGCTACTGCGGCCACATGGAACAGGTTCCATGTGGCGCGCGCTGACGACTGAAGATGTCAGTGCAGTCCGAACAGGTTCAGCAGCTCTTCGCGGTGTCGGACGAATTCCGGGGCGCTGCGGTCGCGAGGACGGGGCAGATCGATTTCGATCAGGCGCGGCTCGCTGCCTTTTTCCCGTGGCAGGATCAGGATCCGGTCGGCGAGATAAATCGCTTCCTCGAGATCGTGGGTCACGAGAATGGTGGTGACATCCTCATCGCGCCAGATCCGTGCTAGCTCCTGCTGCATGCCGATCTTGGTCATTGCGTCGAGCGCGCCGAGCGGTTCGTCGAGCAGCAGGATCTCCGGCTGGACGGCAAGCGCCCGGGCGATCCCGACGCGTTGGGCCATGCCGCCGGAGAGCTGCCGGGGATAGGCCGCCTCGAATTGCTGCAGGCCGACGAGCTTGACATAATGGCGCGCCCGCGCCCTCGCCTGCTCACGTGACAGACCTCTTGTTTCCAGCCCGAAGGAGACATTGTCGAGCACATCAAGCCAGGGAAGCAGCCGCGGTTCCTGGAAGATGACGGCGCGCTCCGCGCCGACGCCGCGCACCGCCTTGCCGTCGACGAGAACCTCTCCCGTGTCGGAATCCTCAAGACCTGCCAGAACCCTGAGCAGGGTCGTCTTGCCCGAGCCGCTGGCGCCGACGATGGCGAGGCTTTCGCCGGAGCGGATGTGGAGGTTGATATCCTTGAGAACCTGTAGCTGTGTCCCGTTCAACTTGTAGGATTTGGAGAGGTGACGGATCGTTACCTCTCCGCGGCTCGTGTCCTCAGCGATGCTCATCACGGTTCCTCAGTTGCTTGCCGGCTTGGCGTCGGCGGTAAAGAGGATGTCCTTGGCCGCCAGCTGGCCTTGCTTCAGCTTGCCTTCGCGAACCAGGACGTCGATCCAGAACTGGATGTCGCGCTCGACCGGCAGGCCGCCGGCGCGCACGCCGTAGCCGCGGAAATACTGTGCGATATCCGCGTTCTCGCCACGCTCGCTGAGCGCCTTGGCCAGGATCTTCTTGGTTTCCTCAGGATGCTCGCGGGCATAGTCGAGGGCGCGGGCCGACTGCTCGACGAAAATCTTCGAAGCCTCCGGATGCTGCTGAATGAAATCGCGGCGCAGTACCACAAAGCCGCCGGCAATGTCTCCAAGCACGTCGGTATCGTCGAAAATCGCCCGCAGACCGCCGTTCTTCAGCGCTGCACCCTCGAAGGTCGTCTGCCAATAGCCGAAGGCGGCGATATCGACCTGCTTGGAACGCAGCACCTGCTCGAGCTGCGGCCCGGGGACGACGACCTGATTGGCGACGTCGGTCGGCAGGTCGACGGAATGCAAGGCCTCGCGGATGGTATAGTCGAGATGCGCGCCGAGCGTATTGACCGCAATGCTCTTGCCGGCAATGTCCTTGATGCCTTTGATCGGGCTGTCTTCCAGCACGTAGAAGGTCGACTGCACCTCGTCGTTGATGCCGTTCGAAGGATAGGCGGCGACGAAATCATTGCCGCCGATGATCGAGTTCAGGACGGCGGAGGTTGCAGCGCTGCCGATCTCGACGTCACCGGATGCCAGAGCGATGAGGGAGGCCGGGCCGCCCTGGGCATAGCCGACATTTTCCAGCGTGATGCCCGTGCCTTCGAAATAGCCGAGTTCGGCGGCGAGTTCATGGGCGGCAAGGCCGCCCTGGCTGGCGAGGTAGCGCAGCTTCACCGTGTCGGTGGCTGCGGCCGGTGTGGCAAGGCCGAGAGCGATCACGGCCGGCAGAAGGAGGTTGCGGGGATGGAATGTCATGTGGTGGTCCTTTTCGGAAGAGGAAAATCGGTGGAAGCAGTCAACGGCCCGGCTGAGACCAGCGGCAGAGGCGGCGCTGCAGGAGAACGAGCAAGGCATTGGCGGCAAGCCCGAGGAAGGCGAGCAGAAGGATCGCCGCAAACATCAGCGGAATCTGGAAATTGTACTGGGCGTTCATGACCTGGAAACCGATGCCCTTGTTGGCGCCGATCATCTCGGCGGCAATCAGCAGCAGAAGCGCAGTCGTCGCCGAAAGGCGCAGGCCGACGAAGATTGCAGGCACCGAGGCCGGCAGGATGACGCGGCGGAAGATGGTCAGCGGCCCGGCGCCGTAGGTCCGCGCCATCTCGATCAGCTTCTTGTCCACTTCCTTGACGCCGCCGATCGTGGCGAGCAGGACCGGAAACAGCGTCGCCCAGAAGATCACGAAGATCTTCGATGTTTCGCCGAGGCCGAGCAGCAGGATGAAGACCGGGTAGAGCGCCAGCGCCGAGGTCTGGCGGAAGAGCTGCAGGATCGGATCGAGCGCCTGTTCGACCAAGCGAAACTGGCCCATGAACAGGCCGAGCGGAATGCCGATTGCGACGGCAAAGGCAAAAGCGGTTCCCGATCGCTGCAGACTGATGGCGATGTCATCGAGCAGCGCGCCGTTGGCCAGATTGGCCCAAAGGGCCGACAGGATCACGTTCAAGGGCGGGAAGACGGCGGGATTGACCCAGCCCCTGGTGCTCGACACCTGCCAGAACAGGAGGAAGCCGATGAGAAGGCCGTAGCGCGGCAAAAGCGATGCGAGCACTCCGCGCAGGCGGGAGGCGAGAATGGAAATATGGCTTTCGCTGTTTTTCAGGCGGCCAAAGCTTCTCGGGAGAGTCTGGTTGATTTCATAGGTCATGGCCGCTCCTCACTCTGCCGCCTGGAGAGCTGCATGTCCTGCAGTCCACCGATTGGTCGGGAAAGGCAGGCCGAGGTTCTCCCGCAGCGTCTTGCCCTCATAGGCGGTGCGGAACAGGCCGCGGCGCTGCAGTTCCGGGATGACCAGATCGACGAAATCGTCGAGCGCCGTCGGCAGCCAGGGCGGCAGAATGTTGAAGCCGTCGGCGGCTTCGTTCTCGAACCAGTTCTGCAGCGTATCGGCGATCTGCTCGGGCGTTCCGACGATGGTGTAGTGACCGCGGGCGGATGCGATCCACTGATAGAGCTGGCGAATGGTGAAGTTGTTTTCATCGGCGATCTGGCGGATGAGCGCCTGGCGGCTCTTCATGCCTTCGGTCGGCGGCGCCGGCGGCAGAGGCCCGTCGAGGTCATAACCGTGCAGATCGAGCGTGCCGCCGGTCAGGCCATTGAGGAGGCCGATCCCGTCCTCTTCGACGATGAGCGAGGTCAGGCGGTCGTATTTCTCGCGTGCCTCCGCCTCGGTCCTGCCGACGAAAGCGGATACGCCGGGCATGACCAGGATGTGATCCGGGTTTCGGCCGAGACCGCGGGCGCGGGCCTTGATGTCCCGGTAGAACTCCTGGGCGGTTTCGATATGCTGGTGGGCGGTGAAGATGACCTCGGCCGTTGCCGCGGCGAGTCCGCGTCCGTCTTCGGATTGGCCGGCCTGGACGATGACGGGATGCCCCTGCGGCGACCGCGAGACGTTGAGCGGACCGCGCACGCTGAAATGTTCGCCGCGGTGGTCGGTGTCGTGCAGCTTCGACGGGTCGAAGAATACGCCGGTATCCTTGTCCCGGATGAAGGCGTCGTCTTCGAAGCTTTCCCAGAGTTTGCGGACGACGTCGACATGCTCGGCGGCACGGCGATATCGGTCGGCATGCGGAAGCTGGGTGTCGCGGTTGAAGTTCTGCGCCGTCAGGTCGCCCGTCGTGGTGACGACGTTCCAGCCGGCGCGGCCATCCGAGATCAGATCCAGCGAGGCGAATTTGCGGGCGGTCGTGTAAGGCTCCTCGTAGGTGGTCGAGGACGTGGCGATAAAGCCGAGATGGGTGGTGAAAGGCGCAAGGGCGGAAAACAGGGTCACCGGTTCGAAGCCGGCGACGCGGGCATTGCCGCCTTCACGCGCCCCGCCGAAACCGACGGCCAGTCCGTCGGCGAGGAAATAGGCATCGAAGAGCCCGCGCTCGGCCGTCAAAGCGAGGCGTTTGTGGAACTCGAAACTGGTCGCGCCGTCGGCCGGCTGGTCGGGATGCCGCCATGAGGCAACATGCTGTCCGCCACCGGGAAGAAATGCCCCAAGCCTGATTTTCCGTGTCATGTCGCGTCCTCTCCGGTTGCCGTCAACAGTCTGGCCTTCCCCAAGGCCAAGTATAAATGCGCTGTTGGACCACTAAGATACGTTCTCCATAAATTTTATAGAGAAACTTAATTTCATAGTTTCGGAGGAAGCGTGAATAGATTTCCGGGATCGGCTTGAAACTCGAAATTGAACGATCGAGGCCGCCGCCCCTCGAATTATAGGGGCAGGCCGACAGGCGGCATTCTACAGGCGTGACAAAGAGCCGCCTGGGGCGGTGATAAGGAGATCATCCGGCGTTCCCTCGCACGAATGTCCGTGCCGCCGGATATCAATATCCTGATTTGCTCAGGCTTCAGCCTCGTTTGGGCCGGGTCGGAGCATGATCCAGTCCGGCGGCGGCCTTCTTCAGGCAGTCGAGGTAGCGGTCGCGGTTGGCGATGCCGTCGTCGCGCGGGGTGACGAGGCAGAGCGTTGCGGCGGCATGGCCTTCTTCGCCGCGCACCGGCACGGCAAAACAATGGGTGAAGCTGTCGACGATGCTGTTGAAGGTGAAGAGACCTTCACGCTCGGCTTGGCGCACTTCGGCGATGAAGGTTTGCGGCTCCAGCCATTCGCCGTTCGGCAGGCGGAAATCCTGCGGCGGAATGAAGTTCAGAATGTCCTGATCGGACAGATGCGCGACGAGCAAGCGGCCTGACGCCGTCCACGGGATCGGCACCGATTGGCCGACATCCGTCGAAATGCGGAAGGGGCGTGCGCCTTCGCGCATGCGCACGACCGTATATCTGTTTCCATCCAGCATGCAGAACTGCGCCGTTTCCCGCGTCTCGTCGGCAAGCTGTTCCAGTGCGGCCTCGCATTCGCGGGTGAAATCGAAATGGTTCTCATAGGCTGCGCCGAGGAAATAGAGCTTGCGGCCGAGATAGACACGCCCCTCGCCGCCGGTGAATTCCAGAATGCCGTTGCTCAGCAGCAGGTTGACGAGTTCGTAAACCGATGAACGCGGCGCGCCGATCTGCGCGGCGATTTCGTTCGGCTTCAAGGCCTGCCGCTTCTGGCGCAGGAAATCGAGGATCTCGAAGGCGCGGTCGAGCCCTCGGGCGCGTTTGCCGGCTGCTTCGTCCTGAACTGCATCCATCGCTGTCGATCCCTTTTTTACCCGGCCAAGCTTTTCAAGCCCTCTGCCGCATCTGTCAATCGATCCCGTCATTCCTTGCGAATGAAATTTTTGCACCCCTCTTGCGAGGCAGAAAAATCGGCATAAGATCGCCTCGTCCGGTATATAGATCACATGTACATTATATTGGACATAGATGGCAAGCCGTCAACGCTGCCGCACACAAAAAAGGGGATCGACATGAAGAATCTTGAAAACGGCATTTCCGCTTCTCTGCGCCGCCGCCTTCTCGCGGGTGCTGCCGCTGCGGCCGCCCTCGTCGTCTTTTCGGCCGGCACGGCCTCGGCCGCCGCCAATTGCATCAAGGGTGACCGGAAGGCGCCCTATACGATCGGCTGGGCGAACATCTATTCGGTGCCGACCTGGATGAAGCAGACCGAAGGCACCATCACGGCTGAAGTGGAGGAGCTGAAGAAGGCGGGCCTCGTCAAGGACCTGATGATCACGGACGCGCAGGGCAACGCCCAGACGCAGATCCAGCATATCCAGTCGATGATCGACGCCAATGTCGACGCCATCGTCGTGATCGCCGGTTCCTCCAATGCGCTCGACCGCGTCATATCGGATGCCTGCGACAAGGGCATCGCCGTCGTGAATTTCGACAGCCTTGTCAACACCGACAAAGTGACCGCCAAGATCAACACCGATTCCAACGAATGGGGCGCAACCGCTGCCAAGTGGATGGTCAGCCAGCTCGGCGGCAAGGGCAAGATCATCATCATGAACGGCCCGGCCGGCATTTCGGTGAGCGACGACCGCCGCAAGGGCGCCCAGCCGGTCCTCGATGCCAATCCGGGTCTCCAGGTGATCACTGAGACCAACACGGAATATAACGTCGCCCCGGCACAGGAAGCGATGACCAGCCTGCTCTTTGCCAATCCCGAAATCGACGGCGTGCTGTCGCTCGGTGGCGCGCTGTCGGCCGGCTCGGTCCTCGCCTTCGAGCGTCAGGGCCGCGAGCAGGTGCCGACGACCGGCGAAAACGCCCGGCAGTTCCTGGAACTCTGGAAGGAGAAGGGCCTGAAGGGATGGGCGACCATGCAGCCCAACTGGCTCGGCGCGCTTTCCGTCTATACCGCCGTGCAGGCGCTGCAAGGCAAGGACGTTCCGGCCTTCGTCAAGGTGCCGCTGCCCGTCATCGACGACAGCACGATCGGCAGCTACCTCGCCCGGGCCGACAAGTTCCCGGCTGACGGCTATATCTACTCCGATTACGATCAGGCGCTCTTCGACAAGCTGCTCGCCAAGTAATCCACCCAAATAATCCGACCATGTAACTCGGATTGAGGAAAGCCGTCATGACGGAAGAACGACCCCTGCTGGAAGCTCGGCAGGTGTTCAGGGGATTTTTCGGCAATCCCGTTTTGAAGGGCGTCGATATCGCTCTTCTGCCGGGCAGGGTTCACGCCCTGCTCGGCGAAAATGGCGCCGGCAAGTCCACATTGATCAACCTCCTGTCCGGTGCTCTGCAGCCGGACAGCGGCTCCATCCTCGTCGACGGCAAGCCCGTCGGGCGTTTCAGCCCGGCGGCGGCGCGCGCGGCAGGAATTGCCGTCGTTCAGCAGGAGCTGAGCCTGACGGCCAGTCTGTCGATTGCCGAAAACATCGGGCTCGGCGCGTTTCCACGTCGGTTTGGTCTGATCGACTACAAAGCGCTTCATCGCGGCGTGTCGGATGTCTGCGACATGGTCGGGCTCACCGAACCGCTCGACATGCCGGTCGCCGATCTCGCGCTCGGCCGCCGTCAGATGGTGGAGATCGCCAAGGCGCTGTTCCGAAAGCCGCGCGTGCTGATCCTGGACGAGCCGACCTCGTCGCTCTCCGCCCACGAAGCCGGCATCCTTGCCCGCCTGATCGAGACGCTCAAGGACCGCGGCACGGCACTTCTTTATATTTCCCACCGCCTCAACGAGGTGCAGGCGCTCTGCTCGCATGTCACGGTGCTGAAGGACGGTCTGGTCACCGCCGACCAGTCGCTTTCCGGCATCGACGGCGAGGGTCTGGTGCGTCTGATGGTCGGCCGTGAGACCGGCGACCTGTTCCCGCCGCGCTCAGCCACAGCGCCCGGCGCCATGCGCATCAACGTCGAAGGCTTCTCCGCCGGCATGGTGCGGGACATCGGCTTCTCCGCCCGCGCCGGCGAGATCGTCGGCATCGGCGGGCTCGTGGGACAAGGACAGGAAGACTTGCTGCTCGGCCTTTACGGCGCGATTCCAGCCTCGGCCGGTCGGGCCGAGGTATCGGGTAAACCCGCCCTGCCCGCCGATGTCGGCGAGGCGAATGCGGCGGGCATCGTCTATGTCCCGGCCGACCGCAAACATGAGGGGCTGGTGCTGCCCCACTCCATCGCAGCCAATCTCATCCTGCCCTCGCTCGGACGGCTCGCCCGCAACGGCTTACGCGACCGGCCGGCGGAAAACGGCCTGGTCGCCGATCTCGCGCGCCGGCTGACGATCAAGGGCGACACGGCCCGCCCGGTGCAGGCGCTTTCCGGCGGCAACCAGCAGAAGGTGGCGCTCGCCAAATGGCTGCCGCTCGATCCTTCCGTTCTGCTGCTCAACGATCCAACGCGCGGCGTCGACATCGAGACCAAGCGGGAAATCTACCTCATGCTCCGTGCTTTCGCCGCCGAAGGGCGGCTCGTCATCCTGGCCAGTTCCGATACGCCGGAACTCGTGCATCTCTGCGACCGTGTCGTGGTTCTGCGCGAGGGGCGCGTCGCGGCAGTGCTGTCGCAGGATGCGATCAGCGAAGGGGCGATGGTCGGCGCAGCCATGGGCATTAGCGCTACGGCACAGGGAGAGGCGGCATGAGCACAATTTCGTCCTCCCGGCTCTACGGCTCGATCCAGCTCCGCCGCAACCGCGGCCTTGCCGGTCTCTATCTGGTCGTCGCCGCCTTTCTCATCCTCTATGCGCTGCTCTTTCCCGGCATCCTTTCCATCGGCGGTTTCTCCAAGTTCACGCAGAACTGGTTCCCGCTGGCGCTCGTCACCATGGCACAGGCGCTGCTGATGCTGAACGGCGGCATCACGCTGGCGATCGGCCCGCTCGTCAGCCTTGGAGCGGTGATCGCCGCGACGACGATGGAAGGGGCGCTCGGCGTTCCGGGCGGCATCCTTGCGGTCTCGCTTGCCGGTCTTTCGATCGGTGCCGCCATCGGCGCCATCGTGACGTATCTGCGGCTGCCTGCAATCATCGTCACGCTTGCCGGCTCCTTCATCATCGGCGGGGTGGCACTCATCCTGCTGCCGCGGCCGGGCGGGTTCATTCCCGACTGGCTGTCGACGATGCTGGCAGGCCACACGCCTGTCGCCTTCCTGCTGCTCGTCGTCATCCTCATGCTCTGGAAGGTCATTCTCGCAACGCCGCTCGGCCTCGGCATCTACGCGGCCGGCGACAATCCGGTCGGCGCATTCCGCTCCGGCGTCCCGGTCGAACGGGTGAAGGTCGCAGCCTTCGCGCTGTCCGGTCTGCTTGCAACGCTGACCGGTTTGTTCGTCGCCGCGCAGACCGGTTCGGGTGATCCGGTGATTGGCACGCCCTTCACGCTGAATTCGATCGCCGCCGCCGTGCTCGGCGGCGTCGGTTTCCTCGGCGGCAAGGGCACGATGCGCGGCGCGATCTGCGGCAGCCTGCTGCTCTCGGTCATGATCAACGTCATGTTCTTCCTGGGTTTCCCGCCGGTCGCGCAATATGTTGCGCAAGGGCTGATCATCGTTGGGGCGGTCGCTGTTCCGGAACTTCTTGGGGTATGGAGGGCAAGGCGATGAACATGATCCGATCCGCGTTCCGCAATCCGCCGCTCCTGACCCTGCTTCTGGTCGCACTCGTCTGGATCGTCGCAAGCCTCTCGCTGCGTGGTTTCGGCGCCTATGGCCACCTGCGCTACCTGCTCGAACTCGCCGCGGTGATCGGCATTGCCGCCGCCGGGCAGACGCTCGTCATCCTGATGGGCGGCATCGATCTCTCCGTCGGAGCGGTCATCACCGTCACGGCGATCCTGCTGCCGCTGATTTCGCCGGCCTGGGACCCGACCGGCCTTGCCGGCATCGTGGCGGCCCTTGCCATCGCCACCGGCATCGGCCTGATGAACGGCGCCGGTGCTGCCTATCTTCGCGTGCCGCCGATCATCATGACGCTTGCCATGGCGACCTTCCTGCAGGGCCTGCTCGTCATCGTCGCCGGCGGCAGCGCCGTCACTGTCAGCAATCCGGCGGTCATCCTGCTCGGGCAGGCGCGGCCGCTCGGCATCCCCTCGGGCATCATCCTGTGGCTCGTCGTTTCGATCGTCGTCCTGCTGCTCGTCCACCGCATGCCGATCGGCGCCCGTTTCCTGGCGCTCGGGGCGAACCCGCTGGCGGCCCGGCTTTCCGGCGTCTGCGCCACCCGCAACACGCTGGTCGCCCATACCCTGTCGGGCTTTTTCGCCGGTCTTGCCGGCATTCTCGTCCTCGGCATGAACCGGCAGGGCTATGTCGGCATCGGCGACCCCTATCTCTTGACCTCGATCGCCGCCGTCGTGCTCGGCGGCACCTCCATCCTCGGCGGCCGCGGCACCTATGCCGGGACCGTTCCGGGGGCGATCCTGCTTGTGACGACGACGGCGCTGATCACGGTCGTCAATGCCTCGCCCGGCTGGCGGTCGATCATGTTCGGCACGTTGATCCTCGCCCTTCTGCTGGTTTCCGGCCGGGAGGCGCGCCGATGACGGAACTCTATGACGGGCCGGTGATCGACCCGCACCATCACCTCTGGGACCTTAGGCTGGAACGCCATCCCTGGCTTCAGAAGGCGCGGGCATCAGGCGAAGAGATGGTTTTCGGAAGCCTGGCGCCGATCCTGCGCGACTACGGCATCGACGATTATCGCGCCGATGCTGCCCGCCAGAATGTGGTTGCCACGGTGCATGTCGAGGCCGGCTGGTCCGTTGCGTATCCGCTGGAAGAGAGCCGCTGGCTGGATGGCCTCGACCGCAGCTCCGGCGTGGCGCACCGTTATATCGCGCGCGTTCCCCTCGACGGGCCGGACGCCATGCGCCTGCTCGAGGCGGAAGCGGCAAATCCCAACGTCGTCGGCATCCGCGATATTTTGAGCTGGCATCCCGATGTGGCGAAGAGTTTTGCGTCGCGCGCCAACCGCATGAGCGATCCCGCCTGGCGGGCGGGCCTGGCGCACGCCACGCGGCTCGGGCTGGTCTTCGACCTGATGCTCTATCCTTGGCAGATGAGCGAGGCGCTCGATCTGGTGCGCGCCTTTCCGCAAACGCTTTTCGTGCTCAACCACGGCGGTAGCCCCACCGACCGGACGGCTGATGGCATGACGCTCTGGCGCGGTGGCCTGCGGGCGCTCGGCAGCGAGCCGAACGTGCACCTGAAGATCTCCGACCTCGTCGCCTACGACAACCAATGGACGCTCGAAAGCCTGCGGCCGGTGATCGAGCATTGTCTCGATTGTTTCGGCCCGGCGCGCGCCATGTTCGCAAGCGACTTTCCGGTCGCCGGTCTGCACGCCTCTTTCGACGAGGTCTATCAGGTTTTCCGCACGGTCGCCGCGCAGCTCTCTTACGACGAGCAGCGCGCTTTGTTCTTTGCCACCGCCAATGACACCTATCGCCTCGGCATCGCCGATCCGGCCGAGATCAGGGACTGCCATGTCTGACCTTCATACCACGACCGAAAACCTACTGATCGACGAGCGGGTGCGCGGCTTTCCGCCAGGCAATCCGCCGCTGCCGCTGGATGCCATCGGCAGGCAGGGATGGAAGCCCTATGACGGCAGGATGGCCCTGCCGCTGATCTCGCTCGACCGGCAGGCTTTCTCCGACAATGCCGAACTGATGATGATCTATGTGAAGAGCCATGGCGCCGAAATCGCCCCGCACGCCAAGACGCCGATGTCGACAGCCCTGTCGGACGCGCTCTTGGCGGCAGGCGCCTGGGGCACGACGGTCGCCGATATCCGTCAGGCGGCCGTGTTGCTCAAGGCGGGACAGCGCCGGCTGATCCTCGCCAACGAGATCGGCGGAGCTGCCGCCGCCCGCCGGCTCGCGGCCCTGCTCGGCCAATATCCCGATGCGGAACTGCATATTTTCGTGGATTCGACGGCGCTCGTCGAGGCTCTTTGCGCTGCATGGCAGGAGCGTGCCGATCTGCCGCCGCTTGGTCTGCTGGTGGAATTCGGCGCCGGCCGCGCCGGTGCCCGCAGCGCCGCCGCCGCCGAGGCAATTCTCGAGGCGATCCTTGCCGTGGAGACTCCGACCTTCCGGCTGACCGGCATCGCCGCCTATGAGGGCGCGGCGGCCACCGCCGATGCGGAAGAGACGATGCGTCGCATCGACTCGCTGATGGCGGTGACATCCGATTTTCTGCCGAAGCTGCGCGCCCGCATCGGCGACGAGCGGCCGCTCCTCGTCACATCAGGCGGCTCGGTCTTTTTCGACCTTGTGGTTGCCAGGCTTTCAGCCACCGTTGCGGCCGATCCCGCCTGCCGGCTGGTGCTGCGCAGCGGCGCGATCTTCTTCCACGATCACGGCATCTACGAGCGCGGCCTTGCCGGCCTCGATGCACGCGGCGGCTTGCGCATCGGCGGCGAGATGATTTCGGCGGCTGCGGGTTTCCGTCCGGCGCTGCGGGTCTGGGCCGAGGTGCTGTCGCGGCCGGAGCCGCAGCTGGCGATCTGCGGCATGGGTATGCGCGACGTGGCGATGGACCAGGGCTTTCCGAAACCGCTGGCGCTCTATCGCAATGGTGCGCATCTTGCCGATCTCGAAGGCGCCGAAGTGTTTCGCCTCAACGATCAGCACGCCTTCATCGCCCTTGCCGACGGCAGCGACGTTTCGGTGGGCGACGTCATCGAGTATGGCATCTCGCATCCCTGCACCTGCCTTGACCGCCATGCCATCCTTTACGGCCTCGACCCGGACCATTCGGTCACGGCGGCCTATCTGACCAGCTTCGGCTGAACTCTCCCTCCAAAAGCAAGAAAAGGAAAACCTGCTTATGATCCAGCGCTATCAGAAAGGCTCGCGTATGAGCCAAGCCGTCAGCTACGGCGGTCTCGTCTATATTGCCGGCCAGGTCGCGGAAAATCGCAAGGCGGGCATTGAGGACCAGACCCGCGATGTGCTCGGCAAGATCGACGCCCTGTTGAAGGAGGCTGGGATCGACCGTTCGCGCCTCATCGCCGTCAACGTCTTCCTGCCGGCGATCGTCGATTTCGAGGCGATGAACAGCGTCTATGATAGCTGGATCGACATCGAAAATCCGCCGGCCCGCGCCTGCACCGAAGCTCGTCTCGCCGATCCCGATCTGCGTGTTGAAATGACCGCGATCGCCGCGCTGTAACGGCATCGCAACCGTCCGCACTGGAGACGCCATGCATAGCGGCCTCGTCAATCCGATCGACTTTTCGTGCGAGGGCCGGCAAGCCGGTCACCTCGCCATTCCCTATTCGGTCGACCGTTCGCCCTATTATCAGATCCGCATTCCGGTCCTTCGTCTGAAAAATGGCGAGGGGCCGTCCTTGCTGCTGATGGCGGGCAATCATGGCGACGAGTATGAGGGTGAACTCCAGCTCGGCCGGTTGATGCGGCTGTTGGATGCCGCCGAAATCCGCGGCGCCGTCACCATCCTGCCGATGGCGAACCTGCCGGCGGTGATGGCGGCCAAGCGCTGTTCGCCCTTCGACGGCGGCAACCTCAATCGGGCCTTTCCCGGTGATCCCACCGGTTCGCCGACGGCGCGGATGGCGCATTTCCTCGAACATGAACTCTTTCCGCGTCATGACGCCGTGCTCGACCTGCATTCGGGCGGCACCTCCATGGCGCACCTTCCCTGCACGCTGATCGAGCGGCAGGCCGATGCCGCCCGCTTCGAGCGGTCCGTTTCGCTGATGCGTGCAATGGGTGCGTCGCATGCCTTCATCGCCGATAACGGGCCGACGGCGCCGACATCGATGGGCGCTGCGGCAAGGGCCGGAACCGTCGGTCTTTCCGGCGAGTTCGGCGGCGGCGGCACCGTGACGCCTGAGACAATGGCTTTCACGGCGGCGGCGATCGATCGGCTGCTCGTCACACTTGGCATCGTGAAGCGTCCGGTCCTGTCGCGCGTACCGCTCGCCGAGCCCGGGCCGTTACAGTTGCTGTCGCTATCGCGGCACAGCCAAGGCATCTATGCGCACCGCCGAGGCTGGTTCGAGCCGGCTGTTGCCCTCGGCGCCACCGTTGCCGCCGGCGATCTGGCCGGATGGTATCATGATCTCGAAGGGCTGGAGCAGCCGGAGGAGGAGCTGCGTTTCGCCGAGAGCGGCATCGTCATTTCCCACAGGCTGCATTGCGACAGCCAGGCCGGCGACTGCCTGATCCAGGTCGCCGAACCCATCACATCCTGAAGAGCGCCGATCTGCTCAAGTGATGGCGTCGACTGCCGCCTTGACCCAGTCGAGACGTTTGGCCGGGATCAGGCCGTAATTATAGAAGTTCACGCCGTCAGCGCCGGCATCGACGGCGGCCCTGGCGCGCGCTGCCAGCACCGCAGGCGCGCTGACCTCGGGATAGAAGACGCGCAGGCCCACCCCGAGAAATTTGTCCGGCCCGATTGCCGCCCGGCCGGTCCGGATGACATCGCCGATGGCATCAGGCGCCATGTCGTAGCAGCATAGGATCGCCCCGTCGCAGAGCTTGCCGGCGGCTGCGAGATCGACGCCGCCGAGCCAGCCGTCCTTAAGGTCGATCAGCACGACACTTGTCGCCGGGTCGGCGGCCGCCTTGATTTCGCCGATCAGGCTGGTCACCGGCTCGCTGCGCCAGGTGAGATAGGCATGCAGGTCGGGATGGTCGCGGAAGGCATCGATGCCGGCTGCCGGGAAGTCCGGGAACTGCGGTTCCGGGACAGCCCTTTCGCAGAGGTCGGCGATGAAGCGCGCGACCGAGCGGCGCGCGCCTTCGACCGACACGCCTGCCTTTTCGGCGCGCGCCATGCAATGGTCGCAGAAGCAGAGCGACAGCAGGAAATCGTCTTCGGCATTCAGGCCGACGCCGTCTTTTTCGTGGTGGTATTCATGCGCGAAGCCCATGAAGTTCGGGCTCTCGAGTTCCACCATGTCGGGCCGGTAGTTCGTCGTGATGTCGCGCACGAGGGTGACGGCATAGTCCCGCGCCGCCGGGCTGGAGGGGCAGAGATTGTAGTAGTTGGCATTGCCGAAGGCGTTTCGCGTCACATGATCGGGATGCAGCATGCCGAGGCGGCTATTGTGCAGGCAGACCGTCCAGCAGGAGACCTTGAGGCCCGTCGCATCGCGCGCCCTGACGAGCGCATCCAGCATGTCGCCGCGCTCAGTGACATTCCCGGCCATCAGCGGCCGGATCAGCTTGTCCTGCCAGAGATTTTCATCCGGCCGGAAATAGACCGTTCCGTCCTCGGGAAAATAGGCCTTCTGCTGCGGGCTGCGCGGCTGAAGGAAACGGCCGGCATGATAGGAGGTCGCCAGGCTGACCGTGTTCAGGCCCGCGCGGCCGTCAAGCTCGGCGGCAAACGCACCAAGCCCCTGATCCTGGATGTCCCAGGGATAAGTCCACATGGAAAGATGCATCGCCCGCTCCCGTCAAATCTGTCCACTTTATAGAACATGTGTCCATAATAGTGTCCAGATGGATCTTTGCGCGCAGTCATCTGAAGGCACTCCCGCTGCACAGCGGGAGTGCGGAGGTCGAGGGCTTAGGCTCTCGCGAGCGACGTCTGCTTCGCTGCATTGTCGATTGCCAGGCGGCCAGGGCCGGCAAAGGCGAGATAAAGGAAAACGAAGCAGAACAAGATGGCGGACTCGCCCATGTTGAGCGCCGGCCAGAAGCTTTGCGGCGCATGCGCCATCCAGTAAGCGGCGGCCATTTCGCCCGAAGCGATGAAGGCGGCGACGCGGGTGTAGTAGCCGACCGTCATCAGCAGGCCAGTGATGACCTCGATTGCACCGGCGACGAGGATCATCGTGGGCAAAGGCGACGGTATGCCCGGGATGGCGGCCGGGAATTGAAAGAATTTCATCGTGGCATGTTCAAGGAACAGCAGCGCGGTGACGATCCGCAAAATGGCGAGGATATAAGGCGTCCACTTGGTCGTGTCTGGCATCGTTATTTCTCCTGAATGATGGTTTTGATGTTCAAGCGGCGGCCGCCTTGAGCTCGATGTTCTCTTTCCAGAGGTTCATCACGAGCTTCAGAGGGCCTTCGACATAGTTGGTGAATGCCGGCATGGAAGCCGGTTCGCGACCGGCCTTCGCCGCCAGGAGGGCGACGATGTCATCCGACTCGGCAATGTAACGGCCTGGCTCGAACCGGGCGGCGGGGAAACTCACCTTGTCCAAGTGCGGACTGAGCTGGCTCGAATGTCGTTCTCCTGCTGCGATCCGGAGACAAATTCGCGGATCTCGACGTCTTCGTTCAAGCCTGCTTCGAGCAGGAACAGCCGGACCTTGAAGCAGAACGGGCAGTTCTGCTTGAAGTAGAGGATCGGTTTCAGGGTATTGTCGGTCATTGCAGGTCTCCCTTGGAAAGGATGGGCTGCGGTGCTGCGCCGAAACGGAAGCTGGATGCGGTGAGCCCGCCGGCAAAGTCGGTCTGGTGATAGGTGACGGCGCCCGGTTCGCTCCCTGCGGCGCCGACCGCGACCATCAGCGGGATGAGATGATCTTCTCTTGGATGCGCGGCGCGGGCGAGCGGCGCCCGCTCCCAGTTCAACAACCGCTCGGCACGTTCTTCGGGCGGCGAACGCAGCAGCGTCTGATGGAGCCAGACATCGAATTGCCGGGACGGCTCGCGTCCGCTGCCATCCTGGAAAGCCCTCAGATTGTGATAGCTGAGACCGCCGCCGATGATCAGCACCCCCTCGTCGCGCAGCGGCGCCAGCGCCCGCCCGACCTTAAGGTGGACGGCGGGATCGTAACCGGCATGGATGGAGAGCTGGACCACGGGCATGTCTTCTTCGGGGTAGAGCGGCTGCATGATGCCGTAGGTGCCGTGATCGAAGCCGCGGGCGGGATCGAGCCAGGCGTCGATGCCGCCGGCCTTCAGCAATTCCCGGACATGCCGCGCGAGTTCGGGAGAGCCCGGAGCGCCGTACTTGACGTGGTACAGATATTCCGGGAAGCCGTAAAAGTCGTACAGCATCCCCGGTCTTTCGCCGGAGGAGACGGCAAAGCCCTGCTCCTCCCAATGCGCCGAGACCATGAGGATCGCCTTGGGCGCATCGCCGAGTTCGGCCCGCATCTCGATCAGCGACTGCTCGAGCTTGTCGAAGTTGCGACGGAACTCGCCGCTCATATAGGGCCAGGGGCCGCCGCCATGACTGACGAAATAGGTGGGAAGACGAAGACTGGTCACGGATTGCATTCTTTCGAAGCGATGCTGGCATGGGACCAGGAAATCTGGTTTCGTCGGCCAAATTCGTCGTTTCGTAGCAATTGATCAATCACGCTTTCATTGAGCGAACGTTTCCCCTATGTTGATGATCGATGGATACGTTAACGAGCCTGCGCGTCTTCTGCACTGTGGCGGAACTGAAGAACTTCACGGCCGCCGCCGATCGTCTCGGTCTCTCGCCGGCGATGGCAAGCAAACATGTGATGCACTTGGAGAAACGGCTGGGAAGCCGGTTGCTCAACCGTACCAGCCGCTCTGTCAGCATGACCGAGACCGGCACGCTCTATTTCAACCAGGCCAGGCTGTTGCTCGACGGCCTGGACGAGGTGGAAGACGCCGTCAGCAATGTCACGGTGACGCCGCGCGGGACCTTGAGGCTAAGTGTCCCGATGTGGTTTGCGAACACCCCGATTGCCCGCGTGATCGCCGAATATCATCAGCGCTATCCCGACGTGTGCTTCGACATGGATTTCAGCGGCCGGCTGGTCAATCTCGTCGACGAGGGCTTTGACCTGGCACTCCGCGCCACGTCGCCCGACCGGCTCGATCCCGGCCTCATCGCGCGGCCGGTGATGGACGTCCCCTTTCATCTTGTCGCGTCCCCTGCCTATCTCACGCGCACCGGCAGGCCATCGAAAGTCGGCGATCTCAACGGGCATTCGATCTTGCTCTACAAAGGCATGAATCCCAGCGGCAGCATGACGCTCGACGGACCGAAGGGCCAGACGACGATGAAGTTCCGCCCCGTCATGCTGAGCGAAAACGAGATCATGCTGCACCTGGCCGCATTGGAGGGCATGGGTCTGGTCTTCCTGCCGGCGTGGATGACGCAGACCGATATCGCCGAGGGCCGGCTGGAAGTGGTGCTCCCCGAAGAGGTGATGTTCAGCACGACCCTGCACGCCGTCTATCCCAGCAGGAAATATCTGTCCGCCAAGGTCCGCACCTTCATCGACTTCCTGGCTTCGCGAAAGAACCTCTGCTCTGAGACCGGCGAGGACTGGCCGGCAGGTTGACCTGCATCAATCGAACACGCGTTGATTGGCGGCATTCTCGGTGTAACGCGCGCGGGCTCGCTCGAGCCGCTCCGGGCCGCCGACCTGCGGAACGGCGACATCCCACCAATGGCCGCCTGCGTCGGTTCCAGGAACCGCATCGGTGTCGATCACCAGAACGCTCGGAATGTTCCGTCCCCGCGCGGCGGCGATGCGTGCCTCGAGTTCGGCGATCGACCCTATCTTTTCGGCATGGGCGCCCATCGAGGCGGCGTGCGCGACAAAGTCGATCTCGGGCTGCACATCGACATTGCAGTCCTTGTACATGTTGTTGAACTCGGCGCCGCCGCACTCGATCTGGAGACGGTTGATGCAGCCGTAGCCGCGATTGTCGGTCAACACGACGGTGAACGGCACCCGCCGCATGACGGCGGTGGCGAGTTCCGAATTGGCCATCATGTAGGAACCATCGCCGACGAAGCAGATGACGTCCTTGTCGGGGCGCGCGAGCTTGATGCCCATGGCGCCTGCCACTTCGTAACCCATGCAGGAGAAGCCATATTCCATGTGGTATCCGCCCTTGGCGGACTGCCACAGCACCTGCAGTGCGCCCGGCATGGTGCCGGCCGCGCACATGACCACGGAGGTTTCCGTCGCCGCCCGCTGCACGGCGCCGATGACCTGTGCGTCGGTGGGCAGGTTTCCCGGCCCGTCCGTTTCCGGTGCCGCCGTCACGCGCTCGACCGTTCTATGCCAATCGGTCCTGATCCCGGCATCGACCTCAGGCCCGCGATAGGCCTTGAGTGCTGCGGAAAGGCGCGTGAGCGTGATCCTGGCATCGCCGACGCAGGGCAATGCCGAATGCTTGGTGGCATCGTATCCGGCAAGGTTGATCGAGGCGAGCCGCCGCGTGGGATTGCGGAAAAGCGCCCAGCTGCCCGTGGTGAAATCCTGGAAACGCGTGCCGATGCCGATCACGAGATCCGCCTCGGCGCAAAGCGCATTGGCCGACGCCGATCCGGTCACGCCAGGCGACTCGAAATTCAGCGGGTGCTCCCAGCTGTTGGCGCCCTTCCCGGCTTGCGTTTCGACAAAGGGGATATGGTGCTTCTCCGCGAATGCGGCGAGCTCGGCCTCGGCCTCAGAATAGATGACGCCGCCGCCTGATATGATGACCGGCCTGCGCGCGGCCCGGATGGCGTCGGCAAGATCTGCGACCTCCCGCGGGTCCGGTTCGGGACGGCGGATGCGCCAAGCTTTCGGTTCGAAAAACGCTTCCGGGTAGTCGTAGAGTTCTGCCTGCACATCCTGGCAGAATGCCAGCGTGACCGGGCCGCAACTGCCCGGCTCGGTCATGACCGCCAGTGCGCGCGGCAGGCAGGTCAGGAGATGCTCGGGACGGGCGATCCGGTCGAAATAGGCCGAGACCGGCCGGAAGCAATCATTGGCGCTGACGGTTCCGTCGTTCATGTCCTCGATCTGCTGCAGCACCGGCTCGGGGCGGCGGTTGGCAAAGATGTCGCCGGGTATGAACAGCACGGGCAGTCTGTTGACATGGGCAAGCGCGCAGGCCGTGATCAGATTGGTGGCGCCCGGGCCGATCGAGGACGTCACCGCCTGGGCGCGCCGGCGCTTCAGCGTCTTCGAATAAGCGATCGCCGCATGCGCCATGGTCTGTTCGTTCTGGCCGCGCCAAGTGGGAAGGGCATCGCCGATCCCATGCAGGGCCTCTCCGATACCGGCGACGTTGCCGTGACCGAAGATCGCCCAGACGCCTTCGATGAAGCGCTCGCCATCCTCCGTCATCTGCACCGAAAGCCATTTCACCATAGCCTGCGCCGCGGTCAGTCGTATCGTTCTCATTCTGCTGCCTCCCGTACGCGCGCCCGTGCGCCGTCCCAGACCGCGCAGAGCCTGGAGTATCGTATCGCCATCTCCTCGACGGCCTCTTCGTCACCGATCGTGCCTTCGAACCAGCCGCGGGCGACCGAGCCGAAGATCGTCCGGCCGACGGCAAATCCCTTGACGAGCGGGAAGCGCGCGGCAACTTCGAAGCTCGCCTTCAAAAGGTCCTCCGGCGCATCCAGGCCGAGGACGACGATCCCTCTGGTATGACGATCGTTTTCCTCGATGGCGGCGCAGACCCGCGCCCATGCTTCGGGTTCGTCCAGCGGCTCGAGCTTCCACCAATCGGGATAAATGCCTTCGGCATAGAAGCGGCGGATCAGTGTCGCGGTCGTATCCGTGGTGACGCTTGCGACCTTGGACGGGATGACCTCGAGCAGGAATTCCAACCTGTTGCGGCGCGACGCCACGTAAAGCCGACGCACTTCCGCCAGTTGCCGGTCCCAGGTCGAATCGTCGTCATCAGGGTGGCAGAAGCAGAGCACCTTGACGACGTTCTCGCGCGCCCATTCCGACAGCCCGCCGCAATCGGGACCGAGGGACGGCTCCAAGGTCAGAGGCCGCGACCCCGGCCATTCGCAGGGTCTGCCGATCCACAGGCCGGTGCCGGAGGCGGTATGGAGCGCGCGCCGGCCAATCCGGTCGTCGCAGAGGATCCCGTAGCCGGTTCGCCCCTTCTGCACTTCCAGGGCTGCCTGAAGGCAAAGCTCCTTGAAGGCGCCGCCCTTCGACGGCGTGTAACCCGTCATGCTTTCGAGCTGCATCCGGTGATCGAAGGCGAAGACGCGCATTTCGGACCAGTCGCCATGCCGGTTGGTCGACCAGTGCATCTGCTCCAGTGCGGCATCATTGCGCAGGTCGGGGCGCATCATGCCGCGCTTAAGGAAGAAATTCAGCTCCTGAAGTGACGGATAGGCCGGCGTGCAGCCGTGACGGGAGACGGCAAAAGCGCCGCAGGCATTGGCGTATCGGAGCGCGGTCGGCCAATCCTCGCCGTCAAGCCAGCCTTTCAGCAGCCCGGCGAAAAAGCCGTCTCCGGCGCCGAGAACGTTGAAGACTTCGACCGGGAAACCCTCGCCCGAAATGCCGTCGTCGAGATTATCCGGTATCGCGTCTTCGAATGCGACCGCCCCCTTGGCGCCGCGTTTGCAGACGAGCGTCGCCGCGGTGACGGCGCGTACCGCCCTGAGCGCCGCCACGGTATCGGTCGTCCCGCCGGCGATGTGGAATTCTTCCTCGGTTCCGACGATCAAATCGAACAGATGAAGCGTCGCCTGCAGTTTTTCGGTCACCTGCCCACTTGCCACATAGCGGCTTTCCCCCTCGCCATGACCGGCCACACCCCAAAGGTTCGGACGATAGTCGATGTCGAGAGCCGTCCGGGCGCCATGCTTGCGAGCAAAGGCGAGCGCCTTCAGCACGGCGGCTTCCGTGCGCGGATGCGACAGATGTGTTCCCGTCACCAACACAGAACGGGCGCTGGCAACGAAGGCCTCGTCGATATCCTCCTCGCAAAGTGCCATGTCGGCGCAGTTTTCCCGGTAGAATATCAGCGGGAACCGTTCCTCGTCGCGGATGCCGAGGATGACGAGTGCCGTCAGGCGCTCGGGATCGGTCACCACACCCCTACCGTCGACACCATGCCGGGCAAGCTCCTCGCGGATGAACCGGCCCATATGCTCATCGCCCACCCGGGAGATCAGCGCCGAGTTGAGGCCCAGTCGCGCCGTGCCGCAGGCGATGTTGGTCGGACTGCCGCCGATATATTTTTCGAAGGATCCCATATCCTCCAGCCGTCCTCCGACCTGTGCGCCATAGAGGTCGACGCCGGCTCGCCCGATCGTGATCACGTCCAATGTCTTGGTCATGTCGGTTTCCTCGCAGTCCTATTGAAATCTGTCATGGTGATCGGTTTGGACATCGCCGGCCTCTTCGCAGGAAACGACGAATGCAGGGGGGCGCGGGCGAATGTCGCCTGCGCCTGCCCATCAGCGGCTGATCGTTGCCTGCAGCGCATCGATGGAGGACTGGATGCCGGCCTCGGTCGACATGGTGAAGTCTTCCATTTCCAGGCTGACCCAACCGTTGTAACCGACCATGCGGACGACGGAGAAGAATTCCTTCCACCACTGCAGATCATGTCCGGCACCGACGGCAACGTAGTTCCAGGTGCGGTTGGCGACGTCCGTGACGTCCTTGAGTTCAAGGAGACCGTTGACATCGGCAAGCCCGCGTTCGATGCGCGTGTCCTTGCCATGGCAATGGTGGATTGCGTTTCCAAGCGCCCGGGCGGAGGCGATCGGGTCGGCGCCCTTCCAGAACAGGTGACTGGGGTCGAGGTTCATGCCGACGGTCGGGCCGACCTCGTTGCGCAGACGGAACAGAGTCTCGGGGTTCCAAACGAGCATGGCCGAGAAGTTTTCCAGCGCATACTTCTCGACGCCCACTTCCTTGGCAAGCTTCACGAGATCATGCCAGAGTGGGAATGCGCGGTCCTCCCACTGGTAGCGATCGCGCTCGGGCATCTCCTCCGGCCAGCTTTTGGTGTAGACCAGCCAGTTCGGAACCATGTCGCCGGGTGCGGCTTCCGGCAGTCCGGACATGGTGACGATGGTCTTCACGCCGATTTCACCGGCGAGACGGATCGTCTGCTCCATCTCCTTGCGGTGGCGCTTGCCCATGTCACCCGGATCGAGCGGGTTGGCCGAGCAATTGAGGGCAGCGATTTCCAGGCCCCGCGCTTCAATTTCCTTGAGCTTCGTCTTCAAGAGACCCTTGTCGGCAAGCAGCTCGTCGGCGCGGAAATGCGGCGCACGAGACCAGCCGCCGCCGGTCATCTCGATGCCTTCGACACCCAGTTTGACGCATTTGTCGAGCATGTCGGTGAAGGAAAGGTCGCCCATCACGTCGGTGCAGATCGATAGTTTCATGTCATTGTCTTTCTAAAAGCGGGGTTGGGGACGCGCCTGGGAGGAGGATGGAGGAGATCCGGCACGTCCCCTGATTGATCAATTGAACTCGACCCAAGCCGAACCTGCGTCTGCCGAGCGGACGCAGTTTTCCAGCCAGCGCACACCTTCGGTGCCGGCTTCGATGCCGGGATAATGATGGTTCTTGAGGAAGGCCTCGTCGCCGCGGCGTTTTGCGTCGATCGCCTGGGCGATCCAGAGGTAGATGTTCGCCCAGCTGTCACCGAGGCCCTCGGTATGCAGCGCGCCCATGCGATCGCAGGCGAGGCTTTCCTCTTCGAGGTAGGGCATGCCGTGGTGCAGGGTGCGGTTCGGTTCGCCCTGCACTTCGTAAATCAGCTGATCGGGATGGGAATCGGACCATTCGATCGAGGCCTTGGAACCGACGAAACGGTAGCGCTGCGAACCCATATTGCCGGCATTCACCGAGGACACCCAAAGACGGCCCCGGGCGCCGTTGTCGTAATGCATGAGAACGGTCGCGTGGTCTTCGAGCGGCGCACGGGTCGGAATGAAGGCCTTGCGGTCGCAGAGCAGCTTTTCGATCTTCATATGCGGCAGCACCACTTCGGAGAGATAGTAGAGGTGCGTGCCGATATCGCCGAGAACGAAGGTCGGGCCGGCGGTCTTGGGATTGGTGCGCCACTTCACGGCTTCGCCGGCGCCGATATCGTCGCCCGCGTTGAAGCCGTGGGTATATTGCATGTCGACAATTCTTATATCGCCGAGCATGCCCTTCTTGACCATCGCCGCCATCTGATGAACCAGCGGATGGCCGGTGAAGCCGTAGGTGACGCCGACGATCAGGCCCTTCTTTTCGGCGAGTCTCGCGACCTCGTCACATTCGGCGACGGTGAAGAACAGCGGCTTTTCGCAGATCACATGAAGGCCGGCTTCGAGGCATGCCTTGGTGATCTCGTAATGGGTGAAGTTCGGGGTGGCGATCGAGACAACCTCGACACCGTCCTCGCGTCCGGCCTCCTTGGCGAGCAACTCCTTATAGTCATCGTAGCACCGGTCGGCGGCGACGCCGAGCTTCGTGCCGAAGTCGCGCCCGCGCTCGGCGTCGAGATCGAAGGCGCCGCAGACGAGCCGGTATGTGCCATCGCGCTGGGCGCCGGTTCTGTGCTTGTAGCCCACCTGCCCGGTGCGGCCGCCGCCGACTATGCCCCAGCGCAGCGGGCGCTCGATGGTTCTTTCTCCGTTGATCATCTTCTGTCCTTCCAGGAATGAATGTCTGTGATGTTTGAGCGTTCTGGGCAGAACCCCGGTCGCGGTCGCTCGCGCCAATCACCTGGCAGCATCGCGAAGCGCTGGAGGGGCATCGCGCGTTATTTCGCGGTCCAGTACTTGTCGACAAAGCGCTGCATTTCGGCGCGCATGAACTTGCCGGAGTGGTCGGCCTTGTCCTCCCAGGCGAAAACACATGCGGTCATGATGCCGTCGAACCCGATCTCGGTCAGCGTGCTGAAGAAATCCTCCCAGGGAACCTCGCCCTGGCCGATGTTCAGGTGCTGGTGCACCCTGGCCTGCGTGCCCGGAGGGTTGAGGATGTAGCGGAGCCCGGAGGAGGCCTTGTGATTGAAGGTGTCGCCGACATGGACATGGGCGAGCACGTCCTTTGCTTCCCGGAGCATCGCCTTGGTGTCGTCACCGAAATAGAAGGTATGCGGCGCGCAATAGAGAAACTTGACGTTCTTCGAGTTGACCGTCCTGATGATATCGAGTGCTGGCTGCAGGGTTTCGCACCAATCCTCGGGGTGCGGTTCGACGTGCAGATTTATGCCTTCCCTTTCAAAGATCGGCACCAACTCTTCCATCGAGCGCCACCAGGCGTCTTCGCAGGCCTCGATCATGGAACCGGTATGGCAGCAGTAGCACGAACCCTTGTCCGGGTGGGGCCCTCGGCCGAATTCCGAATTCATCGTGTCGACGCCGAGTTCGACACTGATCTCAATGGCGCGCTTCCAGTGCTTGACGGCAGCTTGCCGCTCATTTTCATCGTTCGAGGCCCACCGGTACATCGGCAAGATCGAGGCAATGCCGACATTGGCGTCAGAAAGTGCTTTCTTGAATGCTTTGGCGCGGGCCGGAAACACGCGCGGCGCCTTGAACCACTCGAGAAAATCGGCCCGCGGGCTGAGTTCTATCCACTCGTATCCGAGTTCGGCCACTTTCGAGGGCAATTCTTCGAGTGAGAGGTGGCGATGCATAAAGGGGTCGATTGCTATCTTCATGGCTGTTACCCGTCCGATGATTGTGCTGGGCCATCCCGCCGGCGTAGGCGAGCTCATTAGAGTTTCTGGAGTTCATCCGTTGCGGCGGTCGCTCAGACCGGCGGGGGATGTCCGCTATGCGCCGTCGAATACGCTTCGATTTCGGCTTCGAGTTCGGCCATGGCCTCGCCTCCTGCCATCAGGTCGGTGATCTCTTCGCGTGTCTTTTCGCCCTTGCGGAAATCTGCCGCCTTCGCACCCTTGATGAGCACCGCGAAGTGGTCTCCCACCGTCATGGCGTGAATGACGTTGTGGGTGATGAAAATGACGGCGAGGCCGCGACGGCGCGCTTCCAGGACAATGCGCAGCACATGCGCCGCCTCCTTGACGCCGAGAGCCGCGGTCGGCTCGTCGAGGATCAGCACTCGGGCGCCGAAGTGGACGGCTCGGGCGATTGCCAGTGATTGCCGCTCCCCGCCGGACAGGCCGCCGATCAGGCGATCGCCATCGTCGATGCGGGTGATGCCGAACTCGCGCACGGCCTTGACGGCGATTTCATTTGCGGCTTTGCGGTCGTAGATTTTGAACGGGCCGAAGCCCTTGGTCAGCTCCCGCCCCACGAAGAACGAACGGCCGATGCTCATCAGCGGAAAGGTGCCGCCGAACTGATGCACCGTTGCGATGCCGAGGTCTGCAGCTTCGCGCGGATTCTGGAAGACGATCGGCCGGCCTTCGAACTTCACCGTGCCGCTCGTCGGCTTGTAGACACCGGCAAACGTCTTGATCAGGGTGGACTTTCCCGCGCCGTTGTCACCCAGCAGGCAAAGCACTTCACCGGGATGAACGCTCAATGTGATGTCGTAGAGCACATCGATCGGGCCGAAGGACTTGTTGACGTTTTCAAGTTCAAGAATTGGGCCAGCCATGTCTCAGCTCTCACTTCTTCTTCTTGGGTGAATAGGTCAGCGCCATCTGGCGGAACGTATTGTTCATGAGGACGGCCACGAGCAGCATCACGCCGATGATCAGGCTCGACCAATTGCGGTCGAAGGTCGTGAAATAGATGCCTTGGTTGACGACGGCGAAGGTGATCGTGCCGAAGAAGATCCCGATCACCGACCCGAAGCCTCCGGTCAGCAGCACACCTCCGACGACGACCGAGATGATCGAGTTGAAGATGAATGTCATCCCGCCCGAAACCTGCGCGGAATTGAACAGGATGGCTTGGCACATGCCGACGAAGGACGCGCTCATCGCCGAGAGGACGAAGAGAACCATCGTCAGGCGGGTCGTCGGAATGCCGGCGTTGCGGGCACTGACCTTGTCTCCGCCCATCGCGAAAATCCAGTTTCCGTAAGGCGAGAAGTGAATGAAGAAGATGAAGATCGCGGTGATGGCCACCCACCACAGAATGATCACCTGAAACGATCCGCCCAGGAATTGCCCGAAAAGGAACTTTGCCCAAGGGTCGGCCGTCAGCGCCACGCTCGTCGTGCCGGTGACGAGAACCGAGGTGCCAAGCATCAGGCCCTGTACCGCAAAGAGGGTGCCGAGTGTGACGATCAGCGAAGGCACGGCCGTGTGCACGACGAGGTAGCCGTTGACCAGCCCGACGATGAGGCCGAAGGCAAGCGCACCGAACATTCCGACCCATATGGGAAGATCGTAGTAGCCCGAGAGGACCGCGACGGTCATGGAGCCGGCGGGGATCATCGCGCCGATCGAAATGTCGAGATCGCCTGCGATCATCAAAAGTCCGATGGGAAGAGCGATAATGCCGAGATTGGCGGCGACGTTGAGCCAACTTGCGGCGCCGGCGGGCTCCAGGAATTTGGTGCTGCCGAACACGACGAAGAACAGGAGGACGCCGACAAGTCCGAGGAATGCACCCGCCTCGGGACGGCGCAACAGGTTGCCGAATGAAAGATTGTTCATATGCCTATCCCAGTTTGGGCGTGAATCTCCAGGCGTGCGGACGCGGTGGTCGGCACGCCCGATAGACTTCGACCCGCGTATTTTTCCGCGGGTCGGAGCCCGTTTCGAACGATCAGCGAGCGCCTTCCTTGACGCCGGCCAGGGTGGCGTCGATGTTCGCCGCATCGACGATGCCCGGGCCGGTCAGCACCGGTGCGGTCGGCAGGTTGGTGCCGTAGTCGATATGCGAGGCGAGAAGCGAAACCCCCAGCAGCGACTGCAGGTAAGGCTGCTGGTCGATCGCAAAGGTCTGCGAACCGTCCTTGATGCGGGCAAGGCCCGAGGCATTGAGGTCGAAGGTGCCATGCGCGACCTTGCCGACTTTGTTCGCCTGAGCGATCCCGCTCGCAGCCGCATCAGCGTCGGAAGCCCCAACATTGAGGACGCCGTCGATGGTGTCGTCCTGGAGCAGTGTCGCCTTGACGGCCTCGGCGATCGCCGTCTGATCGCCGAAGCTGGTCGCCGGCAACGGCAGCTGCTTGCCAGTGCCGCCCTTTCCGGTGATGCCGTCGATGACACCCTTGCAACGGGCCTCCTGGTTTGCCGCACCCGGGAGCGTATTGACGCAAATGACATTTTTCGCACCCTTGGACGCGAAATATTCGCCGCCTGCCTTGCCGGCCGTGTATTCATCCGAGCCGACATAGTTGATCGCGCCAAGCTCGCGAGCCTTGTCGATGTTGCCGGCATTCATGAGGATGACTTTGATGCCCGCAGCGACGGCAGCCTTGATGGCCTCGTCTTCGGCCTCGGGCACCCAGTCGGGCACCACGATGCCGGTCACGCCCTGGCTGATGGCCGTGCGGACGAGCTGTGCGGCGTCAGGCCCGAGATTGTCGTAGGTCTGCAGCTGCAGATAGCTGACGGAGCCACCGTTCTTCTCGACGACGAGCCGGGCGTCGTCGACGCCCTTCTTGATGCGGCTCCAGAATTCGTCGTCGGTCTTGCCGCCGACGACGGCAATATTCGCAGCCAGGACAGAAGAAGCGCCAAGAACGAAAACAGCGCCAGCCAGCAGCCCGCGTACGGCGCGCATTGAAAAACTCATGTGATTTCCTCCCAAAAAGGCGGTCGAGAGTAACAATTCCTCAAAGCAAGGCTCCCAACTCGCTGGAATATTTGTATCAACTGACATCTGAAAATGGAATGTCTATTGCGTTTCTGTGAAATTAATATATCATTTCGTTTCATCCAAGAATGGAACAAAATATATCATGAAGAGACCAACCATTGCCGATCTTGCCCAGGCCTCCGGCGTCAGCATCGCCACGGTCAACCGCATCCTCGGAGGTGCCGGCGCAGTGCGTGCGGAAACGATCGAGAGGGTGCAAAATGCCGCGGAAGAGATTGGATTTTATGGCCGCGGCGTGATCGAGGACCGCCGGCAGCGGCTCCTGCCGAATTATCGTTTCGGCTTTCTTCTCCAGCAGTCGAGCCGCGAGCTTTACCGGCTGTTCGGCTCCAAGATCACGGAGGCCGCCGCGAGACGCCAGCACGAGAAAATCGTGGCTGTGGTCGATTTCGTCGATGTCCTCGAGCCACAAAATATTGCAGATCGGCTCGAAGCGCTCGGAAAACGCTGTGATGCAGTTGCTGTCATTGCGGGTGACCACCCGTTAATTGGGCAGACCATCCAATCCCTCAAGGAAAGGGGAAAGCCGGTTGTTGCCTATATAACCGATCAGTCCGCCAGGGATCGCGCCGGCTTCGTCGGCACCGACAATTGGAAACTCGGGCGGACCGCTGCATGGTTTCTGGCTCAGACCACGCCGATGCCCGGCCGGATCGCCGTCTTCATCGGCAATCATCGTTATCAGTGCCAGGATGTCTCCGATGCGAGCTTTCGATCCTATATGCGCGAGCACGCGCCCCATCTTCAGGTCGATGACAGCAGACCGACACATGAGGAGCCGCAGGAAGCCTACCGGATCGTGAGCCAGCTGCTTTCCGAACTCGATGACCTCAGAGGCATTTTCATCGTTGGAGGGGGAATTTCCGGGGTGCTGCGTGCTCTTCGCGAAGCCCCTGCCGAAAAACGGGATCAGGTCAGGGTCGTCTGCCGCGACATCGGCCCGGAAACGCGCAAGGGCCTGACGGAAGGCCTGATCATGGCGGCCTTGTGCCATCCCTTGGATCAGATATCAGACGAATTGATTGGCACGATGATCGCAGCGCTCGAACACCGCGACAGTACAACCATCCTTCAGCGCGTGGTTCCCTTTGAAACGATCACGCCCGAAAGTGTTTGAACCGTTCTAGTTTTGCATAAGGCGGCTGGCCGAAAAGACCAGCCGCCCTATAAGGTGGCAGGGCTGATAGCTATTGCGCTGTCGCGTCAGATGTCGACGACGAGGCCCTTGGCTTTCAGCACCGGTTCGAGATTGCTGACCTCGATGACCGATTTACCCTGCTTATATGCCGCGATATAGCCGGCCTCGGCATCTTCGCGGGCCTGTGACAGCCTGGCGACTTCCTGCGCTTCCTGGCGACGCACGATCACCAGACCGTCGGCATCGCCGGCGATGATGTCGCCGGGATGGATGATTTCGCCGCCGACGATGATCGTGTCGTTCACCGCCGCGATGGTTTCCTTTACTGTTCCCTTGATGCAGACGCTCAGCGAGAAGACCGGGAAGCCAAGCTCCCTCAGTTGAAGCGTGTCGCGCACGCCGGTGTCGGTCACGAGACCACCGATGCCCTTTGCCAGGCAGGCGTTGGCGAGGACATCGCCGAAGGATCCGGCCTCTTCGTATTCGCCCGCCGAGACGACGATGATATCGCCCGGCTTTGCGTAGTTGATGGCAAGCTGCAGCATGATGTTGTCACGCGGCGCGCATTTTACCGTAAAGGCCGGACCGCAGAGTTTCATGCGGTAGTCGACGGGCTTCAGGCGGGAGGAAAGGGCTCCGCGGCGTCCTTGGGCTTCGTGGATCGTTGCGGGCGAAAATTTGGAAACGGCGTCGATATCGGCTTTGCTTGGCCGTTCGGCAATATCTTTAATATGGATCATGTGTGCCTCCCATCGTTGGCCGACGGCGGGCATGTCCCGCCGTCTGATTTCGTTTGGATATCGTCATCGGACGATGCCGAGGTCTTAAGGGATCGGGTCGAACTTCAGTTCGGAGAGCGATACGACCTTGTCGGTGCGCTTCATCTTGTATTCGGTATCCGGGCCGAGCCACTTGTCCCAGATCTTGTTGATCTCGCCCGATGTGTCGAGCTTGCGGAGGATCTCGTTGATCTTGGCGGTCAGCGCCGGCTGATCCTTGGCCATGCCGATGCCGATCGGCTGGTAGAGCATCGGCTCCTCAATCATCCGCATTGGCTTGCCCTTGCTCTTCGATTCATTGACGAATTTGGTCGTCGTCATGGTGTTGGCCACCATGCCGCGGGCCTTGCCCTGCTGGACAGCGAGATAGGCAGAGGCAGTATCCTGGAAGGTCAGCGGGTCGGATTTGTTGAGCTTGATCGACATTTCCGACGTCGAGCCCTTGGTCGAAGCGATGCGCTGGCCGGCGAAATCGGCCTTCGTCTTGCCGGCATCGTCCGCCGGCACGATCAGCATTTCCTTGGCGAGATAATAGGGATCGCTGAACTGGATCTGCTCGGCGCGGCTGAGCGTATAGGCAAGGTTGGCAACGGTGATGTCGACGCGGCCGAGCTTGACCTCGGGCACACGCGCCTCGACCGAAACCGGCTTGATTTCAGCCTTGACTCCCAGTTCTTTGGCGATGGCGCCGCAGAGGTCGACGTCGAAACCGGCCATTTCGCGGGTCTTCGGATCGGGCGAGGCGAAGGGAGGAACGTCGGCGAATGTCGCGCAGCGCAAGGTTTTCGCCGAGATGATGTTGTCGAGCTGATCGGCTTTCGCGGGCACGGCGGCCGCCATGCCGGCAAATGCGACGGTGAGGGTTAGGCATTTCCAGTTCATTGCTGTTCTCCTTTGTTTTTGGTGGTTGGTATCAATGCCTGAGATCAGCGAGAAAACGCTGAGCCCGGGGATGGCGTGGATTGTTGAAGAATTCTTCGGGTGTCGCCATTTCGATGATCTGGCCGGCATCGATGAACCAGATCCGATCCGCGACGTCGCGCGCGAAACCCATTTCATGGGTGACGCAGAGCATGGTCATGCCTTCGGACGCCAGGCTCTTCATGACGGCGAGCACTTCGCCGACCATTTCAGGATCGAGTGCGCTGGTCGGCTCGTCGAACAGCATGACCGGCGGTTCCATGGCAAGGGCGCGAGCGATTGCCACCCGCTGCTGCTGGCCGCCCGACAGCTGGCCGGGATAGGCCCGGGCCTTGTCGGCAAGACCGACCCGATCGAGAAGCTTGAGCGCCTTCTCCTCGGCGACGTCGGGCGCCACGCCTTTCACCCGGATCGGCGACATCGACACGTTTTCGACCACCGAAAGATGCGGAAACAGGTTGAAGTTCTGAAACACAAAGCCGATCCGGCTGCGCAGCGCGTTGAGTTCCTTTGCCCGCATGGCGGCGTGAATGTTTTGCCCGTCGAGCGTGATCGAGCCGCTGTTGATCTCTTCGAGGCGATTGATCGTGCGGATCAGCGTCGATTTCCCCGAGCCGGACGGTCCGCAGATGACCACGACCTCGCCGCGCGCCACCTGCGCATCGATATCCTTGAGGACCGGATAGTCGCCGTAGCTCTTGCAGACCTGGGAAAGCCGGATCGTCTGCTGTTCCTGTGCTGGGACTGTCATGGTCATAGCTGCTCCGAGATGATTTTCGACGGTGCGACCAGGGAGGCGGCGGGAAGGCCGGAAAGTCCCGCACGCCGCCGCGTGATGCGCCGCTCGAGGCGATTTGCGAAGTGGGTGAGCGTCCAGCAGATGGCGAAGTAGACGATCGCCAGGATGAGGAAGACCTGGAAAGGCTGCGTCAGCAGCTGGTTGTTGACCTGGCTTGCGGCAAAGGTCAGGTCCGGCACGTTGATCACGTAGCCGAGCGTCGTGTCCTTGATCGTCGAGACGAAGGTGGAGATGATGCTCGGGATCATGTTGTAGAGCGCCTGCGGCAGGATGATGAAGCGCATTGCACCGATATAGCTGTGGCCAAGCGCACGCCCCGCATCCATCTGGCCCGGTCCGAGCGCGACGATGCCGGCACGGACCACTTCGCTCAGGAACGCGCTTTGATAGACAACGAGCGTCGTCAACATCGTGACGAAGCTCGGCACATCGGCGCCGGTCATGAGCGGAACCAGGAAATAGCTCCACAGGATGAGCATTAACAGCGGCACGCCCCGGGTGAAATAGACGAGTGCCGTGACCGGCCAGCGCAGCAGCGCCGACTTGGAGAGCCGCGCCAATGCGAAGAGGATGCTGACCGGAAAGGCGAGAGCGATGCTGAGCGCCGACAGGATCAGCGTGTTGGCGAGCCCGCCGAGCGGTCCGTTCGGATATTGGCCGATCAAGAGCAGCAGCCAGTAGTCCCGGACGATGGCGATCATGTCGTGGATCATGCGCGCGCACTCCTGGCAGGATCGGTGCGCATCGATACATAGGCGCCGATGCTCATGATCACGAGCGAGAAGAAAAGGTAGAGAACCGTGCCGATCAGGTAGATCTCGAAGGTCCGGAAGCTGAGGTTCTCGATTTCCTTGACGGCATGCGTCAGTTCCGAGGCCCCGATGACGACGGCCAGACTGCTGTTCTTGAACAGGGAAACGCTGTGATTGATGAGCGGCGGCAATGCGTTGCGCACGCCCTGCGGCATGATGACGAAACGCATCGCCGAGATATAACCGTGGCCGAGGGCGCGGGCCGCCTGCATCTGGCCGGGGCTGACCGAGCGCACGCCCGACCGAAGATCCTCGCTGAAATAAGCCGCCTGGCAGAGGCCGAGCCCGATCACCGCGAAAATGGCCTCGGCATTATGGATGGCGAGCCACGACGACACCCCGCTTGGCATCAGGGTGAAAATCCCGAAATACCACAGCATGAGCTGAACCAGGGTGGGGACGTTGCGGTGATAGGAAACGTAAGCAGCAACTAACGGATCGCCAAAGCGAAAGGGCGACAAACGCAACGCCAAGAGCAGAAGCGCCAGCGCCATCGCCATCGACCAGGAGCCGGCATAGATGATGAAGGTCATCTCGATGCCATGCAGCAGCATGGCGGTATATTCCGGATTTGCCAGGATTGCCGAAAGGTCGAAACCGCTCACGGATTTGGCTCCCCGGATTGAGCCGTCTTTGCCGGAGTCTGGGGCTTTGCCGTCTGCAGGCCACCCATGACCTGCAGTGTCGGCGTGATCTCCATGTGTCCGATGTTGACGGCGACGGGGGCTGCGATGGCGAAGGCAATCGCGTCTGCTATATCGGCTGCCTGCGGCAGTTCGAAGCCGTCGATGAACCGTTCGCGGATGCTCGGGTCATCGCCGTGGACGTGATTGAAAATATCCGTGGCGACCCGGCCGGGGCAGATTTCCGTGACCCGCACCCGCTTGCCGAAGGCGTCGATGCGCAGCTGGTTGGACAGCATGCTCACCCCTGCCTTGGTGGCGTGATAGGACGAGTTGCCACCGAAATTATAGGCGCCGGCGATCGACGAGATGTTGATGACATGGCCGCGATCCCGCGCCACCATGCCGGGCACGACCAGGCGGCAGAGATGCAGGACTGCGCGGAGATTGACGTCGACGATGAGATCGATATCGCCCTCTTCGGCTTCCAGGAACTTCTTCGGCCGATCGACGCCGGCATTGTTGACGAGAATATCGAACTCCACCCGGCGGGTGAGCTCGGCCATGGCCTGACGGTCGGTCACATCGATGACATGGGCGATGCAGCCCGTGCGTGCGGCCAGCTGCTGCAGCGCGTCGGCGCTGCGGGCAATGGCATGGACCTCGATGTTCTCCCGGCGGAGCCGCTCAACCACGGCTGCGCCGATACCGGAGGATGCGCCGGTCACCAGTGCGGTCTTGTAGTCGGAGAATGGCATTGTCGTTCCCTTGTTGTTGATCGAGACAGTAGCGAAGCTTTAACCCCTTGCCTAAGACCGATTATCTCTGGAGCAATAAGCAACGGTTATGGAGGCGAGACGGCTGCCGAAGAAGAGAAACAGGTGATGTCGGCATCACCGGTCCCTCGGGCTGTCAGAGACCGTGTCGCGTTGCAAAAGCATTGCGCGTCTGCAAACATGTAAGCCACGCACATCAGAACGGTACCCCGATCCTCATGGACATCAGACGCCTCAAATCTTTCATCGTGATCGTCGACAGCGGCAGCATCACGCGAGCGGCGGATCTTTTGCACATTGCCCAACCCGCCCTCAGCCAGCAGCTTGCGGCACTGGAGGAACATTTCGGCCACAAGCTGCTGATCCGCAGCCAGCAGGGCGTCAGCATGACCGATGCGGGGCATGCGGTGTATCGCCATGCGCAGATCATCCTTCGGCAGATGGAGCAGGCGCAAGCGGATGCGTCGGCAGCCGGCAATTCGCTTGCCGGGCGCGTCTCCGTCGGTCTCGTGCCGTTCAGCAGTGCCGCCACGCTATCGGTCGACCTCCTGGCGGAGACCCGTAAACGCCATCCCGGCATCCTGCTGCATCTGACCGAAAGCGTCGGGCAGACCTATAGCCAGATGATCATGAACGGCCGGCTGGAGATGGCGCTTCTCCACGGAACCGGACCGATCAAGGGCGTCCGGTTCGAACCGATCCTCAGCGAAGAGTTTTTTCTTGTCGCGCATCGCGACTTTGCCATCGAAGCGGATGCGAAACCCGTTCCGGTCAATGCGCTCGACGGAATACCGCTGCTGTTGCCGCCGGCCTATAATTTCGTCCGCCGCGCAGTCGACACCGCCTTCACGCGCACCCGCACCAATCTGAAGGTCGTGGCCGAAGTCGAAATCGTCCGCACGCTGGCCCGCGCGGTCGGCAGCGGCCTCGGCGCGACGATCATGCCTAAAGCCATTGCCGATCGTATCGTGTCGGAATCGAGCGAGCCGCTGATCTGCCGGCTCGTCTCACCACGGATCGAGGAAACTCTGTCGCTATGCGTTTCCGACCAGAATCCCCTGTCGGAACCGGCCCTTGCCGTCCGCGACATCCTTCTCGAGCTGACGGCACGGCTGAAAGTCTGAGGAGGCTACGCTCAGCGCATATCCCTGCAGAACTGAGCTATGCGCTCGCAGCCTTCGCCGAGCTTTTCCATGCTGGTCGCATAGGAAATACGGAAGAAGGGGCTCATTCCGTAAGCCGCCCCTTGCACGGTCGCGACATGATGCTCTTCGACGAGTGCCATGACGAAATCGACGTCGGTCTCGATCTTTCGCCCGCCCTTGCTGGTCTTGCCGATCAGCCCGGAGATATTGGGGTAGATGTAGAAGGCGCCTTCGGGCCGATGGCACCGCAGCCCTTCCACCTCAGACAATCTGTCGAGGACGAAGTCGCGTCTTTCCTTGTAGATCGCGGCACGCTCCTTCAAGAGATCCTGAGGACCATCAAGCGCCGCGGTCGCCGCTGCCTGCGTCAGCGTCGCGATACCGCCGCCATTCTGGCCGTTGACGTTGCTGACGGCGGAGATCAGGTCTTTCGGCCCGGCGCAGAAGCCGAGCCGCCAGCCTGTCATCGCGTAAGCCTTGGAGACGCCGTTCATCGTTAAAACGCGCTCATAGAGCCTGGGCTCGACTTCGGCGATCGTGCAGAACTGGAAGTCGTCATAGACCAGGTGTTCGTAGATGTCGTCGGTCATGATCCAGACGTTGGGATGGCGCAGCATAACCTCGGCGATGGCGGCCATCTCCGCCCGGGAGCAGGCCGCGCCGGTGGGATTGTTCGGGAAATTCAGGAAGAGCCATTTGGTGCGCGGCGTGATCGCCGCCTCCAGATCCTCCGGACGCAGCTTGAAGCCGGCCTGCTCGTAGCAGGGGACCGGAACCGGGACGCCGCCGGCGAATTTGACGATATCGGCATAGCTGACCCAGGAGGGCGTGGGAATAACGACCTCGTCGCCCGGATTGCAGGTGGCCAGCATGGCATTGAAGATCACCTGCTTGCCGCCGCCGGAGACGACGATCTGGCTGGCATCGTAGTCGAGATTATTGTCGCGTTTGAACTTCCGGATGATGGCGGCCTTCAGCGCCGGCGTGCCGTCCATCGGCGGATATTTCGTATCGCCGGCAAGAGCTGCCGCATGGGCCGCTTCGATTGCGTGCGCCGGGGTGGGGAAATCCGGCTCGCCGGATGACAGGCTGACGACCTTGATGCCCTTGGCGGCAAGTTCCCTAGCGCGCTGGGTCATGGCGGCGGATGCGGAGATGGAGACGTTTTTCAGGCGGTCAGCGATGACGGACATCGACATGGTCCTTCGATGAGAGATGGGAACGGGAGACCGCCCGCAGGCGATCGGGATTGCGTCAGTCGGCGAGTTCGGCGGCGGGCGCGAGCGCGGCACCCGTGGCTTCGATCTCGCCGCGCACGATGCCGGCAAGTTCCAGGGCGCCCGGCGTGTCGCTGTGGACGAGAATGGAGCGGGCCGGCATGGCGATTACGGCTCCGTCGATCGTCTGAACGGTTCCGTCGAGCAGGAATTGTCGGACACGCGCACGTACGGCGGCTTCATCCTTAATGACGGCCCCAGGCAGCCCGCGCGCGACGAGTTTCCCGCCGGCGTCATAGGCCCGGTCGGCGAGGAAAAGCGCCAGCGTCTTCAAACGCGCGCGTTTCGCCGCCCGCTGAATCTCGCTGCCATGGGTGACGAAGACGACGAGACCGGCATCGACCGTGGCGATTGCATCCATCATCAGGTCGGCTAGCACAGGATCGCGATTGACCATATTGCCCATCGCCGCGTGGAAGCTGATATGGGAGACCGTGACACCCTCGGCTTTGGCGATCGCCATCAGTGCGCCCAGCTGATAGAGCATCTGCTGGCGAAGCTCGTCTGCCGGAAACGGTATTTCGCGCCGGCCGAAGCCGAGCCGATCAGGCAGGCCGGGATGCGCGCCGATGCCGACGCCGTTCAGCTTCGCGAGCCGGACCATGCGCCCCATGATCTCGGGGTCGCCGCCGTGGAAACCGCAGGCGATGTTGGCCGACGAGACGAGTTTCATCATCGCTTCGTCGTCGCACAGCCGGTAGGGGCCAAATCCTTCGCCCATGTCGGAATTCAGATCGATCTTCATCGGTTCCTCCTTTTGACGGCCTTTTGGGAGACACCCATTAGGCCATCGCCTTCAGGGCGCGCTTGACCATCCGGCATGTCTGCCTGACATCCTCGACATAGCGGGCGACTGCCTGTTCCACCCTGCGCGCCTCCGCATGCGTCGAGCGAACGAAGCTCAGGCGGGCCCCGATGCGGGCTTGGCCGAGCCGCCAGAGATCGCATTCGATCACGCCGGCGATCTTCGGATAGCCGCCGGCGGTGTTCGCATCGCTCATCTGCACGATCGGTTCGCCACCCGGCGGAACCTGGATCACGCCGGGCACGACGCCGTGGGAGCGCATCTCGATGGACGCCGTCGGCTTGATCGGTTCGCCGGACAGGCGATAGCCCGTCCGGTCGCTGCGAGAGGAAATCCTCCAGGTCTGGCTCCAGAAGGCTTCGCCATCTCCGGCGAAAAGATCATGCTCGCCGGCCGGTAGCGCGCGGATCGGCAATGCGCCGTCGACAGGTGCGGGGAAGACATCGCGCAGTGCCACGGCCGGTTCGACGACGGCGAGACCCGAGGCCGGCAGCATGGTGATCTCGGCATCCTCGCCGACGGCGATCCGATCGCCCTTCGCCAGAGGCCGGCCGGCATTGCCACCGAAACCGCCGCGCAGCGACGTGCTGCGCGAACCCATGACAACGGGAATATCCAGCCCGCCTCCGAGCGAAATATAGGCACGTGCGAGCCGCGGCGGCTGTTTCAGTTCGAGAACCTCTCCGGGCTCTGCCGTATAGGCGCACCAGGCAAGCAGTTCCGATCCGTTGAGATGAAGACTGCCGTCGGCACCGGTCACGGCAAAGACCGTGCGCTGTTCGAAACGCAGGCTGAACGGAAAGGTCTGCACCTCGATCACAGCTGCATTGTCGTCATTGCCGACGAGAATGTTGCCGATCCGGACCGCCAGCGGATCCATGGCGCCGCTCGCCGACACGCCGATGTCGCGATAGCCGGGGCGGCCAAGATCCTGCACCGTGTTGAACGGGCCGCTTTCCAAAATCTCGATCATAATTCGATCCTCGCCGGCAGGAAGCGCACCGTATCGCCCGGCGCCATCATGGCAGGGCTCGGCGAGGTGGGGTCGAACATCTCAAGCGTGGCAAAGCCGATGGAATTCCAGCCATTCGGACCCGTGAGCATGGCGACGCCGGTCTGCATGCCGCCGATGGTCACGCAGCCCTTCGGCATCTTCAACGAGGGAACGGTCTTTCGCGGCATGTAGATACGCGGATCGAGGCCATGCAGATAACCGAAACCGGGAGCGCTGCCCAAGGCGAAGACACGGTAGGTCGCTTCATGATGGATGCGCACGACCTCGCGGTCGCTGAGCCCCGAGAGATCGCAAAGGGCTGCAAGATCGGTCGCATGTTCGCCGCCGTAATGGACGGGGATCTCGATGGTCTTGCCGTTGAGATCGATGCTGCGCGCATTCTCCCATGCCTCCAGCAGCCGGGCGACCATCGTATCGGGAACTTCGGGCGTCTCCTTGAAGATCACCAGCAGGTTGGTCATGCCGGGAATGTTTTCCGCAAGGTCCGGCCAGCTCTTCACCGTCTGGGACAGAGCCCAGATCCGCCGCTGCGCAACGAGGTCGAAATCGCCTGGTGCCTCGAGCAGGAAGGATCTGGCGCCGATCGAGGAAACTCGCGCCCGGCTGTTGGTGGCCGGAACGATCTCACGTTGCGATGCATGTCTGTTCGTCGTGACGATCATGGCTGGAGCTCGATTTCGAACAGAGGATCACCGAAGCCGACCGGCGCGCCGGGTTCTGCGAGCAGCCTGGTCAAAACACCGGAGCGGCCGGCGCGAAGGGGAAGCAGGATATGCCCTACCCCGATGAAGCCGACGATATCCGCATCGGATACGGAGCGCGGCAGTTTTTGCGGCGCGGCGGAGTCGGCCGGATGCTCGACGCAGAAGCGGCCCGCCATCGGCGCCTTTACGACGGCGGATGCTGAGCCGGGAGCGCGTGGCGTCGCTTCGCTCGAGCTGACACGGGCGCCGCTTTTTCCGGCGACGACGATACGAAGCTGTCCGCCCGGCCGGGAGATTTCAAGGCCGTCCACGCCGGCGGCCGTCAGCGCCTCGGTGAGCAATGCGATGGTCGCCGGATCGCTGAAATCGATCGCGCTCATGCCGCCCTCCGCAGCTTCAGCCATTGTTCGAGATAGTGAATGTCGGTCTCACCGCGCGCGAATGCGTCGTCCTCGAATAAAACGCGCAGGAAGGGGATATTGGTGGAAATCCCTTCGACCTCGGTGCCGGCAAGCGCTTCGCGCATTCTTGCCATCGCTTCGGTCCGCGTCGGCGCATGGACGATCAGCTTGGCGATCAGCGAATCGTAATAGGGCGAAACCTTGTAGCCGGCATGAATATGCGTATCGACACGGATGCCTGGTCCCTCGGGCAAGGCCAGACGGGTGACGACACCCGCCGACGGCAGGAAGGTTTCCGGATCCTCGGCGTTGATGCGGCATTCGAAGGAATGGCCTCCGCATGTCACATCGCCTTGGATGAGATCCAGAACGTGACCCTGAGCCGCCCTGATTTGAGCCTGGACGATATCGACACCGCTCGTCATCTCGGTGACGGGATGTTCGACCTGAAGTCGGGTGTTCATCTCGATGAAATAGAAGGCGCCGTCCTCATAGAGAAATTCGAAAGTTCCGACCCCCCGGTAGCCGATCTGAAGGCAGGCCTGCACGCAGGCCATGCCGACCGGCTGAATGATGTCGGGTGCGATCCCCGGCGCCGGCGCCTCCTCAACCACTTTCTGATGGCGGCGCTGCATCGAGCAATCCCGGTGTCCGAGCCACACGGCATTGCCGTGATCGTCGCAAATGACCTGGATCTCGATGTGGCGCGGATGCTCTAAGAATTTCTCCATGTAGAGGGCGGGGGAGCCGAAGGCCTTGCGAGCCTCTTCCCGCGTCAACGCGATTGCTTCATGCAACATATCGGCCTTTGGCACGACGCGCATGCCGCGTCCGCCGCCACCGCCGGCTGCCTTGATGATAACGGGATATCCGATCTCCAGCGCTGTGCGCTCGATGGTGGCAGGGTCGTCGGGCAGCGCCGTGTCCGGGCCGGGAACGCAGGGTACGCCGGCCGCCATCATCGCCCGCTTTGCCGAGATCTTATCGCCCATGATCGCAATCGATGACGCGGTCGGACCGATGAAAATCAGCCCGGCCTTGTCGACGGCGTCGGCGAAGGCGGCGTTTTCCGACAGAAAACCGTAACCCGGATGGATGGCGCCCGCACCGGCAAGACGCGCCGCCAGAAGGATGGCGTCCTGATTGAGATAGCTCTTGGCGGCGCTCGACGGGCCGATGCAGAGAAAGCTGTCGGCGGTACTGCCGTAAGGCGCTTGCCTATCCGCCTCGGAACAGATGGCGACCGTCTTGAGGCCGAGCTCGCGGCAGGCGCGCTGGATCCGGGCGGCGATCTCGCCGCGATTGGCGATCAGAACGGTATCGAAGCGGCCGGCCGCAGATTGTTCAGGCGTTTCCGGCATCAGCCAATCTCCGCGAGCACGTCGCCGGTCTCGACCTCGCCATTGTCGATATGGGTCAGGTGCGTGATGCGCCCGGACCGCGGCGCGGCGATCGTGTTGAAGACCTTCATCGCTTCGATGATGAAGAGCGTCTGCCCCTCCTCCACCGCGTCACCGATCGCGACGAATGGCGGCTCCCCGGGCGCCGGGGCCTTGTGCAGAACGCCGAAGACGGGCGCCTTCACCGCATAGGAGGTTTTCTCGACGCTCGAAGGCGCTTGGGAGACGGGATTTGTCGTCGATTCCGGCTCCTTCGAGGGCTCGGCAACAGCCTCCTGACCCGGCGACGTGCGGAAAATCCGCACCGTCACGTCCTTTTCCGTCACGGTCAGCTCGCTAATGTTCGATCGTCCGACAAAGTCGATCAGCGTCTTGATCTTCGAGAGGTCCATGTGCGTGCTCGGAATTTCAGAATTCCACCGCGCGGACCTGACATCTCACGTCGCTCGGTGTTGTGATTTTTCGTAGCACGACGTGCAGACTGATGGGGTCAGACGAAGTTTTGATGGAGTGCAATCAGCGCCCGATGGGGCATCTCGCCAGCGAGGCCGGTTTCGTCATCGTCAGCTCTTCGGGGCGGCGATGCTCTCCCGCAGAATAAGCCTGCTGCGGATGACGGTGCGGACCTCCGCCGTCTTTTGCCGCTGGTCAATGGCGTCGAGCAGGAGATCGACCGCCGCGCGTCCCATCTCTTCCACCGGCTGCTCGATCGTCGAGAGCGGCGGTGAGGAGAATTCGCAGACGGGCGAGCCGTCGAAGGAGACGACGGACAGATCATCGGGAATGCGCAAGCCCCCCCGCTGGATGCAGCTGACAAATGAGATGGCCATGTCGTCGCTGGTGGCGATCACCGCTGTCGGCTTCTCGGTCAGTTGCGCGAAATCGTCTGCTGCCTGAACGCCGATGTCGAAGCCGCGCTGATAGCCGAGTTCACCGCCCGAGCGGCGCACCAGCTCCTCGGACAGGCCGGCCGCCCCGAGCGCCTCGAGCACGCCGGCATAACGCTCGACATCGTGATAATTGCCTTCAGGCCCGGCGAGATAGAAGAACCGTCGATGGCCCAGCCGGATCAGTTCGGCCGTGACGTCGCGTACCGCCTCGCGGTCGTTGGTAACCACGCTCTGCAGACCGGCATCGCTCATGTCGAGCAGCATCGACACGATCGGCAGGCCGGAGCTCGCCAGCGAGCGTCCGTCCACCTCCGGAAGCTTCGACGACAGGATGATGGCGCCGCGCACGCTGCCGCCGAATGCCAGGTCGAGAATATGCCGTTCGGAAATCTCGTCGCGATCGAGGTTGGCGATCATCAGGTTATAGCCACCCTGGATCAGCGACTTGTTGATGCTCTGCAACACTTGCGGAATGATCTGGGAGACGCCGTAATAGAGCGATCCCGGCAGGATGATCATGATGATGTTGGATTTGCCGACCCTGAGACCGCGCGCCATGGCGTTCGGCGTATAGCCGAGCTGCTTGGCCGCCGCGTTGATCTTGGCGCGCGTCTTTTCGTTGACCCGTCCGGGATTGGCGAGCGCCCGGCTGACCGTCGATATCGCCACACCGGCGAGCCTGGCAACATCGGCCATCAAAGCGCCCGATGGTTCCTCTCCGGCCACATCCTTGTTTTTGTTCATGTTTATTTCATTCTCCCGGATGCTTCGATTTGCAACTCTAGGACAGGCGACGGTTTTTAGCAAACGTTTGCCAAAAACCGCTTGCTTAAAAAACCGGCTTGGCTATTATCTAGTCATGGCAAACGATTGCCATTTCTTAATGCGTTGAAAATCCATGGCTTATTGGATGCGGAACTCTCCTTCCGCACGCGGGTAGGTCATGCCTCGAGAAATGGATAGGTTATGACTTCTGGCGATAGGCTGCGCTTCGGCGTCGATCTCGTGACATTTTTCCATCCCGGCTTCTGGGGCGTCGACAGCCACGATGCGATCGTCGACCATGCACGCGCTAAGCCGCGGGCCTTCTGGGACAAGATCCTCGACAGTGTCCAGGCCTCCGGCGTTACCGGCGTCGAGCTGACCTTTTCTCCCTTCAACTGGCAGGACGCGATCAAGACCTATGGTTCCGTCGATGCTTTCGCAGCCGAGCTGTCAACACGCGGTCTGACGCTGTGCAGCGGTTTCTTTGCGGAACTTGAGGCGGCCGGCGACTTCGCCGAGCCCGAGGCCCAGCGCGCGCTGATCGACAAGGCGGAACGCTATGCCGACTTCCTGAAAGCCTGCGGCAGCGACATCATGGTGATCGGCGCGCCCTTACGCCAGACGCTCGGCGCCCAGCCGGTGCAGTTCCATGATTTCGACCGCGCCAAGGTGATCGCCGATTTTCTGAACCGGCTCGGCGCGACCCTCCATGCCAAGGGCGTACGGCTTGCGCTGCACACCGAGGCGCACTCGATCTTTGCCGCCGCGCGCGACGTCGATCTGATGATGCTTTTGACCGACCCGGCCTATGTGCACATGTGTCCGGACACCGCCCACATCATCGTTGCCGGCTCCGATCCCGTCCAACTCGTCGATCGCCATCACGAGCGCATGATCATCGCCCACTGGAAGGATGCGATCGGCCCGATGCCCGCCGACACGCCGATCGACAAGCATATCCATGAACGCCACCAGCCCTATTTCTGCAGCTTCGGCCTCGGACGGGTCGACTGGCCGGCCTGGATCCGGCTGCTGCGCGACCGGGCCTATGAAGGCTGGGCGATCCTCGAACTCGATGCCGCGCCGGATCCCGTCCGCGACATCGCCAACGGGCTCACGCTCGTCCGGCAGGCGCTCCTGCCGATCTATCGCTGACAACAATTCCGACGACAACAAACGCCCCGCAAAGAGGGCATTTTCAAGAGGTGGAACTATGAAGACCATGATGAAGCTTTTTCTTGCCGGCGTGGCATTCGCCGGTCTCATGACCTCGGCGCATGCCGAGGACAAGCCGACGATCGAGATCATGTCGTCCTGGACGTCGGGCGGCGAAGCGGCGGCCCTCAACGTCATCAAGACTGAGTTCGAAAAACGCGGCGGCGTCTGGAAGGATTCCTCGATCGCCGGCTTCGGTGCCGCCGATGCCGCCTTCCAGAACCGCATCGTCGCCGGTGACGCGCCCGGCGCCAAGCAGGGCGTCATCGGGCTGGCTGCCGCCGATTTCATCAACCAGGGCCTGTTCAATCCGATCGACGACGTGGCCGCCGGCGGCAAATGGGCCGACGCCCTGCCGAAATCGATCCATGATCTCATCTCCTATGACGGCAAGGTCTACCTTGCGCCGACCGGTGCCCATGGCGAAAGCTGGCTCTTTTATTCCAAGGAAGCCTTCGGCAAGGCCGGCATCGCGCAAGAGCCCAAGACTTGGGACGAGCTCTTTGCCGATCTCGACAAGCTGAAGGCTGCCGGTATGGTTCCGGTCGCCTGGGGCGGCCAGCCCTGGCAGCAGACCAAGGTCTTCAACATGATCCTGCTCTCGCAGGTCGGCATCGACGGATTCCTGAAGATCTATGTCGACAAAGACAAGAGCCCGGCATCGGTCGAGGGCGTGAAAAAGACCCTTGCAATCCTCGGCAAGCTGCGCGGCTATGTCGACGCGGGTGCCGCCGGCCGCAACTGGAACGACGCGACCGCCATGCTGATCACCGCCAAAGCCGGCGTGCAGTTCATGGGCGACTGGGCCAAAGGCGAATTCACCGTCGCCGGCAAGGAGCCGGGCAAGGACTACGGCTGCATGATCGTTCCGGAGTCGAAGGGCATGGTCTACATCGCCGACGCCCTCTGGTTCCCCAAAACAGGCAAGGCCGAAACCGACAAGGCCCAGAAACTGCTCGCCGAAGTCGTCATGGACCCGACCATCCAGGTCGAATTTGCTCTCAAGAAGGGCTCGGTTCCGATGCGCGCCGACGTCGACAAGTCGAAGCTGGACGCCTGCGCCCAGAAGGGCGTCGAGCTGATGAGCGCCGGCGCCATCGTGCCGGATCAGGCGATCGTGCTGACGCCCCAGCAGGTCGGTGCGCTCGACGATTTCGTCGACGAATATTGGAGCGGCGGCTCGAACGATGCAGGCGCTGCGGCCGAAAACTTCTTCGCCATCTTCGAGTAGGATAGTGACTGTGGCGTCGGTCTGACCCGACGCCACAGCTGCCGGGCGCCGCCTCGCGCGGCGGCGCCAGCCCTGCTTTCCATTCCGTCAACGAGCTGGCCGATGTCCGTCAAACGCAAGCCCAATCTTTCCGCCACCATCGCGCTGCTGCCGACATGGTTCGTTGCGGTCGTGGTCTTCATCGGCACCATGGCCTGGTCGATCCGGCTGTCCTTTACCAATTCGACGCTCTTTCCGTCCTCGAGCTATGTCGGCTTCGCCCAATATTCGAAGCTCTTCTCTTCCGCCAAATGGCTGGCATCGCTGCAAAACGTGTTGATCTTCGGCGTCCTTTACGTCGCAGGCTGTCTGCTGCTCGGCTTCCTGCTGGCCGCAGCACTGGACCGCAAGATCCGTTTCGAAAGCGCCTTCAGAACCATATTCCTCTATCCCTACGCCATGTCCTTCGTGGTGACGGGACTGATCTGGCAATGGATGCTCAATCCGACGCTCGGCATCCAGGCAAGCGTGCGCTCGCTCGGCTGGGAAAGCTTCGTCCTCGACTGGGTGGTCAACCGCGACATGGCGATCTATGCGCTGGTGCTTGCCGGCGTCTGGCAGGGCGCGGGGCTGGTCATGGTCATTGCGCTCGCCGGCATGCGCGGCATCGAGGCCGAGCAGTGGAAGGCGGCGCGGATCGACGGCATTCCCGTCTGGCGGATCTATGTCTCGATCATCCTGCCGCAGCTCGGGCCGGCGCTGGCCGCCGCCGGCATGCTGCTCGCCATGGGCGTGATCAAGACCTATGACATAGTCGTCGCCATGACCAATGGCGGCCCCGGCAATGCGACCGAGGTGCCTGCGAAATTCATCATGGACAATCTGTTCGGACGCCAGAACCTCGGCCTCGCCACAGCCGGCGCGACGGTGCTTGTCCTCGGCGTGATCATCGCCGTCGCCCCATTCCGCTACATCATGCACATGCGCGACAAAGCGAAGGGAGCCGCGTGATGGCCGATCCTCATCCGAACGGGCCGAAACCGGCACGGATCACCGCCGGGCGCATCGGCCTCTATGCCTTCCTCGTCGTCGCCGCACTGTTCTTCCTTCTGCCGCTCTATACCATGGTCGTCACCTCCTTGAAGTCCATGGACGAAATCCGGCTCGGGCAGATCTTTTCCCTGCCGGCGACGCTCGATTTCTCTGCCTGGATGACCGCCTGGTCGGGCGCCTGCATGGGAACCGTCTGCGTCGGCATTCGCAGCGGCTTCTGGAATTCGGTGGCGATCACCCTTCCCTCGGTCGCGCTCTCGGTCTTCATCGGCGCCGTCAATGGCTATGCGCTGTCGCTTTGGCGGCCGCGCGGGGCAAACCTGCTTTTCGGCCTGCTGATGGCCGGCGGCCTCATCCCCTACCAGATCTTCCTCTATCCGATGGTCCGGGCGATGGCGAATATCGATCTCTACAATTCGCTGGCGGGTATCATCCTCGTGCATGTCATCTTCGGCCTGCCGTTGGTGACGCTGCTCTTCCGCAACTATTTCGTCAGCGTGCCGGAAGAGCTCTGCAAGGCGGCGCGCGTCGACGGCGCGGGCTTCTGGCGCATCTTTTTCGAGATCATGCTGCCGATTGCCGTACCGATGGTCGTCGTGGTCTCCATGCTGCAGTTCACCGGCATCTGGAACGACTTCCTGCTCGGTCTCGTCTTTGCCGGACGCGACAACCTGCCGATGACCGTGCAGCTCAACAATATTGTCAACACCACGATGGGCGAGCGCACCTACAACGTGAACATGGCGGCGACCATCCTGACCGCCATTGTTCCGCTCGCAATCTATTTCCTGTCCGGCCGCTGGTTCGTGCGCGGCATCGCGGCCGGCGCCGTCAAGGGGTAACGCTTCCATGCAAACTGCCGTCTCCGTCAAGGATCTGAAGATCGCCTATGGCGACCATACGGTGATCGAGAAGATGTCGATCGACATCGCGCCACGAGAGTTCCTGGTGCTGCTCGGCCCTTCCGGCTGCGGCAAGTCCACGCTTCTGAACGCCATTGCCGGCCTTCAGGACATTACATCAGGTGAGGTCTGGATCTCCGGCAAGAACGTCAGCTGGGAGGAGCCGAAGGATCGCGGCATCGGCATGGTCTTCCAGTCCTACGCGCTCTATCCCCGCATGTCGGTGCGCAAAAACCTCTCCTTCGGACTTCGCGTCGCCGGCCTGCCGAAATCCGAGATCGAGGCGCGTGTTGCCCGCACCGCCGCCCTTCTCCACCTCGACAAGCTGCTCGACCGGCGCCCGGCCGCGCTTTCGGGCGGCCAGCGCCAGCGCGTCGCCATCGGCCGGGCGCTGGTGCGCGAAGTCGATGTTTTCCTGTTCGACGAACCGCTGTCGAACCTCGACGCCAAACTGCGCAACGAATTGCGCGTCGAAATCAAGAAGCTGCATCAGCGCCTCGGCAACACGATGATCTATGTCACCCATGACCAGGTCGAGGCCCTGACGCTTGCCGACCGCATCGCCATCATGCGCGATGGCGTGATCCAGCAGCTCGCCTCCCCGGCGGAGATCTACCGCCGCCCGGCCAATCTGTTCGTTGCCGGTTTCATCGGCGCTCCGGCGATGAATTTTATCGAGGGCCGGATCGAGCGCAGCGTCGGGGCGCCGGTCTTCCGAGGTAACGGGCTGACCATCGATCTTTCCGGTTATTCTTTCCGTGCCGTCGCGGCGGACGGCCCGGCTACACTCGGCTTTCGCCCGGAACACCTTGTGCTCGATGGGTTCACCAGTGGCCTGCCCACCATTCCCGGCCGCGTTTCTGTGGTCGAGCCGATGGGCCCGGATGCTGTTATCTGGTTCGATTGGGCAGACCAAAGCCTCTCGCTCCGGCTGATGGGCGATGTCACCCTCGAGCCTGGCGACGCGGTCACGCCCGGGCTCGATATCGCCAAGGCGTCCCTCTTCGGCGCCGACGGATCGCGGCTGTGACGTGGCATCCCTTTGTTTTCCCGCAATTCCGGACGCGCTTGGCGCCGTCTTGAGGGATTGCTCAAGAACAGGATTTTGAAAGACATGTCTGAGATCGTCTATGATGCGCTGGTGATCGGCTCCGGCGCGGCGGGTTCCTTCGCGGTCAAAGAACTGACGGCCCAAGGACTGTCGGTGCTGCTGCTCGAGGCCGGTCCCGCCGTCGGGCCGAAGGATTTCGATCCCGCCCGCAAGAAGGCGCCGGCAAGCAGCATCAATATCTGGGAGCGCGCGCGCGCCACCCTCAAGGGCCAGCCGATCCAGGCGCGCGCGGCGTTTTTCACGGAGCGTTTCAGCCACTTCTTCGTCAACGACCGCAAGAACCCCTATACGACGCCGAAGGGCGCGCCCTTCCTGTGGATCCGCGGCCGCCAGGGCGGCGGGCGCCTCCACAGTTTCGGCCGGGTGCTGCTGCGCTGGACCGACGACGATTTCAAGCTCCGCTCGCGCACGGGAAAGGGCATCGACTGGCCGGTCTCCTATGACGAGCTGACGCCTTTCTACGACGAGGTCGAGGCCTATCTCGGGCTCTACGGCAACAAGGACAACGTGGCGACACTGCCGGACGGCGTCTATGCGAAGCCGGCCAGCCTGACGCCGGCCGAACAGACCTTTAAGCAGGCGGTGGAAAGCCGCTGGCCGGAGCGGAACGTCGTCTCCTGGCGTTATATCGCGCCCGATGCCGACCGCATGCCGCGACCGCTGCGCGAAGCAAAGGCGACCGGCCAGCTGAGCGTCCGCTACGACGCCGTCGTTCGTCGCATCACCACGGATGAGAAGACGCGCCGCGCCACCGGCGCGGAGTTCATCGATCGCAATACGGGCGAAGTATCGACCGCGCGGGCTGCGATGGTTGTGCTTTCGGCCTCGCCGATAGAGAGCGTGCGATTGCTGTTGAATTCGGCTTCGGCGAAACATCCGGGCGGGCTTGGCAACGGTTCGGGCGCCCTCGGCCGCTATTTCATGGATCAGCTTCCGTGTCTCGCGTTCGGCTCCTTTTCGAAGGCCAAGGGTTGGGCGACGGACGAGTCCGCGCCGACCGACCCGTTCTACAATCCGTCGGGCGGGATCTTCATTCCCCGCTTCGGCGAGGGCGACGCCGCCCGCGGCGATTTCGACTACCAGGGAAGCGTCGGCCGGGCGCCGGTCTCCGCGGACGCAGATGCGCGTCTCGCCTTCTTTGGTTTCGGCCGAATGCTGCCCTATGCCGACAATCGCATCACGCTCGACGCCAAGCGCAGGGATGCCTGGAACATTCCCGTGCCGCATATCCGCTGCGTCATGCAGGAGGAGGAGCAGGCGCTGCTCAAAAGGCAGGAAGAAACGCTGATTGCCATGATCAAGGAGGTCGGCGGCGACCTCGAATTCATTGGTTCGCCCACCGGCCTCAAGGAGATGGGCAAAGGCGCCTTTCCCGAAGCCGATGCCTTCAGCCGTTTCATGTTCCGCACATGGTTCCGCAAGACCATGTGCATGGGCGCGGCCATTCATGAGACGGGCGGCGCGCGCATGGGCGAAACCCCGGAGGCTTCGGTGCTCAATCCCTACAACCAGGTGTGGGATGCGCCGAACCTGATCGTCACCGATGCCAGCGCCTTTCCCGGCAGCGGCATCGCCGGCACGACGCTCACCGTCATGGCCCTGACGATCCGCGCCTGCCGGAACCTTGTCGACCAGTACCGAGCAGGGCAGCTGTAGACGCACTGATCCCACTCGGCACCTGTTTCTGTCGAGTGCGTGGAACGAGAGAGGCAAGTAGCCGTTTTGGTCTTCGCGAAGTGGTCGTCACACAAACTTCGCACTGACATGCTCCTGTCAAAAGAAGCAAAAGGAAAAGGCCATGTCGCAATCACATCACCAGCTCAACCGGATCAAGGCCGAAATCGCCGACAGCTTCGATGAGGAGCTGGAAATGCAGATGGAGGAAGACCGGCTGGACGATCTGGTCGCCGAAGGAATGTCGGAACCGGCGGAGCAGACGCTCGAGCGAAAGATCTACTTCCGGGAGCTTTTCCGGCTTCAGCATGAACTGGTGCGGCTGCAGGACTGGGTTCAGCATAAGAAGCTGAAAGTGGTGGTACTGTTTGAAGGTCGGGATTCGGCCGGCAAGGGAGGCGCGATCAAGCGCGTGACCCAGCGGCTTAATCCTCGCGTATGCCGGACGGTCGCGCTGCCCGCCCCGACCGAGCGGGAGCGGCATCAATGGTATTTCCAGCGTTATGTCCCGCATCTTCCGACAGCCGGTGAAATGGTGCTCTTCGACCGAAGCTGGTACAATCGCGCCGGTGTCGAGCGCGTCATGGGGTTCTGCACCCCTGATGAACTCGAGGAATTCTTCCGCTCGGTGCCTGAATTCGAGCGGATGCTGGTCCGTTCCGGGATCGTGCTGATCAAGTACTGGTTTTCGATCACCGACGAAGAGCAGGAATTCCGCTTCAAGATGCGCATCCACGATCCGCTGAAGCAGTGGAAGCTCTCGCCGATGGATATGGAGAGCCGTGTCCATTGGGAGGAATACACCAAGGCCAAGGAAGAGATGCTGGCGCGCACGCACACCAAGGATGCACCCTGGTGGGTGGTGCAGGCCGTGGATAAGAAACGGGCGCGGTTGAACTGCATCGCCCATCTTCTCGAGCAGATCCCTTACGAGGATGTTCCGAAACCGGAGATCCAGTTGCCGGACCGCATCCGTCACGCCGATTACAATAGGGCGCCGGTTCCGGCTGAAATGCTCGTGCCGGAGCGCTATTGAGGTGGGGCCGCAATCGGCGGCCCAGAATTGTGCCGCTACGCCATGCAATAGCGTGGCGTAGCGATCGGGGATCAGCTGCGATCTTGCGATAACCGTCAGGCGGCGATATCAGCCATGCGGTTCAATTCCCAGACGGCGTCATCCGGCAGTGCGAGGCTGGCGGTGGCGAGGTTCTCCCTGAGATGGCCGACGGACGAGGTGCCCGGGATCAGCAGGATGTTTTCCGCGCGACGCAGCAGCCAGGCGAGCGCCACCTGCATGGGCGTGGCATCAAGGCGGGCGGCGACATCGGACAGGGTGGACGACTGCAGCGGGGTGAACCCGCCGAGCGGGAAGAACGGCACATAGGCGGTGCCTTCGCGGGCGAGATCGTCGATCAGCTCGTCGTCGGCCCGATACGCCAGATTGTATTGGTTCTGCACGCAGACGATCTCGGTGATCCGGCGGCCCTCGGCGATCTGCCTCGATGTGGCGTTGCTCAGCCCGACGTGACGAACCAGACCTTGCCGCTGCAGGTCGGCGAGGACCGTCAGCGGTGCTTCGATCGACCCTTCGGCTGGGCCGTGCACGTCGAACATGATCCTGAGATTGACGACATCAAGCACATCGAGGCCGAGATTGCGGAGATTGTCGTGGACTGCCTGCGTCAGTTCCTCCCGCGAGAACGCCGGAATCCATGATCCGTCCGTGCCGCGGCGGGCGCCGATCTTGGTGACGATGACGAGATCGTCGCGATAGGGATGGAGCGCTTCACGGATGATCTGGTTGGTGACGTGCGGGCCATAGAAGTCGCTGGTGTCGATGTGATTGACGCCGCTTTCCACCGCCTCGCGCAGCACGGCCAGGGCCGCGCCATGATTCCTGGGCGGGCCGAACACGCCGGGGCCGGCAAGCTGCATGGCGCCGTAGCCGAGCCGCTTCACGCTGCGACCGCCGAGATTGAAACTGCCGGCCTGATCGATAATGGACATGGTCTCACTCCTTTCAAGAGATGACACCAAGATAGGCGCTGTCGACGCGTGGGATAATCAGGTACAAACCGCACGGGTTGTGCGGAGTGGCGAACAATGAAAGTCGACCTGGGTGATCTGAATGCGTTCGTTGCCGTGGCGCGGGCCGGCGGTTTTCGCGAGGGCGCGCGCGCCAGCGGCGGCAGCGCCTCCTTCCTCAGCGAAGCGGTGCGACGCCTGGAGGCCGAGCTCGGTGTTCGGCTGCTCAACCGCACGACGCGCAGCGTCGTCCCCACCGAAGCGGGCAAGGGACTATTGGATCGGCTTGGCCCTGCCTTGAGCGAGGTGGAGTCTGCCCTCGACGTGGTCAACGGATTTCGGGACAGGCCGGCTGGTGCGTTGCGCCTCAACGTGCCGGTCAGCGCGGCGCGGCTGGTGCTGCCGGCCATCATTCCACCGTTCCTCGCCGCCTATCCCGACATTCGGCTGGAAGTCGTTGCAGAGGAGAGCTTCGTCGACGTGCTGGCTGCCGGCTGCGATGCAGGCATCCGTTATGACGAGCGGCTGGAGCAGGATATGATCGCAGTGCCGATCGGGCCACGCATCCAGCGTTTTGCCACTGCGGCTTCGCCCGACTACCTCGATCGCCGTGGCCGGCCGCAACACCCTCGCGAGTTGCTCGGCCATGCCTGTCTGCTGGGTCGTTTTGCCAGCGGTGCGCTGACGTCCCCGTGGGAATTCGAGCGAGACGGCGAGGTGGTACGGGTCGAACCGACCGGACCATTGATCGTCAGGGTCGGCGGGGCAATGGATCTTGCCGTCGACGCCGCAATATCGGGCACGGGGATCATCTCCGTTTTCGAGGACTGGCTGCGCCCGCATCTTGACAGCGGTGCGCTCGAACCCATCCTCGAACCGTGGTGGCAGAGCTTTTCCGGGCCGTTCCTCTATTATCCCGGTCGGCGCCTGGTGCCCGCACCGCTGCGGGCCTTCATCGACTTCGTCAAGGCATCGGCAAACCAGGCCTAAGGCCCGTCGTCTGCAAAACGTATCTCAGCGTCAGAGTTTGACCTCGGCATTGTCGCCCATATCGGGTTTGCTGTTCGAGACCGCGGCGGCCGCCATCTTGATATAGCTGATGATGGCGCCCGGGCTGTCCCAATATTCTGCCGAAGAAGGGGTAATCTTGAGGATGCGGATGGAGGGGTCAGCAGGATTGTCCCACCACGCCTTTGCCGGCGTCGCCCATAATTCCCTGATCTTGTCGCGGTCGTTCTGCACTTCGGCTGTGCCTGACACGGAAACATATTTTTGTCCCTTGGTGTCGGCAAAGGCCAGGCACACATTTGGCCAGCGAACGATCTCATCGTCCTTGTGGCTGCTGACATCCGTCAGAAAATAGATCGCGTTCTCGATTTGCGCGGTATAGGCGGACATCGGGCGGGCTCTGAGATCGTCGCCACTGCGCGTTGTCAGCATGCAAAACCCGATCTTGTCGATCAGCTCCCATACCCGCATCGCATCGTCATGCTCGGCCATCATCATCTCCATCTGTCAAGGAGACGGAGTAACCATCTGCCGCGACCGATGTTCCGCGCCGGCAGCCACGCTCTGATAGCCACTGCGCCCGCGCCTCAATGGACGCTTGGGGTTTTCATGACCATTGCGAAGTCTTCCGCGACCAGTTCGCTGACGGCGATGAGGATTTCTTCCCGGGAAAAGCCCGATGTCAAAGCACTCTGGATCAGATCCTGCAGATCCGGCTCCACGACATCGCGGCAATCCTCGAGGCGTTCTTCCGAAACGGTGAGGCTATTGAGTTCGTCCATTGTCTGTTCCTTTCAGGGAATGTAACCGCCGAAACCCGGTCGGAATGGGTCGCTAACGGGCGGCCACCGCCCGTTTTGGCGCGGCGATCAGACCTTCACGCTGCATCTTCTTGCGTGCGGCCTTGCGGTGCCGGCTGATCGCCTGCGCCTTTTCCCTGACACGCCGTTCGGACGGCTTCTCATAAGCGCGCCGTTCCTTCATTTCACGAAACAGCCCTTCGCGCTGCATTTTCTTTTTCAAGACCCTGAGTGCTTGATCGACATTATTGTCTCTGACGAGTACCTGCATTTCGAGTTCTCCTTGTTTGGATGGTGCGCCAATCGCACTCAGCCGAGCTGCTCGGCGATCAAAGCCTGCAATTCACGGCGGGTGAGCAGGCAGGGAGACGGCTTCCAAGTCTTGGCAGCGCTACGGACAGCTTCGTCATCCTCACGCGGGCTCGCCGCCGCAACGGCGGTGGCTGTATGTATGTCGTTCAAAATGAAATCCTTCGTCGGCCGTGGCCGCGTCATCGATTGTTTGTGGGATTGCGCATCACCTGGCCCTAGGCGCACCGATGCATAAAGCGCCTCAATCAGGCCAGAAGCGGGCTTCGATTTTGCTTGGATCGGGCACATCCGCAACATAGGTATCGGCGGCTGCGATTGCAACGGATGGCCCAGATAGCACGACGTCGGCATCGCCAGTCGCCTTCAGATATACTTCATACGATTTTATTCAAGTTATCCGGGTGTAGTTCGGGCCGAAATTTCTAAGATTCGGCTCGAATGTGACATTATTTCGCCGGAATGGAAGCAACGTGGAGACCATCAGCCAAATTAACCTTCCGTTAAATAGGCCATTGACTTGTAGTATTAATAGGTTGTTAAAGGAGCGGCTCGCAGAGGTCGAAATTGACCCGATGATAAACAATTTTAGGAGAGAGCGATGGCTTCGCCGATACACGCAACTGATGATAGTGCAACTTTTCTTGAAACTGACGTAATTTCCGGAAATCTTCTTTCCAACGATTCATCCGATAACGGCCACTTGTTCCTGCGTGCCTTCGACGGCGCGAGCGTTGGCGCCAAGAGCGGCAACAGCCAGGTCACCGAGATCCAGGGCGACTACGGCACCTTCTTCGTCAAGCCGGACGGCAGCTACACCTATGTCCTGAGCGACGCTGCCAAGATCGGCTTCGCCAATGGTGAATCCTACCAGGAGAAGGTTTCCTACAAGATCTCCGACGGCAGCGGTCATACCGACGTCGGTCTGTTCACCCTGAACATCCAGGGCGTCACTCAGGTCAAGCCGATCGCGGTCGACGATACTTTCCACTTCACCGAAGGCAGCGCCATCGCTGGTAACGTTCTGGACAACGACATTGCCGGCGATAACGGCAAGATGTTCCTCCGCCAGTTCCTGAGCACCAAGGTCGATGCCAATAATGACGCCGTTACCGACGTCGCCGGCACGTATGGCACGTTCCATGTCAAGTCGAACGGCGAATTCACCTACGAACTGACGAGCGATCTGAATGCGGGCCAGACCTACACGGAAGTTCTGCGCTACTACAAGATCTCCGACGGCGAAGGCCACACGGACACCGCCAAGGTGACGCTCAACATCACCGGCACGGATTTTGATTCTTCCCATATCGCTTGAGCGACAACGGTAGATCAGTAAGACACGACGCCCGCCGCGCAATTGGCGGGCGTTTTCATTTCCGCTTGTCAGAAGGTCTGCAAAGCGGCATAGTTCTTTTTAGCTAGTTCTTATAAACGCCGGAGAGCGGTAGGCTCGATGTATCGGAGGATACGCCGTTGACCGAACATATCGAACCCAGCCAAATCGAAACGGACGATCTGACCAAAGTCTGGTCCGTTACCGAGTTCTGCGCGCGACACCGTATAGACGCCGAGCAACAAGCGCTGTTGCTCAAACTTTTTGGGCCGTTCGCGACCGCCTGCGAACTGCTTCACAATGCCAAACGTGCGCCAAGGTTCCGATGAGGCGTCCGGGCATTCTTCAACGATCCGCTCACAAATCTCGGCAAGCCAGTCAACTGATTGGGTGATGTTCGCTGCGTCCCCTTGCCGAAAACGCTTTTCGGTACGGCGCCAGCCTGTTGGAACTCAGCGTATCGGCCAGCGACCGAACAGCCGTTCTTCTCCACCCGCCGCGAGCAGGGCGGCACGGTATGGGTCTCGGCATCGTCCGCGCCATGCTGAGCTCCCATGGCGGTACGATCCGGCCGCTGCAGACGACCGGCGACGGCGCCGAGTTTGAAATCACCATCCCGGTTCAGTTCTCAAAGGGCTGAGGAGAGATTGCTGAATTGCGCCTCAGACGTGGGCGGCACCGAACCGAGCTCCCCGACCCCGAGGCCTGCGTCTCACCGCGTTGTATAACCGCCGTCGATGACAAGCACTTCGCCGGTGACATAACTTGCCGCGGCCGAGCAGAGAAACAGTGCAGCGCCGGCCACCTCCTCAGGCTGCCCGACGCGTCCCATGGGGGTCATGCTGCGCCAGGTCGGGAACCAGTCGGGATTGTCGATGCCGCCGCGTGACAGATCGGTCTCGATATAGCCGGGTGCGATGGCGTTGACGCGGATGTTTTCGGCGGCAACCTCGCTGGCGATGCTCTTGGTCATCATGTGGACGGCCGCCTTGGAGGTGTTATAGGCGACCTGGTTTTGCGGAATATTGGACACGATGCCCGACATCGAACCGATATTGAGGATCACGCCACCGCGCTGGCGTCGCATGGGGGCGAGCGCGGCGCGGCAGGCGCGGAAGACGGCGTCGAGGTTGATGGTCATGATCTCGCGCCAGATGGCATCGGAGAATTCGCCGCTGTCGCCGTGAATGGCGATGCCGGCATTGTTGACGAGGATGTCGAGCCGGCCCGCGCGCGAAAGGGTTTCGGTGACGAGCTCGTCGGCAGCACTTTCCTTCCTCAGATCGGCGGCGATGAAATCGCATTCGACGCCGGCCTTGGAGAGCCGATCTTCCGCCGCCGCATTGCGGGCCCGGCCCGTAATGATGACTTTGGCGCCCGCCTCGCCGAGCGCCTCGGCGATGGCAAGCCCGATGCCGCGCGTGCCGCCGGTCACCAGCGCCACCTGTCCGTTCAGGCGAAATCTGTCGAAGATCATGTTCGGTTCCTCTTACGTGGGCGTTCGCACTTTCGTCAGATGTCGGCGCTCTGCGGCAGGATGACGAGATCGCGGATGGTGATGTTGCGTGGGCGCGTCAGCATGAAGAGCACCGCTTCGGCCACTTCGTTCGCTTCCATCAGGCCGCCTGCGGCGAGCGCCTCATCCAGCTTCTCCTGCGGCCAATCACTGAGAAGAGCGGTGACCACGGGGCCTGGAGCGACGGCGCCGACGCGCAATCCATGTTTGGCCACCTGCCGCCTCAACGTATGGACGAATGCCTGGACCGCGTGTTTGGACGCCGTGTAAATCGGCTCCCAGACGACAGGGATCATGCCAGCAACGGAACTCGTCAGGATGATATCCCCGGTCTTGCGCTCGACCATATGCGGCAGAACGGCATGCACCGAACGGAAGGCAGCATTGACGTTCAGATTGAGCATCCGATCCCAGGCATCAGGATCGCCACCCAGCACCTCACCGCCGATATAGGAGCCTGCATTGGCGTGGAAGATATCCAGCTGGCCGGCTCTTTCCAGGATCTGCGGCATCATCCGTTCGACGCTTTTCGGATCGGTGAGTTCGATGACCAGTGGAATGGCATTGGCGCCCAGTTTCGAGCAAATTTCCCGCAACGCTTCCTCATTGCGGTCGACCAGCACGACCCGAGCGCCCGCGGCAAGCAAAGCCTTGGCGCATTCAAGTCCGATACCCGACGCCGCCCCGGTGACGGCCGCGACTTTTCCAGACAGATCCTGTCCCATTTTATTCCTCTGTTTTCCCAGTTGGTGAGAGCATTTCCGTTCTTCTTCGAATCACGGAAGCGCTCTATCTCTTTGTCTTCACGCAATTCCGGACGGCAAAACCGCTGCGCACTTTTGCTGAAATTGCTCTAAGCTCGGCCGTGCGAGATCCGCGATCGGCGTGCCAGCGAGTCGACAATGACGGCGACGGCAAGGACAGCACCGGTGATCATGTATCGAAGCGACGACGACAGATCGAGAAGCGTCAGCCCGCTGGCGATCGACTGGATGACGATGATGCCGAGAAGGGCTGAGTAGGCACTGCCGCGCCCACCGAACAGGCTCGTGCCGCCGATGACGGCTGCCGCAATGGCGTTGAGATTGACGTCGCCGGTGCCGGCCTGCTGGCTTGCCGTCGCCAGCCGTGCGGCCGACAGCACGCCGCCGGCTGCCGCCAGCAGCGCGCACATGACGAAGGCGCTCGTATAGATGCGCGAGACGTTGATGCCGGAGCGGCGGGCCGCTTCCCTGTTGCCGCCGACGGCATGCATGGAGCGCCCCCATTTCGTGCGCGTCAGCGCATAGTTCATTGTGGCGACGAGTCCGACGAAAAGGCCGAACATCCACGGAATGCCGCGCGACTGGTTGAGATAGAATGCGACGGCTTCCAGGGCGACGGTGATGATGACGGCGCGCAGCAGCAGCCCGCCGGTCGATTTTGCCGACAGGCCGGCTGCCCGCCGGCGTGTCGCCGTACGGTAGCCGGAAAAGAAAAAGGCAATGCCGGCAAGTAACACCAGCGCATAGGCGATCGGATCCGGCATGACCATGATCTGGCCGAAACTGACGAGCCAGGAACCGTAGGGGAGATTGATCGAACCGGTCGCTCCCAGGATATAGAGCTGGAGGCCGAGAACCGCGAGTAGCCCGGACAGGGTGGACACGAAACTGGGCATGCCGAAGCGGTTGAAGACAAACGCGTAAAGCGAGCCGATGAGGGCGCCGACAATCATGGCGGCGAGGATTGCCAGGACCACTGGCCAACCCTGGTTGACCCAGAAGACGCCGACCAGCGCCGAGGCGAAGCCGCTGACGGAGCCGACGGAGAGGTCGATCTCACCCACCATCAGGATGCAGACGATACCGAGCGAGATGACCCCGACCGTCGAGCAGTCGAACAGCATGTTGACGAGGTTGCTGCTGGAGAGAAACACCGGATTGAGCGCCTGGAACACCGTCCAGATGATCGCCAGGCCGACAATGACCGGCAGGGAACCGAGATCGCCGGAGCGGATGCGATCCCAAAAGGCCTGGATCGAGCCTCCCAGACTGTCATCGTGGCGCACTCTCTCGTCACGCCGGTCGAGCAGCGCCGGCGCCGCCGGGTCATTCTGGATGGTCTTCATTATGGCCTGCCCTCCTCGTTCTCTCGGCTTTGCGCCTGGCGGCGCGACGCGCGGCGGGAGACGGAATTGTTGGCGGCGCCGGTGATGGCGCTGACCAGCTGTTCGTTGGACGCGTCGGGCGGCATGGTGCCATTGTTGCGGCCGAGACGAAGGACGACGATGCGATCGGCAACGGCGCGCACATCCTCCATATTGTGGCTGATCATGATGACGGCGAGGCCGCGTTCCCGCACACGCTCGATGAGGTCAAGCACTTCGGCGGTCTGAGCAACGCCAAGCGCTGCTGTGGGTTCATCGAGCATGATCAGTTTCGGCTCAAGCAGCAACGATCGGGCGATCGCCACGGTCTGGCGCTGCCCTCCGGAGAGTGAGGCGACCGGCTCGCGCACACTTGGAATGCGAGCCGAAAGCTCGTTCAAGAGCTGCCAGGCGCGGATCTCCATGGCGACCTCATCGAGCTGAAACGGACTGAGTTCCTTGCCGAGAAAGATATTGGCGACGACGTCGAGATTTTCGCAAAGTGCCAAATCCTGGAATACCGTTGCAATGCCGAGCCCGAGAGCAGCACTTGGGCTCGGCAGGTTCACCGGTTTGCCCTCGAACAGGATCGTGCCCGAGCTTGGCTGGTGCACACCGGCCAGGATCTTGACCAATGTCGACTTGCCGGCGCCGTTGTCGCCAACCAGCGCCACAACCTCGCCGGCATGCACGTCGAGTTCGATATCGGTGAGCGCCGACACAGCCCCGAAGTTCTTCGATATGCCGCGCAGGCTGAGGACAGGCTGACGGTAGGGGTGAAGGGTATGGGAGGTTTCAGACATCGCCTGGCCTTTCAGGAAAGCGAAGCGGGAAGCACAACCGGCGAACCGGTCGCGCTTCCCGTTGCGGATTACTTCGTGATGCCGAGCTTCTTGCAGCCGTCAGCATAGCGGCCGGTGCACAGCTCCTCGGCGGTGTTGATCTTCTTGTCGATGATCTCAGCCTTGAGGTTTTCGGCAGTGACGACCGCAGGGACGAAAAGTTGCGCCGGCGTGTCGTACAGCGTCATTTCGGCCTTCGGCGTTTCTCCGGCCAGGAGCTTCACGGCGACGTCGGCAGCGGCAGCGGCAACGATTTCGCTCGGCTTGGAGATCGTATTGTACTGATCCCCTGAGATGATCAGCTGTAGTGCCGCGATCGTCGCGTCATTGCCGGTCACCGGCGGCACGGGATCGACGCCCGCTGCCTTGAAAGCTGCAATTGCGCCGCCGCCCGTACCGTCATTGGCGGCGACCACGCCGACGATCTGCTTGCCGAAACGGGTGATCTGGCCGGCTGCCCATTGCTGCGCATTCGAGGGCTGCCAGTTGGGTGTGTCGAATTCGGCAAGCGTCTTATATCCGCCGCTCTCCAGCCCCTCGTGAATGCCGTCCTTGATCAGCCCGGCAGCCGCATCGGTCGGCGAACCGTTGATCTGCAGGATGCCACCGCCATCGGTCGGCACATTCTGAGCCTTGAGATGCTGAACGAGCGATTCCGCAATTGCCTTGCCGATCGCTTTGTTGTCGAAGGAGACGTAGAAATCGGCCTTGCCTTTTGGAATCGGACGGTCATAGGCAATGACCTTCACGCCCTGGCTCTGTGCGAGCTGGACGAGCGATGCGGCCGCTGCCGAATCCACCGGGTCGAGCACGATGACCTTGGCGCCTTGGGTGATCGCCGAATTGAACTGTTGCTGCTGTTTTGCGATATCGGCATCGGCGTTCTGATAAAGAACCTTGCATGACGCGCAAAGCTTCTTCATCTCCGCGACGAAACCCGGATGGTCGTGCTCCTCATAGCGGGTCGAGCCCTGGTCGGGCATGAGGAATGCCACTGTCGCATCCGAAACGGCTGCTTGCGCAAAGGCGGAAGTACCGCCCAGCAAGGACAGAACGAAGACCGCGGCGCCTGCCGACTTTGTCGAGAATTTCATCATTTCCATCTCCTCCCATTGGTAAAATTGTGTAGGTTCGTGATTGCACTGTTCTGCTCTGGCCGTTCGGCTGAATGAACGGTCGCGCCTGTCCCTGCGGTTTGACGTTTTGAGGACAAGCATCTCCGATCGCGAGCGCGCTCATCGCGCGCCCACGTTCAAGTCAGTGTCAGTTTTGGTTCCTCCTCTTTGTCCTCCCTCGGGCTGTGCCCTTTCGACTCCTCCTCTAGGCCGCCTTTGCCACGTTGATATTGTCACCCAACAATCGCCGGAAACGAGAAGGCGTCATGCCTTTTTCCGCGAGAAACTGCCGGTTGAAGTTGGACAGATTGTTGAAGCCGACCTCGAAGCAGATATCGGTGATCGATGCATGGTCATCGCTCATCAAAATCTGGCAGGCGAGATTGATGCGCAGGCGTTTCACATACTGTACCAGCGACATGCCGGTATGGCGTCGGAAGGCGCGCGAAAAGGCGCCTGTCGACTGATCGGCAATCGCTGCGAGATCGGCTTCGTCGAAGGACTTCGTCAGATTTTCCCTGATATAGGCGAGCGCCTTGTTGATGCCGGCCGACATGTATCCCGATGGATCGGGCAGATAGCTCGGGCTGGCGAGAAGTTGGGAATCCTGCGCCCGGCTGAGCAGGCCGACGATCATCATGAACAGTTCGATGCGACGCACGCCGTGCGCCTGCTGCACCTCGTTCATCAGGGGAGCAACCTCGCGGCTGGTGTCGGCTCCGAAGAGCACGCCGCGGCGGGAGGCTTCGAGAACCGCATCGAAGGGACCGAGTTCGGCGAACACCTTCATCGTGTCGCTGATGAAATTCTCGCTAAACTGGATGAGCTGGCAGCGAAGCGGAATACTCGATCCTTTCGGGACATCGCTGATCCAGTTGTGAGGAAGGTTAGGCCCCGCCAGCACGAGATTGCCAGGCTCGAACTCGCCGATGAAATCGCCGACGAAATACCGTCCTGTCGTCGCCACGACCAGATGAAGTTCGTATTCGGGGTGAAAATGCCAGCGAACCGTATGGTAGGGATAGCCGTGCGCCTTCGTTGCGAAAGATTCGCCCGGCCTGATCTGAATGACTTCCAAGTCAGGTTCCATTGTTTCCTCCTCCGAGGACGGCTCCACGCCAGCCCGCCAAATTCCCTTTTTGGCTTTATTGTTAAGGGGAGTGTAGTGGTCTCGTTTCACGCCCGCCACCACGATTCCCAGTCAAAACCGATACTTTTTTGACAATTGACGCTGCGGAGCGGACGGAAAGACGGCAACAATCCGCATGCATATCGTCCGAGGACGCAGTTCAGGCTGCCAAGGCGGCAATGACGTTTCTGACCAGTGCAGAGGAGGACAGCCGGCTCGTGGCGCAGCTCGGGGTGCCGATCGCGCCGACACGCACGGAAACGCCGCCGCGGGCATTGGCGATCGCAAACATCGACTCGTCGGTCAGGTCATCGCCGATCGTAATCGGGCAGCGGTTCCTGAAGGGATCGGACTGGAAAAATCGCTCCAGTGCATCGCCCTTGCTCGACCGTGCCGGCCGCAATTCAAATACCCTCTTGCCGAGTTGCAATGCCCAGTTCGGTCCGGCGAGCTCGGCATAGTATTGCATGCGGTCTTCAAGCACCTTTTCATATTCGGGTGCGAGACGGTAATGGGCGGCAACGGCCGCGCCCTTGTCTTCGATCAAGACACCGGGATAGTGCTCGGCTTCCGCGGTCAGCGCATGTTTCAGTGCCTGAAACTCAGGTGTCGCCTCGACCGTCTGCATGCCGGTGGCGCTTCTGATCTCGGCACCGTGCAGGCCGGCTGTCGGAAATTCAAAGGGTTTGAACAGCTCGTCGGCATAAGAAAGTGATCGTCCGGTGACCAGCGCCAGGGCACCGCCGAGCTTGTTCGACAGGCGATGAAGTTGTCCGGGAAGCGCTTCTGGGACCTCGATCGCATCCGGTGTGGGCGCAAGATTGAGCAGCGTCCCGTCGATATCGAGAAACATCGCCCAATGGTCCGGCTCTTCCAAGACCAGTGAAAGCATTTCCTGGGTAGCGGTGTCGTCCTGCACGGTATTCTCCAAACTCTGCTATGATTGAAGCTAGGTCGCCGGCCAACAAGGACAAGGTGGCTTTTCAGACTCCGGAACATCCTGAGGCTAGTCCGCGTTGTATCTCGCCGCCCGTTCGAGCACTCGCGCCGTAGAAGGTACATTGATGGCCAAAAGCAGTTCTGATCCCCGTGATGAGGTCAACGCCCCGCTGGCACATGGCGCTTTAAATCTGCCATTGGTGACGATCGACGACTACAACAACGAACTGCGTGACAAGGATGGTTTCGTTGGCGACAACGCCAACAAGAAGACTTTCCAACAGAAGCTCGACGACTGGAGAAAGCGCATCCGCAAGGTCGGAGATGACCCGATCGGCAAGACCGCGACGGCGAAGCTTTCCAAGAAGAAGATCGATGCCTTTCTGAAAGGCGACGATATGGAGGCGGCGGCATTGGTCATGGGGGCGGTGGAGGACTTTTCCCAGGACTTTGCCGACGTGATCGGAAAGTTCCTCAAAGACAAGCGCTGGGGCAGGACGGAACGCATCGTCGTCGGCGGTGGCTTGCGGCAGAGCCGTTTTGGCGAGCTGGCGATCGCCAGGACCATGGTTCTTCTCAAGGTGGCGGGCATTGATGTCGAGGTGGTGCCGATCGTTCACCATCCCGATGAGGCCGGACTGATCGGCGCGGTTCACCTGATGCCGCCGTGGACTTTCAAAGGCCACGAGGCGATGCTCGCCGTCGACATCGGCGGGACAAATGTTCGCGCCGGCGTCGTTAAATTCGGAAAGAACGACGTACCGAATTTTAAAGATGCGAGCGTCTGGGAATCAGCCATCTGGCGCCACGCCGACGACGAGCCAAGCCGTACCGCAACCATCGAGAGATTGGCCGCGATGTTGCAGGATCTGATTGGCAAGGCTGAGAAAGCCAATCTCAAACCCGCGCCCATCATCGGGATCGCATGCCCCGGAATCATCAAAGCCGATGGCTCCATCGAACGCGGCGGACAGAACCTGCCGGGCGGAAACTGGGAGAGCGACAGCTTCAACCTTCCCGCCGCGCTGATGAAGGCCATTCCCGAGATCGGCGACGACAGCACATTCGTGATGATGCACAACGATGCCGTCGTGCAGGGATTGTCGCAGATCCCTTATATGAACGACGTGTCGAGATGGGCCGTGCTGACCATCGGTACAGGTTTGGGCAACGCGCATTTTACCAATCGCGAGGCAACGAAGGCGCGATAGGCTCACCCCCTTCCTCACGTAGCACCAAATGACAAAGGCGCGCGGATGGGCGGCGATGCGGGCTTGGCGGCGATCGGGGGCGTTATGGTAAACATGCAGTAAACAAAGAAGAATTCCGTATACGGAAGCAAACTCATCAATCAGTTCCTCTAGGAAGGATCGTGGTTTTGCGGAGCGTATAGGTGGGGGACTGGCTCGGGAGCTGAACGACACTGCGTGAACCCGCTGGCCTGCCGATCATATCGGCTGATGCCTGATTCGCCTAGCGCGCTATTGCAATCTTCGACGTGGAGGCCGCGTCGTCCCGGCATGATTACAGCTATGACCCCGTTCTGACGCCGGCACAGGACTAGGACTGTGATCGCTTGGCCATTGACAGGTTCCTGACGCAACCGAAGCCCCACCCCTCTGATACCAGCTGCTCGCCGACTTAGATTGGGGCGGAGAAGACCAAGGCCGAATGTCCCCTCACCCCGATAGGCTGCGCAGCAAAGCGCTTCTGCAGGAAGACCTCGACCGCGATGAAGCATGATCAGCGGCAGTGCCGGCTCGCCCTTGCTATCAAAGATGGGCCGCCTTCCTTTCACGCCCGGCCTGTGTCTGCGAGGCTCCTTTCCAACTTGGTAAGCAGAGTGATCCGAAATCCCCATCGTGGCCGCCGGTCGCTGCATTTTTGAACCACCTGAAAGATGGAGGCCCTCCTCTTCCCGGCCCCAGGAAAAGATGGTGATAACGCTGCCTGGCGGTTATCGGCGGGTTCGAATTACGCTTATCTCTGCGGCTTCACGCAATATGACGAAGGATGTGTCAATGAACTTCAAGGGAATAAGCGCTCCGCTCAATGCGGGCCGTCTCGAACAAATGCTGGCCCTTGCAGCGTCACGCCGCGATGCCGAAACCCAGGACGCAAATGACAAGCCTTCCGGCAATGAACCCGTCCGCGGGCTGGAAGCCGAAAACCTGTACCGTTCGTCCGCCTACAAATGAGAAATCGAACAACCTGATCGGTCTATGCCAGGCGTCCGAAGGTGCGCTTGGATGGAGCGCTAGCGACGCTGAGTCGTATCGATTATGTGCCGCGATACTTTGAGGCTGGCTTTCATCGACCCGGAGCAGGCCGTCGTTGTCAGCTGACAATGGTGCTAAGATTCCGGAATTCCACATGATTTTTTTGCAGAATCCATTTTATAATAGATTGGCCACCCAAGAAACCGCTTGACGGAATCAGCAGACTCACGATCATTTGCGCAAAATCACTCGATTTATCAGGATTTGCGTGAATGCCGACCAAGGTCGCGATTGTTGAGAAAGCCAAGAGAGCGAGTCCAGTCTCGATCGACGAGACGATTGCGCAGGACTCGACGATGCTCGGCAGCCAGCTGCAGGTGCTGTTCGAGCGATTGTTTTCACCCAATGCCCGCAAATCGTTGCGGCGGTTCAGCAGCACCGAGGCAGCCAAGCTGCTCGGCGTCACCGACAGCTATGTTCGTCATCTCGCCGCCCAGGTCGAGAGCATCAGTCCGGAAAAGACAGCGGCTGGCCGTCGGGTATTCTCGCTCGAGGAAATCCATGCGATGCGCCAGCACCTAGGGCGCACCAAACCCTCCTATCTGCCGATGCGCCGACCGGGCGACCATCTCCAGGTGATCGCCGTGACCAATTTCAAGGGCGGCTCCGGCAAGACGACGACATCAGTCCACCTGGCGCAGTTCCTGGCTCTGCGTGGCTACCGCGTGCTCGCCGTCGACCTCGATCCGCAGGCGTCGATGTCGGCGATGCTTGGATATCAGCCCGAATTCGATGTCGGCGAAAACGAGACACTTTACGGCGCCATTAAATATGACGAGACGCGCCGCGATGTTAGCGACATCGTCCGTCAGACCTATTTCCCCGGGCTCGATCTCATTCCCGGCAATCTCGAACTGCACGAGTTCGAACACGATACGCCAAAGGCGCTTGCCGACACCAACCGCGACGACAAGGACATGTTCTTCATGCGGGTCGGTAATGCGCTGCATTCGCTGGAGCAGAACTATGACGTCGTCATCATCGATTGCCCACCGACCCTGGGCTTCCTGACGCTGTCTGCCCTCTGCGCCGCAACCTCCGTCCTGATCACCGTCCATCCGCAGATGCTCGACGTGGCGTCGATGAACCAGTTCCTGACGATGACCTCCGACCTCCTGGCCGTAGTCAAACAGGCAGGCGGCAATTTGGATTACGACTGGATGCGTTATCTCATTACCCGCTATGAGCCCAATGATGGGCCGCAGGCGCAGATCGTCGCCTTCTTGCGCAGTCTTTTCGGCGAGCGCGTGCTGACGGCGATGATGGTCAAGTCGACGGCTGTCTCGGATGCGGGACTCTCTAAGCAGACAATCTACGAGGCAGGACGCGAGACGATGCATCGTCAGACCTATGACCGCGGGGTGGAATCCGTCGACAGCGTCAATGCCGAGGTCGAGCAACTCATCCGCAGCGCATGGAGCAGGACATGAGCCCAAAGGGACGCGACATCCTGAAAAGCATGGTCGGCGCCGTCGAGCCGACACGGCCGGAGGCGCCAATCGCGCAGCCGCCGCACCGCCCATCGGGAGCGGTCAAGGCGATGAATTTGTCGCTTGGCCGGTTGGGAGAGGAAGCGGCTGCCGCCAAGGCGCTGCGTGAATCGCTGGCCTCCGGCGACAAGGTACTGGAGATCGATCCGGCTGCCGTCGAAATGTCCTTTATCCGCGACCGTATCCCGGTCGATAGGGATGCAGAGTTCGAGCGATTGAAGCAATCGATCCGGGACAGCGGCCAGCAGGTTCCGATCCTGGTACGGCCGGACCCGGTAAGGGCTGGGCACTACCAGGCCGCCTATGGCCACAGGCGCCTGCGAGCCGCGGCAGAGATCGGGGTTCCCGTCAAGGCCGTCGTGCGAAAGCTCACGGATGAAGAGCTGATCCTCGCACAGGGCCAGGAAAACGGCCCCCGAGTCGACTTGAGTTTTATCGAGCGGGCACTGTTTGCGCGCCGCCTGGATGAGCATGGATTCAGCCGCGAGATGATCGCCACGGCGCTGACAACCGACAAGCCGGAAACCTCACGGCTCCTGCAGGTGGCTCAGACCATCGACCCCGAGATTATTCTCGCCATTGGGCCGGCTCCCAAGGTTGGACGCCCGCGCTGGCTGGCGTTTGCCGAAAAATTCAGGGAGACGGGCGGGCAGAAGAAGGCCCAGGCCGCAATCGGTGCCCGCGGCTTCCTGGCGTTGGACACCAACAGCCGCTTTGATGTCATCTGGAAAGCGCTGGAGGAGAAGACCCCACCGCAGCGGGCCGAGCAGACCCTCCGGGCCCAGGGGGGCGCTCCGCTTGCTTTGGTGGCCCGCTCCGGCAAAACCTTTCGCATCACCGTCAAATCGGCGGCGTTTTCGGAATTCCTGGCTCAGCGGTTGGTAAGCCTCGCCGCCGAGTTCGAAGAGGAGAATGAGGGAAAATGAGGCAGTCAGACCGGATTGTCAGCTGACAATCCGGATAGGAGATAACGCGCAAAAGAAAAAAGCCCCCGAACGTCACCGTCACGGAAGCTTTCCTCGTAGTCTTGAACACCTCCGAGAATCGCACTTCCGAGAATCGCTGTCAAGAGTTTTTGGCGCCGTTTTGGCGAGCGGATTTCTTTTGCCTCGTTGAGGTGGAAGATATGGAAACCGGGAATGTGACGACGCCCTTCGGGCGGCGGTTAATGACGCTTGGCATGCTCACAAGCCAGGTAATGGCACGCGAGATCAAGACTGATCAGTCCGTCGACAAGTGGAGATTGTTTCGCGCGCTCTGCGAAGCAAAGCCGCTTCTCGGCATCAGCGATCGAGCGCTTGCCGTACTCAACGCTCTTTTGAGCTTTTATCCGAAGAACGAGCTGGCGCAGGAAAACGGTTTGATCGTATTCCCATCAAACATCCAGCTTTCGCTCAGAACGCACGGCATGGCCGAGCAGACCGTCCGGCGTCATCTCGCCGCGCTCGTCCAGGCAGGTCTGCTGTTGCGCAAGGACAGCCCCAACGGCAAGCGTTATGTCCGCAGGAATAGGGCAGGGGAGGTCAACGAGGCGTTCGGCTTCTCGCTCGCGCCACTGCTTGCCCGTGCTAGCGAGATCGAACAACTCGCAGCCGAAGTGATGGCCGAGCGGCTGCATGTCCAGCGTCTGCGCGAACGCATCACTCTCTGCCGTCGCGACATCGCAAAATTGATCGAAGCAGCCGTCGAGGAACAGATCCCTGGCGACTGGCAAGGCCTGTACTGCGAGTTCCGAGACCTGATCGAAGGCCTGCCCCGATCCCCGACGGCGTCGCAGCTCGAACTGTTGCTGGATGAATTGACGACTCTGCGGGCAGATGTCCTTAACCGGTTGGAAATTCGGATTGAATCAATAAAAGAGCGCGGCAATGCCAATTATATTGAGCGCCACATACAGAATTCGAATCCCGAATCTAATTCTGAACTTGAACCAGACTTCGACACGAAGCAGGGCGCGATGCCGGAGCAAGACAACGGGCGACGGGCCGCGACGTCAGAAGAGGGTAGAGCTGAGGCAGCCCATTCGAGTCGGTGCGAGAAAGAGCACAGTCTACGGACAGGCGGCCGCAATGATAGTGACCGACTGAAATCCTTCCCGCTCGGCTTGGTTCTGCAAGCCTGCCCGGAAATTCTCGCCTATGGTCCGGGCGGTATCATCCGCAACTGGCGCGATCTGATGACCGCGGCGGTCAAGGTTCGCTCGATGCTCGGCGTCAGTCCGTCGGCCTACGAAGAGGCCGCCAATGTGATGGGTCCGGAAAACGCGGCAACCGTCATGGCATGCATCCTGGAGCGCGGTGGCCACATTAATTCGGCCGGTGGCTATCTTCGTGGCCTGACACGACGAAGCGAAAAGGGAGAATTCGCGATCGGCCCGATGCTGATGGCTCTTCTGCGGGCAAATGCGCCGGCCGGACGGAAATTTGGATAGGTCTTGGGCTCGATGCGGGCGGCGGCGGTGGCTAAGCGGGCAAAAGTCTCTGCAGGCTGCTATGAAGAGCTCCATCCCAAAAGCCTTCGAAAGAGCTCTTTGGTTTTGCGGGTCGTATGGATGGAGGTGCCACCAATGCAAGAGGTCCAAGCTCTGCAACGGGCGTGCAGCAGGCCCTTTTCGACAATGTCGTATCGGCTGGACCGATGCGGGCATAGACGGCGTCGCCGCGTATGATGGTGATTTCCTCGCCACGGTTGGCGCGTTCGAAGAGGTCGGCAAATTCTTGCGAGCCTCACAGTTTGTGGCTGGGTCTACTGCCTGGTGTCGGCCTCCGCGAAAGACTGTCGGTTACGGTGCTACGACCTATGGGAACGTCAGAACACCTTGAAGACCTCACTTCGATAACGAATCCTTCTCGGAAGTGAGGGAGAAATGCACAAGTCCATCCCAAGCGGCGGAAGTAATAGGCGATATTACTTCTGGTTAACGGAACGTTTGCTATGGCATCAATGGGTTATGAGATAAGGGCGGTTAGGGCCGCTTGTCCTCAGGCAGGAATCGGCCATGGTACTGCGGGATCGTATAGCTTGCCTGCTCGTAGAAGCAGGTCAGCTTCACGATATGGGGGCAAGGACGACGCGCGCATAATGTGCGCCTATGCGGTAACACGCCCTTGATGGCGGCCAGGCCAGTGTACGGGTTGGAAAATCCCTCAGGCTCGGTGCATGGGCTCTCGATGTCGCGTTCCGCGTCTTCAGCGAAAAGAACACCATAAGGAATTGGGATTGGCTGTCGGCCAGACGTTTGCAGATGCGCGAGAAGGATTCCGCAGCGGGCGCAGTTGCCCTCCTCGACCTGCCGGTTGGTGCGCAAGCATCTTCAGGAGCGCCAGCGTCTCCTGTGTTCTTCATATTGGCCACCGTCCTGAAGGCTTTCGCTTCTCCGTGAAGCGTAATGACGACCGGCTGCGAATGATCCTTCAGTGTCCGAAGGATCGTCGGCTCATGCGCCTTGAGGTCGCTGATCGGCTTTAGCTGTTCTGACAGCTTCATTCACTTACGCCCTTTCGACCGGAAAATTGATCCTTGAGTGGTCGATTGAAAGAAGCCCTCCGCTGCCGGTGAGACCCAGTTCTGGCGGGCGATTTCCATCTTATGTGCGGCCATCTTTTTTTCACTCAGCGTGTTCGAAAGAGAATGTCATTTCTTATAATGATATTTGTCTACTGATTTTATAGACTAAGCTTTGCAACCAGGGATCCGATCGTGACGTCATGACCTACCTCCTCAGTCTTCTCGACAAAAGCCCGATCGAACAGGGTTTAACCGCCGCAGATGCGCTGCGGGCGACGGTCAAGATTGCTGCCCGGGCCGAGGAACTTGGTTATCACCGTTTCTGGGTCGCCGAGCATCATAACATGTCCAATCTGGCGAGCTCTGCGCCAGAGGCGCTGATAGCTTACCTTCTCGCAAAGACGTCGAAAATCCGCATCGGCTCCGGTGGCGTCATGCTGCAGCATTACAGCGCATATAAGGTTGCGGAGACCTTCAATCTTCTGGCTTCGCTTGCGCCCGGCCGCGTCGATCTCGGTGTCGGCAAGGCGCCGGGCGGCTTTCCGCTGTCGACGCGCGCTCTCCAGCTAGCCGTCTATCCATCCAGGAAGCCGGATTTTGCCAGCCAGCTTGCCGATCTCAACACCTATCTCGCCGCCGACCCGAATTACGACGGTGCGCAGGCGACCCCTTTCCCGCCGATGGCTCCCGAACGTTTCCTGCTCGGCGCCAGCGTCGAAAGCGCCGAGCTGGCCGCCGAGAAGGGTTGGGAACTTGTTTTTGCCGGTCACCTGAACGGCGATCCGGACAATTTGCGCAGGACCTTCGAGGCCTATGAGCGGGCATCCGGCGGCAAGCCTCCGATCCTGGCGCTCGCAGCCTTTGCCGCTGAAAGCGAGGACTACGCCCGCGAGCGCGTCGGCAAACTGCGCATCGTCAAGGTGTTCCTGCCGAACGGCCAGACCGTGAATGTCGGCAGCGAGGAGCAGGCGGCCGAATTCGCCCGCCAGGCCGGCGTCACCGATTACCGCACTGAGGAAAAGGTGCCGAGCGTGCTGCATGGCACGGCGAAGCAGATCCGCAAGGAGCTGGACGAGCTTCACCGCAGCTACGGGGTCAAGGAGTTCGTGCTCGACACGCCGGCGCTTTCGGTCGCCGAGCGTCTTGCCTCCATCGAACTGCTCGCCGCGGAGCGGCTTTCCCTCGTCGCCTGACCGTTTCCAAGAAGGATTGATCCCATGGCTCAGAAACACGTCACGTTCGGCATCATGCTGCAAGGTCCCGGCGGCCACATGAATGCCTGGAAACATCCAAGCGGACCGGCCGATGCCAGCGTCAATTTCGACTTCTTCGTCAAGACGGCGCGTAAGGCGGAGGCGGCCGGCATCGCCTTCGCCTTCGTTGCCGACGGGCTTTATATCAACGAGCGGTCGATCCCGCATTTCCTCAATCGGTTCGAGCCGATCGCCATACTCTCGGCGCTTGCCGCCTCGACCTCGAAAATCGGCCTCGTTGGCACGGTCTCGACCTCCTACAGCGATCCATTCACCATTGCCCGCCAGTTCGCCTCGATCGATCTCATCAGCGGCGGCCGGGCAGGGTGGAATGCGGTGACCTCGCCGCTCGAGGGTTCGGGGCGCAATTACAGCCGCGAACATCCCGAACACGAACTGCGCTACGAGATCGCCGAGGACTATATCGATGCGATCAAGGGTCTATGGGATTCCTGGGACGATGACGCCTTCGTGCGCAATCGCGAGACCGGCGTCTATGCCGACAAGACGAAGATGCATCGCCTCAATCACAAGGGCCGGTTCTTCCGTATCGAGGGACCGCTCAATATCGGCCGTTCCAAGCAGGGCCAGCCGGTCGTGTTCCAGGCGGGCGCCTCGGATTCCGGCATCAGGCTCGCCGGCAAGCATGCCGATGCCGTCTTCACCAATGGCGGGCCGTTCGAGGAGGCGCAGGCCTTTTATCGCCAGTTGAAGGACAGCGTCATCGCTCATGGGCGTCCGGCGGCGGAAGTCGGCATCTATCCGGGTATCGGGCCGATCGTCGGGGCGACGCAGGAAGAGGCGGAAGCCAAGTACCAGGCGATCCGCAACCTCGTCACGATAGAGGAGGCGCTGCTCTATCTCGGCCGCTTCTTCGATCATCATGATTTCAGTGTTTATCCGTTGGACGAGCCGTTCCCCGAACTCGGCGATATCGGCAGGAACAATTTCCGCGCCACCACCGACCGCATCAAACGGACGGCGCGGGAGAAGGGCTTGACGCTCCGCCAGGTCGCGCTCGATTCGGCAACGCCGCGCACCGCCTTCATCGGCACCGCCGAGCATATCGCCGACGAAATCATTCGCTGGGTGGATCAGGGCGCGGCCGACGGCTTCATTCTCGGCTTTCCCGTCATCGCCGAGGGTTTCGACGATTTCTCCAGATACGTTCTGCCGATCCTCACGGAGCGCGGTTATTTCGATCCGGTCCTGAAGGGTGAGACGCTGCGCGACCATCTCGGCCTGCCCTTCCGCGAAAGCCGCTATGCGGCGGATGCGGAGCAGCTCGAACGCGGAAAGGCCGTCGGCGCCTGAAGCGCCGGCGAACCGTCATGGATATCATCGCTCAAAACCCGCGCAGCAACGATCCGGTCGAGAAGGGCATCGCTGCCTACCTCGACGAGATCATCGCACTTCGCCACGATCTGCACCAATATCCGGAGCTTGCCTTCCAGGAGCTCAGAACCAGCAAGCTTGTGGCATCTCACCTTTCCGCCTGGGGCTACGAGGTGGCGACGGGCATTGCCGGCACCGGCGTCGTCGCCACCCTCCGGCGCGGCGACGGCAAGAAGCGGATCGGCATTCGCGCCGACATGGATGCGCTGCCGATCGAGGAGGCGACCGGGCTTGCCTATGCCAGCAGCAATCCCGGCGTCATGCACGCCTGCGGCCATGACGGACATACCGCGATCCTGCTCGCCGCCGCCCGTTATCTCTCAGAGAACGGCAATTTCAACGGCACGCTGCGGCTGATCTTCCAGCCCGCCGAGGAGATTGGCGCCGGCGCCCGTAAGATGATTTCGGAAGGTCTGTTCGAGCGTTTTCCTGTCGATGCGGTGTTCGGGCTGCACAATTGGCCGGGTGTGCCGACGGGCCAATTCGGCTTCGTCGCCGGCCCGGCCATGGCTTCGGTTGACAAGGCGATCATCAAGATCATCGGCAAGGGCGGCCATGGCGCCGAACCGCACCGCACCGTCGATCCGGTGCTCGCTTCGGCCGCCTTCATCACCGCGCTGCAGAGCGTCGTCTCGCGCAATGTCGATCCGCAGGAGATGGCGGTCGTCACCGTCGGCTCGATCCATGCCGGCTCCGCCTCGAACGTCATCCCGGAAAGCGTCGAGATGCAGCTGACCATGCGGGCCTACAGCGAAATCGTCCGTCAACTGTTGCGAGAGCGCATTCCGGCCCTTGCCCATGCCCAGGCCGAAAGCTTCGGCGCCGAGGCCGATGTGAATTATCGCCTCGGCTTTCCGGCGCTGGTCAATCATGCCGGGGAAACCGAATTCGCCAGCCGGGTCGCATATGACGCTCTTGGTCCAGCGGCGATCGAGAAGGATTTCCGACCGAGAACCGCGAGCGAGGATTTCGCCTTCATGCTGCAGGCGAACCCCGGCAGCTACCTCTTCGTCGGGAATGGCGACAGCGCTCCTCTCCACAGCGCCCATTACAATTTCAACGACGCGATCATCGCGCCCGCCGCCCGCTATTGGGTGCGGCTCGCCGAAACCTTCCTCACTGATGACAACGGGTGATGAACGATATGAGCGATACGTTTCTCTATACCAGTCCTCTCGACCCGCGCGCCAAGCCGCTGATTGATGAATTGATCTACGAATATGACAGCCGCTACGGCACCTATTTCAATGCCGAAGGTGCGGCCGCCGAGCTCAACCGCTATCCCCCCGAAGCCTTTGCGCCGCCGGATGGCAATTTTCTGCTGTTGATCCGCGATGGCGAAACCATCGGCGGCGGCGCCTTCAAGCATTATGACGAACGCACGGCCGAGTTCAAACGTATCTGGACGCGCTCCGATCTGCGCCGGCAGGGCCTTGCCCGCAAGGTGCTGGTGGAGCTGGAGGCCCAGGCCGCCCGCCAGGGCTATGCCCGCATCTATCTCACGACAGGCTTTCGCCAACCCGAGGCCGTCGGCCTCTATCTGAACTATGGCTACACCGCGCTCTTCGACACGTCAGCCGATCCCGAGATCTACAAGAGCCTGCCTTTCGAAAAGGACATCACCCATCTCGCCGAGCCTGCTCTCGACGATGCCGAGCCGCGGTTGCGCGTGGCCGGCGCAAATTACTGAAAGCGGCAAAGACCGACAATCATAAAAGGGAAGCACAATGGCACTGACGACGGATTTCGCCGGCATCGACCCCGGCAGCAGGACGGCAGAATCGAAGGACTATTCCCGGTACCGGATCGTGGCGGCGCGCCATCCCGAACGGTTGGCAGGCACGGTGTTCGCCGCCTTCGTCATCATCGCCGTGCTCTATTCCACCTTCACCAATCCGCGCTGGGGTTGGAGCGTCTTTGCCGAATGGTTCTTTGCCGAGCCCGTGCTCGTCGGCCTCGGAAGGACGCTGCTCCTGACCGCGCTTGCCGCCATATCCGGTTCCATTCTCGGAACGGCGCTGGCGCTTGCCCGCGTTTCCAAGTCGCCGCTGCTTTCCGGTCTTTCCTGGGGCTATATCTGGCTGCTGCGCTCGATCCCGGTCATCGTGCTGCTGCTGATCCTGAACAATCTCGGCTATCTCTATGAGACGATCAAGATCGGCATCCCCTTCACCGATACCGTCTTCCTCGATTATCCCACCGTGCAATTGCTGACACCCTTTGCCGCCGCCTTTCTCGGCCTCACGCTCAACCAGTCGGCCTTCTTTGCGGAAATCGTGCGCGGCGGTATCCTTTCAGTCGATCATGGTCAGCTGGAAGCCGCCGCCGCACTCGGCCTGCCGCGCCGCCGCCAGGCTTTCCGCATCGTTCTGCCGCAGGCCATGCGCTCGATCCTGCCGACCGGCTTTAACGAGCTGATCGGATTGGCGAAGAGCACATCCATGGTTTATGTGCTGGCGCTGCCGGAGCTCTTCTATACCGTCCAGGTGATCTACCGCCGCAATCTCGAAGTCATTCCGCTGCTGATGGTCGCGACCGTCTGGTATCTGATCATCATGACGGTGCTGTCGGTCGCCCAGCACTATATCGAGCGCTATTTCTCAAAGGGTGCCGTGCGCAATCCGACACCGCTGCCCTTCCAGGCATTCTTCGAACGCTTCCGCCGTCCGCTGCTAGCTCTCGATACGGCGAGCGAGCGAGTGCGCAGGCCCGGCTTCGATGATGCGGCGGCCCTGCGGACGGGTGGTGCGGTGCGTATCCATGGTATTTCCAAAAGCTTTGGCTCGCTGAAGGTGCTCGATGATGTCGAGCTCAGCCTTCCCGCCGGCAGCGTGACCGCAATCCTCGGCCCGTCCGGTTCCGGCAAGTCGACGCTTCTGCGTGCCATCAACCATCTGGAGCGTGTCGATGAAGGCTTCATCTCGGTCGACGGCGATTTCGTCGGCTACAGCAGGAAGGGCGACACGCTCTACGAGCTCAAGGAAAAGGATATTCTCACCCGCCGCGCCGATATCGGCATGGTCTTCCAGAGCTACAATCTGTTCCCGCATCTGACCGTGCTTGAAAACCTCATCGAGGCGCCGGTCCAGGTGCGCGGCGTCAGCCGCGAGGAGGCGGTGCAATTGGCGCAGGAGCTGTTGGCCCGCATCGGCCTCAGCGACAAGATCAACGCCTATCCGCGCCAGCTTTCCGGCGGCCAGCAGCAGCGCGTGGCGATCGCCCGCGCCCTGGCGCTCCGTCCCAAGGTGCTGCTCTTCGACGAGCCGACCTCGGCGCTCGATCCGGAACTCGTCGGCGAAGTGCTCGATGTCATCAAGGAGCTTGCCCGCACCGGTACGACGCTCGTCATCGTCACCCATGAAATCGGGTTTGCCCGCGAAGTCGCAGACACCGTCGTCTTCATGGACGGCGGCCGCATTCTGGAGGCCGGCCCGCCGGCCCGCATCTTCACGCAAGCGGAACATCCCCGAACACGGGAATTCCTCGCCAAGGTTCTCTAGCGCCCGATAGCGCTGGCGAAATGCCGGGCCGCGACGGGCTGCTCTGGCTGAATGACAATAACTACAACCTAAAGATGAAATGGAGAAGGGGCATGACATTTACAGATAGGGCAAGGCTGCTGATAACGGGAGCCGTCACCATTGCCGCGATCGGTTTCGGTTCCGCTCAGGCGCAGCAGAAATTCGATCTCAGCCCCGAGCAGCCGAACCGGCTGAGGGTGGAAAAGAACGAGAAGCGCATTGCCGAAGTCAAGGACTTCAAGTTCGTCGAAAACGGCGTCTTCACCGTCGGCATCAGCTCGAGCGGCAATCTGCCGCTGCACGATTATGCCTCCGATTCCAAGACCGTTATCGGTTACGACGTCGATCTGGCGCAGGCGATCGCCGACAGCCTGGGGCTGAAGCTCGAGCTCGTTTCCGTCGCCTGGGCCGATTGGCCGCTGGGGCTGACCTCGGGGAAGTTCGATGCGGTGATCTCCAACGTGACCGTCACGGAAGAGCGCAAGGAGAAATTCGACTTCTCGACCTACCGCAAGGATGAGCTCGGCTTCTACGTCAAGGCCGACAGCCCGATTGCGGCGATCAAGGAGCCGAAGGATATTGCCGGCCTGAAGGTCATCACCGATGCCGGCACCAACCAGGAGAAGATCCTGCTGGAATGGGACCGCCGGAATGTCGCCGCCGGCCTGAAGCCGATCGAGGTGCAATATTATGACGACGATGCGGTCAAGGATCTCGCCGTCCAGTCCGGCAGAGCCGATGCCGTCTTCAGCGTAAACGCGACGCAGGCCTATTCGGCCGGGATAAACGGCAAGACCAAGCTCGTCGGCACCGTCAGCGGCGGTTGGCCGATCACGGCAGAAATTGCCGTCACCACACGCAAGGGCAGTGGCCTGGCAGCGCCCTTGACCGATGTCGTCAACGATCTGATCGCCAGTGGCGCCTATCGCAAGATCCTCGATACGTGGAACCTCGGTCCCGAGGCAATCGACAAGGCTCAGACCAACCCGCCCGGCTTGCCGAAGAGCGGTTCGTAATCTTGGTCTGGTGGACCGGCGTTACAGGGTAGCGCGCCGGTCCGTTCCCACTTCTCGACGCAAACGGAGACATATTGAACGTGACGATCCATCCGACATCTCGCACTTTGCTCTTCGCAGCCCTGGTGTCAGCATTGACTGGTTTCGGTTCCGCCCACGCGGCCGAGGATTTTGACCTGAGCCCGGAACAGCCGGGCCGGCTTCATGCCGCCAGGAACGATGCGGCCATCGCTGCCATTCCTAGGGAATTCAAGTTCGTCACACCCGGCAAGTTCACCATCGCCGTCAGCCCCGGCGGCCCGCCACTTGCCACCTATGCCACGGACGCCAAGTCGGTGGTCGGGGCAGATCCCGACTATGCCTATGCCATTGCCGACAGCCTCGGCCTGACGCTGGAGATCGTGCCCGTCGCCTGGATCGACTGGCCACTCGGCCTGACCTCAGGCAAATATGACGCCGTCATCTCCAATGTCGGCGTCACCGAGCAGCGCAAGGAGAAATTCGATTTCTCCACCTACCGCCAGGGGCTGCATGGTTTCTTCGTGAAATCCGACAGTGCCGTCACCTCGATCAAGGAGCCGAAGGACGCCGCCGGCCTCAGGATCATCGTCGGCGCCGGCACCAACCAGGAGCGTATCCTGGTGAAGTGGAGCCAGGAAGATGTCGCCGCCGGCCTGAAGCCGATCGAGCTGCAATATTACGACGACGAGGCAGCAAGTCTTCTCGCGCTGCGGTCCGGCCGGGCCGATGTCATCGTCCAGCCGCATGCGCAGCTCGTCTTCATTGCCGCGCGCGACAAGAACATCAGGCGTGTCGGCACGCTGAGCGCCGGCTGGCCTGATCGCTCGGATGTTGCGATCACCACCCGCAAGGGGAGCGGGCTGGCCGACGCGCTGACTGTCGCCACCAACGGCCTGATCAAGGATGGCACATACGCAAAAATCCTCGACCACTGGCACCTGTCCGAGGAGGCCCTGCCGGCGTCGGAGACCAACCCGCCCGGCCTGCCGAAATATTGATGGGATGGCACGAGTGGGCAATATATCCATCAGCCATATCGGCTTCCTCACCCCCGGCAACTATCCCGACGACGACCCGCTGTCGGGATTGGAGCAGACGCTGCAGCAGCTGCAATATGGCGAGAATCTGGGTTTCGACAGCGCCTGGGTCCGCCAGCGGCACCTGGAGCCTGGAATCTCTTCTGCGAGCGCCTTCCTGGCGGCGGCGACGCAGCGCACCAGCCGGATCGAGCTCGGAACCGCCGTTATTCCGATCGGTTATGAAAGCCCCTATCGGCTGGCTGAAGATCTCGCCACCGTCGATATTCTGTCGCGCGGGCGGCTGAATATCGGCGTCAGCGCCGGCCGGCCGCTGCACGCAGACCTGATCGCCCCGCTCGTCTTCGACGGCGACTGGACGGGTTACGATTTCTCGCATGATCGCGTGGCGCGTTTTGCCGACAATCTGCGCGGCACCTATCTCGGCGACGAGCAGACCTTGATCAAGACACCGTTCGGCCCGCAGCGGCCGCGGCTGCAGCCTTATGCCAAGGGCCTGATCGACCGGATCTGGTATGGCGGCGGGTCGCAGCGCTCGGCCGAATGGGCCGGCCGCAACGGCTTCAACCTGTTGACCGGCAATGTGATCACGGGGGAGGGAACGGATGATTTCTTCACCGCGCAATCGCGGCTAATCGAAACCTTTCGCGCCGCGGGCAAGCAGCGCCGCGTCGCGCTGGGCCGCGTCATCGTGCCTTTCGACAGCGCCGATGCGGCAACGCGGCGCCGATATCGAGACTATGCCGATGGCCGCCACGAGCGGACCCTTTCGCCACAGGGCGAGCGGCGCACGCTTTTCGCCCGTGATATCGTCGGCACGTCGGACGAGATTTTGGCGCAGCTTTTTGCCGATCCGATCCTGCCCGAGGTCAGCGAGCTGAGGCTGGAACTCCCTTACGAGTTCGAGCACGCGGAATATCGCCAAATTCTCCACGACTTCGTGACGACAATTGCACCGGAGCTCGGATGGAAAGCGCAATCCGGCATCCGTGCCGCTTCCTGAAAGGCGTCGCCCGTACGACGCCGGACCATCACCTCTTAGGGAATATGCATCAGTGACCAAATCGGTAGAATATTTCTTTTCGATCGGCTCGCCCTGGGCCTATATCGGCTTCGACGCCTTTGCCGAACTTGCGGCGAAGAACGATGTCGTCATCACACCCTATCTGACGACGGTGGTCGAGGAAAACGGCGGTATCTTTTCGCGCAATCGCCCGGAGATCCGGCGTGCCTACTGGACGCGGGATCTCAAGCGCTGGGCGCGCGTGCGCGGCAAGGACCTGCGGCTTGAGCATCGCCCGGATTTGAGCGATCCGACGCCTGCATCCCTATTCGTGATTGCCGCCTATCTCGACGGACAGGATTGGATCGGCGTTTCCCGCGCTCTGCAACATGCCTTCTGGAGCGAGGCGGAGGATATCGGCAAGCCCGATGTGCGCGAGGTGATCGTGACCTCGGCAGGTTTCGATGGCGCAGCACTTCTTCGGCGACAAGCCGACGACGATGTCCAGAACAAATGGTCGGCGGACCGCGTGCATGCCCGCGACAGCGGCGTCTTCGGCTTTCCTACCTATGTCTATGATGGCGAGATCTATTGGGGGCAGGACAATTTGTCCTTCCTCGAACGTCATCTTCACGGCGACAAGCCTTAGAGACGGATTTTTTCACATAAGTCTATAAAATAGATGGAATTTATTCCATTCTGCCGATGCCCTGCGATAAATTGGTGTGGTTGATGGGGAAATCACACGCATGCTCGACAGGACTTTGCGGGCCGCCGGGACCATTGTTCCCACGCGTTCGACGGAGTGGCCGACGGTCATTCTTGCACTCGTCATTCATGGCGGGTTTCTGGCGCTCACCTGGTGGTGCCAATCGTTGCCGCCGCTCGTGGTCATGATCGCAGGAGGTTGGCTGATTGCCTGGCACAGATCGCTTCAGCACGAAGTCATTCATGGCCACCCGACGGGAAACCAGGCGATAAACGATGCGATCGGGTCGATACCGCTGTCGCTGTGGCTGCCTTATCCGATCTATCGGGAAAGCCATCTGGAGCATCATCGCGACGAATATCTGACCGATCCGATCGAGGATCCGGAATCTTCCTATTTCACCAAGGCCGCCTGGGAGCAGCTCGGTGCGACCGGGCGGTTGCTGGCCCGGTGGAATACCACCCTGTTCGGCCGATTGACCATCGGTCCTGTGGTGATGCTGTTGAGTTTCCTTGGGCAGGAATGGCGGCTGATACGGGCGGACGAACCGGGACGGCGGCGGATATGGGCAGCGCACGGCATCGGCGTCGTCGGCGTCCTATTCTGGTCGACCGTCGTCTGCGGTATGCCGCTGTGGCTCTATCTTGCTTTCGTCTATACGGGTGCTGCGATGACGCGGCTGAGATCCTATGCCGAGCACAGATATGCTGAAAGCCATGAGGAGCGCACCGCCATCGTCGAAAACAGCCATCTCTTCGGCTTGCTGTTTCTCTACAACAATCTGCACGTTCTCCATCACCGCCGGCCGGGCATCTCATGGTATCGCCTTCCGGCGGTCTATCGCAAAAACCGCGAAACGCTTGTCCGGTTGAATGGCGGGCTTGTCTATGATGGCTATGGGGATATTGCGCGCCGGTTTTTCCTGAAGCCGCACGACGATCCCACGCATCCTCATCATTCCTAAAATTTCTACCTGAGCCGGACCGGGCAATGATGTTTGAAAAGCCGGGATTTGGGGGCTGCTCAGTCGCCCTGACTTGCGGCTTCCTTTTGCCCCCATTTCACAGCTCTGCAATTTGTACTTTCAGCGGATGTCCAGTGTGATCAGCTACGGCTGGCGGCGATCAGGGCGTGCGCTGCATCGCGCAGCAAACCGGTGGCCTCGCCGGGTTCAAAGAGCTGCATGCTGACAAAGGCGCCGTTGATCAGAACCGCGAGTTGACCGGCGAGCCGATCGGGCGCGGCAACCGCAAGCTCCTCGGCGATGGTCTTCAGACGCCGCCGCATCTCGCGCATGTGGGCTTCGGCGACCTTGCGGGCAGGGTGATCCGCTTCGGGAAATTCGGCTGCGGTGTTGATCTGCGGACAGCCTCGGTAGTTTTCCCGCCCGACCCGTTCGCCGATCCACTCAAAATGTGCATCGAGCTCGGCCTCGGCATCGTCCGGATGCTGTTCCGTCACGCGATCCCAGGTGCTCCAGAAGTCCAGGTCTTCGCGCTTGAGGAAGGCCGCGATGAGGTCGTCCTTCGTGCCGAAATGGCGGTAGAGGCTGGTTTTGGCGACGCCGGATTTTTCGACCACAAGATCGACACCGACAGCACGCACGCCGCGCCGGTAAAAGAGTTCCGACGCCGTCTCGAGAATTCTATCCCGCACCTCGTTGCCGCCAGAGGCACGGGAGTTCGTTGCGCTTTTCGACATTCGTGTACCTCCAAGGTCGCCAGCATAACAGCAAACGGATTGACACGCTACAGACCTGTATGTTTTATTGAATACAGACAGGTCTGTAGCGCAGGAGAAAACAATGACCATCTACGAAGCCGACATCACGAAGACGTCCCAATCTATCGCGGTCTTGGGAGCGAACGGCCATACCGGTCGTTTTGTCGTCGCCGAACTGTTGCGGCGCGGTCTCAAGCCCATCGCGATTGGACGGAATGCCCAGCGGCTGGCGGCTGCGGGCTTTGCAGAGCGCGGCATCGAATGCCGCGAAGCAGCGGTCGAGGATGACGGGGAACTGGACAGGGCGCTAGCCGGCGCGGCGGCGGTCATCAACTGCGCCGGCCCGTTCATGGACACCGCCGACGCAGTGGTGCGTGCCGCGTTGCGAGCGGGGATTCATTATCTCGACGTGACGGCCGAGCAACCGAGTGTGCAGGCCACGTTCGAGAGGCATGAGGTTGCGGCCCGGGAAGCGGGCATAGCCGTCATCCCGGCCATGGGTTTCTATGGCGGCTTGGCCGACCTGCTCGTGGCAGCTGTCATGGACGAGTGGGAGCACGCCGACGACATCGAAATTCGAGTTGCGCTCGACAGCTGGCTGCCGACGAGAGGCACACGCGTTACCGGAGAAAGAAACACTGCACGGCGCCTGGCCGTCAGCGGTGGGCAGCTGGAGCCGGTGCCTCAACCGCCTGCTGAAAGGGTGTCGATTTTACCGGCCCCGTTCGGCCGGCAGACTTTCGTCGAGCTTCCCTTTTCGGAAGTGCCGCTGATCGCCCGGCACGTCCGGACGAAGGAACTGCACACCTTCTTGAGCACAACCGCTCTGCGGGATGTTCGCGACTCGTCGACGCCTCCGCCACAGGCAGTCGACGAATCCGGGCGTTCGGCGCAGCGCTTTGCCGTAGAAGTGATCGTCACGCAGGGCGACGTGCGCCGTCAGATTGTCGCACAGGGACAAGACATCTACGCCGTCACGGCGCCGATCATCTGTGAAGCGGTCCAGCGTATCCTCTCGGGACGCATCCGCGATATCGGCGCAAAGGCGCCGGCAGCCATTTTCGATGCCGCTAGCTTCCTGCAGGCGCTCGGCCCGGATCTGTCGGTCGAGATATCGGAAACTTAGTTCGGAAACGACAGACTTTCAGAAAGTCCTTCACAATGGCGTGGGGGACTTAATTCTCCTGGCGTATTCAGGGAGACTGTTCAGAGCGATCGTCCCGCTCGGGCGATGATAGCGGATGGAATTCCGTTATCTTGGCAATATTGCGCATTCCCATCGAAACCGTTCCATTCTATTGGAGGAAAAGATGGGGGAAGATTTTTTTACATTGTTTGCTCGAATTAGTTCTTTTATCTCCCGTTTCAGCGAAACGCGAAACGCCGCTATATTGATCGGAGAGAAACAATGAACCCCGCCATGAACATGATGCCGATGATGAACAACATGATGCCCGCCATGATGAACCCGATGATGGGTGGAATGATGCCGATGATGTCAGGCATGCCCATGATGAACGGCGCCATGATGCCGATGATGGCCTCCATGCCGATGATGATGATGATGGGCGCCATGAAGTGCACGATGACTGCCGAGGGCATGGTCTGCGAAATGAAGCCGATGGAAGGCATGGACAAGGACATGTTCATGGAATGCTGCAAGCGCATGATGTCGATGATGTCCGGCGGCATGCCTGTCATGATGAACTGCGGCGGCATGATAATGTGCTGCACGATGGCCGCCTGAGCCATTGGCCTCTTAGAGGAAATGACCAAGAGCCTCCGGAGACGGGGGCTCTTTGCGTCAGACGCGAACGTCTTCGAGATAGGTCGTCACCAGGTAGAGGATCGCTTCCGTTCCCGTCATGTTGCGGTAGATATGGGGCACGTCGGCATCGAAGATGATGGCGTCGCCTTCGCCCAGGATATGCGGCGCCTGCCTGCCGGCGATGATTTCGACGGTGCCTTGGGCAACGACCAGATTTTCCACCGTTCCATGCTGATGGGCATCGGCACTTTCGCTATGGTGCGGAGCGATCCTCAGCTCGTAGAATTCTACTTTTCGCTCGCCTTCGAAGGGGAAAAGAGCCCGTGTCCGGAAGCGCCCTTCGGACGAGGCGAGGATTTTCGATCTTGCCCGCGGCACTGTAATGATCGAGGTCTCGCCGCGTTCGGCAATCAATGCTGCGCAGGGAATGCCGAGAGCAAGCGCGATCTTCGAGAGAATGCTGAGCGTCGGGCTGCTTTTGCCCGTTTCGATCTGGCCGAGCATGGCGCGGCTGACGCCAGCGATCTTTGCCAGCCTGTCTAGGGAATAGCCGCGGCGGGTGCGAATGCGCCGCAAATTCTGTCCTGTCTGAACGGTGATCTGCTCGGCGGCGTCTATGGTTTCGACGTCGGAGAGAAGCGCTTGATCAGACGCCATATCCGGCAATGCCCATTGCCATCACCGGGATAAAACCCCAATAGGGCACCCACATCAGAACGGGCTGCATCGCGAAGGACGCCGGCGCGAGCGCCTTGGACGCATCAGCCGCATCTTTGCAGCGCGATTGCCGGTAAGCCTGGAAATCGATGACATTAGCCGTCTGCAATGGCATGAAAAACTCCCGCTAAAATCTATAAGGAATGTATATTTTCTGCGACGGAAAGGGCAGAGCGTGTCATCCAATCGTTCCGCTGAACCGGAAATCTTATACCAATAATATCCAACCTTGCGGCAAAGCCATTTAGCCCGAGCGGTTCACCGGCGCTTTTTGATGGTGACGGCATTGAGCCGCCCCCGCGGTGTTTCCATGTTCCAAGACGTCTTTCCCCATTGGAGCCGAGATCCCGTTTCTGCCTGCGGTCGCGAGAACCGGTGACGATCGCCCTGCAGCCTGTGCGTGCCGGGGCGAGAGCGAACGTTTTTTTCAACCAGCCGAATAAGGAGAGATGCACGTTCCTTTAATCTATCAATTTTGTAGACAATAGTTGAGGCAATCCAAAGAGAGGAAAAACCATGTCAGGTTTCAAACTCGTCGGCATTGCTGGCAGCTTCAACCGTCCTTCGAAGACATTGGCACTCGTGCGCCACGTCGCCGACCGCGCGAGCATTCGTTACGGATTTGCGAGCAAGACCTATGATCTCAATGATGTCGGTCCATCGCTGGGCAGGGCCTTGTGGCGCAAGGACCTCGACGAGCAGGCCAGACATGTCGTCGACGAGATCGTGCAGGCCGATGCCCTGATCATCGGCTCGCCGACCTACAAGGGCTCTTATCCCGGCCATTTCAAGCACCTCATCGATCTGCTCGATCCGCACGAGCTTCGTGGCAAGCCGATCATCATCACCGCGACAGGCGGCGGTGACCGGCATGCCTTGATGGTCGAGCATCAGCTTCGGCCGCTGTTCGGTTTCTTCATGGCCCATACCTTGCCGACTGCCGTTTATGCGGCCGATCGCGATTTTACCGACTATGCGGTCTCATCCGATCCGCTTTTGGCCCGCATCAACGAAGTGATCGGCGATTTGGCTGCCTTCTTCCCGGACGCAAACCCTGCACTGGCGGCGGCCGAGTAAGGGGCGCCGCCATGGTTCGATCTCAGGAGGCGAAAATGGATGATGCGGAAAGGCCGGGGCCAAGCGATCAATTGTGGAGCGTCTTCGAATTCGCCCGACGATATCGCCTCGCCAAACGCGAGGAGAACCGCCTGCTGATGCTCTACGGACCGACAGCATCGCTCCGCGATCTTCTCGCCAATGCGAGCCGTCATTCGCTGATGTCCTAGGGCAATTCCAGCAAAAGTGCACAGCGGTTTGCGTCCGGAATTGCGTGAAAACAAAAGTTCTCGCTGAAAAGTACCAGTCCCTGACAGGAGGTTCGCATGAAGCTTGATTTTCACCTCTGGCTGAAACTGACGATTGGCCGATTGCTCGAGCCGAAGGCGCCGGCTGCGCACGCGCCTGCCAATGGATTGTTCACGCGCGACGAAGAGCGCGATTGGTCCGCACGCGAATACGAGCTCCATTATTGGGGCGCCATGCCAGGCCTTTGGTATTGAGGAGAGCGGTGTGATGGCGATTGTCGTTGAGACCGAGCTGCGTCGGCACAATGCGAGAAGGGCGGGAAGCAGCGTCATGTCGCAGCTCAGGCATGCGGCCGGGATCTGCACGATCGTCAGCTCTTTCACATTCCTGTTCGCTCTGGTGATCGGGTTGATCCGATGAATGGTGCCAGATGTTTGCCCCGATGGGAAAAAGGACCGGCGCGCCGCCCGGGAGAGGATGGCGCCAGATGATCGATGTACTTATTCTTCCCGGGCTTTTCGGCTCGGGAGAAGGGCATTGGCAGCAGCATTGGCTGGAGGATCAGCCGGACAGCCGTTGCGTCGCTCAGGACGATTGGGATCATCCGAATCTGGACAGCTGGCTGTTGCGACTGGAAGGCGCGCTTGAGGAGGCCGGTGAGGCCTATCTGGTTGCCCATAGTCTCGGATGCCTGCTTGCCGCCCGGCTGGCCGGGCGAAGTGCGGCGCGCCGCGTCAAAGGAGCCCTACTCGTCGCTCCGTGCGATCTGCCGGCCACGGAAATTCTGCATCCGGGGCATATCTCGTTTGGCGCCATGCCGACGGCGCCTCTGCCCTTTCCGAGTATCGTCGTCGGCAGCATGAACGATGCCTACATGACGGTCGATCGGTTGACCCTGTTTGGCCGCCTGTGGAATGCCGAGACCAGGAATATCGGCCTTGCCGGCCATATCAATGTTTCCAGCGGCTTCGGCCGCTGGCGCAACGGCTACCGGCTGTTGCAGACCTTGAAGGCGCAGACGCGCGGTCGAAGGCATGTCGCTGCCATGCCGCCGGCTTTTGCGATGTGAGTGGAATCGGATGTCCGACATTGCCGCCGACCTCCTGCGCCTGAGCGAAGATCCGAATGCCGACCCGAGGACCAGGCGCCGGCAAACCATGGAGCGGTTAGTTCAGACGCTGCTTGCCATGGCCGATGCCGAAATCGGATCGGAAGATCCGCAGCATCGCCATTCCATTATCCATTTGACGACAATCATTCGCAATATGACCGGAAGGATCGCAGAGGCCGATGATGCAACATTTTCGGCAATCGTCAGGGAGGCCGTGATGCTGGTCCGCAGCCTGCAGCAGCGCCAGGCCGATGCGGTTACTGTGCACTGACCGATCGCGACATCCACGAGCGATGCCGCGAATTTTCGATACTCGGTGAATCTAGGATGGCCCTAACGGGCGAGCTCGGAGGTTGACGTCAGCCCCCGAGCTGCACCGAATGTCGTGTACGCAAGCCGATGTTTGGATGGCGCGCCATCCCGCCATTCGGTCAGAGCTTGCCTTTCCAGGGCACGAGGAACGCCTCCAGAAAGCGGATGGCGGCCGAGAAGGTGAAGGCGCAGATCGCGATGATGCCGATGCCGACGAAGACGACGTCGGTCGCCAGGAACTGTGAAGCCGACATGATCATGAAACCGATTCCGCGCGTGGAGGCGATCAATTCGGCCGCCACCAGTGTGCCCCAGCCGACACCGAGCGCAATGCGGATGCCGGTGAGAATCTCGGGCAGGGCGGAGGGCAGGACGATGTCCAGGAAGAGCTGCAGCCGGCTCGCGCCCAGCGAACGCGCGGCATTGACCCGCTCGATCGGCAGCGAACGAACGCCGGCCTGGGCCGAGAGGCAGATCGGCGCAAACATCGCCAGCACCAGCAGCGTGATCTTCGACGTCTCGCCGATGCCGAGCCAGATGATCATCAGCGGCAGGTAGGAGAGCGGCGGAAGCGGCCAGTAGAACTCGATCGGTGCGTCGAGCACGCCTTTTGCCCAGCGGTTCAGTCCCATGAGCAAGCCGAGCGGAATGCCGGCGGAAATGGCGATGAGGGCTGCGGCCACGATGCGGAACAGGCTTGCAAAAATATGCTCGGACAGTGACGCGCCGGCGTAACCGTCGCGATAGACGGCGCCGATCTGTGTCAGCACCTCGTCCGGACGCGGCAGGAACAGGTGTGGAACGACGCCGAGCGCGGATACGACCCACCACAGCAGCAGTATGGCAAGCGCCGTGGCAATGCTGATGGCCACCGTCGACTTCTCACCGGCTCCGAAGCTTGCCATTTTCACCAGCTTGACCCGGCGGTCCTCACTACCAGTCGCAATCGGCGATGCCTGGACTATATCGCTCATGCGGCGCTCCTTAAATCTTCGGTGCTGTGCAGAATGGCGCGGATCTCCTCGCGCAGCTCGGCAAATTGCGGCGACGCCTTGATCGATCGGGCGTCGCCGGTTTCGGCGAAGCGGCGAACGAAATCCAGATCGAAACGCGCCACGACGCGTCCCGGTCGAGGCGACATGACCAGGACCTGCGTACCCAGGAACAGGGCCTCTTCGATCGAGTGGGTGATGAAGAAAACCTTCTTTGCCGTTTTATCCCAGATGGAAACCAGCAGTTCCTGCATCTGCTCACGCGTCAGGCTGTCGAGCGCGCCGAACGGCTCATCCATCAGCAGGATGTCGGGATTTGTCGCCAGAGCACGCGCGATGCCGACACGCTGGCGCATGCCGCCAGACAGCTCGTAGGGAAACGCGCCGGCGAATTCATCGAGGCCGACGAGCCTGAGCAACTCCCGGGCGCGCGCTTCGCGCTCCTTGCGCTTGACCCCGGCGAATTTCAAACCGAGCGCGACATTGTCGACGACGGATTTCCACGGCAGCAGCGAGTCCTTCTGAAAGACGACGCCGCGATCGGCACCCGGCCGTTCGACCGCGCGGCCGTCGAGCGTGATCCGGCCTTCCGAAAGCGGAAGGAAACCGGCAATCGCATTGAGAAGAGTTGATTTGCCGCATCCCGACGCTCCGAGTGCGACGACGAAACCCCGTTCGGGAATATCGAAAGACACGCGATCAAGCGCGTGAACGGTCCGCCCGTCGCGGGCTGCGAAGAAAACACTGGCGTGATCGACTTTAAGCATATTCCTGCTCGCATGTTAGACGCCGGTGCGGCAAGCCGCGCCGGCGTCGGGGAGGATCAGTTGCTGACGCCGGTCAGCGCGTCGGCGGTGACGAAGGCGCCGTAATTGGCCAGCACGTCGGAAACCTTGCCCTGTTCCTTCAGGAATGATGCCGTGTCCTTGAGGATCTTGCCGGCACCCGCCTTTTCGCCGCCGCCGAGCCAGGCATCCGATGCCTGAACCTCAGGCGTCAGAAGCGTGAGGTTCTTCAGGGCCGATGCTTGCTGGTCGGCTGTGCCGCCGAGAAGCTTGGCGAGCGACTTGGCGTTGTCGCTGTCGGGACCCCAGGCGGCTTTGTCCGAGGCGAAGGATGCGTAGTATTTGTTGATGACCGACGCGAAGCCTTTCAGGAATGCCGGGTTGTCGGCGGCAAATTTCGAGGTCGCGACCCAGGCCGAAAATGTCGGCGCACCCTTGTCCGCCACGTCCTTGGAGGTGACAAGAACCTTCCCGTTCTTCTTCAGTTCGGTGAGCGCCGGATCCCAGACGAAGCCGCCGTCGATATCGCCGCGGTTATAGCTGGCGACGATTTCGGGCTGAGGGATGGCGAAGACCTGAACGTCCTTTTCGGTCAGGCCCAACGATTTGATCAGCGCCAACAGCTGATAGTGGTCGGTGGAAACAGGCGCGGCAGCAAGCTTCTTGCCCTTCAGATCGTTCAGGCTTTCGATGCCGGAACCGTTGCGGACGACGAGAGCCTCGTCGATGCCCGAGATGGAGGCGAGGTAAAAGGCCTTGACCTCGAGCCCGCGTGATACTGCAGCCGCAAACGGGCTGGAGCCGACATAACCGACCTGAACGTCACCGGAGGCAATCGCCGCAAAGATCTCGGCGCCCGAATTAAATCTGCGGAAGTCGATGTCATACCCGGTTTCCTTGGCAAATTCGCCATTGGCGATCGCCACGGAAGACGGCAAGGCGTCGGTTTGATAGCCGACCACCACCTTCTTGTCCGCCGCTTCGGCGATAACAGTCGTTGCAAGCGTGCCGACGCCGATAGCGATCGCGGCAACCAAAGTCTTGAAATTCATTTTGAGCCCCTTTGTTCAGGGCCGCACGGCCCTTGATCTCACCCGCAAAAGGGTAATGGTTGGGAACGGGCTAGCGGGAGAAATAACAAACTATATTTATAGACGATAGAGATAATTGTTTCGTGATTCTGCCGCTTGTGCGATCCGTAAGGCACGGCGAGCGCCTCTCGAGGCGTGAATGAGAAATGTCTCGCCGGGCGTTGCGGAGCTTCAGGGAGAATGCGTTGATATACGATGTTATCGTGGTCGGTTCCGGTTTTTCAGCGATTGCCGTGACCTGCAATCTCATCGAGCAGCTTCCCGCCTCGGCGAAGGTCGCCGTCGTCGGCGACGATCCCGGTTTCGGCCGCGGGACGGCGTACCGAACGGAGCTCTATCTCCATCGCCTCAATGTTCCCGCCGGCCGCATGAGCCTGCTGCCGCATCAACCCGACGACTTTGTCGACTGGCTGAAACGTCATGGACGCCTGATGCAGGCAGGCGATTTCGCCTCGCGCAGCGATTACGGTCTTTATGTCCGCGACACACTTGCGCGGCTGCTTCGAAAGCGGGACGGTCGTTGCCGGGTCGATTTCATCAAGGCCAAGGCGGCCGGATGCGTGGAACGTTACAGCAGCACGCTGGCCTTCCATCTTGGTAATGGCGACGAGATTGCCGGCAGGAACGTGGTGCTTTGTCTCGGTGTCGGCAATGCCAGCCTTCCGGTCGATCCGGATGGCGTCCCGCCATCGCTGCGGTCGCGGATCATCGAGAACCCGTGGCGGCTTTCGTGGCTGAGGCGCGTTGCATCGTCCGATGCGGTGTGCATCCTCGGATCCGGTCTGACGATGATCGATCAGGTTCTGGCGCTACGCGCCCACGGCCATAGCGGCAGGATCGATGTGCTTTCGCGGCGCGGGCTCGCACCGCTCGGACATGCGAGGAAATTGCCGGCGCCATTGCCGATCGACGTCGAGGCGCTTCCGGATACGATCAGCGAGATATTGAAGAGCTTGCGGGGCAAGAGCAGGACGGTTGCCGACTGGCGAGGCGTGATGGACGGCCTGAGGCCCGCAACGCAGGCTCTCTGGCAACGGCTTTCCAGCAAGGAACGGTCGCGATTCCTCAGGCATGCGCTTCCCTGGTGGAATATCCATCGCCATCGGGTCGCGCCCGACGTGTTCGACAGGTTTGAGAAGCTGGTCTCGGACGGAATCGTTCGTTTCCACGCGGGTTTCCTGAAATCGCTCGGAGCCCAGGAGGGCAGGCTCCTTGCCAGCTACAGGGTGAGAGCAACGCCGCAGATCGCCGGGATCAATGCGGACTGGCTCGTCAACTGCACGGGAATGGAGCGCGCCGGGATCAGCCACTCACCGCTCCTGAAGGAGATGAGCCGGTTTCAATTGATCGTCCCCGATCCCCTTGGTCTCGGGATCCAGGTGAATGCCGCTTCCGAGGTGACAGCCCCGTCCGAGATCTCGCCGGCCCGACTTTTCGCAGTCGGCGCCCTGACGGCGGGACAATTCTGGGAGATCACCGCCGTTCCGGATATCCGGGTGCAAGCCAAGGCCGTGGCCGAGGAGATCGTTTCGAGAGGCTGAACCTTTCCGGGCGGCACGGCGCTTGTTGAATTGCCGGTCGCCGACAGCTACAGTATCTGGTACGCCATAATACGATTCTTGCATTCGGCTGCCGCTGGGGAATTTGAGCGTGCGAAGTCAGTCCAACACTGAGGTACAGAATGAGCGGTGCTCTGAAGGACGCCATTAGAGTCGAGCGTCCTGCAAAGACCTTGCGGGAATTGGCGCTCGACAAGGTCCGCGAGGCCATCGTCAACGGATATTTCCGTCCCGGAGATCGCCTTGTCGAGCGCGATCTCTGCGCCCAGCTCGGGGTCAGCCGAACAGTGGTGCGCGAGGTTCTGAGGCATCTCGAATCGGAAGGGCTTGTCGCCAATCTGCCGAACAAGGGGCCGATCGTCGCGCAGCTCGACATCGAGGAAGCCAAACAGATCTATGAGATCCGCGGCGCGCTTGAAGGCATGGCGGCGCGGCTATGCGCCGAGCGCCGCAGCCCCGAGATCGTCGCCGCGCTGGAAGAATCCCTGAGCGGGATTCGCAGCAGTTACCGCGACAACGATATGGCGGGTGTGCTGACCAACACCTCTTCCTTCTATCAAACACTGTTCACGATGGTCGACAGGCACGTTGCCTGGGGCGTCGTCAACCTCCTCACCGTGCGCATAAACCACTTGCGTTCGATGACGATCAAGACGGAGGGGCGCGGCATCGAAGGACCGGCACAGATGTCGAAGATCGTCGATGCCATCCGCCGCGGCGACGGCGAGGGGGCTTACCGGGCGGCGATGGATCACGTCGCCGCTGCGAGCGCGATCGCCGAAGCGGTACTGTCCGCCAAGAAGCCGGCCGAATAGGCGAGGCGCAGGCCGCTGCGGTATTGCGGCATATTGCGAGGGTGGCCTCATCCCTGTTCGAGGAATTGCGCGATCTTCTCCCATTCTTGCTCGATATGGCGTCGACGCATCACCCGTTTCAGCCATGACAGAAGACGAAAACGTCGCCGCGACAGCGATTGGAGCATGATGGTTTGGACATCGTTCTCGCTCCAACCGGCCCATTCTCCTGCAACGGAGCAGAGGTTTGATGCAAATGCCGGGGCCACCTCGTCCTCCAGGATGGATCGTAGTTCCGGAAGGGAGTATCCGGATAAGTCGAGCGCCTTGGCGATCCGGCGATAGTCCTTTGCCTGCAATTCGCTGTCGAGGAACACCTCCGACATCGCGTGCCAAACCGGCAACCTTCTCTGCACATCGAACAAGGCAATTTGCGTCAAAGTGCAGGCACCCCCTGCGAGCTTGCAAGGCGTGCGAGCAGACCGGCTTTGACGCTCTCCGACGCAAAGCTCGCTTCGAGCGATGCGCCACGTTCAGGACGCATGTGGATTTCCGCTTTCGGCAATGTGCGGAAGGAGATAGATCGACGACACGGCTTTTTCCCTCTCCTGACCCGCGGTCATAATCCTTCTGGGAAACATACGCATTCACTGCGCAAGGGCGCGCATTTATCCAAAATTGCCTGTCTTCAGGCGGTAGACGGTGAAGTCCAAAAAGGCGGGGAGCACAATGCCGAAGATCACGACCTGACGGATCATCCGCATGCGTTTTTCTTGTGGCGACAAGCTCATTCCCCGGGCGAGAAAATGATCAAAGCTCGATAGGCGCCCGCAGACAAATGCGTCAAGCCGTATCAAGGTCCCTTTGCGGAGCATGGACGTTGAGCGAGCAGCCGCACGGAACTGAATCCACATACCGGCCGAATGCAGACGGCATTCGCCATGATGACCCCGTGCAATTCACGACAATTCATACTCCGCGCTTGACACTCAACTTTGCTCAATGTGATGGTATGCCATAATAAATAATATATGAGGCGGTATCATAGGAACTGGGATGGTTGTGGCGTCCGGCTTCGTTGCGCCTGCGGGCCGCCGCGGGGCCCCTGGCGGTTCACCACAGGCTGAAAGAAGGAAAGTGCTTCCGGAGCGTCGAATGCGCACGCGTGCCGACGTCGAGATTCCAGAGCCGGCCAACATTGGCAGCAGCTGATCTGCGGCGATCGCGTTCAGCGGACAAGCCTTTGTTTTTGAATGAGTATCTTGGGAGGATTGTCTAAGTCCGCGTCTTCGCGGGAACGAACTTGACACGCATATATTATGGTATACCATAATACGAAACTGAGAAATGAGGTGTTCGGTGGCCATTCAAATTCGCAAGACGGGACTGCAGATCGAGACGACGTTGATCGAGGGCGGCAAGGCCGCGGCGGTTCCGCTGAAGCTGTTTACCGCCTTCGCGGTCGTGAAGAATCCCTGGGCGGGCCGTGGCTTCGTCGATGACCTCAAGCCTGAAATCCATGCAGGCGCTCCGGTGCTCGGCGAGTTGCTGACCAAGATGATCATCGATGCGGTCGGCTCCGGTGAGGCCGTCGAAGCATATGGAAAGTCCGCGGTCGTCGGCCTAGACGGCGAGATCGAACACGGATCGGCGCTCATCCATACGCTGCGCTTCGGCAATTTCTATCGCCAAGCCGTCGGCGCCAAGTCCTATCTCGCCTTCTGCAACACACGCGGTCCTGCCAACGCGCCGATCATGATCCCGCTGATGGACAAGAACGATGAGGGTCGCCGCTCGCACTACCTGACCATCCAGACGTCGATCCCCGACGCGCCTGCCGCCGACGAGATCGTCGTGGCCCTCGGTGCTTCGATAGGCGGACGCCCCCATCACCGCATCGGCGACCGCTACCAAGATCTGAAGGACCTGGGGCAGGACGTTGCCAATCCTGCGGGCGTTTGAGGGAGCGCTTTGAGATGCTGACAGCCGGATCGACCACAGGCACCGCTGTAGCAACGAACGCCGCCGGTGCCTTGCCCCGAAATAAGACGGCAAGCGGCACGGCCTATCACGAGGCCGGCAGTGGTGAGCCGCTGGTTCTCATTCACGGCGTCGGCATGCGGCTCGAGGCCTGGGCTCCGCAGATCGCATTTCTGTCTGCGGACCATCGCGTCATCGCCGTCGACATGCCGGGACACGGTGAGAGCGCAAAGCTGCCGGCAGGCAGTCGGCTCGAGGAATTCGTCGCCTGGTTCGGCCGCTTTCTCGACGAGATGGCGATCGACGCGGCAAATGTTGCCGGGCACTCGATGGGCGCATTGGTATCGGGAGGGGCGGCAGCGACCTTTGGCAAGCGTATCAGCCGTGTCGCATACCTCAATGGCGTCTACAGGCGCGACCCTGAAGCCAAGGCTGCCGTCTTGGCGCGGGCTGCGGCCATTCCGGTGGCGGGCGTCGACAAGGAAGGGCCTCTGGCCCGCTGGTTCGGCGATGATGCGGACAGCATCGTTGCGCGTGAATTGACACGAAAGTGGCTGAACCTCGTTGATCCCCAGGGCTATGCCGTCGCTTACGCTGCCTTTGCGGGCGGAGACGAGACCTACGCCGATGGCTGGAAGGATGTGGCCGGTCCGGCCCTGTTCCTGACGGGGTCCGATGATCCGAATTCGACACCCCTGATGGCGACGCAAATGGCAGAGCTTGCGCCGCAGGGCTACGTCCGTATCGTCGAAGGTCATCGTCACATGGTGAACCTGACCGCGCCTGATATCGTCAATTCGCTGCTCGCTGAGTGGCTGTCGTTCGGGGAGGATGAACGATGACAATCCAGACTGTCGACCCAAGGGCATTGCGAGATGCATTCGGCGCTTTTCCCACAGGCGTGACCGTCGTCACCGCCTGCGACGGGGATGGAAATCCGATCGGCTTCACGGCGAACTCCTTCACCTCGGTCTCGCTCAATCCACCTCTGCTGCTCGTCTGCCTTGCCAAGACGTCGCGCAATTTCGCCATCATGACCGGAGCGCCGCATTTTGCCATCAACGTGCTTTCGGAAACGCAGAAAGACGTGTCGAACACTTTTGCGCGCCCGGTCGAAGACAGGTTTGCGGCGGTCGAGTGGGCGAGGGGATCGGCAGGCTGCCCGATATTCTCGAATGTGGCGGCCTGGTTCGAATGCGCCATGGAACAGGTCATCGAGGCCGGCGACCACGTCATTTTGATGGGACGCATCGAAGCTTTCGACAATAGCGGCCGCAACGGTCTCGGCTATGCGCGCGGCGGTTATTTCACGCCGACGCTGGCAAGCAAGGCGGTTTCCGCGGCAAGCGAAGGCAATATCGAACTGGCCGCCGTCGTCGAGCGCCGCGGAGAGGTACTGCTGCTCGGCGAGGATGTGCTCTCCCTGCCAAGCGTCGACGCCTATGATGGCAACCCGACCGAGGCGTTGCAAACATACCTGGAGTCGCTCACCGGGCTGAAGGTCAGCATCGGCTTTCTCTATTCGGTCTATGAGGGCAAGAGCGACGGCAAGCAGCACATCGTCTATCACGCCGTTGCCGGCGAGGGCGAGCCTGCCGGCGGCAGGTTCGTAAAACCTGACGCCTTGGTTGCGGCAAAGTTCAAGACCAGTTCGACCGCCGATATCGTCAACCGTTTTGCGATGGAAAGCTCGATCGGCAATTTCGGCGTCTATTTCGGCGACGAGACCGGCGGCACCGTTCATCCCATTCCAGCCAAGGGCGCAAAATCATGAAGTTCTCCCTCTTCGTCCATATGGAACGGCTCGACGCCAGCCAGAGCCACAAAAGCCTCTATGAGGAATTCGTCGCGCTCTGCGAGATTGCCGACAAGGGCGGCATGCATGCGATCTGGACGGGCGAGCACCATGGCATGGATTTCACCATTGCGCCCAACCCGTTCGTGACCATTGCCGATCTGGCGCGCCGCACATCGCGGGCACGGCTTGGGACGGGGACGGTGATCGCCCCCTTCTGGCACCCGATCAAGCTAGCCGGCGAGGCCGCCATGGCCGACATCATCTGCGACGGAAGGCTCGATATCGGTATCGCGCGCGGGGCCTATTCCTTCGAATATGAACGTCTGCTGCCCGGTCTCGATGCCTGGGGCGCCGGCCAGCGCATGCGCGAGCTTATTCCGGCGGTCAAGGGCATATGGGCCGGCGACTATGCCCATGACGGGGAGTTCTTCAAGTTTCCCTCGACCACCTCGGCGCCGAAGCCGCTGCAGCAGCCGAACCCGCCCATCTGGGTTGCGGCGCGCGATCCGAACTCGCATGAATTTGCCGTTGCCAACGGCTGCAACGTTCAGGTGACGCCGCTCTGGCAGGGCGACGACGAGGTCCAGTCGTTGATGGAGCGCTTCAACGACGCCTGCGCCAAGAATCCCGATGTCGAGCGGCCGAAGATCATGCTGCTGCGCCATACCTATGTCGGCTCGTCAGAGGACGATGTCGCCCAGGCCGCCCATGAACTCAGCGTCTACTACAATTATTTCTTCGCCTGGTTCAAGAATGAGAAGCCGGTTACCCAGGGCCTGATTGAACGGATTCCGGACGAACAGATCAGAGCAAACGAGATGCTCTCGGATCAGGTCATGCGCACCAACAATGTGGTTGGCGACGCTGAGACCGTCATCGCCAGGCTCAAGGCGTATGAAGCGCTCGGCTATGACGAATATTCCTTCTGGATCGACACCGGCATGAGCTTCGAGCGCAAGAAGGCGTCGCTCGAACGCTTCATCACCGAGGTCATGCCGGCATTTCAGGAGTAAGACCATGCGGCGTTTCCAGCACTATATCGACGGCGAATTCTCCGATGGCGAGGCCAGCTATCCGAGCATCGATCCCGCCTCTGGCGCGGTCTGGGCTGAGATGCCCGAAGCGCGCGAAGGTGATGTCGATCTGGCTGTCAACGCGGCCGACAGGGCGCTTTACGAAGGCCCCTGGCCGAAAATGACGGCCACGCAACGCGGCAAGCTGCTTTACAGGCTGGCCGATCTGGTCGCCGCCAACGCACAGGTCCTCGCGGAGCTGGAGACGCGCGACACCGGCAAGATCATCCGCGAAACATCGGCGCAGATCGCTTATGTCGCCGAATACTACCGCTATTATGCCGGCATATCAGACAAGATCGAAGGCGCCTATCTGCCGATCGACAAGCCTGACATGGATGTCTGGCTTCGCCGTGAGCCGATCGGCGTCGTTGCGATGGTCGTGCCGTGGAACAGCCAGCTTTTCCTGTCGGCGGTCAAGATCGGCCCGGCGCTGGCGGCCGGCTGCACCATGGTGGTCAAGGCCTCCGAAGACGGGCCGGCGCCGCTTCTCGAATTTGCGCGGCTCGTGCACGAGGCAGGTTTTCCCGCAGGCGTCGTCAACATCATCACCGGTTTCGGCGCCTCCTGCGGTGCGGCCCTCGGGCGGCACCCTAAGGTCGCGCATGTCGCCTTCACCGGCGGTCCTGAAACCGCCCGGCACGTCGTTCGCAACTCGGCCGAAAACCTCGCTTCCACCTCGCTTGAACTTGGCGGCAAGTCACCCTTCATCGTCTTTGCCGATGCGGACCTCGAAAGTGCCGCCAACGCCCAGGTCGCGGGCATCTTTGCGGCAACGGGGCAGAGCTGCGTTGCCGGATCGCGCCTCATCGTCGAGCGCAGCGTCAAGGACAAGTTCGTCGCCCTGCTGCGCGAGAAGGCGGAGGCGATCCGCATCGGTGCGCCGCTCGATATGGCGACCGAAGTCGGCCCGCTTGCCACCAAGCGCCAGCAGGACCATATCGGCGCGCTCGTCGCCAGGTCGATCGAAAGCGGCGCCCGCCTTGTCACGGGCGGCAGCAAGATCGACGGTGCAGGCTATTATTTCCCGCCGACGATCCTCGACTGCGACGATGTCGCCTCGCCCTCGCTGATCGAGGAATTCTTCGGGCCGGTCTTGTCCGTCGTGTCGTTCGAGACCGAGGCCGAGGCGCTGCGCCTTGCCAACGATACCCGTTATGGGCTGGCCTCCGGCGTCTTCACCCAGAATCTCACCCGGGCGCACCGACTGATGAAGGGGATCCGCGCCGGGATCGTCTGGGTCAACACCTACCGCGCCGTATCGCCGATCGCGCCGTTCGGCGGTTTCGGCCTGTCGGGCCATGGCAGGGAAGGCGGCATGGCCGCAGTGCTCGATTATACCCGCACCAAGACGATCTGGCTCAGGACATCGGACGATCCAATCCCCGATCCATTCGTGATGAGGTAGCGCCGATGTTTTACGAAATCCGGACCTATCGGCTGAAGAACGGCACGATCCCGCAATATCTCAAGGTCGTCGAGGAAGAGGGGATCGAGATCCAGAAGGGCCATCTCGGCACGCTCGTCGGCTACTTCTTTTCGGAGATAGGGACGATCAACGAGATCGTCCACATCTGGGCCTTTGCCAGCCTGGACGACCGGGAGGCGCGGCGCCAGAGGCTTATGGCCGATCCCCGGTGGCGGGCCTTCCTGCCCAAGATCCGCGATCTGATCGAAGTGGCGGAAAACAAGATTATGAAGCCAGCTAACTTTTCTCCCAGGAGCGAGGCGCACTGACGGCATAAGGCATACCCGTAGGACAAACCAGAACAAGGATAAGGGAACATGAAAACAACATTTGCTTTCGCGGCGGTTGCCGCATTCGTGGCTGTGTCCGTGCCGGCGCACGCCGACAACATGGTCTTCTCCAGCTGGGGAGGAACGACCCAGGACGCGCAGAAGGCGGCATGGGCAAGCCCGTTCACTGAGAAGACCGGCATCACCGTCGTGCAGGATGGACCGACCGACTACGGCAAGCTCAAGGCGATGGTCGAGGCCGGTGAGGTCACCTGGGACGTCGTCGACGTCGAAGGCGACTATGCCGCCCAGGCCGGCAAGAACGGCCAGCTTGAGAAGCTCGATTTCTCCGTCATCGACAAATCCAAGCTCGATCCGCGCTTCGTCACCGACTATTCGGTCGGCAGCTTCTATTATTCCTTCGTGATCGGCTGCAATGCCGACGCCGTCAGCGCCTGCCCGAAGACCTGGGCCGATCTGTTCGACACCGCCAAGTTTCCGGGCAAGCGTACATTCTACAAATGGTCGGCTCCCGGTGTAATCGAAGCGGCGCTGCTTGCCGACGGCGTGCCTGCCGACAAGCTTTATCCGCTTGATCTCGATCGTGCCTTCAAGAAGCTCGATACGATCAAATCCGATATCATCTGGTGGTCGGGCGGCGCGCAGTCGCAGCAGCTTCTGGCATCCGCCGAGGCTCCCTTCGGCAGTGTCTGGAATGGCCGCATGACCGCACTTGCTGCGACCGGCATCAAGGTTGAGACGTCCTGGGAACAGAACATCACCGCTGCCGATGCGCTCGTCGTGCCGAAGGGTTCGCCGAATGTCGAAGCCGCGATGAAGTTCATTGCCCTGGCGACCGCGGCCAAACCGCAGGCCGCCCTGGCGAAGGCCACCGGATATGCGCCGATCAACGTCGACTCGGCCAAACTGATGGATCCGGAGACGGCCAAGACCCTGCCGGACCAGCAGACGGCAAGCCAGGTCAATGCCGATATGAACTACTGGGCTGAGAACCGCGATGCCATCGGCGAGAAGTGGTACGCTTGGCAGGCGAAATAGCCTGGAAGATGAGATGAACGGGCACGGCGAATGTTCGCCGTGCCTCCCGCAGCGTCAGTGCCCGTTTGTCAGGCCTCGGCGCCTGTGGAAACTGACGGGTGGGAAGGACTGTCATGTCGACGTATAGCGATGCCTCCGCTGCAATAGCGCCCTTGCCAAAGGTGCGCAGGCCAACAGGTTTCGGCGGGGTCGTTCCGGCGCTCGCCTTCGTGGGGATCTTTTTCATCGCACCGGTGGCGGTGCTCCTGTTGCGAAGCGTGCTGGAACCCGTGCCGGGCCTTGGAAACTATGCGCAGCTGATCGGCTCCGCGACCTATCTCAAGATTTTCGCCAACACCTTCATCGTCTCGGGTCTGGTCACGGTGATCTCGCTGCTGATCGGATTCCCGGTGGCCTGGGCGCTGGCCATCATGCCCGGGCGCCTGGCGTCGGTGATCTTTGCCATCCTGCTCCTGTCGATGTGGACCAACCTGCTGGCCCGCACCTATGCCTGGATGGTGCTTTTGCAGCGGACGGGCCTCATCAACAAGATGCTGATCGGAATGGGCCTGATCGACAAGCCCCTGGCACTCGTCAACAACCTGACCGGCGTCACGATCGGCATGACCTATATCATGCTGCCCTTCGTCATCCTGCCGCTCTACGGCGTGATCAAGAAGATCGATCCGTCGACCCTGCAGGCGGCCGCCCTTTGCGGCGCCAACCGGTGGCAATGCCTGACCCTTGTCCTGCTGCCCCTGGCGATGCCCGGCATGGCGGCCGGCGCCCTCATGGTCTTCGTCATGTCGCTTGGTTATTTCGTCACGCCGTCGCTTCTTGGCGGCACCGCCAACATGATGCTCGCGGAACTGATCGCGCAATTCGTGCAGTCGCTGGTCAACTGGGGCATGGGCGGTGCCGCGGCGCTGGTTCTCCTCGTGGTGACCCTGTCGCTTTATGCCGTGCAACTGCGCTTCTTCGGCAACCAGAACCCGGGAGGGCGCTGACATGCTGCTCAATTTCGACCGCCTCGGCTGGTGGAAATATATCCTGCTGACGATAACGCTTCTGACCGCGGCTTTCCTGCTGCTGCCGATCGTCTTTATCGCGGCGCTCTCCTTCGGCTCCTCCCAGTGGCTGATCTTCCCGCCGCCCGGCTGGACATTTCAATGGTACGGCGAGCTCTTTGCCGATCCGCGCTGGCTGGAATCCGCTTTGACGAGCTTCAAGATCGCGGTCATCGTCACCATCCTGTCGGTGCTGCTCGGGCTTGTGACCTCCTTCGGGCTGGTGCGCGGTTCGTTCCTGTTCCGCGACGCGCTGAAAGCACTGTTCCTGACGCCGATGATCCTTCCCGTCGTGGTCCTTGCGGTTGCCCTCTATGCCTTCTTTCTGAGGATCGGCCTGGGCGGCACCTTGGCGGGCTTCGTCATTTCGCACCTCGTTCTGGCGCTGCCCTTCTCGATCCTCTCCATATCAAGTGCGCTGGAGGGCTTCGACAAGTCGATCGAGGATGCGGCGGTTCTCTGCGGCGCCTCGCCTCTGGAAGCAAAGATCAGGGTCACCCTGCCGGCGATCAGCCATGGGTTGTTTTCGGCTGCCGTCTTCTCGTTCCTGACATCCTGGGATGAGGTGGTGGTGGCGATCTTCATGTCCAGTCCGACCCTGCAGACGCTGCCGGTGAAGGTATGGGCGACGCTGCGGCAAGATCTGACGCCTGTAGTCGCCGCCGCGTCGACCCTTCTCATCCTTTTGACGATCATCTTGATGGCGCTTGTTGCCGTCGTGCGTAAGGTACTGAAACAATGAAAGAACCATTCCTTCAGATCCGCGGAATACGCAAGGAATACGGCCCTGTCGTCGCCGTGCACGACGTCAATCTCGACGTCCGGCGCGGGGAGTTCCTGACCTTTCTCGGACCGTCCGGATCCGGCAAGAGCACGACCCTCTACATCCTGGCCGGCTTTGAAAATCCGACGAAAGGCGACATCACGCTGGAGGGCAAGACCCTGCTGGCCACGCCGTCGCACAAGCGCAACATCGGCATGGTGTTCCAGCGCTACACCCTGTTTCCGCATCTGACGGTGGGGGAAAACATCGCCTTCCCGCTGAAGGTCCGGCGCAAGTCCAAGGCCGAGGTCGACAGCAAGGTGAAGGAGATGCTGCGCCTCGTTCGGCTCGAAGGCTTCGAGGATCGGAAGCCCGCGCAAATGTCCGGCGGCCAGCAACAGCGCGTCGCCCTTGCCAGGGCCCTCGCCTATGATCCGCCGGTGCTTCTGATGGACGAGCCGCTATCGGCGCTCGACAAGAAGCTGCGCGAGGAAATCCAGCATGAGATCCGCCGGATCCACCAGCAGACCGAAGTGACGATCCTCTATGTCACGCACGACCAGGAGGAGGCGCTGCGGCTCTCCGACCGCATCGCCGTCTTTTCCAAGGGCGTCATCGACCAGATCGGGACCGGCCCCGAACTCTATGCCAATCCCAAGACCCGCTTCGTTGCCGAATTCATCGGCGACAGCGACTTCATTTCGTGCGACCTGGTGTCATCTTCCGACGGACAAGCCACCATTACCCTGGGCGGCGGGACCATCTTCAATCAAATTCCGGTGCATGGAAAAGGGACCTCCGGTGCAAGGGCAGCCCTGATGCTGAGGCCCGAGCGCATTCGATTGTCGCGCGCCCGGGCGGCCGGCGCGGGTCTTGCCGCGACGGTCAGCGACATTACCTTTCTCGGCAACAATATCCACGTCTCGACCAAAACGGCGGCAGGCGAGGCGCTTTCGGTCCGCTTGCCGTTCGGTCATGAGGCTATTGCCGGGCTCAGCCGTGGAGATATAGTCCATCTGGATTTCGATCCCGGCGCCGCTCACGTATTCTGTTGAAAGTTGTCCTATGAAGCTCAATGATCCCTCGCTGTTCCGCCAGGCATGCCCCATCGCCGATCGCTGGATCGAAGCCGAAGGCCGCAAGGCGGCGACGGTCCGCAATCCGGCGACGCGCGAGCCGCTGGGGGTGGTCCCAGACCTTGGTGCGGCGGAAACGGAAGACGCGATCCGCGCCGCCGTCATTGCCCAGAAGCTTTGGGCGAAGAAGACCGCCGGGGAGCGCGCCAACGTTCTCAAGGCATGGCACCGCCTGATGATCGAAAACCGCGACGATCTGGCGATGATCCTGACGCTGGAGCAGGGAAAACCCCTTGCCGAGGCCAAGGGCGAAATCACCTATGGTGCGAGCTTCATCGAATGGTTCGCCGAAGAGGCACGGCGAATCAACGGCGAGACCATCCCAGGGCATCAGCCGGACAAGCGGATCCTGGTGCTGCGCCAGCCCGCGGGCGTGGTGGCGGCGATCACGCCCTGGAATTTTCCGAACGCGATGATCACCCGCAAGATCGGTCCCGCGCTTGCCGCCGGCTGTGCCGTCGTCCTCAAGCCGGCGCTGCAGACGCCATTCTCCGCCATTGCAATCGCGGTTCTTGCGGAGCGTGCCGGCCTGCCGCCGGGGCTGCTCAACATCGTGACCGGTGACGCAGCCGCCATTGGCGGTGCGCTGACATCAAGCCGTGACATCAGAGTGCTGACATTCACCGGCTCCACCCGGACGGGCGAACTGCTTTACCGGCAATGCGCGCCGACGATCAAAAAGCTCGGCCTCGAGCTTGGCGGCAATGCCCCCTTCATCGTCTTCGACGATGCCGATCTCGACGCTGCCGTCGAAGGCGCGCTCATCGCCAAGTTCCGCAACAACGGCCAGACATGTGTCTGCGCCAATCGGCTTTATGTCCAGGACGGCGTCTATGAGGCTTTTGCCGCCAAGCTTGCCAAGGCGGTTTCGGGCTTGAAGGTCGGCAATGGTCTGGAGCGCGACGTCGTGCTCGGCCCGCTGATCGACGACAATGCCGTTGCCAAGGTCGAAAGCCATATCAGCGACGCCGTTGCAAAGGGTGCCGGGATCGTCTTAGGCGGCAAGCGCCACGCGCTCGGCGGCCATTTCTTCGAGCCGACGATCCTGCGCGATGTCGCTGCCGGCATGCAGGTCGCCCGCGAGGAAACCTTCGGGCCGCTTGCCCCGCTGTTTCGTTTCCGCGACGAAGAGGACGTCATCGAACAGGCAAATGACACCGAGTTCGGACTGGCCTCCTATTTTTACGCGCGCGATCTGTCGCGGGTATTTCGCGTAGCCGAAGCGCTCGAATATGGCATGGTCGGCGTCAATACCGGTCTCGTCTCCACCGCCGAAGCGCCGTTCGGCGGCGTGAAGATGTCGGGCCTCGGCCGCGAAGGGTCAAGGCACGGGTTGGACGAATATACCGAGCTTAAATACGTATGCCTCGGTGGCATTGCCTAAATTGGCCGGGACCAGAATGCCTGTCGTCAGCATCGACTGTATGTCACATCGGAGCCGCTTGCGGATGTGACGGCTGGGTCGAGGCACGGACTGTCAATTGCCAGTCGCTGCGATAATGCCGATCTCCACGGCGAATTCCGGCCCGGCGAGCCTCGCTTCCACCGTCGCGCGCGCCGGCGCATCACCTGGGGGCATCCAGGCGTCCCAGACGATGTTCATCTCTTCGAACTCGGAGATATCAGCAAGCCAGATGGTTGCGCTGAGGATCCGCGTCGGATTGCTGCCCACGCTTTCTAGAAGCCGCGTGATCCGCGCCAGGATGTTGGTGGTCTGCTCGCGGACGGACGTGCCTGGTGCGTCGATGGCGACCTGGCCTGCGAGGAAGACGAAGCCGCCATAGGTCACGGCCTGGCTCATCCGCTTTCCGGTTTCGTAGCGTTCGATCTGCATGTCCAACCCCCTTGAATTAATCTCTATGCGCAGTCTTCTGTCGTTTGGCGCGGCGCTGCAGCCATTGGATCGTAACGAGGAATAGTGTCGAAAACACAATGAGGAGCGTGGCGACGGCGGCGATCGTCGGGCTCAGCGTTTCCCGTACGCCGCTCCACATCTGGCGCGGCAGCGTGCGTTCTTCGGAACCGGCGATGAAGAGTGCAATCACCACTTCGTCGAACGACGTGACGAAGGCGAAGAGGGCGCCGGACGCCACCCTCGGCGCAATGATGGGCAGCATGATGCGCAAGGTCGCTTCAACCGGGGCGGCGCCGAGGCTGGATGCCGCCCGCATCAGATTGTGATCGAAGCTTGCGAGTGTCGCGGTCACGGTGATCACCACGAAGGGTGCACCGATCGCCGTATGCGCCAGCACCAACCCGGTCAGGCTGTTGAGCAACCGACGGCGGCGAAGGCATAATAGATGCCGACGCCGAAACGATGACCGGCACGATCATCGGTGAAATCAGAATGGCGGTCAGCGTTGCCCGCGCCGGGCAGGATGGCCGGCTGAGGCCGATGGTGGCAAGCGTGCCGAGGAAGGTCGACAGAAGCATGGCTTGGCGGCGAGACCTTTGTTTCTTTCGACAAGTAGGCGTCGCCTGACACTCCACAGACTTTTCAGTGCGATGTTGGCCGGGGCCTTTTCGTCTGGTGCGGAATTGGATCGGGCAGCGCGCCTCAGAATCGATGCTCCGCTCCCTCGACTGGATTTGCCCAGACCGTCATGCCCGGCGTAAACGGCGTCTCGCCTTCGGCGCGCACGACCATCTCGCCGAGTTCGGGGACCTCGAGGTAGAGGATCGCGTCGGCGCCGAGCCGCTCCAAATGCCGGATCCTGCCCTGCCATTGTCCGGCGCCTTCGGACAGCCTGATATGTTCGGGACGGATGCCGTAGGTCGTGCAGTTCAATCGCCGTGCCGTCTCGCCGCCGTATAGGTTCATCTTCGGGCTGCCGATGAAGCCGGCGACGAAGGGTGTCGCGGGGTTACGGTAGAGCTCCATCGGACTGCCGATCTGTTCGACCACCCCGCCATTCAGGACGACGATCTTGTCTGCCATCGTCATGGCTTCGACCTGGTCGTGGGTGACATAGATCATCGTCGATTTCAGCCGGGCGTGCAGATCTGATATTTCGAGGCGCATCTGGGCTCGGAGCGAAGCGTCGAGATTGGAGAGCGGCTCGTCGAACAGGAAGACCTTGGGATCGCGGATGATTGCCCGGCCGATGGCGACGCGCTGCCTCTGGCCGCCGGAGAGGGCTTTCGGTTTTCTCTCCAAGAGCTGGGTGAGTTGCAGCGTTTCCGCCGTCGCCGCGACCTTGGCGGCGATTTCCGCCTTCGGGCGGCGGGCGAGTGAAAGGCCGAAGCCGATATTTTCGGCGACGGTCATATGCGGGTAGAGCGCGTAGCTCTGGAACACCATGGCAATGCCGCGCTCGGAGGGCTCGGCATAGGTGACGTCCTTGCCGCCGATGGTCAGCGTGCCTGAGGTCGTGTCTTCCAGGCCGGCGATGATGCGCAGCAGCGTTGACTTCCCGCATCCTGACGGACCGACGAACACCACGAACTCCCCGGAGGCAACCTCGAGATCGACCCCTTTGATGACTTCGAGGGCGCCGAAGCTCTTGCGAACCTGTTTCAGAGTGAGCTCAGCCATTTGCTACCCCTTTACGCCGCCGGCCGTCATACCCGCGACGATCTGCCGGTTGAAGAAGATGAAGACGATCAGCGGCGGGATCGTCACGAGGAGGATGTTCATGAAGAGCAGGTTGTACTGGCTCGTATACATGCTCTGGAAATTATAGAGCGTCAGCTGCACCGTGACGTTCTCCTTGCCGGGAAGGTAGTAGAGCGGATTGGTGAAATCGTTGAAGATCGCGATTGACTGCACGACGACATTGGTCACGGTCACCGGTTTCAGCAGCGGCAGGACCACTCTGAAAAAAATCTGCCGGGGTTTGGCGCCGTCGATCAGCGCCGCCTCATCGAGATCGCGCGGTATGGTCGAGATGAATGACCGATAAAGCAAAATCGAAAAGGAGAGATTATAGGCGACCTGGATCAGGATCATCCCGGTCATGGTCTTGAACAGGCCGATATCCTGCAACAGGCCGATGGTGGGCACGACCGCCGGCGGCATCATCAGGCCCATGAAGAGGGCAATGGAGGCCACCCTGTTCCAGACGGTCTTGCGGCGCTGCATGACATATCCGACCATCGCCGACAGCAGGATCAGGATGGTGACCGAGACGACCGTGATCAGGGTGGAGTTGAAATAGGCAAGCGCAAGCTGATAGTCGCGGGCCTTGAAGACGGCCACCAGATTATCCCAGAACAGCCAATGCTCGGGCAATTCGAAATCGAGCCGGGACGCTTCGGATTTCGATTTGACCGCCTGGAGAGCGACGAAGACGAACGGCATGACGAAGATGATCGCCGCCACCGCAAGGGCTATCGCGCCGGTCACATAAGGGCGGACGTTTCTCATTCCCCGACCTCGCGCCGGTTGAACCACAAGGTGAAGGGCAGGATGATTGCCGCGATCAGCGCAAACAGGATGACGTTTCCGGCCGTCGACAGGCCATAGAAACCCGCCTGGTATTGCTTGTAGATGACCGAGGCGATCACGTCGGAGGAGAAACCGGGCCCGCCGCGGGTCATGGCCCAGATCAGATCGAAGGAACGGAGCCCGCCGATCAGCGACAATGTCACGACGATGACGGTGGCCGGACGCACGAGCGGCAGAGTGATCCGGGAAAATTGCTGGAGACGCGTGGCGCCGTCAATTCTCGCCGCCTCGTAATAATCGGGGCTGATTGCGGCAAGACCGGCGATGAAGATCAGGGTGGCGAGGCCGACACCCTTCCAGACATCGACCAGAGCCACCGAAAAAAGCGCGAGCGCCGGATTGGTGAGCCATCCAGGTCCCGGAATGCCGAGCGTCTCGAGCGTGACATTGATGATGCCCTTGGTCGGATGCATCATCACCGTGAAGGTGATGCCAATGCCGATCGTCGAGACCAGGACGGGGAAGAAGACCAGCGTGCGCAGGAAACCGCGGGCGAAGATATTGCTGGTTAGCAGCACGCCCAGCAGCAGTCCGCAGACCGTCTTCAGGCCGGAGGTCGTCACGGCGTAGATCAGCGTGTTGACGAGCCCTTTGACCAGGAATGGTTCGGAAAGGAACTGCTGAAAGTTTTCAAGCCCGATGAATTCGGCCGTCGAAAGATCCCAGCGCGTCAGGCTGAACCAGAGAGACGATATCGTCGGAAACAGAAACAGCACGCCGTAGATGATGGCGGCGGGAATGAAAAACCAGAGCGGGTAGGGCGACTTGCGCGAGCGGCGGCGTGTCTCGGTCATCTCAATCTCTTCGATCGGGTGGAGCCTCGCTCCGTCAGGAGCGAGGATAACTGGCCCGAAAGACCGCTACCAGTTGGGCAGGCCGAGCTGCTTGGCCTGCTTGCGGACATCGTCGTCGTAGAGTTTCGTTGCCTCGGCGGGCTGGCGAATGCCGGAGCCGACCTCGACGGTGATCTGCTCGAGAGCCGGTCCCTTGATCGGCGAAACGAATTCCAGCGCCGGCGTCGTCTTGTCCTTGGCCTCGAAATAGGGGAGCATGTCCTTGATCGCAGGCGGTACGCTAGCTGGCAGGTCGCAGCCGTCGATCAGGGAAGGCCCCTGAACGGCGTTGGTTTCCACCATGATCTTGCAGGCCTCGACGCTTCCCGCGAAATCGACGAATTTCCGTGCTTCCTCGGCGTGCTGGCTGGTCACCGGAATGTAAAGGGCTGGCGGCATCCAGACCGTCAAGCCGTTGGTCGCAGCGTCGTCGCTCGGCTGCGCGAAAAAGCCGACATCGTTGAGGTTGTCCGGATAATTCTGTTTGAGGGCGCCGACCGCGAAGCTCAGCATCGGATAATGCGCCGCCTCGCCGGTTGCGACCATTCTCAGGCCATCGTCGTAGCTTGCCGCGCCAAAATCTTCGTTCATCAGACCGGCGTCGTGAACGTCCTTCAGACGTTCGAAGCCCTTCAGGGCCGCAGGCGTCTCGGCGTATTTTGCCTTGTTGGCGGTATAGTCTGCGGCGAAGTTCGGCACGGCCGCATGCAGGTTGTAATAGTCAGCCAGAACGAACAGCTGCGAGGTCCAGGTGTCGCGATAGGTCTGCGCCACGGCGACCTTTCCGGCAGCTTTGACCTTCGCGTTGTTCGCCATGAAGTCGGCCCATGTCTTCGGGACGGAGAGGCCGAGGTCCTGGTAGATTTTCCTGTTGTAGAGGATCCCGCCTGCCATCGCCGTGCCGAAGGGAACGCCATAGAGCTTGCCATCGGCACGCACGACCGCTTTGAAACTTTCGTCGACCTTCGCTTGCGACGACAGGCCGCTCAGATCGACAAGCGTCTGCGTCGGTTTCAGCGCCTGTAAGAGCGAACCGGAATTGTAGAGAAACACATCGGACATCTCGCCGGTCGCCAGCCGCGTCTTGATGATGTTGTCGCCTTCGCCGCCACCGGCCCGCGGCTCGATTTCGATCGTCACGTCGGGTGCCTTTGCCTGATAGGCGGCAACCAGTGCCTCGGCCGCCGCGACTGTGTCCGGGTTATTGTCGATCAGGAATGACAGCGTGACTTCCGCATGCGACGGACCGGCCGCGACCAATGCCAAAAGCGCGGACGTGCCGGCAAGAATGAGCTTTATCCGATGTGTCATGACGTTCCTCCTCTGAACGGTGTGACGTGTATGCTCCTCAAGATTCGGGTAGGGAAAAGACCAGTCTGTGTGTTCCGGCGGGAAGAACGGCTTCCTCGGCCACAGGCGCTCCATTGAGCGACGGGTTTTGATGTCGCTTTCCGGGCCGGAAACGACCGATGCAGCCTTCCGGAAGCGTCAGCACATAGGTGACTTCGTTGCCGTCGCACTGCCAGCCAACCTCGATGCGCCCTTGGCTCACGTCATGATGGGCTGAAACCGGCGAAAGGGACGGAATCGGTGCGGGATCGACGATCACCTCGGCGAATCCCGGTGCGCGCGGGCTCGGCGAAATCCCGGCGACGCTTTCGAACAGCCATTGGCAGACGGCGCCATAGGCATAGTGGTTGTAGCTGTTCATGTCGGGTTCGTAGATGGTGCCGTCGGGCGCCATGGAATCCCAGCGCTCCCAGATCGTCGTCGCTCCCTTCGAGACCTGATAGAGCCAGCCCGGTACATCTTCCTGCAGGAAGACCTTTTCGGCCAGATCGTCCATCCCAAGCTTCGTCAGCGCCGGCAGCAGGGCAGGCGTGCCGATGAAGCCGGTGCCGATCTTGTAGTCGGCATCGATGATCACCTGCCGGAAATGCTGCTGCGCGGCTTGCTTGTGCTCGGCCGGTATCAACTCGTGGAGGAAGGCGAGCGCATAGGACGTCTGGTCGTTATGCGCGAGCCGTCCCGATGGCGTGATGAATTCGTTGGTGAATGCCCGCCGGATCTCGTCGGCGCGGCTTTTCATTCGCTCTTCAAGCGCATGCTCGCCGAGCGTGGCTGCGATCCTTGCCAGAAGGTCGGTCGAGATGAAGTGGTAGAGCGTCGCCGCGCAATCGTCGGCGATCGTCGGGCGAGGCTTCCGGTTGTCGCCGACCGGCTGCAGCCAGTCGCCGAAGGTGAAGCCGCGGGCACCCCAATGCGACGGCGGGCGCACCAGCGGACCGTCCGAGATCGACCAGACGAAATCGACCCAACGCACCATCGAATCCAGGCATTCCGCCAGGACTGCCCGGTCGCCGTAATGGGTATAGAGTACCCAGGGGATGACGACAATCGCGTCGCCCCAGCCGGTCGAGCCGGCATAGCCCGGGAAATCGGCCGGATGCAGACGTGTCGGATCCGGCGAAAAGTGTGAGACGGCGCCGTCCTCGCGCTGGTCGGCCATCACGTCGCGCAGATATTTCCTCAGGAAGGATTGGCTGTCGCTCAGCCAGCAAGCGGTTGCGGCAAATACCTGGGCGTCGCCCGTCCAGCCCAAACGTTCGTCGCGCTGCGGGCAATCGGTGGGTACTTCGACGAAATTGGCGCGCTGCGACCAGATGGTATTCTCGACGAGGCGATTGACCAGCGCATTGCCCGACGTGAAACCGCCGGCCGGATCGGGGACCGACGAGATCGGGACGGATGCGATCGACAGGATCTTTGCGACGCCTGTGATGGTCACCCGGGCATAACGGAAACCATGGAAGGTGAAATGCGGCGCGTAGGTTTCGTCGCCGTCGCCACGTAGCGTGTAGACGGTATGGGCGGCCGCCGTGCGATAGTTGCGATTGTCGAAATGACGGTCGGGGCCGAGAACCTCCGAATGCTCCACCCGAATTTCGGCACCGGCGGTTCCGCGGACCGTATATCTGGCATAGCCGCCGACATTCTGGCCGAAATCGTAGACGGTCCTGCCGTTATCGTCGGTCCAGCTGTCAACCGGGGTGAGTGGCCGCAACTCGCGCACTGCAGCCGTTTCATGCGCGACAAGCAGCGCCCTGTCGAAGTCCAGCTTCTCGGTGCCATGGGTCTCGGCGTAATTTTCCTGGCGGGCATCATAGATTTCGCCGAAGTAGATCCCGGACTTCAGGATCGGCAGAAGACCGCTTCGCCATGTGGTGTCGGTGGAAAGAAGGTCGCCATCCGGTCCGAGCAGATCGGCGATGGCGCCGATCCTGTTGCCCCAGCAATTCGGGATCGCCTGGGCGCCCCACATCAAAGGCGACCGATACCATCCGTCGGCAAGCCAGATTTCGATGCGGTTCTGGCCCGGCTTGAGCAGATTCGAGACATCATATCGCTGATAGGCAAGGCGATCGTCGTAGTTGGTCCAGCCGGGTGTCAACAGGTCGTCGCCGACGCGAACGCCGTTGATGAAGCAGCGGTAGAGGCCAAGTGCGGAGATAAAGAGCTCGACGGGAAGCTTGGCGCCATCATGTTCAAAAGTCTTGGAGACGAAGCTTGCGGCCGTTCCCTGACCGCTATCCGATAGTGGCGCGATCATATCCCCGGACCAGGCACGCAAAACGAGGTTGCCGCTGATGGCTGCCGGCTGAAAGTTCATCAAGTCCTCCCGACGAGTTGTAGAACGTTCTCCATATAACGTTCTACATTTTCTTCGGAAGCGCAATAGAATTTTCGTTGCCAGTCTGTCATGGTGGTTCTGCGGGCGATGTTGGCGGCCCGCAGCCGCAAGTCAGAGATTTCATGTCAGTCGAAGAAAAACAAAAGCCGCAACGAAACGATCGCGTGACGATCCGGACCGTAGCAGCTCATGCAGGCGTATCGGTCGCAGCGGTTTCCAAGGTGATGCGAAATGCCTACGGCGTCAGTGACGCACTGCGCGCAAGGGTGATGGATGCCATCGAGGCCCTCGCATATCGCCCCTCGCGGGCGGCGCGCGGGCTGCGCGGCCGGAGTTTCACCATCGGTGTGCTCCTGATCGACATCCGCAATCCCTTTCTTCCGGAGGTGATTGCCGGCGTCAACGGGGTGCTGGCGCCCTCGCACTATCAGGCGATGATCGGCGTCAGCGATGCGCGTGTGCAACTGGAAACGTCGTTGATCGAGTCGATGATCGACTACAAGATGGATGGCCTTATCCTCGTTGCGCCGCGGTTGCCCTCGGAGATCCTCGCTAAATTCGCAGTCCAGATACCGATCGTCGCGGTCGGTTACCACGATGCCAGCGCCACGGCTTTCGATACCGTCAATGCAGACGATCAGCGCGGTGCGGAGATCGCCGTGGAAGCGCTTCTGGCCTGCGGCTATCGCGACGTCGAAATGCTGAGCCTTGGCGAGCGCCAAGGGCACGCGGTCTCCGTCGTGCGCCAGCGTGAGATCGGGTTCCGCCGGGCCATGCAGCGTGGCGGGCTCGGCTCCTCGCCAGCGATCGGTAAAATTCCCATTGCTTCGCCAAAGCGGGAAGAGGCGATGCGAAAATTCCTATCGCGGAAAGACAGGCCGCGCGCCGTATTCTGCTGGAGCGATCTCGACGCGATCACCCTTCTGAGCCTGGCGATGGAATTGGGTGTGCGCGTGCCCGAAGATCTCGCCGTCATCGGATACGACAACTCGTCTACGGCAGCCCTCGGTCTCGTCAACCTCGCAAGCATCGACCAGTCGGGCAGGGAACTCGGTCAGATCGCAACGCGAACCCTCATTTCCAGAATAGAAGGCCGCACAGCTGCCGAGCATATTTTCCAGATACCGTCGCTCGTCAGCCGAAACAGCCTGATCCGTTCCGGAAACTCCAAGAACACGAGATAGGAACGAAAGCCAGAAGGTCTGCCGCGGCCGGGCGACAACGGGCTCTCGCCCGAAAAGTAGCGAGAATGGAAAGACCGGCAACCGCTTGTCGGCGTTTGCCGGCCCCGTTGTCTCAGGCAGCCTGGCGGATCTTCGAGGGGCGCGTGGCCGCGGCCTTCTCCACCATCGCAGTAACTTCAGCGCGGCGGGCGCCAGAAAGCGGCAGGCGCGGCAGGCGGACACGCTCGGAGCCGCGGCCCATGATCTGCTCGGCGAGTTTGATCGACTGCACGAGATCATGTTCGGCATCGAGATGCAGGAGCGGCATGAACCAGCGATAGATCTTGCGGGCTTCTTCCCAGTCGCCGCGTTCGGCGGCAGCCACCAGCTGCACGGATTCCTCCGGGAAGGCGCTGGTGAGGCCGGAGACCCAGCCCTTGGCGCCGAGCATCAGGCCTTCGAGCGCAACGTCGTCGAGGCCGGCGAAGATGTCGAAACGATCGCCGAATTCATTGATGAGATCGGTGAAACGGCGCGGATCCGGCGCGCTTTCCTTGACCGCCTTGATATTCGGCACGTCGGCAAGCACCTTCAGCACATCGGCGCCGATATTGACGCGGTAGGCCGGCGGGTTGTTGTAGAGCATGATCGGCAGCGAGGTCGCCTCGGCGACGGTGCGGAAATGCGCGATCAGCTCTTCCGGCTTCGGCACATAGACCATGGCCGGCAGCAGCATCAGGCCGTCGGCGCCGAGTTTTTCGGCGTCGCGGGCATAGGCGACGGCGCGGCGCGTGTCGAATTCGGAGACGCCTGTCACAACGGGAACGCGGCCATTGACGACCTCGACGGCGGCTTTCAGGATCGTACGCTTCTCATCGGGATCGAGCGAATTATTCTCGCCACAGGTGCCCATCACGATCAGCCCGTTGACGCCGTCGTTCACCAGCGCGTCCTGGACGCGTTGGGTCGCAGCCAGATCCACGGAAAGATCTTCGTTGAATTGTGTCGTTACGGCGGGAAATACGCCCTTCCATCCTGTTGTCATCGATCGACCTCCTTGAATTTGATTGCGTTATATACAAACTGTCGACAAGATTCAATCCGGCACGATCCTGAAATTTGCAGGCGGAAGACTGCCGTTGCGGGAATCGGCCGAAACGCAATACAAGGCTCTCATGACAGCGGAGGCGCGGATGCAGAACGAGGCGGAGAATGTGCGGGTGCGCGGTTCCGGCACGCAGAGCGTCTATATCACGCTGCGCCGGGAAATCCTGTCGATGGCGCTGGAGCCCGGCAGTCCGCTCGATGAAGTGCGGCTGTCTGAACGGTTCGGGATGTCGAGGACTCCCATTCGCGAGGCGCTGTTGCGGCTCGCCGCCGATGGGCTGGTCACGACCCTGCCGAACAGGAACACGATCGTCGCGACGATCGATTTCGCCAGCCTGCCCACCTATTTCGAGGCGTTGACGCTGATGTACCGGGTCACGACGCGCGGCGCCGCCCAGCGGCGTAACCCCGAAGTCATGAAAGTGATCCGGTCGCATCAGAGGGACTTCGCCGATGCCGTTGCCGCGCGCGACGCCTATGCGATGATCGAGGCGAACCGCGAATTTCACGTGGCGATCGCCGAACTGGCCGGCAATTCCTATTATACGGCCTTCTTCGCCAGGCTGCTCGACGAGGGCCGGCGCATTCTTCGCTTGTATTATTCGACCTTCGACGACCGCCTGCCGCGCCAATATGTCGACGAACATGAGGAGATGATCGCCGCGATCGAGGCCGGCGACGCCGAACGGGCCGATCAGCTGGCGATCGCTCACGCCGGGCAGATCGTCCGCCAGATCCAGGATTATATCGCTCGCGATCTCGACCGGCCGGTGGCAATCAGCATATCCTGAAGCAAGCGATAGAGCCGCCGGCGATCGCCTAATCAAGTATCATTAGTAAACGTTACTTGATTTTTCGTGTGTTGCAAGTTTGACTGTGGTCAAACCTCCAACCCCGAGGATAGGGTGATGGATTTGTTCAGGAAGAGGGACGATGACCCTGCTTTGCAGCAGCAAATGCCATTGCCATCACGATATAGAAATATATTAGGGATGCTTTCTATAGCGGTTGTTGTTTTATCTGTATTCTTGATATCGCTTGGCGCTTTAATTGAGGTTTTTGAGCCGGAATTTCCTCCGAACGTCATCCTCGACCAAATTCCCTTGAGCTACATCTCCTGGTTCATGATTACCTTCGGGATAACCATCGTTGTCATCAACGTGATTTTGGCAGCAAGACGGGAGTTTGCTCGAGAGAGAGCGGAAAGGATGCTTCCATCGGATACGGTGGAGATCAAAAGGCAGGCTTTGCGTGACCTGCGGACGCATCGAAACTGGTATGCGCGATCCTCCAGGGTCAACCAGTATCTCTGGAATTTTCTCACAATGGGGATCATCGTTCTGAGCGGCCTCTCTTCGTTGTTTTCGGCCTATGGCACGGCCGTTCCCCAATGGCTTCCTATGATGAGCTCGGCGCTCGCGGCGCTTTTCGGCACGATCATCGTTCAATTCCGCATCCGAGATGCCTGGCAATTGAGAGAGCAGGGAAGGATCGAAGCCGAGATGCTCGTCGCCGAGGCTCATCTCATTGACATAACGGATGAGCTTGAGACGCTCAAACAGGCCGTCGCTCTTAGAAAGCGCGCTCATGCGCTTGAAATGAAGCAGCTCAACCAGTTCTTCGTGGAGACTACCGCAGCCAATCCCTGAGCCCGTTGTCGGCATCCGGCGGCGGGACCGGCCGAGCCATTCTCCTGAGCGGGTATATGTCCGCTCAGGCAAGCTGGTCACCACCTTCTAATCCTGGACGCCTGGGGCACTCCCTGCCTTGAGCTTGACTTCGATGACCGGGACCACGATCTGAGGCCGGCGCACCTGCAGGACGAATGTCAGTTGATCCTCGCCGACGGGGAACTGGGTGTTTGCCCATAACGTATTGGCGGACGGGCGCAGCCAGGTGACCTCGCTGCCATCATGCAGGAATTGCGCATATTCGATCTTGCCCGCCAGCGCATCGAAATGCAGATGGCGATAGGGCCAGTTGAAGAGGTGGATATAGAGACGATCGCCATTCTGGGTCAGGCGGCAATCGGCCGGCGCGGTGAAGTCGGACTGGCTGCAGCCGACAATGCTGCGCTCGTGCAGCGCCATCCATTCCTCATAAGCGGCAAGGGCAGCTATCGCGCGGTGGTCGAGCGTGCCGCGCGGCGTCGGCCCGACATTCATCAGCAGATTGCCGCCCATGGCCACGGTGCCGACCAGCATCTGCACCAGTTGCTCCGTGCTTTTCCAGGTGTCCTCGTCGCGGTGATAACCCCAGGAGCCGCTGAGCGTGTGGCACGCTTCCCAGACGACGCGCTTGCCGTCGCGTAGCGGCCGGGCCCGCGGCATATATTGCTCCGGCGTGACGATATCGGGCTGCAGGCCGGCGAGATCGAGCCGGTTGTTGATGATGATATCAGGGGCGAGTTCGCGCACCAGGCGCACGAGTTTCTCGCTTTCCCAATCCTGATGGCCCTTTCCAACCAGTTCGCCGAGCTTCCACTGCGGATAGCTGAAATCGAACCACATGATGTCGATCTGGCCGAACTCGGTCAGCAACTCGCGCACCTGCTCGCGCATGAAGGCGGCATAGCGGCTGATATCCCGGCCTTCGTTGATTTTCAGCGCATCCGGATGATTGCGCTGCGGGTGGCGCGGATCGACCGTAAAGTCGGGATGATGCCAGTCGATCAGCGAATAGTAGAAGCCGATCCTCAGGCCCTCGGCGCGGAAGGCGTCGACGAAGGGGCGCAACAGATCTTTCCCATAAGGCGTGTTGGTCACCTTGAAGTCGGTGGCCTGGGTATCCCAGAGGCAGAAGCCTTCATGGTGCTTGGTGGTCAGCACCACATATTTCATGCCGGCGGCTTTTGCGCGCCTCGCCCATTCGCGTGGGTCGTAGAGATCGGGATCGAAGTGATCGAAATATTTCTGGTAGTCGGCGTCGTTCAGTTCTTCGCGGCTCTTGACCCATTCATGGCGTGCCGGCAGCGCGTACAGCCCCCAATGCACGAACATGCCGAACCGGTCGTGAACGAACCAGGCCTTCTTCTCCTCAGGCAGGGCCAGTGACTGCAGATTGTCGATATCCATCGGATATTCCTCCCGTTCCAAACTTTAAGATTGGAGCATGATGTCGTCCGAAGACCGCTCACACGTTTCGGCATCATGCTCCGGGGCGTTCAGGTCGTTTCACGGATGATGAGCTCCGGCACGATGACGATGCCGTGCTGGCGGTTTCTGGTGGCGATGCGGCTGAGCAGCAGACGCACAGCTTCCTCCCCCATTTCCCGCTTCTGCACCCGCAAGGTGGTGAGCGCCGGAGACAGCAGTTCGGCCGTCGGAATGTCGTCGAAACCGATCAGGGCAATCTGCCCGGGGATCGAAATGCCGGCGGCCCGGCAGGCCTTCATGGCGCCGATCGCATTAAGATCGTTGTAGCAGACAAGCGCATCGATGCCGGGCGCTTCCGCCAGCAATTGCGCGGCCGCCGTCTGGCCGCCGGCGGCGGTGGGATCGCAATAGACGATGCCTTGCGCCTTCAGCCCGTGGGCCGCCAGCGTCTTGCGAATTCCGACAAGACGGCTCTTGCCGCCAAACGAACTGCGCGGCCCGGCGATGATCGCGATCTTGCGGCGTCCGCGCTCGACCAGATGGTCGATGGCGCGCGATGCTCCTGTCTCGTAGTCGGTGACGATCGTCCCGGCGACCTCGTTGGGCGCCTCGCGGTTGATGAGCACCACGGCCCGGTGGGGCGCAAGCGCCTTATGCAAGGCGGCATCGGGCAGTCGCGGGCTGCAGACGATGATCCCGTCGACCCGATGCCTGAGCAGCGTTTCGATGAGCTCTTCCTCCCGCTTGCTGTTCTCGACGACATTGGACAGAAGCAGGTTGTAGCCGGCAGCGCTCGCGGCATCCTCGGCTCCCCGGATGACTTCGGGAAAAAACGGATTGGTGATGTCGGGAACGAGAAGGCCGATGGCCTTCGATCGATCGGACCGCAATCCGCGCGCAAAGGGATTGGGCCGGTAGTTGAGTTCGCTCGCCGCCAGAATAATCCGTTGACTGGTCTCCGCACTGGCTCCGCCCTGGTCATTGAGCACGCGCGACACCGTCATCGGCGACACTCCTGCGGCGCGGGCAACATCGGCGATGGTTATTTTGGATTCTGGCTCTTTAGGGCGGCTCAACGGGACTGTCTCTCGGAGGGGTTAGAAACTTACGATAACGATAACTAGCATAATTTCCCGGAAAGCCAAGGCAACTCCGGCTCAATGCAAGGCAGGGAGAATCTCTTTGACAAGATTGTACGGTAACGATAACGTTCGAGAAGAGGAGAATACGTTAACGATAACCTAGAGCGGAATATTGGGAGGAAAGAATGCAACACGTCAGAATCTTAAGACAGCAGGTTGTCTCGACCGTTGCCGCGGCGATCCTCATTGGCGCCGGCTGGGCCGGCGCCGCATTCGGCTTTGAAGAATCGCCGGAACTGAAGGCGCTGGTCGATGCCGGCAAGCTGCCGCCTGTGGAAAAACGGCTGCCCAAGGAGCCGCTGGTGCTCACGCCGCTTGAATCGGTCGGTACCTATGGCGGCACCTGGCGCACGGCCACCTTTGGCGGTGGCGACAGCGAGATCGAGCGTTCGATCGGCTATACGAGACTGGTCCGCTGGAACCCGGAATGGACCGAGGTGATCCCCGATATCGCCAAAAGCGTCGAGGTCAATGCCAATGCCACCGAATATACCTTCACCTTGCGCGAAGGCACGCGCTGGTCGGACGGCGAGCCCTTCACCGCCGACGATCTGGTGTGGTGGAACGAGAACGTGCTGCGCAACACCAAGATCACGCCTGCAGCGCCCGACTGGCTGACCGCAGGCGGGGAGACCGTCAAGGTCGAAAAGCTCGCCGACGACAAGGTCGTCTTCAAGTTTGCCGCACCGAACGGCCTGTTCCTGATGAACATGGCCACTGTGCGCGGCTCCGATATTCTGGCAGCCGCACCGGCGCACTACCTCAAGCAATTCCACAAGGATTTCAATCCCGACGGTATCGACGCCCTGGTGAAAGCAGCCGGCGCAACCGACTGGGTCCAGCTCTTCAACAACAAGATCGGCTTTCCCGGCCGCTGGCGCGATCTCGGCCGCCCGACACTCGATGCCTGGGTGCTGACCGCGCCCTATAACGGGACCACGCAGGTCGTTGCCGAACGCAATCCATATTATGCCAAGGTGGATACGGCAGGAAACCAGCTGCCTTACTTCGATCGGATCACCATCGATGTGATGCAGGATACCCAGGCAATCATCCTGAAGGCGATCAGCGGCGAAATCGACATGCAGAATCGCTTCATCGAGACGACCGACGCCCGAACCGTGATCGTGCAGAACCAGGAGAAGGGCGGCTACGGCCTGTTTATCGCCCGGCCGGCGTGGTCGAACGCCCTGCTGATCACCCTCAACCAGACGCACAAGAATCCGGCCTTGCGCGCCGTCTTCTCCAACAAGGATTTCCGCATCGGCCTCAGCTATGCCATCAACCGCGAAGAGCTCAACCAGCTGATCTATGCCGGACAGGCTAAACCCTATCAGGCAGCGCCGCGTGAAGGCACCGCGCTCTACGACGAAAAGATGGCGACGCAGTATCTGGAATATAATGTCGATCTCGCCAATCAATATCTCGACAAGGCGGGCCTGACCAAACATGACGCCGAAGGCTATCGCCTCGGCCAGGACGGCAAGCGGATTACCTTTGCGATCGACGCTTTGACCGGAAGCCCGATCCAGGTGGACGCGCTCGAGATGATCCAGCGCTACTGGCGGGCCGTCGGCATCGACATGCAGCCCCGCCCGGCCGAACGTTCGCTGATCTTCTCCCGGCTGCAGAACAATGAAAATGACGGCCTGGGATGGGTTGGCGGCGGCGGCTACGACTTCCTCGGCCTGCTCGACCCCAAATGGTACTTTCCGCACGAATATGAATCGAGCTTCGCGACGGCCTGGGGCCTCTACTACCAGAACCCCAAGGATCCGAACGCTGAGGAGCCGAGCCCCGCTGCCAAGAAGCAGATGGATCTCTACCGGCAGGTACAGGAAGCGCCGACGCTCGAAAAGCAGCTGGCGGCGATGAAGGAACTGCTGGCGATCACCCGTGACGAATTCTACGTCATCGGCACCAACCTGGAGCCGGACCGCGTCGGCATCGTCAAGACCAATATGCGCAATGTCCCGAAGGTCATCCCCAGCACATCGTTCTACATGACGCCAGGACCGGCAAAGCCGGAGACCTTCTACTACCAGCAGTAACGGCGCGCGACCGACAGGGATGGCGTCTCCGGGTGCCGTCCCAGCAATACCAGCCCAGTCCCAATCATCCGGCGGCGATCGCCGATTGAAGGAGCTTGACCATGGCCGGCTTCATCATCAGACGTCTGCTTTATATGATCCCGATGATGTTCGCGATCTCAGTCGTGACCTTCATCATCATCCAGTTGCCGCCCGGCGACTTCCTGACCGCGATGACCGCGCGTCTGGCCTCCCAGAACGAAACGATCGATCCCGGTGTCATCGCCGGCCTGCGCGAACGCTATGGCCTCGATCAGCCCTGGGCGGTCCAATACTGGAAATGGATCAGCGGCATCCTGCTGCGCGGCGATTTCGGCCAGTCCCTCGATTGGAACAAGCCGGTCAGCGAGCTGATCTGGGCCCGCATGGGCCTGACGATGGTGGTATCGGTCACCACGCTGCTGTTTGTCTGGGCGGTCGCCTTTCCAATCGGCATCTATTCGGCCGTGCGGCAATATTCGGCGGGCGATTACGTCGCCACCTTCTTCGGCTTTCTCGGCCTTGCCATCCCGAACTTCCTGCTGGCGCTGGTGCTGATGTATGTTTCGGCACAGTATTTCGGCCAAAGTACCGGCGGGCTGTTTTCGCCCGCCTATATCAACGCCGTCTGGAGCTGGGCCAAGCTCGGCGATCTCATTTCGCATATGTGGATCCCGGTCGTCGTTCTCGGCACTGGCGCCACCGCAGCGCTGATCCGCATCATGCGCGCCAACCTGCTCGACGAGCTCAACAAGCCTTATGTCGACATGGCCCGGGCCCGCGGTTTGAGCGAAATCCGGCTGCTGTTGAAATATCCGGTGCGGGTGGCGCTCAACCCGTTCGTCTCGACCGTCGGCTGGGTGCTGCCGCACCTCGTCTCCGGCTCGGTGGTGGTCTCCATCGTTCTCAGCCTGCCGATCACCGGGCCGCTGCTGCTCAACGCCCTGTTTGCCCAGGACATGTATCTGGCCGGCACCTTCATCCTGCTGATGAGCATGCTGACGCTGATCGGCACGCTGATCTCGGACCTGCTGCTTGCCTGGCTCGATCCACGCATTCGCAACGGCTGAAGGACGAGAGATATGACCGATCAAGCCATCGCGCTATCACCTGAACTGATCCAGAATTCCGACGCGGTCGCCGGGCAGTGGAAGCTCATTTGGCGGCGCTTCTGTCGCCATCGGCTGGCGCTGGCCGCTGGCGTCGTCATCTTCTTGATCTACATGGTCGCCCTGTTTGCCGAGGTTCTCGCTCCGGTTTCATCGCAGACCTATGATTCCCGCTACACCTATGCGCCGCCGCAGCAGATCAGATTCGCCGGCCACGACGCGGCGGGGCAGTTTCATCCCCTCTATGTCAACGGTTATTCGATGAAGGTCGATCCGATCGCGCTCAGCCGCAATTACGTGGCCGATCCGGCCGTCGTCATTCCCATCGGCTTCTTCGTGAAAGGCGAACCCTATCGGCTCTGGGGCCTGTTTAATCTGGACCGGCACTTGATCGGCCCGACCGAGATGGGCAAACCCTTCTACCTGTTCGGCGCCGACCGGCTGGGTCGCGATGTCTTCAGCCGGACGGTCCACGGCACCCGCGTTTCGATGTCCGTCGGACTGATCGGGGTCGCAATCAGTCTCATCCTCGGCATCATCCTGGGCGGCATCTCGGGGCTCTACGGCGGCTGGGTCGACGATGTGATCCAGCGCTCCATCGAACTCATCAATTCCATCCCGACCATCCCGCTGTGGATGGGCCTTGCGGCTGCCGTTCCGATCAGTGCCGATCCGATCCTGGTCTATCTCTGGATCACGGTCATCCTGTCGCTGATCGGCTGGACCGATCTGGCACGGGTGGTGCGCGGGCGCTTCCTGTCGCTGAAGACGGAGGATTTCGTGATTGCCGCACGTCTCGATGGCTGTTCGCAGATGCGCATCATCTGGCGGCATATGGTGCCGTCCTTCATGAGCCACATCATCGCCTCGGTGACGCTCGCCATCCCGACGATGATCCTCGCGGAAACTGCGCTCTCCTTCCTCGGCATCGGATTGCGCCCGCCTGTCGTGAGCTGGGGCGTGCTCCTTCAGGAGGCGCAGAACATTCTCGCGGTCACGAGCGCGCCCTGGCTGTTTCTTCCCGGTCTTGCGGTGATCGTCACCGTGCTCGCCCTCAATTTCCTCGGTGATGGATTACGCGATGCTGCAGATCCCTATGAATACTGATCCCAATTTCGCCGCCACCGGCGATCGGCACGGTGCTCGCGACCCGCTGATCGAGGTCGACGATCTCAGGACCCATTTCTTCAGCGGTGCGGGCACGATCAGGGCGGTCGACGGCGTCTCCTTTTCCATTCCGCGCGGCAAGACGGTCTGCGTCGTCGGCGAATCCGGTTCGGGCAAGAGCATTACCGGCCGCTCGATTCTCAACCAGGTTCCGCGCGGAGGGCGGATCGTCTCGGGAGCAATCCGCTACCGGCCGGATCCCGCAGCACCCTCCGTCGACCTGGCGGCGTTCGATCCGCGCGGCCGCGATATGCGGGCGATCCGCGGTGCCCAGATCGGCCTGATCAGCCAGGAGCCGATGGCGGCCCTTTCCCCCGTTCATACGATCGGCAACCAGATGGTGGAAGTGATCCGCCTGCATCTGAAGATGGGAAAGAAGGAGGCGCGCGAGCATGCCATCGAGACATTGGCTCTGGTCGGCATTCCCAGGCCGGCCGAGCGTATGGAAAGCTATGCCTTCCAGTTTTCCGGCGGCATGCGCCAGCGCGTCTGCATCGCGCTCGCGCTCGCCTGCCGCCCCAAGCTCTTGATCGCCGACGAGCCGACGACGGCGCTCGATGTGACCACCCAGGCCAATATCCTCGATCTGCTTGCCTCGCTGCAGGCCGAATTCGGGCTCTCGGTGCTGTTCGTGACCCATGATCTCGGCGTGGTGGCCGAAATCGCCGATGAAGTCGTCGTCATGTATGTCGGACGGGTCGTGGAGGCAGGCGATGTCGACACGATCTTCCACGCTCCGGCCCACCCCTACACCAAGGCGCTGCTGCAATCGGTGCCGCGCATGCATGGACAACCCAGCGAACGGCTGGCGATTATCGACGGCATGGTGCCCTCGCGTTTCAACCGACCCCAGGGCTGCAGCTTTCATCCTCGATGCAAAGAGGCGAGGGCCGGCCTTTGCGACCAATGGGATCCGCAGCCCGTCGCCATCGGCGACCGGCATGTCGCCAGCTGTCTGCTTTACGAAGGAGGACGATGATGGCCGATCCCATGATCCAACGAAGCCCTCTGCTCGAACTGAATGATCTCAGGATGCATTTCCCCATTCGCAAGGGCGCATTCCGGCGTGTGGTCGGCCACGTCAAGGCGGTCGACGGCGTTTCGCTTCGCGTCGAGGATGGCGAAACACTGGGGATTGTCGGCGAGTCCGGCTGCGGCAAGTCGACGCTTGCCCGCACGGTCCTGCGCATCTATCAGCCGACGAGCGGCGAAATCCGCTATCGTAGCCGCAGCGGTGGCACGGTCGATCTCGCCACGCTGTCCGGTTCCGCCCTCGACGAAATCCATCGCGACCTGCGCATCGTGTTTCAGGATCCGCAATCCTCGCTCAATCCGCGCCTGCCCGTCATCGACATCATCGGCGAGGTGCTTGCTGTCAACGGCATCGCCAAGGGGCGTGAACTCGAACATCGGGTCGCCGAGTTGATGCAGAGCGTCGGCCTGCGGCCGGAATATATGCACCGCTATCCCCATGCTTTCTCCGGCGGTGAACGCCAGCGCATCGGCATCGCCCGGGCGCTGGCGTCCAATCCGCGCCTGGTGATTGCCGATGAGGCCGTCTCGGCGCTCGATGTCAGCGTCCAGGCGCAAACCATCAACCTGCTGCAGGATCTGCAGGAGCAGTTCGGACTGACCTATCTCTTCGTCGCCCACGACCTCTCGGTCGTCCGGCACATCTCGGACAATATTGCCGTCATGTATGTCGGCCGGGTCGTCGAAAAGGCGCCGACGGAACAGATCTTCTCGCGCCCGCTCCACCCCTACACCGAAGCGCTGCTCTCGGCGGTGCCGATCGCCGATCCGAGGATGCGCCGCCACGGTCAACGCATCCGGCTGGCGGGCGAGGTTGCCGACCCCGCTCATCCGCCGCCCGGCTGCGCATTTCATCCGCGCTGCCGCTACGCCACCGGCCTTTGCAAGCAGGAGGTGCCGGGCTTGCGCACCGTCACCGCCGATGGGCACGCCGTGGCCTGTCACCACGCCGAATCCCTGTCGCTTAATCCTTTCGCCGACCGTACCGTTCCGGAGTTCAATTGATGCCTGAATTCATTCCACGCTCCGAGCAGCGTCCCATCGTGGATACCTCCTCCGCGACGCTCGATCTCATCTACTTCGATCTCGTCACGCTTGCCTCCAACAAGCAGGACATCCGGCGGCTGCCCGCGCACGAAAGCCTCTACGTCGTGCTATCGGGTCAGGTGGATATCGAGGTGGATGGCATCATGTTCGAAGCCGTGGGCCGGCGAGCCGATATCTGGGGAGGCGATGCGGACTCGGTTTACGCGCCCGTCGGCGTCAATGTCCGGATATCGGCTCGTGGCGCGCCGGCAGAGGTCGCCATCGCCGGCGGTCTCTGCGACACCCGCTACGCCCCGTTTCGGGTGACGCCGGATGAGGTCGATGCGGTCAATGTCGGTTCGTCTGACACGCACAGCCAGCGGCGGATCGTCCATCTGCTCGGCCAACGACAGAACGGACGCTGCGGCAACCTGCTGGTGAGCGAACTCTATGCCGGCGAAGGCTGCTGGTCCGGCTATCCCCCTCACAAGCACGATACCGAGGACGGCGATGTCGAGACCCGGCACGAAGAACTCTATCACTACCGCTTCCAGCCGGAGACCGGCTTCGGCAGTCAGATCACCTATGACGAGGACGGCCCGGTCAAGATCCTGATGACCCGCAACGGCGACACTGTCCTGGTCGACCGGGGTTACCACCCGACGGTCACCTCTCCGGGGCATCGCGGCTATATCTTCACCATCCTGGTCGGCAAGCATCGCCGAGGTCTGATCCAGCGCTTCGACCCCGCCCATCAGCATCTGACCAAAACCATCCCCGGCATCGATGCGATGCGCGACAAGTTCAAATAATCCGGCTCCTGGCCCCGTGTGCCGGCTTTGCGGCGCGCCGCCAAATTTCCGCCCAAGGAGAGACGACCCATGCGTGAACGTACGCGAATAAATATTGATGCCGGTGAAGCGGTGCGCCCGTTCAACCGGTTCTGGCGCGGCACCGGCTTTTCGCCGGCCGAGCTGCTGCTCGAGCCCGAGATGCGCCAGATGCTCGCCTATATCGGCGGCCTGCCGAATGAGGGCATCAAGTTCCTGCGTGTGCATTATCTCTACAATCTGCTGAGCGCAAAGGGCGGGGCCGGCTACGACTGGTCCCTGCTCGACCGCGCGCTCGACGTGATGATCGAACACCGCCTGAAGCCGTTCTTCGAGCTGATGGGCAACCCGTCGGGTGTGTTCACCGACTATGAGGATATGGATCAGGTCAAGCGCTGGCGCGATCTCGTGACGGTGACGGCAGATCGCTATGGCGCACGTTACGGCATGGACGAATTGCGAACATGGTATTTCGAAACGACGAACGAGGCCGACTCCGGCTGGTGGACCTATGGGATCAAGGGTTACACCAATTACTACGACGCCTGCGTCGCCGGCCTCGATGCCGTCGATCCCAGCCTGCCGATGGGCGGGCCTGGCACCGCCCGCACGCTCTCGCCGATCTTTCGCGCCCTGATGGCGCATTGCGACAGCGGCACGAGCTGCCTGACCGGCAACGGCCCGCCGCGCCTCGACTACATCTCGATCCACGAAAAGGGCGTCAATGGCAGCAAGGAAGATCTGACCCCGAAAACCAACGGCATCGTCGACCGCACGCTTCTCGTCGTCGATTATCTCAAGGAGAATCACCCGCGTCTCGCGGGCCTGCCCGTGATCAACGACGAATGCGATCCGCAGCTCGGCTGGAGCGATCATCATAGCTGGCACGGCAAAGCCTATTACGCCGGGATCATCGCCCGCATCATCGAACAGCACGACCGCCGCATCATCGCCCCGAAAGCGGCGAATTTCACCTTCCTCAGCAATGACCATGCCTTTATCGGCGGCTGGAGCCAGCGCACCATCTTTGCCTATTTCGGCCCGCGCAATTTCACCAAGGCGCAATGGGAGCACAAGACCGATCTCAGCACTGTGGTGACGGATGTCGATCGGGCGCCGCCCTTCGACATCATCAAGAAGCCCGGCCTGACATCGATGGAACTGCTCGCAACGCTTGGCGATACCGTCTGCAAGGTGACGGCCGAACCGCCGCTTGCTCCCGACCAGGATGGCCTGGCGATCCTGCCGACACGGCTGCCGGGCGGCGGTGTTTCCATCAGCCTCATCCACAGTGTCGATGCCATCAACCGTTCGGGCCGGACCGCCGTCCGCCTCGAGGTGAGCGGCCTGGTTCTTGGCCGCCATGCGCTTTGCCTGCTGCGCATCGACGAGGAATTCACCAATCCGATGGAGGTCTGGGAAGCCCAGCGCGACGAAAGCAACCCGCGCGGCCCCTTCGAGCCGGTCGGCGCGCCGCCGGCACCTGATGAAGCGCAGTTTGCCGAGCTGCGCCGGGCACAGGAGCCCGCCTTGCTGCATCCAGTCAGCGTCGTCGCCTGCGACGACGGCCGGATCAGTGTCGATCTCGATGTGCCGCTGCCGTCACTGACGCAGGTGCTTGTCGTTCCCGACACCAGCGCGGCCCCGGCTGCACCGACCGGCCTTGTCGTCGAACGCTACCTCGGTCTCGGCGGCCGGGAGGAGCGCATGCTGTTCTGGGCTGCCGGCGATGCCGGCCCTGCCATCTTCTACGATGTCCTGGCCAGCGCCGATGGCGGGACGTTTGAAAAGGTCAGTCCCGCGCCGCTGATCTCGACCGCATTCCTGCATATGTCGCCGCCGGAGGGCGTGCGGTATGCGGTCTGCGCCCGCGATGCATTCGGCCGCCGCAGCGAGCTTTGTATCGCCCGCTCATGAACAGCGCCTTTCTCTCTGGGATCTGATCCATGGATATCGCCTATTTCACCAAGACCCTGGAGGGCCTGCCGCTCGAGAGGGCGGCCGAGATCACTGCCGGCCTGGGATTCGATTGTGCCGATCTTCTCATTCGAGATGGCCATGCCGTTTCCCCAGACAGGCCGGACGAGATCGTCAAGGCCGTAAAACTCTTTGCCGCAGCCGGGGTGCGTGCTCCGATGGCGACCATCGATTCCACACGGCCCGACGATGCCGCATCCCGGCTTCTCGGCTGTTGCGGCGAGGCCGGCATCGGCCAGATCAGGCTTGGCTTCTGGCGTTACGACCCGTTGCGGCGCTGGCAGGTTCAGCTCGATGAGGCGCGGCGTGATCTCGACGGCTTCGAGCGCCTGGCCGAACGCTTCGCCGTCACGCTGACCATCCAGCTCCACGGCGGGACCCTGCACAGCTCGGGCGCGCTGGCGGTGCAATTGCTGGCCGGGCGAGATCCCGTCAGGATCGGCGCTTATGTCGATCCGGCCAATCAGATCATTCGCGAGGGAAGCGAAGACTGGCGTCTGACCCTCGACATTCTTGATCCGTGGTTCTGCTGCATGGGCGTCAAGAACAGCGGTTGGTTCCCCGGCACTTACGGAGCCCACGGCCAGCGCGCATGGCATTCGGACTGGTACGGGCTCGACGAAGGCATGGTGCCGTGGAGCGACATCGTTCCGCATATGGTGACGACAGGATTTACCGGTGTGTTGTCGGTGCATTCGCAATACCGGGTTCCCCGGCAACAGGCGCTCGACAAGGTCCGCGCCGATCTCGCCCATCTCAGGCGCCTGGTCGCCGCAGCGAAAGAGTAGAACCATGAACGAACAGGCTCCCGTCATTGCCGTATTGCTGACCGAAAAGACCCGCCGGATGATGCTGGACGATGCGGCGATAACCCAATTGAACGCCCTTGGCGCGGTGCGCTGGCCGGCCGGCGCCACAATCGACGCCGGCGATGTCGACTACCTGCTGCAAGGCGCCACCGCATGCCTCACCGGATGGGGCACACCGCCCTTCGACCCCGCCGTGCGCGCCCGCCATCCGCAGCTCGCCCTTGTCGCTCATTCGGCAGGCAGTGTCCGCACACTGGTCCCGGCGCGTCTGTTCGACGATGGCCTTCGCGTGACCCATGCCGCCTCGAAAATTGCCGCCTCGGTTGCCGAATTCGTCGTCGCCGAAGCGCTGCTCGCCATGCGCGGCATTCATCGGCTGCATCATCACTTGCGCAATGGTGGTGAATGGCTCGACGTTCGCGCCGCCGTGCCGCAGAGATTGCTGGGCGCCAGAACGGTCGGCATCGTCGGCGCCGGCTATGTCGGGCGGGCGGTGATGCGCCTGCTCGTTCCCTTCGGTTGCCGCGTGTTGGTCGTCGATCCGTTCCTGGATGAGAGCGAGGCCGCAGCCCTCGGCGTTGTCAGCGCCGGGCTGAACGATATGCTCGTGCAAAGCGACGTGATTTCCCTGCATGCGCCTGTCCTGCCCGAAACGCGCCGGATGATCGGTGCCCACGAACTGGCGCTGCTGCGCCCCGGCACACTCTTCATCAATACGGCGCGCTCGCAGCTGGTCGACGAGGCAGCGCTGCTCGCCGCGATCCGCTCCGGCCGTATCGAGGCGGCGCTCGACGTCTTTGACGACGAGCCGCTGCCTCCGGATAGCCCGTTCCGCGATCCGGCCCTGGCCAATGTCACCATTTCACCGCATGCTGCCGGCCATACTGAAGAGGCGCATTTCGCGCAGGGACAGACCATGGTGGACGAGATCGGCCGGCTGCTTCGCCGCGAACCGCTCCGGCATGAAGTGACCCGCGCCATGCTCGACCGGATGGCGTGACGGTGGACAGAAGTATTGGAGGTTCCGTGACTGCCCCACGCATCAAGATCATCGAGATCGACGCCTTCGAGCGCGATATCAGCCTGCGTCTGCCGTTCCGCTTTGGCGCGGCCACCCTTGAAAAGGCGCCGCAAGCCTTCCTCGGGGTCCGCGTCGAGGACGAAAAGGGGCGAACCGCCATCGGCGGCGCCGCCGAATTGATGGTGCCGAAATGGTTCGACAAGGATCCGGCGCTGACGCCGGCGCAAAATGTCGATCAGTTGCGCACCTCGATCCGTGCGGCTGCCGCTGCCTCGCTCGAACCGTCTCAGCCGACGACATTGTTTGCCGCAGCCCGCCTGAACGAGATGGAAGCGGTGCGGCGCCTGCCTGGAAATCCGCTGGCCGCCGGTTTCGGCCCGTCGCTGATCGCCCGCGCCGCGCTCGATGCCTATTGCCGCCTTGCGGGACTTTCCTTCTTCGAGGCGGTGCGAGGCAATCTCGTCGGCATCGGCGGCCCGATGCTGCCCGGCGATATCGACGCGGACGCCGCCTCGGCGGTGCTGGCCGATCTTCGCCCTGCCGGCGCGATCTCGGCGCGGCATACGATCGGGCTTCTCGACCCGATCACAGAGGGCGATATCGTCCATCCTGTGCACGACGGCCTGCCGGAAAGCCTCGAGGCGGTGATCAGGCGCTATGGCAATCACTGGTTCAAGATCAAGCTTTCGGGCGCTATCGAGGCCGATATCGACCGCCTGCTGCGGATCGCCGCCGTGCTGGAGAGGGTGCCCGACTATCGGGTGACGGTCGACGGCAACGAACAGTTCGGCTCTGCCGAACAGCTTGCCGCCTTGCTGGAGCGGATCGAGGCCATGCCACAGCTCGCCAGGCTGCGCGCGGCCATCGCCTTTGTCGAACAGCCGTTCTCACGCGCGATCACCATGGAAACGCCGCTCGGGGCTCTCGCGGCGCAATTGCCCTTCCTGATCGATGAGAGCGACGACGGCGACGAGGCCTTCGCCCCCGCCCGCGGGCTCGGTTACACCGGCGTCTCCTCGAAAACCTGCAAGGGCATTTATCGCTCGCTCATGAAAGCGATCCGCATCAGAACCGGAGCGGTGCCGGGACTGTTCCTCTCGGGCGAGGATCTGACCTGCCAGGCCGGGCTTGCCGTGCAGCAGGATCTGGCGCTGGTGTCCTTGCTTGGCCTCTCCCATGTCGAGCGCAACGGTCATCACTATGTCGCCGGCATGCAGGGCGCGCCGCAGGCAGAGAAGGCGCGCTTTGCCGCGGCTCATCCCGATCTCTACGAGCAGGGTCCCGATGGACCGCTGCTGTCGATCCGCGACGGCCGGATCGCCATCGCTTCGCTCGGGGCCGTCGGCTATGCGAGCGGCGCCTTGCCCGATTTCGAAGCGATGACGCCGCTGTCATGAGGAGTGCTGCCGTGCCAAAGGGTATTGAACTGTTCGATCTGTCCGGCAAAAGGGCGCTTATCACCGGATCGAGCCAGGGCATCGGCTTCAGCCTGGCTCAGGGCCTTGCTGCGGCAGGCGCCGAAATCGTCCTCAATGGCCGTGATGCTGGAAAGCTCGCCGCTGCAGCCGAGGGCCTGGGCGGTGCCGGCACGCCGCCGCGGACACTTTTGTTCGATGCGACCGACGCCAAGGCCGTGCGTGCCGCCATCGACGCATTCGAGCAAGCCAGCGGGCCGATCGATATTCTGGTCAACAATGCCGGCATGCAGCATCGCGCGCCCCTGGAGGAGTTCGACCCCGAGATGTTCGAGCTGCTGATGCGCACGAACGTCTCCAGCGCCTTCAATGTCGGGCAAGCCGTCTCCCGCCACATGATCAAGCGCGGGCGCGGCAAGATCATCAACATCGCTTCGATCCAGACGGCGCTCGCCCGGCCGGGAATTGCGCCCTATACCGCAAGCAAGGGTGCGCTTGGCAATCTCACCAAAGGCATGGCGACCGAGTGGGCGCGTTATGGACTGGCGGTCAATGCCATAGCCCCCGGCTATTTCGATACCCCGCTCAATGCCGCGCTCGTCGCCGATGCGGAGTTTTCGAGCTGGATCGAACGGCGCACGCCGGCCGGCCGCTGGGGCAGGCTTGAGGAATTGACGGGCGCCTGTATCTTTCTCGCTTCGGACGCTTCAAGCTATGTCAACGGTCACATAGTTTACGTGGATGGAGGCATGTCGGCATGTCTTTGAAAGTGACGAAGACACGGGAAGACCTGCGATCGGCGCGCTGGTTCGCATCCGAAGACCTGCGCGGCTTCGGCCATCGCTCGCGCCTGATGCAGATGGGCTACGACGCCGGCGATTGGGCCGGCAAGCCGCTGATCGGCATCCTGTCGACCTGGTCGGATCTCAATCCCTGCCACGCCCATTTCAAGCATCGCGTCGAAGACGTGAAGCGCGGCGTGCTCCAGGCCGGCGGCTTTCCGGTGGAAATGCCGGCGCTGGCGCTGTCAGAGAATTTCATGAAGCCCACGACCATGCTCTATCGCAACCTTCTGGCGATGGAGACCGAAGAGCAGATCCGGGCCCACCCGGTCGACGGCGTGGTGTTGATGGGCGGATGCGACAAGACCACGCCGGGCCTCATCATGGGGGCGCTCAGCGCCGGGGTGCCGATGATCTACCTGCCGGCGGGGCCGATGCTGCGCGGCAATTATGCCGGCCAGCAGCTTGGATCGGGATCGGATGCCTGGAAATATTGGGACGAACGGCGCGCCGGAACGATATCCGATAAACAATGGGCCGGCATCGAGGCCGGCATTGCCCGTTCCTACGGCCATTGCATGACGATGGGCACGGCCTCGACCATGACCGCGATTGCCGATGCGATGGGTCTGACGCTGACGGGGGTATCATCCATTCCCGCGCCCGATGCCAATCATATCCGCATGTCGGCCCAGTCAGGACGCCGGATCGTCGACATGGTCTGGGAAGATCTGACGCCGGACCGGATCGTGACGCCGGCGGCGGTGCGCAATGCGGCGACGGTCGCCATGGCGACCGGCTGTTCGACCAATGCGGTCATCCATCTGCTGGCGATGGCGCGCAGGGCAGGGGTCGCGCTGACGCTGGATGATCTGGACGCGCTCGGCCGCACCACGCCTGTCGTGGCCAATATCCGCCCTTCCGGAAAGACCTATCTGATGGAAGACTTCTACTATGCCGGCGGCCTCGTGGCGCTGATGTCGCAGATCAGGGAGCGGCTGGATCTCAGCGCCATGACGGTTTCGGGCGAAACCCTGGGCGCGGCGCTGGCCGACGCGAAGGTCTATAATGACGATGTGATCCGGCCGCTTTCCAACCCGATCTACCCGGAGGGATCCCTGGCCGTGCTCAAGGGCAATCTGGCGCCCGATGGCGCGGTGATCAAGCCGGTGGCCTGCGACCCGCGCTTCCATGTCCATCAAGGTCCCGCCCTGGTTTTCGACAGCTATCCCGACATGAAGGCGGCAGTCGAGGACGAGGCGCTTGATGTGACGCCCGATCACGTGATGGTGCTGCGCAATGCCGGGCCACTCGGCGGTCCCGGCATGCCGGAATGGGGCATGCTGCCGATGCCCAAGGCACTGCTGAAACAAGGGCATCGCGACATGCTGCGGCTCTCGGATGCGCGCATGAGCGGCACCAGCTACGGCGCCTGCGTGCTGCATGTGGCGCCCGAAGCCCATGTCGGCGGCCCGCTCGCCCTTTTGCAGAATGGGGACATCGTCAGGATCGACATTCCCAACCGCCGGCTGGACATGCTGGTCGACGAAGTCGAACTGGCGCGGCGCCGTGCCGCCTGGGTGAAGCCCGCCGACCGTTTCGGTCGTGGCTACGGTTGGATGTACGCGTCGCATGTCAGCCAGGCCGACAAGGGCTGCGATTTCGACTATCTGCTGCCGGAATTTGGCCCGGCGGCAGGGGAACCGGATATTTTCTAGCCAGACATTTTCCAGGAGGACATGCAGGCATGACGACACTTTCGGACACCACGCGCGACAAACTCATGAAAGTCAGCGTTGCCACCATCAGCACCGCGCTGTTCAAGCGCGGCCTGCGCAACCAGACCATTCAGGATGTGCAGCCGGTCGCCGGTAAGGGCCGGAACATGGTCGGCCCGGCCTATACGCTGCGTTACATTCCGGCGCGCGAAGACCTGAACAAGCTCGAGGTTTTCCGCAATCCGGAGCATCCGCAGCGCGCCTGCGTCGAAAGCTGCCCGGCCGGGGCGGTGCTGGTGATGGACAGCCGCAAAAATCCGCGCGCCGCATCCGCCGGCTCTATTCTGGTGACGCGGCTGATGGTGCGGGGCGTGGCAGGCGTCGTCACCGATGGCGGGTTTCGCGACAGCCCGGAAATTGCCGGACTGTCGATCCCCGCCTATCACAACCGCCCGTCGGCGCCGACCAATCTGACGCTGCATCAAGCGCTCGACATCAATGTGCCGATCGGCTGCGGCGATGTGGCGGTGTGGCCCGGCGATATCATGGTAGGCGACGATGAAGCGGTGATCGTCATTCCGGCCGAATTGGCCGACGAGATTGCCGATGAGGCGGTGGAAATGACGGCTTACGAGGATTTCGTCACAGAACGGGTGCTGGCCGGTCAGTCGATCATCGGCCTCTATCCGGCAACACAGCCGGGCAATATCGAGGATTTTGCCACCTGGCGTGCCAAGCATGGTCGTTAGACCTGGCGATTTTCAGGGATGGCGGTGGTTTTCAATTCGCCCGCGACCCGGCGATCCCGAAAGCCGGGTCAACGACGGCAGGACGCGCAGGCGGCTGACGCCGCCTGCGGGGGGAATACGTCCCGCGGCCTTGTTCCGGGGAGAGGAACTCGACCGAAGAGGTTGTCACTGAGGTCGGCAGGAATCGCCCGTATCGGGTTGCGACCCTCTTGCCATTGCAACGCCGCCCATCTTCTCTGCCGCAGTGCGCGCCAAAGCAGCCATCGCTGGCCTTGCCCTCCCTTGGAAGGTTCGGGCTTGAAGGTGATCGTCTTGTAATCGTTGGATGAATGCGCTTCCGTGTCGGCGGTTTCCGGCTCGTTCAGGTCGTCGACGTGTGTGAAAATGACAGGGATGACGATGAGGCTGAGCAGCATCGACATCAGCAGCCCACCGGTCACCGCGATCGCCATAGCCAGGGAGTGCTGGCGTCCAAAAGGGTATTGAACTCGATCTAATCCGGAGCATGTCATCAATCACCCCGTTCCACCAATTGAAATGTCTTCCGACAGAGCATCACGCTCTTTTCGAGCGTTTTCCATACGGTCTGATTTGCTCCTAAGTCTCAAGAAATGAGGCGCTGTGCCGTAATGATTTGAAATATAAAACTGAATTACCATAATAAAGAGTGCGCTCAAGAAAGTATAACAATACTCATAACTTGATTTAAACTTGAGAATGCATCGCGAAGCCTCGGCAAGTATGACTTTCCGCTCCGCGAAGCGGCAACGCAGAATATTTCGATGTGCCTTGGACACACGACACTCCGGATTGAGCTGAGGTCGAACTCTAATAGCTGTTGGGATGTTAAGCGCGGTTAAGGAAGTGTAAAGTTTGGTAAAGATTCAAACGAGGGCAGTTGCCACCAACGCGATGCATGCCTGGACTTTCCACACGGTGCAGGACGCGCAGGCGGCACGATGCCGCCTGCGGGGGCATTACGTCCCGCGGTCTCGTTCCGGGGGAGAGGAACTCGACCGAAGAGGTTGACGATCGCCAGGCGTCGCCCTTATCGGGCGCGGGACCTTCTGGCCAATAACCCGGCGAGAGCAGTCATCTCTGACCTTGCCCCCGCTTCGAAAGCTCAGGCTTGAAGGTGATCGTCGTGTGATCGTTGGATGGATGCGGTTCGGCCTCGGCGGTTTCCGGGCCGGTCCGGTGAACGAGGCGCCTGAGCGCCTCGTTCAAGTCGTCGACGAAGGTGAAGATGACAGGGATGACGACGAGGCTGAGCAGCGTCGACATCATCACCCCGCCGATCACCACGATCGCCATCGGCTGCCGGAAGCTGGAATCGCCGCCTGTCAGGCTGAGGGCCACCGGCAGCATACCGGATGCCATGGCAATGGTGGTCATGATGATCGGTCGCGCGCGTTTGTGGCATGCATCCACAAGAGCATCGAACCGGGGCATGCCCTGGCGGCGCGACATGATCGCGTATTCGATCAGAAGGATCGAATTCTTCGTCACCACGCCCATGAGCATGAGCAGCCCGATGACGGCCGCCATCGAGAAGCTGGTTCCGGTCACCACCAGCGGCACCAGCGCGCCGCCGAGCGAGAGCGGCAGAGCCATCAGAAGCGTGAGGGGCTGCAGGAAGTCGTGGAAGAGCAGAACGAGGATCGCGTAGATGCAGAAAACCCCGATTGCCATCGCCAGACCAAAGCTCTGGAACAGCTCCGAACTGCGCTGGAGTTCTCCCTGTTCGACAAGGGTGACGCCCGATGGCAGATGCTGAAGCGCCGGCAGCGCCTGCGCCTCGCGGTTGACGTCGCCCAGGATGCGGCCGTTGAGCTCGACTGAAAGAGTGACATTGCGCATACGATCGATGCGGTCAATTTCCGACGGGCTGCCGCCGATCCGGATATCGGCAATCGACCCGAGATCGACATTGCCGTTCGTCCCAGACACCCGCATGTTCTTGATGTCGTCGAGTTTGGTGCGCGTCTCGGGGCTGAAGCGGACGACGATGGGAACCTGGCGCTGCGGCAGGTTGAGCTTTGGCAAATCGGCGGAATATTCTCCATCCGTCGCCACGCGCACGGCCTCGGCGATGGCGCTCGACGTCACCCCGAGCGCTGCTGCGCGGGCGAAATCGGGCGTGATCTGGATCTCCGGCGCCTGCCTGGCCGCGGTCGATGTCACCGCGCCGATGCCCTGAAGCGTGCGCAGCTGTTCTTCAAGCGCCGTGCCGGCGCTGTCGAGCGCGTTGGCGTCGTCACTGGCAAGGGTGATCTCGAGCTTCGTGCCGTTGCCGCCGCCGCCAACGGCGATCCGCACACCGGGAAGGACCGAGAGAGCCTGCCGGATGTCGTTTTCGATTTCCGACTGTTTGCGGTCGCGCTCGCCGATGGGTGGGAGCACGGCGACGATGGTCGCGGATCCGACGCTGCTCGAGGTGCTGGAATCTGGGCCGCCGCCCGAGGATGCGGAACCGACCGCGGAAAAGACATGCGTCACGTCCTGGAGCTTGCCGACGATATCGGCGGCCTGCCTTGTCGTGGCGTCTGTCTGCTCGATGGTGGCGCCCGGCTGCATGGTGAGCGTGATCTGGGCCCGCGCGTCGTCGGAAGCGGGCAGGAAGCCGGATTTCAGGAGCGGGATCGTGGCCAGCGAAAGCGCGACGACGACGGCGGTCACGGCCACCGTGGTCTTCCTGTGGTTCATGGCGGCTTTCACGATTGCCATATAGGCGCGCATGATGCGGCCGTCCTTTTCCTCTTTCGGATGGGCCTTCATGAAATAGGCGGCCATCATCGGCGTCAGCAGGCGTGCGACAACGAGCGAAACGAGGACGGCAACGGCGGCGGTGATACCGAACTGGCGGAAGATGAGCCCCGGTATGCCGCTCATGAAGGCCGTCGGCAGGAAGACGGCGACCAGGGTGAAGGTGGTGGCGATGACGGCGAGCCCGATCTCGTCGGCCGCCTCCAGAGCGGCGTCGATCGGCCGCTTGCCCATCTGCAAATGGCGGGCGATGTTCTCGACTTCGACGATGGCGTCGTCGACGAGGATGCCGACGACGAGCGACAGCGCAAGCAGGGTGACGATATTAAGGCTGAATCCGGCCAGGTACATGACGAGGAAGGTCGGTATGACGGACAATGGCAGCGCCACGGCCGACAGGATCGTCGCACGCCAGTCCCGAAGGAAGAGCCAGACGACGACGATCGCCAGGATCGCGCCTTCGTACAGCATGTGCATCGAACCGTCGTAATTGTCGAGGATCGGCCCGATCGTGCTGTAGGCCTCCTCGATCTGCACGTTGGAATGCTTGGCCGCAAACTCCTTCATTGCCTTGTCGACGTCCGCGGCGACACCACTGTCCGAAAAGCCGTTCGAGCGCTTGATCTCGACCGCCACCACCGGTTTGCCGTCGAGATAGGCCATCGAAGATCGCTCCGCGAAGCTGTCGGTGACGGATGCGACGTCGTCGAGGCGAACCTGCTGCCCGTTGGCCAGGGGAATTCGCAGTTCCTTCAGCGCGTCGACCGAGGCAACGGCGCCGAGCGTGCGCAAGGTCTGACGGGTGCCGCCAATCTCTCCGAGGCCACCTGAGGTATCGGCCTGAACCGATTTCAACTGCGCCGACACAGTGGTCGCCGTGACGCCGAATGCGGCCATCGTCGTCGGATCGAGGTCGACGTGAACCTCGCGATCGACACCACCGATACGATTGACCTGTCCAACGCCCGGCACCGAGAGCAGCGCCTTGGTCAGATCGTTGTCGATGAACCAGGAGAGCTCGGTTTCGTTGAGGACGGAAGACCGGACAGCATAGGTGACCAGCGCCGAATTCTGCACGGTGACTTTGCTGACGCTTGGCGTCTGCATCTGCGCCGGCAGATCGGACTTTGCGCTGTCCACGGCATTGCGGACTTCGTTCAAGGCGGTCTCGCTGTCCTTCTCCAGTTTGAAGGAGACGCTGATCGACACCGAGCCGTCGGTAATCGTTGTCGTGATGTGGTCGAGATAGCTCAGCGAGGCAAGATTGTCCTCGATCGTGCGGGCGACCTCGGTTTCCAGCTGCGAAGGTGCGGCGCCGTCGAGCGTCGCAGTCACTTTGATGGTCGGAAGATCCATATCAGGGAAGTTCTGCACCGCCAGATGCTTGAAGGCCAGCAGGCCGCCGACGGCAAGCATCGCAAAGAGCAGGATCGCCGGTACGGGATTGCGGATTGAAAATGCGGAAAAGTTCATCAGCCTTCTCCCGCGACTTTCACGAGATCGTTGTCCGACAGAAACGCTCCGCCCGACGTCACCACTCTCGCCGATTTATCAATGCCCGAGATGATCTCGACTTCGCCGTCATTGCGGCGCCCGGTCTCGACCCGCACCCGTTTTACCCGCTTGTCCTCGCCGACCGCAAAGACGTAGTTGATCCCGTCACGGAAAACGATCGCGGTCTCGGGAACCGTCAGCGCTGGCGTGGTCCTGAGTTCGACGGTGCCGGTGACATAAAGACCGGTGCGCGGCTGAACGTCCTGGGGAAGGGTGACATAGACGATCGCCCGGCTCGTATTGGTGTCGATCGAAGGTCCGACGAGCCTCACCTTGCCCTGAATGCGGCGTCCGTCCGGCCCGTCGATGTCGACGCGCAATCCTTCCGAAATGCGCGAGAGGTAGCGGGCGGAAACCTCGGCCTGCCATTCGACCCGCTGCTGGCGGACCATGCGAAACAATTCGCTGCCGGAGGAAACGACGGCGCCGAGCTCGGCCGAGCGCGAGGTTATCAGACCGTCATCGACGGCCGTGACGGTTGTCTGGTCGAGCTTGATCTTCTGGCTGTCGAGCGCTGCCTCTTCGGATTGGAGACTTGCCGCCGCGGTCTGTTCGTCGGCAAGATATTCGACGATCTTCTCGTCCGAGAGGGCGCCGGAGGGTTGAAGCTGGCGAGCGCGATCGGCATTGGCCTTTGCCTTTGTGAGGTTTGCCTTCGCGGTCACGACGGCCGCCTCCTGCTTGCGAAGATCGGCCTGCACACTGTCCTGCGACATCAGGACGAGGGTCTGCCCCTTCTTAACCACGGAGCCGACATCGGCCAGGATTTCGGTGATGCGAAGTCCGCTCGTCTCGGAGGCGATGATGGCTTCCTGCCAGGGTTTTAGCCAGCCGCTTGCCGGAACGGTTTCCGGCCAGTCCCGCTCAGCCGGCGCCGCCAGCGAGACGGTCAGGGCGGCGGCGGCGGCTTGATCCGCCACGGCACTGCGCAGCGGCAGCAGAAGCGCTACCGCAATAAGAGCGGTGGCGAATATTCCAGATGGTTTTCTCAACGATGCACTCCTTGTGGTCAAAGGCATCGCTGCCCTTTCCCGATCCGCGCCAACTTGGCGGATGATTGCCACTCATGCGCGCAACCGGCCTCGCCGCGCGTCCATGTCATGGCAGGATAAGTAACGGGGCGAACGTTAAGTGCGGTCAAGTTAGTGTTAAGATAGGTAAAACTCGCTCACGCGACGGTGTTTGTGCTGTATGGCTTCATCGAATTAATGACGGACGAAGTGAATGAACAAGGTTCTCCTCATCGACGACGATGCCGAGCTGACGACGCTTCTGCAGGAATATCTCGTTGAAGAGGGATATGACGTCGTAACGGATACGGACGGTCGCGCTGCCATTGCCGCTGCTGCCGGCAATACGGTCGATATCATCGTGCTCGACATCATGATGCCTCGGATGAACGGGATCGAGGTTCTGCAGAGGATCAGGAAGCTCAGCCAGGTTCCGGTGCTGATGCTGACCGCAAGGGGCGATGACGTGGACAGGATATCGGGCCTCAATCTCGGTGCCGACGACTATGTGCCGAAGCCATGCTCGCCGGGCGAACTGGCGGCGCGGCTGCGCGCCATCCTGCGCCGGGCGGGGCAGCCGGCAGCCGGCGCGTCGACCGACACGATCAGGGCGGGGCAGCTCGTGCTCCATCCGGGCAGCAGGATCGCCGAATGGCGCGGAGAAAGCCTGGAGCTGACCGGCACCGAGTTCAGCCTGCTCGAAGTGCTTGCCCGCAGCGCCGGCCAGCTCGTGTCGAAGCAGGACATTTCGAAACGGGCCTTCGGCAAGCCGCTGACCCCGTTCGATCGCCGTATCGACGTCCATATCAGCAGCGTGCGCCAGAAGCTCGGACTGAGGGAGGACGGGCAATCCTGGATCCAGTCCGTTCGCGGCCAGGGCTATCAACTTCTCGTGGACTGACCATGCCTAGGCTTTTCTGGAAATTCTTCGCGACGATCTGGTTGACGCTTGCAACGACGCTCACTGTTATAATCGTGATCGTCAACCTCTTTCAGATCCCGCCGCCTGGCCGCGATCGGGAATACCAGGAGCGAGCGATCATTCTGAAGCTGACTGCGAACGTCCTCGCAAGGGATGGGGAGGACGCCGCAGAGCGCTTCATCCGCTCAAGTGAAGATACGGTGCCGCTGGGCCTGACGCTTTCGAAAACCATGGGGTCGCCTGCGTGCGAAGACGAAGGTAGGGCAGAGACGAAGTCCATTCTGAAGGACGGAATTTGCTACCGGATCTCCGTGGCGCCGGAAGCGAACTTCCTTCTCAACGTGGTGGATAACCTGGCGCTGCTGGTGCCTTGGCTTTCGATTTTCGTTTCGAGTACGGTCGCTGCCGCAGCACTCGCCCGCTATCTCATTCGACCCGTCGTGCATTTGCGCGACGGCCTGAGCGCGCTCGCCCATGGCCGCTTCGACTTCCGTATCGGCGACCAGATGGCCGGCCGAAAGGATGAAGTCACTGCGCTGGCGCATGACTTCGATTCCACCGCCGCGCGGCTTCAGGAGCTTCAGGATGCGCAGCAGCGGCTGTTCCATGATGTCTCCCATGAATTGCGTTCGCCCCTGTCCCGCCTGCAGGCTGCCGTCGGCGTTCTTCGGCAGAGCCCGGCCAAACTCGGCGCCATGCTGGACCGAATGGACCGGGAGGTTGAACGGCTCGACGCGCTGGTCGGCGAAGTTCTGACCCTTGCCAGGCTCACCGCCGGCTCCGGCCTGCCGCTGAAGACCCAGGCCCTGGATGTCATCGAACTGCTGAATGAAATCCTTGGCGACGCCGCATTCGAAGCCCAGGCACGAGATGTGTCGATCACGACAAGCGTCGACGGCAGCTTCCGCGCCGAGGTCGAAGGCGAGCTGCTCTACCGGGCACTCGAAAACGTCGTGCGCAACGCCGTCAAATACACGGCCGAACATTCGCACATATCCGTGTCTTGCGAGGCGGCGGCCGAGCGCCTCAAAATCTGCGTCACCGATCGGGGGCCAGGCGTGAGGCGCGACGAACTCGAACGCATCTTCCAGCCGTTCTCACGCGGGAAAGAGGCGGTGCCAAGAGGCGGATACGGCCTGGGTCTTGCCATCACCCGGCAGGCCATCGAGCGCCATGGCGGGCGTGCGCATGCGTCGTTGCCTGACGCCGGAGGCCTGGCGATCACGCTGGAACTTCCGAGACGGCCGACGCCCTATGGTTCGGTTGATGATCAAGCATCCCGGGATTTTACCTAACTTTACAGTTTCTTTACCGCCATTAACGCTGGCCTCGCTAAGCCTGGATCTCCGATCCCGGTTCAGAAAGCTTGCCAGTGAGTCCGTCGCTCCGCACCAGACTATCATCCCTCCGCTACGCCGCATCCGCCTTCACGCTGCTGCTCGCAGGCTGCGTCAGCGGTCCGGATCACGTTCCCCCTGAGATGCCGCTTCCCGCCAAATTCGAAGAGGGTACCACCAAAAGCAACGGCAATGTCGTGACGGCTGAGTGGTGGAAGGCCTATCGCGACAAGCGGCTCGACGGCCTGGTGGCCCATGGCCTCAGCGAAAACCTCGATGTGCTGCAGGCGCTCGAGAGCATCAATTCGGCTGCCGCCAATGTCACGGTTGCCGGCGCCGGCAGTCTGCCGAGCCTCAGTGTCGACGCATCGCACACGGTATCCGGTGAAAAGGGGCGGCTGCGCACGACGGTCGGCACCACGAATACCACAGGCGGTGAGGCCAGCCTTTCCTGGCTGCTCGACATCTTCGGCCAGTACCGTCGCTCCAAGGAGAGTGCCATCGCCTCGCTGGGAGCCGCCTATGCGACGGCCGACAATGCAAAGCTCACCTTCCTGAAAGACCTGGTCGAGAGTTATATCGACGCCCGCTATTACCAGGAGCGCATCGCGCTTGCACGGGCGAGCCTGAAATCCCGCCAGCAAACTTACGAACTCACGCAGCTGCAGCTCAAGGCAGGTGCGGCCTCCCGCCTCGACGTCGTTCAGGCCGAGGGCCTGGTGCAGTCGACAAAGTCCGACATTCCCGGCCTCGAACAGAGCTTCACCGAATCGGCCCATCACATTGCCACGCTGCTCGGGATGCCGGCGGCCTCGTTGATGGACGAGCTGCAGAAAAGCGCCGGTCAGCCGGTTTTCCGCGGCGATATTCGCGCCGGCATTCCGGCCGATCTCATCCGCAACCGTCCTGATATAAGAAAGGCCGAACGCGAGCTGGCGGCGGCCGTCGCCGATATCGGTGCTGCCGAAGCCCAGCTTTATCCGTCGATCTCGCTCTCCGGTTCGATCTCGCCGAGCTGGGTCAAATCCTCGGGTGCCGGCGGCTCGAGCCTCACCAGCTGGTCCTTCGGACCGACGCTCAACCTGCCGATCTTCGACGGCGGCAAATTGCGCGCGAATGTCGATATCGAGAAATCGGATGCGAGGGCGCAGTATCTCGCCTGGAAAGCGGCGGTGCTGAACGGGGTCGAAGAGGTGGAAAACGCGCTGTCGGCAGTTCGCCGCGACACGCAGACACTGGCGCCGTTGCGCAGGCAGGTGCAGACGGCGGAGGAATCCCTGGCACTGTCGACCGCAAGCTACAAGGACGGCGCCTCGTCGTTGCTCGATGTCCTCGACGCCCAGCGGTCGGTCTCCGATGCTCAGGCAAGCCTTGCCGCTACCGTGCAGCAGGTTGCCAAGGACTATGTGGATCTCTATGTCGCCGTCGGCGCCGGTTACCTCACCCAAGAAGAGCCTGTCGCCTCGAAGCGAGTGGCGAAGTCGGGCTGATCGGCCGCCCGGCTAGAGCAATTCCAGCAAAAGTGTGCAGCGGTTTTGCGCCCGGAATTGCGTGAAAACAAAGAGATAGAGCAATTCCATGATTCGAAGAAAAACGGAATTGCTCTATCCGCGGCGGTGCCGGTCAAATGCTGCCCGCGGCCGTTATATTTCTATATTTTACCCAACTTTACACTGGCTTTACCGCCATTAACGCTGGCCTCTCTAAAAGCTGAATCGATGATCCCGGTTCAGAAGATTCGCCGATGGCTTCCAACATTCAACCCGTGAAAATGCCGACGCAGGCGGCCGTTTGCGCCGTCCTCCTCGCCTTGCTCTCTTCCTGCACGAACGTACCCCTGCAGCAGGGCAGCTCGCTTGGCTCCTATGCGGGAATGGCGGTCTCGGGCGGTTCTCTGACCAACGCAAAATTGCGGGTGAATTCGCCGGCGGTTCTTGCCGCGCAAACGGTGCGCATCGCTCCGACGAGGGTCGAGAATGCCGGCGGCGGTTCTTTCGAACCGAAAGACCTGGCACTCCTGACCAATGCGATCGACCGGGCGCTGTGCAGGGGTCTCAGCGACCGTTTCAAGGTCGTGGGTCCAAACCAGCCGGCGGATCTCGTCGTCCATGCGACCGTCACCGACATCGTCGCCACGAACCGTGCTGTTGCCGCGACCTCCACCGTCGCCACACTCGGCGCTTCGGTGGCAATGGTTCCAATCCCGAGGATTCCGATCGGTCTCGGCGGCTTGTCGGCGGAAGCCGAGGCGGTCGGACAGGACGGTACGCAGCAGGCGGCGATGATCTGGTCGCGCGGCGCGAACATGCTGACGACGAAGGCACGGATATCCTCGGTCGGGGATGCTTATTCCCTGTCATCGGCATTCGGCGCCGATTTCAGCCGCATGCTGATCAAGGGTCAGGATCCGTTCAAGGCAACATCGTCCATCCGGCTGATGCAGAAGATCAAGGCGTCGTTCGACAGCGATCCGAAAGACGACGCCTGCAAGGCCTTCGGACCCGCGCCCGGCATCAAAGGGGCGGTCGCCGGTCAGCTCGGTCTGCCGCCGAGCTGGAGCGATAAGGGCGCGGCGGTCTCTCAATAGCAGCCAGGCGGCGGTCATCTATCACGCGCGGCATGGCGGCTGTGGCATTTCAAAAACCAGCAGAAAGGACATCGACATGAAGACATATCTACGGCTTGCAGGGGCGGTGATGGCAGCACTCGCGGCGAGCCCGGCATTCCCAGCACAGGAACAGTTCCTGCCGTCCGAGAAGGCGGCCGCAATCCTCGCCGATGGAATTCCCTGGTCGGCACTGGCGCCGGATGGCAAGGCACTCAAAGTCACCCTGGAGAAGGACGGCACCGGAAGCATTCGCGGTCCGATGCCCTTTGCGCTCCCCGTCACCTGGACGGTCAAGGACGATGCGATGTGCATATCCGGCAAGATGGGTACGCACTGTCTTCGATTCCGCTCGGTTCCCGGAGGGCTTCAGGGCTGGGACGGCGACAAGCCGGATCTGAAGTTCAGCCGTTGACGTCAGGCGGGCACCTTTCAGAGATGCACCGCAACATGAGGAGTTTCCGATGAATTATTTACTGGTGTTCGCCACGGTCTCGCTGTTTCTGGCAGCGCAATCGGTTGCCATGGCGCAAGTTCCGCCCCCCATCCCGTTGATTCCCGGCCCTCCGGGGCTCCCAACCGTTGTCATGCCGCCACCGCCCGATGCTCCTCCGCCATCGGAGGAATATTCGAATGAATATGACGGGAGACACTATGCTTGGTGCGCGCGCCGGTACCGGTCGTATTCAGCCTATGACAATAGCTTTCAGCCCTCCAGGGGACCGCGCAGGCAATGTTATTCCCCCTACGATTGAGCTGGCATCGTTCCAGGCCCGCCGGAGCGGTTGTCTAACGTCCGACGGCGTTCAGGAGCCGGAGGGCAAGCTTGAGGTGCGGCATATCCAGCATGCGCCCCTCAAGCTGGATGACGCCTGCGTCCGGCCTGGCGGCAAAAGCGGCGGCGACTTTCTCCGCCCAGGCGATCTCGGAAGCGTCAGGCGTGAAAGCGTGGTTGATCGTTTCGACCTGGCTCGGATGGATGGCCATCATGCCGGAAAAGCCGTCGCGCCGCGCGCGGCCGACATAGGCCCTGAGACCGCTATGATCGTGGAAATCGGGATAGACGGTGTCGATGGCCGGAACGGCGGCGGCATGGGCGGCAAATAGCGTCAGCGAGCGGGCAAGCTCGTAAGGCGGCGTGTAACGGCCATCCGTCCGTCGCGCGGTCGCAGCCCCGATCGCGGCAGGCAGATCCTCAGCACCCCAGGTAAGGCCGCAGAGGCTGGCCGCGACGTCCCGGTAGCTGCCGATCTCGAAGATCGCCGACGGCGTTTCGGTTGCGATCGGCAAGATGGGGATTTCAGGTGCAAGTGAGCCTGCGAGCTTCAGCACCGAAGCCGCCCCCTCGGCCTTCGGCAGCATGATCGCGAAAGGATGGAGGCCACTCAGAGCGGCAAGGTCGTTTTCGAACTCCGGGGAGGCGAGGGGATTGATGCGGATCAGGAGATTGGTTTCGCCAGTCTGGCGCAGGACGAATTCTTGGACGGCCTGGCGGGCGCGTGGCTTGTTGGCGGGTGCAACCGAATCTTCGAGATCGAGAATGACGGCATCGGCGCCCGAGGCGAGTGCTTTCTCGAAACGCTCCGGCCGATCGCCGGGCACGAAGAGCAGCGAGCGAAGTCTCATGACGGCTTTACCTTCAGCATGACGGTGCGCAGGCACTGGCAGACGATCTCGCTGCGCTGGTTCAGGGTGATGTGCCGGAAGGTGACGATGCCGGCGTCGGGGCGGGAGTTCGAGCGGCGCAGTTCCGTCACCTCCGTTTCCACCCGCAGCGTGTCGCCGATGAAGACCGGCTTCGGCATCGTCACCTTGTCGTAACCGAGATTGGCGACGAGCGTGCCGAGCGTGGTGTCGCCGACCGAAAGACCGACGGTGAGCGCAAAGGTGAAGGTGCCGTTGACGACGATCCGGCCGAATTCGGTGCCGGCCGCATAATCGGCATCGAGATGCAGCGGCTGCGGATTGTGGGAAAGCGTCGTAAACAGCAGGTTGTCGGTCTCGGTGACCGTGCGGCGGATCTCGTGGGCGATGCGGTCGCCGAGCGTCCATTCGTCGAAATAGCGGCCGGCCATCAATCCTGCTCCTTCGTGACGGTGACGACCAGCTGGTTCTCCGAGACCCTGGCGCCGGTGGAAACCTGCAGTTTTCCGATAATGCCGTCAAAAGGCGCGCGCAGCGAATGCTCCATTTTCATCGCTTCGACCGTCAGCAGACGCTCCCCCTTGGCGACATGATCGCCTTCGGCGACATCCACCGAAATCACGAGGCCGGGCATCGGCGAAAGGATCGCGCCATCGCCCGCACCCTGGCTCGCCTCGATTTCGCTTGCGACGGGCAGGCTGATCGGCCAGGTATTGCCGGCGTCGAAAAGCACGGTCGTTTCACCAATCGTGACGATATTTGCCTCAGGCTTCCGACGTGATTGCCCCCAGAAGAGGTGATCGCCGATACGGATGCGCACTCGATTGTCATCCGCGCCGGCGATGCGGAATCCGGCAAGCGCGGCCCAGGGATCATCATCGGTATTTCTTGAAAGCACGGCGGCTGCGGTGTCGATCGCGATTTCGCTCGGCTCCGTCGCCACAAGGCTATCGCCATGGCGGTCGAGGAAGCCGGTATCGATCCGAGCGGCGCGAAAATCCGGATCGACGGCGATGCGGGCAAGCAGGCCGGCATTGGATCTGACCGGCCAGACCTCGATGCCGGCGCAGGCGGCTGCAAGTTTCGAAAGGGCTGCCTCGCGGTCCGGTCCATGCGCGATGATCTTGGCGATCATCGGATCGTAGAAGGCGGTAATCTCATCGCCCTGTTCGACGCCGCTGTCGACGCGGACGGACTGCGGCAGGCGCAGATGGTCGAGCCGGCCGGTCGAAGGCAGATAACCGGCGGCCGGATTTTCGGCATAGAGCCGGGCTTCGAAGGCCCAGCCATTCATGGCGATCTCGTCCTGGCTTTTCGGCAAGGGCTCGCCGCTCGCGACCTTCAACTGCCAGAGCACCAGATCCTCGCCAGTAATCGCCTCGGTGACGGGGTGTTCTACCTGCAGCCTCGTATTCATCTCCATGAACCAGATACGGTCAGGATGCAGGCCCTGGGAGGCATCGGCGATGAATTCGATGGTGCCGGCGCCGACATAGTTGACCGCTCTTGCGGCCTTGACCGCTGCCTCGCAGATCACCGCCCGGGTGGCGGCATCGAGGCCGGGGGCAGGGGCCTCCTCGATCACCTTCTGATGACGGCGTTGCAGCGAACAATCGCGTTCGAAGAGATGTACGCAATTGCCGAGCTTGTCGGCGAAAACCTGCACCTCGATATGGCGCGGATTGGCGATATAGCGTTCGATCAGAACGCGGTCGTCGCCGAAAGCGGCGGCCGCCTCACGGCGGCAGGAGGCGAGACGTTCGGCGAAATCCTGCGCGCGGTCGACGCGGCGCATGCCCTTGCCGCCGCCGCCGGCAACCGCCTTGATGAGTACGGGATAACCGATGGCCTCGGCTTCCGCCGCCAGCCTCTCTTCGCCCTGGTCCGATCCGAGATAACCGGGGGTCACGGGCACGCCGGCTGCCTGCATCAATTCCTTGGCGGCATCCTTGAGCCCCATCGCCCGGATGGCAGCGGGCGGCGCGCCGACCCAGACGATGCCGGCCTTCTCCACCGCCTCGGCAAAATCGGCATTTTCCGACAGGAAGCCGTAGCCCGGATGGATCGCAGCGGCGCCGCTCTTGCGGGCAGCCTCCAGGATGCGCTGCGGCGAAAGATAGCTTTCGCGGGCCGGCGAGGGGCCGATGGCGATCGCCTCGTCCGCCTCCCTGACAAAGGGCAGCCCGGCATCGGCTTCAGAATAGACCGCAATGGTGCGGATGCCGAGCATCCTAGCCGTGCGGATGATGCGGCGGGCGATTTCACCCCGGTTGGCAATGAGCAGGCTTTCCATCATCGACGCCTCACATCCTGAACAGGCCGAAGCGCGGCCCTTTTGGGATCGGCGCATTCAGGCAGGCGGAAAAGGCAAGGCCCAGCACATCGCGCGTCTGGCGCGGATCGATGATGCCGTCGTCCCAAAGGCGGGCGGTGGCATAATAGGGATTGCCCTCGGCCTCGTAGCCGGCGCGGATCGGCGCCTTGAAGGCTTCCTCCTCTTCCATGGGCCAATTCTCACCGCGCGCCTCCATGGAATCTCGGCGAATGGTGGCAAGCACGGAGGCCGCCTGTTCGCCGCCCATCACGCTGATGCGGCTGTTCGGCCAGGTGAAGAGGAAGCGCGGGCGATAGGCGCGGCCGCACATGCCGTAATTGCCGGCACCGAAACTGCCGCCGATGATGACCGTGACCTTCGGCACGGTGGCGGTTGCAACGGCCGTCACCAGCTTGGCCCCGTCCTTGGCGATGCCGCCAGCCTCATAGCGGCCGCCGACCATGAAGCCAGAAATATTCTGCAAGAAGAGCAAGGGGACGCGGCGCTGGCAGGCGAGCTCGATGAAATGGGCGCCTTTCAGCGCACTTTCGGAGAAGAGAACGCCGTTGTTGGCGATGACGGCGACCGGCATGCCCCAGATGCGGGCGAAGCCGCAGACCAGCGTGGTGCCGTAGAGCGGCTTGAACTCGTGCAGTTCCGAGCCATCGACGATCCGCCCGATGACCTCGCGCACGTCGTAGGGTGAGCGCACATCATCCGGAATGAGACCGCAGAGATCTTCGGGATCGAGTTTCGGCGGTCGCGGCGGCTGGAGGTCGATATCGACTGATTTCACACTGTTGAGGGTGGCTGCGATATCGCGCACGAGCAGCAGCGCATGTTCATCATTCTCGGCGACATGATCGACGACGCCGGAGCGGCGGCCATGGGTCTCGGCGCCGCCGAGCTCTTCGGCCGAGATGATCTCGCCGGTCGCGGCCTTCACCAGCGGCGGACCGGCGAGGAAGATCGTGCCCTGATTGCGCACGATGACCGTCTCGTCGGACATGGCGGGCACATAGGCGCCGCCGGCGGTGCAGCTTCCCAAGACGCAGGCGATCTGTGGGATTCCCTCGGCCGACATCTGGGCCTGGTTGTAGAAGATCGCGCCGAAATGGTCGCGGTCGGGAAAGACGTCGGCCTGATGCGGGAGATTGGCGCCACCGCTATCGACCAGATAGAGGCATGGCAGCCGGTTCTGCAGAGCAATCTCCTGCGCCCGCAGATGTTTCTTCACCGTCAGGGGGTAATAGGCGCCGCCCTTCACCGTCGCGTCATTGGCGACGATCATCACCTCGCGGCCGCAAACACGGCCGATGCCTGTTATGATGCCGGCGCCGGGCGCCTCATCATCATACATGCCGTTGGCCGCCAGCGTGCCGATCTCCAGGAACGGGCTGCCGGCATCGATGAGCAGCTGGATCCGGTCGCGCGGCAGGAGCTTGCCCTTGCCGGTATGGCGCTCGCGCGCTGCCTGCGATCCACCCTGGCGCGCTTTCGCCGAGCGGTCGTGGAGTTCGTCGCTAAGGCCCTTGTTCTTGGCTGTATTGGCCTTGAAGGTCTCGCTATCGCGGTCGATCGCAGTCGAAATCACCGTCATGATGCGATGAGCTCCCGGCCGATCAGGTAGCGGCGGATCTCGTTGGTACCGGCGCCGATATCGTAGAGCTTGGCGTCGCGCAAAAAGCGTTCGACCGGCCATTCCTTGGTATAGCCGGCGCCGCCGAGTGCCTGGATCGCTTCCAGCGAGACCTTCACGGCATTCTCGCTGGCAAAGAGGATCGCGGCGGCCGCATCCGTGCGCGTCGCGCGGCCGGCATCGCAGGCCCGGGCAACGGTATAGACATAGGCGCGCGCCGAATTCAGCGCGACATACATGTCGGCGATCTTGCCCTGCATCAGCTGGAAGTCACCGATCGGCTTACCGAACTGTTTGCGATCGCTGACATAGGGCAGCACGACGTCGAGGCAGGCCTGCATGATGCCAAGCGGCCCGGCGGCGAGCACGGCGCGCTCGTAGTCGAGGCCGGACATCAGGATCTTCACGCCTTCTCCCTCCCGGCCCATCAGCGCCTCGGCCGGCACCTCGCAATCCTGAAAGACCAGTTCGGCGGTATCGCTGCCGCGCATGCCGAGCTTGGAGAGTTTCTTGGAGACGCTGAAGCCCGGCAGGCCCTTTTCGACGATGAAGGCGGAAATGCCTTTCGGGCCGGCTGCGGGATCGGTCTTGGCATAGACGACCAGCACATCGGCATGCGGCGCGTTGGTGATCCAGAATTTGGCGCCGTTCAGAACATAGCGGTCCCCCTTTTTCTCGGCACGCAAGCGCATGGAGACGACATCGGAACCGGAGCCCACCTCGGACATGGCAAGCGAACCCACATGTTCGCCGGAGATCAGTTTCGGCAGATGACGGCGTTTCTGTTCCGGCGAGGCCCAGCGGCGGATCTGGTTGACGCAGAGATTGGAATGGGCACCGTAACTCAAGCCCACGGAAGCCGAGGCCCGTGAAATCTCCTCCATGGCGACGACATGATCGAGATAACCGAGACCGGCGCCGCCGAATTCTTCCTCGACGGTAATCCCATGCAGGCCGAGGGCGCCCATCTCAGGCCAGAGCTGGCGTGGAAACGTGTTGCTTTCGTCGATTTCCGCAGCCAGCGGAGCAATATGAGCGGCAGCAAACCGCGCCGTCGTTTCACGGATCGCGTCCGCGGTTTCGCCGAGCGAAAAATCAAACATGGCACTCCTCCCGCTGAAATATGTAGCGCGGGTTGCGGCGGGGTCAAAGTGCCCTTGAATGATACGGGTGGAGAGCCTTGAGAATTCTCGTCGAGGGCGCGTGAACGCCATTTTCTTGAAAAGATGGAAAATATGGAATATATGGAAATTAAACCGGAGAGTATAGTCATGCGACAGTTCACGACAGGTGATCTCAATAAACAGATTGGTGATGTCACCGATGTCGCGAGCCGCGAGCCGGTTATTCTTACCCGCCACAACAAGCCCCGTTTCGTGCTGATGAGCTATGAACACTATCAGCGGATGCGCAGCGGCGAGGACCCGCGTCGCGCGCATCACATTTCGGAGATGCCGGATGAGCATGCCGAATTGTTCGGCGAGGCGATTGAGCGACTGGCGCGCGGGGAAAGTTACGACGATGAACCATGAGTTTCGCCCTGGCGAGGTGATAACCTATCCCTATCTCTGGGCATGGCAGCAGCAGCGTGGTGAGACGGAGGGGCGCAAACAGCGCCCGGTCTGTGTCATCATTGCGATCCGCAGTGCGAGCGATGGAAATACGCATCTCGCCCTTCTGGCAATCACCACGCAACCGCCGCCGTCGGGAAGGGCTGCGCTGGAAATTCCCGATATCGAACGTCGGCGTGCTGGTCTCGGTGATCTCAAACAAAGTTGGATCGTCGTCGACGAATACAATTACGATATCGTCGAGCGTTCCTGGTACATCGAGCCTCATCAGGAGGTTCTTGGTCGCTTCAGCAAGTCCTTCGTGATGAAGATTGCCGTCATGTTCGCGAACGCGCGGGGCCGGTCAGAACGAGTCAATCGATTCGACTGACATCCTCTCGATTTTCCGTTCCGTCCCGCCGAAAGGCCTCAGGGCTCTTGCCTATCCATTTCCTGAAGGCCCGGAAGAAGGCGCTCGGCTCGGAATAGCCGAGCTGGACGGCGATCTCGCCGATGGTCTTCGGCGTGTTCAGCAGCAGGTCAACGGCGAGATCCCGGCGGATGTCATCCTTGATGGCGGCATAGCTTTGTCCCTCGTCGTGCAGGCGGTGGCGGAGCGTGGAGGGCGGCATGCGCATATCAGCGGCGAGCTCGGCGAAGCTCCGCCACATGGCAGGTGTTGCCTGACTCAAGCGGCGGCGCACGGCTGCGGCGATGCCGGCATCATAGCGGTAGCGCACCAGAATATTGGCGGGCGCGCCGCGCAGGAACTGTTTGAGCGCCTGTTCGCTGCGTGAAATCGGCAGGTCGAGCAGGGTGCTGTCAAAGCCCAGCCGGCTGATGGCTTGCGAGAAACGCACCGGCGCACCGAAGAACAGCCGGTAGTCGGCGCCCTGTTTAGGCTCGGCGCAGCGGAAATCGACGCGCCGGATCGGAATGCGCCGGCCAACCAGCCAGCAGATGATGCCGTGCAGGATGATCCAATAGGTACGGTAGGCGAAGGCCGAACGCGGGCCGCCGGCATCCCGAAGCTCGACCTCGGCCAGACCGTCGCGGATGACGAGCTGTCCCCTGGGATCGTCGAGCACGATATCGAGGAAACGCAGCGCCCGACGAAGCGCATGACCCAGCGTCGGCGCATGCAGCACAGAGTGGCAGAGCAGTGTGAAGCTGCCGCTGCGCATCGGTCGGCCGCCCATGCCGAAGAATTCGTCGTCGAGCTCGGCGGCGATGGCCAGCCACAGCGCGCCGTAGGTTTCTGCCGAGACCGGCTGGTCGACCCGGGGCAGTCCCACGCGCGCAAGAATAGGCTGCGTCGGCTTATCTAGTCGCCGCAGGCTGTCGAGCGCCTCCTCGACAAAGGCCGGCGCAATCATCCGTCGCTCGATTTCGGCCACCCCACCCTCGCTATGGCAAAACTGGCCGAAATAATGGAGCATTTCTGTCATCGCTTGCAATAGGTGGAGCGAATAGAATCGTACCCGTCGGTTGCGCTTGGAGGCGGTCGCCGCCGGCAGGGAGGAACAGATTCATGTTGATCCAAGGAGCAAGCTTCATCGTCACCGGTGGTGGCTCCGGCCTCGGTGCTGCCACGGTGCGCGCGCTTGTCGAGGCAGGCGGGCGCGTGACGATCGCCGATCTCAATGTCGAAGCGGGCGAACATGTCGCCTGGGAATTCGCAAGCGCTGCACAGTTCGTCAAGGCCGACGTGGCCGATGAGAAGCAGGGAGCAGCGGTGGTTGCCGCTGCCGTCGACGCCTTCGGCGGCTTGCGCGGCTTGGTGAATTGCGCCGGCGTCGCACCGGCCCAAAAGGTGATCGGCCGCGACGGGCCGCATCGGCTGGAAAGTTTTGCCCGCACGGTCGGAATCAATCTCATCGGCACGTTCAACATGATCCGGCTTGCCGCCACAGCGATCCAGAAGACCGATCCGGATGCCGAAGGCGAACGCGGCGTCATCGTCAATACGGCCTCGGTCGCCGCCTTCGACGGTCAGATCGGCCAGGCAGCCTATGCCGCCTCCAAGGGTGGGGTGGCGGCGATGACCTTGCCGATCGCCCGCGAGCTTGCGCGTCACGGCATTCGCGTCGTCGCGATCGCGCCCGGCATTTTCGAGACGCCGATGATGGCTGATATGCCGGCTGAGGTTCAGGCCGCACTCGGCAAGAGCGTGCCCTTTCCACCGCGGCTCGGCCGGCCGGCGGAATTTGCCGGGCTGGTGCGCCATATCTTGGAAAACAACATGCTGAACGGCGAGGTCATCCGCCTCGACGGCGCATTGCGGATGGGCGCGCGGTGAACGCGTCGCCCCAAGGAGGAAAGATGGTTTTGCAGGATCCCATCGTCATCGTCGGTGCAGCGCGCACCCCGATCGGCAGCTTTCAGGGAGAGCTGAAAGAGGCGACAGCGCCGGAGCTTGGAGCGACGGCGATCCGCGCAGCGCTTGAGCGCAGCCGCATCGCGGCCGAGGCGATCGAGGAGGTTATCTTCGGTTGTGTCCTGCCGGCCGGGCAGGGCCAGGCGCCGGCGCGCCAGGCGGCGATCCATGCCGGCCTGCCTTTCGCGACGGCGGCCAGCACCGTCAACAAGATGTGCGGCTCGGGCATGAAGGCCGTGATGATGGCGCATGACCTGATCGCCGCAGGCAGCGCCTCGGTGGCGGTTGCAGGCGGCATGGAAAGCATGACGAATGCGCCCTATCTCCTTGACAAGGCCCGTGGCGGCTACAGGCTCGGCCATGGGCGTGTCGTGGATCATATGTTCCTCGACGGGCTGGAGGATGCTTATGACAAGGGGCGCTTGATGGGCAGCTTCGCGGAGGATTGCGCCGAGGCCTATCAGTTCACGCGCGAGGCGCAGGACAGCTACGCCATCGCCTCGCTGACGCGGGCGCAGAAGGCGATTGCCGAAGGCTGTTTCGACCGCGAGATCGTGCCGGTTACGGTGAAATCCGGCAGGACTGAGCAGGTGGCGAGCCGCGACGAACAGCCCGGCAAGGCGAAGCTCGACAAGATCCCGACGCTGAAACCGGCCTTCCGAGACGGCGGCACGGTGACTGCCGCCAATTCCAGCTCGATTTCCGATGGCGCGGCAGCCCTCGTGCTGATGCGCCGTTCCGAGGCGGAGCATCGCGGCCTCAAGCCGCTTGCCACCATCCTTGGCCATGCCACCCATTCGCAGGCGCCCAATCTTTTCGCTACCGCACCGATCGGTGCGCTGCAGAAACTGTCCGATCGCACCGGCTTATCGTTGTCGGAGGTCGATCTTTTCGAAATCAACGAGGCCTTTGCCGTCGTCGCCATGGCGGCGATGCGCGATCTCAACCTGCCGCATGAGAAGGTCAATGTGCATGGCGGCGCCTGCGCGCTCGGCCATCCGATCGGCGCTTCGGGGGCCCGGATCCTGGTGACGCTGCTTGCGGCGCTGGAGCGCTACGATCTGAAGCGCGGCATGGCGGCGCTCTGCATCGGCGGCGGCGAGGCGACCGCCGTCGCCATCGAGCGGCAATAGGAGGAGAGAACAGATGATCCTTTCCGACCTCCAGCAGCAGATTTCAGATCTCGCCCGCGACTTTGCCCGCGACCGGCTGGCGCCGGGGGCAGCCAAACGCGACCGGGAGCATCTCTTTCCGCGCGAGGAACTGAAGGAGATGGGTGAACTCGGGCTGCTCGGCATGCTGGTGCCGGAAGCCTATGGCGGCTCGGATACCGGCGTGGTCGCCTATGCCGCAGCACTTGAGGAGATCGCCGCCGGCGACGGAGCCTGTTCGACGATCATGAGCGTGCACAGTTCCGTTGGCTGTGTGCCGATCCTGAAATTCGGCACCGAGGAGCAGCGGCAGCGTTTCCTGCCGAAACTGGCCAACGGCGAATGGATTGGCGGCTTTGCGCTGACCGAGCCGCAGGCGGGTTCGGATGCCTCGAACCTGAAGACCCGGGCGCGGCGTGACAGTGACCACTATGTGCTCGACGGCTCCAAGCAATTCATCACCTCGGGAAAGAACGGCGATGTCATCATCGTCTTTGCCGTCACCGATCCCGACGCCGGCAAGAAAGGCATTACCGCCTTCATCGTGCCGACGGAGACGCCAGGCTACGAGGTGATCCGCGTCGAAGAGAAGCTTGGGCTGCATTCCACCGATACCTGCCAGATCGCCTTCAACAACATGCGCATCCCGGCCGGGCTGAGGCTCGGTGCGGAAGGTGAAGGTTATCGCATCGCGCTCGCCAATCTCGAGGGCGGGCGGATCGGCATTGCGGCGCAGGCCGTCGGCATGGCGCGGGCGGCCTTCGAGGCGGCGCGCGACTACGCCCGCGAGCGCACGGCCTTCGGCAAACCGATCTTTGAGCACCAGGCCGTGGCCTTCCGCCTTGCCGATATGGCGGTGCGGATCGAGGCGGCGCGGCAGCTCGTCTTTCATGCCGCCTCGCTCCGGGAGGCGGGGCTGCCCTGTCTGTCGGAAGCCTCGATGGCGAAGCTCTTTGCCTCCGAGATGGCCGAGCGTGTCTGCTCCGATGCGATCCAGATCCATGGAGGTTATGGCTACATGGCCGACTATCCGGTCGAGCGCATCTACCGCGATGTGCGCATCTGCCAGATCTACGAAGGAACGAGCGACGTGCAGCGCATGGTGATCGCCCGCAATCTATAGAACGACATCCGGCCCGGCTCTCGGAGGAGAGGGGCAAGGCCGGCAAGGGAGGAAAGAAACGACATGGTGGATTCTGCTCGTTTGAGCCTGCACGTCCCCGAACCCGCCGTCCGACCTGGCGGCCAGCCTGATTTTTCCAATGTCAGGATTGCCAAGGCCGGCGCGGTGCCGCGGCCGGAGGTGGATGTCGCGTCGGAAGACATCCGCGATCTTGCCTATTCCATCATCCGTGTTTTGAACCGCGACGGCGAGGCGGTCGGCCCCTGGGCCGGGTCGCTCTCCGATGAGGAGCTGCTGACCGGGCTTCGCAACATGATGAAACTGCGGGCCTTCGACGCCCGCATGCTGATGGCGCAGCGGCAGGGCAAGACCTCCTTCTATATGCAGCATCTCGGCGAAGAAGCCGTCAGCTGCGCCTTCCGCAAGGCGCTCGAGAAGGGAGACATGAATTTCCCGACCTATCGCCAGGCGGGCCTCTTGATCGCCGACGACTATCCGATGGTCGAGATGATGAACCAGATCTACTCGAACGAGAGCGATCCCCTGCGCGGCCGGCAACTGCCGATCATGTATTCCTCCAAGGAGCACGGCTTCTTCACCATCTCGGGCAATCTCGCTACCCAATATGTGCAGGCCGTCGGCTGGGCGATGGCCTCGGCGATCAAGAACGACAGCCGCATTGCCGCGGCCTGGATCGGCGACGGATCGACGGCGGAATCGGATTTCCACTCGGCGCTGGTCTTTGCCTCGACCTACAAGGCGCCGGTCATCCTCAACATCGTCAACAATCAGTGGGCGATATCCACCTTCCAGGGCATCGCCCGCGGCGGCTCCGGCACCTTCGCCGCCCGCGGCCTTGGCTTCGGCATTCCGGCGCTGCGTGTCGATGGAAACGATTATCTCGCCGTCCATGCGGTCGCCCGCTGGGCGGCCGAGCGCGCGCGGCGCAATCTCGGCCCGACGCTGATCGAATATGTGACCTACCGCGTCGGCGCCCACTCGACCTCCGACGATCCGAGCGCCTACCGGCCGAAGACGGAATCGGAGGCCTGGCCGCTCGGAGATCCCGTGCTGCGGCTGAAGAAACATCTGATCGTCAAGAGTGTCTGGTCGGAGGAGCGGCATGTGCAGGCGGAAGCCGAAATCATGGATGAGGTGATCGAGGCGCAGCGCCAGGCAGAGGCGCACGGCACCCTGCATGCCGGCGGCAGGCCCTCGGTGCGCGACATTTTCGAGGGCGTCTATGCCGAGATGCCGCCGCATATCCGCCGTCAGCGGCAGCAGGCGGGGTACTGACATGGCCAGGATGACGATGATCGAGGCGGTGCGCAGCGCCATGGACGTCTCGATGGCGAAGGACGACAATGTCGTCGTTTTCGGCGAGGACGTCGGCTATTTCGGCGGCGTCTTTCGCTCGACGCAGGGCCTGCAGGCAAAATACGGCAGAACGCGCTGCTTCGATACGCCGATCAGCGAATCCGGAATCGTCGGCACGGCGATCGGCATGGCCGCCTACGGGCTGAAGCCCTGTGTCGAAATCCAGTTCGCCGATTACATGTATCCGGCCTATGACCAGCTGACGCAGGAGGCGGCGCGCATCCGCTACCGGTCCAACGGCGATTTCACCTGCCCGATCGTCGTGCGCATGCCGACCGGCGGCGGTATCTTCGGCGGCCAGACGCACAGCCAGAGCCCGGAGGCGCTTTTTACCCACGTCTGCGGGCTGAAGGTGATCGTGCCTTCCAATCCCTACGATGCCAAAGGCCTGCTGATCGCAGCGATCGAGGATCCCGATCCCGTCATGTTCCTGGAGCCGAAGCGGCTCTATAACGGCCCCTTCGACGGCCATCACGAGAAGCCGGTGACGCCCTGGTCGAAGCATGACCTCGGCGAGGTGCCCGATGGCCATTACACTATTCCGATCGGCAAGGCCGAGGTGCGGCGCGTCGGATCGGCGGTGACCGTGATTGCCTACGGCACCATGGTGCATGTGGCGCTTGCCGCAGCCGAAGATGCCGGCATCGATGCCGAGGTGATCGATTTGAGGAGCCTGCTGCCGCTCGATCTCGATGCGATCGTCAAATCGGTCGCCAAGACGGGGCGCTGCGTCGTCGTGCATGAGGCAACCCTGACGTCGGGCTTCGGCGCCGAGGTCGCAGCACTGGTGCAGGAACATTGCTTCTATCATCTCGAGGCGCCGGTCGTGCGTGTCGCCGGCTGGGACACGCCCTATCCGCATGCGCAGGAGTGGGACTATTTCCCCGGTCCCGGCCGTGTCGGGCGGGCGCTTGCCGAAGTCATGGAGGCCTGAGCCGTGGGCGAATTCATCATCAAGATGCCCGATGTCGGGGAAGGGGTCGCCGAGGCCGAGATTGTGGAATGGCACGTGAAGACAGGCGATCCCGTCCGCGAGGACATGGTGATTGCCGCCGTCATGACCGACAAGGCCACCGTGGAAATTCCGTCGCCCGTCCATGGCACCGTCATCTGGCTTGCCGGCGAGGTCGGAGACCGCATCGCGGTCAAGGCCCCGCTGGTGCGGATCGAGACGGCGGGAGATGTCGGCGAGACGCAGCCTGTGGTGATTGGGCAGGCGCCGATTGCCGAAGCCCCCATGGCCGACATTGCAAAACCTACCCCGGCAGCGCCAGCGCCAGCGCCAGTGCCGGCGGCTGCATCGACGGAAAAGCCGCTTGCCGCTCCCTCGGTGCGGCTTTTTGCCAGGGAAAGCGGTGTCGATCTCAGGCAGGTGCAGGGGACAGGACCGGCCGGGCGTATCCTGCGCGAGGATATCGAGCAATTCCTGACCCCAGGAGCCGCTCCCGCAGCAGTGAAGAACGGTTTTGCCAGGAAGACGGCGACCGAGGAGATCAAGCTGACCGGCCTGCGCCGCCGCATCGCCGAGAAGATGGTGCTTTCCGCCTCGCGCATCCCCCACATCACCTATGTGGAGGAAGTGGATATGACCGCGCTCGAGGAGCTTCGCGCCACCATGAACGGCGACCGCAGGCCAGGCCACCCGAAGCTGACTGTTCTGCCCTTCCTGATGCGCGCACTGGTCAAGGCGATTTCCGAGCAGCCTGACGTCAACGCCACCTTCGACGACGATGCCGGCATCATCACCCGCCACGGTGCCGTCCATATCGGCATCGCCACACAGACGCCGGCCGGCCTGACCGTGCCGGTGGTCCGGCATGCGGAAGCCCGCGGCATCTGGGATTGCGCCGCCGAGATGAACCGGCTGGCGGAAGCAGCACGATCCGGGACGGCGACGCGCGATGAGCTTTCCGGCTCCACCATCACCATCAGCTCGCTCGGCGCGCTCGGCGGCATCGTCTCGACACCCATCATCAATCATCCCGAGGTGGCGATCATCGGCGTCAACAAGATCGCCACGCGACCGGTCTGGGACGGCGCGCAATTCGTGCCGCGCAAGATGATGAACCTCTCCTCCAGTTTCGACCATCGCATCATCGACGGCTGGGATGCGGCAAACTTCGTGCAGCGCATCCGCACGCTGATCGAAACGCCGGCGCTCATTTTCATCGAAGGCTGAGATCCATGAAAGAGATCCTCTGCAAGCTCCTCGTCATCGGCGCCGGTCCGGGCGGCTATGTCTGCGCCATCCGCGCCGGACAGCTCGGCATCGATACCGTCATCGTCGAGGCCGGCAAACCGGGTGGCACCTGCCTGACGGTCGGCTGCATTCCCTCCAAAGCGCTGATCCATGCGGCCGAGGAATTCGACGCGACGCAAAAGATGCTGGCTGGCAGGAACCCGATGGGCATCCGCGTCGAAGGCGCCTCGATCGATCTCGGCAGAACGATTGCCTGGAAGGACGGGATCGTCGGCCGGCTCACAGGCGGTGTTTCGGGACTGCTGCAAAAGGCGCGGGTCAAGATCGTCCACGGTCGGGCCCGCTTCCGCGACGGCAAGACGGTGGAGGTGGAGACGGAAACCGGCCAGCAGATCATCCGGGCCGAGACCGTGGTGATCGCCACCGGTTCCGATCCGGTGGAGCTTGCCGATCTGCCTTTCGGCGGCCGCGTCATGTCCTCGACAGAGGCGCTGTCGCTGACCGAGCTGCCGAACAAACTCGTCGTGGTCGGCGGCGGTTATATCGGGCTGGAGCTCGGGACGGCCTTTTCCAAGATGGGATCTGATGTGACGGTCGTCGAGGCGACGCCGCAGGTGCTGCCCCAATATGATGCCGAGCTGGTGCGGCCCGTCATGCGCAAGTTGGCCGAAGGCGGTATCCGGGTGTTGACCGGCGCCAAGGCGATCGGCCTTGCCGACGATGGCGACGCATTGATCGTCGAAACACCGGATGGCCGTCAGCAAAGCCTGCCGGCGGACCGCATCCTCGTCACCGTCGGCCGCCGCCCGAGAACGGCTGGGTCGGGTCTCGAAGAGCTCGATCTCGATCGTGCCGGCCCTTATCTGAGGATCGACGATCGTTGCCGCACGTCGATGCGCGGCATCTATGCGATCGGTGACGTGACCGGCGAGCCGATGCTTGCCCACCGGGCCATGGCGCAAGGCGAGATGGTGGCTGAGATCATTGCGGGCAAGAAGCGGGCCTGGGACAAAAGATGCATTCCCGCCATCTGCTTCACCGACCCGGAGATCGTCAGCGCCGGCCTGTCGCCGGCAGAGGCGAAGGCGCAAGGCTATGAAATCCGCACCGGCCAGTTTCCGTTCAGCGCCAACGGTCGGGCGATGACGATGCTATCCGAAGAGGGCTTCGTGCGCGTGGTGGCCCGCGCCGACACCAATCTCGTGCTCGGCCTGCAGGCGGTGGGCGCCGGGGTCTCCGAGCTCTCGGCGGCTTTTGCGCTGGCCATCGAGATGGGTGCGCGTCTGGAAGACATCGCAGGCACCATCCATGCACATCCGACCCGCAGCGAAGCGGTGATGGAGGCGGCGCTGAAAGCTTTGGGAAGTGCCCTGCATATCTGAGGCCCAAGTCCAGGTCCGGACATTGACAATGCTGGAAGGCGTCGCGATCGGCGGCAAAACCGTCGATCACGGCTCCAATTCCTGGGGTCAAGGGGTCGCTGGTTCGACATCCGTCAGATGCGACGAACCGCGCACGGTCCCAGCGATCATCAACATCAAGGAGAGCGACATCACGATGCTGGCCTCGCGCGGCCGGATCGACGCCGCTCAGCTCGCAGCTGCGACGAGGTTCCCCGCCTTATGGGAAGCGCCATCGACTACGGCCGCGAGCCGTTAGCCGGCGGCAGTCATACGGACCCGATCAGCCACAGGCAATGCACGCGGCCGAGGAGCTTAGGCGCGTATCCGACCTCGGCTTGGCCCTACATCATTTCGCCAACAGTTAAATTAGGCGCGGTGTTGGAAGTGGCCGGATCCTGAAGATCATCCTGTTTGGCTTCTAGGCCAAAGGTGGCTGGGTGGATGAACCCTTCACAACGAAGGGCTATCGGGCGGATTTCGACCTGCTGATCATCGTCAACAACGGGAAGCCCTGCGAGTCCGCCGAGTATTGGTAAAGGCTGCCGACCGTCTGAGGACGGTGGTCGTCGAGATTTTCAGCAGCTTATAGATGTGCGACTTGGGAAGCTGCGGACATCAATTCTTCGGGACTCGGCGCCCGGCATAGATTTTGGCCTTCCTCTTCGGCTTCTGTGAAACTCCAGCGCACAGTGCCTTCCCGATCGAGCAGGAACTCGCCGATAAGCGGCATGTGACCGGCGATCATAATCTGCCGGTCGGCCGCCGTAATTTCATACCAGTCCTTTTTCTCAAGAAAGTCGCCCGCCGCAGCCGGGTTCATCGGCACGGGCAACTCCCCCGGCAGATCGATCCGCATTGTCATGACCGCGTCCATTCCGAGCTTGTGCGGCCATTCGGTTTCATTCTCCGTGAACTCGAGGATGGGTAAACCGAAGGCGCGATGTGAAGCCCCCACCGGGTCGGATGCGCTAAGAAGGTCGGGTAGCGGATGGTAGCGGAAGTAGAGCCGCGCCCGCTCGACTGGCGTCTTGACCACTGCGAGACATTCGATGCCTTTCTCCTTCAGGGCCGGGTTGAGTTGCGCCATCGCCGCGAGATGACGCCGGCAGAACGGACAGTGTAGGCCTCGAAACAAACCGATCAGTAACGGGCTGCGGCCTCGAAAATCATCGAGCGCGATCTTGCCTTCGCGCGAGATCGCGTCGAATACAACATTCGGTGCCCGGTCGCCGGGTTGCAGCGGGCGGTCGACACTACTCGTGGACATGAACAACCTCCTCGCCTCGGATCAGCAAAAAAGGCAACACACCCAGCGCTCCGGGGCTCGAACCCGTGCTGGGCGCAAAATCTCTACGCCGGGGCAAAGTAGCTTTCGGCTCTGCCATATTGCCGACGTCGAGCGTGAGCCGTGCGGCCCATCATAGCACGTAAAAGCGTCTGCGGGCGAGCATTCAGGCTGGTCAGCAATCCGCGGCGCTATGTCCTCTGTGAGGTCTTCGAGGGAAATCTTTTCCGCCGCTCTCGCCGGTCGATCTAAGTTTACAACCTGAGACAGTAAAATATACCATTAAATCCTACGGTAGTTTTCAATTCGTTGGTCTGATAATTTTCGTTGGTCCGCCTTACCCAATCCAACAAGGCGCAACAGTGGAGATCGTGATGACCGATAACTCTAAGACGCCTCCCGCCAAGAAGACAATCCAAGACCCCCCAGAATACGCGGCTGCGCCCGAAGACCCCAGCCAAGCCGCTCCTTCCAACTCGTCTGGCACGGCAAAGCCTCCCCAGCCAGTATCTCAAGATCTTCGGGGCCAGCTTAAATGGAATGAGCAGCGTACCGGCGAGACCGATGATTGGTTGGGCGGGCCGCAAAACGGGGCCGAAGCGCCTGGCTCCAAGGAGAGTGGTCCGACAGGCTCGGGGAAAGTGCAGGGCGAAGGGGCAAGAAACCCCCAAACCGGCGAACGAATTGCAAGGAACCCCCAAACGGGAGAGTAGCAGCCGATACTGCTGCGACTTCGCGGTGTCCCACGACGGGCGCCGGTGCGAGCGCGGTTAAAGGCTTATCGAGGATTCTCACGTCAACTTGGATTGACGGATCGGGGCTGGGTTAGTCCCCGATCCGTAGCACCATCGTTTCCCAGAGAACGTGTTAAGTCGATGCGGCCCGGTCTCTGCGGCATGCCCGCGCCAAAGCTTCTCCGGCCCCACGCCGAAGCATCACGATTTCGATTTCCGCCAGCCGGCGGCCCACGCTTCGAATTCTGAGCAGAACCATCTTTCCCCGAACTGGGGGCTGATCTTCGTCTCTGCGTAGCGTCGCTGCCCCGGCAGGTGGAAGATACGCTCGCCCGTGTTGATGGAGATGTTGCCCTTGATCCTGCACGATTGTCCGGAGCCGCCAGAAGCGCTCCATGAGGCCAGCAAGTCGCTCGCGGTCCAGCCGCCGGCCGCACCAAACGCGAGCGCGCCGATGACCAAACCCGGAAACTTGAGAAGCACCGGTCTCTTTTGTGGATTGCGATAACCCTGACGCATCCCCCATCCCCGTCATTTCGCGCGAGGATTGTAGCGACGGATGGAGCACGGCGATATCCGTCCAAAAGGCGTAGTGCGCGGGGGCCTCGCCAACTAACCGCATCAGTCGTTCCGTTCCTTCGGGCTCTAGGGATGATGACGCATAACGTCTCACGTGCCGGAGGTTTGCTACACTCGGCAGGCTCGCACCGCGGCTCCTAACGAGAAGGTTGGCCAGACCTTCCCGCTGGGACCAGGATCTCAGGTGGGGATCACGCCTTGCTCTTGCGGATGACGTCCGCAATCTTCACTTGCTTGGGAATGAGCTTCAGTTTGAAAAACGTGTCGGCGATGTTCTGCTGCTGCGCGACGACGGTGTCATCCAGGCTCTTGACCCCGTAGGACTGACGCTCGAGCGCCTTGACGAGCACAGGTTCGGGGATGCCGACCGACGGTGACAGCTCTGCAGCGGCAGCCGCGGTATCGGACTTCGTCCATTCGTCGATCTCGGAAATGGCCTCGATCAAGACATCGATCGCCTCGGCGTGGCCGTCGACCAGCGCCTTGGTGCCGAGATAGAACTGGTGATTGGGAACGATGCCCTCGCCGTTTCTGAGTTCTCGCGCTTCGACCGCCACTTCCGCCGCTGCCTGGAAGGGATCCCAGATGACCCAAGCATCGACCGCGCCCTTTTCGAAGGCGGCGCGGCCGTCGGCCGGGGCGAGGAAGGATGCTTCCACGTCCTCGTAGGTCAAGCCGGCTTCTTCGAGCGCCTTGACGAGCAGGTAATGCACGTTCGAGCCCTTGTTGAAGGCGACCTTCTTGCCCTTCAGCTCCGCGACCGATTTGATGGGGCTGTCCTTCGGGACAAGTATGGCTTCGCCGCGCGGGGCAGGGGGCTCGTGCGCGATGTAGACGAGCGGAGCGTTGGCGGCCTGGGCGAAGATCGGCGGCGTTTCGCCGGTCGATCCGAAATCGACGGCACCGGCGTTCAGCGCCTCGAGCAGTTGAGGGCCGCCTGGAAACTCGGTCCATTCAACCGTGTAGCCGACCGATTCAAGCTTCTTCTCCAGCGTCCCTTTGCCTTTGAGAAGCACCAGAGTTCCATATTTCTGGTAGCCGATACGCACGACCTTGTCAGCTGCGCCAGCCAGTCGAACATGCGTCAAAGGTGTCGCGATGGCGCCTGCCACCACCGCCGTGAAAGCGCGTCTTGTAATCTTCATCATAGCCTCCGGAATAGGATGAGGCTAAATTAAAGTGTCTCTATCTTTTTCATAGAATATACGTGCTCCGGCATCCGCTTCTTAGGGATTGGCTTTTTTGTTCTGTTGCGACAACGAGCAAAAAGAACCGCGCCGCGAAATAGGAAACGTCAAGGCGATGTTTCAGGGCGCGACGCGCACGATCAGTTTTCCGAAATTCCTCCCTTCCAGAAGGCCAAGAAAAGCCTCTGGAGCGTTTTCAAGTCCGTCAACGATGTCCTCCTTGTATTTGAGCCGTCCCTCGGTGATCCACGCTCCAGCCTGCTGATAGAAGTCAGGACGCTGATCGGCGAATTCGCGCTGGATGAAACCGCGGATGGTGAGGCTTTTGCGCAGGATGGCGCGCATCACCGCAGGAAGCTGATCATGTCCGCTCAAGGCAGAGGATCCTTCGTTATAATGCGCGATCAGCCCGCAGACCGGTATGCGTGCGAAGTCGTTCAGCAATGGAAACACCGCGCTCCAGACGTGGCCACCGACATTCTCGAAATAGACATCGATACCTTTCGGACAAGCGGCTGCAAGTTGTGCCGGAAAATCGCTTGCATGATGGTCTATGGCGACATCGAAGCCGAGCGCCTGGCATATGTAGTCACATTTCTCAGGCCCGCCTGCAATTCCAACGACACGTGCCCCGGAAATCTTTGCCATCTGCCCGACTGCCGAGCCAACCGCGCCGCTCGCCGCGGCGACCACAAGCGTTTCGCCTTCTTTGGGCTTGCCGATATTGCGAAGCCCGGCATAGGCCGTGAAGCCGGGCATTCCGAGAATGCCGAGTGCCGTCGTGATCGGTGCGGTTTGCGGATCGAGCTTCCGCAAGTCCGCACCATCTGAAATCGCATGGCTCTGCCAGCCGGAATGCGAAAGCACGATGTCCCCCGCCTTGAACGCCGCGTTGCGGCTGCGTGCGATCCGCGCGACCGTGCCCCCTTCCATCACGCCGCCGATGTCGACCGGCTTGGCATAGGATTTGGCATCGTCCATGCGGCCGCGCATGTAGGGGTCCAGGGAAAGATAAAGCGTCTCAAGAAGAACCTCGCCCTCGGTGAGATCGCGAACCGTCTCCCGCTCGAGCCGGAAATTCGCCGCCACCGGCTTTCCGGATGGGCGCGATGCAAGAACGATGCGGGTGGCAACGGGTTGAGCGGTCATGGATGTGTTCCTCTTCTGATTTTTCCTCGGTGTATCAGGGATTCGCTTCGAAAACTGGGCCTCGCCATCCGGACCGTGCCTGCTTGCCGACCGCGCCTTTGCCGTGACGCCCTTACAACCGCTCATCGATCCCACGACCAAACGAGCTCGATCATTGTCATCGAGCTCGATGTCGTGCCATTGGCGGTCGCCAAACGCGAACATCCTCCTTATGTGGATGATCGGCGTGTGCCAAAAGGCAATGACCTCTCCGAGCGGACTTGATGTCGCCGCCCGATTTATCGAATGCGCATGCCTGCCGCTTCATCGTAGTGAAGCGGTTTGTCAAATTTTGCGAGCGGCGCTTCCGGCACCGAGCCGATGGTCACGCCATGCGGCCAATCCGGAGGGCAGATGGCGATATAGCGGGCATAGCCGCCAAGCCCACCCCCGAATTTCGGATAACCGATCGCGACCAATGCACCCGTTTCCGGGACCTGATCGAGATTGGCAACGCCTTCGGCCTGCGCAAAGCCGTTATGCATCAGCCAGTGTTCGCCCTCGAGGTTGGGCGTGGTGTCGGTATCGAGCGGCTCGTGGCCGTGAAACAGGATCTTGCGCTCGAGATGGAGGAATTTCAGCGCATCCAGGCTGACGCCCGGAAAAGGCGTGGTGGTCGAGAGCGCCGGGTCCGGCCATGTCTTGGACCAGCCCGAGCGGACGAAGACAACCGATCCTTCGGGAATCGTTCCGTGTTTCGCCTCGAAATCCTTGATGTCGGAGACCTGCAGGTGATAGCCGGGATCGGCCTTCACCTTGTCCTCGATGGAAATGACGACGAGCGGGCGGACCGCGAAGGTCGCCGGCAACTCGTCGATTGCGGCATATTCCGGTGCCCAATGGGCCGGCGGATCGAGCTGCGTGCCGAGCTGATCTGTTGTCAGCAGGTAGCTCGTCGCTTCGAAACCATGCTTGTCGTAGGTGTAGACATCGCCCTGCTTGGCGAAGCCTTCCAAATTCGCACCCGCCTTTGCCGGTGCAAAGCTTGAATTGCCGAAGCCCGCCCAAACGGGGATTTTCGGAGTGATGGTATGGGTCAGATCCACATATTTCGCGCCCTTGAAGGCGTCGTTGTAAACCTTCCAGAGCCCCGGCTCGTCGGCCCGAGCGGCCGCAACGGCCGAGAAAAATGTCATCCCGAAAATCATGGCAACGCGTGTCGCAAACCGCCTCATTGCTAATCTCCCTTCTGCCTCGATGTCATCGATAGTGCGCTCTTGGAATCTCACGACAGCGCCGCGCGTATTTCCACATACGCAGAGGGCGCTGTCGACTTTGACATACTGCATGATGTTATCCTTCAATCGATGCCGATTTAAGGAATTTTGCAGCAACCGACTTCAAGTGGATTCCGTAGCCTGCGCCAGCCGAGGCGATCAGCACGGCAAGCGCTTGCGAGTTTCATGTCCTTCCACTGTCCGGCCGCGCTCATGCGGCATTTGCTTTCGGCCGGGCAGCCTTAACGTGGGTGACGCTGCGGCGACCGTCGACACTGGCAGGGACGTCGCCATCGACGGTGGCGCGGCGCACGACCCGGTGCTGGTCGCCGTAGTCGTTGACCGCATAGTGCTGGGTCGCGCGGTTATCCCAAATTGCGACATCTCCGGCTCTCCAGCGCCAGCGCACGGTATTTTCCGGGGCGGTCACGTAGGACTGGAACACCTCGTAAAGTTTCGCGGAGTCGCTCTTCGACAGGCCGACTAGACGCTGAACGAAATTGCCGAGCAGCAGCGATCTTTCGCCGGTTTCGGGATGGACACGCACGACTGGATGCTCGGTCTCGTAGATGGTCGAGGTGAAGACTTCCTCGAAATGCTTCTTCTCTTCAGCGGTGGCGCGAGGGCGCACGGCTGCGTAGTCATAGGCATTGCTGTGAATGGCCCATAAATTGTCCGCCAGCAATTTGAGCGGCGCCGGCAGACTTTCATATGCGGCATGCGTGTTGGACCAGATCGTATCGCCTCCAGCTGCCGGAATGACGACGCCGCGAAGGACCGAGAATTTAGGATAGGCATCCACGAAGGTGACATCGGTGTGCCATTGGTCCGCCCTGCCGCCGCCGCGGCTGGAATCGAGATTGAGGATGGAAGCCGTGCCGGCCACCGGACCCTGGGTTGGATGCGGTACAAGGTCGCCCAGGCGGCGTGCGAAGGCTTCCTGTTCGGTATCGTCAAGATGTTGCTGGTCGCGGAAGAAGATGACCTTGTGTTTCAGGAGAAGCTGGTTGATGGCTGCCACCGTCGCGTCGGAAAGTTCTCCGCCAAGGCGGATACTCCTGATTTCGGCGCCGACACGGCCGGTCAGCGGCACGACATCGGACTCGGGAATGATCTGATTGACGAGAACTGGATTGCTCATGGAAAGCTCCTGGTTGGTCTTGGAAGAAGACGGCAAGTCACATGCACCCGATGGGCATCCACCGGGCGATCGAAAATCTCATCGCTAAACTCGACAGGGCTAGGGAACAGGATAATCTATAAATTCTATAGATAAATAATTCTAATTTTGCCCGCTTCCCCGAAACGGCTGCGTTAGATATTTCCTCTTGTCGGTGAATTCTCGCCTGCCGACGCAACCGAAGAAAAGATCATGTTTACGGCCGTCCATGGAGGCCGCCGGAAAGGAACTTTCGATGGCAACAGTCAAGCTCCTGTCTGACCAAGAGGCTGCGGCCATTCCGGCCGTTCAAGCCGTGTTCGACGACATCAGGGCGACGCGCAAGACCGACTTCATCAACAACTTCTGGCGTGCGCTTGCGAACGATCCCGCAAACCTCAAGCGGGTATGGGAAACGCTGAAATCGGTCATGACCGTGGAAGGTGCGATCGATCCATTGACACGTGAAATGATCTACATAGCGGTGTCGACGGCGAATGCTTGCCAGTACTGCATTCAATCCCATACCGCAGCGGCCCGTTCGCGCGGCATGACGGATGCACAGCATGGCGAACTTCTAACGATCATCGGGCTTGCGGCGCAGACAAATCATCTTGCGCTGGCCTTGCAGGTCCCGCCGGATCCCGAATTTGAGGTCCGGTAAAACCCGGCTCGGGATTGGGTCGCAACGCCAGCCGATCGATAATGGAAGCGGTCGACAGGTCGATGATGGTGTTGACAGTCACTTCTTGAGGGCGGACGTCGCTGTTCATGCCATGGCGTGAAGAGCGGAAGCGCTATCAATGGCGGTGCCGATACTGGCGCGAAGAGATTTCGATGGTGAGCTCCGCGTATGTCGATTGGAGTTCCCTATCCGTGCCGTCTTCGAAATGGTCGTCGAGAAGCAGGGAGCGATACTCTCGAGCAAGCAACCTCGTTTCGAGCTCGTCGCGCAACGCAGAGAGCCGGAAGAATTGGCGTAGCCTGCCCATGGTGTTTCTCCGATCAGGCGGCGCGATGAATGCCGGCTTGTGATGCCGACATCAATTTGTGGATTGCCCGCTGCACATCCGATGGCGCGGCGAAGTGCTGGCCGTCGAGGTCATGCACATGAAACTTCACGGCGATGAACTTCAGCAGGTCCTTGTCTGGAACGACGATGCCGACCGGAACGCCGGCATATTCGATCACCTGTTTGGCCATTGCGATCATCCGTAAAATGGGTCCTCTTGCGACGCATATTCGGCGGGGGGCATGTTTATAGTCTATCAATTTAATAGACTATATAAGCGGTAACCGGAGATGACTATTCCGATCGATTCCAAATAACTCCTATGATTGGAGAAAATAATTCTAGAACTGCGGCTTTTTTGACCGCTCCCAGGGCTGAGCCGACAGGGCCTCCGTGTCCGGAAAAGACTTCGCTAACGCGTATCGCCACCCTCGCTCGCCCGGCGCAGCGGGATTCGAACGACTGGGACGAGCACTGCCAAAAAAGCATGCTGCAAATTTTTGAAATGACTTCAACGCCGGACTCGGCCGGGTGTCAAAAGGCGGGTTCGCGTCCTCGTTCCGGCGCCAATCAAGGCATCTGGAGCGGCGGATGCAAGAATGCAGGCATGGGCGTCTCACCGGCGCTCGTGGAGAGATATAGCCGTGCGGTGTCCAACGCTTCGCGAATAGTGACGTCCATGTCGAGATAGCGGTAGGTCCCGAGCCGGCCGACGAAGGTGACGGAAGCCTCCTGTAAGGCGCGCCTGACATATTGGCCAAGCTGCTGCTTTTCCTTTATCAGGCGGATCGGATAGTAGGGGATGTCATCCGGACCGCAGGCCCTGGAAAATTCGCGATAACAGACCGAGCCGGCATGATCTTCCCATGGGGAAAAATGCTTGTGTTCCGTCACCCGCGTATGGGGCACGGCGACATCCCCATAATTCATGACCGCGCAGCCCTGGTAGTCGCCCTCATAGGTAAAGCGCTCGAAATCCAGCGTGCGATATCCCAGACGGCCATATTCGTATTCGAAATAGCCGTCGAGCGGACCGGAATAGAATATGTGGTCAAAGCTCTTGCGCAGACCGCTATCGAAGCGCGTTTCCAGATGGACTGTTATATTTGTGTGATCGAGAATTCGCCCGATCATCTCGGTATAGCCGTGCTCCGGCATGCCCTGGTATTTGTGGAAGAAATAATTGTCGTCGTAGTTGAAACGGACTGGAAGCCGTTTCAGGATGGACGCCGGAAGCTCGGCCGGCGAACATCCCCATTGCTTCTGCGTATATCCCTTGAAGAAGGCATCATACAGGTCCTTGCCGACGAAGCGCAGCGCCTGATCCTCGAAGGTCTTCGGATCGCTTATGCTTTTGTCCGAGCAGCTGTCGATGAAAGCGCGCGCCTCGTCAGGCCTGAACACCTTGCCAAAAAACTGATTGATCGTGTGAAGGTTGATCGGCAGGGAATAGACCTGCCCGGAACTGGTCGTCTTGACCCGGTTCTTATAGGGCAGGAAATTCTGAAAGACATTCACATAGTCCCAGACGTCCTTGTCATCGGTGTGAAAAATGTGCGGCCCGTAGACATGAACCATGACGCCGGTCGCCGCGTCGCGCTCCGTGTGGCAATTGCCGGCAATATGGTTTCGCGTTTCGAAGACGTCGACCTCGTGACCTGCCTTGGCCAGTTCACGCCCGATGACTGCACCTGAAAGGCCCGCGCCGACGACGGCAATTTTTTCAATCCGCGGCATTGCCGATCAGCTCTTCCCGGTGGCGCTTATTGTCGAGGCGGTGAACCCTTCCGTCGCCAGGCGGCTGTCGTAGGGGAAAGGCGCATAATCGTGCCATTCGGCCAGCTTGTTGCGGTAAGCCTGCCTGTAAGCCCGATCGTCCGAAAACGCGATATTGTCCTGAACGAGTTCCATCCCGATGTCGTAATAAATGTCGAGGTTGCGCAAGTCCGGCACCGGTGTTTCACCGCCTTCGGATTCTGCTTGCATTTGCCAGAAAAGCGCCTCGAGGCGGGCGGCAAGAGCTGGAATGTCGCGCAACGTGCAGCTCTCCCGTTTTGCCTGCAAGGATTCCCTGATCGTTCTCAGGCTCTTGGGATCGTTTGCAAAGCCAATGGCTCTTTCGATGTAGCTCTGCGGCCCCGAGCAGATCAGTTCCGGGACGCCGGCGGCGGCAACGATGCTATGGCAGAAACGCGCGGCAAAGCTCTTGCCGGGGAATGTCAGGATAGGCAGTCCCATGGTGAGCGCGTCGGCTGCCGTGGAATGCGCTCCATAGGGAAATGTGTCGAGGAACAGCTCGGCGAGCGCGATGCGGGCGAGATGCTTCGCATTCGGCGCCTTGGGCGCGAAAATGAGCCGTTCCGGCGCGACACCGGCTTTCTCCGCTGCCTGGCGCAGGCGTTGATCCACATCGTCGTTTCCAGCGAGCAGCCAGAGCACGCTGCCCGTCGTCGCAAGAAGAATTTTCATCCAGTCGGCGAAGGTTTCCTGCGTGATTTTCTGCATGCCGTTGAAGCAGGCAAAAACGAAGGCGTCTTCCGGCAGTCCGGCTTCTGCTCGCGACGGCCTTTCGGCGATCACCCTCTTGCGATCGATCGGCTGGTTGCAGGCAATCCTGAGCACCTTTTCCGAATAATAGATCTCGTTCTCGGGCGGGATGATGTGTTCGTCGGCGATGATGTAGTGATGGAACGGGCTGCCCATGGTGCCGGGATAACCGCAAAAGTTGACCACCACAGGCGCTGGCCGGTAGGCAAAGATTTTCGTTCGTGCATGCTTGGTGTAGCCGTTGACATCGACAAGAATGTCGATGTCGTCGTCGGCGATCTGCCTTGCAGCGTCGGCATCGCTCAGCGCGGCAATATCGCGCCAACAATCAACGGCAGCTTTCATGCGTGCCTGGGTCGCATCCCCTGCAACCGGCTCGCCGCAATAATAGGCGTAGATTTCGAGGCTCTTCTTGTCATGCAGCTCCAGCACCTCTCTGAGCGCAAAACCGACCGCGTGGTCGCGCAGATCCGAGGAGACATAGCCGACGCGAAGGCGCTGGCCGGTTCCCGTCTTCTGCTTGGGCACCTTGCGTGAGAAGCCGCTGGTATCCGGACGTCCGACAAAGGCCTTGTTGTAGCGGTAGGCTTTGGCGAGCTGGAATAATGGATCATCGGAAAAGCAGGCGAGCGCCAGCGGCGACATGGAATCGAGCAGGTGACGCATGGAGACATGGTCGGACGGCACCAGCGTCGGCCACTTGCACTGGCGCTGGCGGAGCGCGCTCCAATGTTGCCCGGCTTCCGTCTTGTCGGGCCGCAGTTCCATTGCCTGCCACAATGCGGTTTCCGCGTCTTCCAGGAGACCCGCGTTTTCCATGACGCGCCCGATGTGCTGAAGCGCCAACAGGCGATGCAGCAGCCCGTCGGCTGTGCTCTCCGCAGTCATCTCCACGAAACTCTGCCATTGCAGAATGGCCTGCGTGGCAACGCCGCTGTCTTCCAACGCCCGTCCAAGATTGATGTGCGCCGGTCCAAAGCGCGGATTAAGTTTCAAGCAGGCGCGCAATGCGTGGATCGAGCCTGCCACGTCGCCCAACTGCCGCAGGGTGACCGAATAATTGAAATAGACGAGATGCAGGAAAGGATGAGTCTCGTTGAAGGCGATCCAGACCTTGTAGACCTCTGCCGCCTCGAGTCTTTGCCCGACGGCGCTGCGACTTTCGGCGAACTGAAACAAGTCCGTGAAAGAAAGGCGCTGAGTGCGCGCGAGCTCCAGGATCCCAGCCAGTGACGGAACGGGAATTGGCGCTGATGCATCATTGGTGACCATGGACATCCCACGAATTGACGGCCGGCATTGCTACCATTTGCGAAAGGCTAACGATAGCTAACGGCGATAGCTTGCTCTAAACATGTCGGGCAGACACCTCTTGAAATCAGCGTGGGACTGCGACCCTTGCGATGGCCGAAATCCTTGCGCTGCTCGCTCGCGCTCCCGCCGTGCGATCAGGCATTCAGATAAACCGAAATGACTGCCGCTATCTGATCCGAACTCAGATTCCCCATCTGGGTTTCCATGAGAGCATTCAGTTGCTCGCTCGACAGGCTCACAATATCGTCCGTGGACAATCCAGCCACACCGGTCGAGCTGAACGATGCGATATCGGCGGTCGAGAAGGTTGCCAGCTCCTCGGTGGTCAGTGCCGCGACTTGGGCCGAAGTCAGGCCGGTGACCTGGCTTGAGGTCAAAGCCTCCGCCTGTTCTGTCGTCAAGGCGGCGATGGCTCTGGTGGTCAGTCCCGAAATCGCACTTGAACCCAAGGCGATGATGTCGTCGGTGGAGAAGAGAGCGAGGTCGTCCGTGTCCAGTGCGGCGAGCTGCACTGCATTCAGGGCACTGATCTGCGCCGTCGACAAGGCCGCGATTTGATCGGCGCTCATGGCCGCCACCTGCTTGTAACCCAGCGAGGCGACCTGGCTTTTTGTCAAAGCGGCGACCTGCTCGCTGGAAAGCGTGGCGACAACGGCTGTGGACAATCCCGATATGGCGCTCGAGCTGATCGCCACCAGTTCTTTTGTCGAGAAGCTTTCCAGATCCTCGGTGGTCAGGCCTGCGACGCCAGCCGAGCTCAATGCTGCAATCTGGGTGGTGGAAAGCGCTTCAACCTGTTCGATACTGAGGGCTGCGACCTGAACGCTGCTCAGACCGGCAATGCTTGCCGTGCCCAGGCCGGCAATTTGAGCCGTGGAGAGAGTGGCGATAAAGTCGGTAGACAATCCCTGTATGGCAGCCGAGCTGATCGCTGCGATATCGGCTGTTGAGAAGGTTGCCAGGTCGTCGGTGGCGAGGCCCGCGATGCCGGCCGAACTCAACCCGGCAATCTGTGTGGTGGAAAGCACCTCAACCTGCTCGATGCTCAAAGCACCGACCTGCGCGCTGCTCAGACCGGCGACGCTGGCGGCGCTCAGAGCCGCGATCTGCGCGGTCGACAAGGCCGCGAGATCATCGGTCGTCAAGACGGCAACCTGTGTGGAACCAAGCGCGCCGACCTGAGCGGTGGTCAGGGCCTCCAGCTGATCGGTGTTCAAGGCCTCGATCTGTGCGGTGGAAAGGCCCGCAATGCCAGCCGTGCCCAGGGCCGCGATCTGACCCGTCGATAAGGCTGCGATGGTGGCCGTGCTCAAACCGGATATGGCAGTCGAGCTGATCGCCGCGATATCGGCAGTCGAGAAGGTCTCGAGATCGTCCGTTCCGAGCGCCGCAATCTGGGCTGAGCTCAGCACGGCAACCTGGGCCGTCGTCAGAGCCTTGGCCTGATCGGTGCTCAATGCGGCAATCTGCGTGGTCGCCAGGCCGGCGATGCCAGCCGTGCTCAGGGCCGCGATCTGGGCAGTCGACAGAGCCGCGATAACGGCCGTGGACAATCCCGATAGTGCGCTCGAACCGATCGCTGCGATATCGGCGGTCGAGAACGCCTCGAGATCGTCCGTTCCGAGCGCCGCGGTCTGCTTGGAGCTGAGAGCCCCGACCTGGGTCGTCGTCAAGGCCTCAACCTGACCTGTGCTGAGTGCTGCAATCTGCGCGCTGCTAAGACCTGTGATGCCGGCGGCACTCAGAGCCGCAATCTGCGCGGTCGACAGTCCCGCGATATCATCGGTACTCAAGGCAGCAACCTGCTTGGAACCAAGCGCGCCGACCTGAGCGGTCGTCAGGGCCTCAAGCTGGCCAGTGCTCAAGGCAACGATCTGCGCGGTGGAAAGGCCCGCAATGCCAGCCGTGCCCAGGGCCGCGATCTGGCCCGTCGAAAAGGCTGCTATCGTGTCTGCGGTCAATCCCGATATTGCGCTCGAACTGATCGCTGCGATATCGGCGGTCGAGAAGGTCTCGAGATCGTCCGTTCCGAGCGCCGCGATCTGGGTCGAGCTCAAGACTGCGACTTGCAGTGTCGTCAGGGCACTGGCCTGATCGGTACTCAATGCGGCAATCTGCGCGGCGCTCAGACCTGCGATGCCGGCCGTGCTGAGTGCCGCGATCTGCGTGGTCGTCAGTCCCGCGATATCAGCGGTCGCCAAGACAGCAACTTGCTTGGAACCAAGCGCGCCGACCTGAGCTGTGGTCAGGGCCTCCAGCTGATCGGTGCTCAAGGCCTCGATCTGCGCGGTGGAAAGGCCCGCAATGCCAGCCGTACCCAGAGCCGCGATCTGGTCCGTCGAAAAGGCTGCGATCGTGTCCGCGCTCAATCCCGAAATGGCACTCGAACTGATCGCCGCGATATCGGCAGTCGAGAAGGTCTCGAGATCGTCCGTTCCGAGCGCCGCAATCTGGGTCGAGCTCAGCACCGCAACCTGGGGCGTCGTCAGAGCCTCGGCCTGGGCCGTGCTCAATGCGGCAATCTGCGTGGTCGTCAGGCCGGCGATGCCGGTCGTGCTCAGCGCCGCAATCTGGGCGGTTGACAGGGCCGCGATATCATCCGTGCTCAGGGCGACAAGCTGCTTGGAGCTGAGAGCCCCGATCTGTGTCGTCGTCAGGGCCCCAACCTGACCTGTGTTGAGCGCAGCGATCTGCGTGGTGGTCAGACCCGCAATACCGGACGTGCTGAGCGCGGCAACTTGCGTGCTGGAAAGGGAAGCGACCGCAGCGGTGCTCAGGGCGGCGATCTGCGTCGAGTTGAGCACAGCAACCTGCTTGGTCAGCAAGTCGTCGATTTGCCCGGCGTCCAAGGCCGCGATCTGTTTGGTGGAAAGGCCGGCAATCCCGGCCGTGCTCAGGGCAGCGATCTGAGCACTGGACAGCGCGGCGATAACCGTCGTGGACAATCCGGTGATCGCACTCGAACCGATCGCCGCCATATCCTTGGTTGAGAAAGTCGCTATATCGTCCGTATCCAGGGCCGCAAGCTGCGTCGCACTCAGCGCCCCGACCTGGATCGTCGTCAATGCCTCGGCCTGTGCGGTGCTCAGGGCGGCGATCTGTTTGGTGGAAAGCTGTGCGATGCCGGATGTGCTCAGGGCCGCGATCTGATCTGTCGAGAGGACGGCTATGACAGCGGTGGGCAATCCCGCTATGGCGCTCGCACTGAAGGCGGCGATATCCTTGGTCGAGAACGTGGCTATGTCGTCGGCATCCAGCACAGCAAGCTGTGTCGAACTGAGGGCGCCGATCTGAGCGGTGGTCAAAGCGTCAAGCTGTGCTGTGCTCAAAGCGACGATCTGTTTGGTGGAAAGGCCCGCAATGCCTGACGTGCTCAGGGCCGCGACCTGATCCGTCGAGAGGGCCGCGATAACGGCGGTGGACAATCCCGATATGATACCCGAACTGATGGCCGCGATATCCTTGGTGGAGAACGTGGCTATGTCGTCCGGACTCAAAGCAGCGATTTGCTTGGAATTGAGAGCGCCGACCTGCGTGGTCGTCAAGGCCTCGGCCTGGGCGGTGCTCAGCGCCGCAATCTGTGTGGTGGAAAGGCCTGCGATGCCTGATGTGCTCAGGGCTGCGATCTGCTCAGTGGAGAGGGCGGCGAGAAGATCCGTACTCAAGGTGGCGACTTGCGTCGAACTCAGCGCTGCAATCTGCCTGGTGAGCAAGGCGTCGATCTGACCGGAATTCAGCGCATTGATCTGTTCGGTGGTCAGACCCGCAATGCCTGACGTGCTCAGGGCCGCGATTTGATCCGTCGAGAGGGCTGTTATAGCGGTCGTGGACAAGCCTGATACGGCGCTTGAGCCGATCGCGGCGATATCCTTGGTCGAGAAAGCGGCCAGATCATCCGTCTGCAGGGCGGCTATCTGATTTGAGCTCAGCATGGCGACCTGCGTCGTCGTCAGGGCCTCCGCCTGTACAGTGGAAAGGGCGGCGATCTGCTCGGTGGTCAGACCCGCAATGCCGGATGCGCTCAGAGCGGCGACCTGCGCAGTGGAAAGGGCGGCGATGACATCGGTGCTCAAAACAGCCACCTGCGCTGAGCTGAGCACCCCAACCCGCGCGGTGGTCAAGGCGGCAATCTGCGACGTGCCGAGGGCGGCGATCTGGCTGGTGGTCAGCCCGGCGATCGCGGATGCACTCAAGACGGCGATCTGATCCGTCGAAAGCGCCGCTATGACAGCCGTGCTCAAGCCCGACATGCCTTTACTGGTGATCGCCGCGATATCGGCGGTCGAAAAAGTGGCGACGTCATTGGGTTCCAGAGCACCCACCTGGGTCGAGCTCAGCGCGGCGACCTGAGCCGTCGTCAATGCTTCTGCCTGCGCCGTGCTCAAGGCTTCGACCTGATCGGTGGTCAGACCCGCAATGCCGGATGTGCTCAGGGCGGCAATCTGTGCGGTGGAAAGGGAAGCGACGACATCCGTACCGAGGGTGGCGATTTGCGTTGAACTCAGCGCCGCAACCTGCTTGGTGAGCAGGGAATCAATTTGACCGGTGCTCAGCGCGTCGATCTGTTTGGTGGTCAGGCCTGTGACGCTGGCCGTGCTCAGTGCGGCGATCTGATCCGCCGAGAGGGCTGCTATGACGGCCGTGCTCAAGCCCGATATGGCTTTGCTGCCGAGCGCCGCAATATCGGCGGTCGAGAATGCGGCGATATCGTTCGCATCCAGGGCCGCAAGCTGGGTCGAGCTCAACATGGCGACCTGCGTCGTCGTCAATGCCGCTGCCTGGGCCGTGCTCAGGGTGTCGATCTGTTCGGTGGTCAGACCCGCAATGCCGGCCGCGCTCAGGGCAGAGATCTGCGCAGTGGAAAGGGAAGCAACGGCGTCCTTGTCGAGAGCCGCCACTTGCGCCGAACTCAGCACCGCAACCCGCGCGGTCGTCAAGGCGGCAATTTGCGCCGGCTTCAGGGACGCGATCTGGCTGCTCGAAAGACCTGCAACCCCTGCTGCGCTCAGGGCAGCGATCTGATCCGTCGAGAGGGCTGCCGTGACGGCCGTGCTCAAGCCCGATATGGCTTTGCTGCCGATCGCCGCAATATCGGCGGTCGAGAAGGTCGCGATATCATCCGTCCCCAAGGCGGAATACTGTGTTGAAGTCAGCGCTGCAGCCTGGGTCGTCGTCAATGCTTCCGCCTGCGTCGTGCTCAGGGCGGAGATCTGTTCGGTGGTCAAACCCGCCGTACCGGCGGCGCTGAGGGCCGCAACCTGCGCAGTGGAAAGGGATGCGACGACATTCGCCCCCAGGGCCGCGACTTGCGTTGAACTCAGCACCGCAACGCGAGCGGTGCTCAAGGCGGCAACCTGGCTGGTGTTCAGGGCTGCGATCTGGCTGGTCGTCAGGCCAGTAACCGCGCTCGCGCTGAGGGCCGCAACCTGTGCGGTGGAAAGCTCTGCGATCTGTTCTGCGCTCAAGCCCGATATGGCTTTACTGCTGATCGTCGCGATATCGGCGGTCGAGAAGGTGGCTATGTCATCCGTCCCAAGAGCGCCGAGCTGGGTTGAGCTGAGGACCGCGACCTGGGTCGTCGTCAGCGCGCCAGCCTGGCTGGTGCTCAAGGCGGCGATCTGGCTGGTCGTCAGGGCAACGACGGCGCTCGTGCTCAAGGCGGCGATCTGATCGGTCGAGAGTGCTGCAATGCCGTCTGGGCTCAAGCCGGCCATGGCCTTGCTGGTGATCGCCGCCATATCGGCGGTCGAGAATGTGGCCAAGTCGTCCGTTCCGAGCGCCGCAATCTGGGCGGAGCTCAGCACTTTCACCTGTGAGGCGGACAGTGCCTCGGCCTGCGCCGTGCTCAAGGCGGCGATCTGGTCGGAGGTCAGTCCCGTGACACCGGATGTGCTGAGGGCGGCAACCTGCGCGGTAGAAAGCACCGTGATGTCTTTGGTGTTCACGACCGCGATTTGCGACGCCTTGAGGGCGCCAACTTGTTCCGTCGTCAAGGCGGCAATCTGCGATGTGCCGAGCGCTGCGATCTGACTGGTCGTCAGGCCAACGACGGCGCTCGTGCCCAGAGCAGCGATCCGATCCGTCGAAAGCGCGGCAATGTCGGCCGTGCTCAAGCCGGTTACCGCTTTACTGGTGATCGCCGCCATATCTGCAGTCGAGAAGGTGGCCAAGTCGTCCGTTCCGAGCGCCGCGATCTGGGCGGCGCTGAGCGCCTTCACCTGTGAGGTGGTCAGTGCCTCGGCCTGCGCCGTGCTCAGGGCGACGATCTGATCGGAGGTGAGACCCGTGATGCCTGATGTGCTGAGGGCGGCAAGCTGCGTGGTGGAAAGCGCCGCGATGTCGGCCGTGTCCAGGACCGCGATTTGCGATGCCTTGAGGGCGCCAAGCTGGGTCGTCGTCAAGGCGGCGACCTGCGATGGGCTCAAGGCGGCGATCTGACCGGTCGTCAGGGCAACGACAGCGCTCGTGTTCAGAGCAACAAGCTGTTCCGTCGAGAGGGCCTCGACCTGACTGGTCGCCAGACCCGCGATCGCGCTCGTGCTAAGGGCCGCGACCTGCGCGGTGGAAAGCGCCGCGACAAGGCCCGTGCTCAAGCCGGTGACCGCCTTGCCGGTAATTGCCGCGATATCGGCGGTCGAGAAGGTGGCTATGTCGTCCGTTCCGAGCGCCGCGATCTGGGTTGAGCTCAGCGCCTTCACCTGTGCGGCAGACAGGACCTCGGTCTGTGTCGTACTCAAGGCGACGATCTGGTCGGAGGTCAGCCCGGTGATGCCTGATGTGCTGAGGGCGGCAACCTGCGCGGTGGACAGGGATGCAACTATAGCCGTACCCAAAGCCGCGATCTGCCTGGAGCTTAAAACCGCGGCCTGGCTTGTCGTCAATGCTCCAGCCTGCGCCGTGCTCAAGGTGGCGATCTGGTCGGTCGTCAGACCCGCAATGCCGGCCTTGCTCAGCGCCTCGATCTGATCTGTCGAGAGAGAGGCGATCACGGCCGTGCTCAGGCCCGGCATGGCTTGACTGGTGATCGCCGCCATATCGGCGGTCGAGAAAGTGGCTATGTCGTCCGTTCCCAGGGCCGCGATCTGGGTCGAGCTCAAGGCTGCGACCTGGATCGTCGTCAATGCCTCGGCCTGTGCCGTGCTCAGGGCGGCGATCTGGCCGGACGTCAAACCCGCAATGCCTGAAGTGCCGAGAGCCGCAACCTGCGCGGTGGAAAGCACCGTGATGTCGTTGGTGTCCATCACCGCGATTTGCAACGCCTTGAGGGCGCCGACCTGGGTCGTCGTGAAGGCGGCAATCTGCGCAGTGCTGAGGGCAACGATCTGGCCGGTCGACAGCTCGGCGATCGCACCCTTACTCAGGGTGGCAACCTGCGCGGTGGAAAGGACCGTGATGTCGTTCGTGTCGAGGACCGCGATTTGCGATGCCTTGAGGGCGCCGACCTGGGTCGTCGTCAACGAGGCAATCTGCGCCGTGCTGAGGGCGACGATCTGGCTGGTCGTCAGACCAGCGATCGCGCTCGTGCTCAGGGCAGCCACCTGTTCGGTGGAAAGGGCGGCGACAAGGCCCGTGCTCAAGCCCAATATGGCTTGACTGGTGATCGCCGCCATATCGGCGGTCGAGAAGGTGGCCAAGTCGTCTGTCCCCAGGGCCGCAATCTGGGTAGAGCTCAGCGCCTTTACCTGCGTGGCCGACAGTGCCTCGGCCTGTGCCGTGCTCAGGGCGGCGATCTGGTTGGTCGTCAAGCTCGCAACCGCACCTGTGCTGAGAGCAACAAGCTGGGCGGTGGAAAGCACCACAATGTCTTTCGTGCCCATGGCCGCGATTTGCGATGCCTTGAGGGCGCCGACCTGGGCCGTCGTCAAGGCGGCAACCTGCGATGTGCTCAGCGCCGCGATCTGGCTTGTGGTGAGGCCCGCGATCGTGCTCGCGCTCAAGGCAGAGATCTGATCCGTCGAGAGGGTTGCAATAGCGGCCGTGGACAGGCCCGATATGGCTTTGCTGGTGATCGCCGCGAGATCGGTGGTCGAGAAAGTCGCCACATCCGCGGCGCTTAAAGCGGCGAGCTGCAACGAACTGAGAGCACCCACCTGAGATGAGGTCAGGGCCTGTGCCTGATCTGTCGTCAATGCGCCAATCTGCGCGGTCGTGATTGCCGCAATTTGAAGCGAGCTCAGGCTTTCGATGTCAGTGCTGTTCAAGACAGCCAGTTGATCCACGGTCAAACCGACAATGGCACTTTGTGAAATGGCACTTAATTGCTGCGAGCTGAGAACATCGACATCTTCCGTGTCCAAAGCAGCGATTTGAGACGACGAAAGCGCGCTGATCTGCTTGGTGGTAAGCGAGGCCACATCTTCCGTCGTCCAGGCTGCAACCGTGGACGTTGCAAGAGACCTGATCTGACTGCTGGTAAGGGAGGAAACAATCGACGTCATATGTAAAAACTCTTGCGTTAGCCAATACAATAAAGTTCAGCGTTTCGAAGCCTGCACCGCCTGTTTGGCCGGGCTCTGAAAAGAACCAACGCTCTGAAAATTCACTGCCCAGCAAAGAGGAGTGTAATCAGATTGGCTTGCGCGAACCTGTAGTTGTCAAACTGATCGGTACCGGAATTGTGCGGTGAGCCGCCGCTCGATCCCGTCCAAGGGCCTGATTTGCAGGTCGATGTCACGCGTCGGTTCGAGAAGGACGTTGGGGAGAGGCGTTGGCAAACAGCTGACGGCTATGCGACGGCTCGCATAAAGGGCTTGATGCAGTTTCGATCGAGATGGCACCCCCACCTCATCGAAACCCGGGCGGAGTGACATTCCAACTTTGCACAAACACGGACACTTCAACTCTAACTTCTAGTCTAAATACAACAGGAGCCTAGGCGCCTGCTGGCAGGGAGACAGCCGCGCTCAAAGACGTCCTGTTCGGGATTGTTAAGCTGTGCCGGGTCGGATCGGGCCGATGTAAAGAAGCTCTGCTCCGAGGATAAAGCTGCCGTGGATTGCCACCCTTAGCGCCTCGCCATCATTGGCAAGATCAGGCCCCACCGAGTTTCCTGAGGCGGTCCGAACGGTTCGAAACCCAGTTTTTTGTAGACGGCAATCGCTCGTTCGTTGCCAGGATGAGGATCGGTTGCGATCACGGCGCCTTCTCATCAAAGAGAGCCTGCATTCTGGCGCCGATAAATGCTGATCCGTGCCCAACACCGATCGTATCGGGGTCGCCAATGTATTGGTCAATTCCCCGCGAAACCCTCGGGAAGTTTGGCAAAATGGTGATCTTCCCACCCATGGACTGTGTAGTCCTGCATGAACGCGAAGGGAAGTCCGAAGGATGAAACAATCCAGCGTGCTACCCGAGGATCAGCTCTTCATCGTATGGCTCATCCGAGTTCCACCATTCACGCAGATGAGGCTTTGATTGCCATTCCATGAGCAAATCGAGGTCGTTCAGTGTCGCTCTGCGAAAACTGTATTGATCGGGTGTCATCATGAGCTCAGTTTACCAGATCATCCGCCGGAGGGTATGGCAGCCGAATGCTGGACGATCTGAAAAACGTCACTTAAATCCGCTGCTCATTCGTTTCCGAACGAACTTAGCTTCTCCAGAAGCGCTTCCGAGATCTCGAACTGACGCGCCGTTCCACGACCCATAGAGTTCTTGACGATCGTCTCAGTCAACATTCCTCGCCTCACCAGAAGGTCCACCGTCTCCTTGACGCCGCTGCGCGTTAGGGCCGTGATTTCCATGATACTGGAAAGAGTTAGCTTCTGGTGCGCTTGGTTCATGCTGTAGAGGACCGTCATCATGCCGACCTGCTTCAGCCTTGCCTGAGGCGTCTCGTCTTCCTGGGGGTGATCGAGGATCTCATGCAGGATAAGGCCTGAGAAAGCCAGATTACGCCACTGGGTTGCAATTGCTCTTGTCATGTCTTTTTACTGTGTTATATAAATCAGTATAAATCGCACTAGCACCACGCTACCTCTTCCGCAATGGGACGTCTTTGAAGGGTCGTGCTCATGAAAAACCTTCTGTTCAACACGGTTGTCGCGGCCTGCTGCATATTGCCACCCTATCTTAATTCACCAGGCAGGGCGCAAGCAAATGAGTGGGGTTGCGAGGTTATTCTGTGCCTTTCCAACCCCGGAGGCCCGACGCAGTTTGCAGAATGCCGCCCGCCGATCGAAAAGCTCTGGCGCGAGCTTGCCGAGGGGCATTCGTTCCCCACTTGCAGCGGCGCCACCTTCCACAGTTCCCGCCCGGGCTATGAGCCGTATTACTGCGAAAGCGGATACCGGCTGCAAAGCGATTATGGTCCGCGCGGGCAGGAAATAACCTGCGTGTCGATCGCCCTTCAGCCGGTGAGCGACGCGTTCTGCCCCGATCTCGGGGAGAGCAGCAGTTCCAGCAACAATTCGGTTTTGGCGCCGCGATGGCAGCTGGTCGATGGTCGGCGCCAATGCATGGGTTATCCGACCGCTCGCCCGATGGTGAGATCGCAGCCCCACTATGTCGACGTCACCATCGATGGGGTGGGCACGCAACGGGTCTGGTACTGAACTATGGCTGTGGCATTCGTTGATCTCGCCCAGAACTGCGCACCCGTGGTGGACGTCAGGACGCTTGCCGCCGTCGTCAGTCTGGAGAGCGGCTTCAATCCACTCGCCATTGCTATCAACAGCGGTCCGCCGCCTGAGCGCCAACCCGCGTCGAAGGCGGAGGCGATCGAGCGCGCGACCTCCCTTGTTGCCGATCGGCAGGACATCCGGATCGGTCTGGGCGGCATTGGGGCGGCGGAGCTGGGCAGACTGAAGCTTTCGATTTCGGATGCGTTCGATCCCTGCTTGAACCTCAAGGCGACGGCCACTCTGCTCGATGGCTACTACCGCCTTGCCTTGCGCTCCGGGGCCGATGCGACGCAAGCCGAAAAGGTGATGCTTCAGTCCTACTACGGGCGTGACGATCCGTCTGTTGGCGAAATGATCAAATATGACGCTGAGGTCCGCCAGGAAATGAGCCGCCTGCCTTCCGACCTTGCGTCTCTCACTATCGCCGAGCCGCGGCAAGAAACCCCTGTCGCGGACCCGTCAGCCAGGCGGGAGATATCGCCGGCTACACAATTGCTTTCCCAATCCGGCGGAGCCGCATCGTGGGACGTCTTCAACGTCCGGCGGTCATCCCAGGTTCTCGTGTTTCAAGACGAACGATCGGAGCAACGAAAATGATCTCAAGAGCAGACTTTCGCCCTGTCGCAGCCCCTCTCCTGATGGCCGCCGTCATCAGCGCCTGCCTGGTAGAGCCGGCCTTCGCGCAGGCGGCCGGCGTCGAAACCGTCCTGCAGAACATCGTCGACATGCTGACCGGCAATATTGCCAGGCTGCTTGCGGTCATCGCCGTCATCATCATCTGCATCGCCTGGATGTTCGGCTACATGGATCTTCGCCGCGCCGGTTTCTGGATTATCGGCATCGGCGGAATCTTTGGTGCGACGGAACTCGTCAATACGATCGTCGGAAGCTGATCATCATGCAAACAGCCGCCGCTATCGAGGAAGATATCTTGTTTCTTGCCTGCACGCGCCCGGCGATGATTGCCGGCGTGACGATGGAGGCGATGGGCCTCAACGTCATGCTGACGACCATCCTCTATATCACCGCGGGATCGATCGCCTACGCACTTGTCGGCGTCGTCTTCCATTTCATATTCCGCACGCTCGTCAAGCATGACCACAACATGTTCCGCATCCTGATCTCCTGGATCGAGACCCGCGGCCGGTCGCGCAACGCCGCCTATTGGGGCGGCGCCAGCTTGTCGCCCCTGAGGCTCATCCGGCGCTATGACGAAAAGGATTTGAGCTTTGCCTAGCACCGCAACGCTTCGCTCGCGCGAACTCGGGCCCGAAACTTTCATTCCATACGTCCGTCATGTCGACGAGACGACGATCGCGCTCGAATCCAGGGCGTTGATGGTGATGGTCGCGCTTGAAGGCATATCCTTCGAAACTGCCGATGTCCTGGACCTCAACAGCCTGCACCGCGATCTCAATACGCTTTACCGCAACATCGCTGACGACCATCTGGCGCTCTGGACTCATGTCATCCGCCGCCGCGACAACGCCTACCCGGACGGAGCCTTCGCCAACCCCTTCTCGCAAGGTCTGAACGCTCGATATCGCGACCGCATGATCGAAGAGGATCTGTTTCGCAATGATCTTTACCTCTCGCTTGTCTGGCATCCGGGCCGGGATCCCGCAGAAAAAGCCGCCCATCTTCTCTCCCGCCTGCGCAAGGCGCGCCGCGACCGTGTCGAGCTTGATGAGGATGCCCTGACGCATCTGAGGGACAAGGTCTCCGACGTGACTGCCGGGCTGAAACGCTTCGAGCCTCGTGTGCTTTGCCTCTACGAACAGGACGACATCGTCTTTTCCGAGCCGAGCGAGGTTCTGCATCAGATCGTCGGCGGCCGGCGGGAGCGGGTCCCGCTGACGGAAGGCCGCATATCCTCGGCGATCTATTCGCATCGGGTGATCTTCGGGCGGGAGACCGTCGAGATCCGTCATGAGGCCGCAAGCCGTTACGCCGGCATATTCGGGTTCAAGGAATATCCGGCGACCACCCGCAGCGGCATGCTCGACGGCATCCTGACGGCGCCCTTCGAGCTTATCCTGACGCAATCTTTCGCCTTCGTCGCAAAAGCCGATGCGCGCACGATCATGGGGCGCAAGCAGAACCAGATGGTCAGCGCCGGCGACAAGGCGGCGTCGCAGATCGAAGAGCTCGGCGATGCCATGGACGATCTGGAATCGAACCGCTTCGTGCTTGGAGAACATCATCTGGCCCTGTCGGTCTTTGCGCCCTCGGTGAAGGAACTCACCGACAATATGGCCAAGGCACGCGCCTATCTCACCAATGGGGGTGCGGTCGTCGCCCGCGAGGATCTTGGCCTTGAGGCGGCCTGGTGGGGGCAGGGGCCGGGCAATTTCCGCTACCGGGCAAGATCGGGCGCCATCACCTCGCGAAATTTTGCAGCACTTTCCCCTTTCCATTCCTATCCCGCCGGCAGGAAAGACGGCAATGAATGGGGACCGGCCGTCGCCATGCTGAAGACCGCCTCCGGTTCGCCCTTCTATTTCAATTTCCACCATAGCGATCTCGGCAACACCTTCGTCTGCGGCCCGTCCGGCACGGGCAAGACGGTGCTCTTGAACTTCATGCTGTCCCAGCTCGAAAAGCATGATCCGCACATGGTCTTCTTCGACAAGGATCGCGGAGCCGACCTGTTCGTCCGGGCCGCGGGTGGCACCTACCTGCCGCTTCGAAACGGTGTCGCCACCGGCTGCGCGCCGTTGAAGGCATTTGAACTCACCCCGGAAAACAAGGTGTTCCTCGCCCGCTGGGTCGGCCAGCTGGTCGGGTCGGCAAAGCGTCAACTGACGGTCTTGGAGCTGCGCGACATCGCCTCGGCGATCGACGGGCTGGCGGACCTGCCGGTCCAAGGGCGTTCGATCGGCGCCTTGCGCACCTTCCTCAACAATACCGATCCCGAAGGCATCGCGGCGCGGCTCAGGCGGTGGGAAAGGGGTGGGCCGCTCGGCTGGGTGTTCGACAACCAAACCGACGACATCGGGATCGGGGCCAAGTTCATCGGTTACGACATGACCGATTTCCTCGACAATGAGGAAATCCGCACGCCGTTGATGGCCTACCTGTTCTTCCGCATCGAGCAGCTGATCGACGGGCGGCGCATCATCATCGTCATCGACGAGTTCTGGAAGGCGCTGCAGGACGAAGGCTTTCGCGACCTCGCGCAGAACAAGCTGAAGACGATCCGCAAACAGAACGGCCTGATGCTGTTTGCGACCCAAAGCCCGCGCGACGCGATCGTCTCGCCGATTGCCCATACGATCATCGAGCAGTGCCCGACGCAGATCTTCCTTCCCAATCCGCGCGGCGACCATGGCGATTACGTCGACGGGTTCAAACTGACGGAGCGCGAATTCGAACTGCTCTCGCGCGAGCTTTCGGTCGAAAGCCGGCGCTTCATCGTCAAGCAGGGCCATAACAGCGTCGTCGCCGAATTGAACCTCAGGGGCTTTGACGACGAGCTCGACATCCTGTCCGGCCGCACCGCCAACGTCGAACTCGCCGAGACGATCCGGGCGGAGATCGGCGACCGGCTGGAAGACTGGCTACCCGTGTTTCGGCAAAGAAGGAGGACGGATTGATGGAAAGGATCAGAATAGAGTTTGCTCTGGCGATGATGGTTGCACTGTTGCCGGCTGGAACGGCATTTGCGCAGGGCATTCCGGTCATCGACGAGACGGCGATCGCCAAGCAGATCGAGAGCATCACTCAGCTGAAATCCCAGCTCGACACGCTCAATCAGCAGCTCCAGCAGGCGCAGCAGCTTTACGCATCGCTGAACAAGCTTACCAACATGGCCGATGTCGCCGGTCTGCTGAACGACCCTTCGATCCGCAAGGCATTGCCGCAGGATTTCAATGCCATCGAAGGCTTGCTCAAAGGCTCGGGCAGCGGTGTCTTCGCCACCTCCGCCTCGAAATTCCTCGAAGAAAATTCGACCTATCGCACCGATGCCAATGATTTCTATGCGCAGGAATTGGCCCGCGCTCAGAACCAGAATGCCGGGCAGATGAGCCTCGGCCAGCAGATCTACGATGCCGCCACCAAGCGCATCGACGGCATCGATCAGCTACGCCAGCAGATCTCGGGTGCAGCCGACGCCAAGGATATCGCCGACCTTCAGGCACGCCTGCAGGCCGAAACCGCCTTTCTGCAAACCGACGTGCTGCGCATGCAGGCTCTGCAGATGGTCCAGCAGGCACAGGTTCAGGTCGACGACCAGCGCAAGGCCGAGGATTGGCGCAAGCGCCTGGATGCCATGGCAGAGGCGCTCAAATGAAATATCTCGTTCCTGGTATCGCCGCGCTTGCGCTTTCCGGCTGCTTCGGCGAGGTCGACAGGATCTATACCGTCGACGAACTGATGGCTGATCAGGCCCTGCTCGCGAAGATCACAGGCAAATGCCGCAACAACCCTGGCGCCTTGCGTCAGACGCCGAATTGCCAAAACGCCGAGGCGGCGGACTGGAAGCTCCGGCTTGAACGCATGAACAGGGCGCTTGGAGGCTGAGCCATGTACCAGGTCTTCAGCTTCGTCGATGGTCAGTTCAAGTCGCCGCTCGAGAGTTTCATCTCGTCGGGCACGTCGAACATCGCCAGCTGGATCAGCGGCCCACTCACCGCGGCGCTGACGCTCTACGTCGTGCTCTATGGCTATCTTGTCCTGCGGGGCTCGGTCCAGGAGCCCATTGTCGAATTCGCCTTCCGGGCGATGAAACTTGCGATCATCGTCATGCTGGTGCGCAACGCCAGCGAATATCAGACCTATGTCACCCAGATTTTCTTCGAGACGCTGCCGCGCGAGATTTCCCAGGCGCTGAACTCGGGTAGCGCACCGAGTGCCTCCACCTTCGACAGCCTGCTCGACAAGGGCCAGAAATGCGCCAAGGACATCTGGGCGCGTGCCACCTGGCCTGCCGACATCGTCAACGGCATCGGCGGGATGATGGCGATCGGCGCGAGCTTCACGGTGGCGGCGATCGGCTATATCGTCTCGCTCTATGCCCGGCTGGCGCTCGCCATCGTGCTGGCCATCGGGCCGATCTTCGTGGCGCTGGCGATGTTCCAGTCCACCCGTCGTTTTACTGAATCCTGGATCGGTCAGCTCGCCAATTTCGTCATTCTCCAGGTCCTGGTCGTCGCGATCGGTTCACTGCTGATCAGCTGTATCGACACGACCTTCACGGCGGTCGAAAGCTATACCGATGTCATGATGCGCCCGGTCGCCCTTTGCGCCATCTGCCTTGCTGCCCTTTACGTCTTCTACCAACTGCCCGGAATCGCCTCAGCGCTTGCGGCGGGCGGGGCGTCGCTGACCTACGGCTATGGTGCTGCCCGAGACGCCCATGAGGGCACGCTCGCCTGGGCCGCCTCGCATGGTGCCAGAGCTGTTGGTCGCGGCGCCCGTTCCGCCGGCCGCCGTCTCAGATCTTGAGGGGCCGGAAGACGACTTCTCCACGACAAATGTTTCAGAGGTTTGCATTTCAATGATCCGCATTATCGTCTCGCTCCTCCTTGCCTTGGAGTTCACCGGCTGCGCATCGAGGTCCCATCCTTTGCCCAAATGCGATGGCTATTCGCGCCGGCCGCTTAACCGCGCCATGTGGCAGTGGGAGGACAACAAGCCCGCCAAGCAAAGCGGCAATGACGCAGTCCCGGCGACGGCGGCCGGCCAGGTGTCTTCCTATGGAAAAGAGCCGCTGACGGAGGGGCCAGCCGACTTCGCGCATTTCGATGCCGCGGGTTCCTATCGGCCATGCGAGGAGGGGTGAGATCGTGAGTACCGACAGTCTGAAGAGCTATTTCGAAAGGGCACGCCGCTTCGATCAGGATCGGCTGGTCCAGGTGGAGCGGTCGGCGCGCATCGCCTGGTCTATCGCGATTGCCGCAAGCGTGCTTGCCGCCACCTCGATCGTCGCCGTTGCCGGGCTGACGCCTTTGAAGACGGTCGAGCCTTTCGTCGTTCGGGTCGACAATTCGACCGGCATCGTCGACGTCGTCTCGGCGCTGACGTCGACTGCCGGCAGCTACGACGAGGCGGTGACCAAGTATTTCGCCGCCAAATATGTGCGTGCGCGGGAAGCCTATGTCTGGAGCGAGGCCGAGGAGAATTTTCGCACCGTCGCTCTGCTCTCGACCCAGCCGGAGCAGACGCGTTTTGCGGCGATCTACCGAGGCGGCAATCCGGACTCTCCGCAGAATATCTATGGCCGCGGCGCGACGGCACGCGTCAACATCGTCTCGATCTCGCTGATCAACGCCAATGTCGTATCGGTGCGCTATACCAGGACCGTCACGCGTGGTGACGACGTCCGGACCACCCACTGGGTGGCGACGCTCACCTTTTCTTATGTCAACGCGCCGATGTCCTCGACCGACCGGCTGACCAATCCGCTTGGTTTTGCCGTCAGCGAATATCGCGCCGATCCGGAGGCCATCAATTGAAGCAGAGTTTCCTCATCGCCCTGACGGTGACCGCAGGACTCACCACGACCGCGCTGGCGCTCGATATCCCGCGAGGCGCATCGCAGGATAGCCGCGTCCGTTTCATCGACTACCAGCCCTATAACATCACCAAGATCGTCGGCACGTTGCGGTCTTCGGTGCAGATAGAGTTCGCCGCCGATGAGGAGATCGCCCATGTGGCACTCGGCAACAGCGTCGCGTGGGAAGTGGCGCCGGCCGGCAACATCCTGTTTTTAAAACCCCGCGAAAACCAGCCGGTGACGAACATCTCGGTCGTCACGACCAGGCGGGATGGCTCGACCCGCAGCTACCAGATGGAGCTGACGGTGCGCGATGGCAGCGTCGAGGCCGGGCAGAACACCTACTTCTATGTGAAGTATCGCTATCCCGCCGACGAGGCCGAACGCCGGAAGCTGGAGACCGCTGCCCGCGCGCAAGCAGCTCAGGCCGGAGAAGCTGACAAGGTTCTGGCTCTCCACGAGGCCTATGGGCCACGCAACTGGCGCTATTCGGCTCAAGGGACCTCGGCACTTGAACCGCAGGCCGTCTACGACAATGGCAAGGTCACGACCTTTTCCTTTGCCGGCAACCAGGAAATGCCGGCGATCTACATGGAAAATTCCGACGGCAGCGAGAGCCTCGTGCCGAAGTCCGTCGAGAACAACCTGGTGCTGGTGCACGCGATCAGCCGCAAGTTCATCCTGCGCAGGGGAGGCGACGTCCTCTGCGTCTTCAACGAGGCCTATGACCGTATCGGCATCGATCCCGATACGAATACGACCTCACCCTCTGTCGAGCGCGTCGTGAAGACGCAGGCTGTGGCAGGACAATAGGAGGACGCCATGGCCGAGGAAGACAGCACCCACATTCCCGGTGAGCGCGCCGAAACGACGACGGGCCGCGGTCTCGACAGCAATCCGACGGTGAGACGCGGTGCGGTGGCGCTCGCCATCGTCGCCTTCGTTGGCTTTGCCCTCTGGTCGATGCGCGGCCAGGATAAGCCCGTAGATGGCATCCAGCCCGAACGCGTCGTCATCCGGCAGACGTCGGATTTCGAGCCGGCGAAGGAACCGGTCCAACCGGTCGCCACGCCGCCGGAAACGCTGCTGCCAACACCCGGGATGCCCGAACAGGCGGGCGAGGACGAGAAGCTTCTCGACGCTGCCCGACGCGCGCCGGTCATCGCCTATGGTGGGAAGCAATCCTCTCCGTCTCATTCTCGAGACCAGGACGCCAGCGCCGATACCGCGTCAAATTACGTTCCGCTCGGGAGCAACTCGGGCGGTCCTGGTGCCCAGGCCGAAAACGAGGACCAGCGCTTCAATCGGCTGTTGACGCCGACCCAGCTGCAGGGCTCGCGCGCCGGCACGCTTGGGAATCGCGACTTCATCGTCGCCATGGGAACCTCCATTCCATGCGTTCTGGAGACGGCACTGTCGTCGGACCAACCCGGGTTCACGAGCTGTGTCATCAGCCGCGACGTCCTGTCGGATAACGGCCGGGTCGTGCTGATGGAGAAGGGCACGCAGGTGGTCGGCGAATATCGCGGCGGCCTTCGCCGCGGCCAGAAGCGCGTGTTTGTGCTCTGGAACCGGGCAAAGACGCCCAAGGGGGTGATCATCACCCTGGCGTCGCCGGCAACCGACGCCCTTGGGCGTGCCGGAGTCGACGGTTACGTCGATACCCATTGGTGGGAGCGTTTCGGCAGCGCGATCCTGTTGTCGATCGTCGGCGACGCCACCTCCTACGTCAACAGCCAGCTGCAGGACAGCGATGTCGATGCAGACAACACGACGAGCGCCGGCAAGCAGGCCGCGACCATCGCCGTCGAGCAGTCGATCAACATTGCGCCGACGCTATCGAAGCATCAAGGGGAGCTCGTCTCGATCTTCGTTGCGCGTGATCTCGATTTCTCGAGCGTCTATCGCCTCCGCGTGACGGAACCGCGCAACCGAGTCTACGATCGGGCGGTTCTCGGGGACTTCGCGCCAGCCTCGACCCTGGTCACGAAATAGCCCGCCATGACAGAGGGAGCCGATTCAGGCGTCGTGCGAGAGCTGTTGGCACCCCTGTCGCCCTTCCTGCGCGACAAATCCCTCTATGAGATCATCGTCAACTGGCCGACCCAGGTGGTCACCGAGGGCACGGCCGGGTGGCAGGCCCATGATCTGCCGGAGCTGTCGTTCGACAAGCTGATGCGTCTGGCGCGCGCTGTCGCAAGCTTTTCCAACCAGTCGATCGACGAAACCCGGCCCATCCTCTCGGCAACGCTGCCCGGCGACGAGCGGATCCAGATCGTCATCCCGCCCGCTACGACGAAGGGAACCGTCAGCATCACGATCAGAAAACCGTCTTCCGTGTCGCTCAGCCTCAACGATCTTGACCAGGGCGGCTTGTTCGCCGAGGTTGCGAGGCAAGAGGCGGACATCTCCTCGGCCGACCGGAGGCTTCTGGAATTCTATAGAACGGGGTCCTACCAGGCATTTCTGCGAGAGGCCGTCTACGCACGCAAGAACATCATCATCTCCGGGGCGACAGGATCCGGCAAGACGACGCTCTCGAAAGCCTTGGTTCGCCATATCCCGTCGAGCGAACGCATCATCTCGATTGAAGACACGCCGGAGCTCGTCATCCCGCAGCCGAACCACGTCCGTCTCTTCTACTCCAAGGGCGGCCAAGGGCTGGCAAAAGTCGGGGCGAAGGATCTGCTCGAATCCTGCCTGCGCATGCGGCCGGATCGCATTCTTCTGCAGGAGCTGCGCGACGGCACCGCGTTCTACTACATTCGCAATGTGAACTCAGGCCATCCGGGTTCGATCACAACGGTGCATGCCGACTCCGCCGACCTTGCATTCGAACAGCTGACTCTGCTGGTGAAGGAATCCGAAGGTGGGAGAGACCTGGAGCGAAACGACATACGCGCGATGCTGAAGATCGCGATCGACGTCATCGTCCAGTGCAAACGCCTCGAGGGTCGGTTTCGGGTGACTGAAATCTACTATCGCGCCGCCGCGGCAACTAAAATCGCTCGCGGCGATGGTCAAAACTGCTGACGCCGGGGTTTCCCGGCACGCCATAGCTGTCAAGGCGAAGCGTCGGATGCATCGCGGGACAGCATCAAATGCAGTCAGCTTTGGGCGGGGTGGATGCTGCATTCTGCTCGATGACACCGACGGCCGCGCTGAACGGCATAGGCCGACCGAAGAGGTAGCCTTGGCCATATGGGCAACCCAAGGCCAAGAGAGCCTCCTCCTGTTCGCGGGTTTCAATGCCTTCTGCGACGGTGTCCAGTCCCATGTCTCGGCTGAGCCCGATCAGTGCGCGTGTGATCGCAGCATCGTTCGGCCTGCTGCGAATCTGCTGGATGAAACCGCGATCGATCTTCAGCGTCGTCAGTGGATAGCGCTGCAAGGAACTGAGCGAAGCATATCCCGTTCCAAAGTCGTCGAAGGCGATGCCAACGCCAAGCTCCCGCAGGGCCGTCATCGCCTCCAGAGAACGATCGTCATCGGCAAGTGCGATCGTTTCGGTGACTTCGAGCTCCAGTCCCTCGGGTGCAAGGGAGTGCCTTTGAAGTGCGTTGGCCACTTTGTGGATGAGATTGGGGCCGCGGAGTTGCCCCGGGAAGAGGTTGACGCCGATCTTGATTTTGTAGCCTGACGCCTGCAGTTCGCTGGCGCGCTTTGCTGCTTCGTCAAGCGTCCACCAGCCAATATCCAGAGCCAATGCGCTCTGATCGAGAGCAGGAAGAAAGGCTCCGGGCGTCAGCAGGCCCCGGGTGGGATGATGCCAACGGATCAATGCTTCAAGCCCGATGATTTTACCGTCGGAGAGTCTGACCTGGGGCTGATAGAAGAGCTCCAGCTCACCTTGACGCATCCCGGCAAGAAGCTCATCGCGCAGTTCGCGCCGCGCCGACGTCTCGCTCCGCATGGTGGCGTCATACATCCGGATCGAGTGTCCGCCTGCGGCTTTCGCTCGATACAGGGCGTAGTCGGCACTGGCAATCAGCTCTTCGGCTTCCACCCCGTGGGCCGGTGAAAGAGCAAAGCCGATGCTGGTGCCGAGTTCCAGGACATGTCCGCCGAGTTCAAACGGCTTTGCAAATGCCTGGAGGATAGCATCGGCTTGGGCATAAACCGCACGCGGGTCGCTTACATCCTGCAACAGCACCGCAAATTCGTCGCCGCCGACACGTGCAATATGAGCGTCAGGACGCAGCGTGTATGGGAGCCTGACACCGACGGCCTGCAAAAGGCAATCGCCGACCAAATGTCCGTGCGTGTCGTTGACTTCCTTGAAGCCATCCAGGTCCAAGAGCATGATGGCGGCAGCGTTTCCCGCAGCAAGCGTATCGGCAAGCAGCGCGGAAAAGCGATGACGATTAAGCAGTCCCGTCAGGGTATCCTGGCTTGCCAGGCGCAACAGTCGCCCTTCCTTCTCCCGTCGCTCTGAAATATCGGTGATGACGGCGCCGGCACAGAAGCCGCGTTTGCCACGCCAGGTCGACAGGGTGATTTCGATCGGAAACTCCGTGCCGTCCTTCCTGACCGCCGACACCTCGACCGGCCTGCCACCGAGATTTGGCTTTTGCCCCGCCGACACTTTTTGCAGCCCTGCCATGTGGGCGCCCCGCATCCGCTCCGGGATGATGATAGTGATGGGCTTTCCGATCATCTCGCCTTTGGTGTAGCCGAACAGCGCGCAGGCGGAGGGATTGACGAACTCGATATCTCCGTGGCTGTCGATCGAGATCAGGGATAATTTCGTCGCCTCGGCAAATTTCACCACCGTGAACGGCATGCGCCGCTCCGAGCTGCTCATTGAAGACGACTTGGGTATCATGCGTGCCTCGTGCATCGTGCCGGGCCTGTTTCGAAATTATCCGGTTGGGAAATCTGCCGGCCAAGCACAATCACCATGGAATACATGCGTGAACATTGATTTAAGTCGCGTGCATGCCGCTGGCAGAAAAGCCCAGAAAGGCGCAACTCGAGAGTGCCACCAGAGGTGATCAAGCAAACTGGACTCTTGAAGGCAGCCCCGCTAGCGTGCGCGGGCTTCGAAACCGGAGGCGGACAATGCTCAACGAAAACGACCAGACGGAACTTACGAACACCCTGTCTGGTCGCGATGTCGCGCAGGCTGGTGCTCTTTGCTATCGTCGGACCGAAGGCGGTGGACTTGAAATTCTTTTTGTAGGCAGCCGACGGAACGGTCGCTGGGGCATTCCGAAAGGGCGCGTCGAGTATGGTGAAATCACCAGCGCTGCGGCGCTCAGAGAGGCCTTCGAGGAAGCCGGAGTGGTGGGCCTCGTCGACACGACCGTGTTCGGTTCCTTTTCGTATCGAAAGGACACGGGTCCCAACCACTACCATGTGTCCGTCCATCTTCTCCAGGTGTCGCGCATCGCCGACGAGTTTCCGGAGAAAAGCATCCGTAAAACACATTGGTTCCCACTGAAGGATGCCATGCGCGAGGCAGCCCGGCCGGGTCTGCGAGCGCTCCTTTGTCGGGTTGAGAACATCGACCCATGAAGCTCAGTTTCGGCAGATCGCTATTGAGGGTCCTCAGAGCCCAAAAGAAAATCAGCAAACGGATCGAGAAAGCTGTCGCAAAGACCCGACGCAAAACGAAACGTTCAACGCCCCGTCCCGCGAAACCGATTTTGGTCGAGACAACCGCGTTTGGAAGCAACCCGGGCCGCCTGGTGATGAAATCCTTCGTTCCGACGTCGCGGCTGCCGAAGAACCCTGCGCTTGTCGTCTTGCTTCACGGATGCCATCAGACTCCTGAAAGCCTGGATGCCGCGGCGGGCTTTTCCAAGCTCGCGAAAGAGCGCGGTTTCGTTCTTCTCTATCCACAGCAGAAGAGAGCAAACAATTCGCAAGATTGCTTCAACTGGTTTCGACCAAGTGCCGTCGCGCGAGACCGCGGCGAGGTCCGTTCGATCAAGCAGATGATCGAGCACCTATGCGAGCGACATCGCATCGACCGGTCGAGGATCTTCATCGCGGGGCTGTCCGCCGGCGGGGCGATGACGGGCGCACTTGTCGCGATCTATCCCTCACTGTTTGCCGGCGCCGCAATCATCGCCGGCATGCCATTCGGATCCGTCCGCGACGCGATGTCGGCCCTGCGCGCGATGAAGTCAGGCGCGACGCCGCCACCGGGCGGATGGGGACGGCCGATCGCCGAGATTTCGCCAGAAGTCAGGGCATGGCCTCCGATAACCATCTGGCAGGGCATGGAAGACCGGGTGGTCAAGCCCGCCAATGCGCTCGCTTGTGTTGCTCAGTGGCTCGAAGTTCAGGGCATTGTAGAAAGCAGCGGCCGCTTGGAGAAAAAACCATGGGGCAGCTTGCAGTCGTGGAAAGTGACCGGCGAGAGGAAAGTGGCCCTCTATTCGGTCAGCAACATGGGCCACGGGCTTCCGATCAAGAAAAGCAAGAGCGTCATAACACCACGATCCGCTGACCCTTATGTGATCCCGGCAGATATCTCGGCTCCAGCTGAGATGATGCGATTATGGGGCTTGTCGAGGTTTCGAGTGTAACCAGTTCGCGGGCATGTTCGACCGCACCAGGCAAAGTCCGGTCGCGATGGGGTCACCTACACCATCTCAGTGCGCGCAATGAAATGCCAGGCTTGTCTTCGAGCAGCTGACAGTGCAGGTGAAGGAAATACCCAGGCCCGGGGATACGAGGTTCGTGAGATGTTGAAGATCGCGATCACGTCATCGCCAATGCAAATGCGGCGGTGGCCGCTTTCGGGTAACTGGGATCCACTATCGGGCCGCGGCCGGAACCAAGATCGGCGAGGGTGCTCGCAGCGACCACCACGCTGGCCAACGGCGTAAATCCTTTGTGGACCAAAAATCACGCGGACTGGTTCGCGTTGCAGCAGCCCTTTTGCCGTTTCGCAATCGGAATACAGTGGGGCGCAAAAGTCTGCCCTCGGCGTTCGGCCTCAATCAATCGGCTACGACAAGACGGCCGCTCATTCCAGATCGAGCGACTGCTTGAGTTCGTCGATCCGCTTGGACGCTTCGGCCTTGGTCAGATCCTCGGCATAGGCTTCAGGCCGGTGCGCCTGTTCCGACAAGGTCTTCAGATAGGACCGCTGCGCGCCGGTCATCGGCTCGTCGCCACTGACCCAATCGTCGGGGTCTTTCTCTGTGTTGGATGATGTCTTGCTTTTCGGATTGTCACTCATAGCGGCCTCCTGAATTCGTTCTCTAAACGTTCCAAGTGGTGCTGCTGTTCCCGCTGTATTCGTCGCGTTGGGCATCGATGGCTCTTGTTCGGACGTAAAGGCGCCCCCGCCGAGCGAGAGGAATTCCGCTCATTGCAACAGCCGCTTGGTCAGTGCCGAAAACGGTGGTCGATCGGTTCGTCCGAGAAAGCAGCGCGCCAGTCCGATAGCCGTCGGCTGACCAGCCCGCCACGACGGGTCATTAGGAATGGGGATCTTCCCGCCATTCGGATGTCGCGCCGAATTCTGAAATGGCAAACGAGATGACGCTGCGCAGGCGCGGCGTCATGCGGCGATCGCGATGATAGATAAGCGACATCGGTCGCTCGCGGAGATGCCAGTCTGGAAAGAGTTGAACCAGCAGGCCTGCCTCGACATCTGAACGCAGCAGAATGGATGGCTGCATGATCACTCCCAGGCCCGCGCGCGCGGCCATGCGCACGGCCTGACCGCTATTGACGGTGATCGACATCCGCGGAATGACTTCGACCTTAACGTCGCCGTTCGCCAGCTTCCATGGTGACCGCGCTGCCGGGGCAAAGCCGATGGCATCATGGTTGGCCAGGTCACTTGGATGACCTGGTATGCCCCTTCGAGCAAGGTAGTCTGGTGCAGCGCAGATCATCATCTGGTAAGGGGCAAGACGGCGCGCGATCAAGCGGCTATCGGGCAACTCGCCGATACGGAAGGCAATATCGAATCCTTCGTCGACAATATCGACATTGCGATCCGTCAAGGTAATATCCAGCGTGACATCCGGGGCAAGCGCGCGGTAGCGCTGCAGTCTCGGCATCAGCATCTCTGCGCCGAACGTCGTCGGAGCCGTCATCTTCAGCTTGCCACGAGGCTCTGCTTGCAAAGCCTCGGCATCCTGATCGGCAATCGCCACGCGCTCCAGAATATCTCGGCACTGTTCGACATAGCTGGCGCCGAAATCCGTCAGGCTCTGACGGCGGGTCGTCCTGTTCAGAAGACGCGTTCCGAGGCGCTCCTCAAGTGCTGCCACATGCTGCCCAACCATTGCCGGTGACATCCCGAGCTTCCCGGATGCGGCACTCATCGAGCCCTCTTGCACGGTTGTCACGAATACCTGCATGGATCGGAAGAGGCCCATTCGATAGCTCTGCTTTTAAATAATGATATTATTTTCGCGATTATCCATTTGTATGGGTGAAATTACAACTCCTGTGACGCTGCAAACAAGGAGCACGACATGGCGCAGAACAGATTCACGGGCAAAACGGTCCTCATTACCGGGGCGGGAACGGGCATGGGGCGGGCCGCCGCCCTTCGATTGGTCGAAGAGGGTGGCCAGGTCGCTCTCATCGGACGCCGGCCCGAGCCGATCAGCCAATTGCAGTCGGAGATCGAGGCCGCCGGCGGCACAGCCATTGCGATCGCCTGCGATATCGCCGACAACGAGGCGGTTGCCGCGGCCGTCCAGACGACGATAACTCGCTTCGGCAAACTGGATGCCCTCTTCGCCAACGCCGGCGTGCTTGGCGAGTTCAAGCCATTGGCTGTCACGGAAGCGGACGAATTCGACGCGCTGATCGCCACCAATCTGCGCGGCACCTTTTTCACCATCAAGCAATGCCTGCCGTTTCTGGCCGACGGTGCGATCCTCATCAACGCCTCCTGGACGGCTGGTGGCGTGATGCCCGGCGCCGGAGCCTATGCCGGCACGAAGGGTGCCCTGCAGGCGATGATGCGCACCCTTGCGGTGGAACAAGGCCCACGGAACATCCGCGTCAACGCCATAAACCCTGGCATCATCCTGACGCCGATGGCCGATGACGTCATCGACCCTGTCTTCGCGGCTCGCCTCGCCAGTCACACGCCTCTTCGCCGTAACGGCAGATCAGAAGACGTCGCGGGCACCGTGGCGTGGTTGCTGTCGGACGATGCCAGTTTCGTCACCGGCCAGGAAATCACCGTCGACGGTGGTTTCACAATTGGCGGTATCCGGCTCTAGTCTGGTCCAACCATTCCATCAGGAACTGACGGCAAGCACCTCGCAAAGCCGGCCACCGGCCGCTTTGCGAGTTCTTCGCGTAGGTCCGGCCCGGGGAATTGAAGCCATTGTTAAAGCTTGGTGATCAAGCCTTTTGCGTCCCACCAATCATGGCCGTGTCGTCCGGTTTCTAGTCGCTGCTGTGCTTCAGCTTTTCCAGATGCTCGGAGCAAACGACCCTGACCAATTCGAGCAGCATTGTTGTTCGCTCGCCGAGCCACCTGAGCGCCTCCTCGCTGATCTCATAATGCTTTGAATAGCGCGCCTTCACATATGCTTCGTTCAATGTGTTGAACCACGCGCGTTCCTTGTGTTGATCACGCGGAAAGGCTTCGGCCAGCCGGCGGTTTTGTTCCTCGGCGAGGGAGCGCAGAAACTTGATATTGTGCGATGGTGGGCCGTAGTTGGTGAGGGTGAGCAGGACGCAGGAATAGGCTTGCTCGAGCGATTGATGGAGTTCAAAGGCGGCGACGCGAAACTCTCTCTCTCCGACATAGAACCGGAAACCCTTTAAGAATGTCTGGGAAAGCGAGAACCTGTCCTTGAAGTGCTCCCTAGCAATACGCAGTTGGTCTGCCGGGCTTAGTGGTGCGGCTTCCGCAAGCGGTTCATCGTCAAGTTCATAAAGGACGATGCCTTCCTTGCGAATGTCGGAGAAGAAATACTGTCCTTCCTTGAGGTAGGTATTCACCTCACGCCTTGAATGGACGATGAAGCTCACCGGCGTTTCGATCGAGGCCTCGTGGATTAGCCGGTCGGCGGCCTTGTACCAGTAGTCGGCGAATTCGCAGAGCTTGCGGTTGTTGACGATGATCAAGAGATCGAAATCGGAGCGATACCCTTTCATGGTGAAGGGTTCATCGACCCATCCGCCCTTGGCGTACGAGCCGAACAGGATAATCTTCAGAATCCGGCCGCGCTTCTTGAAATCGGCCGTGCCTTCCCTCAGCGCGTCCGCGAACTCCTCGTGGAGGATTTCAAGGACCCGGCCGAGTTCTCGTTGCTTGCGAAGCGGCATATGATCGAGCGACGATTTCATAAGCAATCGATAGGCGAAAGATCCAATATCGTCTACTCGCAGTTTTGAGAGGGAATCTGTGGGAACTAATCGCCTCGGAGATCACGTTCTCTCGAGGAACCGCGTTAATCGAAGACGACCGTGAATGTGGCTTCCCAAGAAGGTCCTGCACTCCAGGAACGGGGAGCACACGCTGCGTCACCGGCGCGTTGGCCACCGAAAAGGCAGATGCCCTTTCGCCTCTGAATGGGGATGTCGATCAGCTTGATTACGCGGAATCAATTTCGTTGAAATGATACCACTTTATTACCTGCCAGGATCATTGGAATCTTCCGGATTGGCTGAATGCGACTAGCGGACATTTAGCTTCGTGGGCGAAATCAAACGTTTCAGCCCGATTTCACGGAAGCGGGTGAATGCCAACACACCATCCTTGGCTTTAGCTCGAATGAGCGCCCCCTCGTAAGCGTCCACGATACTCGCTGTTAGATCATTGATGTTCTCGTCACTGTCGATATCGCCATCCTGCTGCGCAGCGGCCAGCACCCCTTGAATACTTTTCTCCCAGCGTTCGAATGAAGCGGCGAGCGCATCGAGAACGACTGCGCTCCGGCCTGCAGCGCTTTGGGCAATCATACCGTAAAGGCACCCTGCATATGGGGCGGCCGCCTTATACTCTTGTTCAAGAGCTGCGAAATAGGCATCGAGGCGGGCCAGCGGACGGAGCGACATGTCAGTGAAGAATTTCTCCCGCACCTGCCGGTACTTCTCCTCATACGCTTCGACGACCGCTACGACGAAGTCATCCTTGCTCTGAAAGAAATAATAGAAGGACCCTTTCGGGACATCGACGGCCTTCAGGATCGGGCCGATCCCCACACCGTCATAGCCATGCGCCAGCAATTGCCGCATACCTTCGGAAATGAGGCGTTCACGCGTCGCAGATTGACCATCCATAACTAGACCAATCGTCTACTAGGTTGTTTATGCACATCTCTCTCCACGGAGTGACCTCATATGAGCATAGCACGCAGTAGGCTTGTCGGCATCCATCTCGTGATTTCTTCTGCTGTTTTGTGGAGCACGGCCGGGCTTTTTGTGCGCATCGCCGACATGGATGTCTGGTCAATGGTCGCTTGGCGGTCGGCCTTCTCATTCGTCACGCTTGGCGCATTTGTATTGATCCGCCGAAGATGGACGAAGAAAGGTGTTAAAGGGACTTTCGGCATGCCTGGTGTGGTTGCATGTGTCGTTTCTACAGTAGCGGCGATCACCTATATTGCGTCTTTACAGTGGACGACCGTCGCGAATGTCATGACGGTGTACGCCACGCTTCCGTTTGTAGCGACCGGGATCGCTTTCTTATGGCTGCACGACCCCGTGACATACCGCTTCGTGATCGCTGGCTGTCTAGCTTTCCTGGGAGTAGTTATTTCGGTCGGAGCAGCTATGTCGGCAAACGACCTTCTTGGCATCCTGGCTGCTTTTATCATGACGGCTGGATGCGCCACGCAGATTGTCATTGCCAAACGGTTTCCAAGCATGGATTCGACGATGATGACGGTCTTGGCCGCGTTGGCCTGCTTTTGCATCGCCCTTCCGCTCATGCAGTATTCGATACCGACATCGACACAACTCCTCGCATGCGCTTTCTATGGGATTTTCACGACCGGCATTGGTTATGTGCTTTTGTTGCTTGGCTCTCGCCGGATTGGTTCAGGTGAAGCCGGACTATTATCCATGCTTGATGTCATCCTTGGCCCAATATGGGTCTGGATTTTCTACAGCGAGGAGATCACGCTACCAGTCCTTCTGGGCGGTGCAGTCGTTTTGACTTCTGTCTTTTGGTATCTCCTACCGAGCCGTAAGGTTGCTGCCCCCGTTTGAGCAACGGCCGCTTTGGGCAGATACCTTTGATAAAGTCGCGTCGAGATCGTGCGGCAGCTCTGGATTGCGGCTGGCGCGCCAAGGTGTAGCTCCCTTTATGCTGGTTTCGGCGTCGGGATTAGCTTTGCGAGTTTCCGGAGGTTTTGGGCTGCGGCCGCGAGGTGGAACTCATCTCTAGCTCCATTCGGCCCTCGTAGTCGCAAGCGATCTAATCTGAGGATGCGTTTGAGGTGAGCAAAGAGCATCTCGACCTTTTTCCTCTCCCGCCTCGAAGTGACATAGGCTTCCGTTTTGGCGATATCGCGAGCCATGTCGCGAGCGCCCTCATGGATGGAACGTGGTATTTTGCGCGCCGGGGTGTTCGGGCAGCATTTGGGTTTCAGGGCGCAGGGATCGCAGTCGTGCTTGCTGGCTCGGTAGCGTACCATGCCATCCTCGTCGACAAGCGGACGCTCATTTTTGTAGGTGATCTGTCGCGAGCGTAACTCCTTGCCGCCAGGGCAGGTATAGAGATCGCGTTTGTGGTCGTAGACAAAGTCGGCTTTTTCGAAAGTGCCGTCGCGCCGCTCGGACTTGTCGAAGACCGGGATATGCGGCTCTATCCCCGCTCGTGCACCAGCCAGCCCAGCATCTCGGCAGAACCATAGGCGCTATCGGCGGCCAGCCGTTCTGATAAAGGTCGAAGCGATCCTGGGTGCGTTCGATCATGGTGCGTGCCGCGCCGACTTCGGCCTGTCGGATCGCCCGGCTCGCTTCGACGTCAACAATGTTGGCATTGTTCATATCGATGAGATAGTTGGTGGCGTAAGCGAAGAAGGCATGGCCCCTTCTGCGCTCCGGTCCACTGCGCCGTCGGATCAGACCTCGATACGAACTTCGGCTTCACCTCACGGGCCGCACCCCACGCCGCGTCATCGAGCGTGTCGAGATATTCCTGGACCGAGCGACGGGTCTCGGCCATCGCACTCCAGTCGACCGTTTCCGACCCTTCCGCCCAGCGTTGCTTGTTCGCATCCGCCTTGATCAGGCTCGCATCGACGGCGAAGCCTTCGCCGCCGACAAGACCCTCGTCGATGCAACGCCTTACTGTCGTCTCGAATAGCTCGCGCAGCAGATCACTATCCCGGAAGCGGCCATGCCGGTTCTTGGAGAAAGTCGAATGATCCGGCACATCGCCTTCCAGGCCGAGCCGGCAGAACCACCGATAGGCGAGGTTCAGATGCACCTCCTCACACAGCCGACGCTCGGAACGGATGCCGAAGCAGTAGCCTACGATCAGCATGCGGATCATCAGTTCTGGATCAATCGAGGGCCGCCCGATCTCGCTATAGAAAGGCCGCAAGTGGGACCGCAAGGCCGGACAGGTCGACGAAGCGGTCGATAGAACGCAGAAGGTGGGCGGCGCGCAACTCATCCATCTGCGCGTCATGGACCTGATCGTCCGTCGAGACGCGGGCGTAGCCGACGAGCCGTTTCGGTAATGGCGGCTGATTTGAAGCTGGTCGTTTTGCCATGGGTATTTGCGGCAGCTTTTCAGGTGCTTTGTACAAATAAGGAATGCGCGAAGAAATGACCCTTTGCGAGTATGTTTTATGATCAAAGAGAGGAGGCGCTTCCAGCGCGTCTTCCGGTCGACACGGAACGCGCGTCAGCGGCCTTCCCCCGGCGTAATGCCGCAGAACTGTGTGTTTGAATGAGCGCTATCGCATTGTTCGCGCATTGTTGCCCAGAGAGATGCTGGAGCGGGCTTCTATAGGCGATACGCCCGCTAGGTAAGGTCAACCAGAGCTTTGCCTATCGAGGCTAGGGACATTGCTTCCACATCGTGCTTTAGGCGGAAAGGTTCCTGCCCAGGGTAAACGACGATGCGTCGTGCTGGGTCGAGATCTTCGCATGCAAGATAGAAGCCTTTCTCGAGTTTCGGCGTCAGGCTCCGCTTGATTTCGATAGCCCAAGGTCGTTCACCCGGGGGCGTCAGAAGGAGGTCAATCTCCGCACCAGCCAATGTTCGGTAAAAATTGCTCTGAGTTCCGGGGGGGGCTGCTGCAATCAACGTCTCGATCACGAGACCTTCCCAGCTTGCCCCGGCGACTGGGTGTCCAAGCAGGTCCTCCTGAGTGGTCAGTCCCAAAAGGGTGTGGGTGATGCCGCTATCGCGAACATAGACCCGCGGTGATTTGACAAGGCGCTTGCCAACATTCGCATGCCAAGGCTCAAGGCGTCGTACGAGGAGTAGATCAACCAGGAGATCGAGATAGGAGGCGACCGTCTTGCCATCGACGCCGAGCGAACGCGCAAATTCTGCGGCATTCAGAAGTCCGGATTGATGATGTGCGAGCATTATCCAGAAGCGCCGCAATGTCTCGGCAGGAATACGAGGACCAAGCACGGGAATATCTCGTTCCAGATAGGTTCGTATGAAGTCCTGCCGCCAGCGCTGGCTTGCACGATCATTTACCGCAAGGAAACTATCAGGGAAGCCGCCTCGCACCCATAGCTTATTCAGATCTTCAACTGGTACTTCCAGGCCGTCGATCGGACCCATTTCAAGGTAGGCGATGCGACCGGCCAGAGTCTCACCCGACTGTTTCAATAGATCGATGGATGCGGACCCGAGCAGCAGGAAATGGCCAGCCTTCCTCCCATTTCGCCGGCCCCGATCGATAAGCCCACGCAAATTCTGAAAAAGATTTGGTAGCCGGTGAACCTCATCCAGGATAACGAGCTTGTCGCTATGCTGGCTGAGATATAGCTCCGGCTCGGTGAGTTTGGCGCGGTCGGCATCCGATTCCAGGTCGAGATAGATTGATGGGCGTTGTTCGGCTATGGCGAGAGCCAGCGTAGTCTTGCCGACCTGACGCGGGCCAATGAGCGCAACGGCGGGGCTCGAATCGATCAACTCAGTCAGTTTTGTAGATATTCGACGTTCAATCATCCTTGCATTTATGGAGTATCATTCCGTAATTGCAAGGACGATATGTTGATAGCTCGGCTGCGTCCGCTGGCGCGTCGCGCGTGGTTCACATTGCCGTGTGCCTAAAGGCTCGCCGCGTCGGTTGTTCGGAACGCCATCTTTAACCCAAGGTCGATGACTGGATTGATTTCTACCGCGGCCGATGGCGTGGGGCCTTAACTCCAACGGTCGATGAACGGCAGCGAAACGCAACATTCACAGCCTGTTCAGCGCGCCAATGTCATCAAGTAACCAGAAAGAGCCTTACCTCCCAACACAGGCTCTGATGGAGTAGCCGATGAAAAAGATCATTCTCTCGACACTTGCTACATTGGTCGCGACCGGCAGCATCTTCACTTCCTATGGCTCCGCGAGCGCACATGATTATCGCGAGCACCGGCACGGCGACAGGAGTGCTGCCATCGTTGGTGGGCTGGCGGCGGGGCTCATCGGCGGACTGGTTGCCGGTGCTCTCATCGAGGACAGGGATCGTCCGCGGTATGATGAAGGCGCAGATTATCGCTACAGCCGCGGCCCGCGCTATGAAGGTAATGTCGGTTATCGCGACTATGGTGACTCAGGCTACCGTTACAGAGTTGGTCCGCGTCATGAGGACAACTCCGGCTATCGCGATTTTGACGGCACAGGCTATCGTTATGACAGTGGCTGGCGTTGATGCAGACCAAGTACATTTCCAGCCTTCCATGACGGCGACCTGAATTGCCTCGTAGAACTTTTGCGCCAACGGTGCGATTTGAGGGTCAATCCGTCAAATGACCAGCCTTGCGGCCCGCCCGTTCTTCCGTTCTGCATTGTTGTAGTAGCTTGCAGCCTGCGCCACCGATTTATGAAATGACTGCTGCATGGCTTCCTGAAGCGGGATGCCGCGGTTGGCCGCTTCGGTGAGATAACCAGATCGCAGCCCGTGGGCTGAAAATATCTCTGGATCGAGACCAGCCTTCCTGCAGCGGGCCTTGAGGATGAAATTGACGGACTGCGGTGTCAAGGCGCGGCGATCGACGTTGCCCCACTGGTCGATACGACGGAAGATTGGCCCTGCCTCAATTTTTGCCTCCTGGATCCATCGCTTCAAAGCCCCGACCGGACGGCCGATCAGGACGGCATGGGCCTTATCTTCTACATTCGTCGTCTTGGTGCGGCCGAGGTTGAGTGTCAGGCAGGGCAGGAGAGGGGAGGCGGAATTCTGCGGGTCGGCATGCACCGGCTCCTCGTCAATCAGATCCTCGATGCGAAGGCTTGCAATTTCGGAGCGTCGGCGGCCGCCGGAAGCGAAGGCGGTCAGCAGCAGGGCGCGATCGCGAACATCGACCAGACGATCGCCGGCGCAGGTGACCATGAGCTTTGCCAGGACATCGCCGGTAACCGCTTTTTTGCTCTTGCGGCGGCTTTGCCGCGGCGCGGCGCGCACAGCAAGCCGGAGCGCGGTCTTCAATGATGGCGCCGAAAACGCTCCGGTTAGTCCGCGCCAGCGTGTCAGGATCGACCACGAGGTCAGGCGCCGGCGCACCGTGTCGGGCGCATGCGGGCCGTTGACCCGTAAAAACCCTTCGGCGCGCAATCCTGTCTCGACCTCGACCGGCATGCCATGGTTCGGATCCTCGGCACGTTCAACAGGGTCCCAGAGATGATGAGCGACGAATTTCAACAGCAGGCTCTCCGGCGCCGGCCAGGGCAGGGGAGAGCCGATGGCAAGCGCGCACCAAGCCTCAAGATAGCCGAGATCGGAAGCGAGCGCCCTGAGCGTGTTGCCGCCCATGCCCTGTTGCGCCAGATGTTTTAAGGTGGCGACATCATCGTCCGTCAGCAATGCGGCTAGCTGATCACGACGGGCAAACGGCAGGATGGCGTCGAGTGCATCAAGTTCCTCGGCGCGGCGATGCACCGGATCGACAGGGGAGGGGAGGGCTTTTGGCTCTAGCATGGCGGTCTCTGGCGCTGTGACTTGCCCGACTCTAGCGGTTCTGCGCCGCCAAATCCATCACTATCGATACCTGATACTTATCGATGGTTATAACCTCAACCTACAATCATACCATGTTAGGAACTGCAATATTCATATAGAGTTCCTATCAGAAATCATTTACATTGATTTCAATGGCTTACGATTTCACGAAAATCAGCATGACAGCCCTGATGCGACCGGCTTTTGACGCCGGTGTCGCTCTGGCGCGTCTCGACGAGCGCATCGCCCGCTCGGACGTTGGCGCAGGGTGGATCGAGCGCCAAAACTTTGCCGACGCTTGCGCCTCGCTGTGGATCGACGGCGAACTCGTGCATCTCGAAGACCTCGTCCTCCATGACGCCACCCGCGATATTCGCACACCGACCCATGAACTGACAATCGCCCGCGACGTGCTGCGAACCCGTCGGCGGATCGCCGGCCAATCCCCGGATTGGGCACTCTGTGCCGACGGCATCCGCTCGCTGCGGAAAACCTCGGAGATCGGCTCGGGCGGCGGGGACGAGGCGACGACGGCCGGATCTATTCGGCCGACGGTCGCGATCGACGCGGAAGGGCTGGGGGAAGATGTCGACGACATCGAAAATCTTCCCGGTGTCGACTACGCCGCCATCGATGCCGTGCTCGCCCGCTCCGAAGCTGCGATCGAGAACGCGACCCGGCCCGGCCGTGGCGGCGCGGCGGAAAAGGATCCGCTGGTCTATGATCTTGACTGGGACGAGGACGAGCGGCTGGAAGAGTGGCGCGGCGTGGTGCGCCAGGCGGAAAACTTGCCACCGGTGCTGCAGGCTATCGTCGCACTCGATGCCTGGAACGAGCTTTCCGTCCTCCAACATGCACCCTGGCTTGGCCGGCCACTGGCCGCCTCGATCTTGCGCCAGTCCGGCATCACCACCGGCGCCCATCTCGCCGCCATCAACCTCGGACTGAAAACCATTCCCGTCGATCGGCGCCGGCATCGCGACCGGGAGACGCGGCTGCTCGCCATCGCCCACGGATTTTTCGCAACCGCCGAGATCGGGCTGAAAGAGCATGACCGGCTGGCGCTTGCGAAAACGATGATGGAGCGAAAACTGGAGGGGCGCCGGGCCTCTTCAAAGCTGCCCGAACTTATGGAACTGGTCATGGCGCGGCCGCTCATCTCGGCTGCAATGGTTGTGAAAACGCTCGGCGTCACGCCGCAGGCGGCACGGCGGATCGTCGGCGAACTCGGTCTGCGCGAGATGACGGGCAGGGGGAGGTTTCGGGCGTGGGGTGTTGTATGAAGCCCCGGGAAATTTGCCTCACGGACCGCCCTTGGATCTTAGCTGCGATCCGGCTATCGTCCTATGTGTTTCAATGCTCGGAAAAAAGCGCGGCGAACCTGACCTGCCCTAGTTTCTAACCAAGCCCAGACGCCAGTACGCGCTACTGCCCAAAGAACTGCAAGCCCGCCCAACAAGTATGGGAGCGTGGTCTGAGTCGTGCGCCAGTAGCCTTTGCCCAGATCATGCATTGCGCTCCCAACCGCACCGAGCAAGACGACACCGATCATGTAAAAAAGTAGACCGGGAGTGCTCGCCTGGAAGCTTGCGAACGCTGTAAAATCCTGAATTGGTTCCTCCTCGGAGCCGTCTCGCCAATGATATATAATGAGGCGAGAAAGAAGACGCTCCTCTTCCGCAGCATCTTGGGCAGGAATCTCGCGACCGCGAAGGTAAGAGGCCCACAGTTTTGCCTCCAGCCTTCGCACTTTACGGATCGGAGCGTGCTGGGTTACGAGCGCATGACCTAGCTCACGTATCAGGAAATAATGCACACGGACGATATTGAACGCGTTAGCAGAAGCCCGCTTTGCAATAGAATGAGGGAAGCTGCGTTGTTCGTTGAGCCTTAGCTCCGTTAACTCAAGTCGCTGCGATGAACTGACGAAAATCTTTTCCTGCCCTATTATTTCTTGGGTGAAAAGCGTTTGAGAGTTGCCCGTCAGATGGAGGCGTAGGCGAAGATACTGTGGCCCGGACCCACCCGCCCGGAGGCGCGTGCACATAGCCTCGGTAAATGTAATTGTTGAACCGGTCCCCTTAAGCGCATCTTCAACTGGCTCCAGCGTGAGATCATCCCCGATATTGACCTTGTGAACTGTGACGAATGGTTCGCCGTTTTTGATCGTCTCGTACCGCAGATCGGTTTTGCTACCAACCTCGACAACCATGTTGAAAACCGCGTCTAGCGTTTGGCCATACGCCATAACGGTACTCAAGTCCTGAAACTGGTCGAGTCGCAGCGATACTGGAAAGTAGATGTAGATGCGGTTGACTGACTTGATGTCCGACAACCGAAGGCCGATGTCGAGAAAATTGGTCTTTGACGGATTATCCCGCCAAAGGTTGAAGTGAATCTCAAGGCTAGGCTGCCCATGGTCTTTATGGATCGCTTGCGCGGAATTACCACCATCCTCCGGCTCGTACCATATCGCTAAAGTCCCATTCATTTCGTGTCAGACCTTTCAGAGCACGGGTTAGTTAGCGATCAAATTCTCATCGACTTCGCCGAGATCCAGAATGCTACCGAATTGCGCGTCGCTCAGCGCACGGAGATCCCATTTGGGCTGCGCACTTATGCCTACAACATCAAGCAAGGCGGCTCGATTTGGACGCTTCGAGAAAGCGGCATTGTAAGTCAGTTTCGTAACATAAAGAGGCCTGCCATCCTCGTAACGATCCGTTAGTTGCTGTTCGCTGAACACGCTGTGGTCTTTTGCGAAAGATACGAAAGCGTCGGCATCTTTGAAATGCTTTCTAGAATAGGTTTCTTCGACCACACACACCGATGTCGCCACAGAACGGAAGTACGCTTTGCCTTGTATGTCAGTCGTGCGGTAAATAACGACGAGATCGCCTCGCTTCATACGATTGAGTGATAACCCGGCGATATAAACCTTGTGGATTGTGTTGGTATGAGGAACGTCTTCTACGGATGCTGGATCCTCCGTCTTGAGGATCGAATCTGGCAGACGATCGGTATGAAATTCCGGCTTGATGGCTAGCAGCCATTTCGATTTTCCCGCCGTCTGCATCAGCGGATAATCTTTGACGATGTCATGCGCGAGATCATCCAGCGCCCGAAGCAGAACGAGCTCTTCTCCATTTGGCGTGGACTTCACGCCCTTTTGTTCGAACCCGTACCTTTTGAATAGGCTTACAAGCGATACATGAGTATCGAAGACCGTGACATATACCTCCGACACATTTTCCAAGATCGCATGGTCGAAAATCCGCTTGATGATCCTTTCGCCAAGCTTGGTGCCTCTGGCGTTGACTTTGAGTGTACCAACCTTGAGCCGACGCTTGGCGGGTAGGGGAGGATGAACGTCTAAAATCTTTCCAGTTTCGACCTTCAAATACAGGAAACCGCGGAGGCCTTCCCCTGGGTTTCCATCAATAACATATGCAGTTTCGGCGGCCTTCCGAGCAAACCAGTCGGAAAACTCCTCATACTGCGCTTTTAGGCTGTCGAAGAACTTGTCAGTCAGGTCCACGTCTTTGAATCTCGTCGGCCGTAAAGTCTGCCCCATGCGCCTTCCCCCGAATCATATGATGCAGTCCAACAATGGAGTGAATAGACCACCGCAAAGTCGCAATTTGAAGTAGTGGAAGAACACATTGTAGGTGGTTCTTTGATGTCGGCGGCGAGCACGCGCATAGATATCGGATCTCGAACATGACGTATTGGTTTTAAAGCTCTTCCTTCGCCGGACGCGGGGCCGCCATCACGCCATTGATGACGGGAGATAACTTGTCGCAATTGACCTGCCATCGAAGTCTCATCCGGTTGCGGTTGTCATATCTTTCGGGCCAGATAGTCGACGCGGCCGTTCCAAACAACTCGGCGGGCAACGCGTGATCATCGCTTCTGGTGATTCGTCGTCGGTATAGTCGATCGAGCGAGCATCGTTGGCTTAAGCGCGGCAAAATATGCGTGGATTGAAGCGTGGTTCTTCCAGCAAACACCATGAAATCTGCGTATTTTTGGGCGGATTATCTGGGTCACCGCGTTCTGAAAGAATATTCCTTGCGGGGAATGTTTCTTCGCGGTAGCAACTCCACAACACGGAGTAGCATGGCATGGGCAGATTGACGGGAAAAATTATCGAGGCTTCAGCGGCAATCGAGCCCCGCGATGAGCACGCCGCAGGTGTCGACCTACGCCGACTTCGCCTGCTTTCCGGACTGACCCAAGCCGAAATGGCGACCCGAATGAATGTTCAACAGGCCGCCATTTCGAAGCTTGAGAAGGGTGGCGAGGTTCACCTATCGAGTGTTAAACGCTACGTGGAAGCACTCGGCGCATCGCTACGCGTAGATGCTGTCTTTCCTGCCGACGCTCGCCTAGTTCTTCGAGTACAAGAAGCTTTCGACCTTGAGTACGGGAACGACGATCAGCTCGTTTTCCCACTCATGGCGGACGAGCCGTTTCGTCCGCAACGAGATGTCGTGCTTTCCATTCGCCCACAATACTCAGAGAAGATTATGCAAGGCCGCAAAACCGTAGAGCTTCGTCGACGGTTCCCTGTCTCGGCTCCCGGCGGAACCATGGCCTACATTTATTCGACTTCGCCCGTCAGGGCGATGGTGGGTATTGCTGAGATCAAAGATGTGCTGAAACTTCCAGTTCAGCAAATTTGGTCCGAGTTTGAGGACACGGCATTTATCCAGCGAAACGATTTCGATAGCTATTTCCATGGCCTAGAGTTTGGATTTGCTCTGCTGTTTGAAGAAGTAAAGCCTTTCTCCCGACCCATCCCACTGACGGAATTACGCGAAAAATTCGGTTTCGAACCGCCACAGTCATTCCTTTATGCGAGCCGCGATCTGCGAAAGGCCCTGAGAGATGAGGCAACAGTCGTATCTCATTGATACGAATATTCTGATCGGCCTCGAGGACTACCGAGCTGTAGAAGCAGCCTACGCCAAATTCTCGAGCCTCGCTTCAGCCCATAAGATCACGATTTTCGTGCACGAGGCTGCTCGCGACGACATAGCCCGCGATAAGAACGCGGAACGCCGTCGGATATCTCTTAGCAAAATCTCAAAGTATCAAGTCCTCGGCAAGCAGCGGGGGCTTGGCCAGGCTGATCTTGAGGCGGAATTCGGCGCTCTGAAGCGTCCAAATGACGTAGTCGATGCTACGCTTCTCCATGCCCTGAAGAGCGACGTAGTCGACTTTCTCGTGACGCAGGATAAGGGGCTTCACGAGCGTGCATTCAAACATTCAGCTGAGCTCGGCCGACGTATCCTGTTCGTTGGCGACGCGGTCGATCTGCTAACACAGACATACGAGCCGAAACAGGTCCCTATCCGGCATGTTGCCGAGGTTGAGGCCCATACCATCAATCACAAAGACAGCTTCTTCGACAGCCTCCGCGAAGGATACCCGGAATTCGATGATTGGTGGCGTGAGAGGTGTGTTCGCGAGCGCCGCCCATGCTGGGTCGTATACGATGACGATGAACTGGCGGGGCTAATCGTTCGGAAAGATGAGACGGCCGCCGACACAGATGCGGTGACGAAAGCCAACAAAATTCTGAAGGTTTGTACCTTTAAGGTTGCTCCGGACAAACGCGGCGTAAAGCTCGGTGAACTGCTCTTGAAGCAAGTCCTCTGGTATGCCCAGCGCAACCGCTACGACCTCGCGTATCTGACCACTTATGAAGATCAAGCAGCGCTAATGAACCTCTTGGAATTCTACGGTTTCATTCGCGCCGGCACAAAAGATAATGGCGAGTTCATCTACGAACGGGCATTCTCGTCAGCGAAATTACTCGATGATCCCTCTGTGACCGCTTTCGATGCGGCAAGGAAGAACTACCCCCGCTTCCTCGTAACTGAGAAGGTTCGCGGCTTCGGAATCCCAATCCAAGAAGACTATCACGACACCTTATATCCAGATCTTTGGAAGCCGAAGCAGCCGGACTTCTTTGTTGGCGCCTCTCGGGCGGACCGCCCGACGCGGCCAGGGAACACTATCCGCAAGGTCTATCTATGCCGAGCGCCCTCTAAGCTTGGAGAAGCGGGCTCCCTACTGTTCTTTTATAAAGGGGCATCCAAGGAAAGCCCGTCACAGGCGATGACGACAGTAGGCATTTTGGAAAGCGTTACATACGCAAGCTCCACCAGAGAGTTGATGCAGTTGACCGGCGGGCGATCCGTCTACAGTGAGCAGCAGCTCGATCAGTGGAAGGCAACAACAGCTAGGCCGGTCAAAGTTATCAACTATCTTTTGGCCGCCTACATAGATCCGGCCGTTGGTTTAGACGAGTTGCGAGATTTGGGTATTGTTAATGGGAATCCGCAACAGACGATCTACGAGATAAGGTCTCATGTTCTTCCACGGCTTCTCAATCGTGCCAACTTAGAGTTCGACATATGAACCAGCGCACGATTGCATTCGTTGGCATTCAGGAGTCGGAAAATCCACCTTTCTCCGGTCAGCGGCGAAGATGATAGCGTTTCAGCACCTGACTGCCGGATCGCTCATCTGTAGAGCGCGCGAGTCAGTGCATGTCCGCGATCTACTTCGCTTGCAAAACTTGGACGAGAACCAGCGGCTCTTGGTTGCAGGCTTTCAGACGGCAAAAGCTTCCACAAGCCAACTGGTCGTGATGGATGGCCATGTAATCGTTGACGGTGCTGATGGTTTGCAGGCAATCAGCAGTAACGTTTTTGCAGCTCTAGGTGCCGATGCTATCGTCCATCTTGAGGCCGAGCCAGTGCGGATCCTGACAAACCGCGAAGGGGAAAATCTCGTGATCGCCCGAGATTGACACTCAGTCAGCTTGCCGACCATCAGTCCCGTTCTCTCGATGCAGCTTCCACCATCGCATTATCTCTGTCTATCCCATTCAAATTGCTCACTTATGAGCAGATTGATGAGTTTTGCTCATTTGCTACAAGTCTATAGATCGCGTAGTTGATATTTCTTTGTCACAGGTTCGTGCCTATGCATCGAAGCGGTCTAGGAAAGTGCTTGACGGTTATTATGGCAAAGCGGGTCAGCCCCTCACTTCCATTTGTTTAGATTGCCACGCCCGCTAATGCTGAGTTCAGCTAGATGGCTTGCTCTTTCTGCTAATGTTTGAACGTCGGCCATCGGGTGGAGTCGATGGTAGTGTGAAAGGTTCCTGGTTCATTTGATTGATAAGCATGCTGATCGCTAGTTGAATATCAGAAGGTAGGTCCTTGAAAAGCTGGACAATCGGCGCCTCTGCGGACGAAAGAAACTCGGCTGCCCGTTGCGCAACAACAGATCGTGGTGCCAATTCGGATCCTACGGCACCTAACCACACCGTGGTCGCAGCGGTCGCTGCGGCGATGACCATATTGCGGACGGACAGCACACCGCGAGTGGATGCCTTGTAACTCACGGGCCCTTTCCGGCTGCTAGATTCTAACAACCCCCTAACAGCTTCGGCGATGTCTTGCGCGATCAGCTCATTGCGCACTGCAAAATCGGTGGCGTCCTGTGCATGAGTTACAAGGGTGATCTGTGATAGAAATTCGCCGGTTTCGTTATCGATTTCACGAGCGCTGGGAAATCTCCTTACCCAGGGCGCGACTGTTTTAACCAAATCCTCTAGGGGTCGGCGAACCTCAGGCCTCAAACTTTCAGCGAAGCTGAGTTCACCTGAACGTATCTGATTGTCCAGTTCCAAAAAGGAGCCAAGCTCAAGGGCCGCGCTGTAGACTTGCCCAATAACCGATGGAATACCGTCGGTGGGGCGATCCAGAAGAGCAATGAACCGTCTATTTGCAGCGGTAATACCCGACCAACCGTATTGATTATCAAGTGATCTTGCCGATTCGGCAAATGCTTCTAACTTGCGCCGAGATTCTTGATGCAGCTGCTGCGTTATTGGATGTGATGCGGCTGTTTCGTCGCTTTCGTCGCCCTCGAAGTCGATCTCTAGCGTCTCTCGGCCCGGCCTGAAGGTGGTCCCCAGCTTAACTTGAGGAATGCCGCGTACCTTTTCGGCAATCGATACCTTTTCCGCCAATTGCTCTATGTTGTAGGGAGGCCAGTCGGGTAAATCCATTCCCAAGCGAAGCGCGAAATGGGCCAACACTTCCTTAAGCTCAACGAGCGACTTACGACCGAAATTCGGCAAGCGTAACACCTGGTACTCGGTCATCTGCACCAGATCGCCTACAAAGACCCGATCTGTCGAAAGGATAGCAGTTGCCGTGCGCACTGATAACTCAAGCTCATCGATTCGTAGGAACAGGTATTTATTCAGCGGCTCGGCACGACCCTCGGATGCCCGCTCTTGGCTCTCCTCGAAGTCAAACAATAGCTTGGCTGCCACACGACTTGATTTCACGTTCAGTTTTTTGCGAGCCTGGCTGAGATGGTAGTTAACGGTGATGGTGTTGATCTGCAGTTTCTGGCCAATCTCTCGCGCCTTTAGGCCCTGATGGGCCAACCTCAAGACCTCGGTCTGCCTTTTGCTCAGTCCCTTGAAGCTGCCACTCCGCAATGAATGTCCCACCTCTGTCCGATCTGCGAAACGAGTCCCTCAATCGGCATGTATAGTGAAACAGGGCAAAACCGTCGAGAATATTTGCAGTTAGGGTTTGGTCAGGATGCGATTGCTTTGATTGCCTCCGGTTTATTCGACGGTTGTTGGACAGTGCGGGAACGGCGGGGCTTTAGAGTTCGGATGTAAGCGCTTGGGTTTACCTCCGTTTATCGACACTGCGTCGATGGCTTCGCTCTTCGAACTGTGGTCGAAAGACGCTTTTGAGTGGTTAGTCGGAAGATTCCTGCACCATTCTGTGGCAGCGCGAGATTGATCACACACTTGTTTTGGCCATCCACTTAATGCAACCATGAATCGCAGTGTTTGGTCGCGCGACAGCCGGGGGGATGATGCGAGTAGCTCGAATAGTGATCCAGAATTTTCGCACATTCGCGTCACTCGACGTGAATGTCGCGGATGATCTGTGCTGTATCATCGGAGAAAACAATACTGGGAAGACTGCGATCCTTCGCGCAATCCAGATTTGTCTAGACAACATGCTGCCGTCGAGTTTCCGGGCGCTGATGCGCGAGGACATCCACTCCGCGATCGATATCGCCCAGCCCAGCCAGGTTCTGATAGGAATCGAACTGGCTGGATTCGAGGGACGGGTCAACGAAGAGGCGCTGGTTAGTACCTGGAAGACGGCTGCAGACCGCGCGCGTATATTCTACCGCTTCCGTCCGCGCCCAGCTGTCCGGGAGCAGCTTCTAAGTGGCGACATCGTACCCGGGACACTGACACTTGAGGACTATCAGTGGGAAATCCGCGGTGGTGGTGACCCGGCGATCGACCTCACGGACATTGCCTGGGATGACGATGGTATCGGCGAGTCCGTGCGCTTTGCAGATCTGCAATCTTACCTTCTTGTTCATCTGCCTGCGCTCCGCGATGTCGAGAGCGACCTGCGTAATCCCCGCCAGTCGCCACTCATCCGTCTGATCGAGGCGTTTGAGATTGACGCGGCCGAGCAGGATGCCCTAATTGCAATCCTCGACGAGGCCAATCAGGCGATCGCGAACTCGGCGACTATTGCCGAAATAGCAGGGGCAATTGACGCACGGTTCAAGGATGTCTCTGGCCCCGCGTTCGAGATGGACGCCACTCTCGGCCTCTCCGCTGCGACCTTCCGCGCGATCATACGCAACCTGAAAATCATTCTATCGGACCTTTCACTCACATCGTTCGAACCTGGCCGCAATGGTCTTGGGATGAACAACATTCTCTATATCGCGATCCTGATGGAATACCTGCAGCGGCGGATCGCGCTCAACCGCTCGGCCGGCCAATTGATACTGATCGAGGAGCCAGAAGCGCATCTTCATCCTCAATTGCAGTTCTCATTGATCGCGGCACTACGCGCGATCAACGTGCAGACCATCCTGACCAGTCACAGCACCCAGGTGACCTCTCAGGTTCCACTGAGCAGTATTGTATCTCTCACCAAGCGCGAGGACGCGACCATCGCTGCCGGCAATCTCGCGCTCAATGCCGCGCTGACCGCGCCAGAAATTGCCGATCTCGAACGCTACCTCGACGCAACCAAGAGCGCCTTGCTCTACGCGCGCAAGGTCATGCTGGTCGAAGGTCCAGCCGAGATGTTCCTGATCCCGGCGATGATCGAGCAAGTGTACGGCGTGAAGCTTGAGCGGCTCGGCATCTCAGTTATTGCGATTCATGGCGTCCACTTTGACGTCTATGCCAAACTGTTCCGCGCCGGATCGCTCGAGAAGAAATGCGCCATCGTGGCCGATGCTGACATAAAGCCGTCCGACGCCGAGGACTTCGATCCGGAAACCCACGCGCCCGATTTAGTGGCACTAGAAAACGACTTTGTATCCACTTTTGAGGGCGCCACCACCTTCGAACGCGAGTTGGTATCGCTCGGACGCCTGCCAATGCTGATCGAGACCGTCCGCGCTATCGGCGCGCCGCAGATCCTTGCGCAGATGGAGCAAGGGTTCGCAACGCTTGCGCTCGGGGGACTGAGCCCCGCCGACGAGACAGCGCTACGCATTGAGCTTGGCCGTATCACGCTCAATACCGCCAAACGCTTTGGTAAGGCGCGTTTTGCGCAGATCGCTGCGCGCTACGCTCACCTCGCTACCGACCTGCCGACGTATATCGAGGAGGCGTATGAGTGGCTCACCGAATGATCCGGCTGACATCGGAACAGCGCGAGGCCGTCGAATATGACGGCAGTCTGCTTCTCACTGCGTGCCCAGGAAGCGGCAAGACGCGGGTCATTCTCGCCAAGCTGCTGACGCTGGCCGATCAAGGTTTCGGTACGCCACAGTTCATCGGCTGTATCACCTACACCAATGCTGCAGTCGACGAAATCGAGACCAGATTGCGCACCTACGGCAATAACGCGATCGCAGACCGCTGTGAAATCTCCACGATCCACGCTTTTTGCCTGCAGTTCATTCTTCGTCCCTATAGCTGGCTGTTACCCGAGGTGCCGGCGTCGTTTCAGGTGCTCTCCCGGGAGAATAGTCATTTTGAGCAGATCGTAACGTCGGTCGAGGACGCTTTCGGTCGCATGCCCGTCGGGCAGGTGTTCGAGGATTATGAATCTCTTCGCATCGACGTGAACGGCGGACCCTGCGGCCAAGGGATCGAGACAGGCATTGTCACTGACGAATCTGCCGCGCTCTATTGGGAGCGGGTCCGCGCCCACGGATACCTCGATTTCGCGATGATCCTCTATTATTCATGGAAGATTCTCGAACAACACCCGTTCGTCGGACGCGGCATCGCGAGCCGCTTTGCTTGGCTGCTCATCGACGAATTTCAGGACACCACGGACATCCAGATCGCCATCTTCGGAGCACTCCGGGATTTCCTCCACACGCGCTTCTTTCTCGTCGGTGACCAGAATCAGTCGATTATGAGCTTTGCAGGTGCGCGTCCCGAGCTCGCCGATCAGTTTGGAGATCAGATCGACGCGCACCGTGACATATCCTTGACCGGTAACTTCCGATGCGGGCCAGCGATTGTCGGCACTGCATCAACACTAATCCCGACCGTGCCGGGGATGCAGTCGGCGGGCGATGCTGCCCAAATCCCGGCGCAAGTGAACTACGTTCATGTTAGCCGGCCGATTGATGCCATCACCGACTATTTTCTGCCCGCCCTGCAGGATGCCGGCATCCCGCTCGGCAAGGCAGCAATTCTCGCACCATGGTGGACGCATCTCATCCCAGTCGCCCGCGCCCTCCGAGAATTAGACGTGCCGGTATTCGGTCCGGGCGCACGGCCCTATCGACGTCGGCGACTGCTTGCCGGGCTCGCCGAGCAACTCGGAGCATGCGCCGAGGCTGGTAACTACCTTGGGCTCCCGGGCGTCGAGCGGGCTCTGTTTCGGCTCATCGGTGACCTCACCGGAGAGTCGCGCTACGACATGTTCAGCTATCAGGGGCGCCGTGTGGCGCTCGGCCTGATCTATCTCGCTCGTGGACTTGCTGACGAGCATCCCGGCGGCGTCGCTTGGCTGCGCGCTATGGCCCACGAGGCAGGTCACTACCTCGAAAATGAGGAACTGTTGCCGGGCAGTGCCAAACAAACGCTGATCGATTCGGCCGAAGAAATGTTGTCTGACATGCAGGCCAGCAATGTCGATCTGCCGAATCTGCTCATTTCGGACATGGGTCTTTTCGCCAATCCAGAGCAGGCACTCAAGCTAATTACGCTGCACAATTCGAAGGGACGTGAATTTGATGGTGTTGCCCTGATCAATATGAATAATGGCAGTATCCCGCATTTCTCGACGTCCACGCAGGAGGCGTATGACGAATCTCGGCGATTGTTCTATGTTGGCCTGACCCGGGCTAAGCGCATCCTACTAGTCGCATCCGACCAGTCCCACTGGAGAAACAGACCGACACCCTTCATCGCAGAAGCCGGCCTTGGATGAGACTTCTCCCTCCTTAAATTCATTGATGCTACTAGAACCGGGGCGCGTTGAAGGAAAATGCTAGTGCTCAGTAGTTCAGCGATCTTGTCAAGCACCACCAGAAGCTGCAATCTATGGGCAATAATGATCCTTAGGAAGCCGGTGAATTCTAATGCGTTTTACAGTTATCCCTTATTCTGAGCGCGCAAAGAAGTACGAAACCATCAGCGGCCAGGATGAGGTGTTCCTGCTTCGAGACAATTGGGACGATTACGGCTTTAAGACCAAATGCTCACTCATCTACTTTGATGAAGAGGGTGAGCGCTTCGATCTGGGTGAAGTGAAAATTATGCAGGCTGGCATGACCGGCGGCTATACCCCGATGGATGAGGCGTTTGAGACACTCGATCCAGACTATGCCTCACTTGGCCAGGGACAAGAATATTACGAGAACCTGCTGGCGTTAGAGGAAGAAGCTCGGTTCGCCATCCTGAACAATCTTCGTGATGTCGTGTGGAGCGCCGTGATTCGTGCGGCGGTTGACGACGAGCAAGCCTATGGAACGTCCTTGATGAGGAGCGTGGGCGAGAAGCGCTTTGCAAAGCTTGATTCCATAGTTCACCATAATCCGGAATTGACCCCCTTCAATTTCACCTACCTGTTTCCAGGCTCAACGGAAAAGATGAGCTTTTCTGTCACTCCCCACAGCCTTCCGCCATCCAACATTCATGTTGTGATCGGCCGTAACGGCGTTGGCAAAACGCGTCTTCTCACCTCGATCAGCGCGCTTTTGCGCAATGGCCGCGACAAGCGTCTCGGCCGGCTTCGTTTTAAAGATGAGGACGAGACGGCACCAAAGGACCAGTTCGCGAACCTTGTGACTGTGGCGTTCAGCGCCTTCGACAAGTTCGAACCTCCCCAGCGATCGGCTGCCGGTCGCCTGCGAAGCCTAAAGGCCGGAACGAAAAGCGGTATCGAATACACTTACGTCGGCCTCAAGAAGCGCGTTGGCCGTGGTGAGGAACAAGCAATTGCCAACAAAAATGAAGCGGACCTGCAGAAAGATTTCGTTGGAAGCACTTTGCGCTGCCTGAGGAGCGCAAGCAGACCGCGGTGGCAGGCAGCGATGCGTACGCTGGAGGCAGACCCGCTTTTTGCAGCCCTACAGTTGTCCGACCTTGCAAATCTCCCGGCCGAAGAGGTTGAAGATCGTGCGGGAGAGCTCTTCGACACTGCTAGTTCCGGGCACAAAATTGTTTTGTTGACCCTCACACAGTTAGCCGAGGTCGTCAGCGAGCGAACCCTTGTTCTTATTGATGAACCAGAGGCCCATCTTCACCCGCCGCTCGTGATGGCATTTGTCCGCGCTCTTTCGGACCTGCTAATCAAACGAAACGGCGTTGCTATTTTAGCGACCCACTCGCCGGTTGTTGCACAGGAGGTTCCGGCCGATTGCGTATCCCTAATATTTCGGCCGGGAGGTGAGATACAGATCGAGCGGCCGGAAATCGAAACCTTTGCAGAAAACCTTGGAGCCCTCACACGGGAAATATTCCGTGTGCAAGTCACGGAAAGTGGTCACCACAATCTGATCGCCAGAATCGTCAACGATGCTGAAAACATCGATGAAGTCCTTGATCGGTTCGGTAACAAGGTGGGCGCAGAAGGCAGGGCGTTGGCTAGAACAATGCTTCGGACGGGCCGCTAATGCTGAGCATCGCATTGCCTGAGGACGATGCTGGCGTCGTATTCTCCGCCTGCGCCACTCGCACCAAATCGGTCGTAAAGAGAGCGGCGTTACTTGCCCAACGCGCTTGGGTCGAGGAGCGGGCCGCGCTCTATATCGAGCATGCTCAGCAAAATTCGCTTCACGCCTTCGCTCCGGACGACCCTGTTGATATCGAAGCCGCCGAGCTCAGCGGCGTATACGGTCGCGTGCTGGTCAAGGGAGGAGAACGACCGACTTACCTCCGCTTAAAGGGATCGGCTCGATACGGTCGTTGCCCTCTTTGTGCACAGCGTGACGTCAAGACGCTCGATCATTACCTGTCGAAGGACGATTATCCTGAGCTGTCCGTGTTTCCCGCAAACCTCGTTCCTTGCTGCTTCGATTGCAATCACGAGAAGGGGACCTATCGGGCGCAGCATGCCAATCAGCGGCTCTTCCATCCCTATTTCGACGATTGGAGCCAGCATTCTCTCATCCAGGCTTCGCTCAATATTGGGGAAGGCGTCACGGTCACCTATTCGGTACAGCACCCGGAAGGTGTCGACCTCGAGGTCGTTACGAGGGCACGTCGCCATTTCAGGAAGCTTAACCTTGGACAGCTTTACAGCGACAATGCCGCGGTCGAGTTGGTGGACAAAAAATTATCCTTTCAGGAGACGTTCGATGCAGACGGGCCGGAAGGTTTGCAGGATGAGATGGAGCGCGAAGCCCGTAGCCGCTGGCGTCGGAACCGCAACAGCTGGCAGTGTGCCTTGTATACGTCGCTTTCGTTGAGCGATGAGTTCTGCGGTGGAGGGTTCGAGCGAATTGATGATCCTTGAGACAACGCTGCGTATTTCATCTCCACTAGCGGCGTATCGCTTCCGGCCGAGCTTGGAGTCTTAAATGATCGGATATCGCAAGAGGTCTTTTTTCCTTGCCCATAAGCTCTTGACAAACCTGAGGATGGATCAGGACGATCTTAAATCGCTAAGAGAATTGCAGGTGCTTCTCGCGCACGAGATCGTCCGAACTGAGCGCGGTGTACGCAAACTTAAAGCCGAACTGAAGGGGTCTTCAGTCGATGACAAACGCCAAACCTATCTGCGAAAAAAGATCGAGAGCTATAGATATTGCGCTTATGTCTGGCGATCTTTCGGCGATGCAATTGCCTTCGTTTACCTCGACAAGTTCGCCTTAAAACATACCTATTATCAGACTGGGAAAAAAAGCCCGAAATCTGACGCAGGTTTCCTCAGTGACAAGGATGGCCTCGAGCACGAGTTACGTCTCTTGTTCACTGCTCTTGATCACAATGTGCCAGCAATTCTAACTGATCTCACAAATACGATCCGCCACGGCGATGTTTGCCTTATGGGCGCCAGTGATCCTTTCCTCATGGAGGTCAAAGCCACGCCTTCGCGAAACGAGCGCGCGCGGAGGCAGAAGGACAGCCTCGATATCCTGCATAACTTCTTCGAGACAGACGGATCGACCAGGCTTTGGGGCAACCCGGATCTGCGTCGGGAAGCTCTAACGGACCTCGAGGTCGCGTACATCCAACAGCTGAATGAATGCATCAGCTCATCGTTGGCAGCTGGCTTTGGGGCCGCAAACCCCGAAAGCGGCCTACAATACTATGCGCTCAGGTCCGATAAGAGTTTACCCGAGGCAGTAGCAACTTTTGGTAACGCGAGAGCACCATGGGTCTTTGTGTGGAACGATCCCTTCGGCCGGCGCAATTGGATGCCCTATTTGCCACCAGTCTTGTCTATCGCGAATTCGGATCACTTATGGGCATTTGTACGTGGAGAGATCGTGATCATGATTGTCGTGGACATGATCACTCTCGAGGAAATTGTCGCAGAACTTGGTTTCGAAGGTCGTTTCGATACCGAAGAGGCGAGCCACCCGCTGAGCATCAAGTTCGGCAACGACGGTGGCGGTATGTGGATCTCCGAAGATATGCTGGGGCGCATCGGGATGGAGTGTGCGTCACCACGGTGGATCACCAAAAATGGTATCGAGACCTTTGTGCGAGCGACGTCGGAAACTTCGAAGGTCCTAGATGGAGACCTTGCCTCTAATGGCCTCCGGATGATGGATGAGAAGTCCAGGCTGGAGCTGGTTCGCATGGGCATGCCGGAAGACATGCAGGTTGTTATCAAAATGGATGCGATCCTCGATGAGGCCAGAGGGCACCCAGGAAAATATCAATGACAGCGGATTGCTGACGGCGATGTAGGGGACCATCAGCTACCCAACTACTCAAGGAAATGGAAATGTCTGGCAATATCGACGTCATCGTAACGGTCAACACTCCTCTTACCGCCGAGGAGAGAGTGCGCCGTGCTCTACCAGGTAGGAGCGCAGTAGCGCAAACCGCCCATGTCTCACTCGACAGTGGCCAGGTCGAAGAGAATATGATCGAGCTGATCAACAAGTTCGGGAACCGATTGCTGGCCCCGCCGCCGGAAACGCAACCGTTTCAGGTGGATGAAATCGAGCTAAGCCTTTCGATCGATGCGAAAGGCAAAGTCTCATTGATTGGAAGTTTTGAAGTAGGTGGCCATGCCGGGATCAAGGTCAAACTGAAGCGTAAGGCGGTCGACAAGTGACCCGAGCTTCAGCAGGGCGAATTAAGAGACGACAGGAAACGGACACGCTCTCGTGGGTTGCAACAAGGGTTGAGCATGCGCGCAATAGCAAACGAAAGCTCGACCCGGACAAGCTCGCCCGTGGCATGGTCACGCGGGCGTGGAAGGAGGCCCTTCGGCGAACCCATCAATGCTTCGGGAGGTCGATCGACAGGTTTTTCCGCCTTGAAGTATCGCCGGAAGGTTCAGACCTCGCATCAATTGACCTGTCGAGCGTCCCCTATCGGGTCAACGTCAGCATTAGCATGCCCACCTTTCTGTACAAGATCACAAGGCTTCTTGCGGCGCGGTCAGCACCATTCTCGGATGGGCAAGTGCCAGGTCAACACGGGCCCGACGTTACTGTCCCGTACGACGAGTCGGTTCTACGGATGAACCGAGCGTTCTTTTGGTACTCGGCGACACGGAGCTCCACCGTGTTTCAAGATTTTGAGATTGATGAGCATCAGGCAGTCGTGGCCGGAATGCTGGCCATGGAAGCGGAGATCTTTTTGATCTGCCACGAGTTCGCTCACGGGCTTCTGGCTGATATGCCGCCAGGTTCTGACGCTTTTCTCAAAGAGCTACAAGTCGGCTTGGACGGACTTTCCGCGGACTGGCGAGAGGAATTGTCGGCTGATCGACTTGCGCTGTTCCTCGCAATTGGAAAGCGGCCGGGCCCTCGAGACGGTCATCAGCTCTCGATGCAATATGCAGGCTGGGAATTTTCCCTTCTTTTGCACCGTGAATGGGAGCTTTACGAAGAAACGGTGACGTCCGCGAGCGTGAGCTTTACGACGCATCCGCCTGCACGAGACCGTGTGCAAGACTTGCGCGACACGCTTCGCCGGTACACGGGTTTGCCTGAAGCATCCAATGCGTTTTCCGCCGCTGAAGCCTTTGCAACGGTATTCAGTGGAATTGTAAACTCGATGTTCTCCGAAGAGTTTCGGCAAGGCGCGGCTCGACGTGATGAATTGAGGGCCAATAAACTCGTCGCCCTGGCGCAGATGTGTTCCGCTGGCTCGGTTCCTGACTATTCGCGGTTTGTGCCTGAAGCGATGGACCTGTTGCAGCAGGCGGAAGGCTGGACGCTTCTCCAGCACGTTTGCGACGCAACTGCACCTTTACGCGATGAAGTAGCGATGGATTTTGAGAATTTGCAGGTTGCAAAGCTGATCTGGCGCGCCTGCGAAGGCTTGGAAGAGCCTTTGTACTCGGTATTCAAGAGGGTGACAGCACTTCCAGACCTGTTTTGAGCCATCGACTTCTCACTGTCGATTGATCAAGGACTTTATCTCGTATTTTCAGCACCGTAGATTTAGCTGGCTAACGGGCCGCATGTTCAGATCCGTTCAAGGCGTTCATTGCCGCAGGGCATGAAATCGATTGGTGGCCCTTTTCCATATGAGTGGCTCAACCAGGCTGCTGGCTGCGAAATCATTGAGAATTCGATCGAAATGGACGGCATCCGTAGGTGGAAGTAGGGCAGATCGATCGCCTTGCGACCGACTTTGCGCAGTCCGCGTTCGGCGACGATAACGCTTCTGGCGCTGAGCACCTATTTCGAAAGCAGGAAAGCGATCGCGGCGCGAAGCCTCGGGGCCATTGTCGGGTGCGGTCGACCAAGAGCGCGCGCCAAGCTGCAGGCTCACCGGCTGCTCGCCAAACTTGCTGAGCTTGGCGGCGGTGAAGTTCATCGGCACGCTCCACGCGTCGTGCTTTTAGTCATGGATGCTTTAGGTATTGAGCGTGAAGGTCCAGGCATCCGGAGTGGTGTAGGACAGGAAAGCGCGCCGCATCCGGCGAGAGCCACGCGCATGGTGGGTAGCGGCCCGCATTTCGCCAAGCGAGCGGTATCGCCGTTTGAGACCCACGTGCTTTCCTGGGATCTAGACGGTCGACGAACTGGCGTCGGCGACCGCCACGGTAATCCTGGTTGCGGCCGGGTGAAGATCGAGTTTTAGTTGCAACTGATAAAAACTGCTCTAATATCGCCGAGCAGAGATGATGCATCTGTAGCGAACGTTACGGGGAACGATATTTTTTCTTCAGAAGTTGTACCAAATGGACCTGAACGAGTATTGGCCGGCCGCACGGGCAGACGACGCTCGGTCCGTCCGGAAACATACCCCGTGCAGGTGTTACTATTTCTAAGCTAGCGCTGACGTCCAATGTATGATGGAGAGTACATTGAAAGCTTTGATGGTTCCAACTTTATTGTTTTTCGGGATTGGCTTTACTCAGTCCGGCGCAGCACAGTTTAGCGATGCCGAAAACCGAAAGACGGCGGCCTGGATTCTCTCCGCCTATGATCGGCTTTCTGGCGAAGTGAACGACCTTCAAGCGTTGAAAGCGGTCCTGCCAAGCTACGCAGAATTGGATGGGGCGGATTCGGCCTTCGGGAAACTCCAAGCATGCCGCACTGTAGTTAAGTATAAGGCGAACCCTCTGACTTTGGTGGCGGCCGAGCACTACGCGTTTATGAGATACGAGGCGAGCAAAACGGGCGACCTTAAACTGCGTCAGTTGCCGAAAAAATACCATGACACGAAGATCAAGCTTATCAACGAAGGCAAGGAGGACCGGCTGAAGACCACCGACTGGCCCTTGTCGCCCCCCAGTGAAGACACGCTCGCCTGGGCGAATCTCGGAGTCGAGCATGGCTTGGCCGACTATGAGAAAAGGGAGCAAAAGAAGCCGGCGAATGGCACGGAAGCGGACATACTGGAGGCTCAGATGAAGCTTGCGGCGTCCTCGGCGTTCTTTGCCTGGATAGGGCGCACGTTCGGTACCGCGTACACGCGGACCGGCAATGAGAATTGCGCTGTCGTCGAACCCCAGATTTGAACTGGTTAAACACCGTCGTGAGCGGGAGGTTTGATCGAGGCGTGTGTGTACGCCGTGTGCGCAATTTATACTTGAAGCCTTCATGATATTAGAATATGAGTGGGTATTCGCAAGAATATTCGAGGGAGTTTTTCTCGCCGATCAGTTCCAGGTTTTGCGAATTTCGATAAATAGACTGCACTAACCGAAAACAAATACTCTGCGTTCGAGAGTTGATCGAATTATTTTTACGTTCCTTTTTATAGGACGTGGGGCATAGAGGATTTGGTCTATCCATTCCTCCGGGGAATTAGAAAGTCGACATCGTCAGTAGAGTCGCGTGGAGATGGTCGCTCCGGCGACGGAGAGCGCCTGCGCGCCTCTTTGTTTGCATGTCCTTTTCTATTCGTCGGCTCGCGTCAAACGCAGATGCGATGCTAGTGGCGTCGAATATTGGGGGGATAGCACATGGGGCTGGGAACCAACGCGTGGCCGGTCGGCTGGCAGGAGATTTTGAGTCCGCAAATCACACGGCGTGAACTACTCAGCGGGATTAGCGGAGCTCCGTTGCTCCTTTACGCGGGAACGGGCCATGCCCAGGACGACCCTTGGTACGATCTGAAGTTCACGCTTGCCGAAGACCAAAAATCGCTGACTGTCGTTGAAATAAGGGTTACGCCCGGACCCAAGGCTAATGCGGACGCGAACGCTGCGTCTCCTGATACACGCGTGGAAGCGTGCTCGTGGAACATACCCGCGCTCGCGTTCGGGCCGGCCGCCTTTTTCGACATGGAGGAGCCAACCGCGGTCGAGATCGGAAAAGGCACCCCGGCTCCCGATCGTACGATCTATGTTCGTAACGTTCAGTATGGTCTGCGCTTTCCCAAAGGCGACAAGCCGGCTTCAGAGATAAAGAAGCGCGGCTACGTAGCATTTCGATTTCGCAGGCCCGAAATGCGGTGGACCATCGAGTACATCACCGACCTGTGGCTTTTGACGAACGGCAATACCGGCAGTATTCGCGCAAGCAAGCCCGCCCTGTTTCACGTGTTCTTGAACCCCAATCCGGAAGCGGGCGCCCGGCCGCGCCCATTCGAGGATATCGCAGCGAGCCGGGTTGGGCTGACACTTGACGCCATGTTCGCGGGGCAGGTCGGCATTAGGCCTGGCACCACGGGCGACATACGCGTCACGCTCGACCGAAATCTGGTCTGGACGTTGAGAAAGGCAGGTGACCACGCGATTTCCGCGCTCAACGGCCAGCTGGGCATGGAGGAATTCAATCTCGCTTGGCGGCGTATGAAGGTTGAAACGGCCCCGCCGAAGCGCGTAGCAGACCGCGATACAATCTACTTTTCGGGACAGGCAGGGCCTAACGCGTTGAAACTGGCAAGCAATGCCGGGCTCCTCGAAATCGGCGATCCGGGTGGACACCAAGTGCGGATGCTTCCCGACGATCTCTGCGAAGTCAGTCTCGATGTAATCGCCGGGCCCGCACCTACGCTGCCGCGACAAACGCAGATAGTGTCAGCCCTCAGTGTCGGCAGGGGCGTGCTTGAAGTTCGTGAGGGAACGCGGACACTCGTGGACGGCGTGGCAGGACAAGACCTTGTCTTCGCGCAGACCGACATGCCTCTGACGGACGTGTCGCGCATTCGACGTACCGTCCTCTGGGGGCAGGCAGTCGGGACGGGACCTTCGATCAGCAAGCCGCGGATCAATGGCCCGCGGTGGCTCCAGAGGGGGACAATTTCTTCCCCCGTCGGTCTTCTTGAAATATCCGGTTCACCAGCGCAAATGCTGCTGCCGACCGACGAGCAGGAACCCGATCCGGGAACTCAGGCGCCCCCGACGCAATCCGGCACCGCAAACGGCGGGTCCAATGGGCAGGGCGTGGAAATCAACATCTCGGGTCCGAAAGCGTGTGATCCGGTCCCTCCTGGCGAAGCCACAAGCGATCATCTCGGTCGTGTTTTTCAAACGGCGAATGGCGATCGCGGCGGTGCACCCGATGCGACACTTTATGTGCTTCACGACGCCGTTCACAAAAAAGCCGGTGTGGCTTCTAGCCTTCGACGGATTCACTTTGACCTATTGCTCCGCTCGACCAACGCGGCTCTTCCCGACACGAGCTTCAGCCGGCTGACGTTCAAGGATTCCGATCTCCGATTACTCTACGAAGACGGTCTGCCGATCACTGAGCTGAAGGGCGGCGAACATCCTCGCCCGGTCGCTGGAAGCTTTGTCTGGATCGGACCGAGGGCTCCGGGCGAGCGGCGCGCATCCTTCGACCTGTCCGGCGCGACGCTCACCTGTGCCCGCGACTACGATCTCATGAAGCTGCGGTTTCGATTCCGCGATCTCCGCCTTGAATACCAGCCGCACCCGGCGGTCGTTCCCGCTCGGGACGACGCCCGAGTTCACGTGGGCGAAGATGGAAGCGTTCATGACACCCGGCCAATCCTTGTCGCCGAGTTCGATCCACAACACGTGTTGGAAGCCGCCGTCTTTCGTCCGGAGCCGCCGCCTTTGCCGGACATTGAACTAGATAAACCTGGCAAACCCGGCGAGGAAGTTTGGACAAGGGAACGCATACTCTCCGCTCTTGCCAAAGAACCGGATCAGGACAAACGGAAGAACATCAGAAAGGACGTTCAAGATCAGAAGATCGCGAGCGAGGTTCTGGCCAAGCCAGCCAACGCTCGGCCTTTCGCGGCGATGGCCGCCGCTTTCACGAAAGCGACGAAGAAGCTCCCGCCCGACCAGCAAGTCTATATAGGCCCGTTCGCGCTCGACGCCGATGGTATGGGGATCGCACGGACGCTGATGGCGCAGATCGGGCCCGGTCCGGTAAAGGAAGAGATCAAGGCCCTGTTTGGTCGCGTCAACGATCACGCGAAACCGACCGGTCCTCTCGCAAAATTCCAGAAGCTCCTACCAGTGCGATCCGATCCCAACGGGTCTCCGGCGAACAATGCGACGACACCGGACTACCGCGGAAACGCTATTCGCAACGAAGCAATGTTTGAGGCTTTGGAACCGCTCTACGGGGTGTTCCGCGGCTTCTGGCGCGACACGATCGCAACCTATCTCGCTCTCAGGCAGCACAATGTCGCAAACGACGAGGTCACGCGCAGAGTGGGCTTCTCCGTGCCGGCCGAGGCCGACCCGGTAACTCAACCAGCGCTTGGCGAATTCTTGATCGATAGCAATCGCTATCAAGGATACGACAACGGCAATCTTACGACGCTTGTCGACCTGATGATCGGCAGGTTCGTAGATTTTGCGCTAGGGCTTGACCAGATCCCTGACTTGGTCGGCGCGCGCCTTTCGGGCAGAAGCCGACTTGCTTTTCGGATAGATTGCGATCCGCCGCACGCTGTCGACGCCTACGACGCTGGGACGGTGTCGAGCTCCAACGACGGCCCCAGCCACACCGGGTCAGGCTTCTCCCGTTTCAAGCCGATCCCATTCACGTTCGAGGGGTTGACGGATTGGTCGAGATTCGAGCCGGCGGTCACGAAACGCGCCAGAAAGCTCTACGAAACGCTTCCGTCCGGGCTCCTTCCCCGGCAAGGTAGACGATCGACCAATCCCAGCGACCACGCGATGATGCGCTTTCAGGGCTTTTCCGAAGGCGTCGTCACCGGTGAGGCGCGCATGGCGCAGGTGCGTGCGTCGCTGCAAAGCGAACGTACCCCCGACCTCGCCGGAAACGGCGCAACGGCGTTTCCCGGCGAACCGCTGGACACTGAGACCGCCATAGAGCTTCCCTCGCGGCTGATCCTGTCAACCGCGCAGGATGCCGTGTGGCGCACCAATCGACAGATGCCGCCGGAAGTCTCCGCCGCAACCGGTGATGCTCCTGTCAAGCCGGTGCCCAACGCGACCGGCCTTGAAGAGGGAAGCGGACTCGCGGGAAAAGAAAGCGTCAGCGCGCAGCCGCGCGATCTGTTCTCGGTCAGGCTCGAAACGGGCACGCTAAAACCGGACCTCAGAGCGGTGTCTTCTCCTGACCTGCGACCATCCGCGCTCACCGGGCCCCGGGAACCGGGAACCGTTCGCCTGCCAGGCGAGGGATCGCCGCCGCGCGGGCCGTACGCGCCCTGGTTTATAGGACCTGAGCAGCTTGAAAGCGGCACGGTCGCACCACACACCGTCATGGGTGAACCGGAGGACGCCAACCTTTGTTTGTCGCCGACGGCTCCCAGCAAGTACAGGCTTGTCCGCTGGCTGTGCGAGCGCGCGGGGTTTAGGCAGAGTCTTCCTGTCGAAGACTATGCTCTTTTCCGCACGTCGCTCGACGCCTACGACCGCCACCAACTGGTGCTCCTAACCTCGACATACGGCCTTCCTGTCATCGGAAAACGGAATTCGGCCGCCGGTGACGGCGACGTCGATCAACCCGGGGCGCTCATTTCCGACTCCGGCCAGATCGAGCCCGGTGAATCGTTTTCTCTGCTGGATGCCACAGATGATCAGGCGCTGCACAAGCCCGTCTCGCTTCAGGTCAAGGACCTGTCGCTTACTGCCCTCGGCGGTTCGTTTGTGCACGAGACCGCGTTCAAGCCTTCGGCCGGTGCCAACGACTTTCGTGGTCGCAAGATATTCGAGGGCTTCTCGATCGATACGCTCCAGCAGGACATTGTCCTAGGTCGCGATATTCGAACAGAAGTTGTGTATAAGGGATACCTTCTACCTCTAGGCCATAAGGCCTCTTTTGTCAAACTAACCGAACGGATCTTTCTGCGCACACCCAAGAGCGGCATCAAGGCAATGCTCCGCCAGCGGATGTTCCTGCGGATGAGCGAGCCGGAGAAGTTGTATGGCGCTCTCGGACAGCCGCATTCAGGACGCATGTGGTGCGCCAAGAAAGTCAGGCTCCTTGCCGACAAGACCCCTGATATTCTCGATCCAAGCATCCCGCTCGGCAAGCTTGACGTGACGAATCCGGAAAGCTTGAACGGTCGAATTTTTCTTGGCGAGGGCCCTGGGCTGGCCTTCTGGCCGCGTATCGACATAACCGACAGCGGACTGCATCGCTTCGAGGTAACGTTCGATGGCACACCGACTTCGCTGCCGATGCTCTTTGTCGACAATATCGCCGCAACGACGAAAGAGTCGCTGAAGAAAGCGGTAGATCACTACAATGGCAATCTTGGCGCCGAAAGTTCGGCTGCGCTCAGGGATAGGCTACAGAAAAATCGCAAGTTGGTGTTCGGCGGAGGAAAGATCGATTTCGCGCCCAACAGCAAGGCGGGCGAGGCACAATTCGAAACTGAAGAGCTGGTCGTCCGCGCTCATGGCCGGACCGTCGCCGCGGTATCTGACACATGGACCGGCGATCTCGAAAGCATGGATAGCTTCACCACGACCGGAGTGCTCGAGGGTGCCGGGCAGCCACCTTTCTATCCGGCGATGCAGTTGGCGAAAATCAGGCTCGGCCCGGTCGAGCGCCTTAGCGGAGGGAACCCCACCCCCGTCGAGGTGCAATACGACGGACATTATGTGCTGTACGGTTTCCCGCAGGACGGGGCGATCAGGGGCCTTGAGCCGCCAACGGGAAAAAACGCGAATCCAAAGGAGGTATTCCTCAATCTCCGCACTGTGCTCAATCTAAGCATGGGGGGCAATGGGGACCGTGCCGGTGGCATCGCGCGCCCTGAATCCAACATCGTCGCAATCAGCCGTAACAAGGGGCCGCTTGGAGGGGACGAGACCACGTGGTGGAGCGTTGGTCCCCAACATAGAACGCCGGGCGGGGTCCTGATCAAGCAGGTGGATGGAAAACCCGACGCCGCCAAGCTCGAAGAGGCGATGAAGTCTTCAACGCTCGTGTCGCTGGCATACTACTTCAACGAACAGGTCAGCCGGCCACCGCTGGAGGTTCTCAAGGCAGCGGACGGAGAGCCGCCGGCGTTTACGCCGTCACCGCCAAGTGCCGACAAGCTCGAAGTTCTCAACCAGGTTCAGTCCTTTTTCAGTCTCGACGCCAAACTTCTCGGCACGGTCAGGCTCAAGGATCTAATGACCCTGCTTGACCTCAATCCTGACAGCATCCCTCTTCTCAAGGAAGGGCTCGAATACGGAACTGCCGCCCTGCGTGGCGCCAACGATCAACTGGCCAGCCTAGGCAACGACGTCCGAGACCGTGTCCTTTCGCCCCTCCGCGACGTTGTTAGGCAGTTGCGTGGCGAGTGGGACGCGCTGGACCGTTCGCTGAAGGAAAAAAAGGTGGAGATGCCTGCGTCTGGCGGCGGTTCGAGCCCTGCCGCCCTTAGCCTCGCAGACATCTATCCAGAGGTCGATCAAGGCCTGTTGGGCGTTGAAAGAGCGCTTGACGAAGCACTTGGAAGCGAGAGCGCGGCCGCGCTTGTTCCTAAACTGGCGGCCGTTCACTCATCCGCGCGCGAACTCATCCGCGGCTTGGCGATCATCGCGTCCAATCCTGTGGAACGACTCGAAAGCGCCGTGATCGGTAATCTGCAGGCGCGCATTCTCGAGGTCACCGACGCTCTCGGACGACTGCAGCCTCTCGTCGCAACTCTCGAGAAACTGGCGGCGGACCTGCTTGACGCCGGTGTCGACGACGCCGCGGAGCACGCCACTACATGGGTGTTTGAGAAAATGGCCGGCTCGGTCGCCGCTTCGCAGGTGAATTTCCAGGCTTCGACGAAGCTTCTCGATTTATTACCGCTTGGTGCGATGCCGCTTGATCTTGCCACCATTTTGAGAACGTTGGTGGCCGACGTCGAGAAGGATGCGGCCGAACTCGGGAAGGCGATTCTCGGCCCGGACGCGCCGGCGGTTGGTCCTACGCTCCTCGAAAACCTTGGGAACGCCGTCCGAGAAGCGATCCGGCCGGCGCTCAAGGCCATGTTCCGGTCACTGCTGACGAAAGGGGCTGTCAAGGAGGCGCTTAAGGACGCTGTCGAAGGCTACATATCGGCGGCAAAGACCAAGATTGAGGGCGCGATCGAAATCGCGAAAACGGAGGTCGCAAAATTCAAGACTTCCGTCGTGGACTCCGAACGCCGTGCCGCAATCGGGCTCGAAGTCGCCCTAGATCACTACATCGGCCAAATACTTGACGCGCCGATCGATTGGGCCGCCGAGCAATATCCCGACGAAGTGGAGGTTCTGGTCGCAAGCATCGAGCATGCGTCCCGGACGTTCGAAAGCGTCAAGCGCGTTTTGGATGCTGTCAAGACGACCAACCTACAGGAGATATTGGACTCGGGAGGCACCCTGGCGACACAGGTGTTCGGCGTGCCCGTCAAGGATGTTACGACCGACTTTCGCCAAAGTGTGACGACACCGTTCGTCGCCGCGATCCGGGAGGCGAGAAAGACCTTGCTGCCCGATTCAATCGTGTCAGTAAGTTCCAGCATCCTTCTGCGCGAGATCGAAGCCTGCGCGCCTCTGAAAGAGAATCCACCCGAAAAGACGAAGCTCCCCTTGCTCGACAGCAGCCAGAAGGTGGAGGCAAGCACCTCGCTGCTGGTGGGGCTCGGAACGGCGCTCCAGGCGATTGAGAAGGTTCGCGGTTCGTTGCCCGAGGTCAGGACGGCCGCCGGCTCCCCCGGATTCGAGTCGGTGTCCCCGCAGCTTGTGGGTTTTGTGGAACGTCTGGAAGCGTTTGTCGGCGCCGATGACGCGCGGACAGGCGGCATTTCCCGTGAAATCGCGGCGCTTTACAGTGACATCGTTGATCTCTCGGTGGCGGCCGCCGGTTTCGATCTTGCGCTTTCCGGCGACGACATCGACCTCGCCAAGATCGAACAGATCGGCTCGCTCTCGAAACACATCCGGTTTCTCGCAAGCGCCGTGATCGACCGTGTTACCGCTATTGCCAGGTCCACGGTGGGATTTGTTGAAGCTCCGGAGAACCGAGACTTCATAGCTGCCGGGATCGTCGGGGGCAATCTGGTCCTGTTCGCACGCGACAAAGGCGTCGATCTCGCTAGCGTCGAGACCACGGCACGTACCGCGCTCGAGAATGCCAGAAACCGCGCGGATGATCTCGAGAAGAGTCTCGTCGCGGCGATTGCGCCCGTGATTGACCTGGGCCTTGCTCTCCTCGGAACCACTACTGCTGGGAGTGTGGATGGGATTGGCGCTATCGAGGCGCAGCTTAGGCGAATGGCTACCGCCGCCTCCAATGTCGGGCTATCGATCGAAGGGGAGATCTCCCGTTTGTTGAGCACGCTGACGCGGCTCAAGTTGCAGATCGCGAAGTACGGGGGGCTAAAGATTCCCGCGGATCCCGAAAGTCGGGCGTCCCTAGTCGCGCTCTTCAAAGCGCCGCTGACAACTGCTCCCGTTGTCTCCCTCAGATCGCTCTCCAAGGTCACGGACGAAACAACTGAGTTTCGGAAGGCCGCTGACGACGTCAGAGATCTCGAAGCCGCGCTCCTGCGCGAATGGCGTGCGCTGCAACGCCGTCTGGAGGGCCTTCCCGCGCAAATCACGGACGCGGTCGAGGATGCGGTCGCGACATTTGGCGTCTTTGAAAAACTCGCGACCGGCTACGGTCAGATCAAGGGTCTGCGCAACCAACTTTTGGCGCAGGCCGGCGCAAACACCTTTTTCGCACCGTTTGCTCGCAATGCCTTGCTAGTAGAGGCCCTCGACACACTGAGCCCCGAGGGACAACCGGTGTGCGATGTCCACGACATAAAGCAGCCGAGCGACGTGCTCGCCGAGTGCGACAGGCTGGCTCAGGAGGCAAGCACCTTCGCGAATGCAAGCAAACTGGCGGACTATAAGGACGAGGCGCGCGCGGCATTGCGTCGACGTTATGTTGTGGCGCTTCACGGATGGACCAATGGGCAGGCGTCTCCGCTACGCATCATCGAACAGGCTCGGACGATGGGAAGGGACTTGCTGCGCGGCAATGTCCTTTCGGGTATCGATCTAGGGGCGTTCCGCGACCAGTTGGAAGACGCCATAGCCGCGCTCATTCCAACGAAGGTCAAGTTTTCTTATGATTTCGGCTCGACGGTGGCAAAGTCGCCGGGGGAAAAGGATATCTTCCAGCCGAAGCAGGGCTCGACGTTTGGCATCGCCGTCCGCGCGTCATACGACCTCATGACGCAAAAGAGCGACTTTTCAGCAAGCGCAAATATCGGCCCGTTCGACATTTATCTCATCGGGGGCGTCGTCGACGCCTTGCGGTTGTCGTTCGGTGGCGCTGCGTTCGCGATCGCCAATGGATCGAGCGCACGCTTCGACGTCAAATATGAAGACTTCAAGATCGGCAAGGATCTCGAATTCGCCCAGCAATTGCAAAGCTACCTCACGCCCAAGGAAGGCAATGGGGTGTTCATCCAGCCGATGACCCGTGGCGCTGGAATCGAAGTTGGATATGGGATCAATCTGGGCACCATCGGGGTTGGGGTTACCTCGTTCTTCAATGTTTCGCTGAACGTGTCTGCCGAGCTGCCGTTCGGGGCCGAAGAGTCCCTTTTCAAGGTCAGCCTGGGGCGTCGCCTGTCTCCCTTCGGAATGGGAGTTCTGCCGTTCGTCGGTTCGGGCTATTTTTCGATCTACGCAGCCGCCGACGGGGTTCGCGGGTTCGAAGCCTCCTTCGAATACGGCGGCGGCGGAGCGATTGGGTTCGGGCCTTTAAGCGGTCAGTGCCGTATTTCGGCGGGAGTGTTCGTTCGAATCCTGAAGGCCGATAATCGAAAAACAACAGAGATTTACGGCACTTTCTTCGCTGGTGGTTCGGCAAGCATCTGGGTGTTTCATTTCGCGACGTCACTTTACGTCAGGCTAGGTACCGCCGACGGCGGAGCCATGTATGGCGAGGCGATCTACTCGTTCTCCTTCAGTCTTGGAATAGCCGACTACGACTACTCGATAACGGCTTTCAAAAAGGAAAACGCCCTTGGCTCGTCGCGGTCGGGATCGCTGCATGACCGCCAAGGCCCGACCCGTTTTGCCGGCGCCGTCGTACCTGACGGGGTCGACCCGATCACCACGGGCGCCATCGAAGACTCGGGATACATCTCCATCAACGCCGCGGACCAGCTTACGGACTGGAACGCCTACGCGGCCTACTTCGACGTCGATCTTCTTGAGGGAATTTCACCATGAGCGATCTTAAAGTGCCCGTCCGTCCCTTGCTTCGTATCGTCGCCAACGGCCGCCGCAAGGGGACGAACGGAGATATTCTCAAATTCACGCTTATTGCTACGCCCGAATACGACAGCAAACAGCCATTCACGACCGATGACGGAGCATTCGAGTTTGCCGAATGGCCGGCGCGGATGGCCGCTCGAATGCGGGATGGGCTCGTCGGGGGGGCATTTATAGGCCAGGGACGCCTTCGCCTTCATGCCCGCGCGGTCGTCCCTGCGGCGATTCCTGAAATTGCTGAAGGTTCGGACTGGCTGGACTTGATACTGCAAGCGGCGACCCCTAAGGCCTTTGACAATTCCACGCAGTGGAGTGAGATAAACGCGATTTGGCAAAGCTCGCTGGCTGGTTCGAATTTTTCAGCATGGCAGGAACTGGCTCGCGACATTGAGCGATCCGCCACAGGGAGCAATCGCGAGGCTTCGTTGCAGGATCAATACTCGGGAAGCCCTGATATCGATGCCCATGGGGCCATTATCGCGCCCGTGCATGACCTGGAAAAGGAGATCGTCGTCAAAGGGGTCTTGCCTATCCGTCAGAGCGACCTCGCGATCGAGGAGGAGACGGAGCGTGCCGCGCGCATCCTGGCGAAGCAGCAGGGCGGGCCGTTCGCCGTACTCGACGACCGCGAGGAGGCCGATGAAGCCGGGTATGTCGAAAAATTCAAAACCGTGACGGAGGGCACCAACGAGGAGCGAAAACGCACCCAGGTGACATCGCAGCGGGTCGCAGCCCTCATCAGTGGCATTCCCGGGACGCCTGGGGAGGCCCCGACGTCCAAGACGGCCTCCATAATACCGCAGCCGTCCGATGTGATCGCCGAGCAGGTTCCCCAAAATGCCCTGCCGCTCGGCGCCAGCGCGCCAGCGTCAGACAGGGGCAAGCGAAGGGCAACCCACCAATATGGCACGTGGTTGCAGCGTCGCGCAAAGTACCGAAGCAACAGCAGGAGCGATCGGCCGCGGGTGGACGACGTGCCCGACCAGGCGCCGGCCGCGGCGGCGCGCGATCACCAAAGGGGGGTGTTTTACGCCCTTCAGGGCGACCCGACGCTCTCCCGGCTGTTCTGTATGGCGATCGACTTCGAAGTCGAGGAAGCTCGTCTTGTCGCAAAGGTTGCCGTCGAGAAAATTCATCTGGCGGTTTCCGCGTCGAAGCCGCGTCGCGCATTGGTCGCAACGGCGGCGCGGCGCCATGGAAAAGGCTTCTGGCCGGTCTCCGCCTTCGAAGCCCATGTCGCCAAATCCAGCAGCGGCGATCCGTCAAAATATACGATCCTCGATCGCGGCGACCTGGTCGAGCAGCGGGACGGCATCTGGAAGCTCGGATCCTGCTGCGGGGTCGACGTCGACGGGTGCAAGGCGTCGGCGCCCAGGTACGATATCGTGTCGCTTGACCTCCGTCGCTCGATCGACGGCAAGACCACGGGCCGTGACCGGGGGGAGGAGCATCATACCGCCGGGTTCACGATCCTCGATCGTGGTCGGGCCGATCAGATCGCCCGCGACCTGGCGCTCTCGGCGATGCAGAAGGTGACGGTCACAAGCCAGAATGCCGTGATCGTGCTTCACGCCGAGGAGCTGACGATAGGTCGCCGGATCGACGTTGCGGCGGTGAAGCCTGGTGCAGGGCTCGACGAGATCGATTGGCGAAGCTTAATGCATCGTTACGTCGATTTCAATTTCAAGTCGCGGGATGGCACTGCGAAGGCGATCCTGAAGCGGTTGTTCCCAAGCTATGGCAAAAAAGGGATACTTGAGGAGGTCTCCTTTCAGGTGGCTGCCCGCTACATGCCCATCTCCGGACAGGATGTCGAAGTTGTCGCGGAGGAGGCGATCTTCCTCTGGGACGGCACGCCAGCGGGAGCCCTAACCGACGCAGGCGTCGGGAACGTCGACTTGCCGAGCTTCCTGCCGTTCGATCGTACGATCTCCCTTCCTGACGAAAAACCACTGCGCGTCGCACCGCTGAGATTTGGCTACCCCTACGTTTGCCGCTGCCGTTCCATGTTCATCGGAGGGGGATCGCCCGACGCTTCCGACGACAACACGACCGCCACCACCGACGAACTGAGCGTGCTTCCGCTCGCTGCGGGGCAACGGGTGCACCCACGCCGATTCCTTCGCCACGAGAGCATAGCCGCTCCGGTCCTGATGTTGCCAAAGCACCTTGCCGAACGCCCATCATTGCACATGGGGTATCAGCAGGCCGATCAGGCGATCGTGCGTTCGTGGAACGACACGTCGTCGCCGCTCGAGACAATAAGCGACGCCGTCGATTTCCGAGGCGAATACGTCGCGGGCGGCGCTCGCACCACGCCAGAGAACACGATGCGCGTCCTGGTCGCTCCCGAAGCCGCACTGGACCTAGTCGTGCGTCACGGGATGCTTGACAAGGGAGACGTGTCCCGCACTCGCCGGGGCGGGTTGCTGGACGTATCCTTCGCACCGAGACCTTTGCACGATCCGCAGCAAGCGACCCAAGCGCCACGTTCCAGCGGCTTTCCCATTGCGATCACCAGCAAAAGGGATACCTTCGATCCTGAAGGCGCCGTCTATCGCCGCACGGTTTCCAGCTCTGCGGAGGGGCTGAAAGAAAGGGGCATTCCGGTCTTCGAACCCGGCGGTACCAATTCAACGCCGAAAGGCGGGCTTGGATATTTGCCGGATCCAGCGATCGCGCATTACACGATAAGAGCGCGGATCCGTGGCGGCGACCGCTATCTCGAAGATTGGATTGACGCGCCCGCGTTCACCGCGCAAGGATATCCGGATGTGCTGCCGCTGGTCGTCAGCGTTCGGAAGGCCGCCGGCAATTCGAAGACCGTGAGGCCAGCGCATCCGACGAACATCAGCGAAATCGCTCTCGTGGCGGGCCCAACGTGGATGGACGACAGCGGGGTGCTCAGGTCAGCGAAGCCAAAACGGGGCACGCGCGTAAGCCACGTGCAGATCACCCTCCACTCCGGCGAAGACTATGATCTGGAGGTCGCTTGTTTACCTGACGCCGCGATGCTGGCCAGACGTTTCTCCGTTCCGGAAACAATTTCGCTACAATTGAAGGCAGCGGGGGCGGATGCGAAGAAGCTCGCGCTCCTGAGTTCGATCTGCGGCGAAAAGATCGCTGAAGCTTGTTCTCCAGGTGTCGAATGCCAGCAAGTGACCGGACTTGGCGGCATGTTCGTTCCATCGCAGGCCGTTGTCGACGATGTTGCTGCCAAGCTCCTCAAGGCCATGAAAACGCAGTGGCCAATCGAGGAGATCGCCGCGGTCACGACGCTGAGGGTGTGCCACGCCGCAAACAAGCCGGCTCTCGCTGCCAGATGGCGTGACAAGACATCGCTTCAAGCCATCCGGCACGACTATGATCTACCTTGCGAAGCGGTCGCTGAACCGGACCTACAAGACAAGGCGAGCGCGACGGGCCTGTTTCTGCTAGGACAAGTCGAGGTCGATCTCGCGCTTGTCGACAGCGTCCAAATCGTGGCTGAGACCGTGGCGACCGACGGGGCGCCGTTGGACACCCGCGAGCGGTCGCGCAGCTCAATCTCGCAACGCTCGGGACGCTGGCCGACTATGGTCACCAAAGATGGCGAGCGAGCCTACGTTTCCGCGACGGACGTCGTTGGTTTCAGAGTTGCCCCGGATGGCGTCGTCACATTGCCCCGCCAGTCGGTAACTCTACTAAATGTTGGAAATCTGCCTGCTCACGGCGCAGTGGGGGAACTTATCCTGCCGGTGGACACCGGGAAGGCCTGTGAGGTCCCGGCCGATGTGGAGTTTCACCCAACTCCATCGGGAAAGAACCCAGGCGAGCCGGTCTTTGGTGCAATTGCGGGACGATTCACCCAGATCGAACTGGCACCACTTTTTGCCGCCGCCGCCATCTCGGTCCCGATTACTTCGCAATTGGCCATGGAAGAAAACGCGAAGGACGTCACGCGGCGCACGCGCGTGTTGAAGACGGAACTACCGCATGCGTTCAAGGATACTCGAGCTCGCAAGCTGATCTTGAAGCTCGTTTCGACCTCAAGACACGCAGCAGCGTTCGAAACCGCTCCGAGATATCTGCAGGGTAGGGAGCAGCTGCTCTATCGTCGCCAACCACTCAGGCGAACAGATCAGGCTGTCATGAATAATGACTTTGCCGAAGTTTGGATGAAGTCCACAGCTCGGCCAGCTGTCCCCGACCTACGACGCCCAGAGCCGTCTTTCATCATCTCGCGCCGGTCCGACGGCGAGAAACACTTTGTGACACGCACCGCCCTCACGAGGCTGTACCTGGGGCGTGGATGGTTCAGTTCCGGAGAAGGTGAGCGGCTTGGCATCGTGCTGTGGCCGCCGGGCTTTGAGGCCCTCAAGAATGGTGATGTTGATGCGGATAAGATAAACGTGAACGGGAGGAAGCTCTATCTCCGGGATTTTCAGGATTCGGATCTGGGTGTGGGCGGTGGCTTCATAACACGGTGGGGCGGTGATCCAATTCGAAAGGACCCTACGGAGCAAGAGGCGAACTTCATTCCTCCGGACGCCTTTGAAGATCTGAAGCATCTCGGGACCGGCCCGCATCGCCCAGAAATCGTATCGTCGGCACTGATGCCTGTTCGCGCCGCCGACGGGCCAGCTCCGGAATACCTTGCGGTTTGCCTGCTGACCTACGTCCCGTGCTTCGATCTCGACCGCGAAGAGTGGTACGTGGATGTAAATCTCAAACCCAACCGCGCCTCCGAGCCCTTCGTCCGGTTCGGGGTCGTGCGATATCAGAGCCAGTCGATCTCTCCCGAGCTTATGGTGTCTGAGCCCGCGAGCGTAACCATGCAGCTCCTCGCGAATCGTCAAGTCGACATCGTAGAGCGCATTGAAGGTGAGCCTGCCACAACTCGCGACTTTTCAATCGAGGTGAGGGGGCTGGGATCACACAACATCAAGGACATCTTTCCCGAGTTGCTGCCTGACGCCGATGAACAATGGGCTGCCAATTTCGACACTCTCCGGCGACCCAAGATGAAGCTTTCGCTGTTTCACGAAGCTGATGACGAGGAGAACGGCCTTATTCGTACTCCCTTGGACAGCGTGCCGGCTGAGATTAAGGGGGCGGAGGGGACCGTCAGCCGATCGAAGGATGAGGACTTTCATTTTGAAGTCGAACCAACTCTCGACAACGCTGACCTCCTTTGGTCGATCGTAGTCAAGCTCGAAAGCTCAACAATCCATGACCTTGGCCGTGGCCGCATCGTCGCATACGTCGAAGAGGTCGACAGGCGCATGCCGGCAGCCTACCGCAAGGAACCGGTTTCGCTGAGGGATATGTTCGCGTTGGACACGTTCGTTGAGTCCGGACCACGCTTCAGTGCGCGCGTTCCGTTTCTTGAAAAAACCTAATCTTTGACAGGAGGAGTTCGATGGGTGGCTTCAGCGTCTGGCACTGGGTGATCGTGCTTGGAATCATTGTCCTCCTATTCGGGCGCGGGCGCATCTCTCGGCTGCTCGGCGAGGTCGGTCAGGGCATTGGAATCGTGAAGCGGCATTTGAAGGGCTGAGCTTGCACGAATGTGCTTTGAAACTCGGCAGTGCATTTCGAAATGTCATCGGGTCAGCGGCCGCGGAAAAATTTGAGGGGAAGACAATGACTTCGCACACCGAAATTGGAAAATTCGCTCGCGGCATTTTGTGCCGCACCAGCGCTCTCTCCACCGTGATATTGTTCTTGATAACCGCCACTCCTGCCAGCGCATACAAGTGGCTTGAAATGGATTGGAGCTATCAAGCCAACCCCGTCGAAACCCACTTCGTGGTTTGCGAGAACGACGCGCCCGTCGGCGCCTCGGCACGGATCAAGGAGGCGGCCGCGAAGTGGAACTACACAAAGCTCAAGTTTGTGTTCGACGAGGATGACTGCCCCGCTCAGACGCCAAAAAATTATGTCGTGTTCGATACGTTTCCGCAGACGAATGCGGCGGTATCTGACACGAAAAATGTACCGGCGACGAACAAGATGACGGGGTGCGTCATCCATTTTAACAAGAACAGGTTCTGGTACGTTGGGAACGGTATACCCGACGCGGACGAGAATGATCTGTTCAGTGTGGCGCTCCACGAGTTCGGTCATTGCCTGGGGCTGGACCACGTGGGTGTCAACGGCGTCGTGATGCAGGAGAAACTCGACGCGGGTAAGCAACTGCGTCAGTTGACACCCGACGATATCGCCGGAAGAAACAACATTTACGGATCGCCATGACCTTGCTTGTCGAGATCGATGAATGCTACCGCATAGAAGACGCGCTCATCCTGGTGACCTCTAGGCGACTTCAAGCTTGCGCCGGCACGCCTAGAGAAGGCCGCACAAGGGCGGCGAAACACACCCGTAGGTGTGCCACCGTCACGCTGCATGTCCAGCTCGACCTCGAGCAGGACTTCTCCGCACTCCACGCAGCTGCTGAGTTCGAGGCCGGGCGCGTTGCATGAAGGGCAGTATTCCGGCCGGTGATAGATCGCGCAGAACGCCTCCGGTCTTCCTGAAGGAATGGGATGTAGTGGAAGTTACGATCGATAAGATCGGTACGCTTCGCAATGTGGTGAAGCGAACGAGCCTGAGGCCCTCCGATTCCCTATATGCGGGCCAAATGTCGCAAGAGACGATCGAGTTGGCTCGATGGATGCACGGTCGGGGCTCGGGGTCGGAACAAAGGCCGGTTGCTCAAATGTTCACGTTCTGGGCCAAAATTATCGCATAATGTAATCGACGGGAACTTCTCCGGCCAGCGAATAGAAGAACGATTGCTTGCCAAGCATGTAGCTATCGCGAGTGGCTGGTCTACGGTTCGAATACTTTCAAGGCGTCGCTGTGGTCAATAGATTTTAGGCGGCCCAATATGGAACGTACCGCGCGTTGCGCCTACCTTGATCGGGATCTGCGGGCGCAATGCGATCGAATTTGATCGATTCAGCGATGATTGCCGAAACGGCCTGATATTCCTCCGGCGGGAGTGAAAAACGCTCACGAAGTGTGGCGTTACTCATGTAGTCGTGGGTGAGCCAGCGAAGGACACAATGGAAGAAGCAAGCTCGCAGCTTTTCGGCCTTTGACATCTGAGCGAAGCTTTTCGGTGCGAATAGAACGACACGCATCGAATTTTCTGACGAGATAAAGTCGGGAGCGGGCAGATGCTGCGCTTCGATTTCAATTAGGGACTTGTCGAGACCCCTTCCGCGCTCTTCGCAGAGTCCGAACGAACGCATAGTTGCAGCGAGCTTCTCGTTTCTTGCGCGGCGCTCATCGAGGATGCGGTCGGCGCTGATCAGGGAATTGCCGGGGTTGGTGACTTCGATGCGATTGTCGTAGATTTCGACCACGGGACCAACACCGGTCGCCATGAAATCCTGTTGGATGAGTGCGTTCGCGATAACTTCGCGAATTGCGGTCTCAGGAAAGTGCGGCACCATCCGCCGAACGCCATCGATGTATCGTTCTTCTTTGGGAAGGCGTTCCATCAAGAACCGCATCATTGCGGTAAAGCCGACAGCGTATCCTTTCTTGCCCTCTTGCTCGAAATCTGAATGAGACTTGTCGCGGCCGCCTTCACGGCAATTGCACAGCCACCTGTCCCGGACCTGGCAGACGTGGGATCGCCGCAACGTTGGTGCCAGCGGTCGCAACCATTTTCACCGCCTGTGCCATTTTCTCCTTTACTGTCGTCAGGCTGCGTCCCGGCGCCTTGAGCGGTATCTCCGTCGGTGTTTTCAAAATCGGTCGACGACGCCTTGCTGCTCAATGTAGATAGTGCAATCTTAAGGCGCGAATACTTTGGCTGCACGCACCGACATGGAGGCCGACCGCTGACGGTGACCGATGCTGCGGTCTTCCGAGGCGGGTCGCTCCGTCACCTCTATTTAACGGAGATGCCATGCTTTACACCTCTCGCGCTGCGCTATTTGCCGATCTTGCTCACGATGCCAATAGCACGGCGTGGGTAATGGGCGATGTAACGGCGGCATCCAACGGCGTCTATGTGAAGTCTGGCGCGTCCGGCTCCGGCTCATGGAGCCGCGTGGGTGATCTCCCTTTCAGCTTCGTCATCACGATCGACACCGCGGGGATCAACCTCCCGGCCGTCGCGGCGAACCATATGCTCGTCGACAACGCCACAGGCACAGCCCGTGAAAGCAAAACCTTCCCTCAAGTCAACGATCTCCTGGAAAAGGCGACCTGGGCATTTGACAACAACACGCTTTACAAGAGCCGCTCGAACAAAGACCGCTGGCTTGACAGCTATCGACTGGCTGAAGAACTGCAATTCACGGGCGGCGGGTCGACGGCAACCAATGCTGCGGTTTTGCAGGCGCTCTACAATCGAGCGAAAGCCTCAGGTCGTGGAGAGCTCATTCTTCCGCGTGGCGATATTGCTCTTGAGGCGGCGGTGTCGGTCTACGAAGATGGCACGAAACCGATCCGCATCGTCGGACAAGGCCCGAACCAAACGCGATTCCTGAACACGTCGGCTTCACAGCATTTTTTTAACATCGGTGACGCCGCGCAGGCTCGATCCAAGGACATCGTTTTCGAGGGCCTTTCGCTCAATGCCGCGGTGGCGCAGGATAACAACGGTCGTGGCTTCTACCTTCGCAATACCTCAGATATCACCTTTAAGGATGTCTTGGTTGACGGGCTGAGGAACGGTTGGTCTCTTGGCGAGGGCGCCTCGGCGACCAACGACGTTGTCTATACGTCGCTTGACAACTGCGGCGGAAACTCGTCGGCGGCATCATCAGTCCCCCTTATCCTCTTGGGTTCGGGTGGCATCTTGCAGGTCGGCGGTAATGCCTATCGCTGGAACGCGTCCGGTGGCCATGATTTCATGCAGCAGTTAGATACCAGTTGGAACTGGGATGGCCTTTATGTATACGGTCAGTTTTTCGAACAATTCCGCAAATATTTGGTGTCCAATGCGAAAGGTATCGTAAATGCTGAGTGGACCGGTGGCCAGGTTGATCGAGCCGACATCTTCTTCCAGGCTGAAGCTACCAACGGTTCGAACCGAGATTGGAACATCCACGATGTGAAGATACTCGGTTTCAGCGGGCAGGGCGGCGGCATCGGCTTTCTGTCGTCTGGAACTGTCGAAAGCATCAGAATTGCTCACAACACATTCCACGGCCTGCATGATGCTTGTGTCTATGCTGCGACCGGGAATGTGTTCGTGGAAGCAAATGAGATGGTGCAGTGTGCGGATCTAGGAGCCTCCGCTCCCCTGGGGGGCGCTCTTATCCGCATAGGCCAAGGCAGGGCACGCATCCAAGGCAATTGGGGATATCGACCCAGCGGTGCTCCTGGTTCGGCATATCGCTACGGTATCCAGTGGGATGGCGCGACATATTCACAGCGATCTGCGGCCAACAACGTCTGGTACAATTTTGGAGCCGCCGCGGAAACCGGCACGATGTAGGAAGGTAAAATGTGACCTTCAACATTCCCTTTATTGACCAAGGACCACCGACATCCTGAAACTGGTCTGCGTCTCAATGAGGCGGTGACATGTGGGTTCTCACATAGCGGCGGAAGTCGTAAATTGTGCCCCCGAAGTTTGTCGGTCCCGCCGTGCACGCGGAACGTTGCTATAGCCACCTTCATGCGCCTTGAGCAGCTTCGCCGCTTGGGGGATGTGAAGGTGGCGATGGTCTGATCTTATTTGCTGACGCCCTTCGTTCCGGAGAACGACAGGTTGCCGCTGACGGTCACGCCGGAGTTCGACGTGATGTTCAGCGCATACTCACCGTTCGCCGGCCGCAGGATGTTCCCGGTGACGAAGATGTTGACCGGGATCGAGGTGGTGCCGTTCATACCGACCAAAACGGCTGCATTGTCGTGCCCACCCCAGTTTCCACCGTAGTTGCCGAACGAAACGTTGTTTCCAGAGACTATGATGTTATCGACATTGCTGTCGCCGGCCGCCGAGCTGCCGGCGACGACGATGCCGGCGAGACCATAATTGGTGATGGTGTTGTCGTTGACCGAGACGAAGCTGGCACCGTGGACGTTTTTAATGCCGAAGTTATAACTGTTCATCACTACGTTATCGTTGATAATCGCGTGGATGCTAAAATTATCGACGCCCTCGGCGCAGGTGTCGAGGTGGTTCCCCGTGATTGATGTATTGTAGGTTGTCACGCGGGGGGTGTTGATGCAGTCGGTCTGGTAGCCATAAGCAGCGAGGAAACCCGCGCCGACCAGCATGTTGCGGATCGTGTTGTCGCGAATGATGACGTGGTACGACGACACGTTGTTCCAGATGTCGTTATCGACTTCAATACCCGTGATCTGAGGCACCGAAGCAACAGGCCAGCCAGTCGTATTGTCGACGAAGTCGTGGATGTAGTTTTCCGCCACCTCGCAACCCAACACGCAGCTTTGGATGCGGACACCGATACCGAGCGGGAAGCCTTGAATTTCGTTGCCAATCACCTTGGCTTGTCTCGCGTTCTGCACCACTACCGCACTCAGGGATCGGCCCTGCTGGACCTCCGATACGACACGGATGCCCTTGATGACGGGATGGACGAGTGGGGTCCACGGCGCCGCCAAGAGGCCATGAGCATAGATGCCAACAGTGTGGGTGCCGTATCGATCGCCAAAGGCGAGCGAGGTGTTGTTGAAGTTGGCCGCAGCCATGTAGAGGCCGCCGCTGCCGTCACCGACTAAACCGGAATCATTGTGGGTGATGACAAGCGATTGCGTGATCTTGCAGAGCTTGCCGTGAGGGATGTTGAAGATGTTGCCAGCATCGAGAATGGTCTGGATGGCGGCGGTGTCGTCGGTTGTCGGAAGCGTAGTCGCGGTGCCGTCACAAACCGGATCGGCATAAGCATGACCACCGAACGCAGCAAATGCGAAGATGGCAGTCGCTATTTTAAGTAAAGGCATTTGAATGCGATTCCTACTAATGGTTGCAATTCAGCGTGCGCGCACCTAAAGTCGCGGTCCTCTCCAGACAATGACGATTAGTTCGTCACTTGCAAGACCCACGACGCGCCATCCATGGGCTTTCATGGAAGCCGACGATAGGTTGATCCGAGGGAATAAACGTTGGATCGGGAGGCGCGGCATCGTGCTTCATAGTGCGGCTTCGAAACGGAATCTTTGCCGTGGCCGGAACTACTCCCCGTGGCATGATAATTTGCAGGTTTTCACGTTTGCCGCGTAAAACTACACTTGCATGTGACGTAATTTACGACCTTAGAATGCGGAGATTTTCATTACGTCTTGATTCGCTTGAGGGGGTTCATGCGGAATTTTATTTTGTCTGGTGCAGCTTTGGCTGCAACGATTTCGTTTGGTCTTTTTCTGGATGCGGACATGGGCCGCTCCTTTGCGGGCGTTGCCTTTGCGGCGGATGCCAGCAAGGCTAATGGGAGCGGCTTCGGCAGCGGAAGCTCGGGGCTTGGCAGCAGGTCTTCCTCCGATGGATCCACCGGTCCTCTCGTTGATCCGGCCGCCAATTCGTCCGATCCAGACAAGGCGGTTGATCGAACCACACTGGGCAATGGCAGCAAGGTGCCGGCGGACGAGCTCACCGGCGACGCAGTGGGGAGCGGCGCATCTGCCGACGGCAACAAGGCAGAAGCCACAACATCTGTCGAGAAAAACTCTGCAGCAAAAGCTGCGAGCGCCAGCGCGCTTGCAGCTGCCGCCGTTGAGCCGGATTCACCTGCAGTCAATGCGCCGGAGAAAGCATCGGTTCCACAAATCTCCAGCAACGGATCATTTACCCACACCATCGAACTTGATACCCCAGACTATCACGACATCGCGCCCAAGCTGACACTTCATTACGATTCCGCCCGCAAGTCCCGCCTCGGCGGCCTGTACCAAGGTTGGTTGGGATACGGCTGGGGCCTCGAAGGCCTCGACGTCATCGAACGGGAAAGTCCCGGCGGCGGCGTTCCGGGATGGGATTCCGACATCTTTGTACTGAACGGTGAGCCTCTCGTTCCCTGTTCGGCGGCATCCAGCTGCCAGCCCGGCTCCACGCACACAACCGAACACGAGTCGTTTCAGCGAATCAATTTTAATTCCACCAACAGGTGGACCGTCACCGACAACAAAGGAATCGTGACGACCTTCCAGTCCGTGGCGGAAATCGCCAACGCACCGCATGATGGTCCAAATTGGACTGGACGTTATCTGCCGACCTCGGTGGCGGATCCGAACGGCAATCGGGTGACTTACTTCTATACCTGCCCTGATGTTCCGATGTGTTATCCGACGAGGATCGAATACGACAGCCGTTCATATATTACTTTCGGCTATGAGCCACGGCCCGACTATCAGCCGGTGGCCAACGGCTCCGGTATCACATGGAACCACTTCCGGCTCAAATCTGTCGCTTATAGTGTGGCTGCCGAAGCTGGCATCAGCGGCGGCTACGCCCTGTCTTACGACCAGGCGCCGTTCTCCAACACATCTCGCCTGGTGCGAGTCGATCGTTATGGTCGTGATTTGGTTCTGGATTCCAACACCAACATTGTTGGCGGGACGCACAAGACCATGCGGTCGATGGTCTATGACGATATCAACTACGGCTATACGCGGTTGACCAACCAATTCCCGGCGGCAACGCCTGGAGATGGTGACAGGCAGCGCGCTTACTTTCTCTCCCGGCAGACTGGCGACCTCAACTTCGACGGCAGAGATGAGTTTTATGGGTCTCTTCTGACCTATACCTATGATTCGAGCTTGGGCACATATAGGCCGGACCCAATCAGATTCACGGTCATGAACTTCAGCACAGGAAGCGGCGCGGTCTCTCAGACCACGTCGGTAATGGTGCCGCGGACAAATATGACCTACGATGATTTGCCAGTTCCGAATTACTTCGCCGGTCGTTACGTGGCGGGCAAAGCCAAGGACTTTGGGTTCTCTTACAATACCACCTTTACCGGCAGCAACGACAATGTCGCCAAGTCGCGCACCAGTGGTATTATTACAACCGATTCCTCGCTGAATTTGTCAGCTTCGCTTTGCTCCGGAACATCCTCCGCTGTCTGTAACGCCATTCCGACGAATTACGACAGCGCGAATACGATCAAGAACGCCTGGGTGGATCCGGACGGCGATGGGATCGATCAGCTTTTCAATATCGGCGATTATATCCGAGGCGTCGCGGATTTTCTAGGCGGTGGCCGCCAAGGGGTGGTCAGGGGTAAAGACCTCTTTACCCTCAAATATGTCGGCGGCTCGTGGACCTCACAGTTCATCGGCATCGACTGCAATTCCGCTTCGGCATACTGCGCCCTTGCGGACATGAACGGTGATGGCGCGACTGATGTTGTCAAGACGACGCCGTCTGGAACAGGCTATGTGGCGGCGGTCTGGCTCGGAACCGGCAACAGCTTCGTGCAGGTCGCAAGCGGATTGGCCCTTGAGGGGCCGCCGATCCTTCGCGACATGGACAATGACGGCAAGGTGGATGTCGTCGCCGCCAAGGATCGCAAGGACACCGATCCCTTCAAGGACCTGAAAGCCTATGGTCTGTGGTTCGGAGGCGGCGGTAATAGCTTGGTCGTTTCACCTTTCTTGCAGCGTGGCTCGGGTCTGTCTGGCGACTTTAACGGCGACGGCCTTCCCGATTTCGTCGCCTCCCAAACGGAAACGCGAATCTCCAACGCCGGTTCGGGCAATCCCAATCTCCTGCGCGGCATTACCTTGGCGACAGGCGGAACGATCAACATCGATTATGCCCCGTCGACAGGTTTTGCCAACACCTTCATGCCGCAGGTCATGCATGCGGTGACGGCGCTCACCGTGGATGACCGGCGCGGCTACGGCAACAGCGTGACGAATTATGCCTATTCCGGCGGTCTTTACGATCCTGCTGCCCGCAAATTCCTTGGTTATCGCACCGTCACCGTGACAAAGCCGCCCGCAGCGGGGGAAACGTCCGCTCCCGTAGTCATGACGACCTATCGTCAGGACGTGGCAAGTTACGGACTGCCGGAAAAAACCGTTTTGCGGAACGGTGCGAACACGGAATCCAAACAGGTTGCTGAAGAATACGCCATTAGCACCGGTTCGAAGCCCTATGTGGCCAGGAACACTGCGACGGCGACCACGCTGACGGAAGGAGGGTTGACAACCTTCCTTCGGACGGAGCGGAGTTTCGATGCCTATGGCAATGTAACCGAAATCATGGACCGCGGCCGCACGACGGACGCTGCCGGCAACGAGGTCACAGGGACCACCACTGGCGACGAGAAGAGGACGACATTCACCTTCGCGCCGAACATATCCGCCTACATCGTTTCGTTGCCGACGTCCAAGCTCGTCCGGATTGGTGACATGGCGTCGACGGTCGGGGCCTATGAGGAATACCTCTATGACGGCGCGACCACGATTGCGACGCCACCGGTCAAGGGCAACCTGACCCGGAAGGTAGGCTATATGGGTTGGGGTGGTACGCCGCGTTCATCACCGACCACCTATACCTACGATACATATGGCAACCGGACTTCCGAGACCGACGCCGTCGGCAACCGCACTGAATGGGATTACGACGCCACCTATCATGTCTATCCGGTGGCGGAACGCGCGCCGCGTTACTTCGGCAATGGTACGTTGACTGCCGATAGCCGCTTCGTCAGCACGACGAGCTACGATCTAGTCTGCGGTCTTCCGGCCACGAAGACAGACTGGAACGGCATCGTCGAGACCTACACCTATGACGCCTACTGCCGGCCCTATGGCTATGTGAATGCGGGATCGGGCAATTACGTCAACACCCGTTACCAGAATGAGGGTAGCCCAACGACGCAGTTGGTCGCAACCTACACGCCGAAGACCAATGGATCGGGTGAGGTCTACAGCCAGACCTATTATGACGGGCTCGGGCGGCCTTGGCAGGTGGTAACGCCCGGCGCGACCAGCACTGGCCCGACGCGCATCACCAATACGAGTTACGACCGCCGGGGCAATATCGAGAGCACGACTTTCCCGCGATTCTCGGACGAAGCTCCGCAGTGGACGAGAAGGAGCTATGATTGGCAGGATCGGCTCGTCAAGCAGGTCAATCCCGACAATTCGCAAAGAACCTATCAATACTCCGTATTCACATCGAAATATTGGCTCACATCGGAGGTTTCGTTTGAATATGTCCTCGAAACCAACGAGCTACAGGTGCAGCGGCGCGTCCACAGCAACTCCGACGGTCGTGTTGATGTCATCGTGCCGTTGACCTCGGGAGCAAGTACCGAGTATCGCGCCTATGATGGGCTCGGCCGGTTGGTGTTTGTCTCAGACGGCACCGAAGGCGCCCACTGGACCTATACCTACGACCTGCTCGGCAACCGGCTGACGGCAAGCGATCCGGATCTCGGCAAATGGTCCTATGCCTATGACGATGCCGGCCGGCTGATCCGCCAGACGGATGCGCGCGGCGCGGTGACGACGATGGCCTACGACCAGATGGGCCGGGTGATCCGCAAGGAGGTGACCGAACCGGGTGCGACGGTGCCGACGCTGTTGGCTGAGAACAGCTATGACGAGCCGGCCGCCACCGGCCAGTCGCACAATGCCGGCATGCTGACCAAGGCGGCGAATGATAATGCGACGGTCACCTATACCCGTTTCTATAACGGCGCCGGGGACAAGAGTATCACCAGCACGACGATCGACGGGGTGGCGAGCGCAACGACCGTCGAGCACGGGCCGAGCGGCAAGACCACAGCGATCGCCTATGCGCCTGCCAACATCGTCGTCGGCAAGCGCACCTTGCCCTGGCTCTATAATGACGCCGACCTGCTTTCCAGGATCCCCGGGCTGATCGATTCCGCCAGCTACGAGGCCGACGGCCAGACGAAAGCGATCACCTACATCAATGGCGTGACGACCAGCTTCAGCTATTCCCCGACAAGGCGCTGGCTGGACCGGGTGACGACGGCGAAGGACACGACGGTGCTGATGGACAATCAGTACAGCCGCGACCGGCTCGGCCGGATCAAGACGATCACCGGTCTGACGGCCAACGACAACTGGACCTACACCTATGACGATCTCTCTCGTCTGACCGGCGCCGACAATGGCGGCGACAACACCCTCGACGAGACTTACAGCTATTCGCCGACCGGCAACCTGTTGTCGCGCACCCAGGTCGGTACTTATGTCTATCCCGGACCGACGGCGGTCCGTCCACATGCGGCAACGCAGATCGGCGCCAAGACGATCGACTATGACGCCAACGGCAACATGGTCTCGGACGGCACCCGCACGCTGACCTGGGATGCGTCGAACCGGCTGTCGACCGTCACCCAAAACGGCGCCACGGTGACGCTTGCCTATGGTCCGGACGGAGCCCGGGTGAAGAAGAGCTGGGGTTTCGGCACGACGCTCTATCCCGACGCCAATGTCGAGATCGACCGGACGACGCCGGGTACCGATATTTACACCCTCTATCCGCATCCCGACGCCAAGATCGTCATCACATCAGGCAGCACGACGTCAGACAAGTTCTTCCTGCACCGCGATCATCTGGCTTCGGTGCGGCAGGTGACGACCGAAAGCGGCACTCGCGTCGAGCAGACCGGCTATGCCGCCTATGGCGAAGCCACCAACACCACGATGCAGACCAAGAAGGGCTATATCGGCGAGCGCTTCGATCCCGAAACCGGGCTAATGTATCTCAATGCCAGATATTACGATCCGGCATTTGGGCGGTTTGTCCCCAAGGATGAGCAAGGTCCTGCAGCTTCGTCGGAGCCGCGATGAGAAGGCTTTGCTTTACCCTAATCGCAGCCGCAGTGCTCGGCCTGTTTGGAGCGGCAGCAGAGGCGGTCGCGGCTGACCCGCCTGCCGCCACCATTGAGGCATTATTTGCCCCCGAGCGCGATCTCGCGGATGTCAAATTTTCTGTCGACCATATGATTGATGCCTCAGTGAATACCGAGGCAGGCATTGCGATGATCGATCGAATGGCGAGAGAGGTAAAATCCATGCTGCCGGAAAGCGCCGGAGGCGCGGCAACCCTCGCGGCTCTACGGCGTTATCTCTACGAAGCCGGAGATTGGAACAGCGGCTTGGCGTTCAGCTATGATCAGGCCGATCCGCTTGGCACAAATCCTGTGAATCGCAAGCTATCGCGCTATCTCGAAACCCGACGCGGCAACTGTATCACCATGCCGATGTTGATGTTGTTCATCGGAGAGCGGCTCGGCCTGAAGATGACACTGGCACAAGCGCCACTGCATCTGTTCATCAAGTATACCGATGACGACGGCAAGACCTGGAACCTCGAAGCAACCAGCGGCGGCGGTTTTACGCGTGATATCTGGTACCGTCAGAAACTGCCGATGTCTGACGAGGCTGTGACGAACGGTGTCTATCTCAGGCCTCTGTCGCATGACGAGGCCGTAGCGGTCATCGGCTCGACATTGGTTGAGCATGCACTGGAAGCGGGCAATTACGAAAACGCCGTTGTGATCTCCGATGTGCTTCTCAAGCATTATCCGAACTTCGCATATCTGCTTGCCAAGACGGGCAGCGCCTATGGCGGGCTGTTGCACCGGGAGCTGGCAGGCAAATATACCCGGATGGAAGACATTCCGCCGGACCTCAAGGCTAGGGCCGATGAATGGTATCGGCTGAACGGCGAGGCCTTCGCCAAAGCCGAGGCACTCGGCTGGCGGCCGCAAGACGGACAGGTTCAATAACGAATAGATTTAAGCGGGGGCTTATTGATGCGATTTCTTTCCAATGGGTTTCTGACCCGCACTCTCAGTCTGCTGCTTATCTGCAGCATGCTGTCGGTATCATTTGGATCCGCGGCAAATGCGCGGTTTATCTCGCCAGATGATTGGGATCCTACCATGGAAGGCGTCGGGACGAACCGATATGCTTATTCTGGCAACGATCCCATCAACAAGAGCGATCCGAATGGCCACATAATGAGTAGCCGCGATCTGTATGATCGCACAGGTAACTCGCGAATCCTCGAAGGGGGGCGTGGTGGAGGTGGAGGCGGGTTCAGCTCGGGTTTCGGCTGGTCGCTTGGCGGCTTTTTGAGCGGGCTGTTTGGAGGGGCGGTCGGCCTGAACTCAACAAAAAGTCCGGGAGAGAGCGGTTCTCATATAACAGGGCAACGGAGCGATACCGATTCGAGACAATCATCCGTCGCTGTGGGCGGTGCGCCCGGCGGCGATCCGGAAAACGATGATGGAGAAAACGGAAAAAATGAAAAAAGCAACAAACCCAAGGAGGATGAGCGGGCTAACCTAACTTCGAACCCCAAACATCACCCCAATTCGAAGAGTCCGGAGCCAAACAATGTCCAAGAGTTATACAAGAACTCAGTGGCAGACAAAACTGGGGTTCGATGGGCCAAAGACGCAGATGGAAATATCCATAGATTCAGCAGGCCAAGTAATGGAGAAACACATTGGAATGGCTCTACTGCTGGACCGGATCCAATTAGAAATCAAAACATACCTAAAGAAATCAAAAACGAACTTGGCATAAGGAGGTGAGAATGATTTTCGGGAACAAAGAACATTTTGCGATCGAAAGTGGCGTCAGTAAATTCCTAAAATCTAAAAACCAAATGGCCATTGGTTTTTTCAATATATACATCAATTCCTTTCAATACGGCGTTCGAAAAGAAGATGCTTCTATACTTGGAAGCTCGTACTACGAGGTGAAAAACAGAATAAAAGACACGGGGAAACATGGTTTCTCGAAATTACTGAGTGCCGCCGAAATTATACATATCTTTCAATATGAAAGTTATGGGATAGGAAGCAGGGTTGATGATTTGATTGCTCACCAGGATGGAAAATTATTACAAGAAATAATAGATAATAAAATTGTATGGGCTCCAGATGGGGACGCCGCATTCGATGACGGAGGTCATGTTTTTCAAATAGACGAAGGAAAAATGGTAAGAATAATCGGCTTCATAAATGATATTCCGGCAAAGAATACCTCAGAGATACGGATTGAAGCCGTCAAATTTTACAAAATTTTGCAAGACTGGTCCGATTTCTTCTACAAAGACTGGGATAGAAATCATTGATCTATGTTTTCACTCGGCGGTGGCAACGTACAGAGTCATGTGCCTGAAGGCGTGAGAATTTCGGCAGGAGTGCTAAAGTGTGTTATATTGCTGTGGCGTCTGAATTCGGTCTTATAATTCGAAAAGCCGCGCTGGTTGAAAAGAAACTTTCCCGCTAAGCGCTTATCGAAATAATGCAAGATATTGACCTAATTGCAGAAAATGATGATCTCCTAACGTTCGGACCTCTATTTGGGGACCTACCAGACCACGATGAGACACCTCGAGATGGCGGGTCTTACATATGTGGACGATTACTTCGGTCTGGATATTCTGGTGCCTCCTTGGATAGAGTTTGGAGTTTCATTGGCCCGGTGATCGGCATACGAGATTCGGCTCAAGGTGATTGCACGAGTATCCTTCCGATTAGCAATCTGCTCGGATTGCCGAAGGTTACTGTCTCGGATCCTTATCGCAGATAGAATCGAAAGATAGGACCCGGTGGACTTGGGTCCGGTTTATTATCTTTCCACCAAATGCTAAAATGCAGAACCCTTAAATAGGCATCGAATTCGCTAATATACGCGCCACACCCGTAGGAAATTCTACGAAAAATTGTGGAAACCTGCGAACTATTAGAATACCAACGTGCAGCATCACCGCACTGCGGATAAGTTCATTGAAAGAGAAGCCGGTGAGTCTTTTTCATGAAATCTGTGGTGCCTGTTTGTATGCTCGGCTTGCTTCTGCTCGCCGCCTGTAGCTCCACGGATTCGGTTGAGGACGTGCTGGCGGTAAAACTGAATGAGCTGGATTCTACCGGCAAACCTCTTCCGGCCTCTCGTTATTCCTCGCGCGTGATCGGTGGATCTCCATCGGGCCAAAGCTTCAACGGCGCCATCCATGAGGGCAGCGGGAAGTTCGTCTCCTATGGTGCTCCGCCTGTCTCGGTCGGGCAGCTTGCCAAAGGCGGCGATGGCTACAGTCTCAATCTCGTAGGGGCATCGGTTGCTGCCGCGGCCAAAAGCGTGTTGGGGGATACGCTTGGTCTCAACTACGTTGTGGATCCACGCGTTTCGGGAGCGGTGACGCTGCAAACGACGAACCCCGTCTCGCGGGAGGCGTTGCTCGATATCTTCGAGGCGGCGCTGTCGGTCAATGGCGCTGTGGTCGTCAAGCGGAACGACAGCTATCAGATCGTCCCTTCATCCGAGGCTTTTTCATCCACACCTCAGGTCAGCGTTCCCTCCGCCTCTCCGAAGGGGCCGGGCATCAAGGTTCAGGTGGTCGAACTCAAATATGTGTCGGCCGACGAGATGAAAGGAATCCTCGAGCCGATCAGTCGCCAGGGTTCGGTGCTTCGCGTTGATCAGACGCGCAACCTGATCATGCTTGCGGGGACGAACAACGATCTTTCGGCGATGCGGGATGCGATCAATGTTTTCGACGTCGATTGGATGGAGGGCATGTCGGTTGCCCTTCATCCGCTCACGGCGTCTCAGCCGTCAGCTGTCGCAAAGGAACTCGACACGATCTTTGCCAATGACAGCGGGGGCGGCAAGATCATTCGTTTCGTACCGAACGAGCGCTTGAACTCGGTGCTAGTGATCACGTCGCGGCCGGCCTATTTGAAGCGCGCGTCCAGCTGGATCCAGAAGCTCGACCGGCTTGCAAGCACCAACGAAGAGCAGCTTTTCGTCTACGACATTCAGAACCGGCCCGCGAAAGAGCTGGCGCAGGTGTTGCAGGCCGTCGTCAGCGGGCAATCGACCTCGGATGCGGGCGGCCAAGCGTCGAACGCAGTCGCGCCTAATTTACAGCAGGCGAATTTGTCCACGTCCGAAGAGCAGCCACAGCCTTCGGAAGCGTCCGAGACGACAGATACGTCCGGACAACTTGCGGGCTACAGCGCAGAGCCGGCCAAGGTCAAAACGTCGATCGTCGCCGACGTCGAAAACAACGCGTTGCTGATTTCAACCACCGCCCGGGAATATGAGCATATTCAACAGCTGCTGCGTCAACTTGACGTCGTTCCGACGCAAGTGCTGCTTGAAGCCGTCATTGCCGAAGTCACTTTGAACAATGAGTTGAAGTTCGGCCTGCGCTGGTATTTCGAGAACGGCAATACTGGCGGCGCGTTTTCCGATCTCGCAACCGGCGCCGCCAATATCGCTTTCCCCGGTTTCGGATGGAGCTACGCGACAAACGACATCCGCGTGACGCTGAATGCGCTTTCGAGCATTACCGATGTCAATGTGGTGTCGGCGCCGACCCTCATGGCCCTGAACAATCAAAAGGCGACTTTACAGGTTGGTGACCAGGTTCCGATCGTGACCCAGCAAGCTGCCAGCGTGAACGGCAATTCGCCGGTCATCAACTCGATTGAACTGAAGGATACCGGCATTATCCTGTCGGTGATCCCGCGGGTGAACAGCTCCGGCCGCGTCATGCTCGATATCCAGCAGGAGGTGAGTGACGTCGTCAAGACCACCTCGTCCGGCATCGATTCACCGACCATTCAACAGCGCAAGGTTTCCACCCGCGTGGTGGTCAACGACAATGAGAGCCTTGCGCTCGGCGGCCTCATTCAGCAGCGCAACAGCGTGACCCGCAGCCAGGTGCCGCTTCTCGGCGACATTCCGCTGCTCGGGAACGCCTTCAAGAACAAAACGGATACCATCAAGAAAACCGAACTGCTGATTTTCATAAAACCACGCATCGTTCGCGACGTAAGCGAAGCGCGCGATGTGACCAACGAGTTCCGCAAACAACTGGATTTCCGGTCGGATATTCAAAAAAGACGCGGTGGAAAAAATGCCGTCGAGCAGGATCTTAAACGGTTGGCGTACTGATGCTCATCCCGTTCGCCGTTATCCTTGCCACATGCATGCTTGTCGTCGGCTATATTGATTTCCAGCGGATGGTGATTCCCGACTGGCTCAACGTCATCGTTGTCGCAGTCGGGATCGTCTTCAAGCTGCAATATGGATACTCGACAGCGTTGGCGGCACTGCTCTTCGGAACCGTAGTCTTGTTGCTGTTCTGGGGGCTGAGATACGTTCATTGGCGTTTCAGGGGCGTCGTCGGTCTCGGTCTCGGTGATGTCAAACTGGCAGGTGCCGCCGCGGTCTGGCTGGATCCCGGGATCTTCCCCGTTTTCCTGTTCGTCGCTTCTGCCCTCGCATTGCTCTATTTTTGCGTCGTCGCCAGGCGATCTGCCAACATCATGTCGCTTCGGGTCCCCTTTGGGCCGTTTCTGGCAATCGCATTGTTTGCAACATGGAATTTCAACATTTTTTACGGTCAGGCGGCTGGATAATGCTCAAAGACAACTTCAACCATGATGACGAGACCAACTCCCGCACCCTTGCGACCGAAGGCTTTACCCTGGTCGAACTGTTGGTCGTGCTCGCCATTATCGGCCTGATTGCCGCACTGGTCGCGCCGCAGGTGTTGAAATATCTCGGATCCGCCAAGGTCGATACGACAAAAGCCCAGATCAAGAATATCGAGAACGCGCTCGAACTTTATTATATTGACGTCGGCCATTATCCCTCGACCGACGAGGGACTTGAGGCTCTTGCTCGCGCACCGGCAGATGGAAGTGCCTGGAACGGGCCATATCTCAAGAAGTCAGGGACTTTCCTGGATGCCTGGGGCACGGCCTACGAATATAAAAGTCCAGCGGACGAGAAGCCGTATCAGGTCATCTCACTCGGCCGAGACCGGAAGGTCGGTGGAGATGGCGAGGATGCCGATCTTTCCAGCGAATAAACTATCTGTCGGCCTGCAGGAACGCTATTCTGCTGGCGGTAAGGCTCGCAAGGCCGCGTTTTGCCTTCAGGGTTATCTTAACGGCATAAGGCAGCCGCTCCGGATGGCTCCATTGGGGTAGCCATAGCTGAGGTTCGGGGCTTGCCGGATTTGTTCCATCCAGGAACTGGAAGTTGACGTCGACAATTTCCTCGATGACCGGAAAAATCTCCGATGCCGGCGCCGTGGATGAGACGCGGCGTGGAGTATTCCGCAATACGATAGAGACCGATCCGCCGGTCTCCACCCGGTCGATCGATATATCGCGTAGCGCAATCTGGTCGCTTCCCACTCTCAACACTGCCGGGAAATGCAGCGAGTGTTCTGACCCCTCGAATACGAGCCTCTTTTGGGAGCCGGCGTCGATCAGGTAAACACTTCGGGCGTCCGCAATCGTTGCCTGCAGAAAGGAAACCGCTGCGGTCAATTCTATTTGGCCATCTGCACTTTGTGCCAAGGTTCGGAGCGGCCGGAATTGCGCCACCGCACCGAGAAGCACTGTACTCAGTGCGGCAAGCAGCGCCAGCGTAACCAGCATTTCGACCAGAGTAAAACCGTCTTCGCTTTGCCTCGAAAGCTGATGCATGGACCTCATTGCGGTTCGATCCTGGCAGGCAATGTCACGAGAAAACTCTGGCGGAATGTCTCGTTCCTTTTGCCGGCCGAGATAATTGCAAAGGACGGTTGCCCGGGTTCGGATCGGCCCGGGTGCGGTGCCAGCATCCGAATTCTCCAGCGAAATGCTTCCGTCTCGCCTTCTTGCTGCGTCAGGGCGGATACCGCCAGCTTGGGAAGGGCGTCTACCCGCAAAGACTGCACGAGGGCCAACATGTCCTGCCGGTCGCTCGCAAGCCGGTAACTTCGGACGGCGATGGCCAATGTATGGGAGGCAATTGCCATAGAGACCGACAGGATGAGGAAAGCGACGATCATTTCCAGAAGGGTGAATCCGGCATCATCCATTTGAGGGTGGTCAATCATCGAAAACCACTCTGGCCGAGCCCGTCAGCCAGTTGATCTGGATCCTGATATCCTTTCCGCTATCGCGATTGAGTGTGATTTCCCCACCCGACGAACTTCCGTCGGCAAAAAATCGGATGTCGCCTCTGGAAACCGTCGTATCGGAATTCCTGCCGACAGTCGCAGTCAGCGAAACCGATGCAGGAATTGCGATATCCTCGCGCCCGCCGCCGGAGCGGATCACGCGCTCGGTCGTGTCGATTGACAGGACCGTTTGCGATCCCTTCTTGATGGCGACCAGTCGGGCAAAACGCGCGTCCTCGGCGATCCGGGATGCTAAATTGCGCGTCGTCACCGAATTGGAAGGGCGAAACTGCGGCAACGCGACTGCAAAGAGCGCACCCAGTATCGCCAACACGACCAGCATTTCCAGCAGACTGAAGCCGGCAGTGGTAACGTGACGATCGGACGCTCGGGCGATCATTGCGCGCCCAATTCGTTCACACTGAGAAGCGCGGTCATGACGGAGATGACCAGCCCGCCAACGAGCAGTCCAAGCAGGATCGTGATCGTGGGAGTAAGAAGTGAGAGAAGACGATCGAGCGTTCTCTGGGCTTCGACCCTCATGATATTGGAGCCGTTGGCCAGCACCGCCGCGAGCTTGTTTACCTCATCACCAACGGCAGTCAGGGACACAATGCCTTCGGGAAACAGCCGGCTTTCCGAAAAAGCCTCGGCAAGGCGTCTTCCCGAAATGACCGCTTCGCGCATCGCGGACAGTCTGGGACGATAGATCGAGACCGTGCACGCTTTCGCCGCCAGCGCCAGGGCCTCCGGCATCACGACGGCGTTATCGAGCAGCAGCGAAAGTGTCTGCAGATAACGTGCCAGGGCGATCTTGATGATCAGCGGCCCAAAGACGGGCATCTTGATGAGAATGGCTGTGCCCCATCGGGAGAACGCTTGCGCCTTCAAAGCGTAGGTCACCACGGCGAGAAGGAAGGACGCACCCCCGACGAGCGCGAATACCGGATCTGAGAGAAGCTGGCCGGCCATGGACAGGAATGCGATCAGAAAAGGTGTTTCCCGGTCCGAACTTTGAAAGATAGGTTCGAGAGCCGGCACCAAGACAAATGTCACGACGCCGACAGCAAGCAGCATCATGAGCAGCAGAAACGCTGGATAGAGCAGCGCGTCCAGGAGCTGTTTGCGATGTGCCTTCCGGCGCTCCAGATCGGAAGCAATCACCGACAGAACGTCGGCGAGACGTGCCGTTTTTTCCCCGCTCGCGATCAAAGCGAGGATGTCGTCGGGCAATCCTTCGATCAGCGCAAATGTCGATGAAGCCGCAGCGCCCGCGGACAACCGTTCAAGCATTGCATCCAGGCGGTCCCGCTCGACTTGATTGATTGCGGAAGCACGCAGCGCGCGCAATGACTGGTCCAATGTGAGACCGGCCGTCACCAGCACTGCCAGATTGCCGATGAACCTGACGTGGTCAAAACGGTGCCCGATTTTGGGCAGCCGTAGAACTCGCGAGCGCACGCTCCCAAACGGTCGAACATCGGAAACCGTGATGCCGGGAGATCGAAGCTTACGGCGTGCATCGGTAAGGTCCGTAGCCTCAACCGTACCCGTTCGTTTTCGACCGTCACCGGCAAATAGCGAATATTCGAATTTAGCCATTTGAATTAGTCCGCATCGATGACACGCAAGACCTCATCCATTGTCGTCAATCCACTCGCCACGAGTGCCTGTCCATGCTGCCGCAACGGGACCATGCCATTTTCGATCGCCACCACTTCGAGATCCTCTTCAGCGCTGGTCGCCCGCATGGCCTCGCGGAACCGATCGGAAACTTCGAGGATCTCGAAACTTGCTGTGCGTCCCTTGAAGCCGGTTCCCTCACAAGCCGCGCAGCCGATTTTGGTCGGGAGGTTCCGGCACGCTGCGCAGCACTGGCGAAGAAGCCGCTGCCCGATCACACCTCTGATGGTCGCCGCCAGGAGGAAGGGTTCGATTCCCATGTCGCGAAGACGGTTGAACGCGCCGGTCGCGCTGTTCGTATGCAGTGTCGAAAGGACGAGGCGTCCAGTCAGAGCCGCTTGGATCGCAATCTCCGCCGTTTCTCGATCTCGAATCTCTCCGACGAGGACGATATCAGGATCCTGTCGCAGCACCGAGCGGAGTGCCGTGGCAAACGACAGGCCGATCGCCGGATCGATTTGTAACTGGGTGATGCCGCCGATACGGTATTCGACCGGATCCTCCACTGTGAAGATCTTGACGGTTGGCCGATTGAGTCGGGCAAGAATCGAATAGAGGGTTGTTGTCTTCCCAGAACCCGTGGGTCCGGTCACCAGGATCAGGCCGTTGGAGCGCCGAGTCAGATTGTCGACTCTGGTGGCCGCTGCGACGTCATAGCCCAGTGCCTGAAGATCCAGCCTGATGTTCTCTCGGTCCAGAATGCGCAACGCCGCCGTCTCTCCTTGCACCGAGGGCACCACCGAAAGTCGGAAATCGACCTCCTGGCCCCTTACGGCGAGCCGCAATCTCCCATCTTGCGGCAGCCGGCGTTCGGCAATGTTGAGCCGCGCCAGGATCTTCAGGCGGCTTATGACGCCGGTGTGGAGTGACTTTGGCACTATCTCCGTCTCGAGCAGAAGGCCGTCACGGCGAAGCCGGACACGCATGGTGTCGACCTGTGGCTCCAGGTGAATGTCCGTTGCCTTGTCGTCGATCGCCCGTTGGACGATCTTTGATACGAATTTTACGACCGGCGCATCGCGCGCGACATCAAGCAGACGCTCCAGGTCGACATCGGAGGCGTTCTCTTCCAAGATCGTCTCTTCGCCAGGTGAAGCGGACTCCTGTCGAAAGCGGCCGATTTGCTCTTCGATGACACTTCTGGGTGCGATGCTGGCTTGAACTGGCAGGTCGAAGAAATACGAAACTGCTTCGATCGTTTCATAATCGAACGGATCAGCAATCGCGATGTGGAGATGAGCATCCTTCTTCCCCAAGGGAAAAATCGCCTTCTCAGTTGCGTAGTCCCAGCCCAGCTTTTCCAGCCATTCAATTCCATCATGGGTGCCACAGTCCGCGATGACATCCAGATCGAGGAACCGCGCCAGCTCTGTCGCAATTGTAAGTTCGGGAAGAATTCCAAGTTCCCGGATCACCATGTCCAATGGCTGACCAGTCTGCCGCTTTGCGGATTTTGTTCGCTGCACCGCCTCGGATGTTGCCATGCCACTCGTGGCAAGATGGGCAAGGAAGCGATCGAGTGGCCCCATTGAATCTATCATCCGAAAGCCTCCTCAAACCAGGCGGTTATGTCGGTGCCGAGGACAACCCTGCAATTGGGGAGTGCGGCCTTCGCGGTCGTCAAGATCGCCAGCGCTGACGACCGACGGCCCATTTGTCGGTCACCGCCGATCGTGACTATTCTGGCATCGATCGCACTCTCGCCGCGCCTACTGATTCTTGTCGTCAACGTGTAGGTGGGAAATGCGCTTAAACCGTCATGTACAGCGCCGTCGAGCTTTGCCAGGATGGACTGCAGCGGCTTTGACGCAAGGTCGCGATCAATGAAGGCACTGTGGCTATCGACTGTGAATATCTCACTGAGCTGCTCAGGTGTGAACCGTCTCATCTCAGCAAAATCGAGCAATTCGACCACATCTTCCAATGGCGCATGCTTCAATCCGAAGCTCGGCTCTGGCCCGATCGGAAGTGCCGTGCCGCGTTGTGGCGAACGAAATGCAACGATGGAATTGGCGACAGCGCCAGCTTGTCGGTCATCCAGCCCTAAAGCTGCCAATCCCGCAGCAATGGTGCTCGTTGCGGCGACGTTGAGGTCAATCAAGCCGGCATGATTGATCAAGCGAAGCGTCAAGGTGAGATCCTTTATCCGACACGACATTCCATCTGCGCCGGCGTCCCGCCCGACTGAACTTTTCCAGGAATGATCGGATGCCAATTTTGCTGCCACGTAGGCATTGGCGGCTTCGGCGGCATAAGAGAGCCGGGTGTGTTCGAATTCATGGCTGGATGTCAGAGCCGCCAGCCGGGCAGCGGACGAAAACGGCAGCAGCAATGCTGCAAAGAGCAGCAGAAAGGCGAGGACAGCAAGCAGCGCAAAGCCGTCATCGCCATAATAATTCCCTGTCGGCATCCTAGTTTTGTGGGACATTTGGATTTTCCGGCGGGTAGAGATCGACAACGGTCAACTGATCCCCCGATCTTAGCGCAACGCCATGAGTATCGACACGCTCCAGTGTCCATCCCTCGAGCGTGCCGCCGATCGGCAGCCAATGCGGCGGGTCTTCGGTCCCGACCGACAATAGGGCCGATACGTCGGCTCCAATCTTCCGAATTCCTTCCAGATGAAAAGCCGGGATCGAAATTGCTGCAGAGGGCGGTGGCGCGATGAGTTCTGGTTGAGGCGCGACGGGTGCAATGACAGGCTCGAATTCACGACGCGTGGGGCTGAAAATCGGGCGGGACAGCGTATCCTGCTGATCGAGACCAACGTCTGTCGGCTTGACGCTGGACCCTCTTTGCGCAGAGAGGGGCTTTCCGGCTCCTTTAGGAATTTCCATCGGCGATATGTCGACGGGGATTCGCGCCAGGGCAAGATTGAAGAGAGCGAGCATGGCAAGGGCGGCAGCGATGCTCAAGTAGCCTACTAGAGGAGAGTTGATGTGCGGAAATGTCATCGAAGCTGAGCCGCTTTTGTTGGGGCGATCAGTGCCGGATCGGCTGAACCGTAGATCTCGATCGATGTCGCCAGCTGAAGCGGTGCCTGAAGTTGCCCTTCCTGGACAGGGCTTGTCATCCTGATCAACGCCTTTCGGACCAGGAGAGGGGGCTCCGATGCCTCTATCTGAAAGACAACATCGTGAATGGCCTTGAGGCTGCCCTGGATATCAACTGCGGCACCAATCAATGGAACGGCATCCGGAGCGGAATCTGGAATGCTATTGATTGACACCACAACTGCTCCGGCCTGTGCGGCTATGCCATTGATGCGCTCCTGAAGCCGCGCCCTTGTCACGGGCATCGTCTCCCCGTCGAGATAGACACCCGTCACCGCGGGGGCAGGGGCCAGTGCTCCGCCAGTGTCCGCCGGATTTTGCTCCAGCACAGCGTTCAGCCGGCCGAACTCAAAGCGTTTTTCATCGATTTCGTTTGCTTGCTCGCTAAGATGACCAATCGCCAGCATCGCAAGCCAAACCGCAGAGAGGACCCCAAGGCCGAGCATGCTTAGGGCGACCCCTCGTTGGATCCGCCGGGGGGCATTCATGAGCCCGATCAGTATCTCGGTCATTCCGGCCCAACCTTCAGACGCATCTCAAAGTGCTCGCCACTCTGGCCAGGTACCCGGACAATTGGCGAGGTAAAGCTTGGTTCGCTGAAGAGGGGCGATTCTTCCAGCGGACCGATCAGCCCCGCAGCCGATTGGGCGAACCCCGATACAGTCAATGTTCCGCGGTCAAGCGAGAGATCGGTGAGCCAGGCGCCGTCAGGAAATCGACGGCTTATCTCCTCCCAGACGGCTATGACAGGGATCGCTTCGTCCTTGCGGCGACGCGCGGTCTCCAGAGCTGACGCCTTTTTTGCGCGCTCGTTGAGGGCAGCCCGCACCGAGACCGCTTTCTGTCGTTTCAATGCAATGTCGCTATCGAGTGCTGCAAGCGCCCTATCATAGCGGAAAAATGCATGACCGACCGTGAGAGCGGTCGTCACAGCTAAAATAAATAGAGCGGTCGTGAGGATATGAGATCGGGGCGAGATCCGAGCAGCTTTCGGAAGAATCTCTTTGACGGCTCGCTGAGGAATACGGGCTACGATACCATCAGCGTTTCCAAAGGAAATCGCCTTGATCTTTATCTCAGCTGCAGCCAGAGCCGACAGATACGGGTCGACGAAAGTTCTTTTAATAATAGCATACGCGCACGGCAAACCATCGCTGCCTCTGACAGGCACGCAATAGACCTCTTCTGATCGAAACGGCGTTTGGGCGATGAGATCGGCCTCTGCGATTTCTTTTGCTCTGCTGTATGGAAGCGCCGAACCAGCGATTTGACGGCGGATATAGCGGTCCTCGGCAAACAACAGCGCGCAGATCTGGGTTCGCTCAAGAACTTTCGCCAAGTCATCAAAAGCCACCGTTTCCGCCTGCGACGCACCCGACCACTGGACGACGGTTCCCGTCCGACTGATTTGGATGACGGGATGCTCAATCGTTGAAGACAGATAGGGCAGCATCCGCTGAATTTCGGTGGACCACCAATCCCAGAAATCGAGAAGCTTATCGAGAATCATGGTCGTTTTTTCAACTTAAGGATCAGCGAATCATGCAATTTGCTATCATAATGCTGTCCGTTGCGTCCGGCAGGACTTGAGAGACTTGCGGCACGCTATCCACAGCCTTTCATGGAAGCCGAATAGACGTTGGATCGGGAGGCACGGCATCTTGGTTCATAGCGCATTTTCGAAGCGGAAACTTTGCCGAGAACTACTCTACGGTGGCATGATAATTTGCAGTTCGCCGCGCAAAACTACACTTGCATGTGACGTAATTTACGACTTTAGAATGCGGAAATTTTGATCACGTCTTGATTCGCTTGAGGGGGTTCATGCGGAATTTTACTTTGTGTGGTGCGGCCTTGGCTGCAGCGATGTCGGTTGGTCTTTTTCTAGATGCGGCTATGGGCGTTGCCGTTGCAGCGGATACCGGTCAGACTGCCGGGGGCGGTTTCGGGAGCGGAAGCTCCGCGCTTGGCAGCGGATCCTCGGCCAATCCAAGCACCTCCAGTCCTTTGGTCGATCCAGCGGCCAATTCGTCCGAACCCGACAAGGCGATTGATCGAACCGCATTTGGCAATGGCAGCAAGGCGCTCGGCGACGGGCTCACCGGCGACACCGCGGAGAGCGTGGCACCTGTTGACGGCGATGCAGAAGCGACAGCACCTGTCGACAAGAACACAGCAGCAGCGACGGCGAGCGCCGCGGCGCTTGCAGCCGCGGCCGTTGAGCCGGATTCGCAGGCCGTCAATGCGCCGGAGAAGGCATCGGTTCCACAAATCTCCAGCAACGGGTCGTTTACGCAGCTCATCAACCTCGACTTGCCGGCTTATCACGACATCGCTCCCAAACTGACGCTGCGTTACGATTCCGCCCGCAAGTCTCGCCTGGGCGGCTTGTACCAGGGTTGGCTGGGATATGGCTGGGGCCTCGACGGCCTCGACGTCATCGAACGGGAAAGTCCAGGCGGTGGCGCCCCTGGATGGGGTTCCGACGATATCTTTGCTCTGAACGGCGAGCCCCTCGTTTCCTGCTCGGCGGCGTCAAGTTGCCAGCCCGGCTCGACCCACACCACCGAACACGAGTCATTCCAGCGGATCATTTTTGACTCGTCAGCAAACAGATGGACAGTCACCGACACTAAAGGGGTCGTGACAACCTTCCAGTCCGTGGCGGAAATCGCCAGCGCACCACATGATAATCCAAATTGGCTCGGACGATATCTGCCGACCTCGGAGGTAGATCGGAACGGCAATCGGGTGACTTACTCCTATACCTGCCCTGATGTTCCCATGTGTTATCCGACGCGGATCGAATACAGCAGCCGCTCATATATTACTTTCGGCTACGAACCGCGGCCCGACTATCAGCCGGAAGCCAACGGCTCTGGTATTACGTGGAACCGCTTCCGGCTCAAATCCGTCGCCTATAGTGTGGCTGCGGAGGCTGGTGTCAGCGGTGGTTACGCCCTGTCTTACAACCAGGCGCCATTTTCCAACGTCTCCCGCCTGGTGCGGGTCGATCGTTATGGCCGCGATGTGGTCCTCGATTCCAATACCAACATCGTTGGCGGGACGCACAAGATCCTGCGTTCGATGGCTTACGACAACATCAACTACGGCTATGCGCGCCTGAACAATCAATTCCCAGCGCCAACGTCTGGGGATGCTTCAAAGCAGCTCTCCTACTTCCTTTCGCGGCAAAGCGGCGATCTCGACTTCGATGGTAAGGATGAGTTTTACGGATCGCTGCTGACCTATCACTACGATTCGGATTTGCGCACATACCGGCCCGATCCGATCAAATTCACGGTAACGAAGTTTGCCGCAGGAAATGGCGCTGTTGCGGCGACGACTACTGCGACGGTTCCGCGGACAAACATTACCTATGACAACTTGCCGGTGCCAAACTATTTCACCGGCCGCTTTGCAGCGGGCAAGTTGACCAAGGACTTTGCGTTCTTCTTCAATGTTACCAGCACCGGTAGCAATGATAGTGTATCAAAGACTCGAATCAATGGCCTCATCACGACCGATTCATCACTGAACGTCTCAGCTTCGGTTTGTCCGGGATCCAACGCCACTGTCTGTGCTGCGATTCCTACCAACTACGACAGTGCCAATACGGTCAAGAATGCCTCGGTGGACCCGGACGGCGATGGGATCGATCAGCTCTTCAACATCGGTGATTACATCCGCGGTGTCGCGGATTTTCTCGGCGGCGGCCGCCAAGGGGTGGTCAGGGGCAAAGACCTCTTTTCCCTAAAATATACGGGTAGCTCCTGGAACTCCCTGGGCATGGGTATCGACTGCAATTCTGCTGCCGCTTATTGCGCCCTTGCCGACATGAACGGTGATGGCGCGACGGATGTCGTTAGGGCGACGCCCTCCGGAACGAGCTATGTGGCTGCGGTCTGGCTTGGAACCGGCAGCAGCTTCATCCAGGTCGCCAGTGGACTGGCGCTCGAGGGGCCGCCGATCCTGCGCGACATGGACAATGACGGCAAGGTGGATGTCGTCGCCGCCAAGGATCGCAAGGACACTGATCCCTTCAAGGATCTCAGAGCCTATGGCCTGTGGTTCGGAGGCTCCGGCAATAGCCTGGTCGTTTCACCATTCGTGCAGCGCGGCTCCGGTCTGTCGGGCGATTTCAACGGCGATGGGCTTCCCGACTTCGTCGCTTCGCGAACGGAGACCGTGATATCCAATGCTGGTTCGGGCAATCCCAACCTGTTGCGTAGCGTCACGTTGCAGACCGGTGGGACGATTGCGGTTGATTACACCCCGTCGACGAGCTTTTCCAACGTGTTCATGCCGCAGGTCATGCATCCGGTGACGAGGCTCACGGTCAACGATGGGCGCGGAAATATTGCCGTTACGAGCTATTCGTATTCGGGAGGGCTATACGACCCGGCAGCCCGCAAGTTCCTTGGTTATCGCACTATTACCGCCACGAAGCCACTCGCATCGGGCGAAACCTCCAGTCCCGTCGTCGTAACGACGTACCGCCAGGATCTGGCAAGCTACGGGTTGCCAGAAACCACGACGATCCGGAACGGTGCGAATACGGCATCCAAGACAGTCGCCGAAACCTACGAAACCAGTGCCTCGAAGCCCTATAAGGCTCGAAACACTGCGACGGTGACACAGCTGACGGAGGGAGGCTCGACGGCGTACCTGCGGACGGACCGCAGCTTCGATGCTTATGGCAATGTGACCGGGATCAAGGATCACGGCCACACGGTGGACGCCGCCGGCACCGAGAATGCGAATACCGTGGGTGACGAGAAGTGGACGACCTTCGCCTATGCGCCGAATACATCCGCCTATATCGTCTCGCTTCCAATTGCCAAGGGTGTTCGCTTCGGCCTGGATGCCGCCTCACCGGTTGGCGGTTACGAGGAATATTTCTATGACGGCGTGACGGCGATTACGACGCCGCCCGCCAAGGGCAATCTGACGCAGAAACTGGCCTATATGAAAACCGGCAGCGCGCCGCGGCCATCGTCGATCAACTATGGCTACGACGGCTACGGCAACCGGATCTCCGAGACCGACGCGCTCGGTAACCGCAGCGAATGGGACTACGACGCCACATACCATCTCTATCCAGTGGCCGTGCGTAGCCCCCGCTACTTCGGCAATGGTCCGTTGACTGCCGATAGCCGCTTCGTCAGCACGACGAGCTACGATCTGGTCTGCGGTCTTCCGGCCACGAAGACCGACTGGAACGGCATCGTCGAAACCTTCACCTATGACGCCTATTGCCGGCCCTATGGCTATGTGAATGCGGGATCGGGCAATTACGTCAACACCCGCTACGAGAACGAGGGCAGCCCGACGACGCAGGCAGTGGTGACCTCTTCGCCGAGAACCAACGGGTCGGGCGAGGTGTTCAGCCGCACCTATTATGACGGGCTCGGACGGCCCTGGCGGGTCGAGACGCCCGGAGCCTCCGCCACCGGCCCGGCTCGCATCACCGACACGGTCTATGATGCGCGTGGAAACGTGAAGCAGACGTCCCTTGTCCGTTTCTCCACCGATGCCACGCAATGGACGGTCAACAGCTATGACTGGCAGGATCGGGTGGTGAAGTCGGTCAATCCGGACAATAGTCAGAAGGTCTACCAATATGCGGTGCAGTCGGCTCTCGTCACCGACGTCACCAGGCTTCCAGTTTCCCTGGCGGTAGTGACCGACGAGGAGAACCATGCGCATCGCAGCTATGCCGACAAGGATGGCAATGTCATTGCCCTGCAGTCGCAGCTCGGCGCGAATTGGGTCACGGAAAACCGCACCTACGACCCGCTCGGCCGTCTGCTGAAGGTGCGCGATCCCACGGGTGCGCTATGGACCTATACCTACGACTGGCTTGGCAATCGGCTGACGGCGAGTGATCCGGATCTCGGCAACTGGTCCTATGAATATGACGACGCCAACCGGCTGATCCGCCAGACGGATGCCCGCGGTGCGGTGACGGCGATGGCCTACGACCAGATGGGCCGGGTGATCCGCAAGGAGGTGACGGAACCGGGTGCGACGGTGGCAACGCTGCTGGCTCAGAACACCTATGATGAGCCAGCCGCCACCGGCCAGTCGCACAATGCCGGCATGCTGACTAAGGCCGAGAATGACAATGCGAAGGTCAGCTATACCCGCTTCTATAACGGCGCCGGCGACAAGAGCATCACCAGCACGACGATCGATGGGGTGACGAGCACGACCACGGTCGAGCATGGCCCGACCGGCAAGACCACGGCAATCGCCTATGCGCCTGCCAACATCGTCGTCGGGAAAAGGACCTTACCCTGGCTCTACAATGACGCCGATTTGCTTTCCAGAATCCCCGGGCTGATCGATTCCGTCAGCTATGAAGCCGACGGCCAGACGAAGACGATCACCTACATCAATGCCGTGACGACCAGCTTCAACTATTCGCCGACACGTCGCTGGCTAGACCGGGTGACGACGGCGAAGGGGACGACGGTGCTGATGGACACTCAGTACACTCGTGATCGGCTCGGCCGGATCAAGACGATCACTGGCCTGACTGCCAACGACAACTGGACCTATGGCTATGACGAGCTCTCTCGTCTGACCAGCGCCGACAATGGCGGCGACAACACGCTCGACGAGACCTACAGCTACGACATCAATCACAATCTTCTGTCGCGCACCCGGGTAGGTGCCTATACCTATCCGGCAGCAACGACGGTGCGTCCGCACGCGGCAACCCAGATTGGTGCAACGGCCATCGATTATGACGCCAACGGCAACATGGTCTCGGATGGCAGCCGCACGCTGAGCTGGGACGGCGCCAACCGGCTGTCGAGCGTCACCCAGAACGGCGCCACGGTGACGCTTGCCTATGGACCGGACGGAGCACGGGTGAAGAAGAGTTGGGCCTTCGGCACGACGCTCTATCCCGACGCCAATGTCGAAATCGACCGGACAACGCCGGGCACCGATATCTACACCCTCTATCCGCATCCGGACGCCAAGATCGTCGTCACCGCAGGCAGCACCACGCAAGACAAGTTCTTCCTGCACCGCGATCATTTGGCTTCGGTGCGGCAGGTGACCAACGAAAGCGGCACTCGCGTCGAGCAGACTGGCTATGCCGCCTATGGCGAGGCCACCAACACCACCTTCCAGACCAAGAAGAGCTATATCGGCGAACGCTTCGATCCCGAAACCGGGCTGATGTATCTCAATGCCAGATACTACGATCCGGCGTTTGGACGGTTCATCTCGCCCGATGATTGGGATCCGACCATGGAAGGCGTCGGTACCAACCGATATACCTATGCTGACAATGATCCCGTCAATAGGAGTGATCCGAACGGACATTCCATCAACTACTCAGATAGCTGGGGGCAGCGCAATAGCGACCCGAGCAACGGAGGCTCACCCCGTTCTGTGAATGACTTAAGATCAGCAACGAATGTCAGCTTGAGCACTGAAACCACGGCCGGCAGTAGAGTTTTTGCAGACGCAGAGGAGGATCTTGAGAAGAAAGCAGATGGCGATCCGCTAAACGACCTGTCCCAGCCACGTGTCATTCCTATTGCTCCCATGTCACTTGAGGAAGTGGAGAATGGAGTTAAAATCCGCGGATTGAGTGCAGGTTACGGCACCTTCGGAGGAAGTACCCTCCCGACTTGGAAGGGTTCGGGTCCGATCCCGGGAGCATTTGGCGTGAATTCAGGAACAACCTCTACGAAGGCCCTTGAAAATTTCACTCCGAAGCGTGGAAGCGTCGAATATATTTTCGATCCCAACACCTCCACTTTGGTTGTCGGGAACGGAAGATGGACGCATTCACCACTCGCTGCGTCGATTAAGGCCGACACGGGTAGCGTGGTTGGCGGGATGTTTAGCCGCGGACCGAATGGAACGATGTTGACGAACGAAGCGAGCGGCCATTTCTGGAGAAATTGGACGCCTGAGGTGCGGCAGCAGTTTAACCAGATGATGCGCTCCCGAGGGTTCGATCATCTCCATCAAGAGGGCATGTAATGCGTCAATCTGTGACCGAACTGCAAATTGATGTGGGGCTGAGCATCACCGTCGCCGACGATGGCGATTGGATAGTTAAAGCGGATGGCAGAGAGTTTAAGCTAGAAGAAATCTCTGATTTCTATCGAGCTTGGTTGCTGCTGGAGCGGCCTTACCCTGATGTAAAGGCTGCCTTCGATCAAATAGCTCTCAATGTAAACGTAACAATACCCTTTCCTTTCGCCAAGCTTATTGGATCAGCATTGAAAGCAAAATCGGGTCAATGGACGGATCGCGCAATGACCTGGGTCTCGTTCCTGACTGAGACGGAGAAAGCTTCTTTGAAAGACCTCTTTATTGAAGCGAGAGACTCAAAGTGGGCGAGCCAGAAAAGCCGACAGCTAGCCCGACAGTACTTGAATGAAATCGAACGGAGCGGTCAAAGCGGGTGATCTGGTGTTAGGGCCTTATTGCCTTGGCCAGCGAGACCTTTTCCAGCTTGGCGTCTAGGATTGGATCGTGGTCGAAACCTCGCCAAGTTTCGTGATAACCCAGATGTCGATACAGGCCGAGCGCTCGTGTGTTATCAGCAGATACGCTGATCGCCGCTTCCGCGAAGCCCCGCGCCCTAAACTGTTCTTCAAGGGCAGCAATAAGGGCTGAGCCCACTCCTTTTCCTTCATGCTCTGGGGCGACCCAGATGTCGCTGATATGGTTGTCACCATGTTCAGAAGCCCCTAGCCCTGCCAGCGCCCCGTCGGCCTCTGCTACTAGAATGTTTCCACCCTGCTCCTCTAGGAACGGAATAAACGGGTTGTCCTTCTCAATCCTTGAGACTACGTCGGCGGCAACGAGCGGTAGGATACCTTTCCGCCAAGACGCGAGGCCAATCCGGGCGAGTTCCTGAACTTCCTCGGATTTTGCAGGTCGCACTTTCAACACCGGGCATCCTCACACGGCTTGCATGCTCCATGCGTTTATCAAATTTCACGACCCGTCAAGGCCTTCATGTGATGAACGCTGATGGCGCATTCTAGACCTCTCGGTCACAGTGGGAAGTGTCGGAACACCAACACGCTGGGTCAATGCGCGGAGAAAACCAGCGCTCTGATGTCCGTTGTCAATGCTTTGGGCATGAGGAACCGACCGCCCAAACGAACGGCTGTTAGGGTGATCGCCTATGGGTGGAGGCGGAACTCAAGGACGTCGGTGATCAAGCTCTGATGCGCGGGTTGGATACGGCATTCCCGATTGTGCGTCCGGGGCTGTTCCTATCTTACTGCGGGCGTCGGACAGTGCCGGCCACAAAGCGTCTGACGGGTGTTCCCCTGCCGTTGTCCCGCCTCCGCCCATGCGCGAGGTGCAAGTTCGTTGCGACGATCTACGATCTGATCGATTGCGCCTCCCTTGCAACAGCCCACATGAAGCCCGCCAGTTCACGGGCGATCGCAGTGCAAACCACCGTCGTTCGCTTTCCTCGTCCGGCCAACATGCGATAACGAGCCGTCAACCGGCTCTGAGCCTTCCATGCGATCTCCCGCACTTTCGGCGGCGCTTCCTGCAGACGGTATAGCTTCCTCGCGCCGACCTTCGGCGGGTGGCGATAAGTCCACGCGCTCTCGACCAGCATGTGCCGAACCCGACCGTTGCCTGCCTTTGAGATCGAGCCCCGTCTGACCGTCTCACCCGTTGATCGCTCACCAGGGACCAAGCCGAGATAGCCCATCAACTGGCGCGGACTTTCAAAACGGCTCACGTCGCCGACCTCAGTGGCGAATGTGACGGCGACGATCAGATCGACCCCTCGCAGTGTCTGCAGAGCTCGAATGACCGGAGCCAGAGACCAATTCGGGACGAATTCCTCAATTACCGTCTCCAGACGTCCGACGCGTTCTTTCGAGACGCGCACCGCCTCGACCATTTCCTGCAAGGCTATCTGATGCGCCGGATGATCGAACTGTTGCTCCTGCAGCCAGCAAAGGTATCGCATCGTCCAGGCTTTCTTGCGTGGATAGATACGACCATGCTTGAGCATAAAGGCACTTATCTGTTGCCGGTGAACCCGCAAAGTCTCGACAGCGGCAGCTCGAGCACGAACGAGGTCCCGCATCGCCTCATGGCCCTCATCGGGAACCCACACTTCCGTGAGCTCGCCGGCCCTCAATAGCCGGGCGAGCGCAAGCGCATCTCGACGGTTCGTCTTTACCCTGTCGCCTGGTTTCCTTGGTATCAGTGAGGGAGCCACAACCACACATTCATGGCCAAGTGATCGGATTAGCCGATGTAGGCCGTAGCCAGTTGGGCCTGCCTCGTAACAGAAATGCACGTGATCAAACTTTGCGGTTATTCGCTGGATGATGCGGCGCATGTTGGCATCCGATACATCAACCTCACCCCAGAAGCGAACCTCTCCCTCCCGGCCGGATTCAGCGACAGCGACCGCATTCTTTAGTTTGGCAACGTCGATTCCAACGAACACTTCTCTATAATCTGCCACGGCTCGTCCTCCTGTGATGAGGATCGGCTCGGCCTGTCCGAGCAACCCTCGGAAGACCAGTGTATGGCGAGCCACCTCAGCCAAGAAGAAGGACATACGGTCTTACCTTGCGATGACCGGTCGCAGGTTCCGATCCCTTCAAGGCGAGGCATGTGCAGTTGCAGTTAAGGGCGATAGTCGCCTCCGCCGCCTCCCGCTACCAAGGTTTTCCGACGCGGCCCACAGCCGGTGGTAATCGTCACCTCTCGGGTGCGCGACATCGCCATTCCGCGCATGGCCATATGACCAATAAGTCCGATTGGGTGTGAGTTCCAGGCAGCGAATGCCATAGGAAAACTCGATCATCCGTAAAATCATCCACGTTGCGTTAGCGAATTCTTGAATTCCAGCGAGCATCGTCCGCCCACCAAGACGAACTGGTGCTGAACTTCATGACCATTTTTGGCCAATCTCGGCTTACGCGCATCACCTACGCCGTGCTGCTTCTGCTCATGCTCTGCTTCGATTTTGCGAAGGACCCGATCGAGCGCCTGATTATGGCCGAACATGATCAGGCAGCGCGTGAGTTAATGGCGCCACGCTCGACAGCCGGCACAGGGACCGCCGTCGGAGGAGAGGTCAGCGGCAAAAACATGCCGCTGATGTTCAAAGGGCAGGAAGAGATGGCCAAGCAGATTGCAGCGTCCGGCCGCAAGCCGACGGCAGAGGATATGCAGAATCAACGTGCTATGGCCGCCAAAGGGGCAATCCAGATGACGTTAGGCGTCGGAGCGAACGATGCCGCGACTGCCAAGCTCGTCTCCCGCCGTTCCTTCTTTGAAACGCTGTACATGGTTGCCGCAATCGCGATGACAGCGATTACCGTTGTAGGCCTGCTCTACATGGTATCGAGTCGGCTTCGCGATATCGGTTGGCCGCAATATCTGCTCTGGCTGCTGCTCGCGCCCGTCTTCTTGCCGAGGTTTTTCGTGATCCCCTTGCCGGTGCTCGCGATTCAGGGGATCGTTATTTTCTTCTATGGCGTCCTTCTCATCCTTGCTTTCATTCCCGGTGCGGACTCTCGGCCCTCCGGCCGTTGCAAGTTGGCTCAGTTGCCGGCCCCGGCCAAACGACGGCCAGGCCAGTTCGGCAGACTCGGCACGCAATAGATCTTGCGGCGTTGCCCGGCATTCGCGAGGCGGGGTTTTGGAAATGTCAGTTGGAGGGCCATTTGCTGGAACGCGGCCGGTCTTCGCAACGGCTGTTGGCATCGACCGGCTGCGCTAGCGCAGAAAAGTAAGCTAAGTGTAATATTCACCTCATAGGCGCAATTCACGGCAAATCGCCGTATGGGCAAGCGTCAGTATTGAGGTCGATGGCCGGATTTCAGAGCAAGCTAAGGCGGGCGTGTTCCCCGTTCGACTCAAACCGGAAGATTGGAAGAGTGGCGACACCGTTTGGCTGCTCGACGTTATTGCACCCACGCGCGAATTGGCGACCATGATGCTGACGAATTTCCATCAGGTTGCCAAGAGGGCAGACATCAAGATTCACCCCATGGTCGCCCATTTGGTTGATCGGGACGTCTTGGCAAAGCTGACTGCTAACGCCACGTCGGCGGACCTGAGCAACGTCGAGTTTGGCAGCGCCATCAACTGATCGAACCGTCGGCCAAAATCCCAAATATAACGGCAAATTCGCGCAAGGTTTCACGGCGACGCTAGAGGTTTTCGTGGCAACGTGAAGTCAAGCGGTGAGTGTTGCTGCCTCTGTGGATGAAGGCTGTGCCCCCCGGTGTGTTGAAAGACTTCTTGATTGGAGCAAGGTTTGGGAATGAAGCGCCGGGCACTCTTGGCCTCACGCTGCGCACTACCTCTTGCGTCTTGCCAGGGCGAGAGTGCGACTGTGCGTTTCAAGGTTATTGCGTCGGCTACGGTGGACGGGCGACCGATTGAGAGTTCCTCGGTGATGGAAATCTCCTATTCCAAGGTAACTCACAGCCTTATCGGAAATGGTGGCGCTACGCGCCTATATGGTGAAGCGATAATCTTCGATCTTGGCGGCAAAGGTACAGTCTATATCCTGCCAATCCAGCACGATCCAAACAACAGCCTGACCCAAGTCTACGAGGATGGCGTATTAACAAGTTTTGGCATCAAGAATAGCATCGGGTCTCTGTCGGAAGCGGACTTTGCAACACTGCGCGACGCAAGCGGCCGTCGTCCGTTCAAACTAAAGACGAGCAGGCTACCTGTGATCGTTTCCTTAAAGAGCGAAACCGATCCAAAAACGATATTTGAGCTTCAGCCGGGAGAATTCAGCCGATACTTCCCAGGGGTCCAATTCAAGGGCCTAGATATAGAAATAACAACTGACCGGATCACCTATAAACTGCGAGAACGGCTTCCGTGGCTCGACACCACTGTTGAGCCCAGAAAGATTTTTCCACGCAATCCTCCAGGGGTTCTGCGGCCCCTTAGGGAATTGCCTTTCAGCTACATGATTACACCAGCGGACTTCTTTGGAGACGGCAACCGATGACAGAGACACGCACAGAAGATGATGAGTTGCCCGAACATTCATCCTCGCTTTGAATGCCATTGTCCTCCGCCCACACATAGCCGGCCCTATGCCCCTCGCAATTGTCGACGCATGAATTCCCGCCGAAGCTCTGCGCGAAGGTCAGCCCTGAGAGACTTGGCACCAGCAGGGCGCTCGCACACAACATGGCCATCACTCTCCACATTACCAACCTCCCGGACGCGATATGGCACTTCTGTTTCCGCACAAGCTCCCGTCTGCAGCGCGGTCATAATATGAATAGCAGTTGCCGGGGTAGCGTCTGTATGGCGCATAACCACCCCCGCAGTTGCCGTTTGCGCAGACAGCAGCGGCCGTCCCGACCAACGCGAGCCCAACAAGGACAGCGGCCGCTTGCTGTTGCTGAGCGACCATCTGCTGACATTCCATCATGCTCATCCCACGTCGGTTCACTTCCGCCACGAGCTGGAACTGAAACGCTGGGTCTTGCGTCTCCAAGGCCGTTTTGCAAAGCGCGGCTTTGCTTACGGCCGATGGCTTGTTGTTGAACTCTGCCGGCGTTGTTGTGCAGCTCGTCAACGCAACGGAAATTGCCACGGCGCCGAAGCGTCGAGCGAGTAGATATATTTTCACGGATAACCCCTCAGTTGCCCAAGGGAAGCATCGCAGAATTCCGCTCCACGTCAAATTGCGTTTTAATTCATCATTAATGCACCTTATGGCTGCATCTCGACGCAGGCGTGACGCCGTCTTGTTACTTTAGTCTTTCAGACTTGTCCTGACCTATTCTCACGATATCGATATGCATCATTCGCTACAGAGGCGCTCACTATCCGAACTCGAGGCGATACCAAGAAAAATGGCCACATGACTCCACCTGCGTTTCCGACTAGGCCGTCATTTGGCGTGAGGCAGATCGTTCCACTTTATCTTCAGGAGAGGTTTCGTCGTTTTGGGAAGCTTCTTGCGTTCAAACATCCGGGATGAGACTTCGAAGTCGGCGTTGATCTTCACCACGAGGAGTTTGCTAAAGTTGCCTGACACCTTCACGAAAACCTCGTCCTTGGATTTGAACGGCGTGATGGTTTTGATTTCCACGTGATCGTTGCCAAGCCGACCGTCGGCGCCCTGCGCGTAGTTCTTGTTCAGCTTTATTCCGTAAGTGATGGCGCGCCGAACAGTTCACCAATGACACCGTACACATCAAGATGACGACCTGTCTCGAGGTGGTAGCTTTCGGCCAGCGCCAATAGCTCCTGAAAATACGGGATCAGATGCCTGATCGCATTGGGATATTTGGCGCGCCACTCATGATACCGGAGCTGTTCTTCCACGTCGGACCAGGAAACCCACTCGCCATCGTCATAGAAGGCTGGATTCCAGATATCAGCATCCATTTCAAACCTCTTGGAATTCCGATTTTCGCGACGCCGCCATTGCGACCTTTCGATCGACCCATGCAGAAAGGCCGGTCCAAAGTTCTTGGTCGAGGCCGACGTGACAAGCGATCGCAATGATCTGCTGATAGGAGATGGGTGTGATGGCAGCTTGGCCACCGAGAGCCGGATCCATCGGGCCCCGCTTCGCCTTCCGCGCCGTCGGGAAACTTGGATGATCGGCAAAGACTGCGAGAGCGGCCGCTTGGAGCTTGTGGTGCCTGCCTAACGCTGCTGCCAGCACGGCGTTGCGCATCCATTGATAGGCGTCTGCCTTAAAAGGGCAGGGCGTATGGTCGACAGCTGGATCGAGCGCGAAGACCTTTGGCACGTATTCCCAGTAACGAATGCCCTTGCCTGTAAGAGCACAGCGTCCGCGCAAGCCGTTACCCGGATTGATTTGATCGGCGTAGCCTCCGTTGCATTGGCGCTCGCCTGAGCGCAACACGACCGTTTGGCTACATTTTCCGCCGGGTTCGGTGAATTTGCACTCTATGACAAGCGCAGCCTTCGAGCCGACGGCAAGTGCATCGACTTGCGTGGGCCTGGGTTCTCCCAGAAGCCGATCGGTGTCTGTCCACTCGAGTGCTATCTCCCATGGGCCGCCCGGTGCCACGCCGACTCTTGCGGCGATGGCGTCGAAGATGCGGTCGCGATCTGTGCTCATCTTGACCGTGCCGAACACATCAATTGCGATGGCTTGCGACGAATGTGCCTTATGGGCCTGAATTCGGTTGGTTCGATCACGATGCCAAGGAAATGCCTCCCAGTCCTCGATGGCTCCGTGGCTAGCCGGAAACAGATTTTCGCGAACTGCCTGGAAATCGGAGTTCATCTCGATTGCGCCTCCATTCCATCAAGACAAGGCGATTGCTTCTTCCGATGGAAGCAGCTGCGTGAGTGATGGGAGCGCATTAGCTGACAATCGGTTTGTCCACCAGCTTTTCGACCAATCGCCTGAGTTCCGATGGCGTCGTTTGGCCAGCCACCACCTCGTGGTAGCCGACCCCGGCGCGTCGCAGCGCCTCTTTTTTGACCGCATCGCGCGCAGCTGCGGCGCCTTGATAGTGTGCTCCGCCCTGGTATTCGATGACGTGCCGCGGCCGGCAATTGCTGTCCACGAGCAGCAAGTCGACGCGCTTTGAGTTGATGCAACTGTAGGCATCCACATCGGTGCTCCGGAGGATCTCGCCCAATGACACCTGCGCCATGACCTGCCAGGATGAATTGCAGCCGATCACGATGCTGTCGAGTTCGCGAAATACGCGGGCCTCGCTCTTGTTCAGTAACGGCTGAATAGTGAAATCCGAGCGCATCACGATACGCAGCTGATCTGCGGCGTCGACGGGTTTCAATGGCGCTGCAGCTGGCATCGGACGCCAGGGTCGCAGCACGATGTGCTCATTGCTGCGCCGTTCCTCCCGGCGTGACCCGTTTTTCTCCTGTCGCGCCTGTTTTCTCGTCGTGGCTAGGAGCTGCTCGACGGCCATGCCGGTGACGAGGCCGACAAACAGCGCGGCGATCAGCAGTTCTGGATTATCGAAGTCTGCAACCGTTATGCCGCCTGACGCGCCTACTGCTGCAGCTCCGATGATCAGCCAAGGCGCCGCGAACAGCACCGACCGTTGGCGATAATGCATGCCCCTCTCCGGATTTCCCGCCAAGATAGTACAACGCGTGTCCGATGCGCGAAAAGTTATCCAAAAGACTGAGGTCGCTACTCGAACTCCTTCAATGATCGATTTCCTGAGTCCGAGGAGCAGTTGTAGCGGTCGTTCGACATCCGCTTCGGCCGGGAAGTCTTTAGTCTCTGGCACGGCGAGCGCTTCGAGGCCAGCGACTGGCTTGTTGCCATAGCGTTCACGTTTTAGGCCAGGAAGATCGCATAATGTAATCGACGGGAACTTCTCCGGCCAGCGAATAGAAGAACGATTGCTTGCCAAGCATGTAGCTATCGCGAGTGGCTGGTCTACGGTTCGAATACTTTCAAGGCGTCGCTGTGGTCAATAGATTTTAGGCGGCCCAATATGGAACGTACCGCGCGTTGCGCCTACCTTGATCGGGATCTGCGGGCGCAATGCGATCGAATTTGATCGATTCAGCGATGATTGCCGAAACGGCCTGATATTCCTCCGGCGGGAGTGAAAAACGCTCACGAAGTGTGGCGTTACTCATGTAGTCGTGGGTGAACCAGCGAAGGACACAATGGAAGAAGCAAGCTCGCAGCTTTTCGGCCTTTGACATCTGAGCGAAGCTTTTCGGTGCGAATAGAACGACACGCATCGAATTTTCTGACGAGATAAAGTCGGGAGCGGGCAGATGCTGCGCTTCGATTTCAATTAGGGACTTGTCGAGACCCCTTCCGCGCTCTTCGCAGAGTCCGAACGAACGCATAGTTGCAGCGAGCTTCTCGTTTCTTGCGCGGCGCTCATCGAGGATGCGGTCGGCGCTGATCAGGGAATTGCCGGGGGTTGGTGACTTCGATGCGATTGTCGTAGATTTCGACCACGGGACCAACACCGGTCGCCATGAAATCCTGTTGGATGAGTGCGTTCGCGATAACTTCGCGAATTGCGGTCTCAGGAAAGTGCGGCACCATCCGCCGAACGCCATCGATGTATCGTTCTTCTTTGGGAAGGCGTTCCATCAAGAACCGCATCATTGCGGTAAAGCCGACAGCGTATCCTTTCTTGCAGAACACGTATCGACTTGATGGGGCGTGACGCAAACGGGAATATTGCTTGCACAGAAATGCAAAGCGTCTGCAACAGCACCATTGACTAAGAATCAAGCGGCGGCTTTCCCTGAAATGCAGCAGTCAGGTGCAGTGGTTGTTGGCAGGGGGAAACCAGGATTTCCTGGAGGCACACAAATACCTCCCACAACAGTCGATATTAATAGGCCGTAAAACGAGGTAGTGAAATGTCTGTTGATCAAACGAATGTAGTTGATGCTATCGGGATTGATAACTCCACAGGTGAGGTAGTCCTGACGATTACTGATCACCTTGATTGGACGGAAAACGGCCGTAAGCACCTTTTCCTACTGCAGGAAAAGCTCAATACCTATTTGAGCTTTGTTGAGAGCGGTGAGATCTTAGAAACATACCCGAACGCAAAAGACAGGGCCGTTTTAATAGACATTGTAGGCAAATATCAGCTGAGCGAGCAGGCCCAAGCCTTTTATGCCCAATTTGCGCAAATCGTCGAAGGTGCCGGAATAAAATTCCGGTACCGACTGTTTAGCGGAAGTTAGTTCTAAACACACGTCGGCGAAAAGGTCCTCGTATTTTCGGCCCTACGGCCTCAGCCGGGTGATCCGCAAGGAGGTGACGGAACCGGGTGCGACGGTGGCAACGCTGCTGGCTAGAACACCTATGACGAACCGGCTGCCACCGGCCAGTCGCACAATGCCGGCATGCTGACCAAGGCCGAGAATGACAATGCGACGGTGACTTACACCCGTTTCTACAACGGCGCCGGCGACAAGGGCATCACCAGCACGACGATCGACGGGGTGACTAGCACGACCACGGTCGAGCACGGCCCGACCGGCAAGACCACGGCAATCGCCTATGCGCCTGCCAACATCGTCGTCGGCAAAAGGAAAATCCATCGCCCAGACGTGATTGGAATGGGTCGGCTCCGTCCGGTCGGCTCGCAGCTTCGCCTTGACCCGACGCTTGGGAACCTTGTTGCGGAGTTGCAGGTCCATCTCCTTGTAAAGACGATAGATTCGCTTCGGATTGACGGGCCACCCGTCGCGCTTGAGCAGGACATGAACGCGACGATAACCGTAACGCACCCGTGTCTGGCAGATGTCTTTGATCTTCAGCTTCAACTCGGCCTGCTCGCCGCGCCTGGACTTGTAGACATAAAGCGACCGGTCAATCTTCAGCACCGAACATGCGCGCCGGATAGAAACCTTCCAGTCTGCCTTGATCGTGTCGACAAGCTTGCGCTTGCGGGCAGGCTTCAGAGCTTTTTTGACAGCACGTCCTGAAGCATCGCCTTGTCCAGCGACAGGTCGGCAACAATCCGCTTCAGCTTGGCGTTCTCCTCCTCGAGCTGCCGCAACCGCTTCATCTCTGACGGCATCAGACCGGCATATTTTTTGCGCCAATTGTAGAAGGTCGCGTCCGAAATTCCTGCCTTGCGGCAGACCTCACCGATCGGCGTCCCGTCCTCTGCCTGCTTCACAACAAAGGCGATCTGCGCTTCCGAAAACTTCGAGGCCTTCATCTAATTCTCCTCTTCTGCCCAACAGGGATCTTAAGTGGAAAATTCCAGTTCCAAGTGGCCTAATTTGACGGGGGCACGTCACTCGCCTGCCAGCGCATACTGCAGGCGAGCAACCCGTCGTTTGCGTTCAGCGTTTTATTTCCTTGCTATGCTGTCCATCGGATCGTCGACGTTGGTAAGCTCCTTCGCCACCACACTCTACGCGTCGTCCGCCGGGAGTGCCAACCTCAGATATGACAGTGGGATGTCGTTACTCGCGAACTTCGAGACGGTCTCCGTATTTGAGAGCGAGCCACCTGCAATCTTCGCAATCAAGCTCAATGCCATCGAGTGTGACTGTCGCAGCCGCCGTGCTGCGAACAGACTGATCAACCTGGCGACACGAAGAATGGCGTTGCCAAGCAGCATCTCACATGGAGCCTGATCTACTTCAGGGCCGCCGACAGCTCGGACTATCTGCAGACTTTGCGTCCGTACTGGGCGTCAACGGGCGAAATCGGACGCCCGTTGCTCCTGAGGGCGTTCGCGATGGTCTGAAAATCGCTGAACAGCTGACAGGTGATCCCAACGTTCTGCAAGCCCTGAGGCAAGCCAAGAAGATATAGAACTGCTCCCATCCGCCGTGTACGCCTTGAAGGCGCACACCATTGACGCCGAGAGGAGTTTCGCCTATATTTCATTGAGAGATGGAGGCTGACATGCCGAGTATAGCGAACGAGAACAGTGAGCGTATGAGTTTGAGGGTGCCTGCCACGGCCAAGGCTAAGCTCGTGCGCGCTGCGGCACTTCGTAATACCGATCTGACGAATTTCGTAACCCAATCCGCACTGCGAGAAGCAGAAGCTGTGATCGAAGAAGCCGAAACGATCAAAGTGTCAGAGCGCGATCATCTTCGCATTCTTGAGCTTCTGGAAAATCCGCCCAAACCCAACGCCAAGCTGCGCGCGGCGATTGCCGGTTTGCCGGACAGCCTATGACTTTACCTGCATGGCATGAGGAACCGATCGCCAAGTCTCACGGTCGGGCGGCCTTCGATTGCGGCGACGCTCAGATGAACGAGTTCCTGCTCCGCTTTGCTCGACAAAGCCATGAGCAGAATGCCTCGAAGACCTTCTGTGCTATCGACGACGCAGTGCGCGACCGCATTCTTGGGTTCTATACAATCGCGCCTTCGGCAGTCGAGCACGCAACTGTCCCTGATGCAATGACACGCGGTCTTGCCCGCCATGATGTGCCGGGCTTCAAGCTCGCGCGATTGGCTACCGACCGAGCGGTTTCCGGACAGGGATTGGGAGGCCAGCTCCTAGCCGCCGCAGCGCTCCGCTGCCTACGACTTGCAGGAGAGGGCGGGGGACTTCTATTGATCATCGATGCCAAAGGCGAGCGCGCCGCCAACTGGTACGCTTCCTATGGCGCCGAACCGCTGAAGGACAAGCCGCTGACTCTCGTGATGCCGCTCATCACCTTCGCGGCCGACTTGCGGGCTAAACGTCTTCTTTGATCCCCTAAGGCGCGGGGACACGATTGATTTCCCCGAAAGCGAACTGTTGCATCATGGCGATCAGCTTAAGGACTAGCTCTACCACAATTGCCATCTGGAAAGCCGGGAGCCCCAGCAGCCGTCTAGAGAGGAAAGAGGCCGAAGCGGCCTTCAAGGCTCCTGTACGAGGTCCGGCGATCGCTTCTGTCCCAACCTCAAGTTGGTCGCCGTTGCGGCCACGGGAACCGACGTCGTCGACGTCGCCGCATGCGCACAGCGCGAAGTTACGGTCTCGAACATCCGCAACTACGCGGTCAATACGATTCCCGAACATACCTTCGCTCTAATCCTTGCGCTTCGCCGCAGTCTTCTCGCCTATCGCAACTCGGTACAGGCCGGACGCTGGCAGGAAGCAAACCAGTTCTGCTACTTCGACTTCCCGATCAACGATCTCGCCGGTTCGACGCTCGGTGTCATCGGTGACGGTGCGCTTGGACGCACGGTGGCGGACATTGGCCGTGCCTTCGGGATGAAGGATCTCTTTTCCGACTACAAGGGCACCAAGGGAATGGGGCCGCTCATACGCCTTTCGAGGAGGTCCTCGAGGTCAGCGACATCATCACCTTGCACTCGCCGTTGATGCCTTCGACCCGCAACATGATCTCGACCGCGGAGTTCGCACAGATGGCCAGGCGGCCGCTCTTGATCAACACCGCGCGCGGCGGTCTATTTGACGAGGCGGCGCTGGAACACGCATTGAGAACTGGACAGATCAGCGGCGCTGGCTTCGACGTCGTCACCACCGAGCCTCCGGCCCACGATCATCCTCTCATGCGCCTACTCGACCTGCCGAACTTCATCCTGACGCCGCACGTGGCGTGGGCTAGCCGCGAAGCGGTCCACTCGCTTGTCGATCAGCTGATCGACAACGTCGAGGCGTTCGAGCGCGGCGAACCGACGAACATTGTGGCCGCATGCAGAAATTACGGCTCTGGACCAAGCCAAGAAAACCGGACAGTCTCCGTACCGATTGTCGGTTTCCCGCGATTTTTGTCCGGCTTGTGCCGCCCGCATCGAGCAGCTTGGTGGTACCAGATTCACGATATGCGGAGTGGTGGAAATGATGGAAGGATTTGATGAACAGCAGTTGCTTCAGAGACTTGGACAACTCCCGTCCTATGAGCTAACCGTCCTAGCGACAGCGTGCGCCTCTCGCCAGACCGGCAATGTAATTTGGTATTGTGAAGAGTACGGTCTTGACCGATATCCCTTGGTTTCAAAATGTATCGAAAAACTTTGGGAAGCCCCCGGCGAAAATGGGCACGGCGGCATTTGGGAGGAAGCGCTAGAAAGCATTATGGAGATGATGCCGCCGGACGATCACGTTTGGACGGTTATAGATGCCCTTGCGGAAGATGCTTTCGCATCATTGTGCTATTCGGTCAGAACAAAGCTACACGCAACTGCACAAGAAGCCACTTGGGCGCTTCGCCGCGCCTACGAGGCGGCGGACCAAGCGGCTATCCATCTTTCTCGCAAGCAAGCGCATGAACTAAAAGAGCCAGAGATTTTAGCTCATCCAATTGTACAGCGTGAGTTGGTACGGCAGAAAAGGGACTACGAATTGATCTTGCAAGGACGAGTCACCGACGTGATCGCGGCGGCTTCCAGAGAACAACTAATTCAACCAGACGAGCGAGAGTTCTTTTGACCTGCCACTGAAAGTTCATCAGGCCGAGTCCCGGGGGTTTTGAACCGCTTGTGATCTGAACTTGACGTGCCCCCGTCAAATTAGGCCACTTGGAACTGGAATTTTCCACTTATGATCCCTGTGATCAACTGTCTCTCGTCAGTAAGACCGTATGTCCGTCTTCGTAGCTGAGGTGGCTCGCCCTGCACTGGTCTTCCGAGGGTTGCTCGGACAGGCCGAGCCGATCCTCATCACAGGAGGACGAGCCGTGGCAGACTATAGAGAAGTGTTCGTAATCGATGTTGCCAAACTAAAGAATGCGATTGCTGTCGCTGAATCCGGCCGGGAGGGAGAGATTCCATCCGATGCATCAACCTCACCCCAGAAGCGGCTGTGGGGTGAAATAATTCGAGGCGATCGGAGCAGCCCCGGACGCACTATCGGGAATGCGGTAGCCAATCCGCGCGTCAGAGCTTGATCACCGACGTCCTTGAGTTCGGCCTCCACCCATACGCGATCATCATCATGAACAGCCGTTCGTTTGGGCGGGTCGGTTCCTCGCGCCTAAAGCATGGCAATGCGCGTCCGTCCCGGTTCTGATCTAAAAACATAGCTCAATGCCGGGACTGTTCGGTTGCTCAGTTTAGGTCGTGCTGCTTATTCATCCAGCAGGCGGTCCTAAAAGCACTATGGCGTTTGTCATTCATTTGCATTATCATTTCGCCAAAAAGTGGAGATCGCTATGGCTGCAAATGCACTGGTACAAACTCGTATCGATGCCGATGTTCGGGATCGTGCCTCCGCAGTGCTTGGAAATATGGGGCTGACCGTATCTGATGCGGTTCGTATCTTACTCACCCGAACGGCCAACGAAGGTGCGCTGCCGCTGGAGCTTCTTTCAGACAGCGAGGCCCACGACGCTTGGTTTCGCACCAAGGTACTTGAAGCTCTGAACGATATTCGACCGGACGTCTCAGATGATGAAGTCGAGGCGCATTTCGCTGAACGTCGAGCGGCAGCCCGCCTTAACGCGGGTGCGCGCAAATCGTGAAGCTTACCTGGTCTGCCTGCTGCCACGGCTTCAGATCCTACACACGTCGGAAACGCATTCCGGTCAGATCTTCATGCCGCAAGTGAATTCCTTCCTCTTCATCTTCGTCGTCGCGCTCGTTCTATACTTCCGCAATTCCAGCGGCCTGTCCGCCGCATACGGCATCGCCGTCACCGGCGAGATGGTGATCACTTCCGTGCTTCTCTTCGCCGTCATGCTGCGTGGCTGGAACTGGAAGCCCGTTGTCGCAGCGGCTGTGATTGCACCGCTCTTTATCATCGACGTCGGCTTTTTCGCCGCAAACGTCGCCAAATTCGCGGACGGCGGTTGGGTGCCCGTCGCAGTCGCCTGCACGATGGGACTTATCATGCAGACCTGGATGGCTGGGCGTCGCCTGCTTGCGGCCCGCACCAAGATGGACGAGGTTCGGTTGGCGGCGGTCATCGACAAGCTCGCCCAGAAGAGACCGCCGACAGTCCCAGGAACGGCGATCTTCCTCACCAGCGACGTCGAGGGGGCGCCAACCGCGCTGCTGCATAGCCTCAAGCATTATAAGGTGCTGCATGAGCAAAACGTCATTCTCAGCGTCGTGACCGCGACGAAACCCTTCGTCCCGGACAATGAGAAGATCTTTCTGGAAAGCTTCAATCCGTTGTTCAGCCGGCTGATTATCACCTTCGGTTACATGGAAACACCGAACATCCCCCGTGCTCTCGTTCTCGTCCGCAAGCTCGGGCTCAAGTTCGACATCATGTCGACGTCCTTCTTCCTTTCACGCCGTACGATCCTGCCTTCCAAAAAAGGCGGCCTGCCTTTCTGGCAGGACAGGTTGTTTATCACGCTGGCTCAGAACGCCGGCAATGCAACGGACTATTTTGGGCTTCCGACCGGCCGGGTCGTGGAACTCGGACTTCAAACGACGATCTAATGCGTCTCGAGCGCCCGATATGGACCATTTCCTCGAGGCAATCCTTAGCCGTCGGAAATCGGCAGAGCGGGACTTGAAGCGTGACGCAGCCCTGCGGTAGACGCCCCGCCCGAGGATTGGGAGATGACAGACCGGGATCGCCTTCGCTTCTATCTTGCGATCGCCGCGCTTGCGGTGATCGCCATAGTCCAGTTTGCGGTTATCGGCCTTGGCATGGCTGGATGGTTTTCCCATCACTGATATCTCGCGGTTCAATGAAGCGTCGCTGTGGTTGGAGCGTTGACCTTCGTCGCATCCAGTCCGACATATGTCCCGATCAGCATCGTCGCGATATCACCTTCGGAACGATAGCCTTCATTGAAGAGCGCGATCGCCGCGTTGCAAAGCACGTCCGAGGCACCATCGTCGTGCTCTAGTTCATAGTAGCGGTACCAGCGCTCGACCGCTCGCGAGAGCATCTTCACTTTCTCGTCATAGGGCTAGCGCTCGCTGCAAATCATCGTGCTCGAACGCACTGGCCATACGGTTGATCTCTGCCGACCGCGCACCGACTGCTTTTGCGGTCTCGCGCCACGTCGCGGTGGAGGTCGCGACTTCCTTGATGATAGCGCGTGCCTGTGCGAGGGTGAGCGCGAAGAATCCGGCAGCTTCTTCCAGCAGATCAAGCGAGCAGGTGCCGTCATCAAGGTCGATGTTAGTCGTCAGGATGCGTGCTTTGACGTCTGTAGGCACCGGGTTGAGGTCATAGGCAGGGGACAACGACCAGCCGCCTTTGCCAAGCCACAGAAAGCCGTGATTTCGCAGGTGGTCGTCGACGTTGGAAATCAGCACATTGAAGGCGACGCGGCGATAGAGCGCTTGGGCATCGGTTTTTCCCTGTGCGCCGTGCTCGGCCAGGGCGTCCACGATCTCCGGGTAGCTGCCACGCTCGCCGTCCATTGCGCCCATCATCGCCATCGCGGAAAGGAATGGAAGGCGGATACCAAAATCGCGGTCGAAGCGACGCGAGAGCATGACCTTCTTTCCGCCGACGTCAATGAGTTCGTGTAGGGGAGTGACTATGCCGGCTTGTTCAGCCAGTCGCATAGCAATCTCCTCCCATGTCTCTATGCTGTAATCGTCGGTTTCCTTAGGAAACTTGGCGATCGAGAGATGGCCATGTTGATCGATGACAGAAGCCTTCGGCCGCGCTCCACCAAGCGACGAGCCAGGTGCGAAGATAAGTTGGAGGTCTTCGTCGGTTTCCTCATCGCGCAGGATGCGTTCGGTGATCTGCAGCAGGCGGCCGAGCTCGATGAGGGCGGGGACGCCGGCGCGGGCCGGCGCTTGGAATTGCTCCTCGCCAGCCCAGCGAAAGCGGAGCGCGCCGAGCCGTGTCTCGTCCGCGACGCCAAGCAGATAGTCGCTTTCGGCCAGTGTGCGAACGGCCCGGCCATCACGCTCAGCCGTACGCCGCTCCGAGCGTTGCATGAGGCGCCGACCCCAGGTATCGGGCGCAGAGTCGCCAATGGAGCCAAAGGTTGCAAGGCCGGCAGGTGGCGCGAAAGCGCCCCGGGTCAGGGCTAGCGCGGGCTCAAGCGAGAAGCGGTCAGTGTCCTCAAGCCAGGCTCGGTCATACTCGAACATGATCGTCTCGGCACCACGCACGCGATTACTCCGCGCCAGCCCGATCGGACGGGTGCGGCCGTGTAAGTCGAGATGAACTTCGAAATCAGCCATCACGCGACGATCCCGGCGATCGCTTCGAGTGGGCGTGTTTAGGGAGTTGCGCACTGGCGAGCGACTGACCGACGCTGTCGTTACTGATGTCGGCGACTTGGCTCAGTCCCTCTAGCAAGCCGAGTGCCTGTAGAACGCCTGCGTAGATGCCGATGCTGACATTGGTGTCCCCGGCTTCGATCTTTTGAAGCGTTGAGCGTGAGGTAAAGGCACGCTCGGCCACAACAGCCATAGGCAGGCGGCGACGCCGGCGAGCGTCATGTATGTCTGCACCCAGTTTGCGCAGCGCGCGCCGCACAGCGGCCGGAGGATTATGAGGTGTTGGCATTTGCCACCTTCGCACTACATATCGCACTAGGTATGTAGCACGAAGCTTACAATTGTTCCAGAGGAAGTTCAGGGCACGATCAGATCGCTTCGTCGTGCCTACGCCAAGTTGCGCGTTGAGCCCATCCTGGTCCCATTAATGCGGAACCAGAAGCAGCTAATGTTACCTAATAGCGGCTTATGCCACAGAGTTTCAAGCAAATCAGCGCCTTAGGCCAAGTAGGCTTGGGTTCGAAGGTTCTGATCTCATCAAGGCGTGGGATCGAAACTGCTCCGGTCCCCAGGAGCAGTCTATTTGGGCATTCAGTTGGGCCTGTTGACAAAAATGTATAGCCAAGCGCCCGCCTTTTCGGCCGCTGCCCTCAGGCGCTTGTCTCTTGTCCATAGGGCCGCGCGCCGGTCGCGAAGTACTGATGCCAGCAAGTGTGGCGATCGATCATTGTCATTGGCACGCCGTACGTCGCGGCGTATGCAATTGCCGAAACAGCGGTTCGTATTCTTCGCGTCCTCCATGGCGCGCAGTAATGGCCAGACACTTTGCCAACGCTCCAGGCTGTGTTCTCGATGCTGGGTATCAACGGGTCGGCACTTTTCAACGCGAAGGCATTTTGCCTGCGATCTCGCGTTCGGACGGCGTCATACGGATTTGCGACCCTTATATTATTCTAACTGTTGTTAGTGGTGTTTAGCGAATATGGTCGCGGTGCATTGGCGGTCGCGACCGTCTCGATTTCTTCAAAATGCGTTTTATTGACGGGGCGTAAATGTCGATTTCCGATCACCAGCAACACGAGGCCCAGGCCCAGCTCCGTTTGCGACAGCTGGAGGCCGACATAGAAGCTGCGCAGCACGGACATAATGCTGCAGCTTTCCTCGCAGCGATCGTCGAATCCTCCGACGACGCGATCGTTAGCAAGAGCCTCAGCGGAGTCATCACGACTTGGAACAAGGGCGCTGAGCGTCTTTTCGGTTATATGGCAGACGAGGCTGTCGGCAGCCCGATCACGATCGTCATTCCACCCGATCGCCTCGACGAGGAACCCGCCATTCTCGCCCGCATCCAAGCCGGCGAGCGCGTCGACCACTTCGAGACGATACGACGACGTAAAGACGGTACCCTGATCGATATTTCTCTTACCATCTCGCCTATTCGGGATGGCAACGGAAAGATCATCGGCGCATCGAAAATTGCCCGCGATATATCGGAGCGTAAGCGCGCCGCCGAGCGTCAGGAACTTCTAATGCGCGAGATGCATCACCGGGTAAAAAACCTGTTTGCCATTACCGGCAGCATCATCACCCTTGCTGCAAGGACGGCAAAGACGACTGCCGATCTCGCTGCGGGGATGAAGGACAGGTTGATGGCCCTCTCTCGGGCGCATGAGATGACATTGCCGAGTTTGAACGGTGAAGAGGCGACCGGCGCTCCGGAGACCACCCTCTTTCAGCTTCTGTCGAATATTCTCGCGCCCTATGAGCGGGACGGTGCCAATCGTTGGCAGCTGATCGGAGATGACATCGACATCAGCGGCACCAAAATTACAAACTTCGCGCTGCTGTTCCATGAATTCGCGACTAACGCCGCGAAATATGGAGCGCTGTCCGTCGAAGAGGGAAAGCTGGAGATAGCAGCGGCGGTGAAGGGCGAGACCCTCGAGATCGTCTGGCTGGAGAGCAGTGGTCCTCTACAGCCTACGTCAGAGCCACGTTCGATCGGTTTTGGAAGCCGGCTTGAGCAGATAATCGGAAAGAGCGTCGGGGTCGATATCTCGCGCGAGTGGATGCCTGATGGACTCTCGATTCGACTGTCCATCCCCCGCCGCGTTATCAGCGACTAAACGAGGCAGCGCAGCCAGCCTCGTGTCAAAACCGGCCGGACCGAGTTGCAGGACGTTGGCGCCGATCGCGTCGACGCGTTCAAGGCGGGATGGTAGGATCCTGACATGGGTCTTCATCGAACCACGCCCGACCTCCACCGCCAACTGATGGTTGGGTGCAGCTGCGGCAGGGGCTTTCCGTCCTTCCAGGCAATCGAGCCCGTCAAGTTGGTCCCCTCAAGATTTTTCGTAGCTCTTCGGCTTGTATTCACGGGCTCCGACGGCGTCACAGGAACAAAGGGATGAAATGGGCGTTCGCAGACAGTCATTCCGCACGCAATTCGCGAGGAGGCGTTGCTGGGCGCTGATCTTGGCATTTGATGGACACCCGATCGATCGAAAAGGCGCTTCTTGGGGGATACGACTGAGCGGCCGATCCGGGTTCGCCGGACAAGAGGCGTGCGACTGGTGCCAAGTCTTGCTCGCCGCGCGGCGGCATCGGCTGCTGCTGCTTGCGGCTTCGTCGCGGCCACGTCTTCGCCCAGCCGATGCTGATTGTCGAGATCGAATTCCGGGGCTGGACCGACGACGGCGAATGCGTCACGCATCCTAAAACACCTTGCGCGAAGTTCAGGATAATGCAGTCGTTTATGAGTTGGATCGAGCTGGTGGCAGAAGCCGAAAACGAGCAATTTTTTTCTGCCGCCACTCTTGAATCCGAAATTCTCAAAAACCAAATCGATTGCCGCCAGCTGCTGAATCAGGGCTGGCCTCGCTGGGAGCGCCGCTTTCGGCGCTTCCATATCCATGTTGCTCAAGGAGGATATGGCTATGGCAACATCTTACGACTATGCACCGCTCTACCGTTCGAGCGTCGGCTTCGACCGAGTTTTCAATCTTCTGGAAAACGCCCAGCGCGCCCGGTCGATCAGCGACTGGCCGCCCTATGACATTGTCAAGACCGGCGACGACACCTACCGGATTTCGATCGCGGTGGCAGGCTTCGCCCGGGACGATCTCGACATCACCTTCCAGTCCAACCTTCTGACCGTGACCGGCAAGAAGCAGGAGGCGGCTGCCGAGGGCTACCTGCATCGCGGTATTGCCGCCCGGCCGTTCGAGCACCGGTTCGAACTCGCCGACCATGTCAGGGTCAACGGAGCGGATCTGAACAATGGTCTCCTGTCGATCGATCTGGTTCGCGAGATCCCGGAGGCGTTGAAGCCGCGAAAGATCTCCATCCAGACCGAGCCTGCTCTGGTGCCTTCGGCCGCCCCGGCGCAGATCGAGGCGCAGAAGGCAGCTTGACCCGCATTGACCGCAGAACGAGGGCGCCGCCACGTCGGCGCCCCATCAACATTCCGGGTTGGGAAGGAGAGAGCGATGAAACCCGATATGTTTAGACGGCCTGTTTCCATTCTCGTTGGCCTTGGCTACCCAGCGGAGGTTCGCAACATCATGGATGCCTACCGGCATCTTTCCGAGTGGCCGACGTCACTCAGGGACAGCGCGCATGCGATTGCCCTCAAAGCCTGCAGTGCGGCACTGTGTGGCGAGATTGAAGCAGAAACCGCGCGTGGCCTGTTTTTGGCCTTCGCCGAGAAACACGATCTGCTGGCCCCGGACACCAATATGTTCGCGGCCTCACGCTTGCGGCGTGACCGGGATCCACACGTACAGTGAGGCGGTCCGATGACGTACGACATGTTGCAGCAGGCGGCCAGCAACGCGATGGCGATGGGACCCGCGGTCTTGCTTCAGGGTATGCAGCTTCAGCGGCCAATCGATGTGGTGAGAGAGCCGGCTCTTTCCGTCGATGATAAGCGGGCGATCCTCGCGGCCTGGGCCTCCGACTTTTACGCTATCGACTCGAAGCCGGCCCTGCGGCAGGTGCCGGGAACGCCAGAGCCGATTTCGATCGATGAGGTACAGTTCGCGCTGAAAGAACTCGATCGGCGCTATGGTGTCTGACGGACTGCGCGTTCAAGCGGCCTGCTTCTTGGCGAGCCGCTTGATCGCCTGTTCGAGGGAACGCCCTGCCGACCGAAATAATCCTGCCAGGCGCTCGCCGCACCTCCCCCGCGGCAGGCTTTTTCGTTTTCGGCGCCTTGGTCCTGTTAAGTTTGAGATCGAGTTGCGGGCTCCCCTCGGTCCCGGCGCTGGACTGCTCGTCGGTCAGCGACGAGAGCGAGACGCCGAGCAAGTACACGGACAGCTTGAAGTGCGTAGGTGTGTTGTCCCCGCGCCGCTGAACACCGCTTTCAGGCCGCGCTCGGCCAGTATCAATACCCGAACGGACAGCCTTCTCCTAGCAGCCGCATGTTCCGCCCATCGCATTTCACCGCGTCGCCGTCGACGACGGGTTCACCCGGCTGCCGGTCGCGAGAGTTCACGAGCTAATTCCAAGAACGCTCTGACTCCGGCCGAGAGGTTTCGGCGCCCGGGATAATACAGGCAAAGCCCTGGATACGGGGGCGTCCAATCTTCCAGAATACGGATGACGCGCCCCGCCTCGATTTCCGGAAGAATGTCTTGTTCAAAAATATAGCCGACGCCGGCACCTTCAAGCACCGCAGTCCTTGTCAGGCTGGCTTCATCAAGCGCAAGCGGTCCCCGCACATCAATCTGCACTTGCTCGCCGTCCTTCTCAAAACGCCATCTAAACAAGGAGCCGTCCGGCAACCGAACACGAATGCATCTGTGATTGAGAAGATCAGGAGGAACCACGGGCTTGCGATGCTGCTCGAAATACTCAGGAGAACCAACCACGGCGTGTCGTTGAGGGCGGCCGAGCGAAACGGAGATCATGTCGCTGGGAACGAGGCCTGCAACCCTGACACCCAGATCGAAACCGTCCTTGACGATATCGACCATTTTTCCTTCGGTGACGATATCGATATTCATGTCGGGATAGCGGCGCAGGAACTCAAGCACGAGCGGTGAGATGATGGCGCGCGCGGCAAACGGGGCGGCGTTGATCCTTATCGTTCCGGAAGGTGTCTCGCGTTGCGAGCGTACCAGATCCAGAGCGGCATGGAGGTCCTGGAGCGATGGCGCGACCTGCTGCACAAAGATCCTGCCGGCATCTGTCAGCGACACGCTGCGCGTAGTGCGGTTGAACAATCGCACACCCAGTCCCGCCTCAAGCCTGCCTATCGTGTGGCTCAGCGCGGTCGTGGACATGCCGAGATCGATGGCGGCTGCGCGGAATGTCCCGCGCCGCGCGATCGCGGCGGCCGCTTCGAGTTCCTTCAGGCTGGCCTGTTCCATTGTCCCGATCTGTTCAATATCGCATGCCGGTTTATCCCACTTATTCGTGCAATGGTCGAGCGCTAACTATCGGGTCAGATCATGAGGAGAAACAGGATGGATATGCCCGATATTGTGAACAATTACTTTGACGCAGACAGCCGCAGCGACGTGGATACGCTGTTGAACACCTTTGCAATTGAAGCGGTGGTCGAGGACGAAAATGCGCGTCATCATGGCATTGTTGCAATCCGTGGATGGTGGGTGGCTGCGAAGAAGGCCACCCAATACCGTGCAGAACCCGTGGAATTCATGGTTGAAGGCGACAAGGCACTCGTCCGGGCGAGGGTGAGCGGCCACTTTCCCGGTAGCCCGGTGATGCTCACCCACGACTTCACCATCAAGGACGACAGGATCGTCAGGCTGGAGATCCGTTCATGACCGACTTTCTCAACCTGAGGGGCAAACGTGCCCTCATTACGGCTGGAACCAAGGGTACAGGCGCCGCGACCGTCAGACTGTTTCGGGAACTCGGCGCGCAGGTGCTGACGACAGCGCGGGCCCGCCCGAAAAACCTGCCGGAAGAATTGTTCGTCGAGGCCGACCTGACCACCGAAGAGGGATGTGCAATCGTCGCAGAGGCCACGCGGCGGCGCCATGGCGGCGTCGACGTCATCGTCCATATGCTGGGTGGCTCTTCTGCAGCCGGAGGCGGATTTTCTGCATTGTCGGAAGACGACTGGCATAAGGAGCTGTCGCTCAACCTCTTTCCGGCCGTTCGCCTGGATCGGCAACTGGTTCCGGACATGGTCGCTCGGGGAAACGGTGTGGTGGTGCATGTGACATCCATCCAGAGGGTTCTGCCGCTTCCGGAATCGACGACTGCCTACGCTGCAGCCAAGGCAGCACTTTCCACCTACAGCAAGGCAATGTCGAAGGAAGTGTCGCCAAAAGGTGTTCGCGTCGTTCGGGTGTCGCCAGGCTGGATCGAAACGGAAGCTTCGGTCCATCTTGCCGAGCGCCTGGCGAAGCAGGCGGGAACTGACCTTGAGGGAGGCAAAAAGATGATCATGGACGGGCTGGGCGGCATTCCGCTGGGGCGGCCGGCAAAGCCGGAAGAGGTCGCAAACCTCATTGCCTTCCTCGCCTCCGACCGCGCTGCGTCGATCACTGGTACCGAATATACAATCGATGGAGGGACAGTGCCAACAGCCTAGGCGCCGACATGCACGGCAAATCAGGTCGGCGCATCCCACCCGCCGATCTGGGAGTAGATCGCGTTGCGCAGATAACGCACGTCGCGGTTCAGAGCGGCCAAGTCCTGCGGTGTCTGGGTCGAGGCAGCAAGCAAGGTATCGCTGAGACAGCCAGCCTTGTGCTGCAATGCCCGGCCTTCGTCGGTCAAAGCAATCAACACCTGGCGCTCGTTGCTCAGGTTTCTCGTCCTGCGCAACAGGCCGGATATCTCAAGGCGCTTTAGAAGCGGCGTCAGCGTGCTGGATTCCAGGGCAAGGGCGTTGGCAATGGCACCCACCGTCTGCCCATCTTCGCTCCACAACACATTGAGCACGAGGTACTGCGGGTACGTCAGGCCCAACTCGTCGAGAAGAGGTTTGTAGGCGCGCTGGATTGCAATTCCGGCAGTGTAAATCGCGTAGCACAGTTGGTCGTGCAGGGGGGGTGGGTCGTTATGGCGTTCGGTCATTCTGAGCTCCTGTGGATCTCTATATAACCTATGCAACAGCAAAATTAAATATCGCGATAAGAATTATCTTGACGCGCCATCTAAAGTCTGCCAGCTTATGTATATCGCGATAACAGTTATCGCAATTAACGAGGAGACAGCCATGACACGCATGACCACGACCACCGTAGCCGCAATTGCTGCTGCAGCCTCACTGTCCGCAGCCGCATTGCCGGCGAACGCCGGCGACACCATTCCTCAAGACCAGTCCGTGAAAAACGTTGTGCTCGTCCACGGCGCCTTCGCCGACGGCTCTGGCTGGAAGGGTGTTTACGACATTCTCACCAAGCGTGGATATCGCGTCAGCATTGTTCAGAACCCCCTGACATCTCTCGAAGACGATGTCGCGGCTACCAAACGTGTGCTGGAACGGCAGGATGGTCCGGTCATTCTCGTTGGTCATTCCTGGGGCGGCACGGTCATCACGGAAGCTGGAATTGATGCAAAGGTTGCAGGCCTCGTTTACGTCTCGGCTCTCTCTCCTGATGCAGGCGAGACAACGGCTCAACAATACCAAGGATTTGCTCCCGCATCGGAATTCGTCATCGAGACCACGAAGGATGGCTTTGGATATGTCAGTCCGCAAAAGTTCAAGGCTGGTTTCGCTCATGACGTCAGCGATGCGGATGTTGCGTTCATGAGGGATGCGCAAGTCCCGATCAACATGTCAGCGTTCGGCACGAAGCTCGAACATGCTGCCTGGCACACCAAGCCCAGCTGGGCTGTGATTGCTACCGAGGATAAGGCATTCGATCAGGCCATGCTGATCCACATGGCGGAACGCATCAAGGCGAAGATCACCAAGGTGTCAGCGAGCCACGCCCTGTTCATGACGCAGCCGACGGTGGTCGCGGATACCATTGCTCAGGCAGCCACGGCTGTCTCAGCGAAGAAGTAATGACAGACGCAGTTTCATCGGGACAGCCCGCACTGTCCCGATGACGACGAGCAAGGGCTGTCGAACCGAGCGGGGTCGGGCAAAGCGAGCACATAAAAGGCCGCACGATCTCGGACAAGGATCCATTGCCCGATTCCCCAACACTTTTGCAATTTTCCTCAATCCATTCACGGAGGTAACCACGTGAAGCCGAATAGTCATGACAAGAAGGCACCCGAAAATCCGCCCATTCCTCAGAGCGAGGTCGATGTTGTTTTCGACTTCATCGTCTGCGGCGCCGGGTCCAGCGGCTCCGTTGTTGCCGCACGACTGGCAGAGAATGAAAACGCAAGTGTCCTGCTGCTGGAGGCAGGCGGGGACGATGCGGCCGAGACCGTTACAAACCCTGCGCAGTGGCCGCTCAATCTCGGCTCGGTCCGGGACTGGGGTTTTGTCGGACAACCGGCACCTGGCCTGGACGGTCGACGTCTTCCTCTCAGCATGGGCAAAGGGCTCGGTGGCGGTTCGAGCATCAATGTCATGGTGTGGGCCAGAGGACACAAGGGAGATTGGGACTACTTTGCCGCTGAAGCCGGCGATGACGCGTGGGGCTATCAGTCCATCCTCGGCTACTATCGCCGGATCGAAGATTGGCAGGGCGCTCCGGACCCAGCGCGTCGCGGCGTGGGAGGACCGGCCTACGTAGCGCAGCCGCAGGCGCCCCAACCGATCGCGGGGGCCTTGTTGAGTGCGGCATCCACTATCGGCATTCCCGTCTACGATAGCCCGAACGGTGAAATGATGGAGGGCCCGGGCGGCGCATCTATCGCTGAGCTGCGGATCCGGGATGGCAAGCGGGAGTCTGTCTTTGGATCCTATGTCCGCCCGCTCATGTCGCGCCCAAACCTGACTGTGCTGACCGACGTACTGGTCACGCGCCTCATTTTCGATGGCAAGCGCGTGACGGGGGTCGAGGTTCTCATCGATGCTCAGCGGCATCAATTCACGGCGCGTTGCGAAACGGTACTGTCGCTAGGCGCGATCAACACTCCGAAATTGTTGATGCAGTCCGGCATAGGTCCGGAAGATGAGCTGCAAGCCCACGGCATTCCCGTGGTTCAACACTTACCTGGCGTTGGGCGCAATCATCAGGATCATCTCGCATTCGGGTGCACGTGGGCATATCGAAAACCAGAAGCCGTCGGTGGTAGCGGCTGCGAAGCAAAACTCTACTGGAAAACCGACTCGCGGCTTGCGCAGCCGGACATTCTTCAGTGCCAGTTGGAGTTCGCTGTGCCGTCCCCGATCGAGACGGGCCTCGAAACACCGCAACATGGCTGGACGATGTTTAGCGGTCTCGCCCAGCCAAAAAGCCGTGGTCGACTGCGGCTCTCCGGCCCCAATATAAATGACCCTATCCTGATCGAACCGAATTCTCTCAGCGCGCCGGAAGACATGGCGGCTGCCTTGGCTGCGGTGGAATTGTGTCGCGAACTCGGAAACAGTGATGCCTTCTCGCCACTGGTGACAGACGAGGCGGCTCCGGGCGGGCGCGACCGATCGGGGATGATCGACTTTATCCGGCGTTCGGCCGTGACCTATTGGCATCAATCCTGCACAGCCAAAATGGGACGCGACAGCATGTCGGTGGTCGACAGCGAGCTCAAGGTCTACGGCATCGATGGCCTGCGCATCGCAGACTCCTCGATCATGCCGCGGATCACAACTGGAAATACGATGGCACCTTGCGTTGTCATCGGAGAGCGGGCGGCTGATCTCATTCGGGCGACGCATAGCCTTCCGAACTTGAGCGGAGGACTGGCTTAGTCCATCATGAAGAGATTCATGTGAAGCTCGGCGGCCAGCCTAAGCGGGCCGCCGGCGTTTGCGTTAAACGGGCGACGGATCGTAATGGCTCAAGAGCTGAAACCCGCCCAGTGCGAAAACGGTTATGGCAGTCCGCCGCTTTCATCGCGTTCAATGCCCTTGCCGACGACCCTGACAGGCTGCTGCGGCTTGTGAACAGTTACTCTGATTGTGGGATGGTTCAGATGTCCCGATAGCTTCCGGTGATCCACTCAGAGATGAGCTTCCCATAGGTCTCAGCTGCATCTTCCCAGACGAAGTGACCGGCCTCGATCACTTCGGCGCGGCAATGCGGCATGCGATGATTTAGAAACTGCCCGTTCGATGGCGGAACGTACGGGTCGTCCTTTCCTGAAACCACCAATGTCGGTGTCGCTATCGTCGGCAACAACTCCGCCAATCGGGGAAGGTCGCGACGATAGGCGCGCACAAAATCCGCGACCTCGTTCCAGCGCTGCCCTTTGGAAGACGCCCGGTAATCCTCCAGAATGACCTCCGGGATGGGGCCCCGCGCCATGGTCTTGGCCAGCTGATAGACCTGTTCGCCGCCATCCGAGCCGGCAAAGTCGTCCCTTGATGATCCTACAATTTGCCGCAACGGTTCGCCCAGAAGCTCCAGACTGATGCCACCGCTGCCGCCGACGATGCTTTCAAAGCGCTCCGGATTGCTGCTCGCAGCGAAGAGCGCCGCCAGCGTACCGACATCCGGCGCAACGACATGCGCGCGTTCGATGCCAAGCTCATCCATCGTCCGGATGAGGAACTGACCCATCGTCTCGGGCGACATCAGATCCGGCCTGCTCTCGGACATGCCGAAGCCTGGAAGATCGACCGCCGTGACGGGACCCAAGGCGCAGATCCGAGGCCAGACGAGATTGAAGGCATAGATACTCTCGGGCCATGGCGCTGTGATCAGTACCGGCAGACCTGTGTCCGAAGGCGACCGGACCAATCGGATCTTAAGGCCGTCGATGTCAACAAAGGAGGCAGTTCTCGGCATCAGCAATTCAGTCGTCATAACGGAGATCCTTTTCGATGCGCTAACCCCATCCGGTCGCCTTCGTCATTGCGGACAAACAACCGTTGTGATTGCGGCCAGTGTCTGGTGGTCACGTTTTTCCTTGCTCGAGGACAGTTGCTTCGAGCAATGAGCGCGTCCTGTTCCCCGGAGCCGCCACTCACACCGACCGCTCCTGCGACGTGCCCTTCCAGTTCGATCGGAAGGCCGCCGGGAAGGATGACATATTTGCCGGCGCAGGCATTCCCGACGGTAAAGAGACCCGCGCCCGGCTGGATCATCGGGACGAATGCGGCAGAGGACGCATGAAACGATCGAGCCGTCTCAGCCTTGCCAAAGGCCAGATCGAACGCCCCCGGCCAGGCGCCGTCCATACGCGCCATGGCGATCTGCTCTCCGCCGCGATCAAGCACGACGATGGCCACCCGGACGCCGATCTCGGTCGCCTTGGTCTCTGCGGCCATGATCGCTGCCATGGCGACGGCCAGACTGACTTCAGGAACATACATCACGTTTTCCTTAGGGGCGGGCAGCATTGCTATCGCCGACTGGCGTTCAGCGCAGCGTTATGTCGGAAAGGTCGATCGACACGACGAGAGGTTCCGGAAGCGATGTCCCGTCGGCCTGACGCGGAAAAATGCGCCGTTCGGTTGGGAATTTGATCCCCGATACCGTCGTGTAGCCGTCGATGTAATGGGCACCCGGCGTGTTGCCGGCGATTTCCACGTCGTAGTCGTGCCGTTTCAGCAGACCGTCCGCATCCACGTAAAGCGTCTGGACGGTGCTGTGGGTTGCGATTCCCTTCGGGAACGTCACCTTGAGACGCTGCCAAGTCTCCTCGTTCTCGCTCCAGTCGGAGAGCTGTTCGCTAACGACGCCAGGAGCGGCCAGAAGGAACGGCATATTGAGATAAGTCCACATGGCAATCCCGACAAAGTAGGCTAGCTGCGGGTCCGTCCACGGCGTCTCGAGCGTGTGGCCGGCGAATGAGGCGCGGGGGGCTTCCAGTTCCTCAAGCACCCGACCCGAGCTGTCCTTGATCTCAACCTTCTCGGGCCGGAACAGAGTAACCTTGCCATCGGCTCCGAACGGATGGTGGGACGCCCATTCATCGCCCAACCAGACCGTGACATTGGTCTCGCCGAGTTTGCCGCCATGGCCCTTGAGGTCCCAGAGCGCACCGCCCTGCTTCAGATGCGCAGTGAGGCCGGTGAATGTCTTCCAGGTGTCGAGGCCGCCATGGGCATCGATGATCTTCTGCGCAAGCGTGTTCATGAGAAGGCCCTTCGAATGGATGCGGATGAGCGTTCAGGCGTTAAGGAAGGTCTGGACGTGCGCGACGAAGGTGTCGGCGTATTGGAAGAGAGCGCCGTGGCCGGAGTCTGGATAGATGATCAATGTTCCGCTGCTCATGTGCTTGAACATCTCGTAGGCGTTGACTGCCGGAAACATCGTGTCGTCGCTGCCATGCACGATAAGGGTGGGCTGGCGGATGGCCTTCAAGGCTGCGTGGTCGGCATCTTTGTTTGCACACCACGCGATGATCGCGGCCGCCTGCGGGTTGCTCACGGCATCACCGCTTTCGGGGTCGCGGCCTTGGCTGCGGGCGGCCGCGCGGTCGACAAAGGCGGAACCTGCGGCTTGGCTCGCCTTGCTCGGCGTAAAGAAGAGGGGAAGGCGCACGTCCCGGGCGTTTTTCGAAAATGCTTCTTGAACCACCTGCAGGAGATGTTCCTCACCGCCTCCGGGGGCGGAACCTGCGACAACGAGCTTCCGAACCTTGACCGCCGAACCGGCAGCGATCACCTGGGCGAGGAAGCCGCCGAGCGAGAACCCAAGAAGGTCGACTTCGGTCAGGCCAAGCGCCGCCATGAAGCTTTCGGCATCGGCAGACATCTGCTCGACGGTGTCGGGAACGTTGCCGGTGGATGTCCCCACGCCTGCATTGTTGAACACGATGACAGGCCGGTCGGCGGCAAGCGCATTGACCACGCGCGGATCCCAGGCATCCATGGTTCCGGTAAAATGCTGCAAGAAGACAAGCGGAACGCCACTTTCTGCTCCAAGCTTGCGGTAGGCGAAGCGGATGCCGCCAGCTTGAACGTGGAGTGTCGGGGCCGTCTCGAGGGTCGTGCTCATGATCAGTTCCTTTGCGTCATCCGTTGCTGGATGTGTGTTCGTAGAGGATAGGTTTTGGCAGGCCTGTTCAGAATGACGTAAAGACTGCAATTCAGGACGTGCCTGGCGATACGGCCGCCAGCACATCGAGAAGCACGAAAGTCGTCACTTGTGCATCGCCTGCAGGGCCGAGGTGTTGAGGCTGCCGACGGCGGCATAGGGGTTGGGAACCATGCCGATGGACTTGCGGGTCGCGGCAAAGACATCGGCTGTTTCGCCGGTCGCAGCGGTGGCGGCCGGAGTGTCGATACGAGGGGTCATAGGATTGCTCCTTTCGAGCTGTTTCCGTGGCGAAATGATCGCCGGTGGGCGAGGGGATGAGGATGTGGCGATTGCTGTGACAGGAGGAAAGCGTCCGATCTGTCGATCGCAGTCATCGCTTGCTGACGAAGACGGCATTCACTGCGAAGGCGACGAGTTCCGCCGAGGCCGCCAGTAGGCCGATATCCCAGATGACGCCCATGCCTAGGACGGCTGCGCCAAGCCCGATTCCCACGGAGAACCAAAATACATAGTTGACGTGTTGAACGCCAATGGGCTACCGCCGGTACGGCCATGCGGAAGTCCTCGGCCATGACCGGCAAGAGCGGCGCGATCATGAAACCCTCGGTGCCGATGGCGAAGCTCCCGAGCGCAAGGAATCCCGCGCGAACAAATCCATCGTGGGAGGTGTGGGCGAGCGACGCAGACATGGCTTTCAAGCTCCTTGACGTCAGAGCCCGCCGTCTGCGGGCTCTGGCACTGACGGGATGGAGATCTCAGAAGGGGATCGGGTTTGCGGCGATCTCGGCGTTAAAGCCATTGACCAGCGCGTGTTCGTTCAGACCGGGATTGTCACGCAGCGCGCGGATTCCCTCGACGAAAACCTCCGGCGCATCGGTCGCAAGACCCTTCATGGTTTCCACGATGAAGGCATTCAGCGGCATGGCGCGAGGATCGCCGCTCTTCTTGATGAGATCGGTATCGACCCACGGCGGCGCGATTTCCTGCACGGTGACACTCGTATCTCTCAGCATGAAGCGCTGCGACAGAGAGTAGGAATGCAGCGCGGCCTTCGCGGCCGAATAGACGGCGTTGGTCGCAATTGGCACATAGGCAAGGACGGAGGTGTTGTGGATGATCGTCGCGCGCGGCTGGGCCTTCAGATGCTCGATCAGCGCGGACGTCAAGCGTATCGGGCCAAGCAGGTTGGTGTCGAGAATCCGGCGCGACACGCTGTCATCGATGGTCGCGGAAGGATCGTCGAACGGCATGATGCCAGCATTGTTGATCAAGACATTCAGTGTGGGATAGTCGTGGACCAGCTGTGCTGCGATACGGTCGATGTCGGCCGCGTCCGAGATGTCGAGCTCCACACCATCGATGCCGGGGTTGGCAGAAGCCACTTGATCAAGCAGAGCCTTGCGCCGGCCGGCGATGATGACCTTGTTGCCAAGCACATGGAATGCCTCGGCGAGCGCCCGGCCAATACCGGAGGTTCCGCCGGTGATGAAGATTGTGTTGCCGGTCATCTGCATGGAATCGTCCTTCTCTTTCAAATCTCGTGCCGCCATGGCGCCGTCGATGGGTTCACTATGCGTGCTGACTGTCGCGGCTCAAATGACATAAAAACGGCAAATCAGGACATGGGCCTTTTGACGACATAAAAGCCCGGCACGGGGCCGGGTATTGCCTAGAACGGCTGTGACGTTGCGGCCTCAGGCGAGGAGAGATAGATCTTTACGGCAAAATCCTCGATCTCCTGAAACAGGAATGCGTGACCCGCATCAGGATAGAGGATCAGCCTGGCGTCCGGCGCCTGCTGTGAGTGAACGAAGGAGAGGCATCACGTCATGGGCGCCTGGCGACCAGGATCGGCATGCGCGGATCCTTCGCCTTGGGAAAGAACGCGCTGCCAAGTGCAGATTGCTCTGGGTGAGGAGAGCTTCTGTGGTTAACCACGGTCGTCCTGGACGGGCATGCGCCGCAATCCTTGCAATCGACGCCTTGCCACAGAACACCCCAGCCGGATAAAAATTCGTCGCGTCGTTGACCCCGCGTGTCATGACCTGATGCTGAAGCGACAAGCCGGACGATTACCTCAGTCGCGACAGCTGCTATTCCGGCAATCGTTTCGGGGGCGCGCCCTTCGGATCGGCCCACGCCTGCGCTATCAAAGTGGATGACTCGTCGATCGGCGGAGAACGGCAAATCCGGTCATGCCGCCGCGCTGTCTTCCATCAGTTTGAGGCTGCGCTTCAGGCTGGCGGGCGGCTGCCCGTAGCTGCGCAGGAAGGCACGGCGCATGCGGTCGCGGTCGGCAAAGCCGGTATCACGGGCCACGATGTCCATCGGATGCCGGCCCTCTTCAAGCATAACGCGCGCAGCTTCCAGGCGCAGCATCTCGACGGCCTTGGCCGGTGACTGACCGGTTTCCTCACGGAAAATCCGGCTGAACTGACGGGGCGACAGGCTGGCTGCTTCTGCAAGTTCCTCGACCGAGAGAGGATTGCGCAAGTTCTCCCGGGCATAGGTCAGGGCACGCTGCACCCGGTCGGATCGTGGCTCCAGTTCCAGAAGCGCCGAGAATTGAGATTGGCCGCCGGGGCGCCGATGATAGACGACGAGTTTGCGGGCAATCGCTCGCGAAAGGGTCGATCCATGATCGTCCTCGATCAGCGCCAGCGTCAGGTCGATGGCCGAGGACATTCCGGCTGAGGTCCAGATATTGCCGTCGCGGATGAAAATTCGGTCCTCGTCTACGGTAACTTTAGGAAATCGGAATCTGAGGTTGGGTGCATGCGCCCAGTGGGTGGTGGCGGTGCGGCCGTCCAGCAGACCGGCCTCAGCCAGCACGAAAGCACCGGTGCAGACGCCGGCAACCCTGCGTGCCTCCTTGCCGGCGCGCGCCAGATAGCCACGCAGCCCTGAGGAGATGGGAGAGGGAACGAGTTCGCCCGCCACCATCAGCGTGTCGGGCATGACGCCCAGCGCCACGGTCTCGATGCCCGTGTTCATCGAAGACCTGACAGTGCCGCCGTGTTCCGATAAGACGGTCAACTGATAACCTTCTTCGCCGAGTTCGGCATTAGCGAGTTCGAAGGCAGCAAGGGCCGCCAGCCCCATAAGCTGAAACCCGTCTTCAAGGATCAGGCCAATCCGTCGCATAGAATTCCTTTCCACATGGCAAAATGACGATAGCCAAGTCATTTACGTCAATCAACACGACCGGGTCGGTGTTGATATCGAGCAACGACCATATTGTGGCTACTAAAGAGTAGATTTTTAATAGTTGAGCCGAGCAACGGTTCGTATTGGCTCTGGAGCGGCAATTCACCAGGCAACTTTCAGTCCGAGGTGGGCAATGTGGCGGCCGGTCCGCGCATGAGCGCCTGGGTGCGTGTTTCCAGCAGACAAAGCCTCGCGATGCGATGGCAGTGTCGTGATAACGCGGCAACAAGGCAGTGCTATTGCCTAATGTTGCCTAATCGCGGCAAGCCGAACTAACGCGTACCCCGCGCCGCCAACTTGATTCAAAAGGTCTGCTCTCATTTCCCTGTCGGTGACGACCTTGATTTTGGTCCATTTGTCTATCTTGGTATCGAGCGGTAGAGGCAGGCCCTCTCGCAGCAAGAGGGTAAGCTCAGGGGCTCTTTCCGACTTATAGATGCAAATCCTCATCACACGGCACCCCAACTGCACAGATTTGTAACAGTTATATTGCAGTGCGTTATCAGCTATTGCAATGCCGCAAAATACTTCTCCGCAAATGTGCCGAGGTATGTTTCCGTTCCGCTGTACATACGCCGCCGCTTCGTCCAGTTATGAGCCTGACATAATGGTAGAACACTCAGCTTTCAGCACTTCGCAAGCTGGTATCGTACACTACTCGCCGTCAACGCATCTGGCGCTGGTATTGCGTCTGCAAGGCAATCACGCAGATCGTCCCGTATCGCGATGCGCTTGTCGCCGAACTCAAGCTTATCCCGACGGACAAGGTCACCACAGGACAAGCGGGCATCATAAGGCATGCCACGTGGTCAACGCGTTTTTGGAAGCCAATCCAATTGAGGTGTTAACCAATGGCTGCTTAATACGCCCACGATTCCAACTTTGAGCCAGCATATCAATCGGGAGCTGGCGGTACTTTCTAACACAAGGCCAAAAAGAACGGAGTGCCGATGGCGGCACCCCCAATCAGAACTCACATGCAAACTAATTCGATTTGTTACGCCGCTCTCTCTTCTGCGGCGTTCGGTCTCCACTTGATGAGCCGGCCTTCCAGAACATCGAGAATTCGATCGATGATGAGCACGAACATGGCCAGGATGATGATGCCGGCAAACACCCCCACCGCGTCGAAGTTGCCTTCCGCCTGCGCGATCAGGTAGCCCAGTCCTGCAGAGGAGCCAAGATACTCGCCAATGATGGCGCCGACGACCGCGAAACCGACGGAGGTACGAAGCGACGACAGGATCCAGCTTGCTGCTGCGGGGAAATAGACATGCCGCAATAGATCGGAAGGTTTGGCTCCGAGGATCCTTGCATTCGCGAGGACCACCGGGTTGACTTCGCGGACGCCCTGCATGGCGTTGAAGAAGGTAATGAAGAAAACAAGTGTTACGGCAAGCGCCACCTTCGACCAAAGGCCGAGCCCGAGCCAAAGAACGAAAATCGGGGCAAGCACCACGCGCGGAACGGCGTTGAGCCCCTTGATGAACGGGTCGAGGATCCGGGCGGCGCTCCGGCTGAGACCGAGCCATACACCAGCGGCGACACCAAGGCCCGTGCCAATGATGTAACCGAGCACTGTTTCCGTCAGGGTTATCGAGACGTGCTTGTAAAAGCCCGGGTCAACGATCCAGCTGACAATCTGATTGAAGATATCGAGTGGCGCCGGGAAAAAGAAGACATCAATGAAGCCGGCGGTCACGCCGAGCTGCCAGCCACCGAGGATAAAAACCAGCATACCGAGCTGGATAGTGCGTTCAGTCCCGACGTTCATAGCTTTTCTCCACTTCGCCACGTAGGGAAGCCCAGATATTGCGATACAGATCCATAAAGCGTGGATCGAGTTTGATCTCTGCCACATCCCGTGGCCGCTCGAGATCGACCGGGAAACTTTCGATGACCCGCGATCGAGGGCCGGCGGCCAGAATGGCGACGCGGTCTCCCAGCGCGATGGCCTCTTCAAGGTCGTGCGTAATCATGACCACGGCGCGGCGTTCTTCCTGCCAAAGGCGCAGCAGTTCATTCTGCATAAGGTGCCGCGTGTGGATGTCGAGCGCGGAGAAGGGCTCGTCCATCAGGATCACCTTCGGACCGGCAATGAGGGCCTGCGCCATCTGGACACGTTTACGCTGGCCGCCGGAGAGTTGGTGCGGATAGCGGTGTTCGAACCCCTTCAGCCCGACCTTGGCAAGCCAGCTCATCGAACGCTCACGGCGCTCAGTGGCTCCAACACCCCTGAACATCAGGCCGAGCTCGACATTCTCGATGGATGTCTTCCACGGAAGCAGCGCGTCCTGCTGGAAGAGATAGCCAATGTCATTCTGCACGCCCTTTACCGGCGTGCCGTCGATCGTCACCGTACCGCTCGCGGGTTTCAGAAGACCTGCGATCGCGTTCAAAATAGTGCTCTTGCCGCAACCGGTCGGGCCGACGATGGCGAGAAACTCGCCATCGGCAACCGTGAGGTTGACGTCCTGCACCGCGACATAGGAACCAAATGACATTGTCACGGCGTCGATCGATACCATCGACTTTGCATTTTGCTGTCCCGTCGGGATAGGCATGGGGTTTACGACAGCCAAAGACATGGCCTCCTCCTAGGATCAATTGGTGGTCTTATCCGTTACCTTGTCCACGAAAGCGTTCGTGTAGGTTTTGGAAAGATCGATTGTTGCGGCAGCAACCTTTTCGTTGAAGCTCTTGAGGACGGCCAACGGCGTCTGCGTGTCGGTCTCGCTGAACTTGCCGTCCACCGAGAAAATCGGCTTGGCATTCTGGACGGCCTTCACATAGGTGTCCCGGTCGCCGGAGATGAATTCTTCCGGCAGTTTTTCGACAATCTCTTCCGCGCTATGTGTGTTCATCCATGCCAGTGCCTTGACGGTCGCGTTCGTGACCTTCTGGATGGTTTCCGGGTTCTCATCGATATAGGCCTCTGTCGCATAGAGGACGGCGGTCGGATAAATTCCGCCATAGATCTCCTTGGCTCCCTCGTCGCTGCGGGCGTCGATCAAAATCTTGCCGACACCCTTTGCCTCGATAAAGGTCGCGGCGGGATCGTAGTTGACCAGAAGATCCACTTTACCTTGCTCGAGGGCCGCGACTGCGGCCGCGCCGGAACCGACGCCGATCAGCGAGATGTCGTCGGCCGAAAGATTGTTGCGCTGCAGGTAGTAGCGCACGAAGAAGTCGGAAGATGATCCCGGTGCGGTGATGCCGATCTTCGCGCCCTTGATCGTTTCCGGCTTGGTCGGATCGAAGGATGAGTTTTTCCCGCCGGCCAGAACCAGGCCAGAATTGCGCGCAAGCTGGACAAAGCCGACCACCGCCTTGTTCTGCGACTGCATCTGGATCGTATGGTCGTAGAAGCCGACAGCGATATCCGTGGAGCCGGCAACAAGCGCCTGCAGCGTCTTGGAGCCGCCAGATGCGAAGTTTTCGACGGTCACCTCAAGACCTTCCTTCTCGTAAAGACCTAGGCCAGCTGCGACCGGGAAGGGCAGGTTGTTGAGGTTGTAGGACCCGACGCTGATGCGCACAGGTTCCGCAAAAGCCGAACCGGCAAAAGCGACCGTTGCCGCAAGGGCGAGTATAAGTTTGCGCATGTGTATTCCTCCCTGATGCGTGGCGCCCTCCCGGCAACCACTTCCGATTATGCAGCGCAAACCACTTGCGCGATAGGTTTTGCAAAGACCCGGCCCTCGAAGAGGCGTCGGGCCGTCCGCAGGATTCCGGCAACTGTCTTGCCGTCGCGGGTATCCAGTTTTACTTCCAAACGACCGCTTGGATGTTCGAGAACGAGGATGACCGGCGGCTTGCGATTGCCGATCAGTTGCGCAGCGACGGTTCCGTCGCTGATGCAGGCCGTGGCAATCCCAACCGCGCCGGTTGTTGCAAGAGACGGGTGGCATTGGTGCGGCATGAAATAGCGCACGCCGAGATCTCCGCCCTTGTTGGGAGTGGAGATCAACACCGGTTTGGGCGTGACCTGGTTGCTGACATCGCCCATGCCCATACGACGGCCAGCCTCAAGCCGTAGCGTTTCGAGTCGGTGCAGCATTGCGCCGTTGGCGTTAAGCTCGGCTGCAGGTTCGTTTCCCGTCACACGGAGGGCGGCGGCTTCGAGCAGCATCATCGGCATGGCGCAATCGATGCAGGTCACATCGATGCCATCAATCGTGTCGCACGGGTTGCCGGTCGGGAAAAGTTTGCCTGTGCGTGCCCCGGCCGCATCCATGAAGGTCAGCGCGATCGGTGCCGCATTGCCCGGCACGCCGTCGATCGAGGCATCTCCCATGTAGGCAACGCGGGCATCGGGGGTCGGAACCTCCGCTTCGATGAGTTTGCCGGTATTGACGTTGTGAATGCGCACGCGGGTTACGCCCGTCGCCGCCTTGACCAGTCCGGCCTCGATCGCGAACGGCCCGACGGCCGCAAGCATGTTTCCACAGTTGGGCGAGATATCCACGAACTGCTGATCGATGCGGACTTGGGCGAACAGATAATCGACATCAGCATCGGACACAGTTGACGGGCCGACGATGGCAACCTTGCTGGTGACGGGGTTGCCGCCGCCAATACCGTCAATCTGCAGAGGGTGACCCGAACCCATGACTGAAAGCAGGATCTGATCGCGTTGCCGCGAATCCGATGGAAGATCGGATGCGAGAAAGAACGGTCCTTTGGAGGTGCCGCCTCGCATCAGAACGCAGGGAATGGAAATCAGGTCGTTCATGGTTGTACCCGCATACTGATGTGATTTATATATCAATCAGCTTCTTTGTTGCAGTAAGCGGCAAAATGATTGATATGGGAAATGCGAATATCAGAGGGAATGATGCGTTATGAGCATCAATTGCGAGATACTGGATCTGCGCGCGTTTCTGTCGGTCGTCGAACTGGAAAACTTCCACCGCTCTGCCGAAGCGCTCAATCTGTCCCAGCCGGCGCTCAGTCGTCGAATTCAGAAGCTCGAGCTGGCAATCGGGGCGCCTTTGCTCGAGCGCACCACGCGTCATGTCTCGACAACCGCCCTTGGCGCGGAACTGATACCTTTGGTGCGACGAATGCTTGAGGAGTTCGACACGTCGCTGTTTGCGGTGCGCGATGTCGGATCTCAGCGCAGCGGCCTCGTGACAATCGCATGTCTGCCGACGGCTGCTTTCTATTTTTTGCCGACCGTCATCAAGCAATTCAGCGCCGAGTATCCGAACATTCGTTTTCGCATTCTCGATCTCCCGGCCACCGACGGACTGCAGGCAGTCGCCCGTGGGGAAGTCGAGTTCGGCATTAATATCATGGGCTTTTCAGATCCCGACCTCATCTTCGAGAGGCTCATCGAAGATCCATTCGTGCTGGCGGCACGCAAGGATCATCCGCTGGCAGCGAAGAGCGAACTCGAATGGGACGATCTGGCGCCCTATCAACTGATCACAGTTCACCGGTCCAGCGGCAACCGTACGCTTCTTGACGCCGCGCTGGCGAAGTCGAACCTGAAACTGCGCTGGTCCTATGAAGTCACACATCTTTCGACATCGCTTGGTTTGGTGGAAGCGGGGCTTGGAATTTCGGTTCTGCCTAAACTCGCCACACCACAGGAAGAGCACCCGTTCCTCGTCACGAGACCTATTGGCAATCCTCAAATCTCACGAACGATCGGCATTGTGCGTCGTCGCGGTGGGACGCTTTCGCCCGCGGCCGAGCGCTTCATGACAATGTTGATTGGGACGTGGGCCGAAGGAAACTGAGCAACTGAAAGGAATCCGGGATGGTTACCCGACTACTTTTGAGTCAAATGCTCGTGTATGCGGTTGCCAGCTCAAAAAGATCGCCATAGCGGACGAGCACCCTCTAGTTTCTGGTGCCTTCGCTGGGCTGCTAGGTGCCTTCGGGTACAGCCGGACTCCACCATGTCATTACGCTTGTGGCTGGAAACGCGGGTGCTGACCGTCGCCTCGCCACCTATCTGGCGGCGAAGGGCCGGACCGGCGCCGACGGCCGCTATTGGTTTCGAGCGGTGAAGCCAAAGTACTACCCGATCGCAGACGATGGACCCGTTGGCAAGCTGCTGGGTGCGCTCTATGGGCGAAAAGGCGCAGCTTGCTCCCGAGACGGTCGAAGGTGTTCCATAATAGCGGATTATGTCGTAAATCACTGTAGGGGGGTGGGTTCAAGGATGAAGTGCGACTTGCGAAAGATGCCAATCGGTTATCGCTCGCAAGGAAAGCGCAATGAGACACACCTACTCCCATATCGACCTGGATGAACGCCGCAAGATCGCTCGCTGGCGGACGGCCGGCATCAGCGTTGACGTGATCGCCGAGAAGCTGCACCGACATCGCTCAACGATCTTTCGTGAGCTCAAGCGCAACACGTTCGTCGACAAGCTGATACCGGATCTCAACGGCTATTACTGCGTGACGGCCCATGACATGGCGCGAGAACGGCGTACCAAGCTGCGCAAACTTGCCCGGTTCTCGCAGCTGCGCCAATCGGTGATCGAGCGCATCATGCATGGCTGGTCGCCACAACAGATCGCTGGCCGATTGCAGCTTGAGCGCCATCCGATCTCCGTCAGCCATGAGACGATCTATAAGTTCGCCTATTCCTCGGACGGTCATGCGATCAAGCTGTGGCGGCACCTGCCGGAACACCGGGCCAGGCGCCGGCCGCGGCATGCTCGACGTCGACACGGTCAGCGCTTCAGCCCGGAATTGAACATCCTGCGCCGCCCGGACGTCGTTGCCGATCGCAAGCAGTTCGGGCACTGGGAATGCGACCTGATCCAGTTCCGCAAGAAATTCGGCAAGGCCAACGTGACATCGCTCGTCGAACGGGTCAGCCGCTTTGCGATCTTCCTTCGCAACAACGATCGGCAATCCCGGCCTGTCATGGACGGGCTGATCCGCGCGCTGCAATCCCTGCCCCATCTTGCCCGCCGCTCGATCACATTCGATCGCGGCACCGAGTTCACCGACTGGCCGTATCTGCAAGCAAACATCGGCACCCAGACCTGGTTCTGCGATCCGCAATCGCCTTGGCAGAAAGGCACCGTCGAAAACACCAATGGGCGAGTTCGCAAATGGCTTTCGAGAGAGGTCGATCCCTTGTCGGTGACGGACGCAGACCTTCCTGCGGTCTGCAACCGGCTGAACTCAACACCGCGGAAATGCCTCGGCTACCGAACACCGGCAGAGGTCTTTCGAAAGAAATTGCTCGCCCAGATGAGACATGCCGGATAGCTTGAAGTGCTCCGCAAGTCGCGGTTCGCCATGAACTCACAGGGCTATTTAGTAATGCGACAGTTGGGCCAGTTAGAGATGCGACAGTCTCGCCTCTCGATGCGCTGGTCAATGCCAACGTTGGGAGCAAGGATGACGACCTTCAGCCTGGTCGAGACCATGAGCGGTCGGAGTCGTCATGTCCTGTTTGATCACCATGTCGCAGAAAGAATTGCATCGCCTCGAAGTTATTCAAAAGATCCGTGATCAGCGCCTGAGCGTGGTCCAGGCCGCTGAGCTGCTTGGGCTCAGCCGAAGTCAGGTGCACAGGCTGCTGCAGGCCTATGACCGTTCCGGTGCAGCCGGGTTGGTTTCGAAGAAGCGATCACGGCCAAGCAATCGGCGCCACAGCGAGGAGTTTCGCAATGCGGCGCTAGACCTGATCCGCGAACGCTATCTCGATTTTGGCCCGACGCTGGCGCGCGAGAAGTTGATCGAACTGCATCACATCTCGCTCGCCAAGGAGACGTTACGACAATGGATGACAGAGGCCGGCATATGGGTCTCGCGACGCGAGCGTAAGAAGCGGGTTTTCCAGCCGCGTGGCCGGCGCGATTGCTTTGGTGAGCTCGTGCAGATCGATGGCTCGCATCACTGGTGGTTGTCTAATCGCATTCCATCCGTCAAGCTGATTTGAGCATTCCTCGACGTTGCCGTCTTGCGGGATGGGAAAGACGG